>CAZDUX010000013.1:0-91715 GCA_964508715.1 uncultured Anaerolineaceae bacterium | reverse complement strand
CCGCCGGTTCCTCTTCGAGGACAAGGTCCTCGGGCGGGCCTCCCTCCTCGGGGGGCTCGAACTCACCCTCGAGTGCAGCCGGCTCAGCCTCGCGCAGGTGGGCGGCGAGCTCGGGCTCGGCTTCGGCACGGTCGGCGTCGAGGAGCGGTTCGGAAAGCTCCTCCGCCGGTTCCTCTTCGAGGACAAGGTCCTCGGGCGGGCCTCCCTCCTCGGGGGGTTCGAACTCACCCTCGATAATGGATTCAGTCCCGGCGACGAAGGCTGGTTCCTCTTCGGGACGGGGCGGCGGTTCGACCGTGACCGTCTGGGCCGGGGCCGCCCCTGCGGGTGGTTCCCAGCGTTCGACCGGCTTCTTTGCCGGGGTTCGACGACTGGCGATGAAACGGAGGGCGACCGCCACCAGCGCCCCAAGCACCGAGATGACGAGGAGCCACTTGACGACGCGTCTCATGCACCGCCTCCACTATCGGCCTGGCGTTCGAGGAGTGCTTCGGTTACGGCGACGAGGCCGTTATAGGCGTAGACGATGTAGTCGCGAGGATGGAGTTCGAGCTTCTTCTTCGTCTCTTTGCGGGCCGTGACAGGATCCCAGGAGCCCGTGAGTTCGATAGCGTCGTGATCGATGCCGAACTCGAGTTCGTAGAGTTCGCCATCTTCGCAGACGACGACGCAGCCGCGCTCGGGATCGCCAATACCTCCGGGGTCGCACTCGATGGCATTGGTGAAGAGTGCGTTCGGGAACGAGGGGAAGGGGTCGAGGTCGGCACAGGCTTCGCGGAGGAGTTGCTGGAGCTGAAGCGCGGTGCGATCGAGGAGGTTATCGGCCTGGGCTTTACGGAGGAGCGGGTTGGCGTCCATCGCAGCAAGAGTATACGCAGGTGCGCGGATTAGGACACCTTTGGGTGAGGTGAATGGGCGAGAGGGTGACGCTGCTGTCATTCAGTGGGAGGGTGTCTATAATTCGGCGGCATCAGCAAGAGGAGCAGTGATGATGGCCGACCGCACTTTCGAAAACCTCGAGATCGACCGCGTTGGGACGGATGGGCGGGTGGCGCGCATCATGCTCAACCGCCCGGAGAAGATGAACTCACTCTCACAGGAGCTTCTCTACGAGCTGTGGGAGGCACTGCACGACCTGGAGGCGGACGATTCGGCACGCGTGATCATCCTTCGCGGGGCGGGGAGGGCGTTTTCAGCGGGATACGACCTTGCGCCGGCACGAGGCGGAGCTGATGCGATCGTGCGGCGTCATCGAACCGTGGATGCGCAGGGGCGGCGGCTGATGATGGGGATCCGGACGGGGATGCAGCAGGTCACAGACATCCACATGTACTTCTGGAACATGGCGAAGATCACGGTGGCACAGTTGCACGGCTACTGCCTCGCGGGCGGATGTGAGCTGGCGATGATGGCGGACCTCGTAACGGCGGCCGAGGATGCGCAGATCGGGCACCCTGGTCTGCGCGGGCTGGGGACGAGCCGGACGGGCGTTATCTGGCCGCTCGTCATCGGGATGCGCAAGGCGAAGGAGTTGTACTACACGGGCGACTCGATTTCGGGCGCCGAGGCAGAACGGATAGGGATGGTGAACTATGCGTGGCCGAAGGATGACCTGGAATCAAGGACAATCGCGATGGCCGACCGGATCGCGAACATGACGGCTGACCACCTGGCGATCCTGAAGCTCAACATGAACCGCTTTTACGAGAACATGGGAATTTATTCGTCGGTGCGCAGTTCGACGGACCTCGACGCCGCGGCGCAGTACACCGGCCAGTCGTACCTGTGGCAGGACAAGATGCGGGAGAGCATGGCGGCTGGAACGGGGCTGAAAGCGGCGCTGGACTGGCGAGACGGACCGTATCGGAAGTAGCGGCGCCACACGGTGGGGTTCGTTCCTGTCGCGGGTGGCTGATGGGCCCTGTGGTTCGCCGGGGGAATCGCGCAAGCAGGCTGACGGCGACCCCGGTGAGGATCAGGCGAGGCCGAAAAGCTGATCGAGGCCAACGACCAGGTGGTCGAGCTTCATGACTTCACGGGTGGCCATGATGACACCGGGCATGAAGGAATCGCGACCTGTGCTGTCATGGCGGATGGTGAGCGTCTGCCCGAGGCCACCGAAGATAACCTCCTGGTGGGCGACGAGGCCGGGGAGACGGACGGAGTGGATGGCAATGCCGCCGAGTTCGGCGCCGCGGGCATTCGGCAGCGTTTCCTTTTCGGAAACCGGGTGAGTGAAAGCCGTATCGCGTGCCGATCGCATGAGCTCGGCGGTCATTTTGGCGGTACCGCTGGGCGAGTCGACCTTCTGGTCGTGGTGGAGTTCGATAATCTCGGCGTTTTCGAAGAAACGAGCAGCCTGCTTCGCGAAATGCATCATCAACACGGCGCCGATGGCGAAGTTGGCAGCGACAACGACACCGGTGGAGCGGCTCCTGGCCTCGGTTTCGAGCCAGCCGGTGAACTCGGCTGAGAGGCCCGAGGTACCGATGACGAGGCGGATGCCGCGGGCGAGTGCAGCCTCGGCCAGGCCGGGAGTCCAGGTGGCGTTGGTGAAGTCAATGATGACATCGGGGGTCTTTTCATCGAGGCAGGCTGTTATGTCGCTGTAAACGGGAAGGTGGTCGATCTTCCCGGTGGTTGCGAGGCCATCGAGGAAGGCAACCGGCGAGAGGTCATCTTCGGCAGCGAGGGCCTGGCGGATCTGGCGGCCCATCTTGCCGGCACCCGAGACGACGACGCGAATGTCACTCATGGGCTCGGATTGTACGCCGTGGCGAGGTGACGGGGTAAAGATGCGATGGGGAGCAAGCCCGTCCGGGGAGTGCGGATGGGCGCGAGATCAGGTCCCATACGAATGCCGCGAAAGGGAAAGAGGCGGAGCCAGTTGATGATCAGGCGAAGATCGTGGTGACCGGGAGGGTGAAGCCGGGGGTATCGAAGGCGGCATCATCGCTGGAAAGGGTTTCGTGCTCGCGGTACATCTGGACGTCGCCGCCCTGGCGGTAGACGGTGACGGTGTGGTTGGCAGGGCGGACGACCCAGACGCGGGCGGAGCCGGCATCGAGGTATTCGCCGACTCTTGCGTGAATCGATTCTTCGCGGTCGGTTGCAGAGACCACCTCAACGGCGAGGGTTGGCGCACCTTCGAAATAACCCCGGAAGCCGCGCGCTATACCAGAGACGAACGCTGCATCAGGGGCACGGACGATGTCGGGATTGCGAGCGAGTGTGAAGCCGACGTTGCTTGCCGTCCGCCCGAGCTTGTGATCACGAACAAACGTCCGGAGCGATGTGATGATGGCGTCGACGGCATCGCCATGCTCCCATGCCGGTGGTGGGGCCATCTGTACAATCCCTCTCACTAGTTCCATGCGGCTGCCATCGTCAGGGTTGGGCAGGAGGGCAAATTCCTCGGCGGTCAGGAGTTTCGGGGCGATTGGCGTGGCCATATGCCCATATTAGCGCAGATGAAAAAGGGGCCGCGTTCGGCGAGCGCGGCCCCATCGGTGAGCGAGATATGCGAGGCTGCCTACTTGTAGGTCAGGGACTTCCAGGAGACGGGGGTTTCCTCGACGTTGAGCTTGACTTCCTGCCAGCGGACTTCGATGCCGTCGCCAGCCGGTTCGACCATGACCTCGTACATGCCC
The DNA here is from genome assembly GCA_964508715.1 of uncultured Anaerolineaceae bacterium. Taxonomy (GTDB): domain Bacteria; phylum Chloroflexota; class Dehalococcoidia; order Tepidiformales; family Tepidiformaceae; genus JAKALX01. Next base: position 88,065 of record CAZDUX010000013.1, on the reverse strand, counting down.
TGGCTCGTGGTCTGAGCGGGCTGGGCAAGGACCTGCATGAATGCCTCGGCAGCCTCATGGGTTTCGAGCATGCGAGGCTGCCAGCGGCCGAAGACCTTCGGGTTTTCGGCGTACTCGCCTGTCATTCCCGTGCGCACGAACGGATAGAGAACGGAGCAAGCGGAGACGAGGGATGCGTTCTTGCCGAGGTTGACGGCGAGGACCTTCGGGAGTTGGAGGACAGCCCAGTTGGCGATCGAGTAGCCTGGGACGCTAACGCCGGGATCGATCGCCTGGCGGGAGGAGATGTAGACGAACTGCGTCTCCTGGTTGGCATAGACCGCCTCGCCAGACCAGAGATGGGTCATCGCAAGGAAGCCATCGATCTTGGTATCGAGGACGGCCTGCGACTCGGCGAGGTTGGTCATGAACGCCTGGCGAACGCGGGCGCGGCGCATTGCGGGCGACTCGCCTTCCACTTCGCGGAGGGAGCGTCCGAAAGAGTAGCCCGCTTCGGTGAGACCGGAGTTGCAGATGACAAGGTTCGGGGGCTGACCGCCCATGCGCTCGACGACGTAGCTGCGGGTGGCCCAGAGGTCGCCCATGTTGGTGACATCGGCCTGCAGCGGGAAGGCATTGACGCCTTCCTTCTGGAGGAAGCTGACGAGGTCGAGGGCGTCGTCGTAGCTGCTGTGGAAATGGACGGCCACGTGGGACGCGCCGTTGAGGCCAGCGGCGAGGGCAAAGGCCTGGCCCATACCGCCGTCTTTGCCGGCGCCGGAGATAAGGACACGCTTGCCCTTGACGGCTTCGGCAAGAGCCGGAAAGCGGAATTTTTCTGGATCGACGGTGAAGGCCATGGAAGGGCTCCGACAGTGAGGTATTGGGCGAGAATATACCTGACCGAGCGGTTATAGGCGCGATGGTACCGTTCCGTCCGGGCGTGCGGCCCGCCACCCGTTCCTGGCTATGGCCTGGGCCCATGTGAGCCGCGGCGGAAGATGCGGCTGGCAAGGGCCCCTCGCAGGCGGCGATAGGCGGAGGCCGTCTCCGCATCATCAACGCGGCGAAGACCGGGGCGGCCGTACCGGACATCCTCGTAGGCATCGCCAAGGACACGGGCCTCCCGGTCGAGGCCGATCGTGCCGCCCATCCGCCGTGACCATTCGCGCGGGGTTTCGGAATCGCCGGGGCCGACGCGGGCCCACCTGGCAAGACGCTGGGTCTTCGTCCACGCGGCGGCCCTGGGTTCGAGGCCCGCCACGCCACGATTCCAGGCGAGACGAGCGCCGAAGGCACCGCTGACGGCGATGACGAGGATAGCGATGAGCGACCAGATGAGGAGCCACGGAGGGCTACCGTGGACGCTCGCGTCCTGGTTGAGAGCGGTCTTCACGGACGCAACGTTTCCATCCGGGATCGGGTTTTCGAACATATCGCCGAAGAGGTCCTGGAGGTTGGGCTCCACCAGGCTTTCGCTGCCAGAGAGGAGGCTGCCGAAACCGCTCGCCTGGTCGGCGAGTTTCGTCGACGTGGGGTTGAAGTTGACCCAGCCGTAGGTGGGGAAGAACACCTCGACCCAGGTGTAGGCGTCCTTCCTGGTGACGGTGTACTTCGTGCCCTGGGCCGTTGTGGGGTCGAGCACATAGCCGACGGTGACGCGGGCGGGGACACCAAGGGTACGCAGCATGACGGCCATGGCGGAGGCCTGGTAGTCGAAGTAGCCACGACGGAGCTGGAAGAGGAAGAAGGCGACGGTGTCCTCGCCGGCGGGCGCCGGATCGACATCGGGGTCATATGGGAAGGCACGGAGGTACTTCTCGATGGCCGCGGCCTTCGCGTAGGGTGTCTCGGCGGCGGCTTCGGCGGCGACCCGGCGGGCTTCATCGCGGACGGCCTGCGGAAGGCTCTTTGGGAGCTGGAGGTAGCGGCTTGTAACCCAGCCGGGGTAGAGGTCGCCTGCCGAAGCGAGGTCGCCCGGGGTAGCGATACTTTCGGAGCCGATGGAGTTGTAGGTGTCGTTTTCACCGAGATTCTTGCGGCTCACCATCCGCTCGATCTCACTGGTGACGCCTCTCGGTGTCTCGATCATGGTGGGGAGGTTGGTGCCGATGGGCGTCCCGGGTGTGAGGACGGTATTTTCAGATTCAAGAACGGTGACGCCGAGAATAGAGACCTTGCGTTTCTGGTACTCACCGGCGTCGGAGGAGACGGCAATGTCCTTGGCATCGACGCGAGTTTCGGTGCGCGAGGTGGTTTTCCAGCCGTTACCGGTGTACTCCTCGTAGCTCTGGGCGCGAATAACACCGGGCGAGGTGCTGTTGACTTCGAGGACGGCACGGGAGCCGAGTTTCACGTGGCCGTTGACCGCGAGGACGTCGCCAAACGAGTGGAGTGACGCGCCCTTCTGGGAATCGACGTTATGGAAGAGGCGGACGAAGGTGTCGGTCTGCGAAGTGACTGGTTTGACGAGGGTATCGACGATGCCCTGGAAGGGTCCGGACTGGCCGCCGAGGGGCAGGAACCAGGCGGCGATGATGAGCCCCACAGCGGAGAAGAGGGTGAGCTGGATGGCGCTGAGGCTGATCCAGTCGGGGTATTCGACGCCCTGGCGGTCCCACCGCTGCTGGCTGCGCTGGAGGTGGAGGCGGGCGACCAGGACCATGGCACTGAACAGGAAGATGATGAATGCGCCACTCGGCTGGCCCTTCATGAAGCTAATATTGGCGAGGAGGACCATGCCGCCGGGTATGACGGCAATCCACGGGTTGCGCCAGCGATAGATCGACCATGCAGCGAGGTAGGCACAGAGGAAGGTGATGGAGTGGACGAGTGTAACGAACGGGAGGTTGTCGTTGCTGATGTCGCCGCTGCGAACGACTTCGACCCACTCGCGCATCCTCATGCGGGCGTCGGCGATACGGTCGGCAATCGTGGCGCCATCGGCGTAGGTCTGGACGACGAGGAGCACGACGGCGGCTCCGAGGACGATGGCAACGGGATGGATGAAGACAGCCTTTGTCCGGGTTCGTGCGCCAATCATGCCGATCAGGAGGCCCGCGATAACCGTCGGGACGAGGGCAGGCATGTTTCGCACCCAGTGGGCGTTCTGGATCGAGACGGCGATGCTGAGGAAGGCCACGAGGGCGGCGCTGAAGGTGAGCCAGTCCTCCCAGCTCATGAGGATCCGGGGTGGGCGGAGGCGGGAAGCCGGGAGCCCATCGGCGGTACGGTTGAACGGGGGATTCAGGCCTGCCATGTACCTGCTCCGGTGGGACTCAGGGCGAGGGTGAGGTTATCACCCTTGCTGATGACGTAGGTGACGATGTCGCTCGCGGTGAGCTGGCTATAGAGGAGAAGGGAGGAGCGGTCGCTCCCGAAGGTAGCCGGGTCGATGAGGACCACGGCGGCGCGTACGCCTCGCTGGGTGAGCGACTGGATGGCTGTGAGCCAGTGGTCATCGGTTGCCGAGGTGATGACGATGAGGGTGGTGTGACGGCCGAAGCGGCGTTGCTCTTCGAGGAGAAGGTTGCCGAGCGGTGCGTCGCCGGTGGAGCTCGCTGTGGCGAGGGTTTCGAGGATGCGTGTGAGCTGTTGCTGGCCGCGCTCGGGTTCGATGATCTCGAGTCGCCGGCCGAAACACATAAGGCCCGCGGGCCGGTTCGCATGGATGTAATGGCGGGCGACGCTGGCGGCGATGCAGACACCGTATTCCTCGGTGCTCTCTTCGTCGTGGCCGGCAGCGACGCGCCGCTCGAGATCGAGTACGACCCAGATGTCGCTGGCGGGGTCGAGCTCGAACGTCTTGACCATCAACTCACCGGTGCGGGCGGTGCTGCGCCAGTGAATACGATTGAAGGCATCGCCGGGGGCGTACTGGCGGATACCACTGGCATTGGGGGTGATGTAGTGGGTTCGGCGGCGAAAGCGGCCCTCGCCGGGCAGGTTCGCAGGCGGGGCCTGGAAGTGAGGGATATCGACAACAGGCGGGTAGACAAGAATCTGCCGGGCGTCGCCGATGCGGCGGACGCGGCGGAAGACGCCGAAGGGGTCGGTAGCAACGATGCGGAGAGGGCCCCAATCGTAGAGGCCACGGCGGCGCAGCGGGGTGGTAACCATCCAGTTACGCGAACGGCGGGGTGGGATGATGACGACTCGGCGGGAGCGGTGGCCAGCGAATCCGGCGGGATCTTCGACTTCGACCCACACCTTGGGGAGGAAGTCCTTGTTGCGGACCTCGATGACTTCGACGGCATCCTGGCCGACCTGGGCGCGGCTCGTCCGGCGCTCAACGCTCGCTTCCAGGTTGCGCGTGTTCCACCAGCTAATGAGCCAGGCAAGCGGGATCGCGAGGGCCATGACGTAGGTAAGGCGGAAGAGGAGCCAGAAACCGGTGCCGAAGGCGACGAATGCGCTCGCCAGGGCGATGAGGACCATCACCGTGAGGGTGCGCCTGTCGGGCGCGAGCATCCTCCTGACCTGGCGGCGCATGAGGGGATTACGCTCGCGCCCGCATGCCGGGGACGGGGACGCGCGAGAGGCAGGCATGCACGACATCCGCGGCGGTGGTGCCTTTCACCTTGGCGCCCGGGCTGAGGATGATGCGGTGGCCGAGGGCGACGAGGGCCAGGTCTTTCACGTCGTCGGGGGTGACAAAGTCGCGTCCTTCGAGGAGGGCTTTTGCCTGGGAAGTCCGGAAGAGGGCGAGGGAGCCGCGGGGGCTGGCGCCGAGGTAGACGGCTTCGTGGTCGCGGGTGGCATTCGCAATATCGACGACATAGCGTTCGATATCGGGGCCGACGTGGATCTCACGTACCGCCCGTTGGAGCTGCATGATCTCGGCGGCATCGGTCACCTGGCGGATGGCCTCGATGGGATGGGACTCGCGCTGCGCCTGGAGGATGCGCATTTCGTCTTCGCGATTGGGGTAGCCGAGGTGGACGCGGATGAGGAAGCGGTCGAGTTGCGCCTCGGGGAGGGGGAAGGTGCCTTCGTACTCGATCGGGTTCTGGGTCGCGAGAACCATAAACGGCGAGGGCATGCGGTGGGTGACGCCGTCGACGGTGACCTGGCGTTCTTCCATGGCTTCGAGGAGGGCAGACTGTGTCTTCGGGGTGGCGCGGTTGACTTCATCGGCGAGGACGACCTGGGCAAGGATCGGGCCTTCGCGAAACTCGAAGTCGCCAGTCTTCTGGTTATAGATAGAGACGCCGGTGATGTCGCTGGGGAGGAGGTCGGGGGTGAACTGGATGCGGCGAAAGGTGCAGCCCGTGGAGGCGGCGATGGCCCGGGCGAGCATCGTCTTACCGACGCCGGGGACGTCCTCGATGAGCATGTGGCCGCCACAGAGGAGGGCGGTGACGGCGAGCCGCAGTTCGCGCTCCTTGCCAACGATGACGGTCTGGACATTCGAAAGGATTCGCTCGGCGACGATTTTCGGGTCTTCCACGTACGGTTGCTCCGGAACGTGCGCTCGAGGCGCCACGCAAGTCATAACGATGTTACCCCGGAGTGCCAAAAATATCCCGGGACTGGTGGCCGCAGTATAGCAATCCCAACGATCGGGCTGGTTAAGCCGGGGCAGCCTGCGCGTTCGGAGGCAGGATGCCGCCAAGTGCGAGGCTCGTATAGCCTTCGGCGATCTCCTCGCGGGAGAGCTGTTCGCGAAGATCGAGGTAGGGGAGCGGGAAGAGGAGGGCCTTCAGATTGGCAGCAGCGATGCGAGGATCGACGTCGGAGCGGAAGACACCGGAATCGATGCCGCGGACAATGAGGGCATCAAAACGGTCGGTGAAGCTGGCGAAGTCGGGGTGAGCGAGGCGATGCTGGATGGCCGCCTCGAGGAGAACGCGAATGAGGAATCCCGACTGCTCGATAACATCGCAGGCGCCATGGATGAAGAGACGGAGGCCTTCGCGGGGGTCTTCGACAGCGAGAGCCTCTTCGATAACAGCGCGCAGGGACTCGAGTGCCTCATCGAGGACGGCGGCGATGAGATCGTTCTTGGTGGGGAAGTTCCGGTAGAGGGTGCCGACGCCGACACCGGCGCGGTCGGCCACTTCCTTCATGTCGACTTCGGCGCCGCGCTCGGAGAAAAGGGCGCGCGCAGCCTCGATGACGCGGGAGCGGTTGAGGCGGGCATCGGCGCGGGCAGGCTGCACAGGGAAAGCCTTTCGATCGTCCTGGGGATTGACCAATAACCGGAATTCCTGTTCCATTTTTCCATAAGCGGAACTGGAATTCCAGTTCCAGTGATCGTGAGATCACCGTTCGGCCGACAACGACCGCCTGGCCACCCGAAGGTTATGTCCGGAGGGAGGCAACGCGGCTGGTATCTCGACCTGATTCGCCCGGATGCGGGCTGGTGTGCCAAGGGAGTAACGGGGATGGGGCTTCTCGAACGATGGGCGAGGTTTGCGCACCGTCGCCGGTGGTATGTGATTGGTGGCTGGGTGATCGGGCTGGTGGCATTGGCCGCGTTCGCCCAGGTGTTCGGCGGGGCGTATTCGAACACCTTCAAGTTGCCGGGGTCGGAGGCGAGCGCGGGCCAGGACCTGTTGGAGGCTCGATTCCCACAGCGTTCTGGCGAGTCGACGGATGTCGTCTTCAAAGCTCGAGCGGGCATCGCGAATGCAGAGACGAAGGAGCGGATTGAATCGCTCCTTGCAGAACTCCGGACGATCCCACAGGTGGTATCGGTCGACTCGCCCTACGAACAGCCCGGGGCCATTTCGGAGGACGGGTCCATCGCTGTGGCGACGGTCCACTGGGAGAAACTCTCGCGCGACCTTGCCACGGCGAACATCAAAGCGCTGGTGAAGGCAACGGAGCAGGCGGCGGGGCCGGGTTTCCAGGTGGAGCCGGGGGGCCGGGCGGTCGAGCACATCGAGGGGATGAAGTTCAGCTCGGAGGCGTTCGGGCTGCTGGCCGCGGTGGTGATTCTTTTCATCGCGTTCGGGTCGTTGGTGGCGGTCGGGCTACCGATTGGAGCGGCACTTTTCGGGTTGGGGACGGGGTTCCCGGTGCTGGCGCTGGTGGCGGCAGTCCTGACGATGCCGGAATTCACGCCGCAGTTCGCTTCGATGATCGGGATTGGCGTCGGGATCGACTACTCGCTCCTGGTGGTAACGCGGTTCCGGGAAGGACTCCACGCCGGGCGCTCAGTGGAGGACTCGGTGGCTATCGCGGTGTCGACGGCGGGCCGGTCGGTCATCTTCGCAGGTATCGTCGTGGCGATTGCCTTCCTGGGGCTGTACGCGATGGGTCTGCCGTTCATTGCGGCGCTGGGGACAGCGGGGGCGCTCGTGGTCGGCGGGTCGGTCCTGGTGGCACTCACCCTGATGCCAGCTTTGCTCTCGCTGGCGGGGAAGCGCATCGACCGCTGGCGCGTGCCATTCCTGCATTCGAAGGAAGGTGTCGACGAGTCGAGCCTCTGGTACCGGTTGAGCCGGGTGATCCAACAGCACCCGGTGATGACGCTCGTACCTTCGGCACTCCTGCTCGTGGTGATGTCGGTGCCGCTGCTTTCGATGCACATGGCGTTCAGCGACTACGGGAACAATGCGCCGCACCTGCACACGCGGAAGGCGTTCGATCTCCTGAAGGAAGGGTTTGGGCCGGGCTTCAACTCGCCGGTCGTCGTGATCACGGACCTTTCGCATGGAGGAAGCGACCGGGTTACTGAGATAGGGGAGGCGCTCAAGGCGACACCAGGCGTGGTGCAGGTCTCGCCGGCGATTTTCAACCAGGCGAAGGACACCGTTCTTTTCACGGCCTACCCGGCCGAATCGCAGCAGGCGTCATCGACGAGCGACCTGGTGAAACACCTCCGGGAAACCGTGTTGCCGGGAGTCGTCCAGGGATCGGGCGCAACGACGTATGTCTCGGGCGAGACGGCAGCAACGGTGGACATCAGCTCGCGGATCTCCGAGCGCCTGCCGTTCCTGTTCATCGGGGTCATCGGGTTGAGCTTCATCCTGCTGATGGCGGTATTCAGGTCGGTACTCGTGGCGGTGAAAGCCGCGATCATGAACCTGCTCTCGATCGGGGCGTCGTACGGGGTGCTGGTAGCGGTATTCCAATGGGGTTGGGGGGCTCACCTGATCGGGATTGAGAAGGGCCCGATTGAGCCATTCCTGCCGATGATGCTGTTCGCAATCCTGTTCGGACTCTCAATGGACTACGAGGTGTTCCTCATTAGCCGGATCCGCGAGGAGTACCTGAAGACGAGAGACAATGCGACGGCGGTAACGCACGGGCTGGCGGCCACGGCCCGGGTGATCACGGCGGCGGCGGCGATCATGGTCACGGTGTTTCTCTCGTTCGTCCTCGGGGACGAACGGGTCATCAAGGAGTTCGGGCTCGGGCTGGCCACGGCGATCTTCGTGGACGCGACGATCGTCCGGATGGTGCTGGTACCTTCGACGATGGAGCTGCTGGGTGAAGCGAACTGGTGGCTGCCGAGATGGCTCGATCGGCTCCTGCCCAACCTGAACATCGAGGGTGTGACGCTGATGGAACAGGATTTCATCGAACAAATTGACGAGGGTTCGGCCGCCGCAGGGGCGTAAGGCGCAAGCGGACTCATCGCGCGGACTCGAGGCAGCGGTTGCCGCTGGCAGCTCTCGCTGGAGCCAGCCACAGCTTACGAATTCGGCGTGGTAACCGAGGGAGCGGCGCACGGTGGCGGTGGCGCACCTGCCGTTCACCGCGGAACGTTGGGCCCCAGCGCGACCAGGCTGATTCCGATGGCGCCCCCTGCGGCCCGCAGCAGAATCGGCCGATACCTATCGCAGCCTACTTCGAGGAATGCAGGAACTTGAGGGGCGGAACCGACTTCATCAGCCTTCTCTCCAACCCGGACCTCTTACAGCTCATGCTGTTTGCGTGCCCGGACGGGGTGATCGCGACCGACGAGAGGGATCGGGTCGTGTTGTACACGGGTGCAAGTGAGCAGATCTTCGGGTTTGCGCCGTTCGAGGTGTTGCAGCGGCCAGTCTCGATGCTGTTCGCAACCCAGCAGGACTTCGAGGTATTGCGGTCGAGGCTGGCGGCGCGCGCACACGTCGCAAGCATGGAGGTGTGCGCGGCACACAGCGAATCGGGGCCTTTCCCGGCGGCGATTTCGGCGGCGGTGCTGCGCGATCGCTACGGCTGTTACCTGGGGACAGTCGCCTACGTCCGCGACTATTCGAAGGTGCGGTCGATCGAGGAGACACTTCGCAGCAGCAACGAGCACCTTGGCAACCTGGTGGTGGAGCTGAACCATGCGGCACGGCACGACCAGTTGACCGGGATGCTCTACCGGGCGAGCGCAATCCAGGCGGCAGAGACTCAGCTGCTGGCTTCGGGGCTGACACGGCCGGCCTTTGGTGTGGCGATTTTCGACCTGGATCACTTCAAGTCGGTGAACGACTCGTATGGTCATCTCGCCGGCGATGAGGTGCTCTCGGCGTTCGCGCTTATCCTTCAGCAGGCCGCCCGGCAGAACGACATCGTTGGGCGGTTTGGAGGCGAGGAGTTCATTGCATTTCTGCCCGGAGCGGATGTTGCGGCAACGGCCGGGTTTGCCAACCGCGTGCGGCTTGCGACGGAATCGGCGCAGGTAGTGGTGGCGGGTGAAGTGCCGGTGCGGGTCACGGTGTCGGCGGGGGTAAGTGCTATCCCTTCCTGTGCGGACAGCCTGCAGGAGGCGATCCGCGTTGCCGACGACCGGCTCTATGGAGCGAAGCATGAGGGACGCAACCGCGTTGTCGCCCACGACGGCGCGCATTCGGGGAGGAGTGCGGCGTGAACGATCAACCTGTGAGCTTTGAAGCGCGCAACCGGCTAAGGACGATCGTGAATCGGACGACGGAACTGACGCCACTGAAGAGCGTGGCGACGCGTGCTATCCAGCTTGCCGAAGACGAGCACTCGGCGGCGATGGACCTCGCGACGGTCATCAGCTCGGACCAGGCGCTGACGGCGAAGCTCCTGCGGCTTTCGAACTCGGCGTATTACGGGTACTCGCGGCGCATCGGGAACGTACGGGAAGCGGTCATCCTGCTGGGGATGCGGACGGTGCGGTCGGTCGCTATCTCCTCGGGGATCATCGATGCGTTCACGGTGACACAGCCGAATGCGCTCTTCGACCAGGACCTGTTCTGGGCACACAGCGTTTGTGTTGGGCTGGTGGCGGAGGCGATTGCCCGCGAAACACGGACAGTACGGCCGGAGGATGCCTTCACTGCGGGAGTGCTCCACGACATCGGGAAGCTGGCGATGATGTTGAGTGAGCCGCTGGATTTCGCGGAGGTTGTGGACCTGGTGCAGCGCGAGGGGATGCGCTATCGCGAGGCGGAGCTGGCAGTGTTCAAGGTCGGCCATGAACATGTCGGGGCGCGGCTGGCGCAGCGCTGGAAGTTCCCGGAATTGCTGGTCGACTCTATCCGCACACACCACCCGGAGAAACCCGTCTCGGCAATCGAGGATCTTGGTGACCTGGTGGCAGTTGCCGACCTTGCCTGCAACCGTGAGGGGCTCGCCTGCGGGTTCGACTGGACACAGGCGGAGGAGCGCAAGCCGATCGTGGCGCTTCCTCCCGCGGTAGACCAGGCGATTAACCGGGTGCATGGCGGCATTCGAACGCTCGAGGACAAGGGGCGGGCATTCCTGTTGCACGTGACCGCCCGGGCGCCGCGCTGGTACGCCACGCATGCACCGGAGGCAAGCGGCGAGGACTGCGGCGAGGCGGCGAGCGACCGGGAGGTAGCCTGATGAACACGTACACGCGCGACGAATTTCACTTTGGGACCTGATGCACCATGTGGAAGAGGCACTCAACAAAGTCAGAGCCCGGGGGCGAATCGGAGACGCAGGCTGAACGTGAAGACCGGCGGCCGCGTGGCGGGCGTGGGCGGCATATCATCCGGATGCTATCGCTGGTGGCATGGGCGGCGCTGCTGGGGATCGTTTATTCGGTAGCAGCGAGGACGCCATCGGTCTCGAACATCGTTGTGGCGGGCGGGCTCTCACTCATGTTCGTGCTCGTGAACCTGCAGATCCTGCTGGCGCGCTGGTTGGGACACCGCCAGTTTCGGCGGTTGACGAACAAGCTCTACGGATCGGCGTACCTGAGCGACTTGCAGGATCTGCCGAATCGGAACTACCTGCTCGCCGAACTTCGGCGGGAGATGCCGCGGGCACGGTCGGCGCATGAGCCGTTTGTGCTCATCCAGATTTCGCTCGACGAGATCGAAACGATCCGGGCACGGCGAGGGGGGGAGTTCGCCGACCGCGCAGTGGTCGCGCTGGCTGACCTGCTCAAGCGGCTGACGAGGAGTTCGGACTTCCTGGCCCACCTGGGTGGTGCGGGATTCTGCGTGATGCTCGTGGAGTGCACCCGCGAGCAGTCGTGGACGTATCTCAAGCGAGTGCCGGGGATTATCCCGGTGAGCGACGGGTTCCGGATGCTGGACGTGCCGGTGACCGCGCGGATCCACGAGTACGACCTCGAGTCGCTGTACGCGACGGACGTGCTTCGCGAGGTGGAGGATGCGAAGCCGATGCGCCGCAAAGAGGAGCCGCGGCTCGACGCCATCGCCGCGTAATTCTTCTCCGAGTTCACCGAAGGCCAGCAAGTGCCGGTGCCGCCGGGGTTCGGTGTAGGAGTTCACTCGTGCCGGGTCAGTAGCAGACAGGATCGCCGAGGTGGCGAAAGGTGTTGAGACACCGGCCGATCAGCCAGCAGCGATTCGCGAGGCGCCGGCGAGCAAGATGATCAATGCGACGATCGCAGCGACGGCCAGGAAAGCACGGGAACGCCGCTCGCGCTGATCGGAGGCGTCGCGGAACGGTGCGAGATAATTGGCGCCATCGAGCTCGGTGATGATGTTGCGGGCCGTGACGACGTCGGCAGCGGCAACGACGACCGGGAAACGGGAGACACCGGAGGTGACCGCTCCACCGAGGGCGGCGCCGACTCCACGCTCGAACGTGGCGGCATCAATCCCGGCATCGCGAAGGGCGTCGACCCAGATTTCGGCCTGGACTGGATCGGCTGCCTCGGCAACGACGACGGTGGTTCGGCGGGCGCCGCTCACGGGTAAGCCGCCGATTCGCCGAGACGATGGAGCTTGAGGAAATTAGTGCTGCCTGATGCATGGACGGGGAGGCTGGCGAGGACCACCACCTCGTCGCCGTCCTGGAGGAAGCCACGCTCGACGAGCAGGGTGTCGACCTGCCGAAACACCCCGTCGGCTGTGTCAACAACGGGGCAAAGGATCGGGACGACGGAGCGCGCCAGGGCGAGGCGGCGGCAAACATGCTCGTTCGGTGTGAGTGCGAAGATCGGTGCATTCGGGTGCACCTTGGAGACGAGGCGCGCCGTGTAGCCGCTCCGTGTGAAACAGGCGATGGCGCGCATGTTGGGGTCGGATTCGACGATGTTTCGGGCGGCCAGGGCCACAACGTAGGAGTGGTCGTCGGCACCGGCCGGGAGATGGATATCGGGGTCGGCTGGCATCTGTTGTTCGGCACGGCGGATGATCCGGTCCATCATGGCGACGGTCTCGACGGGGTAACGGCCGATGGCCGTCTCCTGGCTGAGCATCAGCGCATCGGAGAACTCCCAGACGGCGTTGGCGACGTCACTGCTCTCCGCCCTCGTGGGGCGGGGCGATGAAACCATGGACTCGAGCATCTGGGTTGCAGTGATCACCGGGATCATAGCCCGGCCGCAGGCAGCGATGATCACCTTCTGCTGGACAGGCACCTCTTCGGGCGGGAGTTCTACGCCGAGGTCGCCGCGTGCAACCATCGCACCATCGGCCGCGGCAAGGATCTCCTCGAGGTTGTCGATGGCCTGCCGGCGCTCGATCTTCGCGACGACCGGGATGTCGCCACCCAGGCTATGTATGAGGTCGCGCGTGCGGAGGATGTCGGTGGCATCGCGGACAAAGCTGAGTGCGAAGAGATCGACACCCGCTGCAACGCCCGCTTTCACGTACTCCTCGTCGCGGCTGGTGAGCGACGGGGCTGTAAGGGTGGTGTTTGGGAACGCGACACCTTTGTGCTCACCGAGTTCGCCGCCGAGAACGACACGGCAGCGCAGGGCACCGGGTGTGACGGCGAGGACTTCGAGTTCGAGGTTGCCGTCATCAAGGAGGACGCGGTCGCCAGTGCGAACGTCTGTCGTGAGGCTCGGATATTCAACGCCGATGAGGCCGGGGCGGCTCTCGATGGTGTTCGGCGTTACATCGATTTCGCTGCCGGTTTCGAGCAAGAGCGGGCGGCCGCCGACATTGGGCCCGGTGCGAAGCTTGGGGCCGGAGAGGTCCATCAGGACGGCAACCGGCCGTTGTGCGGCAGTGGCGACGGAGCGAACGAGCTGGATGGACTGCAGGTGCTGGTCAAGCGTGCCGTGACTGGTGTTGAGGCGGGCCACGTCCATTCCGGCACGGATCATCGCGGCAAGCGTGTCCGGGTCGAAGGATGCGGGGCCCAGGGTACAGACGATCTTCGTGCGCCTCATAGAGGAGTTGCCATAGCGCACTTCAGCATCCCGCCAACCAGGGCAGAGCCCGGATTCGCAACCAGCCGCCGAACGAGCCCGATCCACATGACATGGAGTGTAGCAGTGCTACTCGAACTCGTAGCGGATGCCGCCCAGGCCGGTGAAGCCAGCCACGAAGTGCAACTCGAGCGGCTCCGCGGTCTTAGGAATCACGAAGACGGCACGCATGGTGACTGTGTCACCGCTTTCGACGGTGCCAGGGGCAGTGCGCCCCTCGATGGTCAGAATCTGGGGATCGTAGTCATGCTTCTTGCCGCCAGCTTCAGCTTTGAGCCATGCTGCATCGACAGGGATACGCCGGCTGGAGCCGGAGAAGTTGACGATGCTCCATTCAAAGACGACCACGCGTTCGAGGGATGTTGGGGTGAGAATGCGGGCGAGACCGTCGCCTGGGTCGGTGACGCGCACGAGGCTCACACCGATCTCGCCGCCATCGGTGGTGTCGTAGTAGACGGTAGATGTTGGTTGCCCGTGTTTGAGCGCGGCATAGTCGGCGTACACGACGTCGGGCCTGGAGCCGACGATAACACCGACGATAACGAGGGTTGTGAGGCCAGCCGCACTGGCGAGGCCGCCGATCGCGGACCACGTCACTGCCTGTTTCCCGGCTGGCCCTGCCTCGGCGGAGAGGGAGTAGGGAGGATAGCGGTCGTTGAAGCTTGCGAAGTAGCTGAACACCCGATAGTGCCAGCGCATAACGCCGGTTGCAAAGGGGAACATTCCCCGGGGGTAGTGGCCGCTGAAAACGATGCCAAACCAGGCGAGGATGGTGACGACGAAGAGCGCCATCTGGAGGGCGCCGAGAACGACGAGGTGGGGGATGAGGAGGGCTGTCTTCCAGAAGAGGACACGCCAGCGGCCTAGCTGGCCACTCGGAGGCGGGTCGAATTCGAGGGTCACGGGGCTCGACTCACGGTCGAAGCTCGGGAATCTATCGGTCTGGAGGAGGGTGTAGGCGATCACCCGCGCGCCGTAGGATGTTGCGCCGGCGGCACCGGCAAAGGCCCAGGAGGGGTACTTCTTTTTCAGGAAGACGGTGGCCCAGCCGATGGAGAGGAGGGCCCAGAGCGCCGACTGGACGAGATACAGGAAGAGCCAGACGGGAACGAGGAGAGGGAAGCGCAGGAGTGTCTTCCAGCGGCTGAGGTGTTCGGGGTAAGCAACATCGTAGGTGACGGGGTAACGAGGAGGGAGGAGGGAAGAGGGAGGGACCGCGGCAACGGCCACGCGAGGGGGGGAGACAGCGGCGCCGGCCAGGCCCTCACCAGGAGTAAGAATGGGGTCGTCCCACCTGGAGGTGTCGGAGCCGGCGGTGCTCGAGCTGTCGAAGATGGTGGCGTCGTCGGGACCCGCGCCGGCGAAAGCGGGGGGCTCGGTGGAGGCGGAGGGTGATTCGTGGAGGGGCTTTTCGCGGGGCGGCGGGAAGACCGTCGGGGGTGGCGGGATGTCGAGCGGACCGGGGAGGGATTCCTGGCCGAGCAGTGGTTCGGGGGCGGCGAGGAGGCGAGCTTTGGCGGCTGCGAACTCCTCGCCGGTCAGCGCGCCGCGGGCGAGGAGGGCTTCGAGCCGTTCGAGCTGCTGGACGGTATCATCGCTCATGGCGGTGCGCGCTCCGTTTCGCCGAGGTTGCGGCGATCATGCCGTATCGAGGGCTGTGACTCCACAGACACGGAGCCGCGGCCCCCGTGCAGCTTCCGAAGGGGAGCCGCGGCTGCGAGTCACCATTGTTGCTCAGTTCAGGCTGAACGGAGGATAGGTGTCGGTCATGAGCGCCACGTAGGCATTGGCGCGAAGGCTCCAACGGACGTAGCCGGCGATGAAGTTGTGGAGTCCGGCGGGGATGGTGCCGGTGAAGAGGGCGATGAGCCAGGCGATGAAGCCGATGACTTCCATGGCGTAGTTCAAGGCCGAAATGATGATGAGGTGAGGGATGGCCATGATAATCCGGAAGAAGACCGTCATCCGATTGCGGGCATCGATCTGCGGGGTGATGCTGACCCGGATGGGATAGGAGGCATCGCCTTCGAGCGAGAACGGGGGGTACTTATCGGTGAGAAGGTACATGTAGCCCGAGGCACGGGCGCCGAAGCCGAGCGTGTTGGCGACAAAGGTGGCCATACCGGCGGGGTACTTCCCTGTGAAGAGAATGACGAACCAGGCGATGACCGTCATGATGCCGGCGACGAGGCCGATAACCGCGGCCATGAGCATGATCGGAATGGCGTAGATGATTCGGAGAAGCACCGAAAGCCGGTTCTGCATCTCGGGCGGGTCGACATCGAGGGTGGCCGGAAAGGAGCCGGGGCTCATTTCGAAGCTGGCGGGTACAGCTGTCACTGGAACTCTCCCTTGGCCGGGCGTCGAGCCCCGCGCCAGATCATGTCGATCGCGCGATTTGTAGCGTATATGTCAGCTCGCTGTCTAGGTTATTCGGGGAATTTCTGATAGGTGCTCGCGATCGGGAGTGAAGGCGTGGGCACGCGAGGCTCCTGGGGTGGGTGAACCGCAGGCGCCGTCAATCCGTTCACCTGGGCGGAATGCCGGTGGGCAGACAGCGGTTCGCGGCTCGAACGGGGCCCAATTACACTGGACTCATGCGATTTGCGATTATCCGTTTCCCCGGGACCTGGAGTGACCGCGACTGCAAGCACGCGCTTCACGACGTGCTCGAACAGCAGGCCGACATCGTGTGGCATCGCGAGACGGACCTGAGCGGCTACGACGCAGTGGTGCTGCCGGGTGGGTTTTCATATGGGGATTACCTGCGCTGCGGGGCTATTGCCAGGTTCTCGCCGGTGATGGATTCGGTCATGGAGTTTGCGGCGCAGGGGCGGCCCGTCATTGGCATCTGCAACGGCTTCCAGGTGCTGTGCGAGAGCGGGTTGCTGCCGGGTGTACTGATGCGGAATGACTCGCTGGAATTCCGGTGCGAGTGGACGTATCTACGGCGCGAGGGCGGGCCAAGCCCGTGGGTGAGTGGAATCCCGCAGGGCAGTGTCCTGCACATACCGATCAGCCACGGCGAGGGCAACTATTATGCCGACGAAGCAACGCTCTCGCAGATCGAGGCATCGGGGCGGGTGGTATTCCGCTACTGCGACGCCTCGGGCGCGGTGACGGACAGGGCAAACCCGAACGGGTCGGTCAACAACATCGCGGGGATCATCAACGCCCGGGGGAATGTACTGGGGATGATGCCCCACCCGGAACGCGCGCCCGAGCAGTTGCTCGGCGGCGACGATGGCAACCGCATCTGGGAGTCGCTGATCCGGCAGGGCCTCGCCGTTTTCAATTGACGAATGCCGATTGGCGATTGCCGATTGTCGATTGTCGATTGGTGATTGCTCGAGCTGCCGCGCCTCAGCACCACTGAACTGAGCCCCAAGCGAGTGACCCATGAGGACCAGGCGTATCAGCTAATCGGCAATCGGCAATCGACAATCGGGAATTGCTAGGCCTGGGCGATGCGGGCGAGATTGGCGAGTTCCTCGGGGGTGGGCTGGGGATAGGGGACGCGCGGGTGGTAGACGGCGGTAAGCGTTGCCTTGAATGAGGCGGCAAGGGCCTGGAGTTCGCGCATGGTGAGGTCACACTCATCGAGTTGTCCTTCGCGAAGGCGCTCGGCGAAAACACCATCGACCAGGCTATCGATATCGCGGTTGGCATCGGAGGCACGGGCGATGGCCTCGCACGAATCCGCAAGCATGACGATGGCGGTCTCACGCGTCTGTGGGCGGGGCCCCGAGTAACGGAACGGGGAGGCATCGACGGCTCCTCCCGCATCCTGCACCGCCTTGCGATAGAAGTAGGTCACGAGCCGTGTGCCGTGGTGCTCGGGAATGAAGGCGCGAATCGCAGCGGGAAGGCGGTAGCGACGGGCGATTTCGAGGCCCGCGGGGATGTGCTCGCGAATGACACAGGCGCTTTCGATCGGGGTGAGGGATTCATGGGGGCTTACACCCTCTTCAAGCATATTTTCGACGTAGTGGCCGGGCCGGGAGATCTTGCCAATATCGTGGTAGTAGGAGCCGACGCGGGCGAGGAGGGCATCGGCACCGATCTGCGCAGCGCCACGCTCGGCGAGGGCGCCGACCATCATCGAGTGGTGATACGTTCCGGGCGCCTCGTCCTGCAGGCGGCGTAGTAAGGGATGGTCGGCCTGGGCGAGTTCCATGAGGTGGAGCCGGGTGGTGACGCCAAGGGCGATTGAAAGGATGACGAAGACGCCGAGGGCGATGATCGCCGACCCGATGCCATTGACGCTCGAGACGAGCGCGATCCACACAATTTCCAGATCATCGTGGGGGGCGCTGATGAGCCATATGGCCATCATCATGGCGAAGCTCGCTCCTGAGGCTACAGCGGCGGCCAGGGCGTAGCGTCCAAGGCGCTCAGCACGGTAGACGGCGGCCGCACCGGCGAGCCCCGAGGCGGTGGCCGCAGCGACGAATTCGACCGGTTCGAGGGAGTCGATGAACGACGCACCCGCGATCTGGGGCAGCGTTGCCCCGATGAAGGCCGCGAAGAGCCCGGTTGCGATCGCGACGACGGAAGCGAAGGCGAGGTCTCCGAAGGCTGCGGCGATCATCGCGGCTGTAGCGATGGGGACGGCAAAGAGCAGGAAGTGGCGATCGGTGTCGGGGGCGATGACCGGGAAGGCAACGCGCACCACCGTGAGGGCAGCGACGATAGCGATGCCGGTGAGTGCCATTCGGCGGCGCGCCTGTGCTGCGAAGGGCTGGAAGCGCCAGACGGCCACGGCGAGCGTAACGCCGAGCGCAATTGCAGCGACGGCGCCACCAAGGAAGTCAAAAAGGTCGAAACCGGGCGAGATGACGCCTGTTGCATCCAGCGCCTCAATCGCCTCGGCGGTGATACGGTCGCCTTCGCCGACGATGACCTGACCCTGGGAGTAGGTCTTGACGATGGGCGCGACGTTTGCGCGGGCATCATCCTTCTTTCGCTGCGTGGCAGCCGTGTCAACCTGGAATGTCGGTGTAACGAAGGCCTTGAGGACCTCGCGAAGAGCGGTGATTTCTGCGGGGGTGGTGTTTTCGGGGAAGCGGCCGGCCTGGCCCAGATACTCATCGATACGGGTGGTGATATCGCCTTTCTGAATGGTCTTGCCCATGATCTCGGCGAGCGCCGCATCGGCGCTACGCTGAAGGGTGTCGTACTTCGTGGCATCGAGGGCGAGCAGGGCGTTGCGCCCGGCGTTGCTGAGGTTTTCGGCGCCGGGGATGGCGGCGATCTGTTCGAGGCGTTGTGCGGCGTTGAGATCGCTTCGGATACGGAGTCCGCGCACCTGGTCGAGCAGGCGATCCAGCTTATCGGCCTGGCTGGCACGGATGGACTGGTCGAGAGGGAGGGGAACATCTGCGACCCTGGTTGCGGCGAGGTCTCGCGCGGCCCTCGTGGCGGCTGCGGACTCGAAGGTTGCAGTGCGTGGGGCGCTGAGGGTTCGCGGTGCGATATCCCCTTCGTGAACGTCCTGCGAGAGTGGGAGCAGGGGAACGACGAGGGCGAGCGTGGCCAGGGCCATGAGAAGGCCGAAGATCGCGGCGGAGAGGCGCGAAACGACGTGGGGCACCGGCCGGTTGGACATCTGTCTCTGATTCTACCAACCCGGGCGTGGCAGGTTCGGGATACCGGGGGCGCCGTGGTTCAGACGGCTGTCCCTTCACCGAGGAGCTCATTGAGGGCAGAGAGCCGTTCGACGACGAGGTACCCGGCGCCTTCGTGATGGCGGCCAGCACGGTCGAGGAGGATAGCGCGCATGCCGGCGGCCCGGGCGCCCACGATATCGGTTTCGAGCGTATCGCCAACAAACAGGGTTTCGTGAGGGTCGCCACCGATGGCCTCGAGGGCGCGAATGCAGGTATCGGGGGCTGGCTTTGGGCGGCCCGTATCGGCGGAGGTGACGAAACAATCGAGGTGGCCGGTCAGCCCAAGATCGGCAAGGAGGCTGGTATACATGCTGCCGGGGTAGATGCTGTTGGTAGCAACACCGGTGCGGTAGCCGCGGTATTTGAGCGAGGCAAGCAGTGCTCGAGCATCGTCGAAAACCGTGTCCTTCGCCGTCGCTTCGGTGAAGAAGCGGCGGGAGCATTCGGCGATGTCGTCGCCATCGAGGCTCCAGCCGAGGCGTTCGAATGCAGCGTTGACCAGGAGATCGAGCGCAGGGCATGCGTCAGCAGCGTCGAGTTCGCGTACGGCCTCGGTGAAGGCGAGTTCAAAGACCTGGTCGCGAAGGGCAAGGAAGAGCTTCTGGCGGGCGTACTTTGCAACAGCCGCGTAGGCGGTTTCGGGTGGCGTAGCGGGCTGATGGACGAGAGTCCCGCCCCAATCGAAGAGCACGGCGCGAATCGGCATCGTCACCGTTACTATCGACGATCGGCGGCCCCGGCGGTAGGGTGAAGGCCTCGCCGCGACCGGTTCTTCGGGATGGAATTCACGGGGCGAGGAGGCCGCGGACGATTTCATTGATGAGCCGGCCATCGGCCTGGCCGGCGAACTGCTTCATGATGTGCGGCATGACCTTGCCGATGTCGCGAGCGGAGGTGGCGCCGGTGCTGGCTATGATGGCGCGGGCAGCGGCTTCGATCTCGTCGCGGCCGGCCTGGCGGGGCAGGTATTGCTCGAGGATGGCAAGTTCGGCTGCTTCCCTGTCAACGAGATCCTGGCGGCTGGCTTTCTCGAACTCGGCGATGCTCTCGCGGCGTTGCTTGGCCTGCTTCTGGATGACGGCGATGACGGCCGTGTCGTCGAGTTCGCCGCGGTGTTCGATCTCGGCGTTCTTGATGGCGGCGATGAGCATGCGGAAGGTGGACTTGCGGGTCTCATCGCGCTGGCGCATGGCGTCGGCGAGTTCGGACTGGATGCGGTCTTTGAGGGTGGACATGGATGCGGCCTCGTGGCGGGGTGACGGGATCGGAACGGGCCCGGTAATGCCGGGCCCGTTGCGGATATTCGAGACGATGCCGCCTGTTACCGGCGGCTGAGGGCTCGGGCTTCGCTGCGGAGCTGCTTTTTGCGCAGTTTGCGCAGGCGGGCGGCTTCCTTCTTCTTGCGCTTGACGCTCGGCTTTTCGTAGTGTTCGCGGCGGCGTGCTTCCGCAAGGATACCATCCTGCTGGACGCGCTTGTTGAAACGCTTGAGCGCACCTTCGAACGACTCGTTGTCGCCGACAATGACTTCTGCCAGGGGGTCTCACCCCACCTTCTTGCGCACGAATCGCCCTCCCATGAGGGCCGCAGGGTTTCCAAGGTAGCATCCGGGTTCGCAATTGTCGATTTGAACGCGCAGGTCGACCGGGTGCGTGTCTGCCGGATGAGGGGCTACACTCGGGACGTGGGGCTCGAGAAGCTGATCGAATCGCAGATCCAGGACGCTATGTCGGCCGGGGCGTTTGACAACCTGGAGGGTGCGGGCAAACCGCTGCCACCACCCACGCTCGCCGAGCAGCTTGCGGGAGACAACTGGCTCGGATTCAAGATGTTGCGCAATGCGAACCTGGTACCGGAGTGGCTCGGGCTGGGCAAGGAGATCGAAGACGACCTGGCGGAGCTGGACCGGATGGAGAGCCGGTACCGCGTGACGTGTGCCGCGGCGATGGCCTCCTCGTCACCGGGAAGTTACGCGGCTACGCTCGGACAGCAGTACCGGGCGTACGGGGAGTTCGCCCGGGCGATCCGGAAGAAGCAGGAGCGATTCAACGACAAGGCTCCCGGGCCCCGCTCCCAACGGCCCCCCATCTGGGTGGAGCATCACCTGAAGCGGCTTCGCTTGCTTACACCGGAGCAGGCTGACCCTTCGCGCTCCCATCACGGTTAACTCCATGGCGGGCTCATAGAAAAGCGAAAGCGCGGGCTCGTGAGCCCGCGCTTTCGTCGCTGTTGAACCCGGCTGCCGGGGTTAGTCGGCGGAGGGGAGGACCTTGGGCTGGAGGAGTTCCATATCCCGGCCGTCGACCTTGAGCTCGCAGTTGCCAGGCTTGATGACGAGCAGTTCGATGCCAGTCTGCTCGTCCTTGTAGCGCTTACCAAGTTGCACTGCCATGTTCTTACTCCGTTTCTCTACGCGTTAGGCTGGTTATTTCTTGAGTTCGAGCGGTGTGCCGTTGCAGGTAATTTCACCGTCGCCGCCCTTGGTGACGATGAACTCGGACCCGCAGTTCGGGCAGGTGTAGCGCTTGCCGGTCTGAGCTGGCATGAGAAACCCCCAAAAACTTCGTTGAAGAAGGCACGGCACGGCGCACCGGCGTACCTGCTGATTGTGAGGCGGATCCTAAGCCCCGGACGTGGCAAGTGACAAGTCGCCGGGGAAAGAAGCGGGCCCGGTTGCCCGGGCCCGTGGTTGGTGCGTTCGTGTCTCGCGGGGAGCTACTGGACGAAGACCGTCGCGAGCATGTCGGGGTGGTAGTCGCACTTGATGGTGAACTTGCCGGCGGTGTTGAAGGTGATGGTGCGTTCAGGATCGCCGGCCTTGAAGTTCATGGGGTCGTCGTTCTTCCCGTTGATATTGAGGGTGTGAAGGCCAACGGCGACGGTGAACTTGATGACCGTGCCTTTGGCGATGCTGATGATACCCTTATTGGGTTCCTGAGCCTTTCCATCGGCGGTCACCGTCCAGTCATTGGCATGGCCGGTGATGGTGACGTCCTTCGAGATCTCGGTGGGTGCGGCGACATCGGATGTAGCCGTAGCCGTGGCAAGCCCGGGGAGTGTCTGGAAGGTGCTATTGGGCACGGTGTACTGGACGCACGCGAGGCCGTTGTTCCGGGCATCGGGCGGAGCTGAGCCCCAGGCGTCGGCTGGCAGGGCGAGGTTGGTGCCGATACGAATAATGGCGTTCGCCGGAACCCCGTTGGTCTCAGCCAGGCTCTCGGGCGAGACGTTCGAAAGGGTCTGCGAGACGTCTTTGAGTGACTGTCCCTTGACGGTGTACTTGTCAATCTTGGGCAGTGCGAGAACGACGTCCGGACTGATTGCGGCGTTGGGGGCGATGTTGTTCGCCTTGGCCAGGTCATCGGCCGTGATACCGTGCGCGGCCGCAATTTTGGCGAGGGTGTCGCCCGTCTGGATGGTGTAGCGGGTATCGGCCGGGAGGGTGAGCTGCTGGCCGGGGGTAACGGGAGCGCCCGCGGCAAGCCCGTTGGCCTTTTCAAGGTCGGCGGGGGTGAGGCCATGCTGGCTGGCAATCAGTGCCGTCGTCTGGCCGGCCTGCACGACTGCCTTCGCGTCAGCGGGGAGCTTCAGCTTGCGCTCGTGGTCGATCTCCTTGTCGTTCTCGAGGCCGGAGAGGAGATCGTTGTTTGCGCCGGTGAGGGCGTTCGGCTGAATGCCGTGACGGTCGGCGATTGACTGGATGGTGTCGCCAGCGGCGACGGTGTAGCGAGCGCCTTCTGGGAGCTGGATGGTGTCGCCGGGGAAGAGGCCGGGAATGCTCTGGTTATTGGCATCGAGGAGGGTGTATTCGGCCTTATCTTTGCCCTCGGTGAACTTGTAGGGAATGTTGTTGAGATCGGCAAGGATCATCGCGCCAACGTGCTGGGAGTCGGCGATCTTCCGGATGGTCTCGTTGTCCTTGTAGACGTGGTAGGTGTATCCGTCGGGCATCCCCTTGAAGCCGGGGATTTTAAGTGAGCTACCAGCCTTCAGGTAGGTATCGAGGTTGTTCACGTCTATCTTGTTGAGGGACGCGAGTTCCTCGTAACCGATGACATGCTGCTTGGCGATGGTATCGAGGGTGTCTCCGCCAACGACGGCGTTGGTCTCGCGGTTGAGGTTTTGCCCGAACTCGACGGCTTCAAGCCATCCCTTGTTGGTGGCGTTCCCCGTTTCGTCTTTGACTGACGGGTCGAGCGGAGCGGTGAGGAAGTCGACCAGGTGCTCGATCTGGCGGACGTTGAGCGCGCCGCCGTTGTCTTTGAGCCAGGCGGGCATAAGCGTTCCGGCGCGGCCGCAATCGAGTGTCCGGGTGAGCATTGCGCGGTTTGCGGCGAGGACGAGCGGGTCCTGGTTCTTGAACTCATCCTTGTTGAGCGGAAGGCCGACGCCACCTTCGCCCTTGATGCCGTGACAGGTGCGGCAGTTGTTCGCAAAAAGGAGTGCGCCGCGGGTTACGGACTCTTCCTTGGTCCACTCGGTCTGGATGACGGCGCGGTGGGGGATATCGAAGGCGGTGTAGGCGGCGCAGCCGCCTACCATGGTGAAGAAGAGGATGACGATGAGCAGGATCTGTTTCTGGGTGTTCACTCGTCCCTCTTCCTAACCGTTGTAGGCGACTGC
The DNA here is from genome assembly GCA_964508715.1 of uncultured Anaerolineaceae bacterium. Taxonomy (GTDB): domain Bacteria; phylum Chloroflexota; class Dehalococcoidia; order Tepidiformales; family Tepidiformaceae; genus JAKALX01. The sequence goes on along the minus strand of CAZDUX010000013.1, from coordinate 64,242 downwards.
GCGAAGCGGATTGTCGGCGCCGCCAAGGGTGATTTTCCCGGTGTTCACGCTGAGTGAGCCATCGGCATTGATAGTAAGGAGCATGGTATCCATGGGGCGCGGTGCCGGTCCGAAGACGCGGATTCCCGCGCGGGAGTAGGTGGAACCGTGGCAGGGGCAACGGAACCAGCCGATGATGCCGGGGAAGTTGACGGAGCCGCCATCGAAGCTGGGGTTCCAGGGGACGGTGCAGCCAAGGTGGGGGCACTTCCAGTAGAGAGCAAGGAGGCCACCGGTACCGCCAACCCCGAGGACATCGCCCTCGGCGCCCTGGAGGTTGGAGAGCCAGAACTTGCCTTCGGAAATGCGGCCTGGCTCGGCACCGGGCTGGGGAATCTGCGACTTCGTGACCGTGACCATGCCGCCGAAGCCGACGGGCTTTCGCCGGTTGAAGAAGCCGAGGAAGCTCGCTGTCCAGGCACCGAGGCCAAGGGTGAGGCCGGCGAAGACGCTCACGCGGAGGAACGAGCGGCGGGCGATTTTACGGGCTTCGGCCTGACGCACGATTTCGATGCGGCCGGCGCGGGGGTTCGCTTGCTGTGCTGCCATATCTGTCTGCTTACTCCTGGCCCGGGATGCCTTCGCTGACTTTGAGCTCCCAGGGGAAGACGAGTTCCTGGCCCTGGCCGCGGAAGGCGGTACCGCAGAGGGTGAGGACGCCATAGGCCGCGACGAAGCCGCTGAAGAGGGCAAGGAGTGCATCGCGCCGGGTAACGACCCATCCCATCCGCCAGAGCGTGTAGATGAGGAGGCAGGGAAGCCCAACCAGAACGGCGATTGGGATGCCTTGCTCGACGAGCCAGGCGGGGAAGTTCAGGTTGAGGAACTCCTGGTCGAGGAGGTTCACCTTGAAGGGCAGGTAGGGGATGTGCGTGGACCATTCGGGCCACGGGAGCTGCGACTGGATGGAGCGGACGTTCTCGAGGAAGCGAAGCCTGTCGCCACCGGAGATACCAAACCACTTGTGAATGAGGTAGGCGGCCTTGCCGGTATCCCAGAGGATGAGTGCCCAGGTACCAACGAATCCGACGACCCCGCTGGCAACGGTGATCCGGACCGAGTTCTCGGTACCGAACCATTCGCCCTGTCCCTCATTATCGCGATCGAAGTAGGGGAAGGCGCCCATGATGACGAGCCAGATGGTGGGGATGATGACGCCGGCCATGGCGGCGTTCATGTGCAGGAGCAGTTCCTGCAGGTTGAGGAGGTACCAGGGGGCCTTCGACGGGTTAGGCGTTACGTCGGCATTCGCCTGGTCGAGGATCGGCGCATTCATGACGGCCGAGAGGAAGAAGATGGTGAGGGTGAAGACCATCGCGGCGACGAACTCGATGAAGACGAGATCAGGCCAGACGAGGACTTCCTCATCACGAGCCCGCGGCTGAGGGCGGGTGACTGGTCGGGCGACTACAGCTGTTGCCATGACGTTCCTATCCTGACTGCGATATCGGGTCTAGAGCGGCCGGGCGAGTCCGCCGTCTCGGCGGATGCGCCAGAAGTGGACGGCCATGAAGATGGCGGCCAGCAGCGGCAACCCGATGACGTGCAGGGTGTAGAAGCGGATGAGAGAGTCGGGGCCGACTTCGAAGCCGCCGAGGAGCCAGAAGCGCGTCTTGGGGCCAAGGACGGGGGCGGAGCCGGCGATGTTGGTGCCGACAGTGATTGCCCAGAAGGCGAGTTGGTCCCAGGGGAGCAGGTAGCCGGTGAAGCTGAGGAGGAAGGTGAGGACGAGAAGGATGACGCCCACGACCCAGTTGAATTCGCGCGGGGGCTTGTACGCACCGGTATAGAAGACGCGCATCATGTGCAAGAAGACGAGGATGACCATGGCGTGGGCCATCCAGCGGTGCATGTTACGCATGAGCTGTCCGAACTGGACGGTTGTCTGGATATTCTGGATGTCCAGGTACGCGCGTTCGACGCTGGGCACGTAGTAGAACATCAGCAGGATGCCAGTGACGGTAAGGCCCAGGAACATGAAGAAAGAGAGCCCGCCAAGGCAATACGTGTGGGTGATCTTGACGTGGGTTCGATGGATGCGCGTGGGGTGCAGGTGGAGGAAGACGTTTGTCGCCACGACGAGCATCTGGTTACGCGGGGTGTTCGGGTAACCGGTCCGGAAGATGGACTTCCAGATGTAGTTATGGAAGAGCTTGTCGTAGAGCTTATCGGCGAAGGTCGGCTTGGTTGGCGATTCGACGGCCATCGGTATCAGGTCCTCTTACTTCTGCCACCACTGGCCGAGAACGACCATGATGGCAAGGGAGACGACGATGGTGATGCCAACAAACACAAGCTCGAGTGTTTCGGCGACGTCATGCGGTAGATTTGAGAACTCCAACCGTCCGGCCTCCCCCTCGGGAGCGTGGGGTGAGCAGGCGCTGGGCAGCGCACTCCACGCACTTTGTGAATCTCGTAGCAATGGAGAGTTATACCATCGGCCCCTGCGGCGATCAAACGACGGACGATGCGTTTACCAGCGCGGTGGTATAGGCGCGACCCGTGGCGGCGGGTGACGGCTACTTGCGGGAGAAGCGCATGCGGAGGAGGCCCCGGACATCCTCGGTGGCGGTCTTGAGGATGTGCACCTTGGAGTCAGTGTCTTCGACCCACCGGACGGGGAGCTCGCAGATCTTGAAGCCGTGGCGCTGGGCGAGGATGAGGAGTTCGGTATCGAAGAACCACATGCGGTTCTCAATGAGGGGGACGATCGCTTCGACGGCTCTCCGGTTGAGCGCCTTGAAGCCGCATTGCGCATCGGTAATGCGGAGCCGGGGGAACGTTGCACGGATGAGGAAGACGTAGCCGCGCGAGGTGATTTCGCGCTTGAGCTGCCGGTCGGTCTTCGAGCCTTTGGCGAGACGCGAGCCAATTGCAACGTCGCAGCCATCTTCCGCAACCATCTTGATGAGCCGGGGGAGGTGGCGCAGGTCGGTACTGAGGTCCACGTCCATGTAAGCGACGACATCGGCGGTGCCGGTGAGCCAGGCTTCGCGCAGCGCGAGTCCCCTGCCCTTGATGGTGAGCAGGAGGGCACGGACACGGGGGTCTTCGGACTCGAGGCGCCTGGCAAGGTCGCCGGTGCCGTCGTTCGAGCCGTTATCGGCGATGACGAGGTGCCAGTCGTACTGGGGCTGTGCGTCGAAGAGCGCGAGGGTCTTGCGGACACTGTCTTCGAGGACCTTGACCTCGTTATAGACGGGGATGACCACATCGACGGTCGGGCGCGACGACGCCGGGCTTGCGCTCATAGGGGGATTGTGGCGTGCCGGTTAGCTAGGGGCGACTCTCGTGCCGGGCCTGGGGGCGCGCGGGCCGGGTGACGTGGTGGAGGACGGCGTTAGTTGAGTAGGGCGTAGAGCGTACCAAGGACGACAGCGGGGAGCGCGACGTAGATACCGAGGATGAGGGCAAGGCGCAGGGTAGCGCGCTGTTCTGCCGAGAGATTGCCGGTGCCCGAGACGATACCAGCGTGATCGCCGCGCTGGCGCAGGATCTCGCGGGCATGGCCAGCGTGGGACGAGGGGGTATAGACCGCCCAGGTATCCCGCTGGAAAACGTGCGGGTAGCCGGAGGGGAGTTGCTGCCCGCCCATCGTGCGGGCGGGGATACCGGCGGCCGAAAGCCCGCCGGCAACGATCTCCGCCGGGGCCTCACCATCGCCCTGCCAGACAGCTTCCCATCCAGAAGAGGGCTGGTGAGGCGGGGCCGGGGGGTTCGGGTGCTTTCGCCGGGGTTTCGACATCGGTCACCTCGTGCTGGCCGGGAACGGTGGATATCGCCCGGCACGCGTACACCGTACTGCCAGGATGTTCATCGCAAACCCATCGATACGGACTGGATGGCGCGGAGAATCACCGCCAGGGGGGCGGCGTGGAATAGATATTACACAGGCCGTTGTGATCACCTGTGTGGCAGGGAGGGTGCGGGTTCGTGGCCGGTGATGGTGGCCGCGGTTGTGAACCCGGGCTCTCCATCAGAGAAGGAAGTAGAGGACGGCGATGCCGGCGGGCACGACGAACCAGAGGAGCGCGGTGAAGATGACGGCGAAGGTGGCGAGTTGAACGGCGTCGTCTTCGGGCGGGTCGCCGACGTGGCCGATGGTCTCCCAGAGGGCGGCGAGCGGTTGCTGCATAATGAGGCGCGAGCGGCGGTGAGCGATTGAGGCGCCCTGGAGAACGATCGATGAGAGGGCGAGGGAAAGGACAAAGAGCAGGGTGAGCCCGCCGATGATGAGTGGCTTGGTGAACGGGACCGCGCCGAGTGACTTACCGGCGGAAGCGAGGACGGGGACGAGGATGCCACCGAAAACGAAGGCGAGAGGTCCGAAGCCACCCCCGCCATAGCCGGGCGCGATCCGATCCATGTCGGCCCGCGATCGTGCGAGCAGGTAGCGAGAAGGGTCGCGAGGCGGGGCCTGGGCCTCGCGGCGGGTGTAGATACGCTTCATCGTGTTGGCCACATCCTGGGCGTACGACTTGACGATGTACCGGGCAACGTATTCGACAACGAACTCGACGACGACGGAGAGGGGGCCAAGGTTCGGCACCCTGGGATTGCGGGAGCCTTCACGATCGAGGACTTCGAGAGCACGGATGACGATGCGATGGGCCTCGGGGAAACGTTCGGGGCTGGCGAGGGAATCGGTGACGGCGAGTTCGACGGCAATCCTGGCTTCCATGGAAGCGTCGTCGCCGAAGCGGGCGAGGGCCGCCTCGGCGGCCTCTTCGGCATCTCCGGCCAGGAGGCGCCGTGTACGATCGAGCTGGTCGGTGAGCTGGTCGAGGATCGGCGTTTCGCGGATAAGGCGGTTGGGGTCGAGCCTATCGACGATGCGGCCGGCCGGGGTGGTAGCACGCGCCTCACCGGTGCCGGTGAGGTTCGGTTGGCCACGAGGGGAACCGGAAGGATCGCTCGGGTCGGTCACGCGCGCATTGTGGATTGAAGGCTGGAGATAGTCGATTGGGCGGGCTATGCGTGCTGCGCCGAACCGGGTAGTGTGCCCCGGATCCTGGAGTTTCTGTGTAGGGAAAAGGGCAGATCGATGCTGTACGTCGGGCAGTTCAAGATGGATCGGACAAGAGATCTCGAGTTCTGGGCCGTACTCTGGCAGGGGCGGCAGGTTCCGGCTGATCTCAGGCTGATTGGCGCCTATAACCTGCTCTCCGATTTGCGAATCATCGTGTTCGAGGCGGAGTCGATCGCCGCTCTCCGCTGGCTGGACCGGCTCAATTTCGCCGGCCATTTCGAGTGCCAGCCTGCGTTGGACCAGACCGATGGGTACCGGGCCGCGATTGGCCGCGACATCGCCGGTTTCGAACGCTTCCTGCGGGAGCGACACACCCCGGAGGCTATCATCGAGCGAGAGAGCAGCTTTCGCGCGCGGGCCATTGATACGCCGAACATCTGGGCAGCGCTCCTCCTGGGTGAACAGCAGAAGGGGGTTCTCCAAGTCGAGGACGGCGGTGCCAGGCGGGATCCCTGATGCACCCAGGGAGCAGCCCAAACCTAGCGAACGATTCTCGCCAGGAAGTCGCGTATGGCCTGTTCGTAGCCGGATTGGTCGGTGTTCCAGGCACGGACGTGGCCGGCGCCGGGGACACGGACGTAGGTGATCAGTTCGGGGATAGCGCCGGCAAGGGCGTCTGAGGTTTCGACCGGGACGATGGTGTCTTCATCGCCGTGGAAGAGGAGGATGGGAGCACGAAGATGACCGGTTTCGGCCAGGTAATCGAGTTCGGACCAGCGGAGGTTGAAGAGACGGCCAGAGACGCGGTTGGAGATGGCGAGGAATTTCACCGGTACACGGCTGTTCCCGGCCCCGTAGGCAACTGTTCTTTCGAAGTGGAGCATTGGCGCATCGAGGACGAGCCCGCGAACGTGCTCGGCGAGCGGTGAGCGGCGCATGAAGCTCATGCTGATGCCGCCGCCCATGCTGTAGCCGAAGATGACGACGCCGTTGGCGCCATGCTGGATGGCGTAGGAGACGGCTGCTTCGAGATCCTCCCACTCCCGGGCACCGTAGTGGTACCGGCCAGAGGGATCCAAGCCTGCCTCGGGGTCATTGCGGTAGGTAATAACCAGGCATGGGACCCCGGACCCGTGGACGGCAGGAAGGACGCGGAGCGCCTCGCGGCGTCCGGCGCCTTTGCCATGCACGAAGATCGCCCAGGTGCCGAGAGGGGCGCCGAGTTGCCAGGCGGGGTAGCTGCCAAGGGGAGCCGGGATGAGCACCTCTTCGAACTCGATGCCGTGTGCCTCGGCAGGGTCGGCCGGGTGGGCGAAGCTGTCGAGGCGGACACGGTCGCCCGGACGGATAACACCCTGGACCGGGATGAACTCGCGGACGGCGCTGCCGTCGGGCCGGACTTCAATGACCGGGCCCACACGATCGTAGCCTGTGTCGCTCTCGATTCCCCATATACCGGGAACGGCGGGGTCGATGCGGACCCGGCGGCTGCCCGGGCGAAGGACGATGCGGCCATCGCCCATCTCGGCGACGAGGAGATCGCGGAGGTCCGGCTCGTGGTCGGGGCGGGGATCGAGGGCATGGATCCGCAACGCCCGGGCAAGGAGGAGAGAGAGGCCCAGGACGACTCCGCCGATGGTGGTGAGTACCACCACCAGGTACCAGGCGAGCCTCCGCATCAGGCGGTTACGGCTGGCTGGCGGGGAGCGCCGATAATCCCCTCCGCCGCGAGTTGGTCCAATGCGGCGGGAGCGATGCCAAGCTCGGCGGCAAGAACTTCGGCGGTGTGCTCGCCGAGAAGCGGGGCCGGTGTCATCTCGACCTCGCTCTCGCCAAGGTGGATGGGTGGGCCCAGCATCTCCCATTCGCCACGGACGGGATGGTTGATGGTGCGGATCATGTTCCGGGCACGAAGGTGGGGATCATTGAGAACGTCTTCGGTGTCGAAGACGGCGGAACAGGGTACGCCACCCTCGGCGAGGAGTTCCATCGCTTCCCATTTCGTGCGTTGCATCGTCCATTCGGAGATGGCCTGGACGATCTCGTTGCTGTGAGATGCACGGCCCATGAGGGTGGAGAAGCGATCGTCGGCCTGCATCTCGGGGCGGTCGATAGCGATGGTGAGGCTGTCCCACATCCGCTGGGTAACGATGTGGATGTAGACGTAATCGTTCGGCCCGCCGGGGGCGCAGGGGTAGAGGCCGGTGGCAGGCATACCGGAAGCCCCCGAGCCCTTGCGCGCAACCACGCCGGGCCAGCGTTCGCGCGTGGACATCGGCATACGCATGTAGTTCGCGACGGTCTCCTGCATCGCGATTTCGACCATCTGCCCCCGGCCGGTACGATCGCGCTGGTAGAGAGCGGCGAGGATGCCCATCGCAAGGTGCATGCCGGAACCGGTGTCGGCGACCGTGGCGCCCGGCTTGATGGGCGGGCCACCGGGCTCGCCGGTGACGCTGAAGGCACCGCCCGCTGCCTGGGCCACCCAGTCGAAGCACTTGTACTCCGAGCGAGGGCCGCTGGAACCAAAGCCCTTGATAGTGCCATAGATGACCCGGGGGTTGGCCGCGCTCAGGACATCGTAGCCAAGGCCCAGCTTCTCCATTGTGCCGAGGGTGAAGTTCTCGGTGACGACATCGAACCCGGGGAGGAGCTGGAGGAAGAGGTCACGGCCACGTGGATCGGCGAGGTTGATGGCCACGCTTCGCTTGTTGTGATTGAAGGATAGGAAGTAGAGCGAGTCCTTACCCTCGCCATCGGTGAGGCGGCCGGGGTCGCCTTTGCCGGGCTGTTCAACCTTGACAACGTCGGCACCGAACCAGGCGAGGTACTGGGTGCAACTCGTTCCGGCCTCGTACTGGGTGAGGTCGAGGACACGAACACCATCGAGAGCGGGCATGGCTGGGATTCCCTCCGCGCGTACTGGCGGTAGTGTACGCGCTCGAACGCGGCTCGGGGGCTCATCCCAGGAGGCTAACGGGGTGGCGAACCCCGAACTGCACAGCGGTCCGGTTTATAGTCGTAGATGCGTATGGACGACGAGATCGGGATGTATTTCCGGGTGACGTGCGAGGCGCTGGCACAGGTGGTGGCGTGCCTGCGCGGGCTCGATGACGTGGCGGGCCGGCAAAGGCCCGTAGAGGGCGGGAACTCGTTGCTCGTGGTCGCGAAGCATGTCCTGGCGAATGCAGAGCGGAACGTGCTGCACACGTTCGCCGGGCAGCCGTATAGCTGGCAACGAGAGGAGGAGTTCCGCCTGGACCAGGAAACGGCGGATGGTGTGCGTTCGGCCCATGAAACACTCGTGACCAGGATGCGCGCGGCGCTCGAGGCGCTGCCGGGGTCGGCACTCGATATGACCGTCGTCCATCCACGGCTGGGCCCGGTGCCAGGGAGGCGGGTGCTCCTGCAGGCTGCAATTCACGCGGCCGAACATGAAGGGGAGGCGAAACTCACGCGTGCGCTGGTGCGCGCCAGTACCGGTTGACCGGTGATCAGCGCCAGGTGGGGGTCAGCGGCCGCCGTAACCACCTATTTCCAGGTGTCACGCCAGGTTGGGTATTTCGGGAGCCAGCCGGCTCTCCTGGCCTTCGCGTTCGAGGCGCCACGTTCCCAGGGGTTGGAGCCGGTGACGAGTTCGGGCGGCGGGGCGCCTACCCAGGCGGCGAAGGCGGGCATCCATTCCTTCGCACTGGCCGGCTCATCATCGACGATGTTGTAGATACCAGAAGGCCACGCAAGGGCAGCGGCGGCGGCACGACCGGCATCTTCGACATGCAGGAAGGAGGTCACCGCGTCGTTGGCGGTGAGCTTGCCTTCACGAGCTCGTTGGGCGCGAGGGCTGTCCTTTTCGAGTGCCGTGCCGGGGCCATAGAGTGAGCCGTAGCGCTGGACAATCCACTCGGGGAGATCGCGGACTGCGGTTTCGAGGGCCTGGACACCCTGGATCGTGGTGAGGCGCGGTCCGGTCGCGTTGAGGTCGAGAGGATCCTCTTCGGTAGAGAGGCCCTCGCCGGCGACACAAACCCAGGAGATGGACTGGGCGATGACACGGCGGGCGCCGGCGGCGATAGCAGCATCGACGAGGTTCCGGGTTCCCTCGACGCGCACGCGGGTATTGGCTGCGAGATCGAAGGTTGCCAGGTCGGTGAGCTGGTGGATGACGACCTCGGGCTGAAACTCAGCGAGGGTGTTGTTGAGGTTGTCGCGGTCGTACACGTCGATGACGAGTGGGCGCGCCCCGGTCCGTGCGATGAGATCGGTCCGTGCCTGCGAGCGGGTGGTGCCCATCACATCGTGGCCTGCGGATGTGAGGAGGGGGAGAAGTTGGCGGCCGATAACGCCGGCGGCCCCGGCAACGAAGATACGCATGGAGACCAGCGTAGAGCGTTTTCGGGAGGTTTGCGCCTTTCTCCCTCAGAGGGCCGAGGTCCCATGCCGATTATGCAGAGTGGGAGTACGCTGGATTCATGCCCTCGATCGATATCGAAGCATTGGTGCACGCGGTTGGCTATCCGGGGCTCTTCGCGATGATCTTCGCGGAGACGGGACTCCTGGTCGGCATTTTTCTGCCGGGGGACACACTGCTGATCACGGCGGGGCTGGCCGCCCAACGCGGGGCGCTCTCGCTCTGGTGGTTGCTGCCCCTGCTCATCCTGGCGGCGATCCTCGGCGATGCGACCGGGTATGTGATCGGACGGCGGGCCGGGCCGCTGCTTTTCCGCAAGGAAGAGGGGCGGATCTTCAAACGCGCACATCTCCTCAAGGCGGAGCGGTTCTATGAGCGGCATGGCGGGAAGACGATTGTGGCCGCGCGGTTCATCGGCTTCCTGCGCACGTTCGCACCAATGGTGGCGGGGGCAGCAAGGATGCCCCAGCGGCGCTTCCTGGCATTCAACATCACCGGTGGGGCGCTCTGGGTGCTTTCGCTGACGGGTGCGGGGTATGCACTCGGTGGCGTGGTAGGGAACCTGGAGAAGGCGCTGCTCGTGCTATTCGTGTGCGCGGGCATCGTCTCATTCGGGCCGGCGACGTGGCGGCTCGTGCGGATGCGGCGCACGGCCTGAGTTACGAGCGGCCGTGGCTGGCTCGCAACTCGCATTCCCAGGCTGGCAACGGTTCAGGCGAGGCAGCGGAGTGGCTTGTTGCCATTGAAGATGTACATCTCACGGAACATGCGTGCGACATCGAGCGGGGCGCCCCAGCGTTCGCCACGGGCCTCGCTGTAGGCACGGTGAAGGTTGGGGACGAGGCGCTCGGCATCGTGGAGGGTCTTGAAGCGGCCAAGGTCGAGTTCGCGAGCAAGCTCGAGGGGCTCGATACCGGCCTCCATGCCCTTTTTCGCTGACCCACGGACGAACTGCAGGTAGGCGCGTACTTCATCGATAACCTCGGGGCCGCAGACCTCGCCATGGCCAGGGATGATGGTCTCGGCGCCAAGGGCTTCGATACGGCCAAGCGCTTCGAGCCAGCCAGCAACTGAGCCACCGAGGGCGAATGGCGTCCCACCGTTGAAGATGACATCGCCCGTGAAGAGGAGCTTGCGCCCGGGGATCCAGGCGACGACATCGTTCGTGGTGTGGGCGGGGCCGACAAAGATGAGCTGGATCTCGAGGTCGTCGACGTAGAGGCTGAGGCGTTCTTCGAAGGTGATGGTTGGCGGCGTGACCGGGCAGTCGCCGAAATCGATCATCGGGAAGAGGGCGTAGCCGGCGTGGCCCGCAGCGATGATCTCCTGGCGGCACTTTTCACTCGAAACGATTGCCGTCTCGGGGGCGAAAACGAAGTTGCCGTGGGTGTGGTCGCCGTGGGAATGGGTGTTGACGAGCGTGGAGATCGGCTTCGAAGTGACTTTGCGGACGGCGGCGTGGAAAGCGCGGGCGCGGGCTTCGGTGCCGGTGGAGTCGATGACGGTTGCGTTTCGCGAGCCTTCAACCATGCCGGCGTTATTGAGGAACCAGCTCCCATCGAGCTGGATATAGGCGAAGATGCCGGGGCTCACCTCCTCGATACGAGGCGGGGGAATCTCAGCATGGACGGGGACGTGGGAACTGCTCATCAGACTCTCCTGTTTGAACCACGATGACACGAGGGCGTCCCGGAGATCAGCAATCAGCGTGAAAACGCCATTCCCTGATCTGCGGGGTCCCGATCACTTGAAGTGGGGGATGACGGTTTCGGCGAAGAGGGCGGCAGGTTCGCGCGTATCGCGGCCGAGGAACTCGATGACGAACATCGTGCAGCCGAGGTCGATGTGCTTTTGGATCTGCGAACGAACGGTCTCGGGGCTACCGGCGATGGCAAGCGGGCCCGTGGGATCGCCCATGTGCCCGCCGAAGATCTTCTTCGCGGTCTCAATCATCGGGCCGGCGCTGGCTTCATCGGGGACGATGGTGACCAGGCACTGCTGGCTAACGGTGATCTCCTCGAAGGGGCGGCCGATAGCCGAGGCGTGGTCCTTCAGGATCTCGATCTTGCGCGGCAGGGAAGCCTGGTGGACGGCCATGTTGTTCCAGATGGCTGCCTCCCGGGCGGCAAGCCGGAGGGTGACCTTCTCGCCGGCGCCACCGATGAGGATGGGCGGTGTGCGGACGGGTTTCGGTTCGCACACGAGGTTGGTGGCCTGAACGAACGTGCCTTCCATGGTGACGGACGGTTCGGACCACATACGCTTGAGCAGGGTAACGGTCTCGCTGAGCTGCTTCAGGCGCCCGCCGGTGGGGAGGAAGGCGACTCCGAAGTCGGTGAACTCACGTGGCATCCAGCCGGCGCCGAGGCCCGGGATGACGCGGCCGCCGGCGATGTTATCGACGGTGGCGATGACCTTGCCGAGCTGGGCGGGATTGCGCATGCCAGCGGGGGTGACGAGGGTTCCGAGCTCGGTCTTCGTGGTAACCGCAGCGAGGGCAGCGATGAGCGACCAGGCTTCGAGGATGGGGATCTGGGGGGATTGGGGGCCGTAGAGGTGGTCGCAGACCCAGAGCGAGTCGTAGCCCATCGCTTCGAAGTCGAGGGCGGCAGCGCGGCATTCCTCCCATGTGCGCTTGATCTGGGGGACGGTGACGCCGAAGTGGATGTTGGGCATGGGGGCCTCGCTGGATGGTGTGGGCGAAAGGATAGCCGATACGGGGGCGCGGTTCGTCGCGTTGTTCGTGACAGGGCATTACACTTCCTCGCGCAGGGGACCGCTACCGGCCCCGAAGCACGGTTTGGCGGTTCGGCGTCATGCTCCTTGCCCTGGATATCGGGAACACTTCCATCCATATCGGCCTCTTCGACGGCGAGACGCTCGCTGCGACCTACCGTATCGGCGTCGAGCAGGAGAAGCTGCCTGATGAGTACGGTGTGCTCATGCTGTCGCTGCTGGCGACCGGGAACACGACCCCGAAGGACGTGACGGCGTGCATTATCGGCTGCGATGTGCCGCCGCTCATCCCGACGTTCGAGACGGTCTGCCGCAAGTACTTCGGGATCGAACCACTCCTCGTGGGCCACGGGCTGCGAACGGGTGTGCGGATTCTCTACGACAACCCGAAGCAGCTCGGCGCGGACCGGATCATCGACGCGGTGGCGGCGATCAAGCAGTACGGGGCGCCCGTGATCGTGGTGGATTTCGGGACGGCGACGGTATTCGATGCGGTGAACGAACAGGGCGACTACCTGGGCGGCGCCATCGCGCCAGGCATCGGGATTGCAAGCGAGGCACTTTTCAGCCGGGCAGCGATGCTCTACCGGGTGCAACTCGAGCGCCCGCCAGTGTCCATCGGCAAGAACACGATCCACGCGATGCAATCGGGGATCCTGTTCGGATACGTTGGCCTCGTCGAGGGGCTGGTCGCGCGGTTCAAGGCAGAGCTCACGGGTGACGTGAAAGTCGTTGCAACGGGCGGGCTGGCGACAACGATTGCCAATGAGACGACCTGCATCGACGTGGTGGATTCGAACCTTACGCTCACGGGGTTGCGGCTCATTTACGAACTCAACTCGTGAGAATTCACGATTCACGATTCACGATTCACGATTGAGGTCGTCAAGTGGACCAGGAGCCCAAGCAGCAGTCATCGCCGAACCCGGATCTACCCTTGTCGGGGAAGCGGATCGCGCTCGGGGTGACAGGGTCGATCGCGGCCTTCAAGGCGGCGGATCTGTGCTCGAAGCTGCGACAGGCCGGGGCGGATGTGGAAGTGGTGATGACCCCGGCAGCGACGCAGTTCGTGACACCGCTGACGTTCCAGTCGCTGAGCGGGCGCGACGTGGTCGTGGATATGTTCACCGCCCGCGAGCCGGAGGCGCACGTCGAGGTGGCGCGGCGGGCGGACGCGCTCGTGATCGCGCCCGCGACGGCCGATTGCATCGCGAACCTGGCGAGCGGGCGTACGCCGGACATGGTGACGCTGACCGCGCTGGCGACGACCGCCCCCGTGCTCGTGGCCCCGGCGATGGACTCGCAGATGTGGGCGCACGCGGCGACGCAGGCGAACTGCGAAACGCTGCGCTCGCGGGGCGTGGCGTTCGCCGGTCCGAAGGAAGGGCGCCTCGCGACGGGGCGCATGGGCGCCGGGCGGATGGCCGAGCCGCTGGAGATCGTCGCGGCGCTGCGGCAGCTGCTGGGGAAACGGAGCGGCGACCTCGCGGGCCGGAAGATCGTCGTGAGCGCGGGGCCGACGCAGGAGCCCATCGATCCCGTGCGTTATGTCGGTAACCGGTCCACCGGGAAGATGGGATTCGCCATTGCCGAGGCTGCACGCGACCGGGGAGCCGAGGTGACCGTCATCGCCGGGCCGATTGCCCTGGAGACGCCATACGGTATCAAGCGGGCCGACGTACAGAGCGTGGCGGAGATGCTCGCCGCATTGCAGGAGGCGACGCGCGACTCGGATGCGATCATCATGTCGGCGGCGCCGGCGGATTTCCGGCCGGAGACTGCAGCGGACCACAAGATCAAGAAGACGGGGAGCGACGACGAGTTCACGCTGAGGCTGGTGCAGAACCCGGACATCCTGGCGACACTCCCGGGCGGGGGCGTGCGCGTGGGTTTCGCGGCCGAAACGCAGAACCTGGCGGAATACGCAAAGAAGAAGCTGGTGTCGAAGCGGCTGCACTTCATCGTTGCGAACGACGTGACGGCAGCGGGATCGGGATTCGGGACGGAAACAAACGAGGTCATGATCTTCCACGACGATGGGCGAGTGGAGGAGTTCCCGCTGCAGAGCAAGTACGCGGTGGGATGGGCGATATTGGACCGGGTGGCCGAGCGCCTCATTCGCGATTCACAATTCGTGATTCACAATTCATGATTCACGATTCATAAGTCACGATTCACGATTCAGGATGCACGATTCCCGCAATGTCTTTACGAGGACGATCTCGAGTGTGCACTCGCGGCGGATTCTCGATTCGGGGTCCGGACTGGGCTCGAGGGCGTCGAATGCGCGGCCCGGTTCATCCGACTTGGCCGTGACAGGGAATTGTGAATCGTGAATTCAGCGGAGGGCTTCGGCGGGGATGGGCTTCCAGTCGAGTACTTCGTCGAGCCAGCGGACACCAGCGGTGCCCCAATCGAGGGGGTCGCCGCCATCGAGGTTGCGGCGGCGGTACTCGGTCGCGATGAGGAGCTTGCGGTAGCCCTCGCCCGCCTTGGCCTGGGCGTCGGCGTCGACCATGAGGAGAATGGCGCAGGCGACGGCGGCCATGCGGTCGGCCATCCGTGTCATCTTCGGTTCTCGCTCTTCGGACGGAAGCGGGAGGAGTTGCTCGAGGCGGGACTTCGTGGCGGCAAGGGCGTCGCGAAGGGGCGCAGCCTCGCGGCGGACATCGGGGTCACGCAGGGCGTCGAGCTTCGTTGCAAGGTCGCCGAAGAGGGCTTCGTGGGCGCGACCCTTGGTTGCGGCACGGGCGATGTCGAGGGCGACGACGTTTTCGGCTCCTTCCCAGATGCTGCCGAGGAAGGAGTCGCGGACGAGGCGGGCGTTGACCCATTCCTCGATGTAGCCGTTGCCGCCCCGGATGTTCATCGAGAGGCCGCTGGTACTCCTGGCCTGCTTGCAGACGGCGTACTTGATGAGGGGCGTGGTGATGCGGATGGCCTTCTCGTGGAACTCGGAGCCGGCGTCTGCCTGATCGAGGGCGCTGGCAGCATACAGAACGAGGGTGAGGGCAGCCTCGACGTCCATCGTCATCTCGAAGATCTGGTCGCGGACGAGGGGGAGGTCAATGAGCGCCTTGCCGAAGGCGGAGCGCCCGCGGGCGTGAACGACGGCTTCGAGCAGGGAGCGGCGCATCATGGCTGAGGCGCGCATGCCGTTCGAGAGGCGCGAGACGTTGATCATCTCGGCCATCTGGGGGAAGCCGCGGGTGATGTCGCCGAGGACGTAGGCCTTTGCGCCGTGGAACTCGTATTCGCCGCTGGGCATGTCGCGGGTGCCGAGCTTGTCCTTGAGGCGGCGGATGACGATGGCGTTCCGTGTTCCATCGGGGAGAAAACGGGGGACGACGAACATGCCGAGGCCCCTGGTGCCACCCGGGGCGCCTTCGGGCCGTGCAAGGGTGAGATGGACGGCGCTGCCCGCGTTCGAGCAGAACCACTTCTCGCCCCAGAGTTCCCAGCTGCCGTCGGGCTGCCGCCGGGCGACGCACTCGTTCGCGCCTACATCGCTGCCTCCCGTGCGCTCGGTAAGGAGCTGAGCGGACTGCATGAGGGAGCCGAAATCGGTGGATGTGAGGCCGGGGAGATAGCGCTGGCGAAGCTCATCGGGGCCGTACATGTTGATGACACGTGCGGCAGAGTCGGTCATGGAGATAGGGCAGAAAAGCCCGAACTCGCTCTGGACGAAGAGGTACGAGAGGGCGTACTTGACGACGTGGGGGATGCGGCCGGGCCAGCCCATGACGCCTTCGCGGTGGGACATGGCGGCGAAGCCGAATCGGGAGAAGCCTATCTTCTGCATCTCAACGTAGGAGGGGTGGTAGATCACGTCGTCGATACGCTGGCCGTACGCGTCGAAGTTCTCGAGCCGGGGCGGGTTCCTGTCGGCGAGCATCGCAAGTTCGTCGAGTTCGTTACCAGCGACCTCGCCAACCTCACGAAGGAGGGGGATTGCACGCTCAGCGTCCTCGGGCTGGGCGTGCTGGCGAAGGGTAAAGAGGAGGTTGGGGTCGGCATCGAAGAAGTTCATGCCGCGAGTGGTGGGCATGGCGGAATTGGAGGGAAGCATAGCGGGATTTTCGATTCTTGATTGCCGGTTGTCGATTACCAGGAGCCGGGGTCGCAGGATAGCAGGGCCGGGCACAGGCCGGCGGATCGTCCCCCAAATCCAAAATGGGAAATTAGGTTAGGCTCGTGGGGATGAATGACGAGCAGTTCGGGTTGGTTCGAGAGGCGTACGGGGAGAGATATGGCGAGGCTCCGGCAGTCGTGGCACGCGCGCCGGGGCGGGTAAACCTGATTGGCGAGCACACGGACTACTCGGAGCTGCCGGTGCTGCCGATCGCTATCGAACAGTCGCTGTACGTCGCCGCAGGGCCGGGAGAGGCAGGCCTCGTTGAAGCGCGATCGGCAACCTTCGAAGGGGATGCGCGTTTCGAGCGAGACAACCGGCATCCATCCGGCGCAGCGTGGCACCGGTACGTGGCCGGGGCGATGGGGCAGCTAACGGATGTTGCTCCGGGCCAGGGAGTGTACCTGTATGTGGGCGGGGATCTGCCAGCGACGGGCGGGCTGAGCTCATCGTCGGCGTTGAGCGTGGCGATCCTGGCGGCGGCTTCGAGAGCGTGGGGCTCGCCGCTCGAGCGAGAAGAGCTCGTGCAGCGGGCGATCGTGGCCGAGCGGCATGTGGGTGTCGAGAGTGGCGGCATGGACCAGACGGTTATCGCGTTCGCGGAAGCGGGGAAGGCGCTGCGCATCGACTTCCGGCCGGCAGGGTGCCGGTTTGTGCCGATCCCGGCAGGGCTGGCGTTCGTGGTGGCGTCATCGGGCGAGGAGGCGCCGAAAGGCGGGTCGGCCAGGGACGCCTATAACGAGCGAGTCGTTGGCGCGCGAATTGCAGCGGCGATGCTCGCGGACGAGGTTGGGGTGGATCTCGATCAGCCATTCACGCTGGGGCAGATCGCGGACACGGACGTGGTGGACGTCCTGGTCGACGGGTTGCCAGACAAGATTTCGGCTCGGGAAGTGGCACACGGCGTGCAGCTGGACGTCGCCCACCTGGTTCAACTGACGTCGGAGACGTGGGATACGCAGGTGAAGGTGCCGGTGAAGCGGGTTGCACGGCACATCCTGGAGGAGGCGCAGCGCGTCGATCAGGCCGAACAGGCGCTCATCGCAGGCGACCTGAAGCGGTTCGGGACGCTGCTCGACGCATCGCACAACAGCCTGCGGGAGGATTTTCGGTGCAGTACGCCCTCGCTCGACCGGGTATGCGCCGCGATGCGTAAGGCCGGTGCGTTCGGTTCACGGCTGACCGGTGCTGGATTCGGAGGGTTCGCCCTTGCCGCATGCCCCCCGGACAAGGTCAGCGCCGTGATTGACGCGGCGGTGGCGGCGACAGGCGGGCCGGCATTCGAGGTGCATGCGAGCGGGGGGTTGGAGATCCGGTGAGGGGGATCGACCGGGCGATCGTGCTGGCGGCCGGGAAAGGTACGCGGCTGGGTTCGCTGACCGCCGAGGCGCCCAAGCCGTTGCTCGAGGTCGGGGGGCGGCCGATCCTGGTGCGCATCATCGATGGGCTGATGCGGGCGGGGATCGAGCGGTTCCTGGTCGTGACGGGACACCTGGGCGAGCTCATCGAGGCGGAGCTGGGGAATGGGGCCGCAGCGGGAATCCAGATCGCCTATGCACGACAGGAACGGCTCGAGGGAACGGCCCGGGCGCTCGCTCTTGGGCGGGAGTTTGCCGGCGACGAGCGGTTCTTCTTCGGGTGGGGCGATATTCTCGTTCGTCCCGAGAACTATCGGTTAGCAATTCGGCGTGCCCGCCTCGCCGATGCCGTCATAGCGGTGAACGAGGTCGACGACCCGTGGGCCGGGGGTGCGGTGTACGTGGACGACGCGATGCGGGTCACGCGGCTGGTCGAGAAGCCGGCGAAGGGGAGATCGACGACGCGCTGGAATAATGCTGGTTTTGGGGTGCTGGGACCAGAGATCTGGCCGCTCATCGCGGCCCTGGAGCCATCGGAGCGGGGCGAGTATGAGCTACCGCAGGCGGTCGGTGCGCTCATCGCGAGCGGTGCGCGGGTCGTTGCGAGCCCGGTGGAGGGGCCGTGGTTCGACATCGGGACTCCGGAACAGCTAACGGCGGCCCGGCAGGCGTTCTGAGCGATAGCCGGGCTGTATCGTAGGTTCACCTTTCCGTTAAGGTTATAGGGTTGGGCGGATACTGATGCAGGGGCCGGTCATCGACCGGGCCCGGAGAGGAAGGCGATGGCTGCTTCCGTGCGCGGGCATATCCGGCCCGGCTGGATGACACGCGATATCGCTCTCCTGCTCTCAGCGCGTGCGCTCATGAGTGCGGCACGCGCGCTGGCCGCGATTGTGGTACCCATCTACCTGGCGAAAGCGGGTTTCAGCGCGTCGAGGCTCGGCATACTCTTCGCGGCCACGGCGATCGTCTCGGCGGTTATCACGAGCCTGGTGGCGGCGCTATCAGACCATATCGGGCGGAAGCCGTTCATCATCGGGGTGCCGCTCCTTGCCTCGATTTCAGGGCTGGCATTCGCCTCGACCGACATCGCGGCGGTTCTCTTCGTCTCCGCCGCGCTGGGGTCGTTCGGGCGAGGTTCTGGGGCAGGGGGCGGGTCTGTTGGGCCCTACCAGCCCGCAGAACAGGCGTACATCGCGGATTGCGTTTCACCAGCGGTTCGGAACAGTGTCTTCAGCAGGCTCACCGTCGCCTCATCGCTGGGGGCCCTGATTGGGGGTGGGCCGCTGGCGTTCATTCCCAGTATTGCCGGCCACCTGGGATTGCACGGGCTGAACGCGTACCGGCCTGCTTTCATTGTATTCGCATGCATGACGCTGGCGGCGGGACTGCTGCCGTTACCCATCGCGCCGAGAAGGACCGAGCACCAACCGGGAAAACGAGCGATCGGCATGCCTCGCAAGTCGTGGCCCATCTTGCGCAAGCTGTGGCTGACGAACGGGCTCAACGGACTCGCGGTGGGTTTCTTCGGGCCATTCGTTACGTACTGGTTCTACCGGCGTTTTGGTGCCGGTCCGGGGACGATCGGGGTGCTCTACACGATGATCAACCTGGCGGCGATGGCATCGACCCTGAGTGCGGCATCGGTAGCAGAGCGGCTCGGCATCGTCCGGGCAATCGTGGCGACGCGGGTTATCAGTGCGCTGCTCATCGTCCCGATGGTGCTTGCGCCGCAATTCTGGATGGCCGGTGCTGTGTACTTCGTCCGGATGATGGTTCAGCGGGTGGGTTTGCCGTTGCGGCAGTCGTACGTGATGGGGGTCGTACCGCCGGAGGAGCGCGGCATCGTGGCGGGGTTATCGAATCTCCCATCGCAGGTAACGTCGGCGGCCAGCCCGGCCTTCGCGGGATACCTGTTCGAGCACATCGCGATGGCGCTGCCATTCGGGCTCGGGGCGCTGGCACAGCTGGCGAACGCGGCAGTCTATTACGCGTTCTTCCGGGGGCTGCACCCTCCCGAAGAGGAGTTGCGGCAGGTCGTGAGCCCGGATTCCCGGGCCGGGGCTGGCAGCGAGCAGCGAGCCGCCGATACAGAACGCCCGGCCGCGGGGACGGCGGCGCGGACCGCCGTGGGCCGCCACGACCGTCTCTGATGCGCGTACTAGTATGGGGCGATGTTTCCCTCAAACCTTCCATGGGGCCTCGAACTCGAGGCAGAGCCGGTTACCGATGCAGATATCGCCTTCAGCCACGAGGCGCATAGCGGGCGACTCCTCGTTTCGCTGACGAATAGGTCGGCTGCGACGCTGCGGCCGGGTGACCTGCGACTCGTTGCGAACGTGCGCATCCCGGCAGCCGATGGCTGGGCGTGGCTCCATGGCCGCTACATGCAGATGGATGCGATCGTCCGCAACTTCGGGTCGCCGGCGGCAGAGGGGTACGACGGGCGGTTCGCCAGGCAACTCGACGGGGGCGGACGGCGCTATGTGAGCCGCGAGGCAGGGACGCTGACGCTCCCGGCAAAGGCGGCCCCGGTTCTTCTCGCGGGTTCGCTCGATATGAGCCATTGCTTCTTCGACTTCGAGGTCGACGTGGACGAAGACGAAGAGCATGTGACACGGATCGCGCTCGTCTTCGACCTCGATGGCGTGGAGGTTGCTCCGGGCGAGGTATATACGTGTCCACCGCTGCTCTTCATGGATGGGCGTGATGCGCTCGCGATGATGGAGCGGTACGCGGACGTGGCCGGGCGGGAGATGTCGGCGCGGGTCCCGGGGCATGTGCCAGGCGGGTGGTGCAGCTGGTATTACTTTTACAACCGGGTGAGCGAGACGGACGTGGTGGCGAACCTCGAGGCGATGGTGGCGGAGAGGCACCCGGCGGAATACGTGCAGATCGATGACGGGTTTCAGAGCCACACCGGCGACTGGCTCGTCCCCAACGCGAAGTTCCCATCGGGGATGAAGGCGCTGGCCGGCCGCATCCGCGAGGCGGGATACAGGCCGGGGATCTGGCTGGCGCCGTTCGTGCTGCACGAGGATTCGGCGGCGTTGCGGGAGCATCCCGAGCTGGCCCTGCGGACCAGGGACGGCGAGATCCTGTTCGTTGAGCTATGGCTGGGGCGGTGTGCTGTGCTGGATTGCACGCATCCGGAGGCGGAGCAGTGGCTTCGCGATACGGTGCGGACGGTGGTGCGCGAGTGGGGCTACGAGTACCTCAAGCTCGATGCGCTAGCGTATGCGGCACGACCAGCATCAATGGTGGCGTACCACGCCGCGGGCACAACGGCTGCCCAGAACTTGCGGCGCGGACTGGAGATCATCCGCGAGGCGGCTGGCCAGGAGACATTCATCCTCGGATGCACGTGCCATTTTGGGCCGGCGGTGGGGCTGGTCGACGCCATGCGGGTGGGGCCGGACGTAAAGGAGCTCTGGTTCGACGGCGTGAACCCATCGGTGAAGCACGCGATGCGGATGACGCTCCAGCGCAACTGGATGCACAACCGCTGGTGGGCGAACGACCCGGACTGCCTGATCGTGCGAGAGAACGACACGGCACTGGGGCCGGAGGAGACGCGTTTCCTCGCGACCGCGATTGCACTGAGCGGGGGGATGGTGGTGGCGAGCGACGACCTGCCGAAGCTTTCGCCGGAGCGGCAGGCGATGGCGCTGGCGCTGTTCCCACCGCCCGGCGTGGCGGCCGAGCCATATGACCCATCGGAGGGGCCGGTGCCGTCGACATGGCGGGCGGACCTGGGCGAGGGGCGATTCCTCGTGGGCGTGCTGAACTGGAGCGACGAGGCCCGCTGGGTGGTGACGGGCGAACTGCTAAGACCCGGCGAGGTGGCGTTCGATGCCTGGGCCGGCCGCCTGCTCGGGATGGGCGATGTGTACCTGCGGCCACACGATGCAGTGCTGTGGCAGGTGAGCGGGCGAGGCCCGACACCGCGGGTGGTGGGCGACTCGGCGAGCCTGACCTACAAGGACCTGCTCGTGCGGCAGGTAAGCGGGCGCGTGCAGGTGCGAAACGACCTGGAGCAGACGCGGACGATCGCTGTCGAGGCGCGGGGCCGTGCCTTCGAGGTGGGTCTGCAGCCGGGCGAGATGCGCTGGTTCGATTGAGGCGGAGTCTTGCGGCTGGCTGATCCATCGGGTGATAGGTATTGGGCGATAGGTGCAGCAATGACGAGCCCTCTGCACCTCGAGTCCGGCGACGCACCGGTATACCGTCGGCGTAGCCCGGCTGGAGGAGGAAACGATGAGCCTCGAGATCAGGGAAGTCACGTTAGCGGAGCAGCCAGCGATCGCAATCCGCGAGAGCGTGCCGGTGGCCCGGTTGCCGGAGTTCTTTGGCCGGGCGTTCGGAGTGCTGATGGAGTACGCCGGGCGGCACGGTGCGGAGTTCGCCGGTCCACCGTTCGCACAGTACTACTCGGTCGAACCCGAGGCCGTGGATGTGGAAGCGGGGTTTCCGCTGACCCGGGCGATCGAAGGCGAAGGTGAAGTGCGTGGACTGACGCTCCCGGCGGGGCCGGCGGCCGAAGTCCTTTATCGCGGACCGTACAGCGGGACGGGGGCGGTCTACGCCGAGTTATTCGGATGGATTGCGCAGCATGGGAAAGAGCCGGCAGGCCCGTGCCGTGAGGTCTACCTGAATGAGCCCGGCGCGGTGCCGGAGTCGGCGTTGGAGACGCTGATCATCCAGCCGCTCGGCTGACGGTGGTAACGTCCTATCGAAGGCACCGGCCGGGTGCGAGATAGCTCGTCCCACCGTGAATCATCTTCGTAGTGAGAGATGGGCGGGCCGGGTGATGGAGAGGGTTCGGACGGACGTCGCCGCCTACCCGCCGGGTTTGGCGCAGTCGCCCTGGCCCTGGCAGATCTCCTGGGGCTGGTTCGGGGGGATACGGCTGGCACAGCGTTCGCTGACGATGCAGGCCTTGTCGCTGACCTTCGGCCACTGGGTCTGCATCACCTGGTCCACGGTCTCGGGGCCGAAGCTGAGAAGCACGCGGTCCATGTCGTGGACGTTCATGTTGGCGATACCGTCGATCTGGACGCCGTTGACGATGAACTTCATGGTCTCGCCATTACCTTCGCAGAGCTTCGGCGCGCCGGGCATGGTGATGCAAGATGTACCGGGTTTCACGGTTGGATAGGACGGGTCGGTGAGGATGGTGTCGACGCTGCGGAAGAACTCGTCCCACGTGGTACCTGTCTTATGGATGTGGACGACGGTGTGGTCGGGATCGTGGACGTGGGCAGCGTCGCTTTTTTCGTTGCCTTTTTCGGCGATGAAGCGATCCTGCCCGTAGTCGTAGGCTTTGCCACGGATGATCACCAGGAAGTCGGCGTGTTCATGCGTGGACTGGCGGCCACCGGTGAGGAGTGCTTCGGCGCCGTCTGCCGGTTGCGTGGCCTGGGCCACGTTCGTGCCATCGTCCCACTTGATGGCGAGCATGGCGCCAAGCACGGCTATCGCAACAACGAGGATGGCGGCCACGGGGCCCCAGGTGCGAGGGCCGAGCCAGCCATCCCAGCCTTCACGATTCGGTGTGCCCGTGGCCATGGTGCGGGCTCCCTATCGTGTCGGGGATGCCGCCGGCGTAGCCGCCGTGGTTGTAGTGGGTGCGGGTGTGGTAGCGCTACCGGTAGCGGATGGCGAGGCGGAAGCGGCGGCGGCAGTCTGGGCCTTGGAGACGGCATCAAAGATCTGCTGCCAACCGTCGATGTTGGACGGGGTGCCACTGCCGAGTGGCTGGCCGTTTACAAGGAACGATGGGGTGCCGCTGAAGCCATACTGTTTTGCTTCACGGTTCTGGTCGGCAAGTAACTGGTCGAACTTGCCGCTGTTGAGGCAGGAGTCGAATTTCGCCTGGTCGAGGCCGAGTTCGCCGGCGTACTTGCGGAGGTTGTCGTCGCTGAAGCGGCCGACATCGATCTTTTCACCCGAAAGCTGGCCGGCCTGGGCCTGAACAGTGAAGAGCTTGTTTTGATAAAGCCAGAACTTGTCCTGGTCGGCGGCGCACTGGCTGGCGATAGCGGCGTGGGTCGACTCGCCACGGCCAAGGATGGGGAGGTGCTTGTAGGTAATCTGCAGCTGGCCCGTCTTGACGTACTTGTCGATGAGTTCGCCTTCTTGCTCAGCGGTGAACTTGAGGCAGTAGGGGCACTGGAAGTCCTCGTAGGCGACGAGCTTGAAGGGGGCGTCATCCTTGCCGATGGATGTGCCCTTCACGAGGTCGGCCGGGATATCGGCCTTGGCCTGTTCGAGCTTCTTGACGAGGTCGTTATCGCTGCCGCCACCGCTCGCGACCATGTAGACGCCGAGGATGACAGCGAGGAGGACGACGACGCCGGAGACGACAATCAGGAATGGCCGCGAGAGAAGGTCGGGGCCGCCACCGGATCGCTTCGGGGGAGCCGCACCTGGCCGGGATTGGCGGCTGCCGGTGGGGCGGGAAGGGCGGTTGGTGCGCTGCTGTTCGCGGCGAGCCTGGCGGTTCGACATAGCGGTGGGTGTTCCTGCGAGCGAAATGTGGCGGGCGATGGGCGCCCACCCGGGGATACGATCTGTGTCAGGGGAGGATAGCATCCGGCGCTCTTGCGGAAACGGCGGGGGGAAAGGGAGGGTGAGGGCGAATGGGCGAATGGGCGAGGGGGCGAGAGGGCGAATGGGCGAATGGGCGAGGGGGCGAATGGGCGAATGGGCGAATGGGCGAGAGGGCGAGAGGGCGAGGGGGCGAATGGGCGAGGGGGCGAGAGGGCGAGGGGGCGAGAGGGCGAATGGGCGAGAGGGCGAGGGGGCGAGAGGGCGAATGGGCGAGGGGGCGAGAGGGCGAGGGGGCGAGGGGGCGAATGGGTGAGAGGCGTATACTTTGCGGACCATGGAAAGCAGCGTTCCCGCAGGCATCGACTACGAGGGCGTCTCGACGTATTTCGCCCAGAACATCCCGGGTGGCGGCGTGCCACTCACGATCTCGCTCATCAGTGGTGGCCGCTCGAACATCACGTACAAAGTGGCTGGCGGCGGGAAGGAGTGGGTACTTCGCCGCCCTCCGCTTGGGCATGTGTTACCAACGGCGCACGATATGGTGCGCGAGTACCGGGTTATTTCGGCGCTGGGAAAGACGGATGTCCCCGTGCCTACGACGGTGGCGCTGTGCGAGGACACGAGCGTCAACGGCGCCCCGTTCTATGTGATGGATTTCATGGACGGGTACATCGGCGACCAGATTCCGGAGGCGTTGATCCCGACCCCGGAGAGCCGCCGTGAAGTTGGCCTGGGTATGATCCGGACGCTGGCGAGGCTTCACGCGGTGGATTACGCGGCGATTGGTCTCGGCGAGTTTGGGCGGCCGGAGGGGTACCTGGAGCGCCAGGTGCGGCGCTGGAGCGAGCAATGGGAACGGTCGGTGACACGGCCGCTCCCGGAGATCGACGAGGTAATTCGCCGGTTGAAGGCGGCTCTGCCGGAATCGCCAGCACCGACGATCGTGCATGGCGATTACCGGTTGGGGAACATGATGTTCGCGAAGGACAACCCCGGAAAGGTGATCGCACTGCTCGACTGGGAGATGTCGACACTGGGTGATCCGCTAACCGACCTGGGGTACACGCTGCTCTACTGGGTGGAGCCGGGTGACTCGCCGGAGTCGGTTTCGGGGACGGATTTCACAACCGCACCGGGCTTTCTCACGCGGCAGGAGTTGATCGACGAATACGGGAGAGTAAGCGGCCGGAGCATCGCGCATGTCGATTACTACACGGCGCTGGCGGCGTACAAGCTGGCCGTCATTGTGGAGGGTATTCACGCGCGATTCCTGGCAGGCCAGACGGTGGGTGAAGGGTTCGAAGGGTACGGGGAGCGCTGTGAGGCACTGGTTCGGCGGGCGCTGCATATCATGGACACATCGTCGGACCCGAAGCTGCACGGTTAGGCTCGCACACGTTCTGCTGGTTCGAGCGCAGTAGCCGGGGGTGCGGGGGGCCACCCATGATCGTGTCGCGAAGGTAGCCGGTGTGGCCGATGGTGGGGCGCGAGGAGACGGTTCGGGCGTAGACTCGTTGCACTTACTTGCAGGAGTCTCGCCATGAAAGCGGCCGTCTATTATGAAACGGGTGACCCTTCAGTCTTCCGCTACGAGGAGTTGCCGGACCCGGTGTGCCGGCCGAGCGGTGTGATCATCGACGTCAAGGCGATCGGCATCCAGGGTGGCGACACACTTCACCGGCAGGGCGGAGTGCTGGCAACGACACCGCATATCGTGGGGTACCAGTGCGCGGGCATCATCCGTGAAGTTGGCGCCAACGTGACCGACCGGGAACCGGGCCAGGCGGTGGTCGCGACGATGGGTTTCGGTTCGCACGCCTCGGTCGTTTCGGTACCGGCACAGGCCACCTATCTCATCCCGTATGGGATGGACCTCCAGGTTGCGGCGTGTGTACCGATTGAGTTCGCAACGGCGGATGACTGCCTGTTTGAGTTTGGTCACCTGAAGAGCGGCGAGACGGTGCTCGTGCATGCGGGAGCAAGCGGCGTGGGGATTGCAGCAATCCAGCTTGCGAAGCGTGCGGGAGCGACGGTGATCGCCACTGCGTCGAGTGATGAGCGGCTGGGACGGCTCAAGGAGATCGGCCTCGACCACCCGATCAACTATGCGCGGGAGAACTTCGTCGCACGGGTGCTCCAGGTGACGAACGGTGAGGGCGCCGATCTCGTGGTGGACTCTGTTGGCGGCAAGACCCTCGAGGGGAGTATCTCGGCGCTGGCGTATCGTGGGCGGATCAGCTGGGTGGGGCGCGCGGGGCGGGATGCCATCACCCCGGACGTCTCGCCATTGATGCAGAAGAACGCATCGCTGACCGGGGTATTCCTGGGGGCCGAGATGCAGGCAAATCCGGGGCGTTGCCGGGCCATGATTGAGCGCCTGCTCGCCGACGTGGCCAGGGGTGACCTGCACGTGATGATCGACCGGGTATTCGCGTTGAAAGATGCTGCCGACGCGCACCGTTACATCGAAAGCCGCCAGGCATTTGGGCGCGTGGTGATGGAGCCATAGGCCGGAGCAGCGTGGATGACACCCCGGGGGCTACGGGTCGTGATGTGCGACCCGTAGCCCGTATCGGCCGGGGGCGTGGAATCGCGGGCGCCTGGCGGCAGCCACTCGCTGAAACCGGCGATTCCTAGATCTGGCTGTAACCGGAACCTTTTCGGTCGATGCCGGTGCCTTTGCCGTTCGTGATCCAGCCGAACTCCTGGAGGATCTCCTGGCTGTAGGTGACGCGGCCCGAGATCTTCTCCAATGGCTCTGTGGCGAGGAGGAGGGCGGCCCTGGCCATGAGCTCGGGCGGCTCGCCGCGGGGGTCATCCATACCGGTAACGAGGTGATGGAAGACAGTACCGGGGGTAGGCACAACCTGGGAGGGTGAAACGCAGGTGACACTCACACCGTCGGCATAGACCTCGCTCGCCAGGCCCTGGGTGAAGCGTTCGAGGGCGGCCTTTTCTGCACCATAGAGTGTTCCCCCGCGGCCAACCTCGGCCGGGTAAGGCCCGCGGCCGGGGCCGATTGCGGCGCCGCTCGAGATATTGACAATCGAGCCAGCTCCCGTGGTGATCATGTCGGGGAGAACGAGCTGGCTGAAGTAGAAGGGGGCGTGGAAGTTGACAGCGATCGAGCGATGCCACTTGCTTACCGGGTAGTCTTTGATTGGGATGAAGTAGGTCAGTGCGGCGTTGTTCACGAGAACGTCGATGGGGCCATAGGCGTTGCGCACTTCATCGACGACGCGGACGCATTCTTCGTGCTGGGAGATATCGGCGGCGATGGCCATCGCATCGCCGCCAGCCGCCTCGATCCCGGCTACGGTATGTTCGAGTGACCCTTCGAGGGGGTGGTCGCCTTCGTGCAGGGTGCGAGCGACGCAGGCAACGCGGCCGCCCTCGGCAGCAAAGACCTCGGCTATCATCTTTCCGATTCCACGGCTCGAACCAGTAACGATGACTGTCTTGCCATCGAGCTTTCCCATGAAATGCACTCCGAGCGTTGATTTGCCGACATTCTAGACGATCGCGGGATGGGGGTTGCGCCGGGTATGGTCAGAGACTCCTGAGGAAAGAGATAAGGGCGGCATTTGTCTCGGCGGGGCGCTCCTGCTGGACCCAGTGCCCGGCGCCGGGGATGAGGACAGCGTCCACGAGGCCGGGGACAGCAGGGCGCATGGCATCGAGGATGTTTCCGCCCGGGATCATGGTGAGGACCGGGTCCTTGTCGCCCGCCACGAAGAGTGCGGGGACGGTGATCTTTGCGTCGTGCCAGGCGCCCGTGAGCTCCCAGTTACGGTCCATATTTCGATACCAGTTGAGGCCCCCGCGGAAGCCGGAACGCTCAAACTCGCCGGTGTAGTAGTCGATGTCCTGTTCGGTGAGCCATGGAGGGAGGGTGGTTGGATCCTCCATCTGGTCGAGGAACTTCGCACCTTTCTGGAGTTGCTGGCGTTCGCGGGGCGGGAGGTCGCCGCTGGCGGAGAAGAGGATCATGCGCATGGTCTTGCGCACATCAGCTTCGAACTCTGCCTCTGCCCGTCCCGGTTCCTGGAAATAGAGGATGTAGAAGAAGTTGTTGCCGAAGAGGGCCTTGAACATGGTGGTCGGGGCCATGGGGCCACGTGGCGAATGGGGGACACTCATGCCGATAACGGCGCGGAAGAGGTCGGGGCGCATCATGGCGGAGTTCCAGGCGACGGGGGCACCCCAGTCGTGGCCGACGATGACGGCGTCTTCGGCATCGAGGGCGTTCACGAGCCCAACGATATCGCCGACCATATGGAGCTGGGTGTAGTGGTCGACCGCGATGGGTTTGTCGGTCTGGCCGTAGCCGCGCTGATCCGGTGCGACAGCATGGAAACCAGCGTCTGCGAGGGCACTGAGCTGATGGCGCCAGGAGTACCATGACTCGGGCCAGCCGTGGCAGAAGATGACGAGCGGGCCGGTCCCGGCCTCGGCGATGTGCATGTTGATGCCGTTCGTCTGGATTGTGCGGTGCTGGATCCCGGCCATTTCCTGTCCCTTCACGGGCCAAAAGGCCCGCCCTGCGAGTCTGGAGGAGAAGCTTAGCAACTCACGGCACGAGCGTGGGTGCTGGCGCGCTGAGGGCTGAGGCCTCGGAGTCAGGGAGCGGACAGAGAAAAGGCGTGTCAAACCACTTCAAAATGGGGTGAACCCCTCACTGACGAGCAGTCTGGAGGTTGCTTTCATCGCGGAAGCCGGTGATATAGTGCCTTGGTGGTCCATGCGGGGGCCCGGTGAAGCCGGGTAGGGCCAGGTTCCGTCATACCCCGTGCCAATTCTGTGAGGAAAAGGACGGTCTCGCTTGACCGAACCACTCCAGGTTGGCCAGTTCGCGATAGTAGATGGCGAACCGGTCGACCGGGGCCCGAATGCCGGGATTTTCCATGGTAAAGGCCCCACCGACGACCGAGCAGAGCTCCTGATCCTGGCCGAGGGCACGACGCCCGCGGGCGATGCATTCGCCGGGCATGTCGTTTCGGCGCTGGGGCAGGCGTGGAATACGCTGGACATGAGCCTGACGGGCTCGCTTACGCGCCTGTTCGAGGAAGCGGAACGGAATCTGCAGGAATGGAATCGGAAGAGCATTGCGCAGCACCGGGTAAGCCTGGGGCTCACCTGCTTTGGACGCCGTGGCGGGCAGGCAGTTATCGCCCAGGCGGGCCCCTCGGTGGTTTTTCACGTCCATCACGGCCAGGTGACGGCGTACTTCAGCGACGAAGAGCACGGACGGCCTATTGGCTCCGGGCCGGTCGTGCCACAGCTGACGCGCATCGATTTCGTCGCGGGAGACCGGCTCCTGATGGTTTCGACGGTTGCGCTTCGGCTGATCGACGACGAGATCCTGCACGGCATCCTGAGGCTCCCGAATGAGCAGGTGCTTCCCGAGCTGTATCACCGGATCTCCGAAGTGCGGGAGGATCTCCGGCAGTTCACCGTGATGCTGGTGAACGGTCCGCAACCGAAACCCGGCAAACAGCAGCGTCGGCAGGACGACGAGTTCGTCATCGATGCGACAACCTCTGTGACACTCCCTGAGCCGGAGAGTGCTGGTACTGGACTTGCGCAGGCTGGTGATGGGCCGAATTACCAGCCGAGCCTGTTTATCGATGACCAGGCCGAGGATGCGGTGCTGCTGGCGCGGCAGCAGTTGCAGGAAGTGGTGCCCCGGCCCCAGATGGGCGGTGCGGTGCCGGCACTGGTCACCGAGATCCCGGCGCCGCTCGCTCGCGTATCGGGCGAATCACCGCTGACGCGGATTGCGGCTGAGCGGCGAGCACGAGCGGCTATTGCGCAGGCACAGGTAGTCCAGGCACAGGTGGCAGCGGGCCGGGCAGCATGGCGTTCGAGCCCGAAACCCGCAGCGACAACGTCGGTCGCCGTGGCCGGTGGTGGCTCACAGACGGTGGACTCGCTCGGGTCGGGGCAATCCCAACGGCGGCGCCATGAGCGGAAGGACAGTTTCTCCCGAGGCCTGGTGCGCGATGACCAGCCGCCCGCACCACCGGACGTGAGTTTCGACGAAGTGCCGCTGGTGGACGAACTTGCCGCGGAGAGCCGGGCGCGCCAGAGTATCGTGCTGCCGAGTTCGGAGACGATTGCGGGAGAAGCCGTCTCGACTCTGAACAGTGGCGGGTCGCTGGTACGGGTGCGCGGCAACATGGGGGGCCGCTGGAAAGGGAACGGGAACATCGGTGGGCGGCGGACGACTGTCGCACCCCAGCTACCGCCAACGTGGCTGGTCATCGTGGTTGGCCTGGGGATACTGCTGACGCTCGTGGGCGTGGTTACGGTGCCGCGGATGCTCGATCAGCAATCGAGTGAGCGATATACGAGCCTGATCGATGGGGCAAATCAACGGATCACCAACGCCCGGGTGCAGCAGGATCCGGGGGAGAAGCGGAAGGCGCTGACGGAAGCGAATGCGATGCTCCTCGAGGCGCAGGCGATGAGCGAAGCGGGCCCGGAAGCCGGTGACCTGCTGAAGCAGGTGAAGGGCGCGCTCGACGTGATGGACGCGGTGAAAGCGCCGGCCGCAGTGGAGGTTATCGGATCGCTGGAGCAGTTCGGCGACAAGCCCGTGAATGTGGCGCGGCTGACGGTGAGCGACGACACCGCCTACATCCTCGATACGACGGCCGGGCAGGTGATCTCGATGGCGCTGCAGGGCGGTGAGCGCAAGGTGATCTACACGGAAGACAAGGATGCAAGACGCACGCGTCCGATCGCCAGCGCCTGGCTTGACGGCGGTAACGGCGGGCTGCTCATCGTGGACGCGACGAATCAGCTGTGGGCGTTCAGCCCGGCAGGCGGTTTGCGCCAGGTTTCGTTGAACATCCCGGCGAACCTGAAGGTGACGGATATCGCGACCAGCGGGCGTGACCTGTACGTGCTCGACGCATCGGCATCGGCGATTTACCGGCTCAGCCAGGTGGACGGTGCGTTCGGGGGGACGGCAGTCAAGGTGCTCGAAACGCCGGACCTTGCGGCCGCGCGGCGGCTGATGGTGGATGGCGACATTGTGACGGCGGACGCAAACGGGACGTTGCACCGGTTCGCGGGGCAGCTGGCACTCACCCTATCGGAAGGTGGCATCGACAAGCGGCTCGTCGCGGCGGAGTCACCACAATCGCTCCAGAAGAACGGTGACCTGTTCGTACTCGACGCGGCGAACGACCGTATCACCGTCTTCCGGCGGGATGGGGCGTTCGACCGCCAGTACAAGCACAAGGATTTCCATGCCAGCGCAGCGTTCGCAACCCGCAATGGCACCGGTTATCTCTTCTCGGACGGAAAGCTGCGGAAGGTGACGTTCTAGAGACGGGGCGATCGCGAGGGGCGGAGGAAGGCTATTACCGGCCTACCTGCCATACCGGTCCCAGAACTCGCCGGCCGTCATGCCATAGAGATGTTCATCGTGGAACTCGCCACGCGTGAAGTGCGTCTGGCGGGCTGTGCCTTCACGGATCATCCCGAGGCGTTCGTGGAAGGCGATGGAGCGGTCGTTGAAGGCGTACACCCAGGCGTTGACCTTGTGGTACCCGAGCTCGCCGAAGTAGTGACGGAAGAGGATCTCGAGGGCATCGGTTGCGAAGCCCTGGCCCCAGTGCTCACGCGCCAGGCTGATACCGTATTCGAAGCGGCGATTGAGGCGGTCGGCATGGTGGGTATCGATGCTGCCAACGGCCACACCTCGCAGGGTGGTGATCACGAACCTCATATTGTCGTCATTGCGATCCTGCCTGGCTGATTGTTCCTCGGCTGCCTTCTTGACGGCCTCGGAGCCCTGGGGGAGGTTCACCTGCCAGCCGAGGCGGCTCGCTTCTTCGTCGCGAGCCCACTCCATGAAGTGCTGCCAATCACCCGGTTCGACAGCACGCAGGCGCACCCGCTCACCTTCCCATGTGTTCTTCGCCATTGCCTTCCTCCGACCCTGGTGTGTCGATATCGGTGGCCGGTATCGGGACGGCTGCCTGCGGGGCCGCCCGGACAGCACTGGCATCATGGTTACCGGGCCCAATGCTGCGCGACCGCGGCGATCGACGCAGATGCCGCACCCTGGTCATGTCTTCTGGGGGCGGAAGAGGCCCTCCTGGGCGACGCTGGCGACGAGGGCGCCCTCGCGGCTATACATATGGGCGAAGATGAGGCCACGCGCGGCATGTGCGGCCGGGCTATCGGAGACATAGAGAAGCCAGTCGTTGAAGCGCGGGGGATGGTGCCACCACATGGCATGGTCGAGGCTTGCAGTTGAGCCGCCGGGCCCCCACATCCCGTAGGCGGTACCGACCGTGGCAACGAGGCCGCTATCGCTGAAGTAGGCCATGGCGGCGGCATGGATGAGCGGGTCTTCGGGGAGGTCGCTGGTTGGCTTACCCCAGACAGTGCGGTGGGGGAGGTTGTCTTCGCCGATCATGCCAGCCCGGACAGACCGCATATCGAGGGGATGGAAGCCGCGCATCGGCCCGCGGCGGGTCATCATCTCGCGGGCAGCGGGCGGGAGGGTGTCACGGATGGACTCCCACCAACTCGGTTGACTCTCGGGAGCGGGGGCATCGGGCATCGATTTCTGGTGCGAGATACCAGTTTCGGGAATGGTGAAGCTGACGGACGCCTCGAAGATGGCATCACCGGCCTGGATGGCGGTGACGCGATGGGTGGTGAAGGTACGGCCGTCGCGCAGGCGTTCGACATTGTAGGTTACGGGCTCAATTGGCTTGCCGGCGCGAAGGAAGTACGCGTGCAGGGAGTGAATGACGCCCTGGTTGACGGTGCGGCCGGCGGCGATGACGGCCTGGCTCAGGATGAGACCACCAAAAAGGCGCCCTTCCTGCTGATCGACCTCGCCCCGGAAGGAGTCATCGCTGAGCCGCGTGAGATGGAGGATACGGAGGAGGCGCTGAAGGGCCTCCTGGGGGGTTTCGGGCATGGTGTGTTCGAGGTTCGGCGCACTGGCTGCCGGCCTCTCTCTCCTTTCGGTCCTGCCGGGAATACGTGGAAACAGGATAACCAGAAAGCGACGGAGGGCGAGGGGACGAATGGACGGGTGGATGGATACACTTGCGGGAAATGGTGGACGGCGCAAGGCCGGCGCCACGTATGGATGGGGGTTTCCGGATATGGCAGAGAGAGAACAGTTCCTCGTGAGCACCGAGTGGCTGAACGAGAACCTGGGGCGTGCCGGGCTTCGCATTCTCGAGTGCACGGTGTTTCTCCTGCCGCCGGAAGATGGACGTTCGGGCTATCGAGTCGTGCCCGGCCGCGATGAGTGGGCGGCGGGGCATATCCCGGGGTCGGTCTTCGCGGACATTCCCGGCGATCTGAGTGAACGGGCACACCCGCTCCGGTTCATGCTGCCTCCGGCGGGGCAGTTCGCCGAGGCGATGGGGAAGTATGGTGTTGGGGACGACACGCAGGTGGTGCTCTACGACCGGGCCGGGAGCATGTGGGCCGCAAGGGTCTGGTGGATGCTGCGGGCATTCGGGTTCGACAATGCCCGGATTCTCGATGGCGGGTGGGCGGCATGGACGGCCGAGCAGCGGCCGGTCTCTGCCGAGCCCGCTTCGCCCGTAATGGCAACATTCACAGCAAGACCGCGACCCGGCCTCGTCGTAGCGAAGGAGGCCGTCCTCGACGCAATCGGGACGGACACGACGTGCATCATCAATGCCCTGGACAGGCAACAGCACCGGGGAGAGGTGGCACCGTATGGGCGGGCCGGGCACATCACCGGGAGTGTGAATGTACCGGCGTTTGGCAGTCACGGTGTGGTTGATCCGCTGACGCAGAAGTATCGAAGCATCGACGAGTTGAAGCAGCAGTTCGCAGCCGCAGGAGTGGGGCCTTCTGAACGGCTGATCACGTACTGCGGCGGCGGAATCGCGGCGAGCAGCACGGCGTTTGCGGCAGTGATGGCGGGTTACTCGGATGTGGCGATCTATGACGCGTCACTCTCGGAGTGGGCGGCTGACCCGCAGCTCCCGATGGAAACGGGTGATTCGAAGTAGGCGGGCAGGGGCACCGAGGGCAGGAGCAAGTCGCGGACGAAGTTCGTGACGGGGACTGCGTTCTGAGGAATCAAGATGATGGTTGCCGGACACCCGTAGGGGCTAACCGGGCCATCACGGGTTCTCCTATCGGCCGTTTCTTAACGAAAAACACCCTATTTTTCGCGTTCACCCCCTTTAGACGCGCCAGTCACCGTCCGTAAACCATGGTAGAACGACGCGAGGTGACGAGATGAGCCGGACTGAGAACGAGATGACGATGCAGGCGATGCCCCTGGCGAAGCGATTCAACGAGGAATCGCGTGCGGCGAAGGTTGCGGCGCTCAAGGCTCAGGTCGCGAGTGGGCGTTACCGGCCCGGCACGGAAGCGGTCGCGGCGGCGATGCTGGAGGCTGGAGTGATTGGGTTCACAGCTCCGTCGTTCGATCTCTCCCACCCTGCTGAGATGCAGCGCGCAATGCGACGCTTCGTGGTGGAGCGGACGACTGAAACCCCGGTGCGACCCGGCGGGCGGCTGCGTGTCGTTTCGGCGGGTTAGACTGGCAGAGTGAGCTGAGACGCCGCTGCTTCAGAATCTCGTCCGGCCGACGTAGCGTTTGGGCAGGCGGACCGTGAACTCGGCCCCCTGGCCTTCGCGGCTGGTAACTGCGGCCGTACCGCCATGTGCACGGACGAGGTGCTTCACGATAGCGAGGCCGAGGCCGGTACCGGAATCGGCGCGCGATTGCTCACCTTTGTAGAATCGCTCGAAGACGCGCGGTACCTCTGGCTCAGGGATACCGGGGCCCTCATCGCGGACATGAAGGGCGACGAGGGCCCCTTCATCGGTGACGGTAACGTGGATGACACCGCCGGGCGGACTGTACTTGATGGCGTTGTCGAGAAGGTTGCTCACCATGCGGAGGAGGGACGCGCGGTCTGCTTCAACGACGCCCTCGCCGCGAGCCGGGCAGCCGATGGTTATGCCCCGGGCATCGGTCTCGGTGCGAAGAAGGGAGGCGGCCTCGGCAATCACCTCACCGAGTGCAACATCCTCGGGCCGAAGGTCGATGGCGCCCGATTCGATACGGGAGAGATCGAGGAGTTCGTTGACGAGGGCGGTGAGGCGGTCGACCTGCTGGCGGATCCGGGCAAGGAACCCGGCCTGATCGCCAGGGTCCACTCCACCCACCTCGATGGTCTCGATGAGTGCACGAATGGAGGCAAGGGGGGTACGCAACTCGTGAGAGACGTTGCTCACGAAGTCACGCCGAACCTGGTCGACTCGCTGGACCTCGGTGAGGTCGGTGAGAAGGAGGAGGGCTGCCCAGTCGCCGCCATTTGCGATGGGGACGGCCGAGGCGTGAAGCGGGATCCGGCCGGGGCCAAAGGTAATGACCGAGGTGTGCGGCTCGCCGGGGGCAGCGATAGCCTGGCGGACGAGGGCGTCGAGTTCGTAATCGCGCGCCGTTTCGATGAAAGGGCGGCCGATGGCGCTGCTCATACTGCCCCCAAGGACCTGGACAGCGGCGGGATTGAGGAAACGAACGGTCGTATCGCGGGCGAGGGCGACCATGGCGTCGGTTGAGGCATCGAAGACTGCCTCGAGGCGCGCCTGCTCGGCAGCGATGCTATCGAAGAGTTGCTGGATGCGGCCGGCCATTGCGTTGAAGGCATGGGTCAGTTCGCCGACGGGGCCAGGGGCATCGTGAACGCGCTGCTCGAGGTCACCCTCGGCGACGAGTTCGGCAGCGACGCTGACGTCGTGGACTGCACGGGCCGAACGGTAGAGAGCGAGATAGCCCCCCGTGGCGCCGACGGCGAGTGCGACGAGGGCGGCAAGGACCCACGACCAGCCGCCAGCACCGGCGGCGACACCTTCGCAGATGAGGCCCGCAAGCGCAGAAGCGAGCCCGATCCCGGACCCGCGAAGGGCGACGTCGCGATGGATCATGGCTCAGCCCTCGAACAGGTAGCCGCTACCGCGGACAGTCCGCAGGCGTTTCGGCCGGGCAGGGTCGTCTTCGATTTTCTGGCGGAGCCAGCGAATATGAACATCAACTGTGCGAGGACCGCCATCAAAGTCGTAGCCCCAAACCTCGTCCAGGATCTGCTCTCGGGAAAAGAGGCGGCCCGGGTGTTGGAGGAAGAATAGCAGGAGGTCGAACTCTTTCGGCTTGAGGGCGAGGACGCGGCCGTTGCGTTTGCCTTCGCGGCGGTCGCAATCGAGCGCAAGGTCGCCAGAGGTGATGAGTGAGGGTGTGCCTGGAGCATGGTCGCGAGGGGAGCTGCGCCGAAGGAGTGCGCGTATGCGGGCCATGAGCTCGCGGACGCCAAAGGGTTTCGCCACGTAATCGTCGGCGCCGATATCGAGGCCAGCGACGCGGTCACTTTCGCCGCCGAGGGCGGTGAGCATGATGATGGGGATGGCTGTATCGCGGCGGAGAAGGCGGCAGACCTGGATTCCATCGATCCCGGGGAGCATGACATCGAGGACGATGAGGTCTGGCGGGTCTTCGCGCGCAAGCCTGAGGGCGTCGTCACCTCGAGCGGCCTCGACAACGGTGTACCCTTCGCGCTCGAGGTTGTGAACGAGGGCGAAGCGGAGGGTCTCATCGTCCTCGACGACGAGGATGCGGGCCGTGGCCGTGGCGGCAGGCATCTGTCCCTCCATTGAAGCGGGCACCGGTTGACGGCGCGTGAACACGCTGATTGGTACGATGGGGGGCAGAGACCAGCACGTAAAGCCCCGGGGACAGAGATAGCATGAGTGAGCAACCAGAGGCGGCAGCGAAGCCCAGATCGAAACTGGCGACATATGGCGTGCTCGGGGTGGCGGTGATTGTCGCGCTTGCCGTCGGTGTTTACGTGGTTACGTCGGGCGGTGATTCGAAGACGGTGAGCCCGGGCGACGATTCGGGGGGCGGAGAGAGCCTCTACCCGAACACAGGCCCGCTTGGGCCAGCACGGCCAAAGGTTGGCGAGAAAGCGCCGGACTTCGCACTCGCAGATGCCCGCGACACGACGAAGGTGGTGAAACTCTCGGACTTCCGGGGGAAGGCCGTCGTGGTCAACTGGTTTGCGAGCTGGTGCGGGCCATGCAAGGAGGAGATCCCGGAGTTCCAGCAAGCGCAGGATACCCTGGGTGGCCAGGTCGTTTTCCTCGGCGTGAACTACCAGGAGTCGCCTGATGCGGCGACGGGAATCCTCAACCAGTTCAACGCGACCTACCCGGCGGTACTGGACGATGCGGGGAAAGTAGCGGACCACTACCGGGTTGGCCAGGGGGGTGGCGGCTTACCGACGACGTTCTTCGTGGACAAGGACGGGATCTTGCGAGGACAGGTGACGGGGCGCGTGACGAAGGAGAAGCTCGAGGAGAACCTGGCCGCGGTGGGGCTGACGTACAAGGCCCCGTGATTGTGGGGTGTGGCCTGCAAGTCCCTGCACCAGGCCACACGCCGGGGTATGCGCGGCCTCTCTTGACGATTGAGGCGTGTACGTGGAGAGTGCTAGAGACAACTGAATACGTCGCGACTCGGGCCGCGCCGGTTGGCGCGGAAGACGGGGGAAGCCGGTGAGAATCCGGCGCTGTGCCGCAACTGTGATGCTCTGAGGAGCTAGCCAGGTCACTCGCCCGGGCCGTTACACCGAAATCCTTCGCGCGAAAGGGGTCGGTCGCATGGCACGCCAGAGCAGCTAACCCGCCCGTACCGAGGGCGGGTTTCTTGTTTTCCCGCGATCCCCGGTGTTGATATCCGCCGCGGCTGGGTACAGCCGCCAATCATTCGAGGAACCGATGAAACGACTGATGCTCCCATTGGCGGCCACCGTGGCCGCAATCTCCGTCCTCACGGCTTCGGCTGCCATTCCCGAAACAGGGGCGGTCAACAAGGGCGCCACCTATCTCGGGGGGCAGTTGCGATTGGATGGGTCGTACGCCGACAGCATTGGAACGAGCGAGGACGCTATCCTCGCTGTGCGGGCGGCCGGATTCGATCCCGCCAGGGACCAGGCCCCGGGGGGCAAGACGCCCGCTGAATACCTCCAGGCGAACGCGAAGAACAAGCCAGCTCCGGCCTCAGCGGGCAAGGCCGCGCTGGCAGCCAGGGCGCTCGGGCTCGACCCGAAGAACGTCGGCGGCGCCAACCTCATCGCCCTCATCAACGCGGGATATGATGGAGCCAAAGGCACGTACGCGAGCGACGACTTCAGCCAGTCGATCGCGATGCTAGGGCTGGCATGCACCGGGAACACCGTACCGGCAGCCGCTCTTTCAGCACTGAAGGGGACGCAGCTCAGCGACGGTGGCTGGGGTTTCGCCGGGAACAGCGACCCGGATACAACGGCAATCGCGATGCAGGCACTGCTTGCAGGCGGCGTAGCCAGGGATGATCCGGCGGTCACGAAGGCGATCACGTGGATCAAGACGAACCAGCTACCGGATGGCGGATGGGGCTTCGCGCCGGAATCGAACACGTCATCGACTGCGTACGTGGTGCAGGCGCTCTTCGCGGCGGGCCAGTCGATCGATATCCCACAATACATCCTGCCGGGGGCTTCACCACGGACGTACCTGCTGGGGCAACAGAACGGCGATGGCTCGTTCACGGGGTTCGATCCGGTGATTGCGACCGCACAGGTCATACCGGCGCTGGCGGGCCGGACGTACTGCAACAGCGCCGACACGCCGATTACCCAGGTCAGGCCGCAGCCGACAGCGACACCGAGTGCGACCACAACACCGACCGCGACTGCCGTTCCCTCGACCACGGCAACGAAGACGGCGGCGCCACTGCCACCAGCCACGGGGAGTGGGACAACGGCAGGTGGGGATGTGCACGGTCTCGCGGTGCTGGGGATCGCAGGCGGATTGCTCACAGCCTCGGGTGTGGCACTCGCACTTTCACGACGCCGCCGGTGACCAGGAACGGGAGGGACTGACGGTGGCGACGATCGCCTGGATGTCGTGGATTGTGCTGGTGATGGCGGTCGCACTGACCGCCACCAATCCGCTGTACCTGGCGATCGTCTTCCTGTCGGTCCTGCTCGTCGGAGCCCTGGCGCCGAAGACACATGCCGGAATCGCGGGGATCCGCGCGCTGCTCATCCTTGGCACGAGCATGATGGCAATGTCGCTCGTGGTCTCGGTGATCAACGGGAACTATGGGGACCACATCCTGTTCACGATCCCGGGACCGCATACACCCGAGTGGCTGGGTGGGCTTCGCATTGGCGGGCCGGTTTCGGCGGAGGGGCTGGTGGCAGCATCGATCCGGGGGCTGGCGATCCTGTGTGTCCTTGTCGGGTTCGGGGTCTTCAACGATGCGGTGAGCCCTCACCGGATACTGCGGTCGACGCCGGCTGCGCTCTTTCATGCCGGCCTTGTCGTGACCGTGGGGCTGACGTTGCTCCCGGCAACAATCGAGGACGTGCAACGGATCCGGGAGATGCGACAACTGCGCGGCGCGCGGTCTGGGATTCGTGACCTGCCAGCACTCGTGGTCCCGGCGGTCATCGGCGGGCTCGAGCGTTCGATGCGGCTGGCGGAGGCGATGGAGGCGCGCGGCTACGGGGCCACACCAGAGCCGGCCCGGGGGCCGCGCCTGCTGGGGGCAGCCGCGGCGCCGCTCCTGCTCGCGGCGGTCTCGGTCTGGTTCTACTACCCCGACTGGAGGTGGCTGGGGGGAACACTGGCGGGGGCGGGGATTGTTGCTCTTGCGGGTTGGGCATGGCTTGCCACCCGCTTGCGACACACGACGCGGCTGAACACCGAACCTGCCGCCGCAGGTGATCGCGCGCTGGCAGCCGCATCGGCAAGCGGAGCGGTGCTGGTGGTAGCTGCATCTTCGGCCGGCTGGATCGACCTGGGGTACAACCCGTTTGCGGAGCTTGCCACGCCGCCATTTGGGATTGGCGGGGCGTTGGTGGCGCTCTCGGTGGCGTGGCCGGCGATACGGCTCACGTTCGGAGCCGCGCAGGCCGAGGCGAGCCCGGACTCCGAGCCGGTGCGGGATGCGCGGACCCCCGGGGCGATTCAACCATGATTGCGAGCGTCGAGGGGCTCACATACCGGTATCCGGGCGGGACCGTGCCTGCACTGAACGGGGTGACGCTCGACATCCCGGAGGGGGTGTTTGCGCTGGTAGCGGGGCCATCGGCTGGTGGGAAGTCGACATTCCTGCGGCTGTTCAGCGGGCTGGTGCCGCAGTTCCATGGCGGGCGCCTGGAAGGGACGGTGCTGGCCGCCGGGCTCGACCCGTCGCGAGTCCCGGCACGAAGGATGGCGACGGTAACAGGGATGGTATTCCAGGAGCCAGAGGCGCAGGCGATCGCGGACACCGTTGAAGACGAAATCGCGTTCGGGATGGAGCAGCACGGGGTGGCTCCAATCGAGATGCGGAGGCGTATCGAACGGCTGCTGGACGAACTTGGCATCGAACACCTGCGGAGACGGCGGCTTTCGACGCTCTCCGGCGGCGAGCGGCAGCGGGTGGCGATTGCGGCCGTGCTGGCACTCGAACCGCGCATGCTGCTCCTCGATGAACCGACGTCGCAACTCGACCCCGCGGGCGCCGAGGCCGTGCTCTCGCTCACGGGCGCGCTCCATCGCCGCGGAATGACGGTCTTGATCGCAGAGCACCGGCTCGAGCGGCTCTTGCCAGCGGTGGACCTCGTTATCGAGGTGGCGGACGGACGGGTGAGAGCACTGACCCCACGGGAAGCTGCGTGCGAACTACGTTCGGTGCCTCCGGTCTGCGAGCTGGCGCGCCGGCTGGGCGTGGAGCCGGTTCCGCTGACCGTGAGTGAGTTCCCCTCCCGGCTGGCGCGAGCCAGGGATGACATGGGAGCACCTCCAACGCCGGGCGAGACGGTGATTGAGGCGCGCGGCGTAACCGTCGCCTACGGGGAGAACGTGGCACTGCGGGAGGTCTCACTCACGTTACGAGAGGGTGAGGTGGTGGCATTGATGGGCGCCAATGGGAGCGGGAAGTCAACGTTGTTCCGATCGATCGCGGGTCTCTCGCCGCTGGCGGGCGGAAGGATCGCATTCGGAGGAAGCGATGCGACGCGTTCGGTAGCAGAACGAACAGCGCTGGCGGGCATGGTGCCGCAGGACCCGGCAATCGCCCTCTACCGCGACACGGTAGGCGAGGAGCTATCCGACACGCTGCATGTACGCGGGGAAAAGGACCTCCGAACGGCAACGAGGCGTGCGCTCGGGGCGTGGAACCTCGAGAGCCTCGGTGACCGGAATCCGCGGGACATCTCGGTGGGGCAGCAGCAGCGGGTCGCAATCGGAGCGATGCTGGCACACGAGCCCCGTGTGTGGCTGCTCGATGAGCCAACGCGTGGAGCCGATGGCGAGGCGAAGGCATGGCTGGCCCGGCGCCTGCGGGCGCATGCCGCGAATGGCGGAGCAGCGATCGTGTCGACCCATGATGTTGAGTCGGCGGCAGGGTACGCGACACGGGTGGTGGGACTGGAACATGGACGGATTGTGTTTGACCTGCCTGCACGGCAGGCGTTCGCCGCGGATGGGCCGTTGCCGACACAGGTGGCACGCATCGCGAAGGGGGCGATCGTGGTGGAGGACGTGTTATGAGAGGGGCGAAGGCTGGCTGGCGATCCCCGATTCGATGGGGTTTGGCGGCGGCCTGCGCGGCGTTACTGACAGTGGCGACGGCACAGGCCGATGGGGGTGAGGCAGGGCTGGTGGTGCAGACTGACGGGAAGGCCGACACGTACTGCGTGGCGCTCCCGGACGGTGGACTGAACGGCGAGCAACTCCTTTCGGCAGCGGGCTACCGCGTGGAATCGGTGAAGAGCAGTTCAGGCAACGCAGTCTGTGCATTGAATGAGGTCGGGTGTTTCGGGGCGACCGATTTCAACAGCTGCTACTGCAAGAGCTTCCCACCGGACAGCACGTACTGGGCGTTCTTCATCATGAAGGGCGGGGTGTGGCAGTACGCGAGTATCGCGGCGAACCGGGCGGTCGCCCACGACGGTGACGTCCACGGTTGGAAATGGGGAAAGGGCGGGCCGCAGAGTGCGCCTGCTCCTCTTCCGATCACGTTCGAGCAGATCTGCGGGCATCCGGCCGGCCAGGGCGGCAACCAGGCCGCACCGGTAACAGCCACTCCGACCGTAATGGCACCCACAGCTCCGGCGACGACAGGGGCCCCACCCACGGCACCCGGGGCGACTCCGGCAACTCCGAGCGCCCCAGCAGCTTCGAGCCCGCCATCGGTGCCCGGAACAGTACCGGCAGGCATAACGGCGATCACTTTGTTCCCATTGAGCCCAACGGCCACGGAAAGCGCCTTCGGGGTGAGTGTGACCGCTCACGGGACGGCCAGGGCGACGCCAGTCGTGCCGGCAACGGGCGCGAGCAGTGACTCGGGCGGTAGCGGGTCGCTGATGGCGTTCGGAGTGGTGGCCGTGGTGCTCGTCGCGGGAATCGGGGGCGCGGCCTGGTGGAGGCGCAGACATGGCAGTTAGCCGATCGCTGCCACGAGCCGGGCATGTCCCGGTGCCATCGTTGAGCGCGTTGTCATTCGTGTCGTTGAATGTGCTGGGACTGGTGGCCTACCTGCATCCATTCGTCACGGCCGGGGCGACACAGCAGTCATCGCGGTGGTTCAGCCACAACACGGATGCACCGCTGCTCTTCGCTGCGGTGGCTGCCCTGTGCATGGTGCTGGTGGTTGCGGAACTGACGGGAGGCGGGCTGAACAGCAAGTCGCTTGCTGCTCTCGGGGTGCTCTCGGCACTTGCGGCGGTGTTGCGGACTGTCACCCTGCCCGCAGGTGCGAACCTGTACTTCTTCCTCGTGATCCTCGGGGCTTACGCGTTTGGACCGAGGATGGGGTTTCTGCTCGGGGCGCTCTCGTTCTTCCTGAGCGCGGTGGTAACGGGCGGGATCGGGCCGTGGCTGCCGTTTCAGATGTTCGCGAGCGCCTGGCTGGGGATTGCGGCGGGCGGCCTTGGGATGGCAACGAAGACCATCGGTTTCCACGGGCGGCGCGAAGTCGCCATCCTGGCGCTCTTCGGTGCATGCGGTGCGCTGGCATACGGAGCGATCACGAACCTGTGGTTCTGGCCGTTCTGGTCGGGTGGGCCTGATGTGACGTACCAGCCCGGGCTGGGGGCAGGTGAGGCGCTCCGGCGTTACTGGAACTTCTACCTGCTCACGAGCCTCGGCTGGGACATGGTCGGAGCTGTGTGCAATGCGGTAGTACTCGCGACGCTGGGAGGTGTACTGCTCCGGGCGTTGGTTCGGTTCCGGAATCGCTTCACATGGGAGCGGGTGGCATAGGCAGGGCACATCAGTATTGAGGAAGCCGCTCCGGGAGCGGCGCCCCTGGTTGCGCCAGTGCGGCCGCGGTGCAACATTGGCATCGCGCCGCCATACCGAACGCGCAGATCCGAACGACGCAGGAGGCAGCTATGTCAGACGACCATAGTCCCAGTCCGTGCCCTGTCGACGTCCGGGGTATGTCAGCCACCATTTGAAGGTGGTGCCAGGGCC
Organism: uncultured Anaerolineaceae bacterium; assembly: GCA_964508715.1. Taxonomy (GTDB): domain Bacteria; phylum Chloroflexota; class Dehalococcoidia; order Tepidiformales; family Tepidiformaceae; genus JAKALX01. Next base: position 20,512 of record CAZDUX010000013.1, on the reverse strand, counting down.
CCGGTGAGCCCGCGCATACATTGCGCGCCGGAACTGAGAGCCCCGAATGCCCCTCCCTCCTGGAAGCAAGTCCACCCGGCTCCTGCGGTCGTCGACACCGATCGACGTGCTCGTGCTGCTCTCGCTGGCGGGCGCCATCTATGGGATAGCGGTAGCAGCGTCCCGCTGGGGAGAGCCGATCGAGCAAACCCAGCACATTCGGACAGGGCTGAGTGCGCTGCCCGCGTACGCGGGCCTATCGGTGCTGCGCATGTTCGGCGCCTATGTGTTGAGCCTGGTCTTTGCGATCGTCTATGGCCAGGCAGCGGCGAGGAGCCGCCGCAACGAGGTCGTGATGATGCCGATCCTCGACATCCTGCAGAGTGTACCGATCCTGTCGTTCATGCCAGGGGTCGTGCTGGCATTGGTCGCGCTCTTCAAGGGTTCGACACTCGGGCTCGAACTGGCGTCAGTCCTGCTCATCTTCACGAGCCAGGCGTGGAACATGGCGTTTGGGGTCTACCAATCGGTATCGACTATTCCGCGCGAACTCAAGGAGGTAGCGGCGATCGCCCGCCTTGGAAGCTGGGGGACATTCTGGCGGCTTCATCTCCCGGCGTCAGCAATCAGCCTGGTCTGGAACTCGATGATGAGCTGGGCCGGGGGCTGGTTCTTCCTGATGGCCTCGGAGCAGTTCGTGCTTGGCACGAAGGACTTCCGTTTGCCGGGGCTCGGGAGCTACCTGCAGGCGGCCGCGGACGCGGGGGACGTCGCGGGTGTCATCGCCGGGCTGGCGACCCTCATCGCCGTGATCGTGATCCTCGACCAGCTGGCCTGGCGCCCGCTGGTGGCATGGTCGGACCGGTTCAAGCTGGAGCTGAGCGAAGGGGCTGGCCGGAGCGACCCGTGGGTCCTTCGCCTCCTCCGGCGGTCACGCGTCGGGCAGTGGTTGCGGGCTGGCATCGGCCGGGTTGCATCACGGGTCGATGCGTTCGCGCGCGGGCCTCGGAAGGCGGGAGGGAAGGGGCGGGCTGCCGCCGGCCGCCTGCAATCGGCGGTTGTCCTCGCACTCGGAGCAGGTCTCATCGGTTGGGGCGTGTGGTCGGTGCTGGGGCTTCTTCGCGATACGACACCTGCCGACTGGCTTGCGTTGCCGGCGGCGACCGGGGCAACGCTGGCACGGACCCTGCTGGCGCTTGCGATCGGTGTCGCATGGACGGTTCCGGCAGGGGTGGCCATCGGGATGAGCCCGCGATGGGGCGACCGGCTGCGGCCACTCGCGCAGCTCGCTGCATCGATTCCCGCGACGGCTATCTTCCCGGTGATGCTGGCGCTGATTGTCGGGATGCCCGCGGGGCTAAATATCGCGGCGGTGGCGCTCATGCTCCTGGGGACGCAGTGGTATCTGCTCTTCAACGTGATTGCCGGCGCCCAGGCGATCCCCAACGACCTGCGGGAGGCGAGCGACATCTACAAGCTGACGGGGCTGCGCCGTTGGCGCATTCTCGTGTTGCCCGCTATCTTCCCGTTCCTTGTCACGGGGATGATCACTGCAACGGGCGGGGCGTGGAATGCGAGCATCGTGGCGGAGTACGTGAGTTTCGGCGGGCAGCAGCATCACGTGCTGGGGCTCGGGTCGTATATCGCGGAGGCGGCGAACGAGGCAGCCTATGGGAGGCTGGCTGCGGGCACGCTATCGATGGCCCTGCTCCTTGTCCTCATCAACCGTTCTGTCTGGAGGCGCCTGTACCGCCTTTCGGAGACTCGTTTCCGTCTTGATTAGCCTGCCTACCGGAGTGCTGCCATGACTACCACGTTCCCGATGCCTGCCGGCTCGACTGGTCCATCACTGATCAGTGCCGAGGAGGTGACGAAGACGTTCTGGAACGGGAAGAACGAGATCGTCGTCCTTGACCGAATCAGCCTCGCGCTGCGCGAAAACGAGTTTGTGGCACTACTCGGGCCCTCGGGCAGCGGGAAATCGACCTTGCTGCGGGTGTTGGCCGGGCTCATCCCACCGTCATCCGGACGTGTGCTGGCACACGGGGAGGAGACTCGCGGGCCAAACCCAAATGTCGCGGTCGTGTTCCAGAGCTTCGCCCTCTATCCGTGGCTGACGGTACTGGACAATGTGGAGATCGGCCTGCTCGCAACCGGGCTCTCGAGCGAAGAGCGGCGAAGGCGGGCGGTCGCTGCGATCGACCTCATCGGACTCGACGGTTTCGAACACGCTTATCCGAAAGAGATATCAGGGGGAATGCGCCAGCGGGTGGGGTTCGCGCGGGCGCTCGTCGTGGAGCCTGAAGTGCTGATGATGGATGAGCCGTTCTCGGCACTCGACGTGCTGACGGCCGCGAACCTGCGCCACGAACTCAGCGACCTCTGGCGGCAGAAGCGCATCCCGACAAAGTGCATCCTCATGATCACGCACAATATCGACGATGCGGTGGCGATGGCCGACCGGCTGATTGTGCTGGCGGCGAACCCGGGCCGTATCCGCCTCGACATACCAGGTCTGACACCCGATCAGCGTGTGCACGGGGAGAGCCACACGAGGATGGTGGACTACCTCTACCAGGTGATGACGAACCCCTCGATGGAGCCGGCGGCCCCGCCAATGGGACCCGTGAGAGCGACCACCGGCCAGGTGTCGCAGATGCTGCCGCACATCAGTATCGGTGACCTGGCGGGCCTGCTCGAACGGCTGGTGGCCACGAATGGGCGGGCGGACCTCTATGACCTGGCGCGCGACCTGCGCATCGAAGCGGACGACTTGCTGCCGCTCACCGAGGCTGCGGATATCACGGGCCTCGCGGATGTCGCGGCGGGCGACATGGTGCTTACCGATGCGGGCCGCCGGTTTGCGGAAGCCGACGTGCTCGACAAGAAGCGGATCTTCCGCGAACAGGTGCAGTTCTCGGTCGAGCTGATGCATACCATCCTGGAACTGCTCGCGGCGGCGCCCGATCACCGGCTGGACGAGGAGGTCGTGTTCAAGCGGCTCACTTCGGCATTCAGCGAACAGGAGAGCCGGCGCCAGCTCGACACCGTCATCGACTGGGGGCGTTACGGAGAGCTCTTCCGGTATAACGACCTCGAGGGGCGGTTCACGCTCGAAGACGACAAAGCGGGGGATGGTGTGCCGGCTGCCGGTTAGCCGGACCTGGAGGCGCCATCCAGCCCGGTACCCGGCCTTGGCCCACAACCATAACCGCCTTCCATTGAACGTCCGGGGCGGTAGTATTCCCGACGTGGGTGCAACTCCAATTCCCAGCCTGCGATTCGAGAAGGAAGCATGGAACGCCGGTGCACAGTGGGTGGCGGGCGTGGACGAGGTGGGAGTCGGGCCGCTGGCCGGACCGGTGGCGGCCGCGGTGGTCGCGCTACCGGCAAACAAGCGGTTTCGCTGGTATTCAGTGGTGCGCGATTCGAAGGTGATGAGCGAGCAGCAACGGTTGGGAGTTGCGCCGAAGATCCAGGAGTCTGTGCCGTGGGCAGTTGGGTGGGCAACGGTGGAGGAGATCGACCGGATTGGGATTCTCCCGGCACGGCGCCTCTGCACGTTGCGAGCGTTCGAGCAGCTCGGTGTGCGGCCAGACGCGATCATCTCCGACGCGCTCGACCTGCCGCTGCCAAACGTGCGGGCAGTGATCGATGGCGATGCGTTGAGCGTGGCGGTTGCATCAGCGTCGATCGTGGCGAAGGTGGCGCGTGACCGGGTGATGGACGAGCTGTGCGGGCAGTATCCGGGGTACAGCTTCTGCCGGAACAAGGGGTATCCAACGCCGGAACACAAGCGGCTGCTACAGCAGCGGGGGCCGTGTGCCGTGCATCGAAAGAGCTATGCACCGGTGGCGCAGTTTTCGTTCCGGTGGTGAGCGAGGAGCCGGGAGCAGGAGTTCGAAGGACGCCAACAGCGCGGCAGCGGCTCGGCGATTTCGGGGAGCGGATGGCGGCACAGCGGCTCTCCGCAGCGGGGATGCGCGTGGTAGCGGCGAAGGTGCGGCTGAAACGGGGGGAGATTGACCTGGTGGCCGAGGATGGTGCGGACCTCGTTTTCGTCGAGGTGCGGACGCGCCGCGCAAACTCGGGGGCGGCCGCGGAGTCGCTTACGCCGGTGAAGCTGCGGCGGATGTGGCAGTGCGCAATGGATTACTGCGAGGCCTACGGGGCAGATCCCATGCGGGCACGGATCGACGTGGTGACGCTCGACCTCGATCGGAGCGGGCGGATTGCGGCGTTTGAGCACTTCCGGGGGATCGAGATCCCGGGTGAGTAGCGGTCAGTCGCCAGTGACGGGCTCGAAGCCGGCACACCGCGCGGCCGCTTCATAGACGGCAAGAGCACGGTCGTGATCCTGCATGTACCGGGTGGCGTAGCCAAATCCAAACTGATGATCGAGGTTGCCCCAGCCAAGAGCACCTCCGAGGCCACCCATACCGAAGCCATCGCTATCGACCTGGACCCCCAGCCCCCAGTCGACGTGGTGGCGGAGATAGACGTCCTCGCCGGAAGCCTGGGGCGAAGCGATGTCGCGCACGAGGCCAGGCGCAAAGAGGCGGATGCCCTCGAGTTCACCTCCATTGGCGAGCCCGGCATAGAGGCGGGCGATGCTATCGCCGGAGCCGTGGCCGTTGATGGCGGGCACCTCGGCCCGGCGGTAGGCGCTGCTGTTCACGATCGAAGGGGAGCGGGCGCCGGGCGGGTTGTTGATGGCACGAAGGCGGAGGTCGTCATCGGGGAGGGAGATGTTCTCCTCGATACCAAGGACGGTTGCGCAGCGGGCCTCTTCCCCGGGAAGAAGGCCGATGTGGAAGTCGATACGCCATGGCCGGCAAACCTCATCGCGGAGGAAACGGCCGAGCGTGTGGCCGGTAATACGGCGGACAACCTCACCGACCAGGTAGCCATAGAGGAGGGCGTGCTCACCGACCTTCGTACCGGGTTCCCACGTTGGTGGTTCAGCCGCGATGGTCGCGACCATTCGTTCCCAGTCCAGCAGTGCGGCGGCAGGGAGGTCGCGGGAGATGGCGAAGAGGCCGGCAGAATGAGTGAGGAGGTGACGGAGGGTGGTGCGTTCCTTGCCGGCCTGCCCATATTCGGGCCAGTAGCGTACGACGGGATCGTCGAGGGCCACGGCATCGCGGCCGGCGAGGACGAGGAGGGTCATCGCGGCAAAGGCTTTCGTAACCGAGTAGGTATGGACGATGGTATCGGGGCGCCAGGGGACACCATCGGCCATTTCGCCGCCGTAGAGCCGGGCGACACAGCGGCCACCGACATAGACAGCGGTCGAGGCGCCCACCTCCCCGAGGTCGGAAAAGCAGTGCTCAAAGGCCGCGCGAACCGGCTCGAACGCGGCTTCGCACGAACCATGAACGAGGCTCATTGGAGATGCCCACGAAGATAGGCGGGCAGCCACCGGAGCTGCCCGCAGCGGACGGAATCAGGCAAGCGCGGACTGGAGCGCGTCGACGCACTCGCCGACGCCCTTGCGGCCGCCATCGAGGAGGGCGGAGAGCTGGACGAAGACGTGGGGCATATCGGGGTAGACGCTGAGCTTGTTCGGTACGCCAGCTTCGGTGAGCTTTGCGGCGTAGGCCCTGGAGTCATCGAGCAGCGGGTCGAGGGTGCCCACGATGAGATGAGCTGGAGGGAGCCCGGCGAGGTTCCCCTTGATGGGTGCGACGTAGGGATCGTCGGTGCTGGCGCCGCCTGAAAGGTAGTGGTTGATGAACCAGACCATCGAATCGCGGGTGAGGATCTTACCCTCGGCGTTGGCGATGCAGCTCTCGGTGTTCGGGTCCATGAGGAAGGCGCCATAGATGAGGAGCTGAAGCTTCGCCCGGGGGCCACCTTCGTCGCGGAGGCGGAGGCAGGCAGCGGCGGTGAGGTTGCCACCGGCGGAATCGCCGCCGATTGCGAAGTTTGAGCCGTCGGCGCCGAGTTCGGCGGCGTGTTCAACGCTCCAGCGAATGGCAGCGACACAATCGTCGAGTGAGGCGGGTGCGGGATCTTCGGGCGCCATGCGGTAGTCGACGCTGACGACGACAACGTTGGCGCCGAGGGAAAGTTCGGCGGCGAGCTTCTGGTGCGTGGCGGGGCTGCCAATGACCCATCCGCCGCCATGGAGGAAGACGAGGAGCGGGAGGGTGCCCGTCGCAGCTTCGGGGCGGAAGAGCTTCACCGGGATCTCGCCGGCCGGGCCGGGAATAGTGCGGTCGGTGATGGTAATACCGGTGGGCATGGGCTGGTTGAAGGCAGCGAATGAAACCTCGGCGCCAGCACGGGCAATATCGGCCGGCTGTTCATTGAGCGGTGGGACGCCGCTGGCGGCCGCCTGTGCGGCCATCATCTGCAAGAGGGCTTCGACCTGTGGATCCATCTCGGGTACCTCGGAAGCTGATATCCGGGGGAGTCTACCCGGCGATAGCGAAGGCGGCTACCGAAACTCGACAATCGCGAATCCGCGAACGGAGGGCTGGCCTTCTTCGTTGATGATGGCCATTTCGAGATCAGCGCGCCGCCGGCCGTCTTCCTCGTAGACACGCGCGACACGGCCGGCAATGACGATCGGGCGGTTGGTGGGATCGGGGCGGCGGTGGGCAGCGCGAACCTGGCGGATATAGCCGGCGTCACCGAGCCATTCGGCGATTGCACGGTACATGAGGCCGAGCTTGAGAGGGCCGGGAACGATGGTACCGGGCATACCCATCGCTTTCGCGGCCTGAGGATCGAAGAAGAACTCGGGAAAGACCCAGTTGGCGGCACAGTAGCGGACGGCCATGCCAAGCGTGGGGCGGATTTCAAGGGGTGGGAGCTCAACGCCCTCGCGGAGATCGGCCAGATCGACGGTCATTCTTCATCTCCGGCGGTGGATGCGTCGTACTGCATCATGCTCGAGGCGCTGCGGGCGATGACGGTGCCGGTTTCGTCGCGGAACTCAACTTCGTTGCGGAAATCGATGCTGTAACCGAACCGGCCACCAAATCGCTCGGAGATGTTCGTAACAACGGACGTGAGCATGAGCGTTTCGCCCAGCCGTGGATAGCGTTCGAACGACCATTCGTTGCTGATGAGGAGGGACTGGGGCAGAAGGCGCGGGAGTTCGGGTGGATCCTTTTCGGCATCGAGCACGGCGATGACCCATCCGGGGACCTCCTCGCCGTCGGAAAAATCAGGACCGGGCGTACCGTAGTAGACCTCGTGGGCACGCTTCACGTCGCGGAGGGTGACGCGGACGTGTGCAAGGTCGGTTCGGCGGCCGATCAGGGCGCGTATGTCATCGGTGAGCAGTGATTCCTCGGGCACAGTCCGACTCTACCGGTGACAGGCGCGGGGCTCAATGCGGGGCTGGTTGTGGCAATGGGGTCATGAGTCATCGCGCTGGCCGCGGAGGAAGCGCTCAACGTCGAGCACGACATCCTCGGCGCGGGGAAGTGCGGGTTCGTCCGGGGCGCCCTCGTCGATTGCCTGTTCGAGGCGGCGAACATATTCAACGACCTCGGGGTTGGCCTTGATGGCACTTTCGACTTCGTTAACGAAACGCTCAGAAGCTGATTCGAGATCAGCCAGGTCGAACTCGAGACCAGTAATTGGGCCGAGGCGGCGAAGGAGTGCAGCGGTGGCAGGCGGGTTCTGTGCAGTTGTTATGTAGTGTGGGACATTCGCCCAGAGGCTGGCGGCCGGGAGCGAAGCTTCGCGGAGCGCCTGGTGGAGGACACCGAGGATACCCGTAGGGCCTTCGTAGCGAGAAGGGGAGAGGCTGAGCCGCTCATTGAGTTCGGGATCCTGGGTACTGCCGGTGACACGTACCGGGCGAGTATGGGGGACATCGGCCATGAGGGCGCCGACAGTCAGGGCCATGGTGACACCGAGGTCCTTGAACAGGCTGGTGTAGGCGCTGGTGAATCCCCCCCAACGCAGGTTGGGCTCGGTTCCCACGGCGACAACGATGTCGTGGGGGCCGACGGGATTCCGCGCATAGAAGAAGTCGTTGACCGGCCACTGAATTTCACGATTACCGCGAGCATCGATGCGGACATTGGGCCGGGTGTCGCGAAAGTCGAAGAAGCTTTCGGGGTCGATGCTGGCGAAGCGGCGGGCACCCATACGGCGGACGACGAAGCGGGCGGCGTTGGTTGCTGCGGAGGCAGCATCGTTCCAGCCAGCAAAGGCGATGATAGCGACAGGGTCGCGGAGTTCAGGCTGGCGGTCGATGTGGAGGAACTCCATGAGGTCACTGTACCAGAGGAAGGGGGGAGACTGCGCCAGCCCGAACGGGCGGTAACCGGCTCATAACAATGGGATGGGCACCCAGGGCAGGGTGGCTTCCTGGCCTCGAGCGGGCGGCTGGCAAATGAATGGGCGTTATCGATAATGAGTGGGCGCCACTCGGCGGGCAAGCGGTAGCCTGAGGGGCGGTGTTCGACCGGTGGCCGCCGGGAGAGGACAGGGGAACGTGCCGAAGCCATGTTCGCCGAGATAGCGGGCGGGGTATCACCGCGCACTCGTCCTCTCCCAGAGACGCGCTCGCACCGATGGCAGCGTTTGGGCACGCGGAGAACCATGGGCGCACCAGCCGCATTCATCGATGGCCGGTGGGTGCGACGAACCTAGAAATTGCTGGTCTGCCACCACTTGCCGAGGGGCAGGCGGAGGAAGACCAGGTCGTGAAGGTTCCCGTGAGCATCCTTTACGTAATCCTGGAGGACGCCGACGCGGAGCGCCCCGAGGCCTGACTCGACGCCCTCGAGCGCTTCCTGCTGGATACCGGCGATCATTTCGAATTCGACGTAATCGAGTTCGGCGTCCCAGGCCACGTTGACGAGTTCGCGCATCATCAGGGTTCCGAGGCCTTTGCTGCGGTAGCCGGGATCGATGACGACGCGGATTTCGGCGCTATCGCGCCGCCAGCCGCCGCGGTGGCGGATGAGGGTGGCGTTCGCCACGACACGCGCGCCATCGAAGCCGAGGAGCGGGAGGGCGCGGTCATAGTTGAGGTGCTCGGCCCAGGAGTCGATGACAGCGGGATTGGTGACGTCGTCCTTGAGGAAGAAGCGCTCATCCTCGGGGATGCGGCGGAAGAAAGCGAGGACGCCGGCGGAATCGCCTGCTTCCATCGGCCGAAGGGTGACGCTGGAGCCGTCGCGAAGGGTGGACGTGATGGGGTAACGGGAGATCTCATAGACGGCCATGGAGCACCACCCGGGGGCTGTTTCGTCATAGCGTACCGGGCCAAGGGGGGCGTGCCACGGGCCCCAACGACCTCATTCACGGCGCCAATCGGCCGTCTGGAGCGGGTCAAGCAGACCACGTGATAGACGTGGCAAGCCCCTACCGCGTTCGGTTGCGGCGGATAGCGCTACTGCAGCAGGTCGGCACAGAAGGCCGTGAGGGTGTTATTGAGTATCGGGGCGGCTTCCCACTGGACGAAGTGGCCGCAATCACGGAGGAGGTACGGGCCGACGTGATTGGGGAAGACGAGGGCAGCCATTCGATCGTATTCCGGGTAGAGCACATGGTCGGACGTGCCGAAGAGGATGACTGTCCTGGTTGGATTGGGGCTGGACATGGCCGATGGCTCGCTCCGGGCGCCGGGGTTCAGGCTGCTCTCGTAACCTCCGAAGCTTGCGCGAAGCTTTGTACCGTCGGCGAAGGGTTCGGTCATGAAGTCAACCGCGCCGGGTTCGAATGCGCCCGGGTGGGCCCAGAAGCGCGAGGTATAGAAGGTAGCGATGTAGCGGCGCCGCTCGCCCTCTGTTGCGAGTTCGGCCGCGAGTGCATCGGCATCCGTCCCCTGGCGGAAGAAATAGTCGGAGGCTTCACGCGGGGGGCGGGTGCGGAGGCCGGCCATCCGATCCCTATCGAAGGGGAGTGGCGAATTGAAGAGCACCATGCGTTCGATGAGGCCCGGAAACCGAAGGGACATGTCCTGGATGACGGGCCCGCCAAGGTCACCGGCCGCTGCGACGACGCGGTCGTGGCCGAGTTCGCGGAGAAGGGCGTGAAGGTCACGGCTGTGGCTGGGTACATCGTGGAAGCCATCGGGGCCGGTAGCGGAGTCGCCGAATCCGCGGAGGTCGGGGACGATGACCTCGAAGCCTGCACGTGCGAGGGGTTCGATGTTCCGCCACCAGATACGTTTCGTTTCGGGCCAACCGTGGACGAGCAGGAGGGGTACACCGCCGGCTCCTTCGTGGATGAACGCCTGCTCGAAGCCCCGGGTATGGGTGTGCTTGCAGGGGAAACGATCGGGTCGCAGGTCGTCAGTCATCGATACCCTCCCGGGGTTGCCCGGATTCAGAGAGGCGCTCACGCTTGAGCCACCAACGTTCCAGGGGAGTCATGCCATGTCTTACCGCGCCCTCGTCGTGAACAAGACCGACGACACGTTCGATATCGCTATCGAGGAGCGAGACGAATCGCTCCTCCCCGCGGGTGATGTGGCGATCCGCGTCGAGTGGTCAAGCGTCAACTATAAGGATGGGCTGGCGCTGATTCCCAGCGGGCGGATTCTGCGGTCGTTTCCGATGGTCCCCGGGGTCGACCTGGCGGGCGAGGTGGTGGATTCGGCGGATAGCCGGTTCGCGAAGGGACAGAAGGTTGTGGTGACGGGCTACGACGTGGGGGTGGCGCACCCGGGCGGATTCGCGGAACTGGCACGCATCCCGGCAGACTGGGTCATGCCGCTGCCGGCCGGCCTAACGACGAAGGAAGCGATGGCGATCGGCACGGCGGGATTCACGGCCGCGTTATCGGTGGTGGCGCTGGAGCACAACGGGTTGAGGCCCGGGCAGGGCCCGGTACTGGTGACGGGTGCAACAGGGGGCGTTGGCAGCACGGCAGTGAGCATGCTCGCGCAACTGGGGTACACGGTGGCCGGGAGCACGGGGAAGGAGAGCGAGCACGACTTCCTGCGATCGCTCGGAGCGTCGGAGATCTTGAGCAGGGAAGACGTGAGTGCGGAGAGTAACCGGCCGATGGAGAGCGAGCGCTGGGCCGGCGCCGTGGACCCGGTGGGCGGTCCGACAACGGCATACCTGATTCGGACGATGAAGTACGGAGCGAGCATCGCGGTCAGCGGGCTAACGGGCGGTAATGTCGTCAACACGACGGTCTTCCCGTTCATCCTGCGTGGCGTGAGCCTGCTGGGGATCGACTCGGTGTTCTGCCCGATGGAGAAACGGGTCAGCGTGTGGAACCGGCTCGCGGGTGACCTGAAACCGCACGGGCTGCTGGACTCGATCGCTGTTGAGACGGACCTCGCCGGCGTACCGCAGGTAGCCGAGGCGATACGCGCGGGGAAAGTCCGAGGGCGGACACTCGTGCGCCTGGCGACCGCATAGCCAGCGCCTGGTTCAACAAGACAATGCCCTCGCCTCCTTCCCGGGAGGCGAGGGCAGTTCGTTGCCTGGTTGGCCGACCAGGATAGCCCGGGCAGCGGGTGGGCGAGCGTGCCGCTCAGCGCGCCCCGCGGAGCCGTGGGTCGAGCACGTCGCGAAGCATGTCGCCAAAGAAGTTGAAGCCAAGAACAGTGAGGCTGATCGCTATTCCCGGGAAGAGCGCCGCGGAGACGTTGAGCGGGAAGCTGTTCCGTGCCGTGCTGATATCGACGCCCCACGACGGGTTGGGTGGGGGAATGCCGAGGCCGAGGAACGAGAGTGCCGATTCGGCGAGGATGGCGCTGCCGAGGAGGGTAGTTGCCACGACAATGGCGACGGGGACCACGTTCGGGACGACGTGGAGGAAAATGATCCGCATGTCGGAAGCACCGGTTGCCCGCGCAGCCTCGATGTAGAGGTGGTTCTTTTCGGTGAGGGCGGAGCTACGAATGATGCGTGTCGTGCTCGGGATGATGCCGATGGCGATCACGAGGATGACGTTCTCGATAGACGGCCCGAGCATGCGGACGATGAGCAAGAGGAGAATGAGCTGCGGGAAGGCGATGGCGGCATCGACGATGCGCTGGATGAGTGTATCGATCCAGCCGCCGAAGTAACCGGAGAACGAGCCGATGGCGAGCCCGACAACGACACCGAGGAGGACCGAGAGGACGCCAACCTCGAATGAGATGCGGGTACCGGCGATCACGCGGCTGAAAATATCCTGGCCGAACTTATCGGTGCCGAACCAGTTGGTGGCGTTGGGCCCCTGCCCGGGCATCCCGGCGTACTCATTGATCCCATAGGGAGCGATGAGCGGGGCAAGGAGGGCGACCAGCACCATGAGGAGGATGATGGCCGCCCCAATTGCCCCAAGGGGGTTGGCTCGGAGTGAGCGGAGGAGGGCGCGGGCGCGCCTCATCCGCGGGGTACGTGCGACATCGAAGGCGGAGAGTTCGAGCTTGCCTGCCTGGCTGTTGAGGGACATCAGAAGTACCTAATCCGTGGGTCGAGGAGCCCGTACGTGAGATCAACGAGGAGGTTCATGAGGACGGCGACTCCGGCGGTGAACATCACGAGCGTTTGGACGACGGCGAAATCCTTGAGAAGGATCGAGCTGAAGATGTACTGACCAAGGCCGCGGAGGTTGAAGATCTGCTCGATGATGACGGAGCCACCGAGAAGGCTACCCATGAGCAGCCCAAGCACAGTGAGCACGGGGATGAGCGAGTTACGGAGGGCGTGGCGGAGAACGACGATGCGTCCGCTGAGGCCCTTGGCCCGAGCAGTCCGGACGTAGTCGGCACGCAGAACCTCGAGGAGTTGCGAGCGTGTGAGCCGCATGACCGCTGCAGTCGAAGAGAGAGCGAGGACGATTGAGGGCGGGCCGAACTGGCGGATATTTCCCCACGGGTCGTGGAAGAGGCTCACTGTCTCATTCAGTGGGGGCGCGTACCCCCACTGTTGAGCGGGGATGATGAGGACGAGTGTGGCAACCCAGAAGGCCGGCACCGAGAGCCCAAAGACCGCGAAGCTGCGGACGAGGTAATCGGGAGCGGAGTTCCGGGAGATTGCGGAGATCGTCCCGAAGGGGATGCCGAAGAGGACCGTCCAGGCGAGCGTGAGCACCATGAGTTCGACCGAGACGGGAAGCCGTGCGTTGAACTCGGTGGAGACGTTCGTCTGCGTGAGCTGGGAGCGGCCGAAATCGAAGGTGACGACGTCTCGCACCCAGCGCCCGTACTGGACGATGTATGGATCGTCGAGGTGCATCTCGCGATGGACCTGGGCGATCTTCTCCGGTGTCGCGTTGATCCCCTGCTGGAGCAGTGCCGGGTCGCCCGGGGCTACACGCAGCAAGAGGAACACCGCTACGGATATGAGCCAGAGGATCAACACCGCGAGGGCAACGCGGCGAATGATATAGCTCGTCATCGGCCTTCACCTCGTTCTCGGATCTCCGTGTGCCAGCGCCTCGCTGGGGGCGTGGCCGATCTAGGCCTTGTCGAGCCAGATATCGTTGAACGGGTAGCCGAAGGAACCGAGCCCGGCGGGATAGTTCTTGACGTAGGGTTTCACGACAGCCTCGACGCGCTGGCCGAAGGTGGGGAAGAAGGCCGGGTCCTTGGAGAGGATGAGCTTCTGCACGTCGTGGTAAGCGTTGGTACGTTCGGTGGCGTCGAGGATCGTTGCGGCCTTGTCGATCGCTGCATCGACGTCGGGGTCGGTCCAGCCGGTGCTGTAGTGGTCATTCCCGGTGATTCCGCCCTTGTGGTACCACTGGAGGGCGAAGTCGGGGTCCATGTACTGCTGGTTGAGCGAGAAGCTCGCGGAGAGCTTGCTGGCGTAGTAGCCGGCGAGCCAGGTACCGGCATCAAGTGGTTCGGGGGTGGCCGTGACGCCAGCAGCCTGCATCTGGCGAACGAAGATGTTGACGTAGTCGACCATGTTGCTGCTGGTGGGGTGGGAGAACTTGAAGCTCGTGACGCCAGCCTGCTGGAAGAGTTGCTTGGCCTGGGCGACGTCGAACGGCTGGGCCTTCGCCAGGTCGTCCTTGGAGAGCGCTTCCTTGAAGGCGTAGGTCATGGGGCCGATAGGCTCGCCGACGCCATGACCGATGATGTCGATGTACTCTTTGCGATTGGTCGCCAGGTTGACGGCGCGTCGCACACGTGGGTCATCCCACGGTTTCTGGGTGACGTTCATCCAGAAACTATTGAAGTTCAGACTCGGGTCGGAGTACTGGATGATGGTCTTGTCGGCGTTCTTGAGCTCATTCGACTCGTCGTGGTTAGTCGGGGCATAGACATCGATCTGGCCCGACTGGAACGCGGTGCGGTAAGTGGTCTGATCGGCGAAGAGCTTGAGCACCCAGGAGTCGAGGTGCGGCAGGCCGGTGCGGAAGTAGTTCGGGTTGCGATCGACCTGTGAGGACTGGCCCTCGGCGATGGACTTGAGCATGAATGGCCCGGCACCGACAGCGTCCTTCTTGAGGTCGGGGCTGGCGAGCCACTCCTTGGGAACGATCGTACCGAAGAGGTTGCTGCCGATGGACGCCTCGGTCCAGGCGTAGGGCTTCTTCGTGATGACGCGGAAGGTTTGCTTGTCGGGAGCGTCGTACTTATCGACCCAGTTGTTGAAGAAGCGGAAGGCATTTGCGCCTGACTTCGGGTCGGCCATGCGGTCGAACGAGGCCTTGACATCGTCGGAATCGAGTGGCCGTTCGGGTACGCCATGCTTGTTGGGAGCGATCTTGACGTTGGTCCGGAGCTTGAAGGTGTAGGTGACGTTGTCAGCCTCCATCTTGTGGCTCTCGGCGAGGTCATAGACGATGCCCTTCTTTTCGGCTGCCTCGGGCGCGACCTGGCGGCGGATGAGGTAGTTGTAGACGTTCGGGACAATGGCTGCGCCGTTGTACACCGAGTTGTGCGGGTCGACGCCGGCAAACGGACCGGTGGCGCCGGTATTGTAGACACCGCCGTTTTTCGCCTGCTGTGTCGGCTGTTGAGGTGTCGGGGTCGCAGTTGCGTCGGCGGCTACCTTGCCGCCGCCTCCGCCGCCTTTATCGTCGTCTCCGCCGCATCCAACGAGCGCGAAGCCCGCCACTCCGGCGCCTGCGGCAGTCGCGCCGCCAAGAAAGCTCCGGCGGTTTCGGCGCTTTGCCCAAAAACTATCCCAGTATTCGCTTGCCATGGTTCCCCCCTCGTGCTGCCGATGTGCCTTCATGGGCGCATCTCCCGGAAGATAGATGTAGCTAATGCCACCTATCGAGCGGGGATTGTGCGGAGGTATGGCGCTCGTGTCAACAACAATTGATGCTGGCTGCGATGCAGGGGATGCCTTCACTCTGTTTCTGGAAGAGGGTCAGCAGCCTTGCTCGGGGTCGAGAGGCTTTCCTTCTGCCCCACAGAGGTACTCCCGGGCGTATCTGCAGGCGATTTCATAGCGAAAAGGAACGTGAAGCCTAACGTTTCAACATGTTCAGGATATTTCTCAGGCATTTACTGAAATAACTGCCAGTGCCCGACTCGGGTGACGGACGGTCGAAAGCACCCGGACGCTCGCCCTCGGCCGGCGGAGCAGAGCTCGTTGCTCGTTGCAACGCTCTCGGGGAGACTTCGCCTTCGACATATGACCCACTGAGGCGCGATGACCGCTGGATAGCCTGGAGGCCGGAGCTCGCAAGGAGCGTTGCGGGCGGCCCCAGTTCAATCACCGAAAACCGGCGCCGCGTCCGTAAGGGAGAAGGCGAAGAGCAGATGGCTGACAAGACACTGGCAGAACTAAAGCAGGACGTGTCCGCGGCGTACGCGACGTACCTTGCTGAGCTCAAGGCTTCAGGCCCGGTTTGGGAACAGAAGCCGGCGGCGGCTGGCGAGGGCGAAGAGGCATGGTGTGCCCGGCAGGTGGCCGAGCACATCGCGAGCGCGAACCTGTACTTCGCGAACGGGATCGCGCGGATCGTCGGGGCAGAAGGGCCCGCTATCCAGCAGCCGCAACTCCCGTCGGTTGACGAGGCGGTCGTTGCGACCGAGGCGGCCCAGGCAGGGTTCATGGGCGTGGTGAACGGCCTGAGCGACGATCAGCTCGCGATTGAGATCGAGCACCCGCGATTCGGAAAGCAGACGCCGGGCGGTATGGTGGCGATGGTTGCGTACCATCTCGGAGACCACGCGAACCAGCTCCGAACGCTTCGGGGTTAGCAGGTCCCGTTCGCAGGCTCGCCGACCGGTTACGAGCCGGGGCTGCCCATCGCTATAATCCGAACAGATGAGCGAACGGCAGGCGACGGTGCTCCATGTGGATCTCGACGCGTTCTTCGTGTCGATGGAGCTGCTGCGGCATCCGGAGTTGCGCGGGAAGCCCGTGGTAGTTGCAGGCGGGCTCGGGAATCGCGGCGTAGTGAATACGTGCAGCTACGAGGCACGCCGGTTCGGGGTGCGCTCGGCGATGCCGGTGGGGCGGGCACAGCAGCTCTGCCCGCAGGCGGTGTTCCTGACATCGGACTACCGGTACTACAGCGATGCCTCACGGCGGTTCCACGCGATCCTTCGCGATTACACGCCGAAGGTTGAGCCGGCCGGCGCCGATGAGGCGTACCTCGACGTTGCCGGGAGTGAACTGCTCTTTGGGGATGCGGCGGCGATCGCAGCAGACATTCGCCGGCGCGTCAGCGACGAGATCGGGATCACGGCGTCGGTCGGTGTTTCGGTGAACAAGCTGGTCTCGAAAGTGGCGAGCGACGCCGGAAAGCCCGACGGACTGGTGGTCGTTCCTGCCGGTGGGGAAGCCGCGTTCTTTGCGCCGCGGGCCATTCGGGAGTTGCCGATGGTTGGACCAAAGACGGCAGCGGCGCTCGCCGGCATCGGTGTGCGAACGATTGGCGACCTGGCAGCGATTCCACAGGGCGCGCTCGAAGCGAAGTTCGGGCGGCACGGGCGTGAACTCCACGCGCGGGCGCTCGGCATCTACGAGGCGCCTGTGCTGGCGGGCCATGGCATGTCGAAGTCGGTGAGCCGGGAACTAACCTTCGACGAAGACGAGCCATCGGGTGAGCGCTTGCGGGCGGTGTTGCTTGGGCAGGCGGAGCGCGTTTCGGCGGACCTCGCGCGGCAGGGAAGGGCGGCCCGAACGGTCACGTTGAAGCTGCGGTTCCCACCGTTCGAGACGCTGACCCGTTCGATAACGGTGGGGCAACCGGTGGAACTCGCCGGGGAGATCTTCCGGGCAGCGGCGGGCCTGTTCGAACGGGCGTGGGTCGAAAATGAGCAGCGGCCGGTGCGGCTCATCGGGCTGGGTGCAGCAAACCTGCAGGAGCGCGCGCGGCAGCTCAGGCTGGGTGAAAGCGCGGAGGCCGACCAGTTGGCAGAGGCGGTGAGCAGCCTGCGCGAGCGGTTCGGCGACGCGGTTGTGAAACGAGGGGCGGAAATCGGCTGGCAGCGGCGAGAATAGGTCGTGGGACACGGGATGCCCTGGTCGGTTGACAGACACGGTTGGGCTTGGAATGATTCGGCCAAATTTGAGAGGTTTGACACGTGCCTGAATCGCCAACCGGCCGGCAGACATGGCTTACCCTCGGCGCCGCCTCGGGACTCCTCGGGGTGAGCGAGTCAACCATTCGCCGCTGGGCCGATGCGGGCGAAGTACGGTCGTTTCGCACAAAGGGGGGACACCGGCGGATCCTCGAGGATGACCTCCACCAGATCGTGGCGAACATGCCCGCGGCACCTACGCGAGACACGGACAGGATAAGCGACCTGGCGCTGGCGCGGGTGAAGCGGAGGCTCATGCGGGGTCGTGCGGGGCAGGCATCGAACGTGACCGAGGGGTTCTCCGATGATGCGCGGGACCGGATGCGGCTGCTGGGACGGCAGATGGTGGACCTGTTCGCCCGCTACATCGCGAGTGACTCCAAGAAGGAGCGATTCACTGAGGACGCCCGGACCATTGGGCGGGAGTATGGGCGTGTGCTCGTGGGATCGAATATCGGATTGACGACGGCGGTGGCAACGTTCAACAGCCTGCGGCGTTCGCTGGAGGAGACGGCCTCGCAGATTGCGACAGAGTCGGCGCTCTCCACGGAAGACGCGGTGGAGGCCATCGAGAACATCCTGGAACTGGCGGATGTCGTGCTGGAGGGAATTGCACAGGTGTACGAGCACGCCACGCGATAGCCGACACGCGGGGGATGAATGGCTGGCGGGTTCCTCCGCGACAGGGCGAGCCACGGCGCCCGGGATGTTGCGGGCAGGCACCAGGTACACCACTCGAGTTGCATGGCGGACACTATACCCGGTATAGATTGTTGACAGGGGAACTTTTGCAACGAAAAAGTAGAAAAAGCCTGCATGTTGCGCTATGCTACGAGCATGCAGGGAACGCGCGAACGGATTCTCGAGTACATCGTCCGCCACCGCGAGGTGCGAGTCGAAGAGCTGGCCGAGGCGCTCCAGATTACCCCGGCAGGTGTGCGGCGCCATCTCGACCACCTGCGTGCCGATGGACTGGTCAAGGTCAAGACGGTGAAGCAGGCAACGGGCCGCCCCTACTATGCCTACCAGGCGACGGGCGACGCGATTCAGCCTATTCCACAGGCTTACGCGGGCTTGCTCGAACGGATGTTGCGGAGCCTCGGTGAGCGCGATGAGGTTGTATCGGAAGTGATGACCAGTGTGGCGGAATCGCTGGCGGAGAAGCATCGTGACCAGATTGATGCGGACGAGACCGACCCCGAGAAGCTGGTGGTGAGTGTCACTGAGAGCTTGAAGGAGGATGGGATCCTCGAGAGCTGGCACGCTGAGGCGGACGGCTATCACCTCGTAAACCATGCCTGCCCGTATCTCAGGGCTGCGGAGATCTCGTCGCTGCCATGCGAGTCTGAGCGGAAAGCCATTGAGCTCCTGCTCGGGCTGAACGTCGAACAACTCAATCGGATCGTCGATGGATCGCCGGTCTGCGAGTACCTGGTGCATACCGCGCGGTCCGGGCGTGGTGATGTCATCGGACCAACTGAAATCGAAGTCGAAGTCCAGGGAGGAGTGCGATGAGCAACACCAAGCTTCTGGAGATCCGGGATCTCCACGCGAACATCGGCGACAAGGAGATCCTGAAGGGTCTTTCGTTGAGCATCGATGCGGGCGAAATACACGCGATCATGGGTCCGAACGGTTCGGGCAAGAGCACGCTAGCGAACGTGCTCATGGGCAACCCGAACTACACGGTGACGAACGGAGAGGTGCTCATCAAGGGGCAGCCGATCCTGGGTATGCGTCCGGATGAGCGGGCGAAGCTCGGCCTCTTCCTGGCCTTCCAGTACCCGGTGGCCGTGCCCGGTGTGACGATGGTGAACTTCCTCCGCCAGGCGGTGAACGCGCGGCGCGGGCAGGAGGTGCCGATCCGCGAGTTCCGGGAGTTGCTCTTCGGGAAGATGGATCTGCTCAAGGTGGACCAGGATTTTGCGCGCCGCTATGTCAACGACGGCTTTAGTGGTGGTGAGAAGAAGCGGGCGGAGATGCTCCAGATGGCAATGCTGCAGCCGAGCATCGCGGTGCTCGACGAAACGGACTCGGGGCTGGACATCGACGCGTTGCGGACGGTGGCCGAGGGCGTCAATGCACTCATGAACCCGGAGATGGGGCTGTTGCTGATCACGCACTACCAGCGGCTGCTGAACTACATCAAGCCGCAGTTCGTCCACGTGCTGGTCGATGGCCGGATCGTCCGTTCCGGCGGGCCCGAGCTGGCGGCAGAGCTGGAAGTCACGGGCTACGACGAGATTGAGGCCGAGCTGGCGGCAAAGGGGGCCTGAAGATGACGACCGCGCCGGAGTCTATTCGAAGCGATACCTACAAGTACGGCTTCTTCGACAAGGAAGAGGCCCTCTTCAAGGCGAACCCGGGTATTTCGCCCGAGATCGTCGACATGATCTCCGAGCTGAAGGATGAACCGCAGTGGATGCGGGAGTTCCGGCAGAAGGCGCTCAAGACGTTCATGAAGAAGGAGGACCCCGTTTGGGGTTCCGAGATGCTGAAGGAGATCGACTTCGACAGCATCCACTACTTTGTCCGGGCGACGGACAAGGATGAGCGTTCGTGGGACGATGTGCCCGACTACATCCGGAATACGTTCGACAAGCTGGGTATTCCCGAAGCTGAGAAGAAGTACCTGGCGGGCGTCGGTGCGCAGTATGACTCGGAGGTGGTTTACCACAACATCCGGTCGGACCTCGAGAAGCTTGGCGTTATCTTCCTGAGCACGGACCAGGCGCTCAAAGAGCATGAGGATGTATTCAAGGAGTATTTCGGGACTGTCGTGCCCCCTGCGGATAACCGTTACGCGGCGCTGAACAGTGCCGTGTGGAGCGGTGGCTCGTACATCTACGTGCCGAAGGGCGTGAAGGTGGACATCCCGCTGCAGGCCTACTTCCGGATCAATACGCAGAGCATGGGGCAGTTCGAGCGGACGCTGATCATCGCCGATGAGGGCAGCCAGGTGCATTACGTGGAAGGGTGCACGGCACCGACCTATTCGGAGGACTCGCTCCACAGTGCGGTCGTCGAGATCATCGTCAAGAAGAATGCGCGGGTGCGGTACACGACGATTCAGAACTGGTCGAACAACGTGTTCAACCTGGTGACGAAGCGTGCCGT
>CAZDUX010000012.1:0-98540 GCA_964508715.1 uncultured Anaerolineaceae bacterium | reverse complement strand
CAGAAGATGTGGGCGTCGTTGAGGGTCATGATGCGGACGCGGCTCATGCCGGTGAGTTGGCCGGATTTTTCCCAGCGGTGCATGTCGGCGAGTTCGGCGATGCGGATGGGAAGCTCGCGGTAGGAGTGTTGATCCTGCTCGTAGACCATGATGTGGCTGGGGCAGTTCATGGGGCGGAGGACGTACTCCTCGCCGTCGCGTTCCATGACGGGGTACATGGCGTCCTGGTAGTGGGCCCAGTGCCCGGAGCGGACGTAGAGTTCGCGCTTGGCGACGACGGGGGTATGGACGTGCCGGTAGCCGAGTTCGAGTTCTTTATCGGTGATCCAGCGGTCAAGTTCGCGGCGGATGGTGGCGCCGGCGGGGAGCCAGACGACGTGGCCGGGGCCGATCTCGTCGATGATGGCAAAGAGGTTGAGGTCTTTGCCGATCCGGCGGTGATCGCGGCGGCGGGCTTCCTCGAGTTGGTGCTCGTACTCTTCGAGTTCTTCCCTGGTTTCGAAGAGGGCGCCGTAGACGCGCTGGAGCTGGGGGTTCTTTTCGGACCCACGCCAGTAGGCACCGGCGATGCTCATGAGCTTGAAGGGGGGGATTTCGCCGGTGTTGTTGACGTGGCCGCCGCGACAGAGGTCGGTGAAGGCGGCGTGGGTGCACTGCGTGACATTGCCCTCCTCGAGGTCCTTAAGGAGGTCGAGCTTGAAGGGCTGGTTCTTCCACTTCTGTTCGGCCTCGGCCTTAGAGAGGGAGGCCATGACGAAGGCATGCTTGCCCTTGATGGACTTGCGCATGCGGTCTTCGAGCCAGCGAAGGTCGTCTTCCGTGAGGGGGCGGGGGAGGCGGAAGTCGTAGTAGAAGCCGGTATCGATGGGCGGGCCGATGCCGAGTTCAGCGTCGGGCATGAGTTCAAGCATGGCCTCGGCGAGGACGTGTGCCGCGGAATGGCGCATGCGGTTGAGGCGGTCTTCTTTGGTGAGGGAGTTGAGGTCAACGTGGGATTCGAGGGATTCAGCCACGGGGGTTTCTCCTTAGCGATGAAGAGGTACTGAGTGCCGCGCCAGGGTCAGTTCGAGGGAGACGTGGTAGTCCGCGTGGTGGCGGCGCCAATGCGAATAGGCGGGCGGGCGTTGGGCGCGAGTGGTGTGTTCACGGAGTGCCTCCTGAGGGATTGGCAACAAGAAGAGCGCGCCTCCGTCGCGGGGACGGGAGGCGCGCTCCGTGGTTCCACCCTGCTTCTCCTTCTCTCGGGAGAAGGACTCGAGGCGGCCGGTAACGGGGCCAATCGTGCACGCCTATCGCCGTGGGCGCTTCGGGTGCAGGCTCGCGGGTGGTTTTCGCCTGCCCTGGTCCGCGCTTTCAGCCGGTGGCGCGGGATCTCTGTATAGGCGGCGGGCTACTCGTCCCGGTCGTTGCCTTGATATGGAAACGGAAGGGTCGGGCTGAGTGTAGCACAAGGTCGCGGGTGCTGAGTTGCTGGAAGCGGGGGGATCGGCGGGGGGATTTTGCCACGAGGTTGGTGGCATGTTGCGGTGGGCTGCGCTATCGTGGGGTTTCCGCGTTGGGGCGGTTAGCTCAGTTGGTTAGAGCGCTGCGTTGACATCGCAGAGGTCACTGGTTCGAATCCAGTATCGCCCACCATCACCCTTCTCCTTGCATCGACGGTTAGATGAATCACCCGCTACTCGAGGCGGAGCCAGCGGCGCTTGCCGATCTGCAGGATCATGCCGGGCCGGGGTGTAGCTCCGGCATCAAGGGGTTCGCCGTCGAGGGTGACGGCGTGTTGCTCGAAGAGCCGGCGAGCTTCGCGCTTTGAGGGTGCTGCACCAGAGGCGACGAGGACATCGACAAGCGAGGCAGTACCGTCGATCGGGAATGAGGGGATGTCCTGAGGCATTTCCTTGCGCTGAACCGTTCGTTCGAAGGCGGTTTCGGCTTCGGCGGCGGCGGCTTCGTCGTAGAACTCGGTGACAATGGTACGAGCGAGGAGTTTCTTCGTGGCCATGGGGTCGCGCTGGAGCTGATGCTGGAGGCCGGCAAGGTCCGTTCGGGGAACATTGGTTGCGAGGACGAAGAAATCCATCACGACTTCATCGGGGAGTGACATGGCCTTGCCGTACTGCTCGGAGGGTGAGTCGTTGACGCCGATATGGTTGCCCTTCGACTTGGACATGCGCTCTTTGCCATCGAGGCCGACGAGGATGGGCATGGTGACGGGGACGTGGGGGCGCTGGCCGGCGTCTTCCTGGATCTTGCGACCGGCCATGAGGTTGAAGAGTTGCTCGGTGCCACCAACCTGGACGTCGCACTCGAGGGCGTAGGCGTCGTAGCCCTGCATGAGAGCATAGAGGAACTCGTGGAGGTAGACAGCGTCTCCGTTCTCCCAGCGCTGGCGGAAGTTATCGCGGCGGAGCATCTCGGCGGCGGTAAACTTCGACATGAGGCTGATGATGGCAGGGAAATCGAGCTTCGAGAGCCACTCGGAGTTGTGGCGGAGTTCGGTCTTCGACTGGTCGAGGATGCGGGCGGCCTGCTCGAAGTAGCTTGCCTCGTTGGCCTTGATATCTGCCGGGGTGAGCATCGGCCGGAGCTTGTTCTTGTCGCTGGGGTCGCCGATGAGGGCGGTGTAGTCGCCAATGAGGAAGATGGCGTGGTGGCCGAACTCCTGGAATTGACGGAGCTTGCGAAGGGGGACGGTGTGTCCGAGGGTGAGCGAGGTTGCGGTGGGGTCGATACCGAGATAGACACGGAGCGGCCGGTCGAGTGCCAGGAGATTACGGAGTTCGCGTTCCATCTGGCGTTTGAGTTCGGCGTCACCATAGTCGACACCGCTCATGAGGACGGCCAACTGGTCATCGATGGGCGCCATTTGGCGGCCTTGTGCGGAGGGAGTGATTTCGATTTCGGTCATGTTCGGTTAGTGGTTGGCGAGGGTGCTTCGGACATCATCGATGTCGCGGGCGATCTGGGCGACAAGGCGGTCGACAGACCGAAAGGCTATCTCTCCGCGAATGCGATGGCAGATCTCGAGATCCATGCGTTCGCCGTAGAGATCGCCTTCGAAGTCGAGGAGGTGCGTCTCGATGGAGACGTGGCCGGCATCGAAGGTTGGACGGCGGCCGATGTTGGTGGCGCCAATAAATGCGCGGTTGCCGACGTGAGCGCGGCTGGCATAGACACCAAGGGAGGGAAGGGCCCGGTCGGCTGCAATGGAGATATTGGCGGTGGGGAAGCCGATAGTGCGGCCGCGTTCGAACCCATGGATGATTGGGCCGGAGAGGCGGTAGTTGCGGCCGAGGAGGGCGGTGACGCGCTCCATGTCACCATCGCGGAGTGCGTTGCGGACGGCGGTTGAGCTGTAGCGCTCGTGATCGTGCATGAGGGGCTCAATGCGAAGGACTTCGAAACCGAGGGCTGCGCCGAGGGTCTTCATGCGCTCGAAGGTGTCCTTGGGGGCGCCACGTCCAAACGCGGCATCGGGGCCGAGGACCATGAGGCGCATGCGGAGCAGTTCGTAGAACGCACTAGCAAGCTCCTCGGCGGTGACTTCGGAGACCTCGCTGGTGAACGTAAGGGGGATAACCCAGTCGGCGCCTGCGTCGCGCATGAGCTCGATACGGTCTTCGAGCGAGGTGAGGTAACTCGGGGCGACTTCGGGGCGAAGGACGGTAATCGGGTGTGGGTGGAGGGTGACGACACCCGGGGCGAGTGCACGAGAGCGTGCTTCGTCGCGAAGGCGGCCGAGGAGTGCCTGGTGGCCGCGGTGGACGCCGTCGAGCACGCCGATAGTGAGCGCAGTGTCGGGGCCGGGGGCGCCGGCGGCGAGCTGAGCGCGGGTGAATGACGGCAGGGCCATGATGATTCCAGCCTAGCAGACGAATGGGCTGCGGACTCAGGGGCGAGCTGACCAGAAGCCCTCGCCGGAATATCGGCGACGGCGATGGTGACGCGATGGCACTGAAGTGCACTCGCGTTCTCTTCGCCTATCGGTGCGGTGCGGCCCGGGTCAGACTCGTGCGGTACCGCGGCTCTCGAAGGCCATTGCTCGTTGCAGGGCGGCGGCGCGCATCTCGTGCGGGAGATCGCGGGGGCCCCCGAGCGCAGCGGCATTGATTCCCGCCTGTGCGGCTTCCTCGACAACGCCTCCAACCATGACAGCAAGTTCTGGCGTGCGGTGAAAAACGAGGACGCCATGATTGGCGAGCAGCACAGCGGGTACCCCGGGGATAACCGCCGAACGGATATTGGAGATGGCCTGATCGGACCCACGAGGCCCATACCCGGCAACGGGGACACCGTCGGCGAGTCCAAACATCGCGAGGGCCTCGACCCAGCAACCGATTGGCTTGTTTGCGACAGCGTAGGACGTCGCGAACGGTGAGTGCGTATGGATTACGCAGCCAACATCTTCGTGGTCGGCGTACATGGCCGTGTGCATTGCCACGACGGCGGTCTGAATCGGCAGGAGTTGTCCTTCGAGCAGGCTGCCGTCGAGGCGGACTCGTGCCACGAGTTCGGCGGGGTGGTCGCGTAGAGATGAGCCACCGGTGAAGTACATTTCGTCTTTCCCGGGGACACGAATACTGACGTTGCCATGGCCGTTGCCTGAAATCGCCCCGGATGCCACGACCTTTCGCGCGGTATCGAGGACCTGGCTGACTATCTCGGAATCCATACCTGTCCCTCTCTTTGTTCGTGCTGCCAGTGAGCCTGCGTGCTGCCGGGCCGAAATTGGTCACTCGCATGGCTCCGCGAGTTGACGCAATGTCGCCCAACACGCAGGAATATACTGCAGATCGGCCGACCGGGATGCCGTACGGAAACGGCCCAGGTTCAGAAGGCTTTCTCGGGGCCGGTCGCGGCGTCTGCCTGGCTTCATCGGGATGACAAGGGTAGGAACCGAACCTCGCGAGGTGATGCGCCGGGGGAACGCTACTCGGGGGTATTGGTGCTCGGAGGGGTTGCGCGGGCGATACACACCAACACGAAGGCCGCGGGCAGCGTTATGAAATGGAAGTACCGTGATTGGCGGTTCAGTCGCGGGTGGGTGAGATGCCGATATACGGGTGGCGAAAGAGCCCGCTGACGGGTTCGGGCGGGATGGTTAGAGCATGCCAGGCACAAGCACCGGGGGATTCCAGGACGAGCAGAGGATGGCACCAGGGACATGAAAGGCGTCACGCGGGTTTCGTTTGCCGCGGCACCGAGGATCTGCAACGCGCGAGGTCTGTCACTTCCCGGGTTGGATTGTGGTTGGGTAAGGGCCGGAGGCGGGCTGGTTGGTGGAGCGCGGGTTGTGCCGGCCGCCTGGTAAGCAGAACAATCGGAGGATGGTGATTGAACTCCGATCGAGAGGTGCCCGGGCGGTCATCCTGCCGGAGTACGGCGGGCGGTTGCACGAACTGTTTCTGAAGCGGGGCGAGGCCGAGGAGCCGATCCTCTGGGGGCCTGAAGATGTTGTGGAGTATGCGGAGCGGCCGACGCGGGGCGGGTGCTTCCCGATGGCGCCATGGCCGAACCGGATACGGGGCAGCCGGTTTGCCTGGGGCGGGCGCGAGTGGGAAGTGCCGAGCGATGGGAAGCCGAACGCCATCCACGGGCGCGTCCTCGACCACGTGTGGGAGGTGCATTCCTTCACCAGTGAGGTTGTGGAACTGAGTTGTACCTTCGATGAGGGCTGGCCGTGGGCCGGGAGCGCATGGCAGCGGTTCGAACTGGGCGAGACGTGGCTGACGATGCGGCTCGAGGTGCGCTCGGCGAGCGAGCGATTCCCGGCGGGGTGTGGCTGGCACCCATGGTTTCGGCGGGATGCTTTCGGAGCGGAGCACGTCCGGCTGACGATGGATGCCGGCGAGCGGTACGAACTCGACGCGCAACTGCCGACAGGAACGGTTGGGCGGCCCGTTGGCGACCATGACCTCTCGGGCGGGCCGGAGATCGGGTCGAGGAGGCTGGACGATTGTTATCGAGGGATTCGGCGTCCGATCGAGATCGACTGGGGTGTGGCGGCGATACGGATGGTTACTTCGTGCCAGGAGCCACATGTGCAGGTCTTCACACCCGAGTACGCACTCTGCGTTGAGCCCCAGACGTGTGCACCGGACGCGTTCAACCTGGCGGCGCGGGGGGTCAACGACGTGGGCTTCGCAGTCGCGGAGCCAGGGGCTCCAGTGAGCATCGAGTCGCGTTGGGAGTGGGAGGCAGGCTGAGGTCAGGCAGCGAGGGTGAGGCAACCGGCACAGGCGGGGAGCATGAGACGGAAGGTGGCGCCCTCTCCCGGGGTGGATTGAACGGAGAGCCAGCCACCGTGGGCACGGGCGATTCCCAGGGACATAGCGAGCCCGAGACCGCTGCCCCCGCCCTGGCGCCTGGTTGTAAAGAATGGGTCGAAGATGCGTTCCTGGATGTGGGGCTCGATGCCATGGCCGGTATCGGCGACGGTGATCATGTGGTAGTCACCCGATGGAAGAGCCGGAGGGAGCCATGGATTCGGGGATTTCAGAGAGGCAGTCTCGACGCGGAGAACGATCGTTCCGCCACCGGGCATCGCATCGCGCGCGTTCACGACGAGGTTCATCAGCACCTGCTGTAGCGCGGTGACGTTGCCTTTGACCGGGGCGTTGGCCACGACATCGATGACCTCGATCCGGACGCGGGGGGTGAGCAATGGCGAGGCAAGGGCCGCGGTTTCGGCGACCAGGCGATTGAGGTCGACGACATCTGATTGGTCGACTTCCGGACGGGCGAAGGTGAGGAGGCGGCGAATGAGATCGGCACCACGCTCGGCTGCGAGCTCGGCTTCGAGCATATATTCACGTGCGAGCGGGTCATCGGGGAGGTGCGGCCGCACCAGGTGGAGGTTGCCAAGGATAACGGTGAGGAGGTTGTTGAAATCGTGGGCGATACCACCGGCGAGGTGGCCAAGGCTTTCGAGTTTCTGACTCTGACGGACGAGGATTTCGAGTTGCCGCTTCTCTCGCTCGAGTTCGACGCGCTCGGTTATATCCCAGAAGACGAAGCGGACACCGATGGGCATGCCGGCGGGATCGAGAACATAGGCAGCCTGGATCTCGGCGGGGAAGGTGGAGCCGTCCTTGCGGAGGCAGGTAATGGAGAGGATCTCCTGGCCTTTCTGGCGGTGATAGGGGAGGCCCTTCGCGACGGTGGTGGCGAGTTGCTGAGCGGCGCGTTCGAGGAGTGAGCCGCGGTCGCCGGGTGCGACGAGGGTGAGGGCACTGAGGCCATCGATGGAGTCATCATCGGTGTAGCCGAGAAGGGTTCGGCCGACGGAGTTGAGGTAGACAACGTGGAGGCCGGGCCAGCTCATTTCGATGAAAGCGGCGGGAATCTGAGCACGCAGCTGATCGAAGTCCGCACTGGCCTGGCAATCCGGGCTACACGCCCCAGAAGCGATGGATCGCTCATCCCCCGCAGCATTCACGCTGCGAGTATCGGCACGATGGGGCGACGGGAATAGCGGGGATCGCCCGCATTCGCAGGAGGAGGTTCGGTGCCGCCAGCGGCGTCAGCGGTAACGCGATTCGTCGAGGGTGACCCACATGAAGTCGCGTTCCTGTGAGCGGAGGAATCGGCCGGGGGAGTCGGGCATGTTGTCCATGAAGCGCTCGGGCCGAAGGGAGCCATCGGCCTGGGGGAAGAAGGTGCCGAGAAGCACGTAGGGGCTGTTGATATCGAGTTGCATGGCGGTGTAGGCGCCAGCGGCCCAGAGAGCCTTTGCGAGCGTCTCGGCGCTGAGTGAGTTGCCGGCGGCGTAGATGAGGTTGCCGTCCTTCGTGAGGCCGACGGCGGAGCGCCAGGTGATGAACTCGCTGGAGTTGACCTGTACGTAGCCCCAGGTGTCGTTGCCTTCAGTGGTGCGCTTCGAGACTTCGCCATTCTGGACGAGGAGGATGACGTTCTGGCGGCAGGCGCTCATCTGGGGGTCCCAGGCGATGTCGGCGCCCCATTCGCCCATCTTGATTGTGCCGTCCTTGAAGACGCAGATGGTGGCGAGGCCGTTCCGAAGGGGGACGTACTCGGTGCCATCGGCATACATGCCGAAGCCACCATGGGGGCCCTTGAACCCACCGTTCCAGGCTGCGAGCAGGCCCGAGAGCGCATCCTGGGGGAGGGCGCCGGGGCCACGAACACCCCGGTAGCCACCCGGGTCGGTGACGCCGGCAGTCATGTGGAGGCGGATTCGGCGGGAATCCATGAGGAGGACGCCAACCATCGCGTAGGGCCGCGATTTGTCGGGCCGGATGAATGTCTTTGCCATGAGCATGTCATCGGGTGTGGAGCGGGGGAGGCCTGCCGTCGTCCAGACACCCTCACCCGCCTCGAGATTATCGCGAAGGGCGATTGTCTTTGGGAGTTGCATAGGGACAGGGCCGAGGGTATCGGCAGTGAGCTGTGACGCCGGCGGATGGGCGCCGTCGCCGATGTAGTAGATAACGGTCCTGGCCCTGGGCATGGGGACGAGTTCGACATGGACGCCCGTGGCAAAGGGATTGGTTTCACCACCAAGGACGCGGTATTTCAGCTTGTCGATCTTGTCTTCGAGGGTGAAGAAATAGCTTTCAATCCGGGCTGTGTTCTCGTCGCCGATGATGTTACGGCTGGTGTCGGCGACCCTGGGGGCGAGGGTGTCCTTCTGGGTGTAGGCGCCGCCCATGGTCATGACGAAGAGGGCAAGGATAGCGGCAGCGATACGCTTCCTGGTTACGAGCCGGCGCGGGCGAGGAGCCTCATCGCTTGATTCGGCATGCGAGGTGATGGACTCGGGATCCCAGTGTGGGTGCGCCGGTTCAAGCGGGGCCGATGGCTCGAGGGCGAATTCCGAGGCTTCAGCCGTTGACGCGCTTTTGCGGCCCCAGCGATTGAAACCCTTTCGCAACACATTGCAGATCGTAGCAACAGCGCGACATGACGCAATGGTCGTGGGCCGCAGAAGGCACGAAAGAATCAGCCGTTTACCGGGGCTGGAGGGATGAGCCGGGGCGTAGCAGGGGGCCTGCGAGGAATTGAGCGGACCTGGCGGGCGTTTAGTCATCGACAAGGCCGGGTGGCGCGCTGACAATCGAAGCATGCGCATCCTGGCAATCGACATGGGCACGGGAACGCAGGACATCCTGTTGTTCGACACGGAGAGCGCCGTCGAGAACGACGTGAAGATGATCTTGCCATCGGCGACGGAGATCGCCGCGCGGCGGATCCGGCGGGCGGGCGAGCTTGGGTCGCCGATCGTGCTGACGGGCGTGGTGGCGGGCGGGGGGCCGTGCAGCTGGGCTCTCGAAGGGTACCTGGCAGTGGGCGGGACAGCGTACGCGACACCAGAGGCGGCGCAAACGTTCGACGATGACCTGGACCGCGTACGCGAGATGGGTGTCCGGGTCATCAGCGAGGACGAGGCGAAGAGCGTCCGGGCCGAACACGTGGTGCTGCAGGACCTCGATCTCCACGCGATCCGGCAGGCGTTGAAGGCGTTCGAGGTGAGCTGTGATTTCGACGGGCTGGCGCTGGGCTGCCTGGACCATGGCAATGCACCCCCGGGGGTCTCCGACCGGAAGTTCCGGTTCGATCACCTGCGGCGAATCGTAGAACGGCGGAACGACCTGCTGGCGTTCGCGGTGAAGCCCGGGGATCTGCCCGAATACCTGACGCGGGCGCGGGCGATGGTGGAGTCGGCGGGGAGTGACGCGCCGCCGGTGGCGTTCATGGACACGGGGCCGGCCGCCGCGCTTGGGGCGTTGCACGACGAGCGGGTGGCGGCCGAGCGAGAGCGCGTGGTGTTGAACCTGGGGAACATGCACCTGCTCGCTTTTCACCTGCAGGGCAGGAAGATCGCGAGCCTCTATGAGCACCACACCGGCGAGGTGAGCGGGGAGCAGATCGTGGGCTTCACGGAACGGCTTGCGCACGGGACCCTGACGAATGACGAGATCTACTCTTCGAAGGGGCACGGAGCGTATAGCGCGGATCGGACGCTCGTAGAGAACCGTCTGCCGCGGATGGTGGCAGTGACAGGACCCCTTCGGGATAAGGTGCGTGGGAGCCGGCTCGAGCCATATTTCGCGGCACCATGGGGCGACATGATGATCAGTGGATGCTTCGGGCTGGTGCGAGGATTCGGCGAGGTGTACCCGGAAGCGCGTGGGGAGATCGATGAGCGGCTCGGGGTACTCGCGGGATCGTGATGCTGCCTGAACTCCAGGTACTGCTCGATCGGGCGGCGGTGCGGCGGGCGATACTCGACGGATTGCTCGATGTGATCCCCACGAGCGACTGGGGCCGCCGGGCCGAGGGTGATGCGTGGACGATCGAGAACCATATCCAGCACCTGGCAACCATCGAAGCGCTGACGATCGAGACAATAGCGGGCGTCGTGCGCGATGAGCACGAGGCCTGGGCAGGCGGAACGGAGCGGGTAGCCGACTTGATGGAGGCGCGGGCGCGCTCGATGGCTCGCGTGGAGGAACTGGAGCCAGGTGAGTTGCGTGCCCGGATGGCGGAATCGCGTGCTGCGATGATGAGGGCCGTGGCCGGACTCGAGCCGCAGCAGCTCGACGCTACGGTGCGGATTGCGGGGCTAACCGATAGCTGGGGCCGGCCAGCCGGGATGTCGTTACGGGTCTACCTGCGCGCGTGGACCGAGCACGATATGGAACATGATGCTGCGATTCGCAGAGCGCTCCAGGCTCCACCCGACCTTTCGACGGCTGCGATGGTGCGGCGAGCGCAGCGCGAGCGACGTTGAGTCAGGCGGCACGTGCAGTGGTCCAGACCGTGTTCTTGCCACAGCGCTTGGCGGCGAGAAGGAAGTGGTCAGCGCGGCTGATGACAGCATCGGGCGGTTCGTTGAAGCCACGGACCGCGCAACCAATGGAGATGGACGTGGGGGTCTGAGTGTGGACGGCATGGCGGATTCGCTCGGCGAGGGTGCCGGCGTCCTCGAGGGTGGCCGAGGGGAGTGCGATGATGAACTCCTCGCCACCGTAGCGGGCGAGCAGGTCGCCTGAGCGGATGGAATCGCGAAGGAGGCGGGCGACTGTTTGGAGGACCTCGTCTCCGCGCTGGTGGCCGAACTGGTCGTTGAGCCGTTTGAAGTCATCGAGGTCGAGCATGAGGAGTGCGAACGAGCGTGAGGGATTGAGAGCCAGGGTTTCGAGGGTTTCGTGGAAGATGCGGCGGTTGGGAATGCCAGTGAGTGGATCGGTTTCGCCGAGGGTGCGGGCTTCACACTCGGCCTGACGCCAGGCGCTGCCGATGGTGTAGGCCATTGCGGCCATGGCCGTGCAGAGGAAGAGGAGGATGGGGAACTCGATGGTCATGCCGCCATCGAGAAGGAGGCGGACAGCAGCCGCATTGACGATGGTGATAACAGCTACCGACCAGTAATGGCGGCCGGTATAGCGGCGGGTGTGGCCAACGATCGCATAGAGGTAGATGGCCCAGAGCGGCGAGTTCGGGTCGCCAATGGCAAGGAGACCAGCGGTAATGCACGAGACATTGAAAATCGGGATCAGTGATTCGACGAAATGAAGCTGATTCGCGCGGGCGCGAAAGGTAAGGGCGTAAACGGCATAGAGGGCGTGATAGCCGGCGATCCAACCGACTGTGAGGTCTCGAGAAGGGGTGCGGGGCCCAAAAAGCCCGGCGATCACAGCGGAGCAGAAGGCAGTTGCGATGAGGGATTGGAGCACGAGCATCCGGCGCTCAATATGAGCGCGCTGGATCACCAGGTCTCTATCGTATGCCACGACGGGATCTCCGGGGTGGGGAAATCCCCAGCCTGCCGTGAAGATCGGCGATCGGGCGGGGAGCGTGGAGTGGATAAATGGTGGCGGAGGCCCGCTAGACCCAATCAGCCGGGGAGTGAGCGGCGGACCTTCGGCCGAGCTCAGTCGATGGGGGTAGATGGTAGACGTATTCGCTGACGATTGAGCGCCAGGGGCCACGGGCCCGGAGCCCGGCAAAAAGGCCAGCAAGGCCGAAGTTGATGCGGGTGAGGAAGACCATTCCCTCGGGGACGTTGCACTGTCGGTTGATGGCACCGCCATGGCCGGTGGTCTGGGTATTTCTTCGAACCATTTCGGCGGCGAGTTCAGGGGTGAATGTCACCTGGCGAGCGAGGATGGGTGCCCAGTACCAGTGCATGTGGGCATAGAGTTCCTCGGTGGTGAAGCGCGCCGCCGGGTTGAGGATGCCGATGCGTTCGGTCGCCTGGCGCCAGGCTTCGCGATCGTCGTCAACGAGGCCTCTGATGATTGCCTTGAAGCCTTCGATGGTCTCGTTGGAGAACTCGGCGACGCAGCCGAAATCGAGGAAGGCGACACCGCCATTGTCAAGGAGGAGGTAGTTGCCGGGGTGCGGGTCGCCGTTGAAGAGGCCATGGCGGTAGATGGAGCCGAAGCAGAAGCGGTAGATGATCTCACCGAGGCGATCGCGCTCGGGCTGCGAAAGGTCCTTCGCTGCCGAGAACGGGCGGCCGTTGATGAACTCCTGGACAAGGACTGTACTGGTGGAGAGGTCGTGATAGACGCGCGGGATGTGGATGAATGGATGGCCTTCGAAGACATCGCGGAAGCGTTGCTGCCAGCGTGCTTCGTTGCGGTAGTCGAGTTCGGCTCGGATGCCTTCCTTGAGGTCGCGAATGATTGGGCCCGGATCGAGGCCACGCGCAACGAGTGAACCGAGCCCGATCATGAGGCCGACGTTGGCGAGGTCGTGGTCGATCGCTTCGGCGACACCGGGGTACTGGACCTTGACGGCGACCTTTGAGCCATCGTGGAGCACCGCGCGGTGGACCTGGCCGATAGAGGCGGCAGCGAACGGTTCCCGTTCAAAGTGGCGGAAGAGCTTCTGGGGTGACCGGCCGTATTCGCGCTGGAAGACCTGTTCGACGAGGTCGTAGGCCATGGGTGGAGCGTTCGACTGGAGGGTTGCGAGCTGGCCGGCCATTTCCTCGGGGAGCACACCGGCCATGAGGGAGAGGACCTGGCCGAGCTTCATGACGGCGCCCTTCATATCCCCCATGGTGCGGGTGACGTCCTCGGCGGTGCGAAGCATGGCTCGCTGGCGGCGCTCCTTGCGACGACCGGCACCGAAGGCGAGATATGCGTGCGCCCACCGGAAGGCGGCCGAGGAGGCAAGGCGGGCGGGTTTCCAGGAGCGGGTGATGCGGTTTCCGCGCACCGCACGGAAGTGTCTCGCGACCCCCTCCTGTCTTGCTTCCGGAGTCATCCTTCAAGTCTGCCCAACGGCTGGTGTACCGTCACCAGACGGGCAGGCCGGCAAGCGAGGAGAAGGAGGCCTTGACGCGGAAGTGGAAACCGGGACAGGTGGCACGGGCGTTATTTCGATTGCCGGTCTGGGTGTATTGCCTACACCCGGGCAGCATCACGGGGCATCGCCTGCTGATGGTGCGTGAACGGCAGGTCCTCAAACATCGAATGCCCGGCAAGGAAGAGATACGGGCGGAGTTGGCAGATCATGAGCAAGGGCGCCGCCTCGTTGCCGGAATACTCAAAGGGTGGCCGGGGATGGTGTCTCCGCGCGAGCGAGAGCCGTACGACCCGCCGCGAATGGTGGCATTCAGCCCGCGCCTGGCAGGTTGCGAGAGCACTGCATACGCAGGAAACGAAGAATGAACCACGAGACGATTGAACGGCTGGAGCGGCTAGCCGCCCAGGAAACAATGCAGGCCGAACGCCTTGATGGCGGCGCGGGATTCAATGGGCGGGTAGCGGTGCTGCCGTCGGCGTTCAACCCACCAACGCTGGCGCATCTGCATCTGCTGGAGCGGGCGCGGTCGCTCGAGGAGATGACCGATGCGGCGGCGATGTTGAGTACCAGGAACGTTGACAAAGGGATATCCGGGGCGGCACTTCCGGACCGCGTTGGGATGTTGCTCGCGGCCCGCGAGGAGCACGGATGGCTGGGGGTACTGGCGGTGAACGCGGCCCGGCTGGTGGACCAGGGCGAGGCGTTACGGGAGGCGTTCCCCGGGGTGCGGTTCGACTTCGTCGTGGGGTTCGACACGCTCGTGCGGTTGTTCGACCGGAAGTACTACAGCGAGATGGAACGGGAACTCGAGCCGTTCTTTGCAGAGCACCGGGTAATCGCGACCAACCGGGCAGAGGACCGGATCGATGTCGTGGAGGCGTTCATCGAGCACGGTACGGGGGCGTTTGCAGCACGGATCGTGGCGTTGGAGATAGACGAGGGGGCGGCGGCGATGTC
Organism: uncultured Anaerolineaceae bacterium; assembly: GCA_964508715.1. Lineage (GTDB taxonomy): Bacteria > Chloroflexota > Dehalococcoidia > Tepidiformales > Tepidiformaceae > JAKALX01. Next base: position 84,305 of record CAZDUX010000012.1, on the reverse strand, counting down.
ATCGACAGCGGCCCGGCGGGCATTGGAAGCAGGCAGCGACGCGCCGCACCTCCCGCGGGGTGTGCAGGAGTACATCACGCGAAGACGGCTCTATCGAACAAGCGGCGAAAGCTGAGGTACGGCGGGCGATCAGGTGATACTCGAGATGTCGGGACCGCCTTCCGTGGCGATGACCTGGCGAGCGATGAGGGTGTCGAGTTCCGATTCGCTGAGGTTGAGGAACTGCGTAAGCACGTCGCGGGTGTCCTGCCCGAAGCTCGGTGGCGGACCCTTGATGCCGCTTTCGCTGCGGGACATCCGGAGGGGTGTGTTCGAAATGGGGATGGAGCCTGCGACGGGGTGGGTGACTTCGCGGATCATGGCGCGGTGCTGAACCTGGGGGTCGGCAACGACATCGGGGATCGTGTTGAGAGGGCCGCAGGGGATGCCAGCGGAGAGGAAGTCAGCCAGCCACTCGGCGGTGGTGCGACGCCTGAGTGCGGCCGAGAGGATGGGTTCGAGTTCGGCGTGGAGCGCAGTGCGCTTCGGGCTGGAGGTGAAGCGGGGGTCATCCATGAGTTCGGGGAGGCCGAGGAAGCCACAGAACATATGCCACTGGTTCTCTTCGCCGAACGCGAGGGCAACGACAATGTAGCCATCGGCTGTGGGGAAGGCCTGGAACGGTGTGGCGCTCGGGTGGCGGGTGCCAATGGCTTCGGGGGGTTTGCCGGTAACGCCATAGCGCATGATGGCGTTTTCGAGGACGGCCACCTGGCAATCGAGCATCGAAATATCGAGTTCCTGGCCGAGGCCGCTGCGTTCGCGCTCATGGAGGGCGGCGAGAATACCCACGGCAGTATAGAGGCCGGCGCTGATATCTCCATAGCTCGCGCCGGGGCGCACGGGCGGCCCGCCAGCTTCACCGGTGATGGACATGATGCCGCCCATCCCCTGGACAACGATGTCGAGCGCCGGCCGGTCGCGGTAGGGCCCGGTCTGCCCGAAACCGCTGGTGCGGGCCATGATGAGGCGGGGGTTGCGTGCTGAGAGGACATCGTAGCCGAGGCCGAATTTTTCCATGACGCCGGGGGTGAAGTTCTCCATCACGACATCGACCTGCTCGACGAGGCGAAGGAAGATGGCGCGGCCTTCGTCCTGGCGGAGGTCGATCGAGATGGAGCGTTTGCCGCGATTGATAGAGAAGAAGTAGCCGGACCAGCCGTTCTGGTAGGGGCCGGTAGTTCGTGCGATGTCACCCCGGGGCGGGCGTTCAACCTTGATCACATCGGCGCCGAGGTCGCAGAGGACCATGGAAGCGTAGGGGCCGGAAAGGACCCATGTGAGGTCGAGGATGGTGATGTCTTCGAGTGGTCGCGGCAAAGCTGGTCCCCCGGTGAGCGGCTGGGAGCAGTTTGACGCGAGAGGGTGGGAGTGTGAAGCGGCAGGCACAGAAGCGATCCGTTGAGTGTGTGAGGGGTGGGTCACTCGCAAGGTGAGTTCAGCGACGAACGAACCGGAGGAGGACCCACCATGAAGAAGGTAACGCAAGAGCCGGAGGTGCTGCTGGCGCAGTCGCGTTGGGAGTTTTTCGGGAGGCTGTTCAATGCCCTGAGGAGTGGGGGGCGGAGGATTGCGGAGGCATCCTTGCAGGGTGCGGCGGAGCAGCAGGTGGAGGCAGTGCGGGGCCAGGGCGCGGAGGAACTGCTGGCAGCGGGCTGGCAAAGGTCGTGGCCACCCACGCCGGAGCCGTCACGGGTGTTCGAAGTCATGCATGCGTTGGAATTGCGCAACGTGTCGGGGGCGGCGCTCGACCTGCATCGCCAGATGCTGGAGGACAACCGGGCGCCCGGAATGGACCAAGGAGCATGGAAGCGCGCGCGAAGGATGACCGTTGAGGGGGCCGAGGTTCGTGTGCCTTCCCCGGAGGACCTGCTGGTGATGGTGTGCGTGCACGGGCTCCGTGCTACACCCACGCGGACAATTCGCTGGGTACTCGACGTGCTGGCGATCATCGAAGCGTTTGGCGGGGAACTGGAGTGGGACGTGGTGCTGCGGATTGCACGGCGGCGGAAGGTGACGCTGGCAATGGCGGAGTCGCTGGAGTTCGTGCGCAACGAGTTTGGTGCGGGCGTCCCGGAGAGCACGCTGGCCGCGCTCCGTGGTGCGAAGCGCGGGTGGGTCGAACGGGTGGACTACCGGGCACAGGGGCGCAAGGAACGGGCAACGTGGGCTGTGGCCAGCACGTTTACCCGGTACCTGCGGCAGGCCGACGGGAACGGCATGGTGGCCGGGGTGCGGAAGGGGCCGGGGTTCTTGCGGGCACTCTGGGGGCTGGAGCGAACGCGGGACATTCCGCTCGACGGGTGGCGGCGGGTGCAGGCGATGCGAGCCCGGCGATCGTACTGGCGGGAACGGCGGGAGCGGGAACTGAAGACGGGGTAATCGGGGCTACTTCTCGCCGGCGACAGTGAATGAGCTTTCCTCGGACCATGGCCCGGCAGTAGGGCCGATGAGTGAACGCACCTTCCAACTCCAGCCGCTGGCCGGCGCGGAGGCAAGCGTCGCGGCGGGCACGCGTATCGTGGTGCCCGTGGTGACGTAATCGATGACCGGCGCGGTATCGCCCGGCGGGTAAACAACAACTTCGTAGCCGGTGGCGCCAGGGCAGATTGCCCACTCGAGCAGGGCGCCGCCCCGGGCACTGTCAGGGTCGACTGTCGTGCCGGGTGCGGGCGAGACGAGGGATACCTCGCAATCAAAGGCGGCGATGGTGGTGCAGGTGAGGTCGAGATGTGGGAGAGCGCCCATATTCGGCATCCACCAGGAGACGTGGGCACGGCTGCTGGCGGCGACCTGGTATCTTGCGGCGCCATCACGGCTGATGACCCAGAGGGAACGCTCGGTTGAGCGGGCGATGAGGAGCCACTTACCGTCGGGTGACCAGGTGAGCATGCGGGGCAGGCCCGCGGTGTCGCCACCGCGAAGGGGGTCGAAGATCATGACCCGGTCCTGGCCTTCGACACGGGAGATGACACCTTCGGGGCTGAACTCGACGAACTCACCATCGATGGAGCGATACCAGGGGGCATCGCTAAGGACGCGGATCTTCGGGGCATCCTCGTCGGAGAGGGCGGTATCGGCGCCGGTGGTGAAGTCGAACATCCGCCAGGCGGTTGCCGCTGGTTCGGGAGTCATGTAGACCACCCGCTCACCATCGAGCCAGGAGAGATAGCTCACGCCGGTGCGAGTGCGCGGGCAGAACGTCTTGGCGGAAGATGGGTCGCCGTTGGCGGCAATCCGGGCGATGCAGCCGTTGGTGTCGACGTAGGCGATGAGACCGATGTCGGCCGTGACGGGTTGGTTCCCGGCTGTCGTGGCGGGTTTCGCGCCCGAGGATGTAGCGGGGAGCGTTTCGACGTTGCAGGCGGCAAGGCCAAGCAGCGCGAACGCGACGAGCGCGACGAGACCGATACGAACCCTGGAGTGTCCTCTGAAAGCCATGTCCCGGATCGAACGGTAGAGCCGGGAAAGGGCAGGGGGAGCGGCCGACGGACCGGGAAAGCGGAGTCAGACGGCCGTGCGCGGTCGCTTACAGGTGTGCGAACGGGAAAGGCCAGTAGCGCCAGCGAACACGGGCGAGGACGCACTCGGGGGGGACTGCCCCAAAAGTGCGGGAATCGCGGCTGGCGGAAGAGTTGTCACCAAGCACCCAGACGTTGCCATGGGGGTCAACATGGCTGACGCGCTTGACGAGGACGCGGGAATCATCCTCGGGGTCGCGGAGGAGGAGGATTTGGCCGGGACGGGGGTCGGAACGAGCGGATAGCCTTTGGTCGGCGATCACCCAGTCCCGGGGTTGGAGGGTGGGTTGCATGCTTTCGCCGCCGATCTCATAGCGGAGGAAGCGCCGGCTCCAGCACCATACTGCGATGACGAGGGAGAGCGCGGTGGCAATGAAGGCCGCTACCCAAGAAGGAGGGGAAGTCCGACGGCGCGGACTCCCCCTCCGGGTGGAGATGTGCGTGGCCAGGGCTAGCTAGCGCGGTAGAAGGGCACATCGCGACCCTTCGTGGCCCAGAAGATGTTGTGGATCGCTTCGATGGCGCCGAGAAGGGCTTCGCCATTAGCGGGATCCTGCTCGGTCTTGTTCTTCGAGCAGAGCTTGGTGGCCTTCCAGAAGGTGTCGTGGAGGTTGGGGTACTTCTCGAGGTGCTCGGGCTTGAAATAGTCGTGCCAGAGAATATCGAGTTCGTGCTTGGCGATCTCGGCCTGCTGCTCCTTGATGACGATGAACCTGGTGCGGGTGTTGACAGTCGCGGCATCGGTGGCGTCGCCGAGGGCGGCGATCTTCTTTTCCATGGAAAGGACGGCCTCGGCGGCGATGCGTGCCGAGGCCGGATCGTAGACACCGCAAGGGCCATCGCAATGGGCGAGGGCGACGTGCCTGGGGGCGAAGACTCGGACGAGGAGATTCATTGGGTTCCACATACTCCTTTTGTTTGGGCTGGCTAACTGAAGTGAGCGTTCTGATTATAGTGCGGATGCGGGGGATTACCACGATGAGATGGTCTGAGCGACGGGATTGAAAGGTGTAGCGAATGACGGCGCCGTGTTCGGGCTGTAAGGTTCGCGCGACTATGGAAGCGTGGCGAACACAGGTCGACACCGGAAGCGAACAGTTCCAGGAGGCACGGCGGGGGATGCTGGGCCTGCTGGAAGTCATCGAGCAGCAGCTTGCGATCGCGCGGGCAGGCGGGGGCGAGAAAGCGATCGCGCGGCATCGCGATCGGGGGAAGCTCCTCATTCGTGAGCGGGTCGAGCTCCTCCTGGACCGTGATTCACCGTTCCTGGAGCTGAGCCCACTCGCGGGATGGGGGACGGATTACTCGGTGGGCGGCGGGTTCGTCTCGGGTATCGGCGTGGTCTCGGGGACGGAGTGCGTGATTGTCGGGCACGACCCGACGGTGATGGGGGGTGCGATCACCGCGATCTCCGGCAAGAAGATCGACCGGGCGCTGGAGATTTCGCGGTTGAACCGGATGCCGTACGTGCAGTTCGTGGAATCAGCGGGAGGTGACCTGCGGCGATCGAGCGATGATGCGGAGGCGGAGATGCGGCGGGCGATGAACCACTTCGCCGAGAGCGGGCGGTTGTTCCACGACATCACAGAGCTTTCGGCGCTGCGTATCCCATCTGTATCGGTGGTGTTCGGGAGTTCGACGGCGGGTGGCGCCTACCAGCCGGGATTGAGCGATTACAACATCTTCGTGAAAGAGCGTTCGAAGGTCTTCCTGGGGGGACCGCCGCTCGTGAAGATGGCGACGGGTGAGGATTCGAACGATGAAGAGCTGGGGGGCGCGGAGATGCACGCCACGATCTCCGGGCTGGCCGACTACCTGGCAGATGATGAGGTGGACGCGCTGCGAATGGCGCGGGAGGTGGTAGCGCACCTGAACTGGCGGAAGCTCGGGCCGGGGCCATCGATGCCGGCTGACCCTCCGATCTATGACCCGGAGGAGCTGCTGGGGCTGATGCCACTCGACCTCAAGACGCCCGTGGACATCCGGGAGGTGATTGCGCGGATCACGGATGGGTCACGGTTCGAGGAGTTCAAGCCAGGGTATGGAAGAACGCTGGTGACGGGCTGGTCCTCGATTCACGGTTTCCCCGTGGGGATCATCGGGAACAACGGGGTGCTGTTCTCGGATTCCTCGGAGAAGGCGGCACAGTTCATCCAGCTGTGCAACCAGGTGGACGTACCGATCGTGTTCCTGCAGAACATCACGGGGTACATGGTCGGGAAGATCTATGAGCACGGCGGGATCGTGAAAAACGGGTCGAAGATGATTAACGCGGTGTCGAACTCGACGGTGCCGCACCTGACGGTAATCATCGGTGCGAGCTACGGGGCCGGGAACTACGGGATGAGCGGCAAGGCGTATGACACGCGCTTCGTGTTCGCCTGGCCGACAGCGAAGATCTCGATCATGGGGCCGACGCAGATCGCGGGGGTCATGCAGATCGTCCGGAGGGGCGCCGCCGCGGCACAGGGAAGGATGCTTGACCCCGGGGAAGACGAACGGCTCTTCCGGCAGGCTGAGGACCGGGCGGAGAAGGAGTCGCTTGCTCTGTACGCGACGGGCCGGGTAGCAGACGACGGGATCATCGACCCGCGCGATACGCGGACGGTGCTGGGGATCACCCTTTCGGCGGTCCACTCGAACGAAGTGAAGGGCGCCAGGAACTTCGGCGTCTTCCGGATGTAGGCGATGAAGCGAATTACGAGGCTGCTGATAGCGAACCGGGGCGAGATCGCCCGCCGAATCATGCGGACATGCCGGGAGATGGGGATCTCGACGATAGCGGTGTATGCAGATCCGGATGCGGATGCCCCGTTCGTGCGCGAGGCGGACGTCGCGGTGGCGCTGGGCGGGACTTCAAGCGGAGAGACGTATCTCGACGCGGGGAAGGTGATCGATGCGGCACGACGCGCAGGGGCCGATGCGATCCACCCGGGCTACGGATTCCTGAGCGAGAACGCGGGATTCGCGCGGCTGGTGATTGATGCGGGACTCGCGTGGATTGGGCCGAGGCCGGACGCGATCGCGGCGATGGGCGACAAGCTCGAGGCAAAGAAGCGGATGCTGGACGCGAATGTGCCGACGCTTCCGGGTATCGAGGTGTTTGGCGGGGACGACGAGCAGATCGCCAGGCGCGCACACGAAATCGGGTACCCGTTGCTGGTGAAGGCGGCCGGGGGTGGCGGGGGCAAGGGGATGCGCATCGTGCGGGGTGAAGCGGAGTTGCCCGAAGCGATCGCAGGGGCACGGCGTGAGGCCGCGAATGCGTTCGGGAATGACACGGTGTTCCTCGAGCGGTACCTGGAAGCAGCGCGACACGTGGAGGTGCAGATCTTCGGAGATCACCACGGCAACGTCGTGCATTGCTTTGAGCGGGAATGTTCGATACAGCGGCGGCACCAGAAGGTGATCGAGGAGGCACCATCGCCGGCAGTCGACACAGAGCTGCGCGCGAAGATGGGTGCGGCGGCAGTCGCTGCAGGGCGAGCAATCGGCTACGACAACGCCGGGACCGTGGAGTTCATGCTCGCCGGTGATGGGCAGTTCTACTTCCTGGAGGTGAACACACGTCTGCAGGTGGAGCACCCGGTAACCGAGGCGGTCACGGGGCTCGACCTGGTGCGGGAGCAGATCCGGGTGGCGGAGGGTGCGCCGCTTTCATTCTCGCAGGAGCAGCTGCAGATCAACGGGCATGCGATTGAGGCGCGGCTGTACGCGGAAGACCCGGCGAACGATTTCCTGCCGGTTACGGGGCGGCTTGTGCGATTCGAAGCTGACCCGGCGGTTGCACTGCGGATAGACACCGGCGTCGAAACGGGATCGGAGGTTTCGATCCACTTCGATCCGATGCTTGCAAAGGTGATCGCCCATGGGCCAAGACGGGAGGAGGCGGCTCTGAAGCTGGCGAGCGCACTCGAGCGCCTGCGGGTGCATGGTGTGACGACGAACCGCGACTTCCTGGTGAACGTGTTGCGGAGCGAGCCATTCCTGGAAGGCGACACGACGACGCACTTCATTGACGTGCACTGGCCCGCACGAACGCGGCAGGTGGGCGACGATGCGCTGCGAACTGCACTCGTCGCCGCGGCGCTGGTCTCACAGGCAGCGAGCCGGGCGGGGGTCCGGATACTGACGACGATCCAGGGTGGATGGCGGAACAACGCCTCGCAGATGCAACAGTTGCGCTACCGGTTCGGCGAACGCGAGGTGGCCGTGTGCTATCTCGCCCGGCGAGACGGGAGCTTCACGTTCGAGGCGCTGGAGCATCGGGGCTCGGCACGGCTGCTCGAACTCAACGGCGAGCATGCCTGGTTCGAGATGGACGGGAGACGACAGGCGGCCAGCGTGGTGACGGAGGGACGGGATACCTGGGTCCAGGGAGCATCGGGAGAGGTGCATCTCGTGGAGGTCCCACGGTTCCCCGTGAAGGAGGTGGAGGCGGTCGCGGGCGGACACACGGCGCCAATGCCCGGGAAGATCGTGGCCGTCCACGTGAAGGAGGGCGACCGGGTGAGCAAGGGCCAGGTCGTGGTGATCCTGGAAGCGATGAAGATGGAACACCGGATCATGGCGGCCGAGGACGGCATCGTGCGCGAGGTGCGTGCGTTCCCGGGGCAACAGATGGAAGCCGGCGCGCTGCTGCTGGTTATTGAAGGCGAGGGAGACGAGGCGTGAGCAACCAACTCGAAGAGATCATCAACGACCTGGAGGACGAACAGCGGGCGCTGGAGCGGGTGCTCGAGAGGATGACACCGGAGGAGTGGGATGTTCCGAGTCACGCTCCGGGCTGGATGGCACGCGACCAGGTGGCACACCTTGCGTTCTTCGACGAAGCGGCGGAGCGGGCGATTAGCGACCCGGAGGCGTTTACGGCGGAGGTGAAGCGCGTACTCGCCGAAGGCAGCCAGCAGGAGGAAACGTACCTCGCGAAAGGGCGGGCGATGCCGGTGGCGGAGTTGTTGCAGTGGTGGCGGACGGCGAGTTCATCGTTGATCAAGGCTGCACGCGGGGTGGATCCGAAGGCACGGCTGCCCTGGTATGGGCCGCCAATGAGTGGCGTGTCGTTCATCACGGCGCGGCTGATGGAGACATGGTCGCACGGGCTCGACGTGGTAGATGTGGTAAGCGGCGACCGGCCAGACACGGACCGGTTGCGTCACGTGGCGTTCCTCGGGGTACGAACGAGGCCGTTCAGTTACCAGAACCGGGGGATGGAGCCGAACATGGCGCCAGTGCGGGTAACTCTCATCTCTCCCTCCGGTGAGACATGGGAACTGGGCGAGGCGAGTGAGACCGACCGGATTACCGGGACGGCGACGGACTTCTGCCGGGTAGTGACGCAGCGGCGGCATCTTTCGGACACAAAGCTGGTGGTCGAGGGCCCAAATGCCCTGGAGTGGATGGAGATCGCACAGGCGTTCGCCGGACCTCCGGGGCCGGGACGACAGCCAGGTGAGTTTGCACATGAGAGGGCATCATGAGCGGCGAGTTCGTCCATTTCGTGGTAGCGAACGGCGTTGGGACGATCACACTCGATTCGCCGCACAACCGTAATGCACTTTCGCGGCAGCTCACGAACGAGCTGTGGGGGCATTTGCAGAGCGCGCTCGCCGATGAGCGGGTGCGGGTGATCGTCCTGACCGGGTCGGGGACGGTGTTTTGCAGCGGGGCCGACCTCAAGGAGCAGCGGGAATCGAACGTCGCGGGGACGAGGCAGACGGGGCCGATCGGGCTGCCACAGATCCTGATGGCGATGTGGGAGTCGCCAAAACCGGTGATCGGGCGAATCAACGGTGCAGCGCGGGCAGGCGGGCTTGGCCTGGTGGCGGCGTGCGACATTGCGGTCGCCATCGAGACGACGACGTTTGCGCTGAGTGAAGTGCGGATCGGGGTCATCCCGGCGGTGATCTCGGTAGTGCTGCTGCCAAAGCTGGGGCTCGCCAAAGCGATGGAACTGTTCATTGGCGGGGAGGCATTTACGGCGGCAGAGGCGGTGGCGTTCGGACTCATCAACGCGTCAGCGCCGGCGGATGGGCTCGACGCTACAATTCACCGTTATGTAGATATGATTCGGAAGGGTGGACCGAATGCGGTCGCCGGGGCGAAACGGCTTGTGCGGGACGTGCCGGGGATGCCGATGGCACAGGCGTTCGAGGAGATGGCGGCACTCTCGGCGAGCTACTTCGCGAGCGAGGAGGCCCGCGAAGGAATGACCGCGTTCGCCGAGAAGCGGCCGCCAGTATGGGCGGAGGGGATCGGATGACGACGCGGCTACCAGGGCAGGCCCTCCGGATCGCGAACTGCTCGGGGTTCTATGGGGACCGCATCAGTGCGGCCCGCGAGATGGTGAATGGCGGGCCGATCGACTTCCTGACGGGAGATTACCTGGCCGAGCTCACCCTCTTGATTCTCTGGAAGGCACAGCAGCGGGACTCGAACGGCGGCTATGCAACGACGTTCTTGCGGCAGATGGAGGAGGTGCTCGGCACGTGCCTCGAGAAGGGGATCAAGGTCGTCACGAATGCGGGAGGGCTCAATCCACGGGCACTGGCGGCGAAGATGCGCGAACTTTCGGACGCGCTGGGGTTACAGGCGAAGATTGCACACATCGAAGGGGACGACATCCTCGACCGAATCCCGGCACTGCAGGCGGAAGGCGAGGAGTTCCGGCATCTCGACACGGGACGGACGCTCTCGGAGGCGAACGTGCAGCCGGTGGCGGCAAACGCCTACCTGGGAGCATGGGGAATCGTGCAGGCACTGAACACGGGCGCGGACGTGGTGGTTTGCCCGCGGGTGACCGATGCGTCGCTGGTGGTAGGTCCGGCTGCATGGCATTTCGGCTGGAAGCACGATGACTGGGACCGGCTGGCATCGGCGGTGGTGGCGGGCCACATCCTCGAGTGCGGGGCACAGGCGACCGGCGGGAACTACTCGTTTTTCCAGGAGGTGCCGGGGCTCGACAACCCGGGCTTCCCGCTGGCAGAGATGCACGAAGACGGGTCGTTCGTGGTGACGAAGCACGAGGGGACGGGCGGGCTGGTCTCGGTGGGGACGGTGACGGCGCAGCTGTTGTACGAAATCGGAAGTGAGCGGTACCTGAACCCGGATGTGGTGGCCCGGTTCGACACCATTCGGCTCGAGCAGGAGGGGCCAGATCGGGTGCTCGTGCATTCGGTGAGGGGGGAGCCCGCTCCGGACACGACCAAGGTGTGTATCAACTATCTCGGTGGCTACCGGAATACGATGACGTTCGTCCTGACGGGGCTCGACATCGAGGAAAAGGCGAAGCTGGCGGAGGAGACGCTTCTTGCGAAGCTGGGCGGGCGGGGGCGATTTGAGGACGTGACGGTGCGCCTGATCCGGACGGATGACCCGGACCCTGCATCAAACGAGCAGGCGAGCGCGCTGCTGCGCGTAACGGTGAAGGACCACGACCCGAAGAAGGTGGGCCGGCCGTTTTCGAGCGCGGTGGTCGAGATGGCGCTGGCGAGCTATCCGGGGTTCTACATGACGTCGGGGCCGACCAACGAAGACTCGTACGGCGTGTACTGGCCGGCACTGGTGAAGGCGGCAGCCATCGACCAGGTGGTCGTGGCTCCCGACGGGAGCGAGTATCACATTCCACCGGCGACACGGGCCGAACCGGGCGCCGAGGTGATCGCAGAGGCATCCCCGCGTACAGGGGCTCCTTCGGGGGCAACCGCTCGTGTGCCGCTGGGGAGCATCATCGGGGCGCGGTCGGGCGACAAGGGCGGCAACGCGAATGTCGGGCTATGGGCCCGGAGTGACGACTCGTACGCGTGGCTGGCGAGCTACCTGACGGTCGAGCGGTTCAAGGAGCTGGTGGGGGAGGCGCGGGAGCTGGAGGTGCGGCGGTACGAGTTGCCGAACCTCCGGGCGCTCAATTTCGTTGTCGTTGGGCTGCTCGGCGAGGGAGTCGCGTCATCAACCCGGCAGGACGCTCAGGCGAAGAGCTTCGGTGAGTACGTGCGGGCCAAGCTGGCCGACATTCCCGAGGTGCTACTAATGGACCGGCCGGAAGGGCGCTAGACCCAGGGGTGGTCGTCGAACTTCTCGCCGCCGGAGAAGTGGATAAAGGTTGCCCACATGGAAAGGGCACCGATGGTGCCGAATAGGCCGCCAAGGGGTGCGGCCATTTGCCCCCAGCGGTTGAGGGTGTAGACGGCGGCAAAGAAGGAGACACAGGAGAGCGCGGCAAGGGCGGCGCCGCGCACCACCGTCCCCCGTTCGGGGCGCTCGAAGCGTGGTGCAGGAGGGGCGGGATCGTGGGGCATGGCATGCGGGCTGACGGCGGCGTGGTCGTTTTCGCACTCACCGCAGCCGTCGCACGGGGCATCCTGGTCGAGAGGGTTATCGTGGTCGTTCATGCGTCACGCTGATCCGGTGGGAGGAGATTTGGGATTCCGTCTTCAATAGGGTAGCGCTCGGCACACCTGGTGCAGGTAAGCGTGCCTTCCATGATCTCGGACCCTTCCTCGCGAGTCGTCTCGAGGGTGAGTTCGCCGTGGCACATGGGGCAGACCAGGATCTCCATCAACTGTGCTTGCATGGGTTCCATCGTACTGCATAGCGGCCAATACGCCCGTGCTTGAGCCTTGCCACCGGGTGCGCGAACGTTCGGGCAGTGAACTGGCTGAGCATTGCGCTGCTGGCGGTCATCGCGCTCTTGACGTGGCGGGCGTTCGTCAACGGTTTCATTCGGGAGCTGGTTTCGTTGTGCGTTGCGATCCTGGCGGTACCGATCGCCGGGGTGTTCTACGATGACCTGTACCGGAAACTCAGCCCGATTGTCACGAACGAGACGATGGCGAAGCTGGTGGCGTTCCTTGCGATCCTGGGGGGCGTCATCATTGGCGGGCAGGTGGTGGCGCACTTGCTCAAGCAGACAGTGGCGATGCTGAACCTGGGTGCGGCCGACAGGCTTGCGGGCGGATTGTTCGGGTTCGTGAAGGCAGTCATTCTTTGCCAGGTCATCCTGATTGCGCTGGTGGCGTTTCCAGAGCCGGACCTGCACGCGACGATCGACGAATCGCCAGTGGCGACGGTTCTGATTGACAGCGCACCGATGGTGCTCGCATTCCTGCCGAAGACGTTCGAAGCCCAGATCGACCTGTTTCGGGCGGGCATGGACGCGGCGCAGGCACTCTCAGATGGAACGCCAACACCGACACCGGCCCGCTGACCGGGGCGTTCTCCAGGGGTTTTCGGGGTTTTCACGGGCGCAGATGGGAAGAGGCGCGAAGGGGAAGTAAGTTGCCCACGTCGCCTGGCTCTGCACAATGGTGAGAACTTTGCTTACGAGTGGACCATTGCGATTTCGCCGTACCAGTCTCATTCCCGCGGTGCTTGCCGCGACCTTGCCAGCGGCAGTGCTCTTCGCTGCCTGTAGTGGGAACGACGCCAGGAAACAGCCTGCCGAGGCGTGGGTGAGCGACGTCTGTAACCTCGCGGCGGCCTACGGGAAGGTTGCCGATACCCAGGGAGAGCGGCTCAACGACATCGACCCTAAGAAGGATCCCAAGGGTACGAAGGAAACGCTCCTGAGCGCATTCTCGGCGATTGAGGATGCTCGTGCGGAGTTCTCGAAGGGGCTCGAAAAGGCGGGGGAGCCAGACCTCAAGAGTGGCCACGAGGTTGTTGGCGTTTTCAAATCGCATGACGAGACGAGCAAGAAGAAGCTTCTCGACACGCGGAAGGCGATAGAGAAGCTCGACACGAAGTCGGACTCATTCGCGACGGACCTCGAGAATATCTTCGACAACATCAAGGAGACGGACTTCAAGGCGGCGCTGCAGAAGGTCGCTGACAAAGAGAGCGACGCACAGGAGATCATCGACGGGATTGATGCGGATGCAGACTGCGCGGACGTGCTTTTCAGCGGCTCCGACGATTTGGCCGAGGCGCCGACTCCAACCCCAAGAACAAAGACGGTAACCGCGGCAAAGCCAAGCCCGACTCCGAAGGCACGGACGACCGTAAAGCCGAACTCGTCGGTCAATGAGAAATGGGTCATTGGAGTCTGTGTGGCGACACAGAGCTTCACGGATGATATCGAGTACCTGAGCGACAGCCTGAACTTCGACACCGTCAACGATCCGGCCGAGCTGAAACAGATGATGGTGGACTTCCTGGACGACACGGCGTCTCGTTCGGAGCAGTTCAAGCGAGAAATCGACCGGCTTCCGACGCCAGATGTGAAGGATGGGCGCAAGATCCAGGCAGCGATGTCGGATGCGGCCGGGCAGGTCGTGACGCTGTTCAAGGACTCTGCCCGGGATGCGCGGAAGCTCGATGCAGGCAACACGACGAAGCTGATGGCCGGGCTCGATGCACTGGGTTCGAACCTGAACGCTGCCTCGACGGATATCGAGGATGCATTCAGTCAGATCGACCAGGACTATGACACGACCGAGCTCTCGAGGATCGCCAACAAGGTGCCGGAATGCGCGGGGCTGTTCAACTGACAGCTCTCTGAGGGCTGGCTTTTTCAATCCCGCCGGTGCGAGACAGAGGCACCGGATGCTGCTCGACGTTACGCGGGAGCGGGGAGTTGCGTCCGCCACCCGGGCCTGGCCCTTACAGGTGGGTGTCCTCCCGGAAGGGGCCTGCTGGTGCAGGGGGTCTCGCAAGTGACGCGGGGGATGAGTAAGATGCCGGGCATGTCATTTCTCCAGTTTCCAGAGGGGTTTCAGTGGGGCGCCGCCACGGCGTCCTATCAGATCGAGGGTGCCTACGACGAAGACGATCGCGGGCTCTCCATATGGGACGTGTTTTCGCACCAGCCAGGCCGGGTGATGAACGGTGAAAACGGCGATGTGGCCTGCGACCACTATCACCGTTATCGCGACGACATCGACCTGATGGCGAGCCTCGGCCTGCAAACGTACCGATTCTCGGTCTCGTGGTCGCGCGTGCTGCCATTTGGCGAGGGGGCGGTGAATGAGAAGGGGATGGACTTCTACCAGCGGCTCGTCGATGGGCTGTTGGAGAAGGGGATTCAGCCAGCGCTGACGCTCTTCCACTGGGACCTGCCACAGGCTCTGCAGGACAAAGGGGGCTGGGCAAACCGTGAGGTTGCCGACCGGTTCGCGGACTATGCAGCGCTGTTGTATGAGCGGCTGGGAGATCGGGTGACGCGCTGGATAACGCTGAATGAGCCGATCATATTCACGTTGATGGGCTACCGGTCGGGAGGGATGGCGCCGGGGATCCGTGACATGAAGATGACGGCCGCTGCGATCCACCACGCGATGCTGGCGCATGGGCGGGCCGTACAGGCGTTCCGGGCGTCCGGTAAACCGGGGGAGATCGGGATCACGAATGCGAACACGAGTTACGAGCCGGCGGATGACTCGCCCGAGACGGCGCGCGCCGTCGAACTGGCACGCGACTTCGATTCGCGGCTCTTCCACGGGCCGGTGTACGGCAAGGGGTACCCGGAATCGGTATTGAATTACTATGCGTCGAAGGGAGCGCCATTCCCAATCGAATCGGGCGATATGGAGACGATTTCGCAGGCGACGGACTTCCTGGGGGTGAACCTCTACTCGCGCCGGCGGATCCTCCCCGACGATTCACGCGGGGTTGGCTTCCGGAATGCTCCGCCAACGCTTCCGCTGCTACCAATGGGATATGAGGCAGCACCGCATGCCCTGGGGGATTACGTTCGCTGGGTGACGAAGGAGTACGGACGGCCGCGGATCTACATCACGGAGAACGGGGTGTGCGACAACACGGAGCCGGACCAGAACGGAGAGATCGATGATCACGTACGCGTCGATCTCCTGCGCGGATTCCTTTCGGGGCTGCACGGGGCGATCCAGGATGGAGCGGACGTACGGGCCTACTACCAGTGGTCGCTGATGGACAATTTCGAGTGGGCGTTTGGCTACAGCAAGCGGTTCGGGATGGTCTACACGGACTTCGGGAACCTGCGGCGGATACCGAAGAGGAGTGCGTCGTTCTACAGCGAGGTCATCGCGCGAAACGGGGTTGACGCGTAGGGACATGCCGGGGTTGTCCCCGGTGTGTAGGAGAGGCACAGCGGCCAATTCTCCTTCTCCCTGGCCGAGGGTGCTCGGTCACGAATCGGGCCGTGTTTCCCGGGACCCATTGGGCTGGTCGCAGATCACCGCCATGGTATGGGCGGCGCATGCGCGCCATGCTCGAACAGGACGGGATGGGACCATTCGGGTTGAGTTGCTGGAGGGGGTTCGGAGAGCGTGGATCCCTCTGTTATGGCGCCAACAGGGGCGGATATGTGCCCCGTAAGAGGGATTCCCACATAACCGGCGGAGGCTGTGAAGAGTCTGTGCAGAGCCGGTCTCCCGGGACATAACTCCATTGAACCGAGGCGGTTCCCGGCCTACCTTACCGGTCACCCCGGCAAGGCCGGGGGGTGCGAGGCCCGCGAGGGCCGGTAGTGAGCGAAGGCCCACCGATCGCCCCAATTGGATAGGCTTTTCGATGCCCCGCGCTGCGGGAGGAAGGAGTTTGTCTTCGCATGTCGGCCGCTTCAACCGCAAACCGAGACCTTACGTGGGACTGGGACTCCGTGCTCGGGCGGTTGCGGGTGAACATGAATCCGCGGAACTTCGAGACGTGGCTCGAAGGGACGCGGGCTGTTCGCATCGACGGGGATCTGCTCGTCGTGGAGGCACGGTCGGCATTCATGTGCGACTGGTTGAACGAGCGAATGAACGTGGTGGTCGAGCACGCTGTCGCGAAGATCTTCGCGCGGGAGCTGCGAGTGCGATTCGTTCCCCGGGGTTCGGGTGGAAGGGCACCCGAACGGGACGCGACACCACCGGGGGTGGGCCAGCCGGATACACCGGGTTCGCGCGTCCTCATCGGGAGCCTGAACGCGCAGTACACGTTCGACCGGTACCTGCCAGCGGAGGGGAATCTGCTGGCATACGAAACGTGCAGGGCGGTACTCGATCCGGACGAGTTCTCATTCAACCCGATCGTGGTTTATGGAAGTCCCGGGATGGGGAAGACACACCTGCTGCATGCTGTGGCAGCCCAGGCATTGAGGCAGGGGTGGAGCGTCGCCTGCCTGAGCGCAGAGGGGTTCACGAACCGCTATCAGCAGGCCCTGCGAGACCGGGCAATGCCGGAGTTCCAGGGGGAACTTCGCGCGGTGCGGCTGCTCATCATCGATGATCTGCAGTACGTGGCGGGGAAGACGGGGACACAGAATGAACTGGTGCACACCATCGATGCCGTACTGACAGCGGGCGGGTACGTGGTTATTGGGAGCGAGGTGCACCCGAACACGATGGGCCTTCCCGACCGGCTGTCATCGCGGATCTCGAGTGGGATGAGCGCGGCGATCGGTCCTTTCATGGCGGAAGAGCGGCGTGCGTACATCGAACGGGTTGCACGCGAAGCGCGAGTATCGCTGCCGGGATGGGCGATCGAGCGAATCGGGGGATGTGAATCGCCGAGCGTGCGGCTGCTCAATGGTGTGGTAACGACGGCGATTGGGCTTCAGCGCACAGGCCAGCTCGAGTTGCGGACGCTGGATGCGGCCCTGGTCTGCATGACGACGAATGCGGTGTCGCCCGGTGTATTGGACGACCGGGCGACGCTGGCACTCATCGCCAGGCACTTCGAGGTGACATTCGAGGAGTTGGTAGGGCGCTCGCGCAAGGGAGCAGTGGGCGAGGCGCGGGCCGTGGCAGCAGTTGCGCTGCGCAACCGGGGCAGGAGCCTCTCGGAAGTTGCCAGCCTGCTGGGTGGCCGCGACAAGACGACGGTGAAGGCGATCAGCCTGCGCGGGCAGGAGATCCTCAACGGGAGACCGGCGCTTCGACTCGAGTTGGCGGGGTGAGGAGGCGGGGGGACTCACTCAGCCGGTGGGTGCGAGCGACGCGAGGATGCGGTCTTCCTGGGTGTAATCGAAGGTGTAGGTGTGGCGGCCTTCGGATTTGAACCAGGCGTAGGCATCGGCGAGGCCGGATTCGAGGGTGAAGCGTGGGCGCCAGGGGAGTTCGCCAAGGGCTCTTTCGATTGAGAAGACGGCTCCGCCGCGATACCACTCGGCCCAATGCAGGATGGGCGGGCGGATGGTCTTCGCAACATCACGAGGGAGGTAAACGAGCCTGGGCTGGCGGCCGGTGATGCTGCCGAGGAGGCGTATATAGCCGGCGATGCTCGCGAACTGGCTGCCATTGATGTTGTAGACCCGCCCGGCCGATGCATCGGTTTCGATGGCGGCACACATGGCGGCGGCAACATCATCGACGTGGACAAGGTGGATGAAGGGAAGGCCATCGCCGGGGATGAGGATGGGCCGTTCGGCCTCGAGACGGGCAAAGAAGCCGTGCTCGCGAGGGAGTGGGCTGTGGGGACCGAGGGTGTGGCCGACGCGGAGGCTGGTGGCGGGGAAGCCGTTCCGGGCGAACTCCTCCATGAGGAGGCGTTCGCAGCGGACTTTGCCCGCACCATACGCGCGTGAGGGATTCACCGACTCGTCGTCGGAGACCGTGGAGGCTTCCGTGACAGGTTGGATATCGGACCAGAGGTACACGGCGGTGGAGCTGGTGAAGACGTAGTGGGAAACGTGGCCGCGGAAGAGTTCGACCATGGGCAAGACGTCGGCGGGCTGGTAGGAGGTGTTATCAAAGACCGCATCGAACTGGTCGCGGATGGGACCGAGAAGGTCGTGGATAACGCCAGGCTGCTGGCGGTCCCCGTGGATGCGGCGGACACCATCGGGAAGGGGCGAGGGGTGGCTGTTGAAGACCGTGACATCGTGTCCACGGCGAGCCAATTCTTCGACGAGATGGCGGCCAATGTAGCGGTTGCCGCCGGTGACGAGGACGCGCATGTGGGCGACGGTACACGGTTGACGTGGGAGTTGCTACTCATGGCCGGCGATGCTGGACCGGTAGGCCGGTTTGAGGGGCCGGAATGGGGCAGATATTGGGCTCGATGGCGATTGTGGCACAACTCGATGCCCAGGAACAGGTGAACGCATTCTCGTTGCGGCGGTGGTGGGTACGGGTGACGGTGGGCGAGGCACTGGGATTTGCGATGCCGGCCGCGATATGGGGGACGGCCTGGGCATTGGACCTGGCGCCGCTCCTTCTGGCAGGCGTCGTGGTGGTCGCGGGTGGGGCAGAAGGCGCAGTTCTTGGGTTGAGCCAGGCATTGGTGTTGAAGGATGTGTTGCCAGGTATTGGGCGGCGATGGGTGATGGCAACGGCTGCTGCGGCGATGGCTGCGTGGGCGATGGGGATGGCGCCGAGCACAGTTGCGGAAACTGGTGCGCCGGGATGGCTGGTCGTGACCTTTGTGGTGCTATTCGCTGGTCCGCTGCTCGTGTCGATTGGCATTGGCCAGTGGCTGGTGCTCCGCGTTTGCGTACCGGGATCGACGGCGTGGATCTGGTGGAATGTCGTTGCCTGGCTGGCTGGTCTGCCGGCGACATTCGTTGCTCCGATGCTGGTGCCGGATAGCTCGCCGGGGTGGGTGTTCGGCGTGGCCTTCGGAGTGGGCGGGCTGCTGATGGCAGCGATCATGGCACTGGTTACAGGAGTTGGGATGGGGAGAGTGCTGGAGGGTCAGCGGCGTGATGTTTGAGCGCTCTTGCGCTCGCTTCATGCGCCGGTATCTCACGGTGCCGGTTGGTATCCAAACGTCGTGTCTGTATGCTTAAGGGTCATCGAATTGATCGGGGAAGGTGGATCACTTGATTTTGCCAGCGCCGGTATCTGTCCTTGACCTCGAAACAACCGGGCTCGCACCGAATCATCACCATCGGATCCTGGAAGTAGCGGTCATCCGTCTCAACATGCGGGGAGAGACGGAACGAGTATTTGAATCCCTGGTGAACGCCCATCGAGACGTCGGAGCGGTGGAGGTCCATGGTATTTCTGCTGCCGAGCTCGCCGACGCGCCAACCTTCGAGGAGATCGCAGGTGACATCCTCGAGACGCTGGATGGATCTGTAATCGCGGGACACAACATCCGTTTCGATCTCTCGTTCCTCGAAGCAGAATTCCGACGGGCAGGGATCTCATTCCCCGCAAGACGCTCCTACATCTGCACCATGGACCTTGCCGCGGCATTTTGCCCTGACCGGCGGAACCTGGAAGGGTGCTGTTCCAGGTTGGGGGTGGAGTATGCAGGCCAGCATCATGCAGTTGATGACGCGCGCGCCACGGCTCAGTTACTTGTCGCAATGGCTGCCGCGAACCCGGAGTTGGTGGGCCACATTCGCCCATCGGACGCCGCGCGATTTGCATTTCCATATCAGCCTTCCCGGCACTCTGTTTCTCGTCAGCGAGCAGAAGCGATGGTCCATGAACACCGAGGCTACCTGGGCCGGCTCGTTGCTCAACTCCCATTCGCGGTGGGGCTCGAGAAGGCTGCGGATTCTCGGGCAGTTATGTCGTACGTGGCAATCCTCGACCGCGCCCTGGAAGATCGGTTCATCAGTCGCGCAGAAGCCGAGTCACTCGCCGCCTTCGCCGCCGACTGGGGAATTGATGCCGCAGCAGTACGGGCCATTCATGCGAGTTACCTCGGAACGTTAGTCCAAGCGGCCCTCGCCGACGGTATCATCTCGGATTCGGAACGAAGGGATCTCGAGGCCGTGGCAGAATGGTTGAGCATCCCAACATCACACCTCGATGAAGTGGCTGGCCATCGGAACAGCACTCCCTCGAACTCACCAGCCTCCACAATGCACAAGCAGGGCCTTGCCGGGAACTCGATCTGCTTCACGGGAAAGCTCGTATGCACAATTGGCGGGGAGGAGATCACGCGAGACCGCGCTGAGGACCTGGCACGTCAATCCGGCCTGGCAGTATCGCCGAATGTGACGAAGAAGCTGGACATCCTGGTCATTGCCGACCCTCAGACATTGTCTGGAAAGGCTGAGAAAGCACGTGAGTATGGAACACGGATCATCGCTGAGCAGGTGTTCTGGTCGATGATCGGAGTCGCTGTGGATTAGGGTGTGGCTTCAATCATGAGCAGGCCGGCGGCGGCGCGGAGGCCGTTGGGGCCGAAGCCTGAGATGACACCCTGGCAGGCAGCGCTGACGGGGGAGAAGGCATCGCCGTCCCAACGCTGTGAGCGAACTTCGATCGCAGGTTTCGGCGAGGAGCGGATGGCTTCTGCGACCCGAGGAAGGTCGGCGGGGGGCAGCGCATCGGTCACGATGACGAGGCCGTCGCGGGGGATGGCGAGGGCGGCCAGTGCGGCCTCCGTCGTGGCACAGGTGATGACGGCGCATCGTTCCCAGAGGGAGGATGGAACGTCGAAGCCGGGGGGCACGAGGAGAAGAATCACGGGGTCCCGGGCCTCGTTGCGTTGCCGGTTGCGAGTTGCGAGTTACGAGTGTGATTCGCGGAGAGATGGCCGGCTGAGGCGCCATGGTACTCGCACCGCACTCGCCGCACCGGGCAACTCCTAGAGGTGGCCGATGGCGGCGAAGGCCGGGGCATCGGCGGTGATGTTGGATTCATAGAGGGCGGCGATTTCGGTTTCGGTGAGGCCGAGAACTCCGGAGAAGATCTCGTGGTTATGTTCTGCGAAAAGCGGGGCATGATGGCGAACGGAGGCCGGGGTTGATTCGAAGCGCCAGGGAAATCCGGGATAGGGCCAGGTGCCGGCTTCGGGGTGCCGGGTGCGGACGAAGAAGCCGCGGTCGTTCAGGTGGTTATCGCCGACGATCTCCCAGTTCGCCATGACGGGGGCAGCAGGAATGCCCGCCGCCTGGAGCATCTCAGCGGCTTCGTTGTGGTCGTGTTCGAGGCACCAGGAAGCCAGGTGGTCCATTACGAGTTGGGAGTTGCGCGCTTCCCCTGCAGGGAGGCCGATCGCCTTCGCCAGGGCTTCGGGGTCGGTGATCGTGACGGCGAGCCAGCAGTCGGCGCCGGCGGTGCGAAAGACATCCTGGGGGACGTTACCCCAGCGGTTGCCACAGGGTTCGGGGATGTGGCCGTTGACGGTGTAGTCGAGGAGTTCCTGGGCGTAGAAGGGGGCGACTGCTTCGAGGAGTGGACAGTCGATCCACTGGCCACGGCCCGTGGTGCGGCGAACATGGAGGGCGGCGAGGATGGCGAAGGCGGCGTGCGTCCCGGTGATGGGGTCGGCGTAGTAAGTACCCGTGCTGAAGGCGTCGCCGGGGCCGTAGCCGAGAAGGCTGGCGAGGCCGCTGGTGGTCTCGATATTGCTACCGAAAGCGGAGTAGTTGCGTTCGGGGCCGGTGTGGCCGAAGCCGGTGATCGAGCACATGACGATGCCGGGGTTGACCTCGCGAAGGGTGTCGTAGGCGAGGCCGAGGTTGGCCATGACACGCGCGGAGTTGTTTTCGAGCACGACATCGGACTTACCCACGAGGCCGAGGAAGAGTTCGCGGCCGCGCTCGGTTGCGAGGTCGAGACAGACACCTTTCTTGTTTCGGTTGAGCTTGTTGAAGTAACCGCTGCGATGGTAGTGACGGGGCCAGGTGACGTCGCCGCCGACCCAGGCGAGGGAGCGCGTCGCGGGCTTGGTTGCTAGTTCGACCTTGATGACCTCGGCTCCAAGGTCGGCGAGGTGGCGGCCAGCGATGGGGCCGGCCCAGTGGGCAGTAACCTCCACCACCCGGATGCCATCGAGTGGGCCCGCTGGCGCCGAGTTGCGCGTTCCCAGATGAGAGCCGGGAGTTCCGGATTTCGAGTTGCGAGCGGAGGCGTTCGCCCAGGCGAATTGCGGGGAGAGGACCGTTTCGGTGTGTTCGCCAAGCCCGGGAGCGCGAGAGTGCGTGGCGACGGTGGACGCGGTGAGCTTGTATGGGGCACCGGGGGTATGGAAGGTTCGGCCACCGGCTTCGACTTTGCCAAACCAGTCGCGGGCATGGAGTTGGGTGCTGCCAGCGATATCCGCCATGTCGTTCACGGGTGAGATGGCGACTCGGAGTTCCTGGGCGGCGTGATAGATCTCCTGCTTGGTGCGTGTGGCGGCCCATTCGGAGAAGGCGGCGAAGACTTCGCCAAAGCGAGCCTGCCAGGTGAGCGGGGCCATGAGCCCCTCATCTTCGAGGAGGTCGAGGCGGCCCATCAGGACGAAGAGGTTCGGGTAGGGGATGAGGTTGAAGAGATAGACGTAGCCGTCGGCGCACCTGGCGTAGAGGGCGCCGGTACGTTTCTGGACCTGGCCGGCATGGGTCCAGAGGGTGGTCACCCAGGCGTGGTCACTGAGGAGGGCTTCCTGGTGGGAGATCTCGATGCGCTGACCCTGGCCGGAGTGGCGGGCATGCCAGAGGGCGGCCATGGCGGCGACGCCGGCATGCATACCTGCATGGAACTCGGCCTGGAAGCCGGGGAGCGAGAGCGGTTCGCGCTGCGGGTCGCCGGCGATGTAGTGAAAGCCGCTGGTGGCCCATTCCGTGAGCGGGCTCGTGTGCCAGCCGGCCCGAGGTCCGGACCGGCCATAGGGCGTGAGTGAGACGATCACCGCGGCGGGATTGAGTGCTGCAAGACGGGCATCGAGGGCGCCGGCTTCGGGTCCGCGAAGGTTATGTACGATGACATCAGCATGAGCGGCGATGGTGTCGATGCGCGGGTCGGCAAGGTCGAGTTGGACGCTGAGCTTGTTGCCATTGAGATAGTCGAAGAAGGCGGACTCGCCATCGATGAGCGGGCGTTCAGCGCGAATACGGTCGCCGGCAGCGGGTTCGGCCTTGATGACCTGGGCTCCCAGGTCGGTGAAGAGCTTGGCCGCATAGGCGCCGGCGACACCGACCGAGAGTTCAAGGACTACAACGTCGTCGAGTGCTCCCCCTGCCAATCGGTTCCTCCCCAGGTTGCTGCGTGTGGGCGAGTCTACGCGGGTGCTGCCTTAGTATCACGGCAAGCAGTTCGTAGTTGCCGATTCTCGATAGCCGGCTCGTTCAATCAGGTGTGATTGGGGCACCCAGGGGCCTCGGCGAGGGTCGATTTTGGGGATGGCGGTGGGAGCACGTGCGGTGCTGGAAATGACCCGGTAGACTCCGGCCGATGGATACTTCGCCTGCCGTGAAACTGCCACCCGCTGCCCGATTCCTGCCGAAGAGCGTGTATTACGGTTGGTACATTGCGGCGGCGTGCGCGGTCCTCAGTTTTGTGGGTGTTGGGGTGGGGTACTACGGGCTGGCGGTGTTCCTGAAGCCGCTGAAGGACGAACACCACTGGTCGACGACGGCCGTCTCGGGAGCGACGGGCCTGTACTTCAGCATCTCGGGGCTAACGTCGGCATTCATCGGGCCGCGGATCGATAGGAGCGGGCCGATCAGGTACATGGTGAGCGGCGTGGTGATCGTGGCGTTCAGCGCTTCGGCGATCGGGTACGTGAGCGATCTGTGGCAGTTGTACGTGGTGTACGCGGTGCTGGCCGTCGCGAACGGGATGTCGACGGGCGTGGCGGTGAACGCGATCATGACACGCTGGTTCGTGCGGCGGCGGGCCAAGGCGATGAGCATCTCATCGACCGGGGTCTCACTCGGCGGGGTAATCCTTTCGCCACTGATCTCGAAGCTCATCGACATCGGGGGTACGGAACTGGCGGCGCCTTCGATGGGGATTCTCGTGGCTGCCGTGGCGCTGCCGGTCATCGTGCTGCTCATCAGCTGGGACCCGCGCGAGATGGGCCTGAAGCCGGACGGGACGAACCTTCCGCCGATCCCTGAGACGGCTCACTCGCTGCTGGCAGAGCAGGTCCAGTTGCGGCGATGGACGACGGCCGAGGCACGGCGGACGATGGCGTTCTGGGCGTTGACGATGGCATTCCTACTGGTGCTGACCGCACAGACGGGCTATGTGTTCCACCAGATTTCGTTCCTCGAAGACCGGCTGGGATCGCGAAGTACGGCGGCGTTCGCGCTAAGCGTAACAGCGGGCGGGAGTATCGTGGCACGGCTGGTAGTCGGGATGTTCGCGGACAATTTCGACAAGCGGAAGCTGACCGTGGTGCTGTTCGTGGTGCAGGCGACGGCGATCCTGCTGATCATTCACACGGAGAATATTGCGGCGACGTGGGCGCTGACGCTGATCTTTGGATTCACGATCGGCAACGTGTACATGATGCAGTCGCTGTTGGTGGGGGAGATCTTCGGGCTGGTGTCGTTCGGGACGATCTTCGGGCTGGTGAACCTGGTAGGGCAGGTTGGCGCAGGCGCGGGGCCGTTCGGGATCGGCTTCCTCCACGACCGGACGGATGGGTACTCGGTGCCGTTCACGGTAACGGCGCTGCTCACGTACCTGGCGGCGCTGGTTATTCTCTTCGCGCGGCCAGCAAATGGTGAGCAGGAGGAGGTGCCCGTCGCGACAACGGGAGTGGTCGGCGCGCCCGTGGGCGCCGAGTGAAGCGAGTTCCAGGGAGGGTCACCCTGCCGGGGCCGGATGCGGTGGGTTCTGGCGATTGTGGCAGCGCGTGTGCCTACTCCGCGAAGGTCGTGGGCGTCGCTTCGAGCATGGCGTGCTCGGCGATTCGAGACTCGGTGATGACCGCTTCGAACAGGCGGCGAATGGCATCACCATTGAGGGGGCCTTCGTTGAGTTGGACGACCCGGGCGATAACCTGCGCCTCGCGCTCGGGGACGTCGATGGGGAGCTGGGCGCGGCGCTTGAGCATCCCGATCTCGATAGCACAGTGGGCACGGCGATTAAAGAGGTCGAGGAGTTGGTCGTCGAGCTGGTCGATTTCGTCGCGCCAGGCGGAGATCTGATCGTTCACTCCACTACTGTAGCCGGGGCGAACGATGCCGGGTACTCGCGGCCATGGACTTGACGCCGCGTAGCGCGGGTTACCATACTTTCGAACATGTGTGCGACTCTGCTCAATAGTATTCCACGTGGCTAAGCCGCCACCGCAATACCCGGTGCCCGCAGTACGCCCGGCCCCCGTGGAGCTCATCGCGGCGCGGATTGTAGCGGAGCTGGAATCGAAACCGACGGATACGGTGGTGCGGCGAGTCGACGCTCGTGAGGCGCGCTTTGGTGAGTGGCCGGAAGGATTGGACTCGCGGCTGCTCGAGGCATTGAAGCGGCGCGGGATCGAGGAGCCTTACACGCACCAGGCGAAGGCGATCGAGCATGCGCTCGCGGGCCGGAACAGCGTGGTTGTGACGCCAACGGCGAGCGGGAAGACGCTCTGTTACAACGTGCCGGTGCTGAGCAGCATCCTGAAGGACAGCTCGACACGGGCGCTCTACCTTTTCCCGACGAAAGCGCTCGCGCAGGATCAGCTCGACGAGTTGCACGGGCTGATTACGGACATCGGCGAGGACGTACGGACCTTCACATATGACGGTGATACACCGGCCGACGCACGACGGGCGGTGCGGCAGGCGGGCCATATCGTACTCACGAACCCGGACATGCTGCACACGGCCATCCTTCCGCACCACACCAAGTGGGTGCAGCTCTTCGAGAGTCTCGATTACGTGGTGCTCGACGAGCTCCACACCTATCGCGGTGTGTTCGGGAGCCACCTCGCGAATGTACTGCGGCGATTACGGCGGATCTGCCAGTTCTACGGGTCGGACCCGACGTTCATCCTGTGCTCGGCGACTATCGCGAACCCGGGCGAGCTGGCGCAGGCGCTTGTCGGCGACGACGTGGAGCTCATCGATGACAACGGGGCGCCGGCAGGCGAGCGCGTGGTGGTGATCCACAACCCGCCGGTGGTGAACCGGGAGCTGGGGATCCGCCAATCGTCGATCAAGGCAGCGCGGGACGTGGCGGCGAAACTCATCAGGTCGGGGATCCAGACAATCGTCTTCGCACCAAGCCGGACGCGAGTGGAGCTGCTGTTGACCTACCTGCGAGATGCCCTGCGGAACAAGCCTGGTGACGCCGAGCGGGTTGCTGGCTACCGGGGCGGGTACCTCCCAAACGAGCGGCGAACGATCGAGCGGGGGCTCCGCGATGGCACGGTGCGCGGTGTGGTGGCGACCAATGCGCTGGAGCTGGGGATCGATATCGGGGGCCTGGGGGCGAGTGTGGTCGTGGGTTACCCGGGCGCGCTATCGAGCCTATGGCAACAGTTCGGGCGTGCAGGAAGAACGCAGGAGACATCGCTCTCGGTGCTGGTGGCGAGTTCGAACCCGCTGGACCAGTACGTGGCGACGCACCCGGGGTTTGTGTTCGACAGAAGCGTGGAGCGGGGGCTCATCGACCCCGACAACCTCTACATCCTGGGGAGCCACCTGAAATGCGCAGCGTTCGAGCTGCCGTTCAACGAGGGCGAGGTGTTCGGCGCGCACACCGATGAATTGCTCGACATCCTCTACGAGGAGGGCGTGCTGCAGAAGGCGAATGGGCGCTACCACTGGATGAGCGAGGCGTACCCGGCGGAGCAGGTTTCGCTGCGGACAGCGAGCACCGACAACTTCGTGATCATCGAGCAAGGGCCCGTTCCGAAGGTCATCGGTGAGTGCGACCGGCCGAGTGCGCCGCTGCTGATCCACGAGGACGCCATCTACATCCACCGAGGGCAGCAGTACCAGGTTGAGTGGCTCGACTGGGACGACAAGAAGGCGTACGTGACGCCCGTGGCGGTGGACTACTACACCGATGCGCAACTCGCGGTGGAGCTGAAGGTGCTGGAGAGCTTCCGGCAGGAGGGTGCGCGAGCGGGATTGCATGAGAGCGGCGAGGTGGCGATCACATTCCTTGCCACGATCTTCAAGAAGGTGAAGCTGAATACGCATGAGAACGTGGGGTGGGGAAAGATCGCGATACCCGAGGAGAACCTGCACACGACGGCGTACTGGCTGAACTTCGACGAACGTGCAACGAACGGGCTGGACCGCGAGGCGCTGGCGCTCGGGCTTGCGGGGATCGCGAACCTGGCGCAGAACCTTGCGCCGATCTACTGCCTGTGCGACCCGCGGGACATCGGGGCGCAATCGCAGGTGCGGTCACCCTACAGCGGGCTGCCCGCCGTCTACCTCTACGACTCGGTACCGGGTGGTGTCGGCCTCGCAGAGAAGCTATTCGAGGTGCGCGAGGACCTGGTGGAGGCTTGCCTCGCGCTGGTGAAAGCGTGCGACTGCACGAACGGTTGCCCGGGATGCGTCGGGCCGCAGATCGAGGCGAAGAGCGCGGCGAAGGCTGCGGCGACGCGCCTCCTGGAGCGGGTGCGGTAATCAGGCGGCGCGAAGGAGGGCGTACTCCAGGGCGTCGGCGAGGGCAAGCCACGAGGCTTCGATGATGTCGGTGGAGCTGCCGACCGTTGTCCAGTAGGCAGTCCCGTCGGTACTCTCGATGAGAACGCGGACGCGCGCACCGGTGGCGTCTTTGCTGTCGAGGATGCGGACCTTGTAGTCGACGAGCTTGACGCTGGAAAGGGCGGGGTAGTTCACGGAGAGGGCCTTCCGGACGGCGGCGTCGAGGGCATTCACGGGGCCATTTCCTTCGGCAGCGGTGTGTTGGAGTTCACCTTCGACACGGAGCTTGACCATGGCTTCCGCGACCATTTCGTTGAGCGGCGAGCGGCCGTGGCCCTGGCGGCGGCGTTCGACGATCACGAAGTCCTCAATCTCCCATGGCGCCTGATAGCCTGGCAGGGTACGGCGGACGAGGAGTTCGAAGCTGGCCTCGGCACCTTCATACTGGTACCCCTGGCTCTCCTTCTCCTTCACAGTCTCGAGGAGCGACTTCACCTCGGCCTGCGAGAGCGGGAAGTCGATGCCTCGCTCCTGGAGCTTCATGAGGAGGTTGCGCTGGCCAGCGAGTTCGCTCACGAGGACGCGGCTGGAGTTGCCAACGAGGCCGGGGTCGATGTGCTGGTAGGCGCGCTCGTCCTTCATGACACCGGCGGCATGGTAACCAGCCTTGTGTGCGAAAGCGCTGGCACCGACGTAGGGGGCCTGCGGATTGGGGACCATGTTCGCGAGTTCGGAGACGTAGTTCGACACCTCGGTAAGGCGTGCGAGTTGCTCATCCTCGACGACATCGAGGCCCATCTTGAGCTTGAGGTTGGCAAGGATGGTGAGGATGTCGGCGTTGCCGCAGCGCTCTCCGTAGCCGTTGACACAGCCCTGAACCTGCCAGACGCCGGCTTCGACAGCGGCCATGGAGTTCGCCACCGCGAGGCCCGCGTCGTTATGGCAGTGGATACCGAGGCGGACATCGTTGACGCGATGCTGGGCGGCCTCGATTGCGCGGAGCATGCGGGACGTGGTCATTCCGCCGTTGGTATCACAAAGGACGAGGGCATCGGCACCGGCGCGGGCCGCAGTTGCGAGGCATTGGAGGGAGTAGTCGGGATCGTCGGTGAAGCCATCGAAGAAGTGCTCGGCATCGAAGAAGACGGTCTTGCCGAGCGCTTTGAAGTAGCCGATGGTCTCGGCGATCATGGCGAGGTTTTCCTCGGCCGAGGTTTCGAGGATCTCGCGGACCTGGTACATGGAGGCTTTGCCGACGAGAGTGATTCCCGGGGTTTCGGCGGCGACGAGGCTCTGGATATTGGCGTCGGTCTCGCAGGTCAGGTTGGGCTTGCGGGTGCCACCGAAGGCGCTGACCTTTGCGTTCTTGAGTTCGACGGACTGGAGGCGGCGAAAGTATTCGGCGTCTTTTGGGTTTGAGCCAGGGAAGCCGCCTTCGATCCATTCGAGGCCGAGTTCATCGAGTTTGCGAGTGATGCGCACCTTGTCTTCGACCGAGAGCGAGATGCCCTCCATCTGGGAGCCATCGCGAAGGGTGGTGTCGTAGAGCTGAACGCGGTCGGTAGGCATGAGGGCAGGAAACCTTTCTCGTAGCGGTTGAAGAACGAATCAGTACGGAGGGGAGAAACGCGGAGAAAGGATGCTAAATAGCAGCCCCGCGGGATTGCCGCGGGGGTGGTATCACCTGGCGCGATTGAGCGAGCGTTCGCATCACCTTCAAGGATAGCACGGGCGGGGGTTGGGTCGAACGGTTTGTTTATCGCAGGCGGGGGCCAGTGAGCGTGGCCGTGTACGAGGGCCGGCAAAAAAAGGGAAACTGGGACGTGATGAGCCACCCGCAGGTCTCGCAGCAGAAGCACGGGGTGAGTGCGGTAGAGATCGCCGGGATGGGGCCAGGGGAGCGCATCCAGGCGCTCGATTCGAGCGATAGCGGACTCTCGGGTGAAGAGGCGGCACGGCGGCTGGCGCGGTATGGACCGAACGAACCCGTGCGCCGGGAACGGACGCGTCACCTCGCGCGGTTTGTCTCGAACTTCACGCACACGCTGGCACTGCTGCTCTGGTTCGCTGCAGGGCTGGCGTTTGCCGCGGGGATCAATGAGCTCGGTGGGGCGATCGTGGCCGTTGTCGGGGTGAACGGGGTCTTCGCATTCGTGCAGGAGTACCGGGCAGGGCAGGTGGTCGAGTCGCTGATGCGCCGGGTGGCGGTGCCCGCGCGGGTGCTCCGCGATGGGGCGGAGGTCGTGGTGCCATCCGAGGAGGTTGTGCCGGGCGACATCGTGCGCGTTGCAGCAGGGGACATCGTGCCGGCGGATATCGCGTTGCTGGCCTGCGATGAACTCTCGTTGGACCTTTCCATGATCACGGGGGAAACGGTTGCGGTAGAGCGCTCCGCAGAACGGCAGGAGGCTGGCGCGACAGCACGGGTGACGGAGCTTTCGGCGGTTGGGCCGGCGAGCGCCGCCGTCGTCACGGGGAGCGGGCTCGGGGTGGTGTTCGCCACGGGCCCGGAGAGCACGCTCGGGCGGGTTGCCGCGCTGGTGACGGGCGTAAAACGCGGCGAATCGATGTTGGAGCGGCAGGTTGGGTCGTTGTCACGGCTGACAGCGGTCATCGCCGTGCTCGCGGGGGCAATAACGCTGGTGCTCGCGTCGCTGGCAACGGACACGACGTTCATCGCGGCGCTTACGTTTGCAACGGGGGTTATCGTCGCGCTCGTCCCGGAAGGACTGTTACCGACGCTTACCGTCGCCCTGGCGATCGGGGCGCGGCGGATGGCCGACCGGGGTGCAGCTGTACGGCGGCTCTCGGCGGTAGAAGTGGTGGGTTCGGTTACGGTGATCTGCACCGACAAGACGGGGACGCTCACCCTGAACTCGCTGTCGGTCCTCGGGCTCGTGCCGGCTTCAGAGGAGGAGCGTGCGCTCGGTGTGCTGGCGGCGGCGGTGTGCAACGACGCGCGGATTGCCGACGGGAAGATCGAGGGGGATCCGCTCGATGCAGCGCTGTTGAGATGGGTGCGGGAGGAGGGTGCCGACGTGGAGGCGTTACGCGCGCGGTATGTGCGGCAAGCAGCGGTGGCATTCGAGGCCCACCGGCGGTACATGAGCGTGACGTGCCGGGATAGGGAGAACGGCACCGAGATCGAATTCCTGAAGGGCGCCCCCGAGGCCGTGACCGTCGAGCTGGGGATCGCACCGCCAGAGGTCATTGGGGCGGCGATGGAGGAGGCGGCCCGCCGCGGAGAGCGGGTGATCCTGCTGGGCACCAGGCACAACGGGGTAGCGGGAATTAGCGCGCTGGCGCGGATTGCGGACCCGCCACGCCCGGAGGCGGCGGCTGCAATCGAAGCTTGCAGGCGGGCAGGTGTACGGGTTGCGATGCTCACCGGCGACCATCCGGCGACAGCGCGAGCAGTCGCTGCCGCCATCGGTATGGGCGAAGCGGTGCCGACAGCGGACGGGGACGAACTGGATCGCATGAGTGACCTCGCTATCTGCGAGGCGGTGCGCCAGAACGCGATCTTCGCGCGCATCGATCCTCAACAGAAGTTGCGCATTGTGACGGCCCTGAGGCGGGCGGGCGAGGTGGTAGTGGTGACGGGCGATGGGATCAACGATGCGGCAGCGCTTCGAGCGGCTGATGTGGGCGTGGCGATGGGGCGGCGCGGGACGGAGGTAGCGAAACAGGCGGCAGATATCGTGCTTGCCGACGACAACTTCGCGACGATCGTGGCGGCGATCGAGGAGGGGCGATCGCTCAAGCAGAATATCCGCCGGTTCGTGAGCTATGTCTTCACGAGCAATGTGGCCGAGCTGACGCCGTTCGTCCTGTACATCTTCCTGCCGATGCCGCTGGCCTTGCAGGTGATCCAGGCGCTGGCTATCGACCTGGGAACGGACCTCGTCCCGGCACTGGCGCTCGGGGCGGAGGAGCCATCGGGACGGGAGATGGCGAGGCGGCCAGAGTCTCCGTCGCGCCCGCTGCTAACGAGGGAACTCGGGCTGCGGACGTTCCTGTTCTTCGGGGCGATCGAAGCGGCGCTCGGCATGGCCGGGTTCGCAACGTTCGAGTGGTGGCATGGGTGGCGTCCGTTTGATTCATTCAGCGCATTTGCCGGGATCGAGCGGGAGGCAGCGACAGCGACGTTCCTGGCCATTGTCGGCGGACAGGTGGGCTGCCTGTTCGCACAGCGCGACGGCGGGTTGTGGCAACGGCTTTCGCTGCGGTCGAACCCATGGATTGCGGGTGGACTGGTGTTCGAGCTCTTGCTCTCGCTGGTGCTGGTCTATACCCCGGGTTTGAACAGCGTGTTCCTGATGCGGCCGCTTGCAGTGGGGTGGTTGGTACTGGTGCCGTTGGCGGCGGTCATCCTGCTGGGGCTCGACCTGGTTCGGCGGAAGCTGGCGCGGGGATAGCGTGTCTTATTTCGCCCCGACGGGCTCGAGGAGGGGCAGCGGTCCTGCTCCGGTCCGGCGGTGGGCACGGTGCCAAAGGAAGAGGAGCGGCGGCATGAGGACGATGAAATAGCCAGCAGCGAAGAGAAACGCGGCTGTGAGCGAGATGTCGTCGGTGAGGATACCAAGGGCAGGTTCGACGAACATGATCTGGAGGGCGAAGTAGAGCTGCATGACGCTCAGGACGGTTGCCCGGCGTTCACTGGGGATGCGGTCGTTGAGGTAGCCATCGATAACCGGCTTGTTGATCCCCTGGAAGATCGCAGGGAGCGCGAACAGGACGAAGGCAAGTTGGAGGTCGATTCCAGCAAGCCCGATATACCCGGCGATGATAGTGGCGCAGGCGGTGATGAGAATGGCGGTGACACCGAAGCGGTTGACGAGGCGAAAAGCGACGATTGCTCCAATGATGGTGAGGAGGCGAAGTGGCGCCTGGTAGACCCCGAAGAGGCCGGTAGCAACGTTGTGCTCGATGAGGAAAGGCTGCATGAGGACGACGGGCCCGAAGACACCGGCGAGCAGAACGGAGCCGATGAGCAGGGTGTAACGGACCTCGGGGTGGCGCCAGGAGAAGGAGAGCCCGGCCTTCAGATTCGCCAGGTAGTGCCGCTCCGCGTGCTCGGCCGGTGGTTCGAGCATGGTGAGGGCAACAACCATGGCCAGGAGTGGCGGGACAGCCGAGAGCTGGATGACGAGTGCCATACCAACGGCCTCGGCGAGGAGGGCGCCGGCGACGAGGCTGCAGAGCATCGAGAAGGTATCGATAGCGAAGCCGCGGCCAGCGATACGGGGGAACTCGGCTTCGCGGCCAGCGAGGCGAAGGCTGTCGTAGACGAGGGCGGAATCGGCGCCGCTGCGCGTGGACTGGGCGATGGCCCAGATGATGTAGTCGGCGAAGAGCATCCAGTAGTTCTGGGCGAGGCCGAAACCAAGGATGGTGAGGGCATAGAGCACCCCGGAGATGGCGAGGATGCGCTTGCGGCCGATGTGGTCGGCGAGGGCGCCGGTTGGGGCCTGGAGGATGGCGACGATGAGCCAGAACGGGAGGTCCATGGCGAGGATGTACTTGAGTTCGAAGCCGCGATCTTCGATGAGGTACTTGATCCAGATACCGAACCAGAGGCCGAAGTCCATGCAGATGCTGTACGCGTAGTAGAGGCGTACGTTCTTGCGGGCACGGCGTTCGGCAATCTCGTTCATGGCGGAAGGGGACAGCGTAGCGCCCGGTTCGTCCACGGGGAACGAAAAAATACAAGCGGCCCCGCGCCTTGAAGGCCGGGGCCGCTTGACCGGTGGTGCCAGTGAGGCGTTAGTTCAGGTCGAAGAGGATACCGAAGATACCTGCACCCATGGGGGCCTTGCCAAGGTCGGTGGAGACGGCGATGAGACCGCACACGAGGACCATGACGGCGAAGCCGATGAGAGCGGACATGACGACCTGGTTGGAATCGGCCCCCGTAGCGGACTGGAGGGCGTAGATCATCATCACGAAAAGGGCTGCCATGGGAACGATCGCAAAGACCGGGAAGACGATCGGAAGGAGCATGAGGAGGGAGGCTGCGAGGGGGATCGCGGCGTAGCCCATGGTGCGGATGATCGCCTGGAGGTCGGCCTGGACCTTGTACATCTGGGCGAGGACGACATAGGCGACGAGTGCTGCGACGCCATACATCACGGCGAGGAAGATCGAACCGAGGATGAACTGGTTGACGAAGGAGTTGTCGAGTTTTCCGTAGGTGTTATCGGGGACTATCTGCGTCCAGAGGAAGGCGCCGAGGCCGGCAAGGAAGGCAGCGACGACAGCGACGATGACCGCGGGGAGGGTCTCGCGCTGGTCGTCACGAACCTCGTCGAAGACCGTGGTATCGAGCCGTGCAAGGCGCATGACGCGGTTGAGGATGAGGTTCGGATCCAAAATAGCCTCCTGCGTTCCCGGGGGGCCGCCCCGAAGGGCGTTGGGACAGGTTAATATGAGCCTCTCCCGGTGATCGGGCGCACTATAGCACACGTAGCAAGAGGTAGATAAGCGCGTAGGCTTTTCAACGTTTCTTCGGCCATTTAGAGGGGGCGTTTCGCGGGGAGACCGGCACGGCGAGGATAGCGCGCAAGGGTTGGACGCTCTTTGCGAAAGAGCGACAAGCGAAGGGTCTCGCTTATCTCCGGCCGCATCGGGATGATGGCGATGGATTCGAGGGCGAGTTCGGAGATGGCATGGGCAGCTCGCCGTAGCTCGGTATCGAGGTCCGAGCCCTTGGGGAGAGCGAGGAGCGCACCAGGGGCAGCGAGCGGGGCCGTGTATTCGATGAGCTCACGGAGTTCGGCGAGGGCACGGGCGGTGACGAGCGCGAGGGAATCGCGGAGGGGGCCGTGGCCAGCGTCTTCGGCACGGATTGGATGGACGGTGACATTATCGAGGCCCAGCGATTCGGCCATCTCCTGGAGGAGCCGGGCACGTTTCTGAAGCGGTTCGATGAGGTGGACAGCGGAGCCGGGGCGGACAGCGGCGATGACGATGCCGGGGTAACCGCCACCTGAGCCGACATCAGCGATGGTTGCAAAGGGGGAGCCGTTGCTCCCTTCGGCGATGCGGAGGATCTCGAGGGACTCGGCGTAGTTGCGGCGGATGGCATCTTCGGGGCGGACAGAGGTGGAGCGAGCGCGCTCGCGGGCGGATTCGACGATGGCGAGATGCCGGGCGAGCAGGGGGAGCCAGCGTTCGGGGGAGGGGAACGCGGGAAAGAGTCCGGGGAGGTGATCCCACTGGAGATTCACGGTTGCTCCGGCGCAATGACGCGATGGGTGCTATCTTCTGATCATGACCCAGGAATACTCCCAGATCACGCTCGCCTTTGCGGCGCGTGAGTACATAGCGTCGTTGAAGCCGGACCAGCAGCATGCGCAGGAGGCCTATATCCGGCGTTGCGTGGAGCACTTCGGGGAGCAGACGCTCATCATGAGCCTGAGCGGAAGCCGCGTGGAGCTTTTTGCGGAGTCGCAGATCCGGTCATCGGACCCCAATGCGCAGGAGCGGGTGACGGCGCTCAAGCAGTACTTCCAGTTCATTCGCAAGAAGGGGTACGCGAGCGAGAACTTCGGAATCCATATCCGGGTACGGCGGTCTGGCGGGCGGAGCGCGAGCAGCGCGCAGCAGGTGCGGGTGGAAGAGGCGCCCGTGGAGATGACACGGGATGGGCTGGAGGCACGAACAGCGAAGCTCGCGGAGCTGCAGGGGAGACGGCCAGATGTGCTGCGGGCCATTGCGACCGCGCGCGAGGACAAGGACTTCCGCGAGAACGCGCCGCTACAGGCGGCGCGTGAAGAGCTGGCGATGATCGACGGTCAGATCAAGCAGCTCGAGGCGGAGCTGAAGCGAGCGGTTGTTGT
Source organism: uncultured Anaerolineaceae bacterium (assembly GCA_964508715.1). Classification (GTDB taxonomy): domain Bacteria; phylum Chloroflexota; class Dehalococcoidia; order Tepidiformales; family Tepidiformaceae; genus JAKALX01. The sequence continues at coordinate 48,732 of CAZDUX010000012.1, read as the reverse complement.
CGAGCGGACAGCGGAAGACCTCTCGGCGATGGGGTCGCAGGTGACAGTGACGCGGCTCGACCGGCCGGAACAGAAAGAGACATTCACGCTGGTGGGCGGCCGCGAGGCGAACGCACGAGAGAAGAAGATCTCGGTGGAATCACCGGTGGGTAAGCAGCTCCTCGGGCGGCGAGTGGGCGAAGAGGTGGAAGTGTCGGTACCTTCGGGCTCGATCCAGTACCGGATCGAGAAGATCACACACCCGTAAGGCTGGCGGGGCACCTATCCTCTGGCGTCAATCACCGGCGATGATGCGGGTGAACTCGGTGGCGACGATGGTCTCGAATGCGCCAAGGATTATGACGATGAGGACGAACGAGGCCGCCCATACCCATAGCTCGGGCAGGTTATCGCCGAAATAGCGCGCCGCCTGCACCCAGGCCCCAAGGGATGCAGGTATGGCGGTTGCGGCCGCGAGGGCTTCGCGCCTGCTATTACTCCAGCGTGCCGGCGCGAGAAAGCCAACGATCGTTATCGGGGCGAAGAGCAGGAGCATGGTGCCAACGAGGCCGGCGAGCGGATCGATTTCGAGCCACATTCCTGCTGCGCCCATGCCGCAGGCCAACCCCAGGGCGGCGCCGGCGATGAAACGGAAGTGGTCGCCGGCGCTGGCGAGGGCGATGTGATCGGAGAGTGGTGACCAGTCGGCATGAGGGGTCATGTGAGGAGCCTCCGCAGGTTCGCCATTTCGATGGCGCCGAGTGCGGCTTCGGAGCCTTTGTGGCCGTCCTTGCCGCCGGCCCGTGCGAGGGCCTGTTCGACAGAATCGACGGTCAGGACACCAAAGATAACCGGAACGCCCGTGCACTGGGAGATCTCTCGGATACTTTCAGTGGCGCCGCCGGCGACATATTCGAAATGAGCGGTTTCGCCACGAATTACTGCGCCAAGGCAGATGATCGCGTCGAATCTGCCGGAGTCGGCAGCCCACCTGGCAGCCGTGCCGACCTCGAAGGCGCCGGGGACCCAGGCGACGGCGGCATCGTCAGCCGCGACGCCGCTCTCGGCGAGGGTTGCGAGGGCACCTTCGAGGAGCTTGCGGGTAACGAACTCATTCCAGCGCGCGACGACGACGCAGATTCGGAGCCCGGCGCCATCGACCGACCCCTGCAGTTCGGGCATTGATCACTTGCCTCCGCTGAGTGCCTCGAGGCCATCGAGGAGGTGGCCCATGCGGCGGCGCTTCGTATCCAGGTAGCGGATGTTGAACTGGTTTGGGGTGGTTTCGATGGGGATACGCTCCACGACTTCGAGGCCATAGGCTTCGAGGCCTGCCCGCTTGGCCGGGTTGTTGGTGATGAGGCGCATCTTCTTGACGCCGATGTCGGCAAGGATCTGCATACCGATGCCGTAGTCGCGCCGGTCGGCGGGGAAGCCAAGGGCGAGGTTGGCGTCGACGGTATCCATGCCCTGGTCCTGGAGTTCGTAGGCACGGAGCTTGTTGTGGAGGCCGATGCCGCGGCCTTCCTGGCGCATGTAGAGGAAGACGCCGCCCTGCTCGCCGATCATCTGGAGGGCGCGGTCTTTCTGCTCGCCGCAATCGCAACGCATGGAATCGAAGACGTCGCCGGTGACGCACTGGTCGTGGACACGGACGAGGATGGGCTGGTCGGGGTCGATGGGTCCCTTGACGACGGCGACGTGCTCGGCAGGATCGTTATCGGTGCGGTAGGCGAGGATCATCATTTCGCCGTTGGGGGTGGGAAGACGGGTTTCGGCGACGCGGTGGACGAGGCGCTCGTTGCGGAGGCGCCACTTGATGAGGTCGTTGGTGGTGAGGATCTTGAGGCCGTGGCGGCGGGCGAAGCGCTTGAGATCGGGCATGCGCGCCATTTCACCGTCCATCTTCATGATTTCACAGATGACGGCGGCAGGATAAAGGCCGGCGAGGCGGGCGAGATCGACGCTGGCCTCAGTCTGGCCGGCGCGGACGAGGACTCCACCCTTGCGGGCGCGGAGCGGGAACATGTGGCCGGGGCGGACGATATCGTCGGGGCCACTGGCGGGGTCGATGAGGACCTGGACGGTGCGAGCCCGATCGGGTGCGGAGATGCCGGTGGAGACGCCGGAGCGGGCTTCAACGGAGACGGTAAACGGGGTGCCGAAGTGCGAGTCGTTCTCGTCGACCATCATCGGGAGCTTGAGCTCGGCGACGCGCTCTTCGGTGAGGGAAACGCAGACGAGGCCGCGGCCGTACTTGGCCATGAAGTTGATGGCCTCGGGGGTGACGAACTGGGCGGCAATGGTGAGGTCGCCCTCGTTTTCGCGGCCCTCATCGTCGGTGATGATGACGAACCGGCCGTGGCGATACTCTTCGATCGCCTCTGGCACGGTGCAGATGATGTTTTCCTTTTCGGTGGCGGTGGTCACCTGGTTTGTCCCCCAAGTATTTCGCTGACGTATTGCTGGACGTAGCGGGCGATGATGTCGGTCTCCAGGTTCACGTGATCGCCGGGTTTGCGTGCGACGAGGTTGGTGTTTTCCTGGGTGTACTGGACGAGCGAGACGCTAAAGCTCTCCTCGTCTTTGGCGACGATGGTGAGGCTGATGCCATCGATACAGACGGGGCCCTTGACGACCATCGAGCGGAGGAGGTCGGCGGGGGCGAGGACGCGGCAGATGAGCGCATCGCCCTCGGGGGTGAAGGAGTGGATGGAGCCGACACCTTCGACGACGCCGCGGACGATGTGGCCGCTGAGGCGGTCGTTTGGGCGGACGCTGCGTTCGAGGTTGACCCTGTCGCCGGGCTGGAGTTCGCCGAGGTTGGAGCGCCGGTAGGTTTCGGGCATGAGGTTGGCGAAGAAGTGCTGGCGGCCGCCGTCCATTTCGGCGACGGTGAGGTCGACACCGTTGATGGCGATGGAGTCGCCGAGCTTGCTATCGGCGAGGACGAGGGGGGCATGGATGCGAAGGGTGCCTTCGCCCGCCTCGGTGACGGTGCCGACTTCTTCGATGATTCCGGTGAACACGCTAGCGGCCCTCCCTTTTGTGGGAGCGGCCGCGGCCCGCAGGGGGCAACCAACCGAATCGTAACATTGTTCGCTTCCTTCTCGTGTGATGACGAGCCAAGGGAGCGGAAGAAGGATGCGATCACGCAGCGCCACGTGGCCATCGCGGTCACGCGTATCGCAGTGTCCTCTCCCATCCGGACTGTGACCGTCGGCCCCGGAATTTCACCGGATCAGTCCCGAACGCCTGCGGGCAGGTGGCCGGGAGTCGCGGGCTCTAACCGCCGGTGGGGAATTTCACCCCGCCCCGAGAACATCATGTGTATCGTTAGGCGGCGGCTAAGGGGATGTCAAGATCGAGGGTTGGGCAGCCGAGTGCGCAATGGGTGATGAGCGCCACGTGCTGATGAAATTGGTGCGACCGATGAGCAGCGAGCAATGAGTGACGGGAATGATGGGATTGGAGAGCGGATGCTCAAGTTTGCGAGGGAACCAACTGAATCCGGGGGACGTTGGAAGAGTATGCGGCCTGGTATGTTCGGTGTGCTTTGGTTGGCCGGCCTGGCCATGGTGGCCTGTGGGTCGGACGACGGGAGTCCCGGAGTTCGGACCACGAGCGCGCCGGGGACGTCCGCGCCCGCGGAAATGCCGACAGCGAACACGGAATGTCCGGTGGCCAAAGACCTTTGCGCTACCGCCCTCGCGCTGCAACAGAACATGTGGGCCACCAACTTCGACGCTCTCGAAACTCTCACGCAGAAGTCCAGCTTCACATGCCCGGGGCCCAGTCCCGGGGGTGCTGGCGGCCCGTATCCGTTATGCCAGGGGGCAAGTCCGGGAGAGATTCGCCAGGGTGTTCGCATCCACCGCCTGCAATCCGACGGCGGAACCGTCGAAACCAGCATCCTCCCAGCGCTGCGGAACGCCATCCTGGAGGGTGGGCACGGACTCAACCGCGGTTTCGGCACGCCCCGCGTCGTCGGCTTCCACTGTCCCGGCACGCAGAGCCAGCCAGGTTGCAGGGAGGTGGCGATTGTCTATTTCGAGGGGGCCGCTCACGTTCGGCTGACAGCTACGCCCGTGGGATGGAGGGTGAACGGACTACAGTTCGGGAACACCTCCGAGGACCAGTCTCTGCCCTCCGTCGTCGGGTCCATGCCATACCCGGAAGACTCAGGGTTGTCGCCCGGCGTATTCCTGCCGTGGCGACCCGAAGACGAGCCTCCTGAATCGGTTCGCGAAAGCTGGCTCTTCGCGCCGGCGCCGGCCTCGTCGCTCGAAGCTATCCCATCTCGCGGCGAGTGCCCGGCTGAGGTTGCGTTGAACATCATCCCGGCACCCGGGACGTTGCCGGGAGGCAAAGAGCCCATCCCGACGGCGCGCATCTTCGCCGGTATCGTGGGCATCGAGCAGGGCGTCAGTGCCCGGACCGGCTTCGTCGAAGTCCGCGCTACCGGTGACCTCGCCTCCGGCCATCTGCGACTGACGATGCCAAGGGAAGCTTGTCAGGGGGACGTGCTGACGATCGTCCTGGGCGCCGACGCGTGGCGGGTTACCGGCTATCGCGTGAACTAATTACGCCTCGAGCGAGCGCTCCACGAGCTTCACGAGGACGTCGTAGGTGGCGTAGGCGTCGGCGAGGGCGCCGTGTTCGCCCATGCGGCCGATGCCGAGGCGGTCGGCGACATGGCCGAGGTTGAAGCGGTCGACCTGGCCGCCACCGAGGATGGCGCGGGCGATGGGCTGGACGTCGAGGGCGACGAGGGCGAAGGGCCACGGTTCGTTGAGGCGGCGGAACGATTCGGCGAGGAACGCCATGTCCTGGCCGATGCCCCAGCCGGTGATGACGGCGTCGCGGCCAAGGGCGGCAAAGCGTTCGAAGGCGTGCTCGAGATCGACGGCGTTCTTCCACTCCTTCGGGGTGTAACCGACGACCTTGAGGGCGCCAGGGACGGCGTTGCCGATGTGTTTCGGCTTGACGCGGATGCCCCAGGCCTCTTCTTCGGGGAACGACTCGGCGAGGGTGCAGCGGACGCCGCCGACGTCGAGGACTTCGTGCACCTGGGCGTTGGGGCCGCTCATCTCGAGGTCGACGACGAAGAGGGAGGCGGCACTATCGAAGGCGTCGCGGCCGGCAGGATCCGCGGTGAGGCGGCCATCGGGTTCGAGGTAGCGGAGGCCAGTGGCGAGGAGTTCGAGAAGGGCGGCCAAACGAAGCTCCATCGGGATTTAGATCCGCCGCATTTCGCGCGATGAGACAAGGATAAGCGTGGTGAGGGCGGCTGCCACTGCCATCCAGACGAAGACGACGTGGGGAGCGCCCCAGTGGTCGATCATCGCACCCATGAGGAGGCCGGCGAAGGGGGTCATCCCCCAGGTCATGGTCTGAAGGGAGACGACGCGGCTGCGGTATTCGGGGGCGGCTTTCATCTGCATGAGGGAGCCGTTGAGGGCGGAGTAGATGCTGTGGAAGATACCTGCGACGGCGAGGGCGGCGACAGCGAGCCAGAGGTTCCCCATGAAGGTGAAGCCGGCAACAGAGAGGCAGTAGAGGAGGCAGGCCCAGAGCATGCGCTGGCCCATGCGCTCGTTGCCGGAGGTGGCGGCGACGAGTGCGCCACCGAGCAGGGAGCCGAGGCCAACGGCGGCGGCGAGGTAGCCGTAGCCACTCGCGCCGCTGTGAAGGACATCGGTTGCGAAGACGGGGAGAAAGGTGACGTAGGGATAGACGAGGAGGCTGGGGAGGAAGGCCATGGCGACGATGACGAGCATCCGCCGGTCGCGGAAGACATAGGCGAGGCCGCCGGCGATGGATTCGAACATGCCCATGCGTGCGCCGAGTTCGGGGTGACTGGGGGAGAGGCGCCAGGTGAGGAGGGCGGCGAGGACGAGACACGCGGCCTGGAGCTGGAACGTTCCCTGGGTGCCGACGAGGGCGATGAGTGCGCCACCGATGGCGGGGCCGATGACGCGCATGGCGTTCCCGCCGAGCGCGTTGAGGGCGACGGCGTTGGTGAGGTCGGACTCTTCGACGGTGTCGAAAACGAGGAGGTTGCGAATGGGGCCGGCGAGGGCTTCGACGGCGCCGGCAACGACGGCGGTGGCGTAGACCATCCAGATCTCAATACGGCCCGTGCCAACGAGGACGGCGAGAAGGGCGGCGATGCTGGCACTGCCGACGGTGTAGCCGACGAGCTGTTTGCGCCGCTCGAAGCGGCCGGCGAGGTAGCCGCCGACAGGCGAGAGAAGGACGAGTGATGCACCGCGAAGGAGGGCGACTGTCGCGAGCTGCGTGGCAGTGCCGTGGAGGTCGTTCTTGACGAGCCAACCCTGGCCGATGGTCTGTACCCAGGAGCCGACCTGGAGGGCCATGGTGCTAAGGAGGAGGATGCGAAAATCGCGGTGCCGCATGGCGGCGAGCGGGCGGCCGGGAGCAGTGATGCCGCGGGCGGGGGGATTGAGTGCGGCATCCTCGGCGGGGAGTGTGGGCGCAGTCAAATAGTTCGCCCTTCCCGTTTCATTGATATGAAAACGTTACACCACCGGCCGGTATTCGAACCAGAACGGCGCCATCCGTCGGGCGTTAGGCGTGGCTCCCGGTGGTACCGGGGGATTGGCGGATTGTGGCAGGGGCGATAACGGGACGCCGGGTGCACTTATGTGCATCAGCAGTACAGGCGTGCGACTATCGAAGCATCCCTTCCCGGGCAGGTACGGACGATGATCGTTGCCACGTCAACTGCTGCTGTCCGGGCCTGTAAGCGCTCGTGACGGCTCGGGTGCGGGAGGCGGCCCGCCCTTTCGCATCGGAGGAGCCGTCGTTCGCGGGAACATGGAAGCGGAACCTGGCGTTCATCTGGATCGGTGTGTTCGTCGGGTTGCTCGGGGCCGGGTTTGTCTTCCCCTTCATGCCGTTCTACATCAAGAAGCTGGGGATCAACGACACGGGAGACGTGTCGTTCTACTCGGGGCTCTCGGAAGGGGCGACGGGGCTGTCGCTCACGCTGACGGCGCCGCTCTGGGGGGCGATGGCGGATCGTTTCGGACGCAAGCCGATGTTCCTGCGAGCGCTCGCGGGGGCGGGTGTCCTCATCGGGATCATGGGGGTGGCACAGACGGTCTGGCAGCTCATCGCCCTACGCTTCCTGATGGGGGCGTTTGCCGGGACGATGGGCGCCGCGGCGGCACTGGTTGCGGCAAGCACACCACGTGAAAAGACGGGGCAGGCGCTGGGAATGCTGCAGACCGCGTCGTTCAGCGCGAACATGCTCGGGCCGGTCCTGGGCGGAGTGGTTGCGGCGAACCTTGGCATCCGCGAGTCGTTCGTTTTCTGCGCGGTGCTCTATGGGGCGGCAACGTTGCTCGCCTACCTGTTCGTCCGGGAACCGAAAGCAAGCGAGGCAGCGCAGCCAGCAAGCATGAAGCGGGGGAGCATCGTGGAGGATCTGAAATCGGTCATCTCCGAGCGCCAGATCGTGGTCATGCTGGTGCTGATGTTTGTTCTCTGGCTCGGGACGACGTTCGTGCGGCCGGTGATGCCGCTGAATATCGAGCACTTCTCGAGTACGCCATCGAGCGATACGGGGACGGTCGCGCTCGCACTCCCCTGGGGGACGTACAACCTCAACGTGACGACGTCGACGGGCGTGGTTTTTGGGCTCATCGGGCTGACGAGCACGATCGCGGCGCTGACCGTCGGCCCGCTGGGGAACCGGATCGGTTACAGGACATGCGTGGCAGGAGCGGCGGCGATTGCGGGTGCGCTGTACCTGCCCGTGGCGCTGAGCAACGGGTTTGGAGCGTTCCTGCTGATGATGGGCGCGGTTGGACTCTTCCAGGGGGCCATGGTGCCGGGGCTGAATGCGCTCATAGCCGCTGCGGTACCGGACGGAAAGCAGGGGAGTGCGTTCGGACTGGCGGCGAGCATGCAGTCGCTGGCGCTCCTCGGCGGACCGATCGGCGGTGGTTACACGAGTGCGCTTGCGGGAATCTGGGCGCCTTACGTGGTGATCGCGGTTGTCCTGATGCTCACGGGAGTCCTGGCGTACGTGGCGGTGAGGGAGCCGGAGCGGGCAGGGGTCAAGGTCCACGTGGTCGCCGGGGAGTAGCCCGGTCTGACGTGCGCGTAAGGGTCAGGCAGGTCAGAATTGGCCCACACTCGCACCCGGACAATCCCTCTTGCCAGTCTCCGTCTTCTTGATTCGCCGGACGGCGAGGGCGCTGCCGTGACCGCGCCTGTCAGCACTGCCCGACCCCCATCTGCCACACCGGCAATCGGGCGTGAGCCGAGTCCGTTCGAAACGACGTGGCGGCGGAATCTCGTCTTCATCTGGCTTGGTGTCTTCGTTGGGTTGCTCGGTGCGAACTTCGTTTTCCCGTTCATGCCGCTCTACATCAAGGAGCTGGGGGTGGCGGCGAAATCAGAGCGCGCGTACTGGACGGGTATCACGGCGAGTGCGAGCGGGCTTTCGCTCACACTGACGGCGCCGCTCTGGGGGGCGCTCGCCGACCGCTACGGCCGGAAGCCGATGTTCATCCGGGCACTCGTTGGGGCGGGGATCCTGATCGGTGCGATGGGGTTGGTGCAGGCAGTGTGGCAGCTCGTGTTGCTACGGTTCCTGATGGGTGCGTTCGCGGGGACGATGGGTGCGGCGGCAGCCCTGGTTGCGGCAACGACTCCAAGGGAGAAGGTGGGGCAGGCGCTGGGGGCGCTGCAAACCGGGCAGTTCGCGGCGAACATGCTCGGGCCGGTGGTTGGCGGTGTCGTGGCGGCGAGCCTCGGGATCCGGGAGTCGTTTTTCTTCTGCGCATCGCTCTACCTGGTGGCGGCAGTGCTCGGGTACCTGTTCGTCCGCGAGCCGCGGGATTCGTTCAAACCGGAGATCGTGCGTACCGAGGGAAGCAAGCCGAGCGGCGGGATCGTGCACGACCTGAAGACCGTGGTCTCGGAGCGGCAGGTGATCCTGATGCTGGGGCTGCTCTTTGCACTCTGGCTGGGGACGAGCTTCGTGCGGCCCGTGATGCCGCTGAGCATCGAGGACTACTCGGAGACCGGCGACGCCGAGCGAGTGGTGGTGGACCTCTTCGGCTGGGGGCTGGAGGAGGAAGCGGCGACAGGACTGGTGTTCGGGATGATCGGGTTGACGAGCACCGTGGCAGCACTTTCGATCGCGCCGCTGGGGTCGCGCCTGGGGTATCGGAACTGCGTGGCGGGAGCCGCGCTATTGACGGGGGTGCTGTATATCCCGGTGGCGATCGCCGGGAGTTACCTCGCGTTCATGCTGCTCCTCGGGGCGGTCGGGTTGTTCCAGGGGGCGATGGTGCCGGGGACGAACGCGCTGATCGCGGCGAGCGTGCCCGACGGAAAACAGGGGAGTGCGTTCGGGCTGGCAGCGAGCATGCAGTCGATGGCGTTGCTCATCGGCCCGCTCGCCGGCGGCTTCGTATCGGGGGCGATGGGCGTGGGGTCGGTGTACGTGGTCATCGGCGTGATCCTCATTGCGGCCGGGGTGGCGGCATACAGCCTTGTTCGTGAGCCGAGGCTTTTTGCGACGAACTGAAGCGGCAGGGGGCGATGGTTGTTACAATGGCTGCCATTTCGTGCGTCTCGTGAGGCAACCGATGTCCGATACCGTGCTCTATGAGGTCACCGACGGGGTGGCAACCATTACCCTCAACCGCCCGGAGGCGCTCAACGCCATGAACCCGGAGATGCTGGCGACGATGTTCCAGGCGGGGGAGAAGGCAGCAGCCGACCCCGGCGTGCGGTGCGTGGTGGTCACGGGTGCGGGGCGTGCGTTTTCAGCGGGGGGCGATGTGAAGGCGATGGCGGAAGGCAACGCGGGGAGTGCCCCGCGGGTGGTAGACCGCGTCGAGGAGTTGCGGAAGCAGGAGGAGATATCGCGGCTCCTGCAGGAGATGCCGAAGCCGACGATTGCAATGGTGAACGGGGTGGCCGCGGGCGCCGGGCTGAGCGTCGCGCTGGCGGCGGATCTCCGGGTGGCGAGCGACCAGGCGCGCTTCACCACGGCGTTCGCAAAGGTAGGTTTCAGCGGCGACTTCGGCGGGACGTGGTTACTCCAGCGGCTCATCGGGCAGGCGAAGGCGAAGGAGCTGTACTTCCTCAGTGATGTCATCGACGCGGCAACGGCGCTGCAGCTCGGGCTGGTGACGAAGGTGGTTCCGCACGAGAACCTGCAGGCCGAGACGATGGAGCTGGCGCGGCGGCTCGCGACGGGGCCGACCCTGGCGCTCGGGCGGATCAAGGACAATTTTAGCTTCGGTGCGACCAACAGCTTTGGCGACACGCTGACGCGCGAGGCGGAGAACATGATCGCGAGTGGCCAGACCGAGGACCATCGAAACGCGGCACGGGCGTTCGTGGAGAAGCGGGCACCGGAGTTCCTGGGGCGCTAAGGGAACCGGGGCTCACGGTTTGAGCCGTCTCGGTATGGAAGGGATCGACAATCCGCGAGCGGCGCTCGACAATTGAGCCATGCCACTCTATGAGTTCCAGTGTCCAAAGTGCGGCTCGCGGGAGGAGATCTTCAAGCGGGCCGTGACGGCGAATATCGAGGCGCCGAAGTGCCCGAACGGGGTGAATGAGCCGGGCCACGACATGCGCCGGATCGTCTCGAAGTTTTCGCAGCACAAGACCGTGGCCGACCAGCTCGCGGAAGCCGAAGCGAAGTATGGGAAAGAGGTCGACGCGGTGATGGGTCCGTCGCCGGATGTGGGGCGGTATGCGCGCCGCTACGACCAGCTGGCAGGCGGGCTGCCGCCGCCGGATCACCCGCTGGCGGAGATGTAGCGGGGCTGGTCAGACAGAACCGATAATCCGTATACTCGCCTGAGCAAAAACATCGGGGACGGTTGGAGGTGTTCGGATGAGCGAGACGATGCTCTACCGCAGGGAGCTCACGAGCCGGCTCGTCAACGCGACCGAGGACCTCGCCTGGGTCATCCGGGGGTTGGGGCGGGACCATGCGGCGTATTCCCCGGGGCAGGGAGAGTGGTCGATCCACGAGCACCTGGCGCACCTGCGGGACATGGAGGAGCAGGTCTACCTGCCGCTCCTGCGGTGGGCGACGGTCCCGGATATGCTCGATCCACGGGCTTACAACCGGCGGGACTGGCACGAGGCACGCTACGACGCCGACGAGCCGATCAGTGAGATCATGGCGGACATCGGGCGGATCCGGGAGGAGGAGCAGGCGATCTTCCGGAACATGACGGATGCGACGTGGCTGCGCTTCCGGCAGGACACGCAATGGGGGCCACTGAGCTGCCAGTGGATCGCCGAACTGATGTACCGCCACGTGCTCGACCACCTGCAGGGGATCATGGGGTTGAAGCAGGACCTGAACCTCGCAGCGCTGCAGCCACCTCCGCTCGTGGTTGGCGGATACATCGGCGGGAGGGCGTAGGGTGCGCCTCCGCAGCATCGTCGCCGCCGGGGCTGCTGGCGAGGGGCTCAGCGAGACGCTCGTTTCGACGGCCGACGCGGTGCTGCTCACGCTGGCGACGGACGCGCGCCCGATCCAGTCGCTGCGAAATACGGCCATCGAGGCGTTACACCGGGTCAGCGAGGCGGAGAAGTGCGGGCTCGTCCTCATCAACAACCCGCGCACGAAGCTGCTCCGCGATGACCTCTCGGCGGTGGTGAGCCATACCCTGAACGGGGTGCTCCTGCCACACGTGACGGAGCCGCAGGAGGTTCGCGACACGGCCGTGCTCCTGCGCGAGTTCGAGCTGGCGCGCGGGATCGAGCCAGGGGCGATCGCGGTCTTCCCGGTGATCGGCACGGCGCGGGGGCTGCTCCGCGCCAATGAGATCCTGTCGGCGGCTCCACGGGTCGCGGGGCTCGTATTCGCACAGGCGGCATACGCGCGTGACACGGGTGCGCGGCCCGAAGAGCGCGGCGAGCGGCTGAGCTACGCCCGGGGGAAGGTGGTAGCGGTGGCGCGGGCCTACGACCGGCTGCCACTCGTGGCGAGCGATGGCCTGGAGCTCCAGAGCCTGGGCCAGTACGGGTTTGCGGGCGCAGTACTCCCGGACGCCCGGTATGCGGCGAACGCAAACAACATGTTCGGCCCGGCGGACGCGATGGCCGAGCGGGCCCGGCGCCATCTCGAAGCCTACGAGGCAGCACGATCGAAGGGCGAAGCGGTCGCACGGCTCGGGGATGAGCTGGCCGATGCGCACAGTGCACGGCGGGCCCGGCAGACGCTCGAGTGAGTTCCCGGTTCGTGATCCACCTTGCACGATGGGCCGGGATCGCCACCAGAGAGCCGCGGGCGCCCGGGAACGAGGCGCCACGGGCAGGTGGTACCGCGGGCCTCGCGGCCAGGTGATGGAAGGGTCGGCAGTCTTCCTGATCGCAGGCGATGGAGGGATCCTGCTGCAGAAGCGGGATGATGATGTGCGGCCGGCGGGTCCCGGCCGGTGGTCCATACCGGGCGGGCAGCGAGAGGGCACGGAGTCGCCACGAGAGACGGCGCTGCGGGAGTTCGAAGAAGAGACCGGGGTGCGGCTGGAGCGGTTGCGGTTCTTCCGGACGGTGACGCGCGAGGATGTTCCTGAGCTCATCCCGGAGCGGACGCACCTGTTTTTTGCCGATGATGCGGTGCCACGCGAGGAGATCGCTGTCCATGAGGGACTTGATTTCCAGTACTGGCGGCCGGAGGAGATCGGGGAGCTGCTGATGAACCCGGGCTCACGGAAGGTGCTCGAGGTGTTCCTGGCGAGTGATATGTACCGTGGGACGCTCCTTCTCCAGCGGCCCTGGAAGGTGGGTGTCGGGGTGATCGCCCTGGATCGCTGGGGGCGGATCCTCTTACAGCTCCGCGATGCCGACCTGCCCCCGGAACGGTACCCGGACCAGTGGTCGCTGCCGGGCGGGCTGCTGGAGCCGGGCGAGGCACCGGACGCGGGTGCGTTGCGGGAGTTCGAAGAGGAGACGGGCCAGCTCCTGGAGAACCTGAAGCTCTACCGGGTCTATCGCAAGGCCGCGGAGATCCGGACGTCGCTAACGGACATCTTCCACATCTACTACGACGACCCGGATATCCCGGAGCGGGCGATCGAGGTGAACGAGGGACAGGCGTTCCGTTACTTCGCCCCTGATGAACTGGGGAGCCTCGAGATCCCGGAGCACACCCGGCGAATCCTGGATGACTTCCTGGTGAGTGGCGCGTACCGCGGAATGTTCCACTAAGGGGGTCCAAATCCATCAACTGTCCCGGGTGTGTCCCGCCGTAGAACGGGCGGACGGCGCGCAGGATTCGCCGGACGGAATCGACAACCGGCAATTGTCAATCGACAATCGCATCGTGTCGGACACCTGGGTAACGGTCATCGGGATCGCCGCGGTCATCTTCTTTGTCGCGGCGAACGGGCTCTTCGTGGCGACGGAGTTCGCCTACGTGGCGGTGCGGCGGACGCGCGTGGAGCAGCTGGCATCGCAGGGACATGGACGCGCCAAGCTCCTCCTCGCATCGCTGCACGACCTCGACAACTACATCGCGGCGACGCAGCTGGGAATCACGATGTCGAGCCTGGCGCTCGGCTGGGTTGGTGAACCGGCGCTGGCCGGGCTCATTGAGCCGCCAACGGAGGCGCTCGTCGGGAGCTGGGCGGCGAGCGCGGTCGCTCATGCGGTCGCGGTGGCGATCGCATTCACGCTCATCACCTCGATGCACATCATCCTCGGGGAGCTGGCTCCGAAGTCGCTCGCGCTGCAGCGCACGGAGCAGACGGCGCTCTGGGTGGCGGTCCCGATTGAGATCTTCAGCCGTATCTTTCACCCGTTTGTCTGGCTCATGAACTCGGCGGGGCGTCTCGTCGTGCGGCCGTTCGGGATCGGGCCAGCCTCCGAACACGAGACGAACCTCTCGGCCGAGGAGCTGGAGATGGTGATCGAGGCGAGTGCGCGGGCTGGCCTCCTCTCCACCTCCGAGCTCCTGCTCGCGCGGCGGGCACTGGAGTTCAGTGCGATACAGGCGGACCAGATCATGGTGCCGCGAACGGAGGTCGTTGCGATCGACGCGGAGGCGGAGCTCGGCGAGGTGCTGGAGACGATCGAGGCACACCGGCACACACGCTACCCGGTCTACGACGGTGATCTCGACCATATCCTGGGGTTACTGGACGCCAAGGACCTCATCGGGCTCATCCATACGGGTGGCACGGAGTGGCGGCCGCTGGTGCGCCCGGCCGTGGCCATCCCGGAATCGGTGAGTGCGGAGGTGGCGGTGGCGACGATGCGCGCCCGGCAGGTGCAGACGGTGCTCCTGGTGGACGAGCACGGGGGGACGAGCGGGATCCTGACGGCGGATGAGCTGCTCTACCGGCTGCTCGGGCGTTGGCTCGGGGGACGCGAAGGCGGGGAGAGCGTGCGCCAGCTGGCCGCTGGCAATCTGCTCGTCAACGGCCTGGCGCTCATCGCTGACGTGGAGGACGTGACGGGCGCGGAGCTTGCCGACGAGGACTACGACACGATCGGCGGGTTCGTGATGGCACGGCTGGGGCGAATCCCGCGGGTGGGGGACCGGATCGAGGTGCCGGGCTACCAGTTCCGGGTGATGGCGATGGACGGGCGACGAGTCGACCGGGTCCTGGTGGTGAAGCGGCCGGAGGAAGGGGTCGCGGCACCATAGGCACGCGAGCTGCGTGGCGAGAGCAGCATCGCCCGTGGTCATGGATTCAGGGGTGGAGCGGACCATTTCGACCCGGACGCCCTGAGGCGGACGATTATTACGAGAGCGGGCAACGGCCGCACTGGCCCTTCGTGCAGTAGTCGTTGTGGAGGAGAAGGGCTCCCTGGAGGCGGGCCGCGGAGGAGAAGGGGCGCGATTCGCGGCCAAGCCAGCGCTCCAGGGGTTTGAGGCGTCCGTATGTCCCGGGAGACGGGAGTTCGGCCAGGCGTTCGAGGGCCACGGATTCGGGCCAGCGATTGAAGGCGAGGGCCACCGGAATGACAGCGTTGACGGCGATCTCGATCATCGTCGCGCGGCCAATGCCAGCCGGGCAGGGACGCAGGAGACCGGCTTCCGGGCTGAGCCGGGCCGGCCAGGCGGGAGCCTGGGGAGCGGGCCACCATGCAGCGACAAGGGAAGCGGCGGCTTCAAGACGCCTGCCCGGTTCGGCCATGGGCCGGAGGCCAGCGTGGCGGAGGACGAGGCCACGGGCTGCCCCTTTGAGCTCGCTGGCAAGGGCGAGGCGGAGGGGAGTACCACTTTCAGCGGCCCGTTCGCGGAGGGCGGCGAGCGGGAGGCGGGTGGCGATGGCCGCGAACGGCTCGCGGTTCGCGCTCCCGCCGAGTTGCTCGAGCGTGAGGGTGTAGAGCGCCTGGCCCGGGCCGGCCGATTCGGCGAGGAGGGCAGCGCGGGCGGCCTTGATGCGCAGGCGGCGCCGGGCAAGGCGTTCGAGGGCGGCGGCAGGGCTTTCGCCCCGTGCAGCGGCGATGGCACAGGGCGGGGTGAACGGGGGCGGAAAGGCGGGATGGACGGAAAACGGGAGGACGAGCACGGGTACCGCACGGCCGGAAGCGTGGAGCGTCGTGGTGGCGCCGGTATCGTTCTCGGCGACGACGTGGAGGCAGACACCGGCGTAGGCGGGATCGGTGTGGTGTCCATGGGTGCGCCAGCCGGAAGCGGCGAGGTGAAGTTCGACATCCCCGCGAAGGAGGTCGCCACCGGCATCGAGGATGGCGCCCCGAAAATCGGGACCGGAAGCGCCGCCGGGGACGCCCGGGAAGATGACGCGAAGCGGACGGCCATCGGCGAGGCGAAGGGGGCCAGGGTGCGCGGCGGCCCATGCTGCCGCGAGATCGGCCTCGCGGCGCGGGGCGTCCGCCGCCGGGCGGGCGGGCATCAGCCTGTACCGCCGGCGTCGTAGGGTGCGCGGCGCTCGGCGAGGAGCGAGAGGAGGCGGGCGCTCGCCCCGCGTGGCCGGTAACGGCCCGTCTCCCACTCGCTGACCGTCTGCTGGCGGACGCCAAGCTCGTGCGCGAACGCGGCCTGCGTCATTCCCAGGGCCTCTCGAAGGGCGAGCACGTCGCGGCCAGACCATGCAGAAGGGCGCTCGGACATAGCAGGATTCTACACGGAAACGTGTATGGGGGGGGGGGGGGGAGCTCCCGTCAGCGTCTTCGCGCGGCCGCCCCCCCGCCCGTTCGCCCCCGGCCATCGGGGTCAGGGTGGGGAACAGGCGGTGAACGAGCAACGAAGCCGTAACCGAGCTGTCTTCCGCGGGCCATTTGACGTGGCGGACGAGCGTCGAACTTCCCGTCGAGGCCGCGGCGATCCCGCCGAGAGGTCCGGTCTCACGCGGGAGGAATCGATGGTTGGCTTTGAACTCGCACGGATGGGGAGTGTCGGCGAAATCGCGCGGGAGTGGCGGATCAGCCGCTCCATGCCGCTCTATCTGCTGGGGATCGCGGGCGGGTTCGCAATCGGGCTCGGGATCGCGCAATACGACCCGGGAGATGCTGCGACAGCAGCACCCGTGAGCGTGGAGGCGCCCGGGGCAAGCGGGGGCATCACGCCCGCCCTCGTCTCGCGGGATGCGGTTCCAGGCGAGAAGGACACGCCGCTGAACATCTCGCCGGCATTGCCCGAGGAGTTCGTGCGGGTCTTCACGCTCCCGGCCCCGCCGGTCGCGGCCCCGCCGGTAGCGGTGGCGCCCGCTCCAGCAGCACCGGCCGCCCCGGTCCAGGCAGCCGCACCCGCGGCTCCACAGGCGCCCCCGGCTCCGGCGCAGCCGGCTGCGGCAAACCCGCCTGCACCGGCAGATGCGGGGAAAGCGAACTTCTACGTACCGGCCGTCTCCCGTGGCGGAGCGACAACCCTCGAGCAGGAGCTTTTCGATGGCATCAACGCGGAGCGTGCAAAGGCGGGGCTGCCGGCGTACGCCTATGACGCGGGGCTGACGAAGGTGGCGCGGACACGGTCGCAGCAGATGGCGGACCAGGACTACTTCGCGCACCGGGATCCGTACGGGTACACGATGTACACGGAACTCCTCGCCTACTTCGGCTACACGAGCTATGCATGGGCGGGTGAGAACCTGGCGATGAACAACTACGCGGCCGCTGAAGCGGCGCCCCGGGCGGTGATTTCGCTGATGAACAGCCCGACCCACCGGGCGAACCTGCTGGCGAACGACTTCTTCCGGATCGGGATCGGGGAAGTGACAACAGCAGATGGGCGCCACATTTTCAGCATGATCTTCCTGGGCTGACGCCCCGGGCTGCGGAGACTCCGGCGGGGAGGTGAATGCCTCCCCGCCGCACTTGCGTCAGCTTCGAGCACAAGAGACGGGTCTCTACCACCAAACCCGGGGAGACGGAGAGCCCCCGGTAGGCGCTGTCCTAGCGGAGGGGATCGTCGAGATGATCCCCGGGTGTGCGGGAGCGTGACATGGCGTAGCCGACACCACCGCCGATCGCGGCAATGCCCACGAGGACGAGAAGGGCGACGCCCCAGAGCGGGAAGCCACCACCATCGCCGGTGCTGGCCGCCTGGCGCGAACCATCCTGGTTGGAGCTCGTGATGCCGCCCTTGAGGGTAGGGACGGGTGACCCTGCGCCGGGTGAGCCTGCGGGGATGGTGCCAACCTGCTGACCCTGGGTGTTGCCGCTCGCGGGTGCACCCGGGGTGGTGTTCGAGGCAGGAACGGGTGTCCCGGCTTCATTGGTGCGGGGCGGGCGAGTGGCCGTCGGGGTGAAGGTCGGGATTGGAGCGGGTGTGGCGTTGCCGAAGGTAATGTCGAGCTGGACGGGGCCACGCTTCCATTTCGTGGTCTGGGTTGCGAAGCGGTCGCCGATCTTGACGCGGATTTCGGCCCCATCGGTCCCGCAGCCAGGCGTCTGCTCGGCGGAGAGGACATCGACGAAGTAGACGGTAACCTTCGCGGCACCGTCACCCGTGAACTGGGTATACCCGCGGGTGCCGCAGACCTTGTCGCCAATGTAGCCGACGACGGGGAGGTTCTCGGCGACAGGCCCGGTCTCGTCGGTTACGGAGCCATAGACGGTGGACGGCGGGCTGGGGATCTGGGCGACAGCGGCAGTGAGGCCGAGCGCTGCAACGAGGGTGCCAGTGCCGGCGATCCAGCGCCACGGCGAGATACGAAATGACATATGCACGGTACCTGGATAGGGTAGACGGCCCTCATGCGAGGGTAGCCAGAGGGCCCTCTACGTGCACTACTTGAGGAGCGTTACCGTAAACGCGCGCTTGACCGCGACCCAGTAGATCTGCTCTTTTTCGAGCGTGTCGATCGTGGTCGCGGCATCGCCCGGCGGGACGCCGGGCAGGTAGCGCTTCCAGCGGTTCGCCTCGAAATCCCAGAGGTAGATGCCGAGGAGGTCGTCGCTGTTCGCCGCGAACGCCTGGGCGATGTTGGTGCTGCCAACGCCAGCGGTGACGAGGTTCCAGCCTGGTACGAGGCTCACCGGGAAATCGGTGTTGAACTCAACCACCTGGTCGACGACGAGCTGGCCTTCCTGGTCTGGCGGCAGCGGATCGGGCGCCGGGGCGGTGGAGAACTGACCCGCGCAGTTCACGCGGTTGAGTTCGAAGTTGTCCCAGACAAGGCGCATGTAATCGGAGCCGCCATCGGTCATGACGTAGTTGAGGCCGGGGATCCAGCCGGCAGCCGCGGTTGCGGAGGGACCGCCGGGGAAGGTTGCGCTCTCGCCCGGCTGAAGGAGGCCAGTGAGCCCGAGGTGCTGTTCCTGGAAGTACGGGCCACCCGGCGGGCGGCTTCGAAGAGCGAAACCGGCGAGCGAAACGGGCACGAGACCCTTGTTGGTGACGGTCACCTCTTCCATGTCACCACAAACGAGCCGGGTGATGCGGACCGGCGCAGGGATAGGGGCCGGCTGGGCCGGGAAGGTGACGATGACGTTGACCGGGTTCATGAGGCTATCAGAGACCTTGATCCAGGCCTGGCATTCGTTGGGGTCGATGGTGGGCCGGGCGATATCGGCGTTCATCGCCTTCCCGGCGTCATCGAGGAGATCGAAGGTCGTCACCACGGCGGAGCGGCGGTCGGAGGAGACCTCGGCGGGCTGCCCCTGGGCTTCGAGGATGACGCCGTCGCCGGAGTCGATATGGAAGGCAACCTTCACGCCCAGGACGTTGTTCCATGAGGCAGCGTCGCAGAAGCCGTCACGGTCGAGGAGGTGGGCAACGACGTACTTCTGGAAGGGGACGTCACCGGGAATGATGGTGACTTGCTTGAAGCCCGCCCATGTCCAGTCGGTAGGCGAGACGTTGGAGCCGACCTGGGGGAACTTCCCGGGATCCTCGGCGTAGTCGGCGACGGCGTAGTAGCGGGTATGACCGACGATATCACCGACCTTGCAATGGGGATTGCCGGTGGGGATGTTGGCGGCGCAGCCCTCGTAGCTCAGGTTCCAGTCGCCGAAGTTATGAACACTGGCGACGCCATCGAGGTCGGACTGGGCGGTCATTATCCGCGGGCGGGGATAGACACCATTGCCATCGGGGACGCGGCCGATTTCGGGCGGTGAGGAGCCGTTACCTCCGAGGTCGGGGATAAACCAGCCGACAGCGCCCTTCGAGACCCTGTCCTTGTAGCTGTTGACGATGGGCTCATCCTGCATGAGGAAGGTGACATTGAGGGGCGGAAGATCGGCGCTGCCCCAGTTTCCGCGAAACTCGGAAGGGCCGCGGAGGGTGTCCCAGTCATCGGGGATAACCCAGCGATCGGCGGGGACACGGCGGCCGTCGGGCTTGGTCTCAGCTTCGCGGCCAGACGGGTTCGTGCCAACGAAGTAGCCGCGGACCGTGGCGACGACATCGCCAACATCAGAGACGTTCTGGGTCGCAGGCGAGGTGAGGGTCACGTCTTCGATGGCGAGGAAGAAGATGGGGAAGCCAACCTTGGAGTAGGGGTTGGGCTCACCATTGACGTAGAGAAACGCTTCGATATCGACTTCGCCGGGGTCGGCACTGGTGTACTTGATGGTGGCGCTGCAGCTCTGGGGGTCGAGTGGCTGGGACGCCGACTTACCACTGACCGAGGTGTTGTTTCCGCCGACGAAGGAGCCGCGCTGGCGGTCGCCACGGACGAAGTAGGCGGTGAGGTTGGTGCAGTTCGAGGAGCTGAAGCCGTAGGTGATGGTGACGGTCTGGCCGGCCCAGGCGATTTGAGGGGTCTTGTTGGGCGGGTAGAAGACGAAGTTGATGGTCATCGTCTCGGGAGATGCGAGGGCCGGTGTCGTGGCGCCGGGATAGAAGACGTCGACCTGGACCTGGATAGCGGAGCCCGCCGTGCAGGGGTCGTTGTCGATGGAGATCTGGAGGTCATCGATGGATGCATCGGTGTCGCCGAATGCCGGTGCAGCCGGGTTGAGGCTGCCATCGTTGAGCTCGAAGCGGCCGCTGATGCTGGTGCCGAAAACCTGCTGCGGGCCCGTGGTACCGGGAAGCGGTGTGGGCACTTCGAAGTGCCCGCAGAGGCCCTGGCTGACGATCCGGGCGCGGAACTGGACACCCTGGAGGAAGCCATTGATCTTCTTGCCGCCGGTGTTGTGGGAGCCCATGACGAATTCGGCGAGATTGATGGTTCCGGCGAGGAAGGTACCATCGGCGGCGTTGAACTGGAGCTGATAGGTGAGGGTGGTGTTGGTGATGTCGTTCGCATCGGGGCCGCTGAAGAGCGGGGTGGCACCGTTGGTGATGGCAGTGCGGTCGATGCGGTTCCACTGGACAACGAGGAAGCCACTCTGGGGAAGAGCGCAATCGGTGCCGGTGGTGCCGACCCATTGGGCGTGCCGGGTTGTGGTACCGCCCTGGAGGAAGGTGGCGGCGACGAGCTGCTCGCCTGGAATCGAGGATGTCCAGGTGAAGCAGAGGGTGCCGGCGGCGACTGAGCTCCCCGATGGCAGGGAGCCAGGCGCATGGAAGACGGCCAGCCCGGTGACGTTGGGTTTATCGGCTCCGGATGCGGCGGTAATGCTGATGTCGGAGGTCTGCATGGTGTCGGTGTTGGTGGTATCGAGGATACAGGCGTACTCGCGGGTACCGATGACAAGGGCGGGCGAGGTCTCTTCGGCGAGGACTTCGCCCCCGGGACCGATGTGGGCGATCGCGAATCCACCGGGGATGTTGACCGGGCAGAGCCCCTGGATGGTGATGGTGTGGGCCTGGTCGTCCGCGTTCGTCACCCGGTTATAGACGGAGTCGAATGCGAAGGAGACGTTCGTGGTGATGGCGGCGCCCGAGTTGGATTTGAGGCTGACGCACCACTCGACGGGATTGGCCGTATCGTGCTGAACGCTGATGACCGAGACGTTGCCGGCGTTGAGGGTGACCGTCCAGTCGGCGGTCGTCACGACATTGAGTGGATCCGGCGTCCCGGGCAGCACATTGTTGTTCGAGGTGTGGCCGGTGAGGAAGCTCGGGTCCCAGCCGACGGTGCAGACGGAGGCAAACGAGCCAACGGCGGTAGCACGAAGGGTGACCGTGACGATCGGGATGAGGCGGGGATCGTTGAGGGTGATGGTGTGGCGGACGCCGTCTGCGTCCTTGTAATCCCAGTTCACGGCGAGCGTCGTGTATCCCTGTGGCGCCTGGACAACGACGCAGAACTTGTCGCCGTTGGCCGTGGGGGTAGCGGGGAAGCCAGGAGGTGCGTCGACGCTCGTGAGCCAGGGTTCAGCCACGCGGAGGGCGCCGGGGAGGGGAACGAAGAGGACGGGCGGGCTCGAAGACGCGATCGGGCCGGTGGCAACGACCGTGAAGCCAAGATTCTGGGCAGGGATGCCGGCATCCGAGTAGGGGGTCAGGTTCTGGGTGTGGAGGGTGACGCAGTAGCCGTTGGTGCCGAGTGAGAGGTCGGCGAGAGCCGGGAGGGCGTGAGAGAGGTCACCGGCGAGGAGGCGCGGGGGGTTGGCGGTGTTTGCAGGGTTGGGGGGATTGACGGGCGAAAGGGGATCGAACTCGGCGCTGGCGTCGCCATTGGCGGCACGAGCGATGGTTGGCACGGGAAGGCTGAGGGCCGGACCGCCAGCTACCAGGGTGGTGAAAACAAGGAAAACGGCGAAAAGGAATAACCGCCGACGAGAGCAGGCCATAGAAGTCCCCCGCTAGGACCCTTTGACGCACCCCGCCGGACGTCGTAGTCCGGATAGACGCACCCGTTATGGGCGCACAGGATCATCCCGGCGACTCGACCCACCGGGAAAACCCAAACCGAAGCTTTTATCCGCCATGACCCCCCTCAACGTCAAGGGACGGATTGTAAAATGCGCATTCGCATGAGCACCTTCGGGATAGCAAGAACCGGGGTGCGCCGGCCACAGCGCACCCCGGTTGCCCCCTGACCAAGGGAAGGAGAGGCGACCTAACGTCTTCGACGAGAGGAGAGGAGGCTGGTTGCGCAGGCGGCGGGTGCGAGGACGACGAGGAGCGCACCAAGGATGAGCAGGAGGTTCGGCCCCGCTTCGCCGGCCGTGCCGGTGCCGGTGCGAGGAGGGAGCGGAGTGGTGGCCGGTCCCGGACCTTCGGCGCGGACGCCGCGGACTTCGTTGACCGGGGTTTCGCCGGGAGCGGCACCGCTGTCGTGGCTGACGGGGTCGATCGGCGCCTGGAATGAGAGCTGTGGGGCATCGGCGCAGAGAGCAATGACGAAGTTCACGCTATCGACCGAGGCGGAGAGCTCGATGGTGGTCTCGGCGCCCGCGGGGGCGGTGACGGCGTAAAAGGCGCCGCCGCCACAGGCGAACCTCGTATCGTTCCCGAGAACCTGGCGGATGGTGTACATGCCGTAGGGGAGTGGGGCGCTAGCGATGCTGGCCGTGAGGTCATCACCGCTCGTACCAGCCTGGAGGGTCTCGACGAGCAACCCGGAGGCGTTGCGGATCTCGAAGCGCCAGGTACGCGCGGCGGCATCGGGCCCGGCGCCAGTGAGAGCGACATTGACGCGGAGGGCGTGCATGTCGGCAAACCGCGCCTCTGCGAAGGCGACGCTGGAACCGGCAAAACTGGCCTGCAGGCGGACAATGCCAGCGGTGGAGCGGGTGACATGGACAGCGCCCTCGGCGGCGGTGCTGCTGACGGGGGTGAGTGCGCCGATGTTGACGATTTCGCCACCCTC
The DNA here is from genome assembly GCA_964508715.1 of uncultured Anaerolineaceae bacterium. Taxonomy (GTDB): domain Bacteria; phylum Chloroflexota; class Dehalococcoidia; order Tepidiformales; family Tepidiformaceae; genus JAKALX01. Next base: position 25,615 of record CAZDUX010000012.1, on the reverse strand, counting down.
GACATCGTAGGTGAAGGATGGAAGCTTCGAGACATCGGGCGCCTCGACATGGACGGTAAGGACACCGTCGCCACCGGCGGGGAACGCGGCCGCCAGGGAGGAGATTGTCACGGTGTAGGGGGAGGCGGCGTTTGCAGCAGGCGCCGGGAGCAGGGACTGGCTGAGGACAGCAATCGCGAAGGCGAGGAGGGGAGCGAAGATGCGCGAGAAGGTGGTCATCGGAGGCCTCGGCGGCGTGCCGCTTCCTCGTTCGGCAGCCCGGCTATCCGCGATGGGACCCGTGGCTTTGCGTGAGCGCGGTCGCCCGCGTCGTGCCTTGTGCGACTGAGGGCCGGCAACCCTTTCGTATCCGTAGTTTCCACCGGCTGACCACTCCGGTGGATGCGAAGTAACAATAGCGCGGCGAGACCGGGATTACCATATGAGGGTAATTAGAACGTGGCTCGGTATTCATCCGAATACCGATGGGGCCATAGGACTGGTAGATTCGCGGACATGCCAACGCTGCGGGCGGACGAGAACCGTTACCTGGTATTCGCGCAGAATGCTGACGAGGCGGGGCTGCTGCGCGGGTTTCCGGGCGGGCGGTTCAACCCACAGCAGCGGTGCTGGGTGTTCCCACGGCAGATGGGTGTGGTACTGGCGCTGGACCGGGCGTTCGGGCGGGAATGGGCGTTCTCCGCCGATGTCGATGAGGACGTAGCAGAGGCACGGGTTCGCGAGATGCCTCCGGCCGAGCACACAGCGCGGGTGACGCTCGAGGGAACGCAGCTCGCGGTCGAATGCACGGTGGCCGACAAGGAGCTGGTGAAGCTCGTGCCGGGATACCGGTGGTCACCTGCTCAGCGGCGCTGGCACATCGCGGCCCAGCCGATGGCGCTGGACATCCTTCGTGAACGGTTCGGGGCGAAGCTCGTGGTGGATGCCACAGCCGACCGGTTCGTGGAAGAGCGGCGGCGCGAGGCGGCGATGCGGGCGCCAGCGGCGCGCGTGCCAGTTCGCGAGGAGGCGGCGCCGGTGGCTGCCGCCGCGGGCGACATCCCGGGCGAACGCGCTGTGCCGCTGGAGCAGACGACACTACCGGACGGCACGCTGCGGGCCCTGGTGGCGGTGATGGAACGGATCGAGGCGAAGCTGGATACGCTGCTCGCAGGGCGAACGGGGGTCATTGAAGTTCACCCCGAGCAGCCGGGAGAGGAGGTTGCAGGCCGGGAACCAGCAGCACACGAACCGGAGAACGAATGGGAGCGGCTCTTCGATCTTGCCGCAAGCGATCCAGCGGCTGCGCTCGACCAGGCGAACCGGCTGATGCAAACGAGCGAGGGCGAGGAGCGGGAGCTGCGTGCGGTGGCGGGTATTGCGGCACAGGCGGCCGGCGATCCTGAGCAGGCGTTTCGTCACCTGAGCCGGGCGTTGGAGGCAGGTATCTCGCTGGACCCGGCCCTGCAGGAACGGGCTGAGCGTGCGTACGAACTCGTGGCACTGGCGCTGGTAGAGTCCGACTGCCGGCCAGGCGAGCCCCTGGCAGACGCCGGCACATTCCAGGCGGCGATCTTTCGCGAGCTCGTGGACGACAACGGGTTTGAGGGCGCGGCGATCGGGTCGGGAGATGCGCGGGGGACGCTCGACCTGCTCGTAAACGACCGGGCGCTGCCGCGGGTCTCGCAAGAGCTGAGCGACTATTGCCGGATCGCGCAGCTGCTCTCGATGGCGCGGGGCGGGACGAGGCTGGTGGCGGAGCGAGTTGCGGCGGTGCTGCGCGAGGGGTCGCTGGCGCCGGAAGCGGCTGCGCTGGGGATGATCCTGTTCGCGAACACGTGCATGCAGGCGTCGTCTGCAGCCGAGTGGCTGCTCGGGTGGCCGGCGAACGAGGATGAGGCCCCGGTGAACGATGGTGCGTGGCTGGTGGAGCTCGCCCTCGAGGTGTTACCGAAGGCGCCGCCCGAGCTCGCGGCGCACGCTGTCCTGGCCGTGCTGGCATCGATCGCGCCGGGGCCAGCCGAACAGGCGAGCCTCGGCCAGCGCCGGGAACTCGTCGCACTCATCCCTCCGGGGTGGCCGAACCGGATGCATGCGGAGTTCCTGGCCGTCTTCCGGCTGGCAGCGAGTGGGGAGCGGATCCAGATGGAGAAGCAGTTCCCGGGGTACCTGAAGCGGATCGGGCTCTCGCGCCTGGAGAACTCGGCGGCGCACCTGACGGAGGTATACCTGGCCGGGAGCTCGGTGCCCGGGAGCGCGGTGAAGCCGATCGCGGACGGCCCGTACCTCGACTCGCTCATCCGCTGGGGGATCACGGAGCCGCAATCGCAGGTACTGGACCTGTTGGACCTGCTCTCCGAGGGTTCAAAGCCGGATAACACGCTCAATGCGCTCGGTGAGCTGGTGGAGGATGGTGACTTCACCGGGGCGGACCGGTTTTCCCGGCAGCAGCGACGGGTGGTGTACGAGCGTGCGCTCGCAGCGTCGCTTCAGATGGGGCACGACGAGGACGCGCGAGAGGCGTTCGACCGGCTGGTACGCGCACTGCGCGATGAAGGAGCCGACGAGGAACTCCGGGAGCTGTGCGCGAACAGGCTGCATGGGCTGCGGAAGCTACGGCTCCCGGCACTCGTGGTGTTGCTGGGAGCGCTGCTGGAGGCGGGGCAGCCGGTGGACGACGAACTTCGGCTGGCCTTCGACACGGGCCTGGCGGGCGCGAAGGCGGACGAGGATGAGAGTGTCCTCGACGAACTGCTCGGCCTTGGCGAGATCTACCCGGCGCTGGTGAGCGCACTACGCGAACGGGCGAAGGCTGAGAAGGAAACGGTTGCCGAGAGCGAGCCGGCCCTGGACTTCGGTGGGCGGCGCGTGGTGGTCGTAGGGGGGCACCGCTGGCTGCGGAAGGTGGCCGAACCGGCGCTGAAGGCGTGGAACCTGCGGGTGGAGTGGTTCGACCCGGAGCAATCGAAGGGGGACCAGGTCATCGAAGCGGCGAAGGGGACGAGCGACCTGGTGGTGGTGAATGTGCGGTGCATCGGGCACGCGGGGAGCGGGCGGGTGATGGAGGCGGCTCGGGCGGCCGGGGTGGAGGTGCGCGAGCAGCGATCGCGGGGCGTGGGTTCGATGCTGACATTCGTACGGCGGGCGATGGCCGAGGTGACGGGTGAGATTCCCGTCCAGGAAGTCCACAAAATGACGCGGGCGGACGAGCGGCGGAAGCTGGTTCGATAACCCGGGGCGACGGTTTGCGGATTCATTCATACCCGAAGGCTCTCGATGCGATAGCCGGTACGGTCGTAGCCCGCGTGGGATGGCTGCGGTACCCTGTGTGCACCCGCGGCTGTGCCGCAGTTATGTCCCGGAGATTCCTCGACCATGCCCGAAGCTCGTACTACCTCCCAGAAGATCTGGGAGAACCACGTCGTCCGCTCGGAAGCGGGCAAGCCAGACCTGCTCTACATCGACCTGCACCTGGTGCACGAGGTGACATCGCCGCAGGCATTCGAAGGATTGCGCCTGGCCGGGCGCACGGTGCGGCGGCCGGACCTGACGCTCGCGACGGTCGACCACAATGTGCCGACCATCGACCGGGCCAAGCCGTGGAGCGATCCGCTCTCGGTTCAGCAGGTGGAGACGCTCAAGAAGAACTGCGAGGAGTTCGGTGTCCCGCTGTACGGGGTCGACGACATCCGGCAGGGGATCGTGCACGTCATTGGGCCGGAGCAGGGGCTGACGCAGCCGGGCATGACCATCGTCTGCGGCGACAGCCACACGGCGACGCACGGTGCGTTCGGGGCGCTTGCCTTTGGTATCGGGACGAGCGAAGTGGAGCACGTGCTGGCAACACAGACACTGCCGCAGGCGAAGCCGAAGACGATGGCGGTGGAGGTGAACGGAGAGCTCCACCCCGGGGTGACTGCAAAGGATGTCATCCTCGCGATCATCCGCAAGATCGGGGTTTCGGGGGGAATCGGGCACGTCATCGAGTATCGCGGCGAAGTCATCCGGAATCTCTCGATGGAGGGGCGGATGACGATCTGCAACATGTCCATTGAGGGGGGCGCGCGTGCCGGGCTGGTGGCGCCAGACGACACGACGTTCGCCTACATGGAGGGCCGCCCGCATGCGCCGAAAGGGGCCGATTGGGAGCGGGCAGTCGATGCCTGGCGGTCGCTGGTTACTGACGAGGGGGCGGAGTTCGACACGACGGTAACGCTCGAAGGGGCGGATATCGAGCCGTGTGTGACGTGGGGGACAACGCCGGCCCAGAGCGTGAATGTCACGGGGCGGGTGCCCTCGCCGGATGCGGCGGCGAATGCGCAGGCGAAGGAGTTGGCGGAGCGCTCGCTGCACTACATGGGCCTAACGGCCGGGACGGCGATCGAGGACATTGCGCTGGACCGGGTATTCCTGGGATCGTGCACGAACAGCCGGATCGAGGACTTGCGGGCGGCTGCAGCGATCGTGAGGGGCCGGAAGGTTGCGTCGACGGTGAAGGCGATGGTCGTGCCAGGGTCGGGCCTGGTGAAGCGCCAGGCAGAGCAGGAGGGCCTCGACCGGGTGTTCAAGGATGCCGGGTTCGAGTGGCGGGATGCCGGTTGCTCGATGTGCCTGGGGATGAACCCGGACATCCTGTTGCCGGGTGAACGCTGCGCATCGACTTCGAACCGGAACTTCGAGGGCCGCCAGGGGCGTGGCGGGCGTACACACCTCGTGAGCCCGCAGATGGCGGCAGCGGCGGCTATCGCCGGCCACTTCGTCGACATCCGGAAGTGGAAGTAGCCGGAACCAGAGGCGCACCGAGCATCACGAAGTTCACGGAGTCCTCGTTGAATGGACTCCGAAGTTCGAAGAAAGGAATGGCAGGGATACGGGCTCAGAGGGCAGGCTCTGCCGCCCCCGTATCGGCCTGGTAGTGAAGGAACGATGGAGAAGTTTGAGACGGTGAAGGGACGCGCGATTCCACTGAACCGCGCTGACGTGGATACGGATCAGATCATTTCGAAGGAGTTCTTGAAGCGGATCGAACGGACGGGGTTTGGGCCATTCGCGTTCGACGAGTGGAAGAAGGATCCCGAGTTCGTACTGAACAACCCGGAGTACAAAGGAGCACCGATCATGGTGACCGGGCCGAACTTCGGGTGCGGCTCGAGTCGCGAGCATGCACCGTGGGCGCTCGAAGACATGGGGCTGCGGGCGATCATCGCGCCGTCGTTCGCGGACATCTTCAGGAACAATTGCGCGAAGATCGGGCTGTTGACGGTGACGCTCCCGCAGGAAGATATCGACCGGCTCATCGCGCGGGCGGAGGAGCTGCCTTCGAGCGAGCTCGTGGTAGACCTGGCTTCGCAGACGGTGGCGACGGCCGACGGGACGTTCTCGCGTCACTTCGACGTGGACCCGTTCGTCAAGCACTGCCTGCTCGAAGGGCTCGATGAGATTGGGCTGACGATGCTCGAAGGTGAGGCGATCGACGCGTTCGAGGCAAAACGACCGGACCTCTACCCCGTCACGACGGACGCGGCATGAGCAGTGGCGAGCGGCCGTCGCTTCGAAGTGCGCTCTCAAACTGGCGGGAGTATGACGGTGCATTTGGGACGAAGCTGCGGATGGTGCTGCGAAACAACTGGCGGAAGGTTCGAACGCGGAGCAATTGCTGTGGCAATGAGGGCGAACCGGGCTGCTGACAGGTGGCCCATTCGCCCCGTGTGGGCGAGGACGAGGCGCGATAGCCTGAGGGCGTGAAAGCGTCGGCCCGAACCTGGATGGATGCCTGCCCGCAGGATGCCTGGGGTTACTTCGCGAACGTGACAAACCTGGAGCGCTGGGTGCGCAGCGTTTCCCGGGTGCACCTCGAGGGTGATGCGCTGGCCCGGCGGGGGCTCCGGTTCACGAGTTGCTACAGCTCTGGCGGACGGACGCTGCCGGTCGAGTGGGAAGTAGCGGCGGCGGAGCCCTCGGAGGTGCTGGAGTTACACTGGACGTCGGGGCCATTTCGGTATGTGGGGCGGCTGGTGTTCGCGGGTGATGGCAAGGGTACGCGCGTGGACTACACAGTCGACACGGGCGCCAACCGGCGGCTGACACGAATCACCCTGGGCATAGTGGGTTTGCCCCTCGCGTGGCTGATGTCGCGGCAGATAGGCTCGGACCTGAGGCGGGCGAAGCGTGATGCTGGGGCCGGTACGGCCTGACGTATCGTGCGGAGACCGGCTCTCCTGTAGGCGGGCCAGTTCGCGCAAGGGCATGCGCGGGGTCGTCAGCGTCTCGGGCGGATGGACATTCCCAGCGCGACACCGGGTTTCGGGGGTTGGTGCTCGATCGCTGGCCGTGGGCGTACCAGCCGGATGGCTTCGCGGGCGAGGGTGACGGGCGAGAGGAGCATCTCACGGAGGATGTCGAGGAAGCTGAAGCGGGGACGGATGTGCATGGTGCTCCGGGTACGCACCGGCCTGCCTTTGTGGCGGCCTTTCTGGGGCTGCACGAGGCGGTCGTAGACCTGGGCTATCTGCTGGCGGCGGATGTTCCGGTCGATGGGCCCGTCGGGGCCAGGGATGGCTTCGATGGGATCGAGGGAGCGGCCGTCCTGGAGGAGGAGCCAACGGTCGCGAGCGGTTTCAGGGAGGCTAAAGGCGGCGGTACCGACCTCGGTGAAGGTGGTACTGGCAGCACGGATACGTTCGAAGCCGGCCTGGTAGCTCCTGGCCATACTGCCGGACTTGAGATGCACGGTATGGAGCTTGATGCCGTTGGGGATAAAGGGGACGGAGTACGACTCGCAGTCGGAGATGAGCATAATCTCGGTCGGCGGGGCATCGAAGAGGCTCGCGGCGGTGCGGAGGTTGTCGATGGTACGGATGTCATCGAACGCCTGGGCGAGGGCGCGCTCGATATCGGTTGAACCGTCGGGAGTGACGCGCAGGATGCGCGAAGCCAGTTCAGGGAAGGCATCGCGGGTGAGGCAATCGGTGCGCTCATGGACGCGGTTGCCGAAGGTGCGGAAGTAGATATGGGATTTCTCTTCGCCAGCGGTGATGAGGTAGGCCAGCATGAGGGCCTTGGCGAAGATGAGCTTGTTGGCGTCGCGCATCGAGTTGGAGACGTCGAGGAGGGCGTAGACCTTCTGGCGCTTCTTCCGCCCCGGGGAGTCGACGGGTACCTGCTCCTCGATGAGTTCGTCGTACTCCTCGGAGGCGGGAACGCAGCCCATGGGATAGACGCCATTGATGCCGCCACTGATGAGCAGGTAGTTGAAGAGTGAGCGGGCCTCGGAGCGCATGAGGAGGTCGGGCATCATGACGTTGGGGAAATCGAGGATGTTGCGGAGCGGCTGGACGCACGTATCGTCGGCCGCGGGGAAAACCATTCGCCGCCGGCGTTCGAGGCGGGTGCGGGTCTCGAATCCCTGTTTGGGCGGAGCAACGAGTGCCATGAGCTCATCGGGGAGATCGATTCCGGGGAGCGGGTGGCCCTCGTGGAGATGACGGGCGATGTTGAGTATCTCGAGCCATGCAGGCGGGAGCTCGGCGACGGTCAGACCGAGGAGGTCGAGGATCCCCCAGCTTTGGAAGAGGGCGGTGATTTCGCCCGGGCGAGGACCGGCGGAGGGCAGCACATCGGAAGGGGGCAGTTCAATTGACACCGGCGTGCTCCATGATGTTGCCAAGGATCTCCTCGCGGAGGGCGTTGACGCGGGGGTTGGCGATCTGCTTGCCCTGGAGGGCGTCGATAAAGGTCTCGTAGGTCACTTCGCGCCAGCTCGACTTGCCGATGAGGGAGAGGAAGATGCGAAGGATGCCGCGGTGGCCTGGCTGGGTTTCGAACGCGGCTCCGTGGAGGTAGAGGTTGAAGGTCTGGGCGACATTGGTGAGCTCATCGACGGCCTGGAGGTCGGCATCGGTATAGCCAGACATGGTGGTCTGAAGGGCCTCCCGAAAGCTCTCCTCGGTGGTGTCGGGGGCTGAGCGGTCGTTGCCGGCGATGGTGGTCAGCGTGTAGCGGAGAGCGGTGAGGTCCTCGGGAATGACCTTCCAACGGTGGTGGAGGAGGGCAGACGCATTGAGAACGTCGCGGCAGGCAGCCTTGGTGCGGGGGCTGACGTAGCTTTCGGTGCGGGGTCCACCAGCGCCGAGGCTGCTTGCCTGCGAGGCCGTCGCTGTTGCACGGAGGCGGACGTAGCGCTCGATGAGCTCGTTCTTGAGGAAAAGGATGGAGTAGGGGGCCTCGATAGTGGTCTCGGGATGATTGCCCTGGACGATCTCGCTGAGCATCTGGAGAACGGCGAGTGGTATGGGATGTTCCGGGGCGACGGCCTTGCCGTGATGCTGGGCATAGGCGAGGTCGATCATCATGTCGTTCAGTGCATCGCCCTGGGGGTCGATGGAGGCCTTGAACATGAAGCGGTCGAGGATCGGCTCACTGATGGCGGTGAGCTTGAGGTGGTTGGTCATGGCGAGTGCGGTGTGGAGGCGGGCGTCCTCCTGCTGCTCGCCCTGGGCGAAGTGGCGCTCGTTGAGGATGCCGAGGAGGGCTTCGAGGACGAGGTCGTTCGCGTTCATGAACTCGTCGAGGTAAGCGAAATCGGCGGTGACGAGGGAATGGGTCGTGTTGTGCCAGAGCTTGCCGCGATGGAAGAGCTCGAGGTCGAGGCCGCCGACGACCGTCTCGACGCGCGTGCCCTGGGTGAAGAGTGCCTTGTAACAGGTACCTTCGAACTGGCGAAAGACGCTCTCGCCATAGAGGGACTTCCCTGTGCCGGCACGCGAAATGAGGAGTTGGTGGCGGCGGGTGAGGAGGGCGAGGGCGGTTTGTTGAAGCAGGTGCTGGCGGCCGGGAACAGCATCGGCCACGCGGAGGAGTGCGGCCTTGAACGCCTCGACGGCGTAGGGAAGGTCGAGGTCGCCGCCGGTATAGGCGAGTGGCCGCCCATCGGCCGGGATCAGGAGGTTATGGTCCTTCATCGTTCTGCCGGCCCTTTCGGCCTGCTAAAGAGGTGACATGGATATCATGATAGACATGGTCGATGTTGACAATGCGACAAGTCTATCGCCATAGCCGGTGCAACGGAAGGCATTGGCTGGATATCAGGGGCGCATAAGCAGGGAATCGATGCGAGCGATGATGCCGGGCGTGGAGGGTTCATGCGTGGCGAGTTCGAGTGCAGAGCGGGCAGTACCCAGACGCCGGGGATCGCGCTCATCCACGAGCGACCCGGCAACGGCAGCGAAGAGGTCGTGACGGCGGCTGGCGATGATAACGGTAAGGAGATACGCGTAGACTTCAATGGAGCGGAGGGCGGTGATGAAGGAGGTCGCGGCCGGCCCGGCCGGGCCTTCGGGGAGTGCAACGAGAAGGTCACAGATGCCGAGTTGAACGATCTCGCGGCGGTCACGCATGAGTGGCGCGATGAGGCCGGAAGCGACCTCCGGCGGGATACCGGAAATACCGCGAATCGCTTCCGCAACGACCTCGGCAGGGGTGCCGGACGTGTCCTGGAGGACGAAGAGGAGGAGGGCATCCCAGCGATCCTGTGCAGCGAGCACACGGGCTGCCGTGGCAGCAGGCTCACCCGTCATAGCCGAGGTTCGGCGGGGATCGCGTGCGGCCGCGAGGGCAGTGACTGCATAGGCGGCGGCGAGAACGGGATCGAGGCGATCGAGCGCGACGAGGCCTGCGGCGCGAAGAACCGTGGGCGCGGCCGGATCACCGGGAGTCGGTTCGCAGGTAGTGGCAGCCAGGCGCGCGAGTTCAATGTCCTCGCCGGCGAGGAGGTCATCGAGGGCTCCGAGGAGCGCGGCCCGCACGAGGCCCCCGGGGTCGCGCTTCGTCCCCGAGGCCATGAGGTCGCGAAGACGGCGGACAAGGATCGGGCGGGCAGGGGGCGGGGGCGTGCCCAGCGCGGCAATCGCTGCTTCGACGACGAACGGATCGTCGAAGGACTCGAGGAGTTCGAGCGCGAAGGCGGGGCCAGCAACGGGGTCGCGGCGAAGTGCGGTGAGCCGGTCGAGAGCGCGGCGCGTGGCGGTACGGTCGGATTTCGCCATGCCGAGGATCCTAACAGGGACGCCGGCGAGGGCATGGGATTGCATGGGGAGCCACGTTAGGGCATGGTTCGGCCGTGAGTGAGTACCTCGAGGAGCTTCGCCGGCACTACACGGGGCGTTTCTGGGGGCTCGTCGGGATCGAGATGACGGCGGCCGAGGAAGGGCACGTCGTGGGTTGCGTGGAGTTACGCGACGAGCACCTGAATTCACACAGCGTGGCTCATGGCGGGGTCATATCGAGCCTGATCGACTCGGTGGCCGGGGGATGCGTGCGGACGCTGCGAACGCCCGACGAGATCCGGGCCCGGCCCCATGTGACGAGCGACCTGCATGTCTCCTACCTTGCGGCTGCGGCGGGGGCCAGGCTCGTGGCGGAGGGACAGGTGGTGAAGCGGGGACGGACGGCGATATTCATCGAAGTGGACGTGCGTGACGACAGCGGCCGGCTGGTAGCGCGAGGGATGGTCACCTATGTGATCTCGGCGAGTGCGCCGGTTCAGAAGGGCGAGTGAGCCTGGTCAGCCTGGAGATTCACACTGCCGCTGGGCCGCAACGGCTGCCGCCATCGCGCTTCGCGTTTCCGGATCCGCGGCTCGCCGACGGGCACGGGCTCATCGGGTATGGGGCGGACTTCGAACCGGAGACGGTCATCGCCGCATATGCGCGCGGGATCTTCCCATGGCCGCACCCTGATGCCGAGCAGTTGTGGTTTTCGCCCGACCCGAGGGCGGTAATCCCGGTTGGCGGATTGCACGTGTCGCGGCGGCTGGCACGGGTGATACGGTCGGGGCGGTTTCGAGTGACGCTGGACCGGGCATTCGAGGCTGTCATGCGCGGGTGCACGGTGCGCCCCGGTGAGGGGACATGGATTACGGAGCATCTCATCCACGCGTATGTCGAGTTACACCGCCTGGGATGGGCGCACAGCTTCGAGGTATGGACACGGGAGGGTGACCTGGCTGGCGGACTCTATGGTGTGGCAGCAGGGAGCATGTTCGGCGCGGAGTCGATGTTCCACCGGGTTGCCGATGCCTCGAAGGTGGCGATGGTGGCGATGATGGAGCATGCCGAGCGGATCGGGCTGACCCTCATCGATGTGCAGGTACTGACGGGTCACACCGAGCGGATGGGCGCCGTGGAGATCTCGCGGGATGAATACCTGCGGAAGCTGCGGGCGGCGCTGGGGCGGGAGGTGGATTGGAGCGCGGGAAGCGGGCCGGGCGCAGTTCAGTAGAGAGAAATCGCTGGTAAGCACTCCTGAGCACGGCTCGACCTCGATCTGACAGGCCGGCGAATATCGTCGAATGCCGACACGGCCCGCCATATGGCGGGCCGCTGTCGGAGCAGTCAAAACCGAGATAGTTAGCGGTTGGCGATGGGGACGTACTCCCGGTTGGCGGCACCTTCGTAGACGGCGTTGGGGCGCACAAGACGGTTGTCGCCGTACTGTTCGAGCAGGTGGGCGGTCCAGCCGACGATGCGGGACAGGGCGAAGATGGGTGTGTAGAGATCGGCGGGGATGCCGAGCATCTGGTAGACCGAGGCACTGAAGAAGTCGACGTTCGGGTAGAGGGGTTTGCCCTCGAGCTTGCGTGCGAGGTAGTCGCGCAGCTTCTGGGACATGTCGAACCATTTCCGGTTACCGGACTGTTCGGCGAGCTGCTGGCCGAGGCGCTCGAGGATGATGGCGCGCGGGTCGGTCGTCTTGTAGACGCGGTGGCCGATACCCATGACCCGCTCGCCACGGCCGAGCATGGCTTCGACGTAGCTCGGGATGTTCTGCTCGTCACCAATGGCTTCGAGGGTATGGAAGACAGCTTCGTTGGCGCCGCCGTGCAGGGGGCCCTTGAGCGTGCCGATGGCGGAGGCGATGGCGGAATACATATCGCTGAGGGTGGAGGCGGTAACGATGGCCGAGAACGTCGAGGCGTTCATCTCGTGCTCGGCATGGAGGATGAGGGCAACGTCGAAGATACGCGCCTGCAGTTCACCGGGGGCTTCGCCGGTGAGCATGTAGAGGAAGTTGGAGGCGTGGTTGAGATCATCGCGAGGGGCCAGGACTTCCTGGCCGGTACGCATGCGGTGATAGGAGGCGATGACCGTGGCCATCTTCGCGGTAAGGCGGGCTGCTGTCTGGTGAAGACCGGCGTTCGTCAGGTCGCTGGACTTACGGTCGAGGGCGCCAGCGATTTCCACGGCAACTTCGAGGGTGCGCATGGGGCGGACGTTGGGGTAGATCTCGCGAAGGATACGCTCGACGAGTTCATCGAGATTGCGCTCGGACTTGAGCTTTGCGTCGAGTTCGGCGAGTTCGGCCTTACCGGGGAGGCGCTGGTTCCAGAGGAGGAAGGCGACCTCTTCGAAGGTGGATTTTTCGGCGAGGTCGAAGATGTCGTAGCCGGAATAGACGAGCTCGCCCTTGAGCCCATCGATTCGGCAGAGCTTGGTCGCGGTGACGTTGATGCCCTCGAGTCCGTGGGCGATGGTGTCGGTTGCCACTGATCCTCCCTGGCGGCGAGCTCCCCCGTCGCATCGATGATTGTATACAGCGAGCTGATTCTAGCACGCCTGCCGCAATCGGTGTTGAACGGTCGACGCTCGCGGGGGGCGAGTGGCGAGAGGGCGAGAGGGCGAGAGGGCGAGAGGGCGAATGGGCGAATGGGGGACCGCGGTGCACCCGGACCTTGTTGATCAGGGGTAGAATCGCGGGCGATGGGCGGCGTGCTTTCCCTGACGTACTCGAAGATCAAGTACTTCATGCAGTGCCCGAAGCAGTACTGGTACCTGTACGAGAGCGGGCTGCCGAAGCCAGAGGAAGTGAAGACGATTGGCGGGATGGTGGGCACGGGGGTGCACCGGGCCCTGGCACGGCTGGCGTTCACGGGCGAGGCGGAGGACGGGGCAGCGGAACTCCGGGCATACCTGGCGATGCCCGAGCACGAACCTGCCGGACCGGGGACATCGCATTACGACGACGCGTTTGCCCTGTATGCAGAGGGTGTCGGGGCGCACCAGTCGATCGCAAGCGAGATGACCTACGCCGAGTTCGATGGCGAGGTGCTCTGGCGAACGGGGGGCATCCGCGTGTGGGCAAAGGTAGACCGGGGAGACCGGATGGCTGATGGAAGCTGGCAGATCGTCGACTGGAAGACCGGGCGGTTCGAAAACGGTGAAGAGACAGACGCCCAGCTCGACATCTACCACATCGTGACGCGGACGAAGTGGCGGCTGCCGCACGAGGCGAATGTCACGGCAATCGGATGGAACCTGCGGACCGGGGAGCGGCGGATACGCGCACTCACGCGGGAGGACGCAGCGGCGACGACCCGCTACCTGTCGCGAGTGGCCGCCCGGATCAGGGGAACGGAGGTATTCGAGGCGTTGCCCGGGACGGCCTGCCGGTTCTGCCGGTGGCGCGAGCAATGTGAAGAGGCAGCGGCATCGGAAGCGTTCGGGGAGGAGCTGTTCGACTACGACGAGAGCCAGGACGAACCGGAGGGAGATTGACCTCCGCGCCGGGCGGAGGTGTTTGGCCGGGCGCGCAGCGATGGCGCGCCATCGTGGTCGGGGATTGTGATGGTACGGAAGCATTTCCGGGTAGGTGCGGGATTAGGATGATCCCCAATGGTCTCGGAGCGCTTATTCCTGGGTGCCGGGGCACTGGTGCTGGCGCTGTTCGCGCTCGTGCTCTGGCGCGACTACCTCTCGCATTCGGACGAGGTATACGGGGAGCGCGACGCGGCGCAGGCACAGATGGACCAGATCGACAAACAGATTGCGGCCGGGCCCGAGGCAAACGAGCTTCTCGCGCTGAACGACGAGCGAACGGTGGCCGAGGGAGAGCGCTCGGAGGCGGAGCGGCGAATCAACGAGATGGATGGCTGGGAGGCGCCGGAATGGAAGCTGAAAAACAGCCTGCGGCTGGCGATGCCGGCACTGGCGATGCTCTTCGGGGCGTTCCTCGTGCTATCGATCCTGAAGCCGATGCGGAACTGAGGCCGAAACCGCTGAGGTGCCGAGCGAACGGGAGGCACGGAGATGGCCGGGGCGCTGAGTCGGTCCCGGGGCCGGCTTAGCCGCGGGGCAGGCCGAGCCCACGGGTGGCGATGATGCCTCGCTGAATCTCACTCGTGCCGCCGGCGATGGTCTGGCAGACGTTGAAGAGGTAGCTGGTAGCCGCGTCGCCGCTGAGCGGCGCGTCGTCGCTTCGGAGCTGGCCGGCCATGCCGAGCATGGACATCGAGGTTGCGCTGATGCGCTGGCCGAGCTCGCTGTTGAAGAGCTTGGCGATGGACGCCTCGGAGTTCGGGACCTTGCCAGCGGCCTGCATGGAGATGATGCGGTAGGAGAGCATCATGAGGACCTGGGTCTCGACGAGGCGGCTGGCCCAGGCCGTGCGGATGGCGTCCATGGGGCGGCCGGTGAGGGTGGCGCGGTTTTCGCGCATCCAGCGGAGGTTACGCTCGATGGTCTGGCGGTGGTTGACGGTGGCGCCGATGGAGGAGCGTTCGAAGTCGAGGGTCGTGGTGCCGATGTACCAGCCGCGGTTGACCTCACCGACGACGTTCTTTGCAGGGACGCGGACGTCCTCGAAGAAGACCTCGTTGAAGCCATGGCTACCGGCCATGTTGATGAGCGGCCGGACGGTGATACCCGGGGTGTTCATATCGATGAGGAAGTAGGTGATGCCGCGGTGCTTGGGGGCCTCGGGGTCGCTGCGGGCGAGGAGGAAGCACCAGTCAGCCTCGTGGGCGCCGCTGGTCCAGATCTTCTGGCCATTGATGACCCACTCGTCGCCGTCGCGGACGGCGCGGGTCTGGAGGCTGGCGAGGTCTGAGCCGGAGCCGGGCTCGCTGTACCCCTGGCACCAGGAGACGTCGCCCGAGAGGATCGCCGGCAGGTGCTGCCGCTTCTGCTCCTCCGTGCCGTGCACGATGAGGGTGGGGCCGAGCATCATGACGCCGATGCCGCCGACGCTGGGTGCGTTCGCCTCAGCGACTTCCTGGTTGAAGACGAACTGCTCCATCGGCGTGAGGCCGGCACCGCCGTACTCCTTCGGCCAGCCGGCCGCGATCCAGCCCTTGCCGCCGAGCGCCTTGCGCCACTGGTCGAAGGCCGGGCGAAGGTCCGCGCGGACCCCCTCGATCATCGTCGCCTCGCGCAGGCCCGCCGGGCAGTTGGTGGCGATGAAGTCGCGGACCTCGCGGCGGAACGCCGCCTGGGCGGGGGTGTCACGGAACTCCATCGTCTGCCTCCTGCTTCACGGGCGCGCACGGTGCTGCGAACGCCAGCCGCCTTCTTATACGCGATCGGCGCGCCGTTTTCATCGGCGGTCGCGCCGCCTCAGAGCCGGCGCTGGAGGGGAAGCTCGCGCAGCCGCCTGCCGTTGAGGTCGAAGAGGGCGTTCGAGATGGCCGGGGCGATGGGGACGATGCCGGGCTCGCCGGCCCTGCGAAGCTTCAGGGCTCGCACTATGGCTCGCTACTTCTCAACGTCGAAATTTAGGTCACCACTGGAATCATCTGGGTCGAAGTGCAGGAAACGGACTCTCGATCCCGGGGGCAAGGATCCATCGAAGCTAACGGTCAATCGGTTCATCGAACCGGAAGTGATAAGCGCGAGTTCTTGGCCAGTTTCCAGGACCAATGTCCAAGGCTCTGGTGGGAGCACAGTAAATTTGGCGCCAACCACTCGCAGCTCGACAACCGGACCTTGGCCCCAAGCCAGCGAAATGACGGTCGCTGAGATCTGTCGTCCCGCTCCAGTGCGGACCGAGGCTGTAGCACCAACAACCAACGGCCGGTGGACATCGCCGCCCGGCGACCGCTCACTGTCCCTGTGAGTGCACGACATCGCAAGCACGGCAACCGTGATCATCAAAGCCGATGCCATGGCGGACACGATCCCCGCCTGTCGAGCAGACGGTGTTGCACTGGAAGAATTCCGTACAGTTCGATCGCTTGGGCTAGGAGCCTGGCGGTTTAATCGAGAATCTGGAGTTATGTGCGGAATCTCGGGGGTTAAATCGTTCAGCCCGACCTCGATTCGACGCCTCCTTGGCGATTCTGTGAGGTCAATTGCGAGTCGTCATTGCCGATTAGTCGATAAACCGGCAGGCTCCTAGCTCAATTGGGGGCGTCGAGCTTCTTAAGAACGGCCGCGACGTACTCGCTAACGGTATCAGGCTGAAGCCCGAGTTGACGTGCAATCTCTTTGTCGGTCAGCCCGTCAGAGATGAATACAAGGACATCTCTCTGTCACGGACTAAGGGAATTGATGTCTGGCATCTGCTCACTCCCCTGCTGGGGGCGGGGGCGACTGTACAACGGTATCACGCAGAATCATAGATAGAGCGTGCGAAGTCTTTATGATGCTCCGAGTGAGCGGCGCCGGTGCGGCCAGGATGCGGAGCGCCGTCGATTAAGCGCGACGCCAGAACAAGCGGCCCGCTTCCTCTCAGGCCATCGCCGCCTCGACCTCGGATTCGCTGAGGTTCGGGCCGACGACGGCGGCGTGGAGCTTCGCGCGGTCGAGGAGGCGCCGGGCGACGCGCTTGACGTCGTCGGCCGTGATCGCTTCGACCTGGTCGACGACCTGCTCGATGGTCTCGATCTCGCCCTTGGTGATGAGGAGTTCGCCATGGCGTTGGCCGAGCGAGAAGGCGGTTTCGAGGGAGAGGCGGAAGCGCCCGATGTTGTGGTCCTTGGCCTTGCGGAGCTCGTCGTCGGGGACGGTTTCGGTGGCGAGCTTCTCGGCCTCTTCTATGCAGACCTTGATGGTCTCGGAGAGCTTTTCGCGGTTCACGCCGGCGGAGATGGTGAAGACGCCGGCATCGGAGAGGTAGCCGTAGCCGGAGCTTACGGAGTAGGCGAGGCCGCGGCGCTCGCGCACCTCGCGGAAGAGGCGTGACGACATGCCGGCACCGAGGACGTCGTTCATGATGCGGAGGGCGAAGCGGTCGGGATCGTCGCGGCCGAAGATGGGGAGGCCGAGGAAGAGGGTGCACTGGTCGATATCGCGGGTGTCGCAGGCGACACGGGGGCCGGTGATGGCGGCGTCGTAGGGGGCGACTGACGGGAGTGCGCCATCGCGCATATCGCGGAAGAGGGGTTCGGCGAGGCGGACCACCTGGTCGTGAGTGACGTTGCCGGCGACGGAGAGGACGATGTTCGAGGGCTTGTACCAGGCTTCGATGTGCTCGACGAAGTCGGGGCGGTGCATCTCCTGGACGAGTTCGACAGAGCCACCAACGTCCCAGCCCGAGGGCTGTTCGCCGTAGACGCTGGTGCCGATGAGACGGCCAGCCCAGGCAGCGGGGTTGTCGTGGTTACGCTTGAGTTCCTGCTGGACGACGGTGCGTTCGCGGTCGATCTCCTCCTGTTCGAGCCTGGAGCAGAGGAGCATGTCGGCTTCGACATCGAGGGCGGTTGCGAAGCGGTCGAAGGGGACGATATTCCAGTAGCAGGTGAACTCCTTGTTGGTGTAGGCATTGAGCGTACCGCCGGCACCCTCGATCTCCTGGGCAATCATGATCGCGTCGGGGCGCTTTTCGGTGCCCTTGAAGACCATGTGCTCGAGGAAGTGCGTGACGCCGTTGAGGCGCTGGGGTTCGGAACGTGAGCCGACGCCCACGAAGATGTTGACGGAGACCGCCTGGGTGGTGGGCATCGGGGTGGTAACGATACGGAGGCCGTTGGGCAGGGTGGTGATTTCCCAGGTGACAGACAAGGGAGGGCTCCCTTCGAGCATTAGGCAAGAGTAAGGCCGTATTCTACCGGCCGATTTGGCTGGGGCGAGGGGCAGGAAACGCGTACGCGACGGGTCAGGACGCCGGCTCAAAACGGTCAAGAATATCGGCGCAGCGGAGATGGGTGATGGCAGCGATGGAGCGTGTGGTCATGGCCGTTACGAGGGCAACTCCACGGTCGTTCGCGAGATCGATTGAGCCGCCCGAGATGACGGGGTAAACGAGGCAGAAGAGGGTGGCGAGGCGGTAGTCGTCCCAGCACTGGTCCCAGCTGTAGCCACTGGCGCCGGCGTCGACGAGGACCTGGTAATAGTCACGGAGGGCAGGCTCCTCGAGCGCTTCACGCTCGGCGGGATCGATGCTCTGGCTGAGGAAATAGGCGACGTCGTATGGGCCGCGCCCGGTCACCAGGATCTGCCAGTCGATGAGGGTGACGGGGGAGTTGCTGTGGGCAGAGCCGAAGAAGATGTTGTCGAGGCGGACATCGGCATGGAGCATCGTCTGGGGGCCGGTGGCAAAGGAGTCCTGCATGGCGTTCATGCGGGGCCCGAGACGGCGGGCGATGTCTTTCTGTTCAGCGGTGAGGAGATGGCCGAGCTTCTCCATGAAGGCATCGATTGCCTCGAGATAGGCTCCCTGGGCGAGCTTGATCATCGGGCTATTGGCCGGGGGAATCCAGCCGAACCCGGCGAGTTCGGGGGAATCCCACCAGCGGGCGTGGAGCTTCGCAAGCTCGGCGACGACGAGACGGGCATCGGCTGGCGAGCAACCGGCAACCTGGTCGCCGATGCGGATATCGGCGAGGTCTTCGAGAAGGACGATGAAATGGATGTTGGGAGGATCCATGTCGCTGTAATAGCAGGTGGGTGCGCCAACAACGTTCCGGGGCCCGATCTCCCGGTAGTAGCGGACCTCGCGTTCGTAGTAGCCCATCATGTTCGCAATCTGGCGGCCGGCCGGATCGGCCGTCGGGATCTTGGCGATGAGGGTACGCGGGGCATTCGGTTCGGGCGTGTCGTAGTGGAGGGTGATGCGGGCGAGTTCACCAAGGATCCCGACGCCGGCGCCGATCTGGATGCGTGGCGCGGCGATGACACTGGCCTGTTCGAGCACACCACTGGAGCGGAGCGCGCTCGTGAGCCATTCAGGGGTGACGTCGTCCATCGTCACAGGGATTCGTGGTGCGCTCATTCCTGCGCTCCTTCTTAGCCGGGAATGGGGGTCTACATCTCGGGCTGGGGGGCCTTGAGCGGGTAGCGAACTTCCAGGATGGCCCAGCCGATGACGGTGGCAACAACCGCGCAGCCGTACATGATGGCGGCAGCGATGGTGTAGAAGTCGCGGAGATGGTCGGGCCCATCGGTATCGGCGCCGCGGATGATATTCAGGGCGGTGAAGACGAGGCCAACGGCGATGAAGCCGTAGGCGGGCATTGCGAACTCGAGTTTCTGGCGCCAGGTGGACGCTGCAAGCATGACGGCCGCAGCCGCAATCGGGGCGATAGAAGTGGGGACCACCCAATCCCGGTGGCCATCCCAGGCGACACGGGTCTGGTATGACAGGGCGACGGCGATCATGGCGAACACGATCCCGAGCCCAACGGGGGCGTATTCGATGGCATAGCTCTGGATGGCTCGCTTCGGGGCATCGGGCCGGTTGGAGCGGTCGTGGAGGAAGGTTGATTTTTCCGGTTCGAAGGGCGCAATCGCCGTGAGGTTGGCCATAGTGCACGAATCATGCGATTTCGGGGCGATTGCGGCAATCGTGACCGTGCGAGACGGGGCCGGTGTGAGGAACGGTACCCGGGGTGGACCGCCCCCGGGACGTGACGGATTCGTGCAGCTGTGTGCACCACCGTGTCTTGCGGGGAGTTAGCGACGCATGCAGATACTACCGGACACGGCCGGCGTGGCCAGCGTCGGGAATTGCGAGCAGGCGGGAGACGTGCGCTTCGATGGCGTCGTCGAGGCCGGATTCGGGGACGACGCTATCCACGAGCCGCCAGCGGAGTGCGTCAGGAGCGGTAATGGGGTCGCCGGTGAGGATCATCTGGGCGGCAATAGCCGGGGGAATCCTCCGCGGGAGGGTCTGCGTTCCCCCGGCACTGGGGATGTAGCCGAGGGTGACCTCGGGCAGGGCGAACGTTGTGTCCTCGGCTGCCACCCGAATGTCGCAACAGAGCGGGAGTTCGAGCCCGGCGCCGTAACAGTAGCCATGCATGCGGGCGATGGTGTGACAGCGATGGTTGAGGAGTTCGTCCCAGATGTCGCGGTCGTGGCGAGCGCGACGCGAGGCGATGACCGACGGAGCGGTTCCGAACTCGGAGATATCGGCGCCGGCACTGAAGGCGCGCCCTTCACCGCGAAAGACGATGACGCGAATATCAGGCGTGTCGCGGCAGGCGAGGAGGTAGGTCCAGAGGAGGTCACGCATCTCCATGTTGATGGCGTTGAGCCGCTCGGGGCGGTTGAGGGTGATGGTGGCGACACCACGCTCATCAGTAGCAAAGAGGACGGGCTCGGACACGGTAAGAGTGTACGCCAGGACAGCGGCCCGAGGCTCTCGCGCCGGACCGGGGGGTGCCTGGCGGGCAGAGGGGTGCAATGGCACCCGCGAGGCCGGGCCGAAGCGCCGAGCCCTGCAGCGGGGCGGGCATGGGTCACCATGGTCTGTGGCGTGGCTCCCAGGGCCTTCGCCCCACTCCACTTGCGGTGACTCTAGTCGGCCCAGTCGGGTTTGCGGATCTGGCTGCGCTCACGGCGCGAGATCATCTGGGCGAAGTCCTCGTTCGCCTTACGGACGAGGTCGTCCATGTCGTCGGAACCGAGCTTCATCCTGGAGCTGCGCCAGCGTTTGAGCATGGCGCGGTCCTTATCGGAGAGGCCGGCTTCTTTCGCGATGTGGTTGACAATGACACTGAGGGCTTCGGCGAGTTCGTCGTCGGTAAATCGGACTTCCATGGCTACTGCTTCACCGTTTCGTACCAGCCGCGGCTCTTGACGCGGCGCATGAACTTGGCGTCGAGGTGGGCGTTCATGGCCTTGTTGAGCTCTTCGGTCAGCCTGGCAAGCTCGGGGCTCGCTTCGTTGCGTTCGCCGCGCCACTTACGGATGGCTTCTTTGCCTTCCTCAGAGATCTCGGCGTTATCGGTGGCGACGGCGGAGACGAGCATCATGAGCGACCAGGCCTCTGCCTCTTCCAACAACACAATCATCAGTCATTCACCTGTAAATCGCGGCTGTCGCTTCTCGAGGAAGGCAGCCACACCTTCAGCGCGATCTTTCGTGGTCTGGAGGAGCAAGGTCAAATCGGTCTCGAAACGAAGGGCCTGGGTGAGCGGCATTTCGAGCCCGCGCCAGATGGCTTCCGTGGCGAGGGAGGTGGCGATCGGGCCACGGGATGCGATGACTTCGGCGATCTCGCAGGCGCGCGAAACGGCATGACCGGCAGGCGTGAGCTCGTTGACCAGCCCGGACTGGAGGGCAAGCGAAGCCGCGACCCGGCCACGTGCACGGATGAGATCAACCATCGCGTCGGGACCGACGAGGCGCATGAGGCGGCGGCCACCGAGGCCGGATACCTGCAGCGATGCTGCTTCGGAGCAGAGACGGATGTCGCAATGGAGGGCGATATCGAATGCCGGGCCGGCGAGTTCACCCTCGAAGGCGTAGAGCGTGGGGATTGGGAGGAGTTCGAACGAGCGGAGCCATTGCGGTTCGGGAGCGAACGCCGGCTCGCCGGTGAGGACGAGCGCACGACAGGACCCGTCGCGAAGGGCGTCGAGTACCTCGCTGAGCGTTGTTCTGTCGCCGGCGGCCGCGAGATCGAGCTCAGCCCAGCCGGCCGTGTGGAGTGCCGGGACGATCATGCTCATGCTGGAAGGGTAGCGGATCCGGGGAATATCGAGTGGGGACGGCTGCGGATGAGGGGCGAACCGGACGATTGATTTACCGGGAAGGCTCGAATTCCTCTGGTATTATCGGACAAGTGACTACTGCGAACGCGGAATCTGAGGTACGGACCGAGGGGGTCCGAGAGGGCGAACCGGCGGGTCTGCCGGCGCCGGATGAGACGATCTTCCGGATGCGCCAGGAAGTGATCGATGGGCGCCACTGGTTTGAGGCAGTGCTCGACGCGGTGGGGCGGTGGCGGGTGCCAGAGGAGCGGCTCGGGGACCGGGAGTACCGCTACCTCGTTGGGGGCGAGGCGTTCGACTGGCTCCTGCTGGCGGAGCGGCTGCTCGACGAGATGCCTGACCTGGTGCCATCGGGAGAGGCGAATGCGCTGCTGTTTGAGGGCCGCTGGCCGCTCGATGTCGATGATGACGAGTTCGCGAACCGGCTGGGGCAGGCAAAGCACAGCGCGCACCTGAACTTCCTCTACGGGGTGTTGGTGGAAGAGGCTCTGCAACTGAGCATCGAAGAGGAGATCCACAAGGAGAATCGGAACCGGCCGTGGGGACAGGATTTCCGGGTAGACGAATCGATGTACGAGCGGGTGTACGGGGCGTCGCGCCAGGAGTTGTTCGCGATGTACTACGAGGCGACGGGCGAGAAGCTACGCAAGGACATCCCGATTGGTGACTGGCGGGCGTTCACGTACTGGCTCTTCAAGCAGCGGCTCAAGCGGCAGGACAAAGCCCGCGTGGCGAGCGACACACGCAAGGGGCTTGCACAGCTAACACGCATGGAACTCGCGGTGAGCGAGAAGCGCAAAGGGACAACGCTCACGGAGTCGGATTTCGTGACACGCTTCGGGTAATCCTTCGTTTCACCGGGAACGGGGTATCGTCTGCGTATGCCGTGGTGGGGATGGCTGCTCGTTGCCCTCGGGGCGCTGCTGGCGCTCGCTGCGATCACGTTTCGATTACTGCGAATGAGCGAGCGTGGGCACCGCTTCCTGTCACTTTCGGCGCGTGGCAAGCTGGCTTTCGGGCGAACTCTGCTGCGTGACCCGGAGGTTCCGCTGGTGGCGAAAGTGGCACTCATCGCACTCATCGGTTACCTGGCACTGCCAGTCGATATCGTTCCCGACTTCATCCCCGTGATCGGCCAGATCGATGACGCGCTCGTGGTCTTGCTCGTTATCGGCCTGCTTCTCGTGGTCGTGTCGAGGGAGCGGTTCGAAGCGGCGCTCCGGGCAACGGAAGAAGAGGAGGAGCGGCGCCGGCCGGGGCAGGCGAGAGAGGACGGGAGTTGATGGAATCAGGGGGTGAGGAGGGTGCGCACGATCATCTCGAGCTCTTGCTCGGTCTGGGGGTCGTCCTCACGCCCTCGCCAGATGCCGATACCGAGCATGGCCTGGAGATAGGTGCCAACAAGGACACGCGCTGTCGTCGCGGCGGGCACGCGGCGGAAATCGTGGGCATCAACGCCCTCCTGGAGCATCACCTGGTAGTTGTTGACCAGCCATTCGGTGGGGAGTTCGTCGATCCGGCGATGACGGGCGGCAACCTGGAATGCGGCGACAAGGACGCTGCGATTCTCGCGGATGAACCCGGCGAAGGTGCCGAGGGCGAGGCAAACCCGATCGATGGGATGCGTGGTGGTGCCGACAGCGGCGAGATAGCGTTCAATGGATTGCTGGGACGTCTGCCGGATGACTTCCCTGAGGATCTCCTCCTTGGAGGAGAAGTAGCCGTAGAGGGTGCCGACGCCGGTATCGGCTCTTTCGGCGATCTGCTGGATGGCCGTCTCTTCGTAACCCTGTTCGAAGAAGAGATCAGTTGCTGCTTCGAGGATGGCCGCCCGGGTACGGGCTTTGCGCCGTTCGAGGCGGCCGAATGGTGTGGATTGGCTTTGCTGCGTCACGTAGCGATCTCGGTGAACGGAGTTCCGAAGCGAATGCATGGAGATACATGCTCGGGTGCGAACACCCTATCACAGCCGGCCACGATTCGCCCTACTCGTGCCGAATGGTGACCTTCCCAAGCGGGGCCTTGAGTGCAAGTTGCTGGCGCGGACCGACGCCGGACGTGGCGAACTGATTGCTCACCTGGTCCACCGGCGGCAGGAGCTTGAACTGACTGCTGAGCTTGCCAGCACCATCGAGGAGGACGAATGGCTGGTTCGCAGGGAGGCGGACGGTGATGTCGCCTGCATCGGCGGTGGCGCTCACGTCGCCAGTGATTCCCTGGACACTCACGTTCCCTTTGCGGCTGCGGAGCACCAGGTGCGTGCCCACCGGGGCGGAGATGCGGACAATCCACTTTGAGTCTGTACCCGGGCCGAAGTGCAGTTCGCGCCAGCAGTTGATACGAACGGTGTCGCCCGACTGCTGAACGCGGAGGAGCAGGCTGGCGAGGTCGTTGAACGCTTCGTCCATCGTGCGGCCGCTGCCCTGCCGGGTGATGTCGACCAGGATCTTGCCGGAAGCCGCGGCAGGGAGAGCCTGGACGATAACATCTCCGACCTCGTCATCGACGGTCACGGTTCGAACGCTGGCAGCAGGGAACTGCTGGGAGGCCTGATCGCGGAGAACGAGGAGGCGGTCTCCGGTCACCTGGTTGAAGACGCGGATGCCACTGAAGAGGACGAGTGCGATCACGAGGGGCGGCGCCACCCACCAGAAGCGGCGCCAGTCTTCTGCGTGATCGAGCTCGGCGAGCTTCATAGGCCGCGGAGCTCGACCTGGCGGCCGGTATCGCCGGCGATGGCGCCAATGACGAGTGCTTCAGGGATTGCATCGCGGACGGCAGGCAGGTCTTCACTGCTGAGCATGAGAACGAGGCCGATGCCCATATTGAAGACTTCGTACATCTCGTCCGGCGCGATCCCGCCTCGCTGCTGGATGAGCTGGAAGATCGGGAGGACGGGCCAGGCTGTCGTGTCGAAGATAGCCGTGACGCCGCCGGGGAGGATACGCGGGACGTTTTCGACATAGCCGCCGCCGGTGATGTGGGCGATGCCATGGATTCGATCGAGCACGGGCGCGACAAGGGAGTAGTAGGGACGGTGGGTGGCGAGGAGCGCTTCGCCCACTGTCTGGCCGCCGAGGATGGCGGGCCGTTCGTCGATGCGCCGGAGCGTCTCATCGTCGGGCTCGCCATCGCAGATGTGGAGGGCTTTGCGGGCGAGCGAGAAGCCATTGGTATGAAGGCCCGAGCTCGGTATCCCGAGCAGAACGTCCCCGGGGGTGATCTTCGAGCCATCGATAATCCGGTCGCGTTCAACGACGCCAACGATGAAGCCGGCGAGGTCGAAGTCGCCGGGGGCATAGACATCGGGCATGTCGGCCGTTTCGCCGCCAAGCAGGGCGCAATTCACCTCCGCGCAGGCGCGGGCGACGCCTTCGACGATCGTGGTTTTCTGTTCGCCGGTCAGGCCGTTCCCGGCGATGTAATCGAGGAAAAAGAGGGGCTCGGCGCCGCAGGCCATGATGTCGTTGACACTGTGGCCGAGGACGTCGGGGCCGCAAAGGTCGAGGCGGTTGGCGGCGCGCTGGAGCATGACCTTGGTGCCGATGCCGTCGGCACTGGCCGAGAGGACGGGGTCGCGGTACTTCTCGCCGAGGCGGAAGAGGCCGCTGAATGGACCGGCGTCGCTGAGGACCTCGGGCCGGCGCGCCTGGGCGAGAATGGCCGGGAGGCCTTTGGCGAAGCGGCTGCGTGCCGCGATATCGACGCCCGCGGCGGCGTAGGCCTTCTGGTCAGTCACGGCACGTAGGTTACAGGAGCGGGGAGTGAGGGGCGAAGGGGAGTGGAATGATGCGGTTGGTATTGCTAATCCGGTACGTACCACTCGAGGTTGAGTGCCTGCTACCGGGAAGCAGGCGGCCATCGTGGCGTGTTAGGGATTCGCTGATCATTGGCGTTCATAGACGGCGAGGACGGCAGAGACGGGGCTGG
>CAZDUX010000011.1:0-113219 GCA_964508715.1 uncultured Anaerolineaceae bacterium | reverse complement strand
CCCCGTCTCTGCCGTCCTCGCCGTCTATGAACGCCAATGATCAGCGAATCCTTAGGCCCGGGGCAATCGCCGCCCGGATGGTGTGGCCGCGCCCTGCGCTCGCCAATCCCCGGGCCGGAGCCTACCGGGTGGCCTCCAGCCAGTGCTGTACGGCAGCGAGTGCATCCGCGGCAACCTGCTCCGGTGGGAGCGAGGCATCGATGATGGCCCAGCGCCCATCCGGTGCGGCATCCATCTGGGCGCGGTAGCTCTCGCGCACCAGCGCGTGGAATTCGAGCGCCTCCAGCCCCGTGCGGATCGCCTCCGTCTCGCTGAGCTTCCTGGAAAGACCCAGTGCGGGGTCGATATCGAGCCAGACGGTAAGCCCGGCCGATAGCCCGCCCGTCGCGGCGGCGTTCGCCTGCACCAGCTGGTCGAAGTCGAGACCCCGTGCGAACCCCTGGTAGGCGAAGAAGCTCGCCTCGTACCGGTCACAGATGACCACCGCCCCGCGCTCCAACGCCGGACGGATGACCTCCTCCACGATCTGCGCGCGGGCGAGCAGGAAGGCGAACGCCTCTGCCCACGGTGCCAGGTGCTCGTGCAGCAGGCTCCGAACGAACTCACCGGCGCGGGTTCCGCCTGGCTCGCGGGTGAGGACGACCTCGATTCCGGATGCGCGTAATCGTTCGGCGACGGTGGCCGCGGCGGTGCTCTTGCCGGAGCCCTCGCCACCTTCGAAGACGATGAAATTCCGATTCACGATTCAGCCCTCGCCCGGCGTACCCGCCGCAACGAATTGTGAAGTGAGAACGGTGAACTGGCGAATGGCCTAGCCGGGCAGGATGCGCACGCGGCGGAGAGGCTCCTTGCCAGAGCTGCGGCTATCGAGGTTGTAGCGCGTCGCAATCTGGTGCTGAATGCGGCGGACGTAGCTGTTCGCCGGTGCAAGCTCGATCGGCCGCCCCTCCTGCATCACCCGTGCGATCGCGTCTTCGGTATCGCGAAAGACATCGGCCATCGGGTCGCGCCGGGGTGGCGCCGTCCCACCGTCTTCACCCCGGAACTGGAGCAGTGCCTGTTCGATCTGGAACGCGGTGTTGCTTTTCACGACATAGATCGGGAGGTTGCGCTCCTCTGCTTCTTTCAGCGATGGGGGTTTGCGGCGGTAGTAGCTGCGAACCGTGATGACGCCCTCGGCCTCGCGCACATCGCTTGTCGTCTCGATCGGCACCCCGACGGTGCGCGCAGCCTGCTCCAGGCGTTGCCGCGAAACGCCGAACGGGAACAGGACGATCGGCTTTCCGTCGGTGCGTGTGCGCGCCAGGCTCAGTGGCGCGGCGAACTCGTCCCTTTCAGGGGGCTTCCCCCAGGACTCGGGTGGAGCCGGGGCAAGGGCGTCGTCGTCTCGAAAGGGTGTGCGCTCCCGCACATGTCCACCTCCTCGCCGCCGGCCGGGCCCGCCGCCTATGGTGAAACTACCGCCCATTGGCCGGGCTCCGTAGCCGTAAGCCGGCTCCTGCGACCCCTGCGTGATCCCCCGTTCTTCCCGCGGCTGATCGTCGATGATCTCGATGCGGCCGCTGGCGGAGAGCTGGCGAACCTCGGGTGGTGCTTCGTAACCGCGGAGCAAGGCGTCCACCGTGTCCGCAACGTTTGCATGAAGCGCAACACGCTGCCACGAGACGATTTCGACAACCACATCAAAGGTTGGCGGCGCCTTGCGTTCGAGGATCGACTTTTGCGTTCCCCGGCGGCGCGCTTCCTCGTCGCCAAGGGTGACCGACTGGATGCCCCCGATGAGGTCGGCCAGCGTCGGGTTGAGCATCAGGTTCTCGAGCGAGGTGCCGTGGGCAGTTCCGACGAGCTGGACGCCGCGCTCGTTGATGGTCCGGGCGGCGGCGGCTTCGAGTTCAGTGCCGATCTCGTCGATGACGATGACCTCGGGCATGTGGTTCTCGACTGCTTCGATCATCACCGAGTGCTGCATCGCGGGTGTGGGTACCTGCATCCGCCGTGCACCGCCAATCGCCGGGTGCGGGATGTCGCCATCGCCACCAATCTCGTTCGACGTATCAACGATCACGACCCGCTTGTTCGCATCGTCGGCGAGCACGCGGGCCACCTCGCGGAGCATGGTTGTCTTGCCAACCCCTGGCCGGCCGAGGAGCAGGATGCTCTTTCCACCGATGACGAGGTCTTCGATGACCCGGATGGTGCCGTAGACGGCGCGTCCGACACGGCAGGTGAGACCAACGATCTTGCCCCTGCGGTTGCGGATGCAGGAGATGCGATGCAGTGTCCGCTCGATGCCCGCACGGTTATCGGCGCCGAAATCGCCGATGTGGTCGATCACGTACTCGAGGTCTTCCTCGGTCACCTCATTTTGGCTGAGCACGACCTCCCGGCCGGGGTAGCGCGCCTCCGGCAGGCGGCCAAGGTCCATGACAACTTCGAGCAGGGAAACGCGGCGATCGTCGCTCTGGAGCGCTGCCGTTATCCTCGGTGGCAGCGCCGCGAGGAGCAGGTCAAGGTCGTCGGTGACAATCTGTTCGTTCGGCAAATTGGGGAACGTAGTCACGGATCAGTGCGGCAGCGGCATCGTTTCAGCCGGAACCGCGACAACCTCCTTGAGGGGATTCAGTAGCGCCAGGCGTCGGGCGGACATTACACGTATCCCGAGTGCAGTGTAGCCCCTCGCCACGGCCAGGTGTTCGATATCTCCCTGGTGAGCGGCGATTACGAGACTCGCGTGCCGGCTCGTGTGCGTTTCGATGAGGTTGAGTGCTGCATCCGCTGCCCCTTCCGCCTCCGATGCGACCATGAGGTGCGCCTCTCGCTCCCCAATCCCGGCCCATGCCGCGATGCTGCTCTCCCGGTCCAGGACGAACTCGCGGTCGCACTCGAAGGAGTCGAGCACCGCCCGCCACTCCTGTTGTGTCGGCGCCTCCTGCCGCCGGATATTCTCCGGCACGCTCTGGCAGTAAAGGCGGAAGACGCCATGGCGATCGGTCCGTGTCGCCGTACGAAAGAGCGTGCTTCCACTCCGGTCGCCCGGCGGGATCGCGTAAAGATGTTCGATCCGGCAGGCAAACATTCCTGCCTTTCGCAGGGCCTGCGCATGGGGCGAACCCTCGGCGTAGCGGAGATAGAGCGTTCGGCCGCCGCGCCGTGCGACTTCGGCACCGGCACTATTCACGAGGGCGATGATCGCGTCGTCGTCTTTGTCCCGTGCTATCCGGATCGACATCACCTCCCACCCCGCACCCCCGGAAAGTTCACGGCTAACGAGGACACCCCGGTAGCCCAGCCCACGCTTCACACCAAGGACCACGGTACGGGGGAGCCGCGCGATCCGCGGAAGCCGCGTCAGCCCGGTGGCGTGGAGGCCCGACGAGACGAGCAGGTTCTCGCCACTGCGGGTCGCGATCACCTCGGTCGCCAGCCGGTGGAGCTGTGGCCAGAGTGTCGCCGCATCGATGGGGCTCAGGGGCTCGGCGCGCAGCTCACTCACCCGGCCAACCTCGAAGGTGCTCTTCCGAGCGAAAGGAACAGGGCGTGCAGCCGGTGGTCGCCAGTCAGCTCGGGGTGGAACGACGTCGCGAGGAGGTTGCCCTGCCGCGCAGCGACAATCGTCCCGTCGGCGAGCGTTGCTATCGCCTCCGCGGGCGGGCGCACCTCTTCGAACAACGGTGCGCGGATGAAGACGGCACGGAACGGACCGTCGTCAATCCCCTTCACTTCGATCTCAGCCTCAAAGGAGTCGACCTGCCGCCCGAAGGCGTTGCGATGGACCGTGATATCCATCGCCTCGATCCCGGGCCGGTCGAGATTGTCGACCTTCTTCGCAAGGAGGATGGCCCCGGCGCATGTCCCCCAGACGGGCCTGCCGCTCGCGCAGAAGTCGCGAAGTGGCTGCTGGAAACCGTTCGAGAGTATAAGCCGGGCGATCGTCGTGCTCTCGCCGCCGGGAATGATGAGGGCGTCGATCTCCTCGAGCTGCCCGGCTTTGCGGATCTCATGGACACGGTGGCCCATCGTCTCCAGCACCTCGCGGTGTTCGCGGAAATCGCCCTGCAGGGCGAGGACACCAACGTTCAATGGACCGGGGCTCGCGTGGTGGTTCGAACTCATTGCATCCATCATGCCGCCTGCACATCAATGCGGCGGCCAGCTCGGGTAAAGGCGGACGAAATCCGTGCCTGGCAACCGGTACGCCGGCCATGGGCGACACTCCGGGGAATCACGCCGGGCACCTGGATCCAGTGTAACGCAGGCAACGAGGTGTTGGCGGGGCGATCACGGTAGCGCCAGTGTTGAGCGGACATACATCAGCCTCCCCGTGGCCGGAGGGTGGCTCTCACCCACTTCCAGAAGCTCCACTCATGGCGGGGGAGCGTGAGGGCGATGAGGATCGCCGCCAGCGGAATGTTGGCGACCGTCTCGAGATTCGCGGGGACGAGCACGAGCACAAATACCGTGGCGGCGGCGAGCCCCAGCCGTACCTCTCGCCCGCTCGCGAGAACGAGTGCCGCAACCGTGACTTCGAACAGAACGAGCAACACGAGTGCCATGGGTAACACTGGCACGACCAGGTTCGCCCACGCCTCGGCGTAACCCGGCAGCCACGAGTCAGCCGCAAAGTCGTGGTAGGCCGTGTAATCGGCGATGCCGTTGACCGTGTTGTAGACGGCAGCCACGGCGAAACCGGCCCCCACGGCCAGTCGGGCGGCACTGGCCAGCGAGCGCAGCGGCCGTGCCGCCGTGGTTGCCGGTGGGTCGATGGCGCGCTCCATTGCATACCTCGCGGCGATACGCCGCCGCAGTCCGATTTTCCGTCGTATGCGAGCCCCTGGCTCCGACCGATCGGGACCAAACCCGGTGTCCACCGGTCGTTCAGTGTCTCAACCGCCACGGGAACCGCCGAGTTCGAGCCGCTCACCGCCCAGCCGTTCGAGCAGGTAACGGTCATGTGTGACGACGAGGACACCCCCCTCAAACCCATCGAGGGCCGTCTCGAACGCCTCGCGGGATGGTATGTCGAGGTGGTTCGTCGGTTCGTCGAGCAGGAGGAGGTTGGCGCCGCCGAGGACCAGCCGGGCCAGCGCCAGCCGCCGCCGTTCACCGTAGCTGAGCAGGCCCACGGGTGTCCGTATCTCGCCCCGCGCGAACAGGAACCGGTGGAGGAAGTTGTTGATCTCCGCTTCCGATTGCCTGGATGTGCGTCGCAAGAACTCGAGCGGGGTGAGGTTGGCCTCACCGGGAGTGAGAACGGCCATGTCCTCCTGCGGGAGGTAACCGGGCCGTGCGGAGGCAGCGACCTCGAGTACACCCCCGGCGGGAGCGGCATCGCCCAGGATCGCGCGGATGAGGGTCGTCTTCCCGGAGCCGTTTGGCCCGGTGACAGCCAGGCGCTGGCCGCGGCCAAGCTGGAAGGTGAGGCCATCGGCGAGCGTGCGGCCCCCGGCCTCCAGCCTCAGGTTATCGGCGAGAATGAGGCGCCCTGCTCCCCGCTCACCCTCGGCGAAGCTGCCCTGGAAACCAGTGGCTGTGCGGCCGGGCCGGTCGAGGTGCTCTGCCGATTCGATCTGCCGTTCGAGACGGGCTTTGAGGGTTACCGAGCGCCGCGCGATCTTGGCCGCCTTCTTGCGGATCGCGAAGTCGATCGTGCTGTTCTCGATGTGACGTGAGCGCGATTCAGCCGCGGCGATGTTCTGGCGAAGCTGGCGCTCTTCGCGCTGCTGGCGCCGGTAGGCCTCCCACTCCTGCTCACGGCGGCGCGCCAGCTCCGATGCGTACGCCCGGTAACCGCCCGCGAACATCTCCCCGGGTTTTCCAGGTTCGAGCGCGAGGATACTCGTGCAGACAGCATCGAGAAGCGCCCGGTCGTGCGATACGACGATGACCGGGCCGGGAACGCTCCGTATCAGCTGTTCGACCCGGCGGATGCCCGGCAAATCGAGGTGGTTGGTCGGCTCGTCCAGGAGTAACGCGTCGGGCGAGCCAGCGGCGAGAGCAGTGAGAGCGATCCGCGTCCGTTCGCCGCCGGAAAAGCCGGAGAGCGGCCGCTGCGGATCGAAGGCGGCTATTCCGAGCTCGCCGCGGACCCGCTCGAGTTCGTCGGAGTCCCGGTTCCCGAGGAGGTCCAGGGCCTCATCGTATGCCCGCGAGAGGCGGGCGATTGCGTCAGGCTCCTTTGCCCAGGCAAGGGCCGCGGCAATCGATTCCAGCCGCGCGGATGTGGCATCGCCGGGAAATGCAGCGGCGTAGGCATCGCCGGCTGGCAGGGCCGCCGCGTCATCGCTACCCTGCGCGAGGTAGCCGAGCAGTAGCCCGGTCGCGATGTCGATGCTGCCGGACGATGGCCGGAGTTCCCCGCCAATTGCACGCAACAGAGTGGTCTTGCCGGCGCCATTGGGTCCGGCCACGCCAATGATCTCGCCCGGGTTGGCGGTGAACGAGAGCCCGGAGACGACCGTTCGGCCGCCGAGTTCGATGGAGAGTGAAGAGACGACGATCAGGGTACGAACCTCCGCGATCAGGCCTCCTGGTGCGGCGGCGGGCGGGACGCGGAACGATCGGGCAGGGTGTGAGTGGGAGGCGACGAAACCACACCGGTGCGAGACCCGGTACCCGGACAGGTACACCGGGACTGATCGCAGACGTCCGGTTAGCAGTCGACCAACGGATTCCTCGCGAAGTGGTGGGAGCAGTATAGCGCTCCCGGGCATTCGATTGCGTGAATGGCGTCACACTACCGTTCGAGCCGGTACGCTTCCTCATCCCGGTGGATGATCATGATGTGGCCCTTTTCGATGCCCGGCAGTCGCAGCCGGTAGTGTTCGTGGGGAAACTCGGGGCCGCGGCACTCACACGGATGCGCCTCGACCATGACACGGCGCGGCTCGTTGCCGTCGGTGAGCTCCCATGGCGTGGCGACCGGAGGGAAGAAGCCCAGCCTGTCCTTGAGGATGAGCAGATAGCCCTCCCGGGCTTCTTCAGCCGAAGGCTTCCGGGTGTACGACGACAGCACCATCAGGCGGGCACACCTGTCACAAGCTCCACCATGTCGCCGGGCCGCACGATGCCCGGCTGTAGTACCCGGGCGTACACACGGCTGAACCCCGGGTGGAGGTTCTGATGCATCCGGTTGAAGTCGCCACCGATGAACCAGTCGGCATTCTTGTAGCAGGGCGTGGTGTACCTGGTGACCTCGAGCTCCACCGCGCCGATGCGAAGCCGCGACCCAGGGATAACGAGGTCCCAATCGAGCCCTTCGAAGGTAAGGTTCTCGCCGGTGGCACCGGGGAAGACGTTGTGACCTTCGGCCTTGATCGCTTCGAGGCGTTCGAGCGCGTAGAGGCAGACGGCCTTTTCCGGTCCGCCGTGGTTCTCTGTGTCGTTCTGCGAGTCGCCGGCAACACCATGGACGGTGACTTCCGCCTCGCTCACGGGAAGCTTCGGAACACCCCCTTGCGAAACGCTCACCTGCACGACTCGTCCGGTCACGGGCCCACCTCCGTCCAACGAGCCTAGCAGGATCAGGCGCATCGATGCAGCAGGCCGATGGACTTCACACCGGTAGCCAGGGATTCGCGCTACCCTTGCCACATGTGCCGAAGCATCAAGACCCTGCGCGCGGCCGAACCCGCGACCGAAGACGAGATCTATGCGGCCGCCCTCCAGTATGTGCGCAAGATCAGCGGCTACCGCGCGCCATCGAAGCGCAACCAGGCGGCGTTCGAAGCAGGTGTCACGCGGGTTGCAGATGCAACGCGGCAACTGCTCGACGAGATTGCGGCGGCGGCACTCCACGCATGAGCAGACGCACCTTCGACGATTTCACCACGCCGGGCTACCATAATCTCACTCAATCCCTTCTCCCGGAGCTTCCCGTGGACGCTTACAACATCACCATCGTCGGTGGAGCCGGCCTGGTCGGCCGTGAGTTCCTCAAGCTGCTCGACCAGTACGAGGTGCCCGTCGGGCGTCTTCGCCTTCTGGCCACGGCGCGCTCGGCCGGTAAGGTCATCGAGTTCCGCGGCACCCCTGTCACGATCGAAGAGACGACCGAATCGAGCTTCACCAGCGATGACCACGTGGTGTTTCTCTCGGCGTCGGGCTCCGCTTCGAAGCAGTTCGCACCGATCGCTGCCGCGAACGGGAGCCTCGTGGTCGACGATTCGAGCGCCTTCCGCATGGACCCAAACGTCCCCCTCGTTATCCCCGAAATCAACCCGGAAGACCTCGATTGGCACCGGGGAATCGTGAGCCAGCCGAACTGCACCACCACTCCAATGGTGCTCGCGCTCAATCCGATCCACCGGATCAACCCGGTCAAGCGGATCGTCGTGAGCACCTACCAGGCGGTCGCAGGGGCCGGGGCGGCCGCTGTTGAAGGGTTGCGGACGGAGTCGGCCGCAGCGCTCCAGGGGCGCCACGAGCCTTCCGGTACGCAGAAGCGTGAAATCGCCTTCAACGCAGTGCCCCAGATCGATCTCTTCGCCGAAGACGGCTACACGAAGGAAGAGATCAAGATGGCTAACGAGACGCGCAAGATCCTCCACGCGCCGGATGTGGCTGTAAGCGCAACCTGTGTCCGTGTCCCGAGTTTCTTCGGGCATGCGATGACCGTCTGGGCGGAGTTCGAGAATCCGGTCGACCCTGCCGAGGCGAAGCAACTCATCTCGGGTCAGCGGGGCGTAAAGGTGATGGACGACCCGGGCCGCGAACTCTACCCCACGCCGATGGACGCTGCCGGTAACGACGACGTGCTGGTCGGGCGCATCCGTTCCGACTCGAGCCTGCCTGGTGGCCTGGCGTTCTGGACGGTCACGGACAGCATCCGCAAAGGCGCGGCGACGAATGTCCTGCAGGTGATCCAGGAGGCGGCCCGCCGCGGCCTCATCCGGCGGTAGCACTCACGATTCGGCCAGGTAGGCGGCCGCAGCCGCCAGGAAGCACCGCCCTTCGGCGATGAGGGTGACTACGACTTCGCGATTTGGATCGAAGTCCGGCTCGTAGTCGGCTTCCCGGCGAAGTCGTGCTGCTTCTATCAGGCTCCGGTGAAACACGGGATCGAGGATGCGCGGCCGGGCGAAGAGAAGCCCGTACTGTGCGATGACGGCCCGGTGCGAACGAAACTCGAGGTCCACGAGCGCACTGACAACATAGAAGTAGCCGTAGTACACGCGCGAGAGACAGAAATCGAGGTCACCATCCGCGAGCAGCCGGTCCGCCGCTCGAAAGGACCGGCCAGCCTTGAGGAGAAATGCCTCGGCCCGCATCAGGCGACGCGCACGGCATCACGCAGGCTCATTCGCAGGAGCCCAGAAGTCTGCTCTGGATGGATGAACTCATCCTCACTCACCGGAGTCACGAGGACGTACAGTGTGTGCTCGAGCCCGAGTTCGCTGGTGACTACCGCCATCTCGTGCATTTCGAGCGAACGATCCGCAACAGAATCCAGCACTGCGATGAGCTCCATGTCAGCATCATCCTCCGGCAGTGGCCCGGGTGCCGGCGACCGCACTGCCACAGCACGCAGCCGACCGCCGTAGAGCGCACGGAGCCGCTCTACTGCTTCGGCAACGATCGGAGAACTCGACGCGTCCTGCATGGCCCGATGCTAACAGATGGGAGAAGCGCGGGCGGTGCTACGCCGGGCGCCGCGCACGGAACAGCGCCGCTGGCACACTGAGGCCCCATGGCTCATCCATGTGAAGATCGAAGGCGCGCTGCTCGGCTTCGGTGGCCTCGCGGAAAAGCTGCTCGATCACGGTCATCTTCGCCGGGGGCGTTCGCATCCGTTCCACCCAGGCCGCGAACTCTACCCCACGCCGATGGACGCTGCCGGTAACGATGATGTGCTGGTCGGGCGCATCCGTTCCGACTCGAGCCTGCCCGGTGGCCTGGCGTTCTGGACGGTCACGGACAGCATCCGCAAAGGCGCGGCGACGAATGTCCTGCAGGTCATCCAGGAGGCGGCCAGCCGCAGCCTTATCCGGCGGTAGAGCTCACGATTCAGCGAGGTAGGCGGCCGCAGCCGCCAGGAAGCGCCGCCCTTCGGCGATGAGTCAGAGTACGTCATCGATCGATGGCTCTTCGGTCCACGGCCCGTAGTCCGCGATGGTTCGCCTTCGGCCCGCGACGATGAGTAGCTGATGGAAGGCACGGTCGAGCACGGCCGTCCTTCCGAATAGGATGCCAAATTGGCCTATCACTGCTGTGTGGCGTGAGAACCGGCCACCACGGCTTGCAAGGAGACCGCTGGCGACATAGAAGATGCCGTAGTAGGACCTCGAAATGGACCCGTTGAGCAGGCCGGGGCTCATGAGCGTCTCGGCCTCCTCGAACGCTTGCGCGGCCCGCTCCAGGTACTGCGCGGAATCGATCACGCGACGAGAATGGCCTCGCTGATCTCATGCCCATGAACCGGGCCCATGGACCACGGATCGGGAAATTCCTCCTGGCTAATCGGTATGACGGCTATGCCCACTCCATGCTCGATCCCGAGATCACTCGCTATGACACTCACCGCCCGGAGTTCATCGAATCGGCGGAACTCACCCTCCAGGACGGCGATGAACTCCATGTCGAGGTCATCAAATTGATCCGGCCCGGGTGCCGGCGACCGAACTGCTACTGCCCTGAGCCGGCCGCCGTAGAGCGCACGGAGCCGCTCTACTGCTTCGGCAACGATGGGAGAGCTCGACGCGTCCTGCATGGCCCGATGCTAACAGATGGGGGAAAGCGTGAGCGGTGCTACGCCGGGCACCGCGCACGGAACAGCGCCGCTGGCACACTGAGGCCCCATGGCTCATCCATGTGGAGATCGAAGGCGCGCTGCTCGGCTTCGGTGGCCTCGCGGAAGAGTTGCTCGAGCACCGTTACCTTCGCCGGGGGCGTTCGCATCCGTTCCACCCAGGCTGCGCCGTCGAGTGGGATCGGGTACCGGTTCAGCACCTCAACCTCACCGAAACCAGCACCCGATAACATTCGAAGCCACTCGGAGGCACGATGGTCGCGCACGTGTGAAGCGTCACGCAGGAGTTCG
Source organism: uncultured Anaerolineaceae bacterium (assembly GCA_964508715.1). Taxonomy (GTDB): domain Bacteria; phylum Chloroflexota; class Dehalococcoidia; order Tepidiformales; family Tepidiformaceae; genus JAKALX01. The sequence goes on along the minus strand of CAZDUX010000011.1, from coordinate 102,184 downwards.
AAACAGTTCAGGAATGTATCGAGTGCCGGGTCTTCGGGCGCGATGGTATCGATGAGCAGGAACCGCCCGCCCGGCCGCAACACGCGGAATGCCTCAGCGAGAGCCCTCTCCGGATTCGCATAGTGGTGGGCGCTCTGGCGGCTGGTGACCACGTCGAATGACCCGTCGTCGAATGGCAATGCGCTCACATCGCCCTGGCGGAACGTCACATTGGCGATCCCATGGCTGGCCGCGAGGCTGGTTGCCACGGCAATCATCTCGCCGGTGACATCGATGCCCACAACCTGCCCGGCTTTCGCGGCCACCCGCAGCGCCGTGTGACCCGCGCCACAACCGAGGTCGAGCACGTACTCATCACCGTTGAACGCCCCTGCTTCCACCAGTTCAGCGAGATCGGCGCCATTGGCGTGGTAGGAACTCGTGGCATAGGCGGCAGCAACCGCCCCGAACTGCTTCTGTACCGCTTCCGTGGATCCCCGGGTCGTCATCGCTTTGCCTCCTCGCCTCCTGAAAGCCTACGTGGCGGGAATACCGTCGTCCAAGATATGCTCCACATCGAACTCATAGCCGGGAGGCATCGATGGAACTGCACCAGCTGCGCTACCTCCGGGCGGTTGTCCGGAACGGGAGTGTGACCGCTGCCGCCAGCCAGGAGCATGTTGCGCAACCCTCTGTCTCGAAGCAGCTACGCCTCCTCGAGCACGAACTCGGAGTCCCGCTCTTTCACCGCGTTGGCCGGCGAATCGTCCCAACCGACGCCGCGCTCGAACTTGCCGAATGCGCCGGCCGCGTGCTCGATGATCTCAATGCCACTGCAACAGCGATTGCGGGACCCGGGTCTGTTCTTGGCGGCAGCGTGCGGATCTGCGCCACGGAGACGCTCTCCGACCACCTCCTGCCGCCGGCACTCGCCCTGCTCATCGATGAGCGGCCAGCCGTGAACGTGCGCGTTGAGATGCTCGGAACCGACGATGCAATCGCGCATGTCCTTGCTGGCGACGTCGATTTCGCACTCGTCCCACTGCCCTACGTCGACTCGCGCCTCGAAGCGGAAGCGATCCTTGCCGAGGATGTCCTCGTCGCCGTACCGCCCGGCCATCGCTGGGCAGAGGCCGCGGCTATCCCGCGCCGAGACCTGCTCCGGGAGCCGCGCCTGCTCCTTTCGATGCCGGGGCACGGCCTTCGTGCGCAGGTCGATGAGTCGGCCGCAGAACTCGGCGAACAGGTCGTCTCTCGGGTGGAGCTTCGCAGCCAGCAGGCCCTCCTTGCCATGGTTGCGGCCGGCGCGGGTGTTTGCCTTGCACCGCGGATGAGCGTGGAAGGGCGCGACGACGTGGTCTCACGACCGCTCGACCCCCCGCTGACACGTACGGCCGGATGGGTTCGGAGGCGCGGCCGCCACCTGTCACCGGCGGGCGCACGGCTTCTCGAGATCCTGGGAGCGAGCCCCTGAGTTCCCTGTCGCGGGGCTATTCGCGCGTCGGCCTTGCTCCAGCCGCATCGAGCGCACGTCCGAGCCGCTCGGCCGTGAACGGTTTCTGCACGAGCCCGGCGATGCGCCGCTTCACGTCCGTGTCGATGTGAGCATCGGCGGCGTAGCCGGTGCACACGACGACGGGCAGGTCGGGGCGGATGGCGGTGAGCGCCCGGAACGTCTCGCTGCCGGTCATCCCCGGCATCACCAGGTCGAGCAGTACCGCCGAGAATCGGTCAGGCCGTGCCCGCACCACTTCCACGGCGGTCGCCCCGCCCGGCGCCTCGACGACGTTGTAGCCAAGTTCGGCGAGTGTCGCGCTCGTCGTCCGGCGCACCATCTCGTCATCATCCACGATGAGGACGAGGTTGCCTTCGCCCGCATTGAAGTCGGCGCCGCCCGAATTGCAGGTCCCTGGCACGACCGGGAGCGTGAGGGTGAAGGTGGTGCCAACACCCCTCGTGCTTTCGACCGCCACATCGCCGTGGTGGCCCTGGATGATGCCGTAGGTGATTGCCATCCCCAGGCCCGTTCCGGATCCCACGGGCTTCGTTGTGAAGAACGGTTCGAAGATGCGCGTCCTTGTTTCCTCATCCATCCCAGGCCCGTTATCGGCCACGGAAAGCGTCGCAACCACCCCGTCGCTTCTTAGTGTCACATCCAGCTTCCCGCCGTCGGGCATCGCATCGCGCGCGTTCAACACGATATTCAGGAGTGCCGACTGGAGCTGGCCCGCATCGCCCTCGACCATCACCGGCGCGTCGGGAAGCGATGTCGTCATGACGAGCGACGCCTGCATGCCCGGCTCGGCGAGCCGCACCGTGTCGGTTACCACGTTGCGCAGATCGACTGGCCCGAAGCGAACGAGGCCGCCGCGGGCGAATGCAAGGAGACGGCCCGTGAGATCCGCGGCGCGCCGGGCCGCGTCCTCGATGAGCGCCAGGTTCTCGCGCTCTTCGCTGTCGAATGAACGTGAGCGTTTCAGCAGCCCGGCAAAGCCCAGGATCGTCGTGAGGAGGTTATTGAAATCATGGGCGACGTTACCCGCCATCGCCCCCAGTGACTCCATCTTCTGGCTTTGGACAAGCTGGCGCTGGAGCGCCTTCCGCTCGGAGACATCGCGGGCGAGAACCAGCACCGCCTGCCGCCCGCCATAGCTCACGAGCGATGACACGTCATCGACATCCACGAGCCGCCCTTCGTTCGTCCGGTAGCGGCGGTCGGCAAGGTGGAGTTCACCGTCATCGACGACACGCCGGACGAGCTGGGCGATCTCGTCGGCCGGGGCATCAACGATGTCATCGAGGCGGCGGCCCAGGAGTTCGCCGGGCGCGTAGCCGAGCAGCCGCGAGGTGTACGCGTTCGCGTCCAGGATTTCGTGGGTCACGGTGTCGAAGAGGAAGATCATCTCCTCGGCCTGGGCCACCAGCGACCGGTACTTCAACTCGCTCTCGCCGAGCGATGCGAGCGCCGCCGCTTTCTCCAGGGCGATTGCGAGCGGGCGTGTCAGCGTCCCCAGGAGATCGGCATCCTCCCAGGTGAATGCGTTCGTCCCATAACCCCAGAGAGAGACGGCGCCGCGAACGCGCTCATGGACGATGAGCGGTGCGCGGATCACTGAGAACATCCCGGCTGCGATGAGCTCCGGATGGTACAGCCCCGGCTGGTCGTCCTCTCGCACGTCGTGGACGACCTCGGGCTCGCGGCGCTCGATGAGCCGCCCCGAATGAACCTGTCCAAGCGGCAGTGTCGCGGGGACATCCGCTGCCCTGTAGAGGTCAGAATCGATCCCGAGTAGCTGCGCCGCGCCCCGCTCACTATCGAAGTATGTCGCCAGTGCATGGCCGCAACCGAAGAGGACGCGGCACTCACCGAGGAATCCCGCCGCCAGGTGTTCGGGTGCTCCACCGCCGCTCAAACGCGTGAGGATGCGATTTGTGTACTCGAGCTTCAGGCTGCGCCGTTCCAACTCCTGGCGCTCATGGAAGTTGCTCACCGCCACGGCGAGCGGCTGAATGATCTGGACGAGCTGGCGCGCGTCAGCCTCGCTGAAACGGCCCGGCATCCGCGAACCCACGGCCACGAATCCCAGCGCCGGCCCATTGCCGATTCGTGCGCGCATCACCGAACGCAGCCCGCGCTTCGAGAGGTAACCATTGACCTCGGACGACCATTCGGCCGGGTCCGAGAGGTCGCCGGTGACGCGGAAACCGCTGCTCGTTACCTCATCGATCGTCGCCGTGCGCCTGTTCCGAAGACCCGTCTGCCAGCCCGGTACGATATCCGAATCGACCCCGGCAAGGACGAGTTCATTGCCCTCGACGACCACGATGGTGCAGTGCTCGGCGCTGAACATCGTCCGCAGCGCATTCGCGACGGGTGTCGCCACCTCCTCGAGTGTCTCCTGCGGTCCAAGGGCCGCGAGGATATCGAGAACGGCCTGTGTTCGCTGTGTTTGCTGGCGCAGGGTCGTGACCACGCGTGCCCGTTCGAGCACCATCGCAAGTGGCGCAGCAACTTCCATCAGGATATGGAGAGCATCATCGCCCAGAGCACCTGCCGCCTGCGTACCAGCGGCAATCATGCCCACCGGGCTGCCTTCGGCATCGAGCCGGGCAACGATCAGGCTGCCTGCACCGAGTGACCTCGCGGTTGCCCGCAACCACGGCGCCGATGTCTCGGGCGAACTCGCATCGAAAATCCCGGTACTGTGCTCGAGGACGGCGCCGTAGTCGCCACGCTCAGGGCCGAGCGGGCTGCGGCGCGCCGTTTTCGCGATCGAACCCTCGGCATCGATCGCGACACGAATGCCAGAGCCCGTCTCGATATCGAACGCGTGGATGACGACGGCGTCGGCCGCGAGGTATCGGCGGACTTCGGCGGCGAACGCCCTGGCGATCTCCTCGGGCGCCGCGTTCGCGTGGAGCGAACTGAGCAATCGTGTGAGGTGCCCGACTTTCCGGGTCCGCTCTTCGGCAGCCTCCAGCAGCTCCGCGCGCTCCGCCACAAGCCCGATTGCCGCACCAAGCTGCTGGAGCTGCTCGAGGTGGTGTGGGCCCCATGCGTTGGCTTGTGGACTCGCGAGGGTGATGATGCCCGTGACTTCACCGTCGCCTTGCCGGATCGGTACGCGCATCATCGTCCGAAGGCCCGAACGAAACGCCCGGTCCTCAAACGGGCCAACGTGCCGAACCGCCAGGTCTGGCACGATCTGCGCCTTCCCCTGCATGAACTCGTTATAGATGATGCGCAGGTCGGATTCTGGTGTCCGGCCATCTTCCCGCATCGCTTCGGCATCGATCACATCGCTCGAGACCGCGATGAGCCGGTACTCGCCCCGGAAGATCTGCGCCACCGCGGCGTGGGCCGCATTGAACAGGCGCCGCGCCTCCGCGACAAACACCCTGCCAACCCCTTCCACGGTTGCCCCGGGCGCGAGCGCGGCAAGCACGCGTGCCTGTGCCGCGAGCATCTCGCTCGTTTCGGTTATCCCCCGGATCAGATTCATGCGGTCGATGGCCATGCCAACGGCGCGGCTCAAATCGTGGAGGGTGGCCGCATCGCGCGGGCCGAAGCGGTTCGGTTCCCGGGCCGCCACCGTGATGAGCCCGGCTCTTCCATCGGCAAGGTCGAAGGGTGCACGCACGAGGCTCCGCAAGCCACCGAGGCGCGGCAGCAACGTGTTCGCTCCGTGGTCGTGCTGGTCCATGTCTGCGAACCACTGCGATGTACTTCGAATCGCCGCTCCGTAAAGCTCCACTTCTGCTTCCGAGAACTGGAACGTCAACTGGTCCGGGCGGAGAACCCCGGAGCGGAATCCAAGCAGCGTCCGTTGCCGGGTCGCCATGTCGATGGTTGAAATGGACACATGGTCGGCGTCGAAGAACTGCTGGAGGCGGGCCGCGATGGTGTCGCAGGCGTCGCCCACCTCCCGGGCAGTGGCGAGCGTGGCAAGGATGCCGACGGTGGCTTCGAGCGTCCGGCGTTGCTGCTCGAGGTTGGCAAGCAGCGATGCGCGCTCGATGACCAGCCCGAGCGGCCGGACCGCCTCCTCCAGGTCGCGAACCCGTGCGGCGGCGTCAGCCCGGTCATCCATTCCAACGCTCACGAACCCTGCGACATTCCCTTCGATCGTGATCGGTATCCGCGCCATCCGCCGCACGCCAGCATCGAAGAGAATGCGCTCGGAACGCCTGTGCACCCCTTCACGGAGGTCGAGGATTTCGGGGCGCCCCGACTGCACCACCTGGTACTCGGCAGGCATGGGCGGGGGGGTTCCCGATGGCGGCGCCATGAGCCCTTTGTTGAGATACAGCACCGGATCCGTTGACCCGTTACCGGCCCAGCGAAGGATCGCGAGGCACTCGACGCCAAACCGTGCCTCGATCTCTTCGGCAAACGTCCGGGCAATCTCCTCGAGGGGACGTGTCGGGTCGAGCGCCGTCAACAGGCGCGCCTGGCCCGCGAGCCGGTCGCCCTGCTCGATTGCAAGGCTCCGCGTGCGCTGCCGTTCGAGGCTCAGTTCGAGCACCCGCGCAATGCGCCCCAGGAACGACATCGCGCTCGGGTGCCAGCCGCCAGCTTCGGGACGGCCCGCGGCGATGACAATCCGGCACTCGTCATCGGTGCGTCCCCCGGCTATGAGCAGCGAACGCTGATGGAGCCGGTCGCGCGCAACCGCTTCGACCGGGCTCCCCGTTCCTGCTTCGAGGTCGAAGTTCTCGTAACATCCGTCGCCGGCCGGCTCGAGCAGGCGGCCGTTACCCCCGCGTGCCAGCGCTTCGCTGATCGCCTCCCAGTCGCCCTGTGCGAGGCGCATGCGGGGCGAACAGACACCCGTGCGCCGGGTAGCATCGAGGGCCAGCACCACTGAAACATCTGCACCGAGCGCGCTGCGAACACCATCGGCCACGGCCTGCAGGACCTGGCTCTCGCTCTCCGCGGTCGCCATCGTCGCGAGGAGTTCTGCTTCGTGGGCGAGGAGGTCGCGCTCCACCTGGATCTGCTCGAGGAGGAGTGCCCGCCGGACGCAGGCCGCCACGATCGCGGTGAGTTCGCGAAGTTCGGCGAGCTGTGAATCATCGAACGCCGACGGCTGTCGCGAGGCCAGCATGAGCAGTCCGAGCAGATCGCCTTGCTCGTCATGCAACGGCAGGCGCATGAGGGAGCGTCCGCCGAGTTCACGGATCCGGGCTTCCCACGGGGTGTTGCCTGCCGTGGCAAGGTCATGGATGAGCGGCTGCAGTTCATCGCTGCCATCCATGACACTGCTGCCGGACGGCCCGTTGGGCCGCGCAATCCCGTCAATGAGCCGGTTGGTGTCAATCCCGAGGTCGTCGTCCGCGAATGCACTGGGCCAGCGCGTGGCAGACCAGGTAAGGATCGATGCGTGGCCGGCCGCGAAGCGTTGGCGTAGGACGGACGCAACCGCGCGCATGGCTGCATCGAGGTCGGCGAGTGCGCACGCCCGCACGATCGCCGCCCGTGCTTCCCGGGCATCCAGCGCGACGGCTGGATCCTCGTTCTCACTTGCTGGTGTCCTACCCAACAGCGTCTCCCTCGCCGCTGGCCGGTGTCCCGGGGCGATCTATCAGGAGACTGCCCGGGCGCATCCGCCGATACTGGTCAACGGATAGTAAATGCACACCTTTACCGCAAGACATCAGGGAAGCCCCGATGATTCACGGCATACATGGCATTCGCCGGGCACTTTATCTATATACGTTTATTACGTCTAGGTTGCTAATAGGCCCACGTCGCCCCGCCAGTCACCTCGATGTAGTACACGCGCCCCGGTTCGAGCATGGTGATGGTGTTCGCGTAGGCCGGCGTACCAGGCGCCCAGCGGTCCCAGCGCCCGTTGACGCGGTCCCACGTATAGATTCCCGCGAGCGAGCCGCCGAGCGATGTGACCGCGGGGCCAACCGGCTGGGAGACGCCGGCATAGGTTACGAGGTTCATCCCTGGCGAGAGCGCAAGCTGGATCCCCGAGCGAATCGGTGTCGGGCTCGGTGTCGGCGTTGGAAGCGGGGTGTTGGTTGGCAGCGGAGTGGGCGTGTTCGTTGGCTGGCTCGTCCCGGTGGCGGCAGTCGTTGATGCTGGCGGCGGAGCGGTGTTGCCGGAATCGTCGATATAACCGAAGTCCGTCGTCCACGCGCCGTTGTGCAACCCGATGCCGATGACGACGTAGCCCTTCGCGAAACGGTAGTACGTCTGGTTGATGGTCCCGTCGAGGTTGGTCCCGTTGATGTTTCCGCGGTGACCGGGCGACCCCATCCACATGTTGAAGATCATTTGAGGGTTGCTGGAGCCATACGCGATGTTCTCCGCGGCGCCGGCAGGGTAACCACACTGCATTGGGCGGTTCCGCGCCGGGTCCGTGGTCACCGGGTCGCGGCCGAGTGAGTCCGTGTGCGAGAACGGGACCCCTGCACCGGTCGCGCTCGGGTCCGCCGATTTCCATGCAGCTGCCCGGTTTAGCGCGGGCGAGAACTTGAGCGGCGGGAGGTTGGCGTCTGCCCGCGCCTGGTTGATGAGATCCAGCATCTGCTGTTCGGCGGCGTTTATCCCGGCCTCATCCGTGTCGCAGTTCGAGATCGCGGCCGCACCCGGAGCCGATACCCAGATCCCGGCGGCCAACGCCAGGGAAAGAAGACCTCCCCCGATCATCGCAGGCGCCGGACCGAACAAACGACGAAACATAAGCCCCCTGCAGAGCGCGCCACCACGCGAACCTGATGGCACACTAACGCGGTTCTTACACACCGGCCACACGCTTCGCGTGATTCGGGCCAGATTTTGCAGAGAATTTCCAGACCGTTTGGGCTACCTTGCCATTGCGCTGCCGGGGGCACCCGGTGCCCGCGTGCTCTCGAACGGTGTCTCCCGGCCCCCGGCGCTACGCCCGCGCTCTGGCAAACCCTTTGCGCCTTTGCCCGGGATGGGCTTGACTCGGCTGATGGCGCTCGATCCAACGCGTATCCTGCTCGCCCGCCACGGTCAGACCATGACGAACCGGGAAGGGCGCTTCTGTGGTCATTCTGAGACAGCCCTGACCGACCTCGGCCGCCAACAGGCCCGTGCCCTGGGTGAACGCCTGGCGAACACGCGGCTCGACGCTGTCTACACCAGCGGCCTGGGCCGGGCAATCGAAACCGCTGCCATCGCTCTCGACGGCCGTGCCTTCACGGTCCGGTCCGACCCCGCTCTCCGCGAGATCCACTATGGCGATTGGGAGATGGAAAAGGAGCGCGACGTCGCCCGCCGCTACCCGGAACAACACCGCCTGATGCGCGAAGAGAACCCGGCCTGGCAGCCGCCGGGGGGTGAGAACATCGCCATCGTCCGGCGGCGCACCGCGGCGGCCATACGGCGAATCGCCCGCGAGCATCCGCACCAGGCAGTCCTCGTGGTCAGCCACGGCACGGCGATCCAGTGCATGCTCGCCGAGCTACTTTCCATCGCTCCGACCCACACCTTTCGCCTCGAGGTGGCAAACTGCGGCCTCTCGGAGGTGCTGGTGCGCAACCACCGCTTCGTCCTGGCACGGCTCAACGAAACGGCCCACCTCGGCGGCATCGAGTCTCCACCGTGATCCCCGTCGGCGATTCATCGCGCCGCCGCACCACGCCATGGGTGAACTACGCCATCATCCTCGTCAATATCGGCGTCTTCATCTACATGCTCACGCTCTCCACGGCCCTGCCTCCGAGTGCCGCGATCGCAAGCCGCGACTTTCGCAAGCAGACGGCCGGCCCCTGCTACGGGTTCGAGACTGCGCCGACACAGTCCGACCGCTTCGTCTGCAAATATGCGTTCCAGCCAAAGGAATGGTTCGACAATCTCCGCGGGCACTCCGATGTTTCAGCGCCGGACCGGCCGGTCATCTTCTTTTCGATTCTCGCGGCACTCTTCCTGCACGCGGGCTGGCTCCATATCGGCGGCAACATGCTCTTCCTCTGGGTGTTCGGCGATAACGTCGAGGACCGGATGGGTCATGCGGGGTATCTGCTCTTCTACCTCGTGGCGGGAATCGCTGCCTCGCTCGTCCAGGGCGCTATCGATACCACCAGCGTCGTCCCGGTGCTTGGCGCCAGCGGGGCCATCGCCGGGGTGCTCGGCGCGTACCTCATCTACTTCCCGCGCGCGACCATCAGCGTGGTCATCCCGTTCTTCATCCTGGTTTTCATCCCCCTGCCGATACCCGCGTGGCTCGTGATCGGGCTCTGGTTCGTTCAGAACCTCTTCGCCGGGGTGGCCAGCATCAACCAGGCCGCGAGCCCCGACACAAGTGTTGCGTTTTTCGCACACGTGGGCGGCTTCATCTTCGGCATGCTCGCCGTCATTCTCTTTGCCCGCGGCCGTCCCCGGCGTACCTGAACGACACTCGGAGCGCGGCTCTTTCGCATTCCGATACGTACCGGCTGCCGCCCAAGCGCCCGCACTGCTACCGTGCAGAACGATGGATGACGTGTCCCGGCCCGAGCCACTGCTGCTTCTCCCGGCGCCGCGCCCCGTCCTCCTCCTACCGCCGCCCGTTGGCGAACCCGACCCGGCCGGCCCTCCGCCAGCGGCGAGGTTCATCCGCGAAGTCGTTGAGACATGCCTCCTCGCCATCCTCGTGTTTCTCTGTGTCCGCGCCTCCTTCGGTACCTACCAGGTCGAGGGCCATTCCATGGACCACACGCTCCAGGACAGCGAGTTCCTTATCGTGAACCAGCTCAGCTACGCCCGGGTGAATACGGATAATCTCTCGAGGCTCCTGCCCTTCATCTCCGGTGGAAAACATGATCTCTTCGGCGGGCCCGGCCGTGGCGACATCATCATCCTTCACAATCCCCAGGACCCGGCCGGCAAGCGCCTCGTGAAGAGGATCGTCGGGCTCCCTGGCGAATCCCTCGAAACCACCGGTGGCGAAGTCCGAATCAATGGCCGCGTGCTGGAGGAACCCTACATCCACGCCACCTGGCGAGTGAGCGGACCGCCTGTTGTGTGTCCGCCCGATAGCTACTACGTGATGGGCGATAACCGCGATAACAGCAGCGATTCACGGATGTTCGGCTGCGTCCCGCGCGACCTCATCATCGGGAGAGCCACGATCTCCCTCTGGCCAAGCGATCGCTTCGGCCTCGCACCCAACCAGTCCCCAACCTTTCGCTGAACACCGGGACTTCGGCGGCGAGGGAGCATCGGTCTCGCTTCGAACGCCCGTTAGCGGCCATCGTTCCCCGGGCTGCGCTCGACAATACCGCGCCCCTCGGCCTGGGGCGGCTGTGAATGGCGGAGATGGTTCCGCGGTGGCCCGCCACGCGGGAGAGCACGGGGCGGGCCGCCGCGGCCTGCAGGGGAGTGCCCACCGGGTTCCGGCCGTTGCATCCCCGGCAAGGGATGATGCTGGCGGCATATTCAGCCGGCTCCGCTCCTTCGGTTGTGCGCGAGAGGCAGCCCGCGTACAGCCAGCGGAGACCCGGTATGGCGTCTCGCGCTATACATCGCACATCCGCGTAAGAACAGGTCGGCTGATTTGCGAAAAGTATGCAAAAAGATCTGCCCGGCGCCAGCGAAAGCGGGGGCACACGCGGCACCCGCTCGCCCGGCGCACCTCGAATGCCAGGCTCGACGTCCATCGCCTTCCACAACGCGAGACTCCCCTCTGAGCGGGTCATGCCGAAGCTCCGGAATAGCCGGTCCGCGTATCGCCACGACCGGTCGATCAGCCCGCTCCCGCGGCGAAGCCTGCTATCCCCATGGCGCTCGGTGGTTGAACCAATACCGGCTCGCTCGTCCATAGCCGCCGTCCGGCAGAAAATCCGCTCTCATGGATGGGCGCCTCTCACGCCGCCGGCTGCTTGGGCTGGGTGCTACCGGCATCGCGGCAGCCGCCGGCCTCGGCATCGGCGCGGCCATTCGAGAGAGCAGGAACACTCCCCCGGGCGACGAGGTCCTCGTCATCGATGAGGCCGACCCGACAGCAACCCCCTACGTCTTCACAGCCACCGCGCTGCCCGCGACAGCAACGCCGACTCTCGCACTGCCAACTGCTACGCCGTCGCCAACGCGTGGCCCGCGGCTCATGCGCCGGCCCGCCTGGACTTCCGACATCCTGGGGCAGGTGGCGACGTCCGGCCCCGCTGACCGGCCCCTCTGCGCACTCACCATCGATGACGGTTGGTATAGCCGCGACGAGGTGCTCGCCGTGCTCCAGCAGCAGAACGTCCAGCTCACCTTCTTCCTCGCCGGGAGACCGATCGCTGGCGACCATGGATTCATCGCCCGCGCACTCGACGCGGGGTTCGAAATCGCCAACCACACGATGGACCACTACGACCTGATCGGAAAATCGGCTGCCTACGTGCAGAAGGACCTGGCCGACTTCGAAGACCTGGTCCGGGATATGGTGACTGGCGCGACGACCGTGCCCTATATGCGCCCCAGCGGCGGCTCGCTGGATCAGACGGTTATCAATGCCTCGGTGGCCGCCGGCTACCGCCCGATCCTCTGGAGCGGCTCCTCGGGGGATGGTTCGGCAAGCACGACACCCGCGCAGATGACCGCCAATGTGATCGCTGCCGCACGCCCTGGCGCCATCATCCTGATGCACTTCAGCGAACGCGCCGTTGCCGCCCTGCCCGGGATGATCGCGGGTATCCGTGCGAAAGGGCTCGAACCCGTCTCGCTGTCGAAGCTCTTCGAACAGGCGCCAGGCGGCATCTGAAGCTGGGGGGCATTCCGGTTACCCGGGGCGAGCCACGGGGAACCTCCTCACGAGGCTGCCTCCATCATCGCGACCCTCGCCGCCTGTACCGCCGCGATGAGCCCGCGAACGAACGCCTGCTGGGCCGGCGAGAGCTCGGCGAACTTGAGGTGGAGGAGGATGCCGTCCGCATGCTCTTCCGCATCCGCCAGCTCGCACGGCAGTGTCGCTGAATACCCGCCTGCCGACAGCAGGACCTCGAGCTGGCGTCCACCCGGCCGCGATGGCACGACCACACCCGCGCCACCAGACGAGATATCGACGAGCTCGCCGGTCTGCCGCGAGGTGCCGAGGACCGACCGCACCTCGGCCGCCAGGGACGCAGCGTGACGCTCGCTCTCCCGGACCTCCAGGATTCGCCACGGCCGAATGAGCTGGAAGGCGCAGAGACTGCCCTGCGCCGCGAGGAACCTTGCCCGGACACTCAATCGCGGCCGCTCCACCGTGATGCACACCACCTCTTCGCCCGTCGCGAAGCCGGCATGCTCCACCCGAACCGCGACCGCCTGGTCGCGGACTTTCGCTATGCTGCCAGGCTCCTGGACAGGCTGACCCGTGCTCAGCCGCACGATGATTACACGTGCCCCGGCTCCCGGCGGGGTTACTGACGCTTCCGTCATATCGTCAGTATCGGCACGGCGGGCGCCGCGAAAAGCCCGGAGTTTCCCGTACGATGGACCGATGGAATCAGCCATTCGCCTCCGGCCGATGTGCAACGATGACGTGCCCGGTGTGATGGCCATCGAGCAGCTCGCCTTCGAGACCGGCTGGCCGAGCACCGCCTTCGAGCGAGAGCTCGCGCACAACGCAATGGCGCGCTACATCGTCCTCGAGACAGCCCGCGGGCTCCTCGGATTCGCGGGCCTCTGGCTCATGGTGGATGAAGCCCACGTCGTTACGGTTGCTGTGCTCCCTGCCGAACGCCGCGCCGGCTTCGGCCGCCTCCTCGTCCACGGTCTCATCCTGCTCGCCAGGTCCGAGGCGATGCAGGCCGCCACGCTCGAGGTGCGCGAATCGAACGAGGCAGCCCGGGCACTCTATCGGCGCTACGGCTTCTACGAAGTGGGCGTACGAAAACGCTACTACGCGGATAACGGTGAAGACGCGATCATCATGACCACCGAGGAGTTCGATAGCCCCGCCTTCGTGCGCCGGCTCGCGGGCCTGGAAACCGAGATCGAGCGCCGTTTCCCCGGTGCACTTGCAGCGCTTCGAGACCAGGCCGGGCTGGCTGCCGGCTGACGATCAGGCCGGGGAACCCAGCTTCGCCACGAGATCCCTGAGGACGACCTCCGCCCGTTCGAGCCGGCCAAGGATGCCCCATTGTCCATGGATGTTGAGCGTCATGTTCTCGGCCTGGCCGCGTACACCTGGCAGACGGCCACGGATGCCCGCCGCGTTGTGGTAGGCAGCCATCTCCGGTGAGTCGGCGCCATAGATATGCGTGAGGAGTTCGGTGTTCCGCTCGTCCCAGAGGTTGTACTCAAACGGGTTGGGCCCGCCTCCCCGGAGCCGCCCGATCTTCGTGATCTGCTGCTGGAGAAGTTCGCGGGCGCGGTCCGGATTCGTTGGTGAGGCCATGCCGCTCATTCTATGCATGCGGCTCGCAGGGATCGAGCGAACCCTACGCTGCTGCCCCGTGCAGCTCGTACGCAAGGTCGCCGAGCGAGAGAAGGGCCGCCGAGATACGCACGGGCCGCCGTGAACCAGCCGATTCCGCGTCGCCCAGGAACGCGACGATCCTGTCGACACTCCCGTCCTCGTAGAAACTGGCGGGGCGTACCACCCCGAGGGAGTTGGTGCAGAGGACGGAGCCAAGGTCATCGCGGGCGGCAAGAGCCAGCGCTACATGGTCGATTCCGTAGGGCCGGTGCATATCGCCCATCACCTTCTGCACCCAGTCGCGTATCTCGGTGGCGAGGCCTGCGTGGCCCTTGCCTTCGGAGTGAAGCTCCCAGGCGGCCTCGCGAACACCCACGCCCTCGCGGATCAGGCGCTCGACGCGCTGTTGTGTGGACTGCCGGCGGATGAAGGAAAGCATTGCACCGTGGTTGTCGGTTGCTCCCGGCCGCCTCTTGGTTGCAAGCCGGTGCTCCCGCGCGAACCGGTAAGTTACGCCTGCGGGACAACGTGGGGTAACCTCGCCGCCTCCTGTCCAAACACCCCCCGCTCCTGCTGGATTGCCCTGCCGCCGACCCTGCTAACCGATCACCCCGAACACCTCGAGGAACGCCGCAACGACAAAGAGCGTGGTGAGGATCATGAGTGCGACGGTCGTGCCCCACCCAACCAGGTTCTGGCCGCGGCCGTTCGCATGCGACCCCATTAGCCGCCGGTCGTTCACGAGCAAGAGCGTCAGCACCAGGATGATGGGCAGCAACATGGCGCCGACGACATTCGGGAGGAAGAGCAGCACGAGGAGTGGTACACCCGGCGCAAGCACCGCAACTGCCGCCAGGAGGATGAGCCCCCCGAACAGTGCGAAGAATGCCGGCGCTTCGCGCAGCGGGCGGCTGACACTCCGTTCCCAGCCGAACGCTTCGCAGATGGCGTAGGCCGTCGAGAGCGGTAATACTGCCGCCGCCATTAGCGAGGCGTTGAGCAATCCAAGGGCAAAGAGCTTCTCGCCAAAGTCGCCCGCGAGGGGCCGCAAAGAATCGGCAACGTCGGTGATCGTGTCTGCCGGTTTGCCATGAACGTACAGGGTGGCCGCCGCGGTGATGATGATGAAAAACGCGATGAAGTTCGTGACGAACGCTCCGACGTAGGCGTCCGCGCGGGCGTGCTTCAGGTCTCGCACCCCGAGCCCTTTATCAACCACGGCCGCCTGCAGGTAGAACTGGCCCCAGGGCGCAATCGTTGTGCCGATCAGCCCGATGAGGACCGTCAGGTAGCCGACGTCCAGTTTCATGGTCGGCACCAGCGCGCCCCGTGCGACGTCTCCCCACTCGGGGGATGCCTTGAACCCCGTGATCACGTACGCGACGAAGACCGTGGAGATGGCCATGAGGATGATCTCGACCCGCCGGTAGGTGCCCCAGACCACCATCCCGAAGATGACCACGGCCGCGATCGGGATCGTGATCAACCGGGAGACGCCGAAGAGTTCACTCGCCGCCGCGATACCCGCGAATTCGGCGATGGTTGTCGTTGCGTTCGCCACCAGGAGTGCCGTCATTGCGATCAACGTGATGCGAACACCGAAGCGCTCGCGAATCAGGTCGGATAGCCCTTTCCCCGTGACGGCGCCCATTCGCGCAACCATCTCCTGGCAGACGCTGAGCCCCACGAGCGTCAACGCCAGCGCCCAGAGAAGGTCGTAGCCATAATGCGCCCCGGCGATGGAGTAGCCGGTGATACCCGGTGCATCGTCGTCGGCCACCCCGGTGATGAATCCAGGGCCAAGGATCGCGAAGACGAACGCAAGGCGGTGCCAGGAACTGATACGGAGCGCCAGCCGGCCACGTGCGGCCGGTGGCTTCGGCTCCGGCTCCGCCATCAGGCCATCATCCGCCGCCCGCGGCGCTGCCAGCTCCGGGGCGTCACCAGGTCGAGCACATCGTTGACGGTGACAACCCCTTTGACACGCCGCTCCTCATCGAGCACCGGCAGGGCCAGGAGGTTGTACCGCACCAGTTTCCGGGCCACGTCGTCGTCGGGGTCATCGACTCGTGCCCATTCCACGTCCTCACGCATGATGCGCGACACCGGGGACGCCCGGTTCGCCAACAACAGGTCGCGAAGGGTGACGCCGCCCGCCAGCCGCCCCTCGTCGTCGACGGCGAAGATCGTGTGGAGGAGGTCGGAGCGGTCGTCATCCACCTGGCGGATCCGGCTCACCACCTCGGCTACGGTACTCGCCTGGCTCACCACGAAGCAGGTGTTCATCAGGCCCCCGGCGGTATCTTCGGCGTAGGCGAGGAGCGACCGCACCTCATCGGCTGCTGCCGGCTCCATCAGGGCCATCAGCTCTTCGGCGCGCTCTTCGGTTACGTCGCCAAGCACGTCCGCTGCCTCGTCCGGCTCCATCTCATCGAGCACGTCCGCAGCTTCGATCGGGTCCATCGCCGAGAGGACTGCAGCCTGGTGCTCATCGGGCAGTTCCGCCATCGTCCTGGCAGCCGTTTCATCATCGAGCCCTTCGAGCACGTCGGCGGCCTCACCCGGCGACATCTGGGTCATCACCTCGGCGATGTCCACTGGCCGGAGCCGCTTCAGCCGGTCGTACGACACCTTCAACCGCACCTGCTCCACGCTCGGCCGGTAGTCATCGACAGCAGGGCCGATGTCGACCTGCTCCCAGTCGATGAGCCTCGCCGGCTTGCGGTCGAACAGCCGCGCCGCCCGTTCCATGCCCATCCGCCGGAACAGCCCGGTTGTCGAGTTATCCACACCCGCTACCCGCAACTCGTCATTGAGCGGTGTGAGAGCAACGTCGTTCACGCGGACGAGCTTCACGCCCGAGGTGTCGACGATCTGCTTGTCGAGCACATCGCGCGCAAGCCAGACGCGGTCATCCGAGGGTTCGCTATACCGCTCCATGGAGAAATTGCCGCGAAGAGCCGTGCCACGCGGGGTGACAGACGCAACATCGTGCCAGGGGACGGCATGGAGGCGGCCGTTGTGGGTGATCGCCAGCGATTCGACCGGCGGATAGGGGACGTCAGGGCGGATGAGCGGATCGCGGAGCATGCCGACCCGCGCACCGTTCGCATCGAACACGGGCCTGCCCTGTACCTGGCTGAGGAACGACATCGGTATCGCCTCCCGGTTCAGATCGACGAGAGGCAGTTCGCCACGGCTGACCCGTGGCTAGCGCGGCGCTAACAACGGCTCAGCGGGAGCGAATTCCCCCCGAAAAACCAGTGGCGGAACTGGATCCGCCTTGGTCAACGTCCATACAGTTCGAAAAACCCTCCGTGGCATATCTGCCACGCACCGGACCGGCTGCCACGCACGCATCCGCGCACATCGCAGCATTGGCCGCATCACAGCATAGCACGGCTGCCTGCCAGCGCGGCCTCACCATCTGTTAACGAATGGACGCCCGCGAGGGTTACCGCGCCACCAGCGAAACCTCGCGTATTCGCCTCCAGTGGCCGCGCTGGCGTGGTGGCTCGTGAGCACGCGGCTTGCTAGCATTGAGTCTGCGCCTGGCGGGCGTAGCGTAGTGGTTAACGCGTCTGGTTGTGGCCCAGAAGATCGAGGGTTCGAACCCCTCCGCTCGCCCCACCACCCCTCTCACGGTCCATGGTTCCCGCTCTCTGGGTCCCACGCTGTGCGTGGCCGCCAGTTGAACCGGCATTCACGCGCCGCCGAACTCCGTATCGCGCTATCCCTCCGCAAGCTCCCTCAACTTCTCTTCATCCAGTACGCGGATCTCGCGCCGGTTCACGTCGATTGCTCCCTCCGCCTGGAGCGCACCCATCGCCCGCTGGATCACATCGGGCACGGTGCCCAGGCGGGCGGCGAGCTCTGCGAATGTGAACCATTTCGGGCGCGCCAGCACCCCATCCTGTGCCTGGTCCACGATGAGGCGCGCCAGCCTGCTCATGACGGAACGCAACGAAAGATCAGCGACAAGACCGACAAGGTAGATGAGCCGGTCGGCCATGTTCTCCAGGATCCGGCGTGCGAACTGCGGACGCTCGGCCAGTAACCGCTCGATCGTTGCCAGCGATACCACTCGCACCACGCTCTCCTCCAGCGCCATCGCGGTCGCCGGATTGCTCCGCGAAAAGAGCGCCACGGTGTTGAATGGCTCCCCCGGCCCGATGAACTGCAGCACCTGTTCGCGGCCCTGCGGCGACATCTTCACAGCCCGCACCCAGCCCGATTCCACCACGTAGAGCCCATCCGGCGTATCGCCCTCCTTGAAGACCGTGGCGCCGGCAGTGTAGCGACGCCGCGTGCTCCCCGATGCGAGGAGTGCCAGCGTCTCGCTATCGAGACCCTGGAAGAGGGGCGCCGCCCCAAGCTGTTCGGCCATTCCCGGCGCATGCGGCGATTCCATCAGCCCGAATCCTAACCCGGGTGCCCGCGAAACCCGACAAAAGTCAGGGAAAGCGCCACCCGCTGTGGCGCATTATCGGCGTACTCCACAGATGGGGCCTGCCGATGAACACCAATTTGCCAATGCTCGAACGTTGGGGACGTTTCGCTGCCGCCCATCGCTGGCAGATTGTCGCAGCCTGGGTCGTAGCACTCGTCCTGTTTGCCGGCCTGGCCCGGGCCGTGAGCCAGGGCACCATCAGCAGCCTCCAGATCCCTGGGGCGGAATCGCAGGAAGGCGCCGACCTCCTGAAGGCGGCGTTCCCGGAGCGGGCCGGCGACTACGGCGATGTGGTGCTGAAGTCGTCGTCGCGGCTCGATAGTGCTGAGAACCGCGCCGTCATCGACACCCTCGTCACCGAAATTCGTGCGCTCGGTGGCGTGACATCGGTGGTCTCGCCGTTTGCCCCGGGCTCGGGGCTCCTCTCCGCCGATGGCACAGCCGGTATCGCCCGCATCCAGTTCGCCCAACCCGCCGATGATGTCTCCTCGAGTCTGGTGAGCGAGGTCGAAGCACGCATGGCCGGTGCGAGGAGCCAGGGCCTTCAGGTCGAGTTCGGTGGCCCGGTCGCCGTCGCCCAGGAGCACGAAGGTCCGAACGAATCGACGGTCCTCGGTCTTCTCGCCGCGCTGCTCATCCTCTACCTGCTGTTCCGTACGCTGGTACCCACGCTGCTCCCGGTTGGCACCGCCATGTTCGGCCTGGCGGTTGGCTTCATGGGGGTGTTCTCACTCACTGCCCTCGTCGATCTCTCGAAGTTCGCGCCCAACATCTCCGCGATGCTTGGCCTCGGCGTCGGGATCGATTACGCACTCTTCATCGTCGCGCGGCACCGCGAAAACCTCTCCCGCGGCATGGCCGTTCCCGAATCGATCGGACTCGCTCTCGGGACGGCCGGAAAGTCCGTCGTCTTCGCAGGGGCGGTCGTCGTCACTTCGCTGCTCGGGCTCTCGTTCATGGGGCTCCCCTTCGTCCGCTGGATCGGTGTCGCGGCTGCCATCATGGTTACCGTCGCCGTCCTCGTTGCAATGACACTCCTCCCCGCCCTGCTCGCCATTGCAGGGACGCGTGTGCTTCGCCTCCGCGGCGCGCGAGCTTCGCAAGCATCAGCCCACCACCGGGAAAGCGTGTGGCACCGCCTTGGCTACGCCATCATGCGCCGCCCCTACCTCTACTTCGGTCTCTCGAGCGTTATCCTCGCAGCCCTCGCCGTGCCGGCGCTCGATATCCGCCTCGGCTCGGCCGATGCAGGCAACAACCCTTCCAGCTCGACCACCCGCCGGGCCTACGACATCACCGCGGAGGCGTTTGGCCCCGGTGCCAATGGGCCCCTCCAGGTCATCCTCGACGGCGGCGCCCCGGAGAGCGTCACCAGCCTCCGGGCCGCTGCCGGCCAGCTTCCCGGCGTCGCCTCGGTTGGCCAACCGATGACGTCGGCCGATGGCCGGATCACGATCTTCTCGGTTATCCCGAAGAGCGCGCCCCAGGATTCAGCCACCGCCGACCTCGTCCATACACTGC
This sequence comes from uncultured Anaerolineaceae bacterium, assembly GCA_964508715.1. Taxonomy (GTDB): domain Bacteria; phylum Chloroflexota; class Dehalococcoidia; order Tepidiformales; family Tepidiformaceae; genus JAKALX01. The sequence continues at coordinate 82,384 of CAZDUX010000011.1, read as the reverse complement.
GTAACGAGACCATCCCCGGTGCCGTGGACAGCGGGACCGGTGTCTACGTCGCCGGCACAACCGCTCGTTATATCGATATCGCCGACCGTATCGGCTCGCGCCTGCCGCTCTTCTTCGCCATCGTCATCAGCGTCAGCTTCGTGCTCCTTACCATGGTCTTTCGTTCGCTCGTCATCGCCCTCAAGGCGGCGCTCATGAACCTGCTCTCCATCGGCGCTGCCTACGGTGTGGTGGTCGCGGTCTTCGAATGGGGCTGGGGGCTCTCGCTCACCGGCGCTGACCGTACCGGCCCGGTCGAATCGTTCCTGCCGATGATGCTCTTCGCAGTCCTCTTTGGCCTCTCCATGGACTACGAGGTCTTTCTCGTGAGCCGTATCCGCGAGGAGTATCTCCGGACCGGTGACAACGCCCATTCGGTGGCCGAGGGACTCTCGTCGACGGCGAGCGTCATCACCGCTGCAGCGACCATCATGATCGTGGTCTTCCTGAGCTTCGTGATGAATGACCAGCGCGTCGTCAAGGAGTTCGGCGTCGGCCTCGCAGTCGCCGTCTTCGTCGATGCCACCGTTGTCCGCCTCGTTCTCGTTCCGGCGACGATGCAGCTCATGGGCCACTGGAACTGGTGGCTGCCAGCCTGGCTCGATCGCGCCCTCCCACAGATCTCGATCGAAGGGAGCCCGCATTCGGAGGTCGCGACGGTTGCCGAATGATGACCTTGCGTGGCGAGGCTGCCCCCAATCGCAACGGGCCGGGTAACCGAAGTCCCGGCCGCGCCTCGAACCCCGCCATCGCCAATCGATAATCGGCAGCCGGTGGTGGCTACGTTCCGTGCTCGAACGCCGGGTGAAGCATCATCCCGCCGTCCACGAACACGGTGGTGCCGGTGATGGAGCTCCCGATATCCGAGGCCAGTATGGCCACCAGCCGCCCGACCTCCTTCGGCGAGCTGATTCGCCCAGCCGGGAGCCCCTCTCCTACGACGCTGCCATGCACCGTGCCGCCACGGGTCGTCCTGGCTGTTACCGCGCCCGGCGCCACCGAGAACACGCGGATCCCATACCCGCCAGCCTCCTGCGCGAGCGTCTTCATGAGCATCGCCAGCCCCGCCTTGCTCGCTGCGTACGCGCCATACCCGCTCCGTGGGATCACTTCGTGAATCGACGAGACCGATACGATGACTCCTGATCGTCGTGGAACCATTCGCCTGAGTGCTTCACGTGCGCAGTAGTACCCGCCGAGCAGGTTGGTCGAGATGACCCGCTCGAACTGCGCCGGGTCTGACTCCCAGGCCATGGCCTGCGGTCCTTCGATCCCGGCGTTATCCGCGAGGATGTCGATTTGCCCCCACTGCTTGTCGAACTCCTCGAACAGTGCAGCCACGGCCGGCGCCTTCGACACGTCCGCTCGCAGGGCCAGTGCGTTCACGCCCCGCGATTCGAGCTGCTGGACGACGTCGAAGGCGAGCTGCTGGCGATTCGTGTAGCTGATGGCGACATCCGCCCCGGCCTCGGCGAGGGCCATCGCGATCCCCTCCCCAATCCCCGTTGAGCCACCCGTCACCAGCGCCTTGCGTCCGCGCAGCGAGAGTTCCAACCCCATCGATGCCTCCTGCGGGACTTCCCCCGGCAGGAAGAGTGTAAGCGCCGCGCCGCCCGCGGCCAGCAACGTGCGGCTTGCCGGCCGGGGCGGAGCAGCATCCGCGAGCGCGTCGCCGCCAGCATACGGGCCTGCCCCATCAGCGTGCGCACCGTCCTCGAGCTGCAACGAATCTGCAATGCGGGGCGGCCCGGAATCTTACGGCTCGCCCGCTCCGCTCCTCCCGCGCTGAAGCCATCGCGCGGGCTTTCTTCCGCGATACCGAGCCGGGCACAAACTCCGCCCCCACCGCGATGCCACACCGCTTACGGCCTTCGAACAGCAAAGCCCGCACCCGGCAGTTGCGACGGTCTTGCAATGACATCGCAATTCGCTGAGAAGGATCGAACGAGCAGCGCTGATCTACCCTCTCGTTAATGGCGCTACGCATCGAGGACTATGCACTCATCGGCGACACCCACACCGCCGCGCTCGTTGGCCGCGACGGTTCCATCGATTGGCTCTGCCTCCCACGGTTCGATTCGGCCGCCTGTTTTGCCGCGCTGCTCGGCGACGACGAGAACGGCCAGTGGCGGATTTCCCCCAAAGGCGGCGCGACGAAGACGACGCGAACCTACCGCGACGGCACGACGATTCTCGAGACAACCTTCGAGACCGACTCCGGCACCGCCGTGCTCATCGACTTCATGCCCCTTCGAGAGGACAGCCAGCGCGTCGACCTCGTCCGCATCGTGAAATGCCTGCACGGGTCAGTGGTCTTCGAGATGGACCTCTCGCTGCGGTTCGCTTATGGGTCGGCTATCCCCTGGGTACGCCACGCCGAACATGGGCTCAACGCCATCTCCGGCCCCGATGCTGTCCAGCTTCGAAGCCCCGTCCACATGCAGGGTAAGGACTTCCACACGGTCGCCGAGTTCCGCCTGCACGAAGGTGAGGAAGCGCCGTTCACCCTCACCTGGCGGCCCTCTCACCTGCCCGAACTCAAGGCGATCGAGGCCAACCACGCGCTTCGCCGCACAGAACAGGCATGGGGCGACTGGACGAAGAAATCTACCTGCACCAACCGCTACCGCGATCGTGTCATCCGTTCGCTCGTCACCCTCAAGGCGCTCACGTACAGCCCAACGGGCGGGATCGTCGCCGCCCCAACCACCTCGCTCCCCGAGCAGATGGGCGGCGTGCGCAACTGGGACTATCGCTACTGCTGGCTCCGCGACGCGACGCTCACCCTCTACGCACTGCTCATTTCGGGCTATACCGATGAGGCCCGGGCATGGCGCGACTGGCTGCTGCGCTCCGCGGCCGGGAGCGCCCACCAGGTGCAGATCATGTATGGCATCGGCGGAGAGCGCTTGCTCCCCGAATACGAAATCGCATGGCTGAAGGGTTACCAGGGGAGCGGGCCCGTCAGGATTGGAAACGCCGCCCACACCCAGCTCCAGCTCGATGTTTTCGGTGAATTGATGGACACGCTCCACGTTGCCACCCGTACGGGAATCGAGCCCCAGGAGGCCGCATGGGAATTCCAGCGTGAGCTCATGGACTACCTCGAAACGAACTGGGACCAGCCCGACGAAGGAATGTGGGAGATCCGTGGTCCGCGTCAGCAGTTCACCCACTCGAAGGTCATGGCCTGGGTTGCCCTCGACCGCGCCGTTCGCGGCGCCGAGCACTTCGGCCTCGAAGGACCGATCGATCGCTGGCGTGCCCTCCGCAAGCAGATCCACGACGAGGTGTGCGAGAAAGGCTTCGATCGCAGTCGCAACACCTTTGTCCAGGCTTATGGCAGCTCACAGCTCGATGCGGCCCTGCTCATGATTCCCCAGGTGGGCTTCCTCGACGCGAAGGACCCCCGTGTCGCCGGGACTGTTGCGGCGATCGAACAGGACCTGATGTGCGATGGCTTCATCAAGCGCTACGACACGGGCGGGAAGGTCGATGGCCTCCCGTCCGGCGAAGGGGCCTTCCTCGCCTGTACCTTCTGGTACGCCGATACGCTCCACCTCATCGGCAGGGATGATGACGCGCACGCCGTATTCGATCGCCTGCTCGGGATCTGCAACGACGTTGGGCTCCTCGCCGAGGAGTACGACCCGGCCGCCAGGCGGCAACTCGGCAACTTCCCACAGGCGTTTTCGCACGTCGGCCTCGTCAACACCGCCCACAACCTGGGCCAGGAACATGGACCCGCCGAGCACCGAGCCGGTGGTGGCTCCTAGGAGCGCTCACCCTCGCCCAGGGCGACCGCAGCGACCTCCACGCGAATGCCCGGCTCAGCCTCACCCGCCGAACGGTCCAGCAGCCAGGTCATCACCGTGGCCGTGGCGACAGCCGCGCCCATCGCGAATACCGTGGCACGCTCACCGGCCGCATCGGCCAGGAAGCCGATCGGGAGTGCAATCACGCTCGATGCCGCGAATGCGAGGAAGGTCAGCGAGACCACGCGCCCGAAGTAAGCCGGATCACAGCGGTGAGAAACCAGGGCGCCGTTGAGCGTCTGGAAGCCGCCGCTCCCAAAGCCCGCCAGGAGCATTGCACCCCCGAGCAGGGGGAACGAAGGCGCAGCACCCATCGCCATCAACGCCAGTGCGAAAACCAGGCACATAGCCGAGTAAATCGCTCCGGCGTGCCGTGAGTCGGCTTTCGCCGCCACACCGAGACTCGCCGCCAGCCCGCCGATGGCGTTGACCCCGAGAAGCACCGTGATGCTATCCGCATCACGCCCGAGCTGATTGACGACGAGGCCGGGGAGCACCGTCACATAGCTGAACCCGAACATGATCACCAGGACGTACGAGAGCACGAGCAGCCGCAGTGACCGGGTCTGTGTTACGTAGCTCACTCCGACCGCGATATCGCCGAAGATGCTTCGCCCGGCCGCCATGTCGGCCGGTGGTGTAGCCGGGAGCGAGACCGTGCAGGCGATTGCCCCAACGTAGAGCACCCCCATCCCGAAGTACGCACCGCCAGGGCCGATGAAGCCGACCCCGAGCATCACACCCGCGATGAGTGGCGCCACGACGCGCGAGGCGTTGAGTGCAACCTGGCTGAGTGCTACCGCGTTCCCCCGGCGAGCCTGGTCGACCAGTTCGAGCATGAATGCCTGCCGCGAAGGCCCCAGGAACGAGAACGCCATGCCAATGATGAAGGACCCGATCGCCAGGTACATCACGTCGATTACATCTGCCGCGACGAGCACCCCGAGCCCGGCAAAGCACAGCATGATCGTCACCTGGCAGGCCAGGATGACTGACTTCTTCGAGAGCCTGTCGGCCAGCGCCCCACCCAGCGGCCCGAGGGCAAGTTGCGCCAGCCCCTGCGCGAATACGACGAACCCCACCGCCCTGTTGTTCCCGCTCAGATCGAATGCAACGACCGCCTGTACAACGGTCGACATGAAGAATGCAATGTACGCCAGCAGTGACCCGAGCCACAGGATACGGAAGCGCGGACTGGCGAATGCTGCGAACGTGTGCGAAGCCCAGGCTCCCATGGGGTGGAGCATACGGGCATCTGTTGGCCTGTGCCATTTCCGGCACCTAATGTAGGACTATCACACTATTTCTGCCGTGGATCGCCTCAGGCCGCGAGTGCCTCGAGCAGGTCATCCCAGGCCGCTTCGAGCGCGATGACCTTGACCGTGAACTCGGCGATCGCCAGCGAGTTATCTGCCGGGAACCCCGTGAGCTCGCAGTGCGCCATCGAGACCGAACGCGCGAACTCTTGCAGCCGCAGCGAGCGGTGGTCAGTCGGTGAGCGGTGGGGGCGATGGCGCTGGGTCCGGTAACGGCGATTCATGTCGTGCCTCTCAGAGAGGGTATCGTCAGGCAACCGACCTTTCTGTGAAATAGCCCATGGTCCATGAAAAAGTTGCAGTTGTGCCCTCATCGCCGGCCACCCCGTCGCTAACGAAATGAATCGACCGTTAGCCGGATGCCCTCATCGATTCCCACACGGTGCTGCCAGCCAAGGGCCTGCCCCGCGAGCGTGCTATCAAGCCAGATATTTCGCACGTCACCGGGCCGGGGCGGGCCATACCGAGCTGGCCGGGAGTTCCCCGTCGCCGCCGCAAGGGCGTTGAAGATCTGGTTCACCGATGTACCTTTACCTGTACCGATGTTGATCGCCTCGCCGCTGCCCATCGTCAGCGCAGCGACATTGGCACGGGTGATGTCGCCAACGTAGACGTAGTCCTTCTGCTGCTCACCATCCCCGTCGATCGTGCACGTCTCCCCCGCAAGCATGAGCCCCGTGAAGATGGCGATGACGCCGGCCTCTCCGTGCGGGTCCTGCCTCGGTCCGTAGGCGTTCGCATAGCGGAGGATGGTGTAGTCGAGCCCGGCGGTCCGGTTGTAGAGCTCGATATACAGCTCGCCCACGCGCTTCGAAGTCCCGTAAGGCGAGAGTGCCCGGATCGGATGCGTCTCCGGCACCGGCACGAAGTCCGGGTCGCCGTAGAGCGCACCGCCGGTCGAGGCGTAGATCAGCTTCCTCACCCCGTGCTCCACGCAGAGCCGTGCGATCGTCGCGGTACCACCGCCATTCACTTCGAGGTCGTGCACCGGGTCGGTCGTCGAGACCTTCACGCTCGCCTGCGCGGCCAGGTGGTTGACCACATCCGGCCCGAACTCGGCGAAGACCGCCGCAGTCTCGTGCGAGTGGATATCCACCTCGTGGAGACGGACGCCCGCCGGTACGTTCGAGCGCCGGCCCGTGGCGAGGTTATCGATGACCCGTACATCGTGACCTTCTGCAACGTACGCCTCCACCACGTGGGACCCGATGAACCCGGCGCCCCCGGTGACAAGGATTTTCATCTCTCCACTCCTTCTCCCTCGCTTTGGAGGATCTCTGCGCCGAGACTAAAGTGCAAAGTCGAAAATCGCCCGGCAAGCTCGTGCGGGCCTCCCTAACCGGAATCCGTCCCTCGCTCTGGTATCATCCGCTCGTTATGGTGACCCCTGCCGCGCACCTGCTCGCCTCCGGTGAAGCTGCTCTCCTGGTCTCGCTCCCGCTCCACATCAGCAGCGTGGCCCAATGCAGCTAAACGCCTCCGAACCTGCCGTCCGGCCGCCCGTCCTCCTCGGCTGTACGGGCGCCGTTCTCGCACTTGTCCTCATGGCTGCTGCGGTTGTCTTCTTCGTCACCTTCCTCGATTCGGGCGCCAACAACGGTAAGGTCACGCTCCCCCTCGCCGACTCCTTCGCCCCCAACACGATCACGTACGAAGCGAAGAACAACTTCTACTTCGTCCGGCTCGGCGATGGGAGCGCTCGTGCCCTTTCCGACCTGGATGCCGCAAACCGTGGAGCCGCGACCCGCTGCCGCGTCGCCCAGCTCGCTGCGAACGACCCGCTCCTTCCGCAGATCCTCCAGCAATATGGAGCACGCCAATCGCCACAGGCTGCCGGCTCCTCCGTGATCCTTCGGGAAGCCTGCAATCGTGCCGTCTACGACCTCACGGGCCTGCGCCTCGATAGCGATGGGCCCAATCTCGATAGCCTTGCCATCTCGCTCGACAGGCAGGGCCACGTGGTGGTTGATACTCGCAACCGGACGTGCACGGAGCGGGTCGGGCCGAACCTCTTCTCGGCGGTCACCTGTCCGAAGTAGCGCCTGCGTTTTCCCGGCCGGCCGCAGCAATGAACGCTCGTGCCGGGGATAGCGGCCCGGCACCGGGTAGCCCTCGCCCCTCATCACACGGTGCGCTTCGCCACCTGTTTGCCTGCGTGATGGCAGCCATAGCAATTGCCATGCCTGTGTACGGCTTCGCAATCCCTCCCATTCGATACTCGCAACCTCGACCATCCGGGCCCCCTCAGATTCGCCCAAGCTCCCCTCGTACGGTAGAATCCCGCACGCACACGACCCCTTATCCGCCTCATACCGGAGTACCGATGAACACAATCGAATTCCTGCAGATCTCCTCGGCCGTCGTTCCCGACAGGGAGGCGCTCGTCGAGTTCGGCGGGACCAACAAGCGCGTCACCTACGAGGAGATGCTCCCGCTCGTCACCCGCCTCGCCAACGCCCTCCAGGGCCTCGGCATCGAAAAGGGCCAGAAGATCGCGGCCATGTCGGTCAACAGCGTCGACTACGTGATCACCTACTACGCCTGCGCCATGCTCGGTGTCACCTTCGTTCCTCTCAACTACCGCGCCAAGGACGAAGAGCTCACCCACATGCTCAACGTCTCCCAGTGCCAGGCCGTCTTCGTTTCCGACCGCTACCTCGACCTCGTCGAGCGCATCCGCCCCACGCTCACCTATACACAGCACTTCATCGCCTATGGCGGCGGCCAGGGCCGCTTCACCGACTACGGCCAGCTCCTCGCCAACGCCAGCGACGACGACATCTGGACTGATGTCGACGACCACGATCCCACCATCATCATCTTCACATCGGGTACGACGGCACTGCCGAAGGGCGTCCAGCTTACCTATCTCGACATGACGGCCTACGTCACCAACCAGAACCCGGCCGACCCCGAGATCCACGAGAAGGTGCTCGTCTCCGCCCCGTTCTTCCACGTTGCTGGCGCCACCACCATGATGCTCGCCATCTGGAGCGGCCGGACCCTCGTCATCCTCCCCCAGTTCACCCCCGAAGACTGGCTCCAGGCCGTCCAGCAGGAAGGCGCCACGCACGCCTTCGTCGTCCCCACCATGCTCAAGCGCATCATGGAAGTGCCCGACTTCGATAAGTACGACATCCACACCATGCAGAGCATTACCTATGGCGCGGCACCCATGCCCTACGAAGTCGTCCGCCGTGCCTGCGACGTTTTCCCTCCGAAGGGCGTCGGCCTCATTAACGCCTACGGCCAGACTGAATCGACCGCAACCCTCACGTTCCTCGGGCCCGAAGACCACGACCTCAGCACCGATACCGCCGTCAAGGAGCTTCGCCTGCGCTCCGTCGGCAAGGCGATGCCCGACGTCGAACTCGGGATCATGGATGAGCGCAACAACCTCCTCCCGCCGAACGAGGAGGGCGAAATCTGCGTCCGCTCGGCGCGCGTCATGAAGGGCTACTACAAGCAGGAAGACGCCACCAGCACCGCCATCATCGATGGCTGGCTGCACACCGGCGACGTCGGCAAGATCGACGATGGTGGTTACCTCTTCATCACGGGCCGCAAGAAGGACCTCATCATTCGCGGTGGCGAGAATATCTCGCCCGGCGAGATCGAGAACGTCCTCGAAGAACACCCGAAGATCGAGGAAGCTGCCGTCATCGGTGTGCCCGATACCGACTGGGGCGAGGTGGTGAAGGCGGTCATCGTCCTCAGGGCCGGCGAGAGCATCACCCCCGCCGAACTCACCGAGTACACGAAGAGCCGCCTCGCCAGCTTCAAGGCCCCCGCCTACTACGCGATCGTGCCCGAGCTACCCCGTAACGCGATGGGCAAGGTCCTCAAGACCGACCTCCGCAAGAGCTACGGCACCGCCACCAACGACCACCTGTAGGACCATTCCGGTAACTCCAGGGGAGGGTGCGGGGAAACTCGCACCCTCCCTTTGTATGACGACGCCGCCACAATCGAGTGGAGGCTCCGGCTCCGCAGTTGCGGGAACGGTTGATAGCCCGCTTCTCGCACCCCCGGGCCGGCCTGCGCACCCGCACCGGACCATGCCCACCGGCTACCATGTCCGCATGCACCTTGTCCCCATCCCCGCCGGCTCCTTCCTCATGGGCAAGAACGGTTCGCGGACCGACGAGGCCCCGGCCCACCGTGTCGAGTTCCCGGCCTTCCGCGCCGCCGTCTCGCCCGTCACTAACGCCGAATACGCCGCATTCGTCGCCGCCGCCGGTGCGCCGCCTCCGCCGTTCGTCCACGAAGAGCGTTTCGCTGACCCGGCCCAGCCCGTAGTCGGCATCAACTGGTTCGATGCCGTGGCGTTCGCCGCCTGGCTCTCTGAGCGTGACGGCATCACCTACCGGCTCCCCACCGAAGCAGAACGTGAATTCGCCGCCCTCGGCGGCCTCGACTCTGGCGATTGGCCATGGCCCGGCGACCGCCATCCATCCGCCAGCGCCATCGATGCCTTTACCGCGCCACACCCACCCACCGATGCCTGTGCCAACGGCTACGGCCTCCGCTGCATGGCCGAGAACGTCCACGAATGGTGCTCCGACTGGTACTCCCCCACCTACTACGCCGAGTCCCCTGGATACGCCCCCGCCGGGCCTGCCTCCGGTCAGCGGCGTGTGAGCCGCGGCGGCGCCTGGCGCCATAGCACGAAGGTCACGCGAATCAATGCCCGCTCCAGCCTCATCCCCACCTTTCGTTACAGCGACTTCGGCTTCCGCCTCTACGCCGACGCGTGACCTCAGTTCGCCTTTGCCCCCGCCTTCTCGAGCAGCGCGACGATCTGCGTGCAGCCCTTATCCCCGGCGATAGCGAGCGGCAACCGCCCGTCGGCGGTCGGCGTATTCACGTCCGCGCTATTTCCTATTAACAACTGCACACTGCCGGCCGCGTCGGCCGAGCACTGCCCGGACAGCAACAGTTCGTGGAGCGCCGTCCGCCCGGCTGTGTTTGCCTGGTTTCGCGGCACGAATGAGGCCGTGTCGCCCGTTGCGTCTGTGGCCACGATCTTCCGCCTCGCGTTGAGCACCGTGACGAGCAGCAGGTCACCCTGTCCCGGCGAACTGGCTGCTGCGAGGTAGGAGCTCTCGCCGTCCCCATCGGGCGCCGCAAACGTCGGCCCTCCACGATTGTCTCGGCGGGGACATCGTACCCGGGCGCGCCGCCACGCTCCCACCCAGCAACCGTGGCCGGGACGCGGGCCTGAATTTACATGTGTTTCCTTGTGTCGCTCATCGTGAATGAACTATCGTGCCCGGGCGCACCATTGCGGAGGTGACGAATGGAGCGACGGCTGGAATGCGACGGCAGCGAATCCGTCGAGGTCTGTCATGACCTCACCGGCGCGGAGAGGCCCGTGCTCGCGCTCGTTGCAACCGGTCAGAGCGACGAGCGGATCGCGGACACACTCGGACAGACTCTCCCTTCCATTCGCGGCACGCTGCGCCGCTTCCGAGAGCGCACGGGGCTCGCCGGACGCATGCTTGTGGCCTGGGCGGTGAGACACAAGCAATGTTGCATTTCGCGGACTGGGTGAACTCGGCACATTATTGTGCTGGCGGGGACTCGGATGAAGTCGCTAGTATCTCGGTGCTGAATCGTAATAGGATCATCATGATGCGCAGGCTGTTCGTCGTACTCGTTATCGGTGCCGCGATCGGGCTTGGCTTTGGGACGTTCAAGGATGAAGCAGCCGCGCAGCAAGTCGTGATTTGTCCGGTTTCGAGCTTCGGTAATGCGACTACTTACTACTCCGAGACAAGCTGCCCCATTGCAGGGTCACTTGCTGAGTCGAGCACGTTGAACAAGTGGGATACCATCCTGCTGGCGTACTACGTAGCTCAGAGTACATTCAGTGGTTGCGGTTCCTGCAACTTCGACTGGGCCTTTGATGCGAACAACAGTGGGTCTGGCCTTTACTACGTTCAGGGCACGCATTCTGTAAATATTCCGGGCTACTCACCGGGGTATCGTGTGAGCTACTACGGTGAGTTCACGGTTTGAGCGACGCGTCAGAGCAACGAAGATTGGAGGTCATACAATGAGCATGCCGACGAAGAAGATTGCTGTGGCTATCCTCACCCTGGCCGTGTTGTCCGGGGGGATTGCCGGTGGTCTCGCACTGGCTGGTCGGGGAGCGGACGCGAAGGTGGCTGCGGCGGATAAGGCGGCCTCGGCGGTCAGTTCTCAAGGTACCCCCCTGCCACTGGACGCGGCAACATGTGGACGAGCGACGCAGATGCTGCAGAACTCTCGAGAACGCGCTCGCATCGACATGACCTCACGGGGCATGCCCGGCGTGGACATCGCGCAAATGGAGGCCGACTTTGCGGATAGTTTCGCGTGGGTTGGCGCCGGTTGCCCGGCTGATCCCGTCCGCGGCTTCTATCCGTCGTCCGATGGAAAGGGCGGTAACCTTCAGCTGTTGGCCAACTCCTCATGGGGAGGCCACAAGCTGGATGGCTCAGGCCAGGTGGTGGTTGTTCAGCGCTAAGTCAGCCTGGCCGTGGACACCCGCCTCGCTCGTGGATCAGTTCGCGGGCCAGGGGACTCTCCGGCGCATCCCCGAGGGCACGCACCCACCCGCGGCCACGCCCGGCGCACCTGTCGTCGGCCCCGGTGCATCTCACGTCCGCGGCGATTCAAATCGCTTCGTAGCTTTCTCAAGTTCGCTTGGCCCGGCCTGCATCGTACCGTCGGAAGGTCGGACTGTCGTCCGGGTCGCCGGAAAGCACGCCCTCCGGTAGGATGCGTGGCACATGGCTGAACGTGCCTCCTTCCCGGAAGGACTGGCACGCACCGCCCCTATTATCTCCAGGTTCGGGTTCCGGTATCATGACCAACCTCCCCACGAATAACGAGCCGCAGACCCGCAAGGGCTCCCGGTTCCACGTCAGCGCCGGCGGGATTGTCATCCCCCTGCTCATCATCGGCGCCATCTCCGCCGCCGAAACCGCTCGTACCACCAGCGCCCAGCGCGAGGTGTTCTTCAACGTCGCTCTCCCCCAGGTCATGTACTTCATCTTCGGGCTGAGCGTCGCCATCATCATCGGCGTCCTCATCCACCGGATGCGCATCTGGCGGCTTGGCAAGCCCCAGTCCGTCACCGACCACCTCGGCGCGCGCATCACCAACTTCCTCACCATGGGCGCCGGCACCAGCCGCGTGAAGAACGACAGGCAAGCCGGGATCATGCACTGGTGCATCTACTCCAGCTTCATGGTCCTCACCCTCGTCACCGCCCTCCTCGCACTCGATGACTACCTGCCCCTCATCTTCGGGAGCGATGCCGAACACGCCTTCCTCCACGGCCCCGTCTATCTCGTTTACTCCCTCGTCGGCGACCTCTTCGGCGTCATTGGCCTCATCGGCGTCACCCTCGCCGTCAAGCGCCGCTACTTCACCCCGCCCGAAAAGCTCACCTGGGACCGCCGCTCCGATGAGGACGCCCTCGTCATCGGCCTCCTCGGCTTCGTCCTCTTCACCGGCATCATCGTCGAAGGCTTCCGCCTCGCCGGCGACGAAATCCCCAAGGGCCACGAAAGCTGGTCCTACTGGTCGCCAGCTGGCTGGGTGATCGCAAAGATCTTTGGCGGCCTCAGCCCCCGAACCGCCCTCGACATCCACCAGACCGTCTGGTGGATCCACATCGTCGGCGCTTTCACCCTCCTCACCATCATGGCCGTGACCAAGTTCCGGCATATCGCCTTCGCACCCGTCAACGCCTTCCTCAAGCGCCCCGGCAAGCCACTCTACCTGGCCCCCATGGGCGATATCGAAGCACTCATCGAATCCGGGGCCGGGCTCGGCGCAGGCAAGCTCCAGGACTTCACCTGGAAGCAGCTCTTCGATGCCGATACCTGCGTCCGCTGCGGCCGCTGCACCAGCGTTTGCCCCGCCTGGACTGCCGGCCAACCCCTTTCACCTATGGCCGTCATCCAGGACGTCAAGACCTACATGAACCACGCCGGCCCCCTCCTCATCAAGGGCAAGGCCGCCGAGGAAACCCTCGAACCACTCGTTGGCGGCTATATCAAGGACGAATCACTCTGGGCCTGCCGCACCTGCGGCGCCTGTGTCGAAGTCTGCCCCGTCATGATCGAGCACGTCCCGACCATCGTCGACATGCGCCGCTACGCCGTCATGGAACAGAGCCGCATGCCCGCCACCGCCCAGGCAGCCCTCCAGAATATCGAGCAGCGCGGCCACCCCTGGCGCGGCACCCAGCTCACCCGCACCACCTGGATCGAGCAACTCGCCGCCGAAGGCATCGAAGTCCCCACCTACGACGGCAGCCAGGAATACCTCTACTACGTCGGCTGCTCCGGCGCCCTCGTCGAGCGCAACGTCCCCATCACCCAGTCAGTCGTCAAGCTCCTCATCGATGCCGGCATCTCCTTCGGCGTCCTTGGCCAGGCCGAAACCTGCAACGGCGACCCGGCCCGCCGCCTCGGCAACGAATTCCTCTACGCCACCCTCGCCGAAACCAACGCCGAAGCGTTCAACGAGATGGGCGTCAAGAAGATCGTCACCAGCTGCCCCCACTGCTTCAACACCTTTGCCAACGAATACCCCGACTTCGGCGGCCGCTACGAAGTCATCCACCACGCCGAGTTCTTCCAGACCCTCATCAACCGCGGCCTCCTCAAGCCAAAGGAGATGGAAGGCCAGACCGTCACCTTCCACGACAGCTGCTACCTCGGCCGCGGCAACGGCATCTACGACGCCCCCCGCGAGGTCCTCGAATCCATCCCCGGGGTCAAACTCGTCGAGATGCCGCGCAACCGCGCCAACGGCTTCTGCTGCGGCGCCGGCGGCGGCAACATGTGGCAGGAAGAACAGGGCACCCGCGTCAACCACCTCCGCGCCGCCGAAGCCGCCAACACCGGCGCCTCCATCGTCGCCACCGCCTGCCCCTTCTGCATCCAGATGTTCGAAGACGGCATCCCCGGCGTCCAACCCGACGAAGAGAAGCGCACCATCAAGGCCTACGACATCGCCGAACTCCTCGAAGTCTCCGTCAAACCCGCCGCCATGGCCCTCCAGGACGGTGGCGTCGCCGTCCCCCCCGGCGTCGGCTGAGGCCGCGAAAGGGCGAGAGGGCGAAAGGGCGAATGGGCGAATGGGCGAATGGGCGAAAGCCCGAAGCCCTCGCGGGCCCAGATCGGCGAAAGGGCGAAAGGGCGAATGGGCGAATGGGCGAAAGCCCGAAGCCCTCGCGAGCCCGAACGGGCGAAACGATCAGAGTGCCCCTGCTGCGAACAGCACAGGGGCACTTCCCATTTCCAGGCATCCTCACCACTCCTCGCCCCGTCGCGTACGACACCCGCGCCCCCTCACCGGCAAGAGCGTCCCCCCCAACGCTCGCCCTTTCGCCCTCTCGCCCTTCCGCCCTTTCGCCGAAAGCGCCCCGTCGCGTACGACACCCGCGCCGATTCACCGGCCAGAGCACCCCACCAACAGCGCGCCCATTCGCCGCAAGCGTCCCCCCCAACGCTCGCCCTTTCGCCCTTTCGCCCTCTCGCCCTTTCGCCCATTCGCCCTCTCGCCCTTTCGCCCTTTCGCCGACAGCGCCCTTTCGCCGAAAGCGCCCCGTCGCGTACGACACCCGCGCCGATTCACCGGCAAGCGCGTCCCCACCAACGCGCGCCCATTCGCCCATTCGCCCTTTCGCCGCAAGCGCCCTCTCGCCGCAAGCGCCCATTCGCCCTTTCGCCCATTCGCCCATTCGCCGACAGCGCCCTTTCGCCCTTTCGCCCTTTCGCCCTCTCGCCGCTCCGCGCCCGGCCGAATTGTATGTAAACCATTAGAACTTGCCGTCCGCACGAACTGGATTCGAAACTCTTACGTTTCTCAAACATTATCGTCAAGCCTGAATCTGGGACGCCGCGATACGAGCGAATTCTACCCTCCCAAACCTCTCAAATCTCCCGCTGTTCGCGACATCCCATGTCGCAATTGTTCACAGGTCGTACACCAGTACGAATCGCACCATTGACTCCCTTGACGCCGTTTTGTCACTATTCCGCACGACCCTCCGATAGATGGTGCGGGTGGCTTCTGGAGCCGCTCGTAGCGGAGAGCGAAACCGGCCAGCCAGTGCGCCGGGGCCACGTCCAGGTGGTCCCCAAACAGGGCCCCGGGGTCACTTTCCCTTCCCGTCAACCGATCGTCATCATTTCCGGCGTCACCTTCGGCAGCCCCAGGGCAGCCGGTTGTGGAGACCGAGATCACGAAAAAAGGAAAAAGCCCGGAGGCGGCGGCAACCACCTTCCGGGCCGGTCGCAAGGGGAACGTTCAGGGCCCGCCTTGCTGGTTGGATAGTAGCATTCGCTGTCTCTACCCAGCATCGAAGGTAGCAGCCCCCGGTTCATATCGGGGAAAGCCCCATAATCCCTCTCCCCCACGCGACCCGGAAAGGAGCTGCCGGGTCCGAAATGAGCGCAGGGCGCCAGCGGCGCCCAACCCTCCCGCTTCCAACCTTTAGCGAACGCGCCGGAGGCCACGCGCCCCGGCCCACTGTGCGCGCCCACTGTGCGCGCGGGGAGAAAACACTCCATGCGAAAAGCATTTCGCCATACAGGCGTGCTGATGATGCTGGCCGTGGTCGCCCTCGGCCTCGTCGGCGCCGCCTATACCCTCTGGTACGAAAAACTGACCCTCGTCAGCAATGTCACGACCGGCCACCTCGATGCCAACCTGTCCTTCCACAAGTGGACAGGATCGGGGGAAGGCTTTGACACAGCGAGCGGTAGCGGCGCCGGGAAACCCGTCGTTGCCATCGTCCCCGAAGCTTCAACGCTCCTCAATGGTGGGGCATCGATCCTGCTGGGTATGGGCGGCTCTGGCAGCGGCGCTGGCAATTTCTTGTACAGCAACTTCCCCACCGGGAAGCCGAAGCCAGATTGCAGCGGAACGCTGAGCAACAACAACAACACCCTCACGCTCAACATGAAGGGGCTCTACCCGTTCGCGGGTTGCGCATTCACCATCAACTTCGAGAGCGCGTCCGGTGGTATCCCGTTCCACCTCGGGATCGCAAGCGAGACGGTCACCTGCAACTCGGGTTGCCCCTCCCAGACGATGCCGGGACTCCCGTGGACGCGTGGCGTTGTCGCAAGCTCAACGAGTGGCCCGAACGCGCAATCGTGGAGCCAGACGTCCGATTATGCCCAGTGTCTTGCGCTGTTCAATGCGGATTGGCGCTCTCCGGCACCACCAAAGCTCATCAAATACCCGGATCAGACCTATACGGATTTCGTCCAAGTCCACGAAAACAAGCCGCTTACGTGCACCTTCATGCTGATTCTGGATGAAAACTGGCGCGACGGCGATGCAGGCTCGGGCTATTACGATCCGGCTCACTGGCACTCCAACCAGAACCTGGACATCACGTTCACGGTGAACTACGTGGCCTACCAGTGGAACGAGAATCCTGCTCCGGCCATGCTTCCCACCCTCCCCTAGGCATCAACACACCCTGGCGTGGTTCTCCCCGCCAGCCAGCAGCCCGGCGCCCGCCCTCAGCGGGCGGGCGCCAGGCTGAAAGGAATCCGACATGAAGGGTCTCGGCAGAAAGGCAAGCTTCCTCGCCGTCGTCGCCGTCCTGGCGACTGCGGTGATGGGCTCCGCCTACTCGCTCTGGTTCGAGAAGCTGACGGCCACAACCAACATCACTACCACCCATCTCGACGCGCAGATCACCTGCACCACGCCGAGCGAGAACGAAGCCGCAAACTGGCCGTTGGTGGGCCCGTACTTCCAGGCATATCCAACAGCCAACCCAATCAAGCAGGTGGCATCGGCAGTCGCCGTTGTGCAAACCGCACCGTTCCACCTGATGGAAATCCAGGTCGATAACGCCTACCCGGGCTACGCGTGGGATTGCCAGGCGCATATCTACAACACGGCGCCCCTGCCGTGGCACCTGGAGGATATGGTCATCAAGGTCCTCGAGTGCGATAGCAATGGCCAGAACTGCGTGCCAGTTCCGCCGCCGCCACCACCGAAGTCGTGGGCGATGCAATGCGACACCTACACCTGCTGGTGGGGGGACCTGGGCATCAGCCCGCCGACGTTCCCGAACGGGCTCGACAGCTGGTCACCGTTCTACGTAGCCGTTCCCAACTGGGAGGGCTGCCAGGTCCACAACACCAACACCGGCGGTGTCGGTAACGGTGGTTCGCTCCAGTTCGGCGTCAACCAGTCGGCCAAGCAGAACACCAGGTACAAGATCGTCATCGAGTACCAGGTCAACCAGTGGAATGAAAGCGCCTGGGGTGGGTGCGGGAACATGAAGCCCGGTTTCACCGGTCCTGTTCTCTCACAACTCCAGTGACAGACCCCGTGCCGGGGGTCACTCCCCGGCACACCATCAACCGCATGGGAACTGCCATGACACTCGCCATCCAGCGCATCGCCCCCCGTATCGCGGCCCGCCCGGCGCTCTCCACCGTCGTCGCCGTCGCCGCCGCGCTCCTGGCCGCCCGCTGGGTCGTGTTCTGGGGCATCCCCCGCCTCACCTATTCCCTCTGGGGCCCCTACTTCCTCGGCCCCGTCACGTGGCTCGCCGCCGGTGCGGTCGCCTTCTACGCCTACCGCCGCCTCGAGCCCCTTCCCGCCACCGAGCACGACGTCGAGCGCCGCACGGTCCTCCTCGTTGCCGCCCTCATCGGCGTCTTCCTCGTCGCCCTCCAGCTCATCATCGGTATCTTCAGCGCCTTCGGGCATTCACCCTATGCCCACTCGCCGCGCTGGCTCCTCACCAACCTGCTCTTTGCCGGCTCCACCGTCCTCATGGCCGAGGCTGCGCGCGGCGCCCTGCTGCGCTCCATCGGCCGCTGGAGCCTCACCCTCGCACTCGTCGCATCAACGCTCGGCATCGCCGCCGTCCAGTTCACCAACGCCCAGCTCACGCAGGATGGGTTCACGCGGCAGGCCGAGTTCTGGGGGTCGCAGTTCATCCCCCTGGCCGCCGTCGGGCTCGTCGCCGGCTTCTTCATCCTCTATGGCGGGCTGAGCGCGGGCCTTCTCGTCTCGGCGCCGCTCGTCATCTTCACCTACTACTCGCCCATCCTCCCGAGCGCCGAGTGGCCCATTCGCGCCCTCGTCGGCGTCGCCGGCCCCGCCATGGGCCTCTGGATCGCCGAGGGCCTCTTCGCCGCCGAAGACCCCGCCGCCGAGGAGGAGAAAGGCTTCTTCCGGCTCCCATCGGTCGCCTGGGTACTCACCGCCGTCATCGCCCTCGGCATCTTCTGGTTCAGCTTCGGCTTCTTCGGCTACCGGCCCGCCTTCGTCCCCAGCCACTCCATGGAGCCGCGCATCAACCAGGGCGACGTCGTCCTCGTCGGCCGCGTCGACCCCGATACCGTCAAGGTCGGCGACATCATTCTCTACGAACTGCCCAACCGCCAGCGCGTCCTCCACCGCGTCGTCGCCATCCAGAAGAGCGAGAACGGCGAGCGCCAGTTCGTCTTCAAGGGCGACAACAACAATACCGAAGACCTGATGCCGGTGACCGACAAGCAGCTCATCGGTTCGTACATCGGCCGCTTCCCCAAGGTCGGCTGGATCCCCATCAAGTTCAACGAGCTGTTGGGACGGACACAATGAACGACACGTTCCGCGACCCCTTCCAGCACCTGGCCCTGCCCGATGGCTTCCTCATCGATGCCACCTGGACAACCGACCCCGGCTTCACGATCGATGCCACGAACGGCGGCGCTCCGCTCCATACGCTCGATGCGGCTGCCCCGGCGGCTGCCACCGCTCCCTCGCCGGCACCCATGCCCCGGCGGCTGCGAACCCACCGCACCGGGCGCTTCGGCATCCCCGCGGGGGCCGGCCGGCGGCTCGCACGGCGGACACAGGTCGCGGCGGTGCCGCTCGTCCTCGGGCTCGCGCTCTCCGTCTTCGCGCTCGTCCGCATGCAATCGGCGAACACCCTCTGGTACCAGGAGCTCCAGCTTTCGAGCTCCGTCGGCACCGGCTCGTTCGCCTGCCAGCCCTACGTCATCGCCCTGAAGTCGGCGCCGGTCGAAGCAGGCGGGAAAACGACCTACACGTACACCTTCTCGGGCGGGGGAATCGCCGGGCCAACGTGCGCAAAGAACATCGATTACATCGCGCTCCCCGTCTGCTTCGACCCCGCCCTCAACGCCGTGGTGCAAAGCGAGACGCACCCCGCACCGGGAACGAATCCCGTCTCATCCTGGGCCTACGCGCCCGATACCGCGGGCAAGCTCGTGAAGTGGAAGGCCACCAACGCCGGCCACGGCCCGTTCAACGCCCTCGAGTTCAGCATCACCCTCACCGGCACGGGCATCCCCACCGAGAATGTGACCGCGAAATACATGGAGGTCTCCGGCAGCGGCCCGCTGGGCGCGGGCACGGTCGCTGTTCCAAAGCCCGCCAGCTGTGCCGCGCCGCTGCGGACGACGCTGGGAGCCCGCCCGCCAGCCAGCACCAGCAACCCCATCGTTACCGTCGACGCCTCGCCATCGAACGATGAGGAAGCCGCGAAGTCCATCGATGCCGAGCCAACGGCCACACCCCGGCCAACCAGCACGCCAACGGCGATGCCAACGCCCAAAGTGGTCAATAAGCCGGGCGAATCCATCGGCATCCTCAAGTTCCCTTCGACTCCCAACCCGGGCGGAGGTGGCAGGTAGATGGCGGAGCAGGGCGTACTCGAGACGCACGCCACATCCGCGCTCGACCCGCGGAGGTGTGCATCCCGGTTGCCGCGGAGAGCTCCCGCCGGGCTCCCGCGGCAGACCGGGAAGGGCGGGGCACGCCAATGACGCGATCAGTGCGCTGGACCCTCGCGGCCGCAATCGCGATCGTTGTCTCGCTCGTCGGCGGTGTCGGCTTCCAGGCGGGTTCGGCCGCCCCCCTCGAAGCGACATGGAGCATCTACAACCGGGCTAACACCACGCCCTTCGTCGTGGGCACTCCGGGCGGGAGCGGCGGCTACGAGATCGTCTCGTTTGCAGCGGCCGGCCCGACCGATGCGCTCGACACGTACGTCTACGCCGGCCCGGACCTCGTGCCGCCGATGCCCCCGCTCGTCACCTGTGCCGCGACGATGCAGCCGGCCACCGTCGAGCTGAATGTGGGCAACGGCTATCCCTACGCCGGGTGTGTCTACTTCCTCGGCGTCTCCAACACCGGCTCGAACCCGATCCGGGTCGACCTGGGCTCGCTCGAAGCGAACGCGACCGCCACGTGCAATGTCAGTGGCTGCCAGCGCTCCGATATCGACATCGTCGCAGGCGGGCGCACCGCTGCGGAGGTTGGCCAGTTCTGCAGCGGGCCCGCGACACTCACCGGCCCGGGGCTCCGCTACACCATCGCTCCGGGCGACACGTTCGTCTGCCCGCTCTTCGTCGTCGTCCTGCAACCGGCGAAGGAGAACGCGACCTACCGCATCGAGATCGTGCCGCCAGACCTCGATGATGAGAACCAGGAGTTCGAAACCCCCACCCCGACCGCGACTGAGGGGCCCAGGCCAACCGCGACGCAGTCTACGGGCACGTCCGGGAGCCGGCCGAGTATCGTCTCGACACCGACACCCACGGTCGTGCCCGCGAAGCCCGCCGAGCCAACCGCGACCCCCACGCCGGCGCCGAGCCCAACCCCCATGAGCACGGCGGCAGGTGCTCGCACGCCCGGCGCGAACGCGACACCGCTCGCACCATCGACGGGTTCGGGCGTCCTCGTTCAGCGTGGAGGCGGCCATACGGTTTCGCCGCTCATCGTGATTGCCGGCGGACTGCTCGCGATCTGGCTCGTCCTCGCCTGGCCCGACCGGCGGCGGTAGCGCGGCTCCTACGCTCCGCCCGCAACCGCCGGCACGATGCTGACCTCGTCGCCATCCTTGAGCGCCGTGGCGAGGCCATCGATGAAGCGCACATCGTCGCCATTGACATAAACGTTGACAAAGCGGCGAAGCTGGCCGCCGTCATCCATCATCCGCTCACGGAAGCCGGGGTACTTCGCTTCGAGGTCGGTGATGCAGGCGGCGAGGGTGTCGCCACCGGCGGGCACGGTCGGCTGGTTGCCGGTCAGGTTGCGAAGGGGCTGCGGGATACGGACAGTAACGGGCACGGAAGTCCTCCGGAGTTGCAAGATGCGGGTTGCTGGTTGCGAGTCGCCAGGGACGGCACTCAGCAGGGGATGGGTCTAACCCTCGACCATGTCGCCGGCCACGGGGTCGACGCGAACGCCATGTTCCTGCGCCCAGGCGATGGCGCGCTGGATTTCGGCGGGTTCGCCTTCGATTTCGAGCAGCACCCAGCCGGTCTGCTCATCGACGTCGGCCATGCGGACGTTCGTGATGACGTTGAATTCATGGCCGATGCGGTAGATCACCGGTTCCTTGATCTGCTCTTCGGGAAAGGTGAAGCGGACGCGATTGGTCGCCATGGATGGGCCACTCCGTTCGGGCATTAGTTCGCACCCACGAGTGCAGCCGCGCCGCGCGCCTCGAAGGCGTGCTCGAAGCTGCTGACGGTGGCGTCGATCTCGAGCGGGGGCTCGAGCGCCCCGGTGACGGCCTCGATGGTCTTGAAGCCGGCCCCGGTGATGAACGCCACCGTCACCTCGTCGGGCCCAATTCTACCCTGTTCGGCAAGCTGTTTGAGCGAGGCAACGGTCACGCCGCCGGCAGTTTCGGCGAAGATGCCCTCGGTCTCGGCAAGGAGCTTCATCCCGGCCACGATCTCGGGGTCGCTCACGTTGCCGCAGGCGCCGCCCGTATCGCGCAGCTGGACGAGCGAGTAGTAGCCGTCGGCCGGGTTGCCAATGGCGAGCGACTTGGCGATGGTGTCGGGGCGCTGGGGCCGGAAGTTCATCGAACCCTCCTCCCACGCGGTAGCAACCGGCGAACAGCCGGTGGCCTGCGCGCCGCTCATGCGCGTCTTCGTTGGCTCGATGAGGCCCGCCTTCGCCAGCTCTTCGAACCCCTTCTTGATCTTCACGAAGAGCGAACCGCTGGCGATTGGGACGACACAGTGGTCCGGCGCCCGCCAGCCAAGCTGCTCGGCGACCTCGAACCCGAGCGTCTTCGAGCCTTCGCTGTAGTAGGGCCGCACGTTCACGTTCACGAACGCCCAGGGATAGGTGGAAGAGAGCTCCGCGCAGAGCCGGTTCACCGCGTCGTAGTTGCCGCGAACCTTGACGAGTGTCGGATTGTAGATGGCCGAACCGACGACCTTGCCGGCCTCGAGGTCGTGGGGGATGAAGACAACGGCCTCCATCCCGGCGGCGGCGGCGTGGGCGCTGACGCTGTTGGCCAGGTTGCCCGTGCTCGCGCAGGCCAGTTTCTCGAATCCAAGCTCGCGGGCGCGGCTCGCGGCCACCGCAACCACACGGTCCTTGAACGACCAGGTTGGGTTCACCGTGTCGTTCTTGATGTAGAGGTTGTTCAGGCCGAGCGCCTTGCCGAGGTTTCGCGCACGAACGAGCGGGGTGAAGCCGGCGCCGATGTCGATGGCGGCGTCGGGGTCGACCGGGAGAAAATCGCGGTACCGCCAGAGGCTGGCCGGGCCGGCCTGGATACGCTCGCGCGTGACTCCCTGGCGGATAGCGTCGTAGTCGTAGGTGACTTCGACGGGGCCGAAACAGAACTCGCAGACATGCTGTGCGGCGAGTGGGTATTCGCGATGACATTCGCGACAGCGAAGGGCAGTTGCATAGGACATGGTCATGCTCCGCGTTCGATGGGCACGGGATGGCGGGTGCGGCAGGGCACGCGCAAAATCGGTGCGGATCGGGGGTGGATAGCGGGAAGCCCCTTCGGCGAGGGGCTAGCGCATGACCATACGGCCCAATGAGGACGGCATCCTGGTACTCCTCGTTTCCGCGTGGGCCGTAATGGTGGGGAGCGGAGTCGCTCTCATCTTCCTCCCGCCGCGACGGGAGACCGGAGTTGGCACCTTGCCCGATGGTGGCAGGTTGCCGGGGCTTCGCAGGGCCGGATCCCTCTGCCCACTCTTGATAAGCGCGGCCACGTTCGCGGGTGTTTCGCTATGGTAGGAGCATCGGCCAGTAGCTGGCAAGGCTGAAGAGAGAGCTCGGGCCCCGGGGATCCGCAGAAATGGGAGAGATGCGACCCGCTATCCCATCGCCAGTTGGGCCGTTGAGCGCGACGCGACGCGAGGCGGCCTGGCGGACGGAGAAACGCTATCGCGTGGCCGGGAGCAGTGAAGCCCGCGCCCTGCTGGTTTGCTACTTGAAGCGGTAGGTGAGCCGTCCGCGGGTGAGGTCGTAAGGCGAAAGCTCGACGAGCACGCGGTCGCCGGGGAGTACCTTGATATAGTGCTTGCGCATCTTGCCGCTGATATGGGCGAGGACGAGGTGGCCGTTTCCGAGCTCGACCCGGAAGACGGCGTTGGGCAGCGCCTGGGTTACTGTTCCTTCTACTTCAATGGCATCGGCCTTGGCGGGCATAACAACTCCTGTGGCTGGTACGAACACCGTCTCGAGCCGGCATTCGCAGGGCGAACTGGTTCACGCGCTGCTCGAACCCTCCGCTGCCCGGCGCGAAGCTCGCAGCCTGGGCGCAAATGGCCACCGAAGCTCGTGGGGTTATCTCTACGATAGCACGAATCCAGATCGGATCCGAGATACCATTTTGGCGGGCGGGCCGCCGCCCGCTCAGTAGTATTCCGGCGGGATTGACCCGGCAATGCGTGCCGGGTCGATGCTCCTGTCCGGGTAATACTGTATGAGTTCGTGCCCCTCAGCCGTCTCGAGCACAACCGATGCCGGCCGGTAGACGAACGCCCACAGTAGTGCCGACTGGAGCGCCCCGGTCCGCGTCGAATGCCGATCGAGGTCATCATTGTTCGTCCAGGTCGCTCAGGTGTCGCCATCGTGACGAATGTGGATGGTTCGCGCGGTCATTATCGTTCCCCCGTCGCGCTGTTGTTATCCAGTATGCCGCGTCTGGCTCTCCCCGCGCATGCACGAATGGCTACAGCTCAGGGGCCACGCGGACTTGCCGCTCGCTCCAACCCTTCCTACAGTCGCGCCAGAGGTGAAGAAATGCAGAAGACGAACGTCGGCAATGTCTCCGTCGTAGCCCTGGTCGACAACATCCAGGCGTACCCACTCTCCGGTGTGTATCCCGCGCTCAGCGATCCCGTCCCCTATCGCCGGCACCTCGACGACCAGGACCGTGTATCCCTGAACTTTGGCTGCTTCCTCGCCATCGATGGCAACGTCACCCTGCTCGTCGACACCGGCTGGGGCCCTGAATACAACGGCCGCCTGCTCGATGAACTCCGCGAAGCCGGGGTCGCTCCTTCGGCAGTCACGCACGTCCTCTTCACCCACCTCCATGGCGACCACACCGGCTGGAACATCGATCGCGCCACCGGAAAGCCGGTCTTCGAGAACGCCGAATACCTCGTCCCCGCGGGCGACTGGAGGCACTACAGCGAGCAGGCGAAAGCTGCCTCGTTCACGCGTGATGTCGTGCCCCTTGAGGCCACGGGCCGGATGCGTCTCATCGAAGGCGAACTGAACATCTCGCCCGCGCTCACCGCCATCCCAACGCCTGGTCACACCCCTGGCCATACGAGCGTCGCGGTATCCTCGGGTGGCGAGGCCGGGTTCATTCTCGGTGACGTCGTTATCTCGCCGATTGACGCCACGGAGCCCACCCTCGTGAACACGTTCGATTGTGACAGCGCAATCGCCGAGAAGACCCGCCTCGCCACGCTGGAACGCCTCACCACTTCGAACGCGCTCGTTGGAGCAAGCCATCTCCCGGCGCCTGGCCTCGGTCATTTTGTCGCCACCGAAGGCAAGCGGTACTGGCGCGCACTCTAGGCTCCTAATAGAGGAACATCGGTTTGCCGAGCAGGTGGCCGACCTTTGGGCGGTACTGTTCAGCATCATAGAGTTCGGCGACGTCCACCCGCTTCGTTCCCAGCCCCGATGTCTCGATGGGCACCGTCGTGTAGACGCCGCCCTGCAATGCCACCATCCGGCCAGTGTGCCCCTCCGCCACGAGGTCGATAGCGAGGCGCCCGTAGGAGGTCGCGACCATCCGATCGAGGGAGTCGGGTGCCCCTGCCCGCATCAGGTACGCGAGCTGCTGGTTCACGATATCGATGCCCGTGAGGTGCTTCAGTGCGTCGCCAATGACCACACCGATACCGCCAAGCTTGCGGTGCCCGTAGGCATCCTCCTGGCCGTACTCCACCACCTGCCCGCCGATCATCGATGCCCCTTCCGACACGGTGACAATCGCGTAGTTGCTCGGGTTCCGCTTCCGGTCTTCCACCAGCATCGCCGCCAGCCGCTCCACGTCGAACGGAACCTCGCTGATCAGCGCCCGGTCGACATCCGCCAGGTAGGCCGAAACGAGCGATGTCTCCCCGCTGTTCCGCCCGAAAAGCTCGATCACCGCGATCCGTTCGTGGCTTCCGGTTGGCGTGCGAAGGGCATTGATCGCCTCGACACTCCGCGTCACGGCTGTACTGAAGCCGATACAGTAGTCGGTGCCGAACACGTCATTGTCCATCGTCTTGGGCACGGCCACCATCGGCACACCCTCGCGGTGGAGGCGTACGGCATACGAGAGCGTGTCATCGCCGCCAATCGCCACTATCGCGTCGAGCCCGAGGCGCTCGATGACCGAGAGGACGTGCGCAGTGCAGTCGACCGTCCTTACCCCGTCCTGGAACGGGTAGCGGTCGGCCAGGAACGCAGGCAGGTCACCCGGCCGCACCTTCTGGGGATTCGTCCGCGAGGTGTGCAGGTGCGTTCCGCCATAGCGGTCGATGGTACGCACGCCGCTTGGGGTCAGCGTTTCGACCCACTCGCTCGAACCCGCGTGCTCGTCCTCAATATTGTGATTGAGGAGGCCGGCCCACCCCCTGCGGATACCCAGCACCTCCCAGCCGCGCTCGGCTGCGCCATACACCAGCGACTTGATGCACGGATTCAGCCCGGGAACATCGCCCCCGCCAGTTAGCACCCCGACGCGCATGTGCCGCCTCCTATCCAAATTCGAATGCAGCCACGATGTGGGTTGCGGAATGTCCTTGCCATCGATGGTACCACCCGAAGTCGTGAGCCCATTCCGCCCGGTATGCGAGTATGATCGTATGAGGCGATGCGGCCCTCAGTGCACGTTCATGCACCCGGATGAACGCGGCGACTGCACGGGCAATCCCGTGCAGTCGCCGCCCAAACCGATAGCCCCGAGTCGTGCCCGGGTAATTCGCTTTCCACCGGAGCTGACTTACCACACCAGACCGCTGATATGCAGAGGTAGCGATGAAACGAACGACCATCACCCTGTCTGAAGAACTCGCAGCACGTCTCGACCGGGATGCACATCAGAAGCGGCTATCCTCCTCCGAGATCGTTCGGCGCGCGCTCGAGCAGTATTTCGGGCTGACAAATGGGAAGCGGGAGATACCTTTCGCGGGCGTCGCACGCAGCCGCGAGCCAGTCGACGCCTCGAAGGTTCACGAGATGCTGGCTGAATCGTGGGCAGACGATATCCAAAAGAGTATGGAAGGCTGAGTTGGGGCCGGTCGCGATAGTCGATGCTGGCCCATTGATCGCTTCGGTTATCGCCGACGAACCGCATCATCACGCATGCCTATCAGCGCTGCAGGACCCGCGGCTCCTGCTCATCATCCCGGCACTCTGCGTCGCCGAGGCGTCGTATCTCATTGAGCGGAAGGCTGGCCCCCTGGCCGAAGCCACATTCCTTGCCGGGCTGTCGCATTTCGAAGTCGTCGCTCCCGAACCCGAAGACTGGGCCAGGATCGCCGAACTCGTGCGTCAGTATGCCGACTGGCCCCTCGGTGGCACCGACGCCTCTGTCGTTGCCCTCGCCGAGCGGCTCAAAGCCGATACGATCATCACCCTCGACCGCCGTCACTTCGAGCGTGTCCGCCCGCGCCACGTCGAGCGGTTCACCCTGCTCCCCGAATAGCTACCGCTTCCGCGCGATGGCGTCGCGCGCGGCCTGGGCAACCCGCTGCGGTGTGAGTTCGAAATACCCGAGCAGTTCATCCCATTTGCCACTCGTACCGTAGCGATCGACACCCACGAAGCTCACAGGCACGGGCGCCGTCTCCGCCAGCACCCGGGCAACCGCCGTCCCGAGACCACCCGTCGTCTGGTGTTCCTCGGCCGTTACGATCGCGCCCGTGTCGTTCGCTGCGGCGATGACCGCATCACGGTCGATCGGCTTGATCGTGGCCATGTCCACCACGCGTGCCGACACGCCTTCGCTCCCGAGCAGCTCGGCCGCCTTCACTGCGATCCCGACGAGAATCCCGCAGGCGATGAGCGTCACATCGTTCCCCTGCCGCAACTGCGTCGCCTTCCCGAGTTCGAAGCGGTAATCGCTCCCGTAGATCCCCGCCACTTTGGGCCGCCCCGTGCGAACGTATGCCGGCTTCGATGTCTTCCCGACAGCCACGATCGCCTGCTTCGCGGACTCGAAGTCCGCCGGCACCACCACGTCGAACGGGATGAGCGAGGTCGCCAGCGCGAGGTCTTCGATCGCCTGCGCGCTCATGCCGTCTTCGCCGACCGTGATCCCGCCGTGGCTTGCAACGCACTTCACGTTCATCCCGCCGCGTGGCTGGGCAACCGACGTCCGCAACTGATCGAAACACCGCCCCGGCAGAAACGCTGCGAAGCTCGCGATGAACGCCGTCTTTCCCGTGGCCGCCAGGCCAGCGCCGATGCCCACCATGTTCTGCTCGGCCACGCCCACCGTCATCCAGCGCTCCGGGTACTTCTCGCCGAACTGGTAGCCCATCGTCGAAACCGAGAGGTCAGCGTCGATAGCAACGACGTCCACGCCATCCTCGACGAGCTGGATGAGCGCCTTCGGGTACGCCTCGCGCGTGGCTGCCGATACGAGTTCTGTGCTGGTCACAGCCCACCCTCCCCTCGGGCGATCTCATCCAGCGCCGTTTCGAGCTGGCTTGCGGTCGGGGCCTTCCCGTGGAACCCGGCGTTGTTCTCCATGAAACTCACGCCCTTGCCCTTCGTGGTGTGTGCGACCACGATCCGAGGCCGCTCATCCGGTTGCTCCGCCTCGGTCAACGCCTGGTCGACTGCGGCCATGTCATGTCCATCGCATTCGATGACGTGCCAGCCGAAGCCGCTCCACATCTCGCGCGGATGGACCTTCATAATGGTGTCGCCGAAGCCGTCGTTCTGCAGCCCGTTGCGATCGACGATCGCGATGATCCGGTCGCCAAGGCCGAAGTGAGGCACCGCCATCGCAGCCTCCCACACCTGGCCCTCGTTCATCTCCCCGTCGCCCATCATCACCCAGCAGCGATAGCCACGGCCATCGAGTTGGCCCGCTTTCGCCTGCCCGATGGCGAACGACAACCCCTGCCCGAGCGATCCGCCCGACATCTCGATCCCGGGTGCGGCGCTCATCGACGGATGCCCCTGCAGTGGGCTTCCCAACGTTCGGAAGCCCCCGAGCAGGTCGGTGCTGAAGAACCCGCGCTCGGCCAGGATGCTGTAGTAGAACGGTGTTGCGTGCCCCTTCGAGAGGAAGAACCGGTCACGGTCCGGGTCATTCGAGTTCGCCGGGTCGATACGCAGGTGGTTCCAGAAGAGTGAGACCCCGAGGTCGACGGCCGAGAGCGAACCGCCCGGGTGGCCGCTCTGGGCATCAAAAACCATCTGGACGATGTGGGTGCGGACGCGCTTCGCGATGTCGCGCAGTTCGTCGACTGAATAGCGTGCGGAGGTGGCGGTGGACATTGGGAATAAGTGTATCGGCGCGACTGGTGAGTGACGAGCGAACAGGCGGCCCATGTCGCTGACGGGAACGAGCGACAGCCAGCCTCCCATCCGCAAGGAAGTGCCAATAGCACGGCCGCGGCCAGCGTGATTGGCACGTGAGGCTCGAGCCGGCTCTCTGACATACTCAGCTGACGGAGGGGACGGATGGCTACCTGGTACGACCATATCGACGACGAACGCAGGCGCTTCATCGAAGCGCAGCACCTTTTCTTCGTGTCCACCGCGCCAGGCAACCTCCAAGATGGCTTCCCAAACATCTCGC
The DNA here is from genome assembly GCA_964508715.1 of uncultured Anaerolineaceae bacterium. GTDB lineage: Bacteria > Chloroflexota > Dehalococcoidia > Tepidiformales > Tepidiformaceae > JAKALX01. Next base: position 53,126 of record CAZDUX010000011.1, on the reverse strand, counting down.
CGAAGGGTCGCAATCTGCTGCGTGTACTCGGCCCGAACCTCGTGGGCTACCTCGATTATCCCGGTAGCGGCAACGAAACCGCGGCCCACCTGGCTGAAAATGGCCGTATCACCCTCATGTTCTGCAGCTTCGAGGCGAATACCGGGGTAACCCGGCTCTACGGTCGCGGGCGCCGTTTCGAAGTCGATGCCCCGGAAATCGTCGCCCACCGCGACGCTTTCGGCGCCGACTTTCATCCCTATGTGCGCCAGGCGTTCCTCATCGAGGTTGTGAAGGTCCAGACATCCTGCGGCTATGCAGTGCCCCGGATGGACTTCCGCGAGGAGCGCGACACGCTCGACCGCTGGTGCGAACGCAAGATGGAACCGCGGAAGATGGTCGATGGTCTGCCCGTGGGCGGCGAACTGGTATCGAAAGGGCCGGACCCAATCGGCAACCGCAGTGCATGAGACAAATCAGCCCCTCCGAAGAGGGGCCGGTTCGTGCATCGGCCGATGGTGAATCGGGTTAGATCATGTCGCCGCCGGCTGCCGGGGCCGTCGTCCCATGTTCGCGGTACGCCTTGATGACATTGCGCCCCACCGTCCAGCGATGTACCTCGTCGGGGCCATCCACCAGCCGCTGCGAGCGGATCGCCGTGTACCAGCGCGCAAGCGGCGTGTCCTGGCTGTACCCAAGCGCACCGTGGAGCTGGATGGCGGTGTCCACCACCTTGTGGACCATGTTCGCCAGGTACACCTTCGCGATTGAGTTCTCCTGCCGAAGGTCCATCCCCTTTTCTGCCTTGTACGCGATGTGGAGCAGCATCAGCCGGGCGATGTAGAGCTCCGAGGCGCAGTCGGCCAGCATCCATTGCACACCCTGGCGCTCCGCCAGGGGCTTGCCGAATGTCGAGCGCTCAATCACCCGCTTCGTCGCCATGTCGAGGGCGCGCTGTGCCATGGCGATGTTGTGCATGCCGTGGCGAAGCCGGCCATATGCCAGCCGGTGTTGGCCCATGCTGAACCCGTTCCCCTCGCCGCCGAGCAGGTTCTCCGCCGGGACAACGAGGTCCTTGATGATGACCTCGCTGTGCCCACCCCCCATCACGAGCGAAAGCGGGCTCTCGACCGCCATCGTCTTGATGTCCCGCGTGATCTGATAGCCGGGGTTCGGCAGTTCGACGATGAACGTGCTGAACTGCTGGTGTCTTGGCGCATCGGGGTTGGTCTTCGCCATCACCACGGCGATGTCGGCCGCGCTTGCCGCACTGCTGAACCACTTCTCGCCGTTCAGGATGTAGTTGTCCCCGTCGCGTACAGCCCGAGTTTGCATGCCGGTGGCATCGGCACCCGCCGCCTTCTCCGTCATCGAATAGCAGATGCGCTTGTCACCATTCAGCAGCGGCTTGAGGAACTTCTCCTTTTGGTAATCGGTACCATAGGTGAGCAGCGTCAGCATCGTCGCGTCATCGGGACCCTGCGTGTTCATGGCAAGCGCACCGAGGTGGCTTTCGCCGAGTTCCATCTGGACGAGAGCGTTGGCCAGCGGCCCAAGGCCCATGCCCCCGTACTCCTTCGGCACGAAGGGACACCACAACCCCTGCGACCGTGCCTTCGCCCGCAGGTCAGAGAGCACGTCTTTGAACGGCCGGTGCTCGAGCTGCTCCTCGGCCGGGATGCACTCCTCCTGCACGAAGCGCCGAACCTTCTCGCGGATCTCCTTCGCTTCCTGCGGGATCTCGAAGTCGATTGCCATATCCTGTCTCCTGGGTGTTCGGTGCCCAGAAGCATAGCGGGTTGAGCGCGGGGCAGCGTGCTCTCGAAGCCGCCCGGGCACGGAACACGGCCCGTCACCGGGGATTGGCAAGAGAGTCCGCTGGACTCACGCGGGGAGGTCCCCTGCTATCCGCCGATGTGCGACATCTCTACCTTGCGCAGGCCCACGGTGTCCTCCGAGCGGATCTCCGAATAACGGTCCGTGCGCGGCCGCCAGACCCGGCCGATCGCCTCGGCGAGTTCGTCGTCGCTCGCCCCCGAGCGGATGAGCGCTCGAAGGTCGAAGCCCCGCGTGCCAAAAAGACAGGTGTAGAGCTCGCCCTCGGGGGAAAGCCGGATGCGCGAGCAATCCCCGCAGAACGGCTGGGTGATCGAGGCGATGACGCCGATCTCGCCAGTCCCATCGAGGTAGCGCCAGCGCTTGGCTACTTCACCCCGGTAATTGGCATGCACCGGTTCTACCGGCATCTCCGCGTTGACCTTGCCGATGATCTCGGCCGCGGGCACCACGTGGTCGAGCCGCCAGCCGTTGGTCGCGCCCACATCCATGAACTCGATGTAGCGCACGATGTGGCCCGTTCCCTTGAAGTGGCGGGCGAGGTCGACAATCGTGTGGTCGTTCACGCCCCGCTTCACGACCGCGTTGACCTTGACCGGGAAGAGCCCCGCCGCTGCCGCCGCATCGATACCGCCCAGGATGGTCGCCACGGGCACACCAACGTCGTTCATCGACTGGAATACCGCGTCATCGAGCGAATCCAGGCTGACCGTGATCCGCTTGAGCCCCGCTTCCTTCAGCGCTTTCGCCTGGTTCTTGAGCAGCGAACCGTTCGTCGTGAGCGTGATGTCCCTCAGGCCATCGAGCACCGACAGCCGCCCGATGAGCTCGTGAAGGTCGCGCCGCACGAGCGGTTCGCCCCCGGTAAGGCGGATCTTTTCGACACCAAGACCAACGAAAATCCTCGCCAGGCGCGTAATCTCCTCGTAGCTCAGGAGCTCGTCGCGCTGGAGAAACTGGTGGTCGGGGCCGAAAATCTCCTTCGGCATGCAGTACGTACAGCGGAAGTTGCAGCGGTCGGTCACCGAAATCCGGAGATCGCGGAGGGGCCGGCCAAACGCATCAGTCAGAGACATGCACCGATCGTAGCGGATTCCGGCAGGGTGTGTGCTATGAGCAATATCACTTGCGCCAGCAGTTAGTTGCCGACGCCCGAGGCGGCCTTGCCAGCCTGCTCCGCCGCGTATCGTGCGAGCCATCCGTCGTACTTCTCGAGCCGCTCCGCCAGCGTTTCTCGCATCGATGCCATCTTTGCCATCTTCTGATCGATGAGTGCGAGTTGCTGGGCGGTGGCGTCGCGCGCCTTGCCCATTCGTTCAGCCTTCTCGGCAGTGTCAGCGTCCGGCCGCCACTCCGCGCGCACCTGGAGCCGCACATCGTCCGATTCCAGCATCTCCTTGATCTCGGCCAACGAGAACCCGAGGAGATCCTTGAGCTGCCGGATCCGTTCGATCCGCTCCATATCCTCATCAGAATAGAGCCGGAACCCGCCCTCCATCCGCGTCGGTGGATAGAGCAGACCCTTCTCCTCATAGTAGCGAAGCGTGCGCTGCGTCAGCTGGGCGCGCTCAGCCGCCTCACCGATCTGGAGATAATGGGTCGGGGTTGGTGGTTCAGCTTCCATAGACAAAGCGATTGTAGTGTACCCACATTAACGCGAACGTCAACGTTTATCTCCCCGCACGAAGCCAAAATGACAGAGAATCTGTACGAACCTGTCAATTCAGGTGAATCGAATTGCAGATTCTCCTATTTCCGGGCATCCTGTCCGGGAATGGACACACACGTCTTCGGGGCCCTCATTGTTGCCGCCGTCGCCACCCTGGCATTGACCATCGGCCGCCATAGTGCGCGCCGCGCGGAACGCCATGTGGGCGCCTGGGCGTGGATCACTTACGTCGCCCTCGGCGCCGGAATGATGTTCGGGGCGATGAGCATCGAGCACGCCCTCCTCTCCACCTTTATGTGGACGAAACTCTCGGCATTCATCTTCACCGGGCTCTATCTCGCGCGCGGCCGCGTCCAGCGCGGCGAACGTCTCCTCCCGGGCCGCCGCAGCCTCACCGCCTGAGACGTAACCCCCGGGGTGCCTGTCCCGCCGGGTGAGAACCGGGTTCCCGTCCCTCTGCCCTCCCTGCCCGTGTCGTCGCGCAGCGTGCGCCCCACCCGGTACACTCCCCTGACCAGGACATGATTCGAGGGACCCGATGACTGACGAAATAGGCCTCTTTGAGGTGATGTATACCACCCGCGCGATGCGCCGCCTGAAGCCCGACCCGCTACCCGAGGAGTTGCTCGTAAGACTCATCGAAGCGGCAAGCCAGGCCGCATCGGGCTCAAACCAGCAGAACGCTCGTTACATCGTCGTCCGCGACCCCGCCGTCAAGGCGAAGCTCGCCGATCTCAATAGGAAGACCTTTGCAGCCTACACCGCTCCGGGTGGGGGCAGGCCAACCACGTTGCCCCACCAGGATGCCGAACAGCGCGCCCGGATCCTCGACGCTGTCCGCTGGCAGGCGGAGCACTTCGCCGAGATCCCGGCGCACATCATCGCCTGTCTCGAGTTCGGCTCGCCCATCAGCAACACGAGCAGCTTCTTCGCCGGCGCCGGGGCCGGTGGCTCCGTTTGGCCCGGGGTTCAGAACATCCTGCTCGCCGCCCGCGCCCTGGGGCTCGGGGCAACCCCCACCACGTTCGCCCTCGCCGACCGGGCCGCCGCGAAGGAAGCCCTCAACCTCCCCGCGAATATCGAGCCGTTCTGCCTCATCCCCGTTGGCTATCCGATGGGCAAGTTCGGCCCCGTCACCCGCCGGCCGGTGAGCGAGATCATGCGCTGGGACCGCTGGTCCTGAGCCGAAGGAGCCCCACGATGGCCAACCTCCCCGGCATGGGCAATCCCCCAACGATGCCCGCCCAGTACGCCGCCCTTGTAAGACGCCTCCTCCAATACTGCGAGATGGGTGTGCAGGACCTCACTGTCGAGCAGCTCTGCGATACCCATGGCGGCGTGACGAACTCGATTGGCTGGGATACCTGGCATGTCGTCCGCACCGTCGACAACATCATCCATTTCGTCTTCGAACGTGAGCAGCCCGTCTGGCTCCGCGACGGTTTCGACCAGCAGTGGGGGCTTCCACGCGTCAACCAGGGCACTGGCCAGGATCCGGACGATGCCTACTCACTCCGCTTCCCCGAACCAGGAGAATTCAACCGTTATACCCGCGCCGTCACCGAGGCTGTTGTTCCCCGAATCGAAGCGATGAGCATGGACTACCTGTCAACCGTCCAGGCTATCCAACCCTGGGGTGAAGTCCCTCGCATGGAGGCCATCGGTCATGGGCTTATCGGCCACGGGAACGGACACCTCGGCCGTGTCTGCCTGGCCCGGACGCTGATGGGTTTGAAGGGGCTCCCCTTCTGAAGTCCGCAGGTCGGCCATACGTTCAGAACAGGGCAACGAACCGGACTGAGGATGGTGCATGGCCCTCACCAGTCCCATGGCCGTTGGGCCCGTTCGGCCGGAGGAGACTCGTCTTCGGGGGTTGATTCTCCCTTTGGCCAGTGATGCGACGCCCCGGCCGGTTCGGGAACATGGTGCTCCTTCGCCTGCACATACTCCCAGACTTCGCGCTCGTGGCCCTTGACGATGCGGCCATCGGCGAGCTCCTCCACGCGGTCGGCCATCTCCATCACCTGGCGGTCATGGGTGCAGGTGATAACCGTGATCCCCTCGCTGCGAGCCAGGTCGCGCAGGAGTGCAAAAACCGCCTTTGCCGTCAGTGAATCGAGTTCCCCGGTTGGCTCATCGGCGAGGATGAGCGCTGGCTCACACGTGAGCGCACGTGCGATCGCGACGCGTTGCTGCTCACCACCCGAAAGCTCGTACGGCCGGTGCTGTGCCCGCTTCGTCAGCCCGACGAGCTCGAGCGCACGCTTCGCTCGCTGGACACGTTCCCCGTGCCCAAACCCCGCGATCCGCGCTGGTAGCTCCACATTCTCCTGGGCCGAAAGCAGCGGCAACAGGCCGAACGACTGGAACACAAAGCCCAGCTTTCGACGCCGCAACTCGGTCATCTGGCGTTCCGACATCGTGTCGATGCGTTCGCCATCGATGAACACCTCCCCGGCCGTTGGCTTGTCGAGCCCGGCGAGGATATTGAGCAGCGTCGTCTTCCCCGACCCCGAGCGCCCCACGAGTGCCATCACCTCTCCCGCGTTCACCGAGATCGAAACGTCACGGAGGGCCCAGACCTCGTCAGCACCGCGTTCGAAACGCCGCGACACCATCTCGGCTCTGACCGATGCCCCGCTCAGCGCCGGCTCCTTTCATCACGGTCGGGCAGCACCTCAACCCGCCCCTCGCCAAGAAGCACCCTGGCCCGTTCGGTGATCTTCAACCCGTCCAGGTAGGCCCGGGGGATCTGGAGGCGCCCCGCCGAGTCGATGAGCACGTACTCATCGTGCGTCATCTCCAGCCGGTTGGGATCCGGGCCGAGCGTGCGAATGGTCTCTGTGCTCGTGCGCCCGTCGCGAATCGCGACCACGCGGTCCACGCGCTCGGCGATGTCCGGGTCGTGGGTCACGATGACGATGGTTATCCCGTAGCGGCGATTGAGATCGTCGAAGAGCGCGAAGATCATCGTCGCCCCGATCGAGTCGAGTTCGCCGGTGGGCTCGTCCGCGAGCAGGAGGGGCGGGTTGTTCGCGAGCGCTACGGCAATCGAGACCCGCTGCTGCTGCCCACCCGAGAGTTCGTTCGGCAGGTGGTTGAGCCGGTCGCTCAGCCCCACGGCATCGAGCAGCTCGCGCGCCCGTTCACGGGCCATCTTCTTCGATGCCCCGCCGAGGATGAGCGGCACCTCCACGTTCTGGAGTGCGTCGAGATACGGAATGAGATTCCGGCCCGTCTGCTGCCACACAAAGCCGACCTGCTTGCGCCGGTAGTCCACCATCTCTGCCTCGGAGAGCGTCACGAGGTCATTCCCGTTCACGAACGCCCGCCCGGCCGATGGCTTGTCGAGGCCCGCCAGGATGTTGAGCAGGGTGCTCTTCCCCGATCCCGATGAGCCGACGATCCCCATGATTTCGCCATGCGGCACCTTCAGGTCGAGCCCGCGCAGGGCAACGACTTCGAGGTTGGCGATCTTGTAGATCTTGAAGAGGTCCTCGCACTGGATGTGCGGTACTTCGGATTCCGGGGTCACAGCGCTGCTCCAGCGCGCACAGGCGCTCCAAGCGGGGATCGGCAAGTGATGGTGCCGCATCCTATCACAGCTCGCCCATCCTCAGTGTCTTGCTTACGCCTATCCGCGAATAGAGCAGGAAAAGCGCCACAATCGTCGCACCAACGAGCATGCCAAGCAGCGAATAGACCGTGACCACTGCGTCCCAGCCGATCCGTGAGACGAGTGGCGGCACCGGAGCCACCCCGCTCTCCGTGATGCCCATCGAGTCGATCATCAACCGGCTGAGCGGGAACCCCAGGATCGTCCCCGCCGCAAGCCCGGCGACAATCACGAATACCTGCTCGAACGACACCACCCCGACAATCTGCCGCCCCGACATCCCCATCGTCCGGAGAATGGCGAACTCCATCGACCGTGCCTGCGCACTCAACCCCGAATGCGTGATGAACCCGAGCCCGCTGAGCAACAACACGGCCGCGAAGCACAGGAACAGGATGCCCTGCCAGCTTGCCGCGACCAGCGGGTCGGCCGATTGGGCTGCGAAGATCGCGTCGCGGTCGGCCACCTCCTGCGCATTCACACCCTTGTCGAGCAGGCTCTGCTTCGTCAGCCCCCCCGGATTGTCGTTGAGCCACGCCTCGTTCGGGAAGATCGTATCGCCGGTTGGCGTGCGGCTCGCGCTCGCCTGGAGTGCCGCCAGGTCGGCAATGAAGAGGTGCTGCTTGCCCTGCGGGTCATACGTCGGGAAGAGGTCGTAGGCGCCAACGATCGTCATATTCACGTACTGGTTGTTCACGAACACGAGTTGCTCGTCGCCAACCTTTTTCTTTGCGACGTCGAGGAACTGCTGGTCCACCACCACGGGTACAGGGCGCTGGTCGGTCTGGCGCCGGAAGCCCACGACATTCGTGCTCCCGGGCCCCCGTGTGAAGGTCAGCCTCGCGACGGTTCCTGTCCGGCCGTTCGTCGCTGTCCCCCTCGTGATCTGGCCCGGGTTCCCCAGGGTTGAAACGCCGGTCACCAGTTCATACGCGGTCATATCGTCGAACGAATCGGCCACCGTCGGCGATACGAATCCTTTCCCGTTCCACGCAGGGCTGGCTGCCGCTTCCGTCGTCGTCTGGAGATCGTCAAAGAGCGCCGTGTCGGTCTCCGGGATGAGCGGCTGCTGCGAGGTGAGGCGGACGAATATCGTGTCGATACGCCGTTCACTCAGCGCGAGTTCGGCCGGGCGGCTCGTCACGGGTTTCGAAAGATCGGCGTAGTAGAAGGTCCACGCGTTCGCCACTGCCGTGCCCGCCGGCGTCAACCGGTAGTCCCACGTAATTCCGTCCGCGTTGCGCAGCCGGATGCCGAGGCTCGCTGCGTTCGGCCCGATCGGCAGGTTCGCCCAGACGCCGATGAACTTCGCGTTGCCGGGAATCGCCGGTGTCTGGGCGAGTTCCTGCGGCTTGCGCGGTAACCGCGAAAGCAGGCCGGCGAGCGAATCCCCGGCGAAGTCGCCCCGCCAGTCCGCGATCCGGGCGAACGCATCCGGCTCTACGCCAAGAACGTTCAGGCTCTCCGACTGGAAGCGGTCGAGGCTTGCGAACGCGTTCTGGCGCGCTGCGGCCGTGAAATCGCGCGACCCGGTGACCTTCGCGATGAGGTCGTTGAACGGTCCGACCGGTGTCGGACCTGGCAGCCGGATATCCTGGATGCGCACGGCAGCGCCGGCCCGGTAGTCCGCGCGGTCCCGGTAGCCCTGCTCCAGCGTCGCCCGGAATCCCGCTGCAAAAACCCCCACGGCCGTCGTCAGGATCAGTAACAGGATAAGCCGGCTGTGCTGCACGGGGCTGCGGACCATTCGCAGGAGCCCGAACGAAACGGTTGGGCCCGGAAGCGGCTTCGATGCCCACGAGACGACCCCGAGAACGAGTGGAAACAGCCGCAAGAAGACCATCGCCACGAGCAGGATGAGAAGCGACGGCGTGGCCAGCCGGATGGGGTCGAACGAGAGGTCCCCGAACAGGTCCTTCGTCGCGAATGAGTCGTTCTGGCGAAGCTGGTAGAAGGCGAACGCGCCAGCCGCCGCGACGACGACGTCGAGGTGGTAGCGGAAGAACGCCGGTTGAACCGGCGGGCGCGAGATCTCCTGCTTGTACTGCGTGATGCTGTAGCGGCAAGCCCGGTACGCCGGCCAGATCAGCGCGAGAAACGCGAGGAACGCCCCGAGGCCCGCGAGCGCGATCGCCCCTCCCGAGAGCGGCACGTGGAGCAGCGCGCCACCACTGAGGTCGTGAAACGGTGGCGTGAGCCCGAGCACCGAGATCGCCGCGATGGCGATAATGGGCCCGGTAACGGTTGCGAGGATGCCGATGCCAAGCCCCTCGATGGCGAACACACCCAGCACCTGCCGGTTACTCGCCCCGCGGCTCTTCAAGAGCGCAATCTCGCCGGTCTGCCGGTCGACGACCATGCTCCCCACCATCGCCACGTAGAAGAGCACGATACCGACGACCTGGATCATCAGGGCGAAGAGCGGCAGCCGTGTGAAGAAGAGCTTCTCCCGGTAGTTCTTTATCACGGCCGGGATCTCCGTCTCGACGCGCGAAAATGGCACCTGCTGCTTCAGCGCTAAGTCGAGAGCGTTGAGGCGCCCCTCCACTGCATCGGAGTTGCCGCTGACGATCCGCTTCGCGTCGACGGCCCCGAGGGTCTCGACGGAGATGTCCATATCCGGGAGGAACCCGCCGGCGCTCTTCACCAGCGCTGCTTCGTCCATGAAGAAGGCGTACGTCGGCCAACTGGGCGTATTCGGCCGGAAACGGTCGCCGTGCCCCGCCCAGAACGGTTCACCCATGTCGTTCGGCTGCACCAGGCCGGCGACGACAACTCGAATGGGTGCCGTTTCGCGGATCGGCCAGTGTACGTCGAACGCCTGCCCCACCTTCACCCCGAGAGACTTGGCAGCGTCCTTCCCCATCAGCACCTGGACTTCAAGCGGTTGACCGGGGACTCCCGGCGAAGGCTCGGGGGGCATCACGCCTTCGACCAGTTTCGCGTGGTCCATCAGCCCTTCCTGGAACGCGAACAGCGACCGTGGCCGGTCGTCGGTGTTCGGAACAGGCTCGCCAGGAGCGGTGAGGTAGAATCCGCTCGACGTCCCCGAGTGGGTGATCCCCGTCATGATGTCGCTGGCGTAGCCCGTCATGAGGGCGTCGACGGTCTTCCGGCGCGCCTCGTAATCCTCTTGCTGGACCTTGCCGCCCGAGACAGTCACGTGGACATCGAGTGCCTGCGGGGTGCGGCTATCGAGTGCGTGGCGCAGCCCGAGATCCCGGATTGCGTCGGAATAGAGGAAGACGCTCGACATCAGCGCCGCCGACAAGACCACCCCCGAGACGAGGGCTACGAGCAACTTCCAGTGCCCGAGGCTCCGTCGCGCCACCATCCGAATCACGGCGCCGAAACTGCCCATGCGCCCCCTCCGCGTGGCGAAAGCCTACAGACGGGCAGTGAACCCGGAAAGCCCTTCCCATTCGCCGCCTCCCGTGCAGGGCTGTAGATTGCCTCCGAATGAGCGCTTTCAGCACCATGCGCCTGGCCTTTCGCCGGAGCCTTGCGATCCGCGGGCTCCTCGCGGTCGTCGCCCTGGGCGTCTTCGTGGCGGCCACCCTCCTCGCCAGTGCACCCATCTATTCGCGCGCAATGGCCGACCTTGGCCTCACCTTCAAAGTGCGGCGTGAACTCCACCAGGGGGCCGGGACCCAGGTCATCCTCAACGATGTGCCCCTCCAGACCGAGGCCGGGCAGGCAGTTCGCCAGGCGGTTGAGCAGCGTATCAACGAACGCATCGGCTGGTTCCGCGCCGCCCAGTCACGCTACATCCAGCTCGGCCGCTTCGGCCTTGCCCGCCCGGGCGACACGGCGACGACGGGCCTCTTCCAGGCACGACCGCAGTCACTCACGGGCTACAGCGCACACGTCCGTATTGTCCAGGGGCAGCTTCCGCAGCCGTCTGCCAAAGGCGATCCAATTCAGCTCGCGATCAGCACGCAGTCTGCCGCTGCCTCTCGGTTCAAGGTCGGCGAGCCCCTCGAACTCCGTGAGTCCTTCGACACCTGTGTCCGTATCCTTCCCACCAGCGAACCGCCGCCCCCGCCGCCCCCCTGCGACCCCACAGCAAATGCGAGCTTCAGTATCCCTGCGGTCATCGTTGGCATCATCGAACCGGCCGACCCGGCGGACCCCTTCTGGGGGCGTCCGGCAGAACTCTACTTTTCGCCGTTTCGCCTCGACATCCCCGACGTCGGCCCCATCCTTCCTGCGTTCACCGATGAGCGCACCCTGACCGGCAACTTCGGCGCCGCGTTCCCGGGCTATCACGCATCCGTCTCCTGGTGGGTCGATGCCAACCCCGAGAAGCTCAATCGCAACAACTTCACCATCGCCCGGAGTGACATCGAAGCCCTCGGCAAGGATGTCGAACCGATGAACGGCACCGCGTTCAGCCCCCTGCGCGATACGCTCCAGCGCTACGGCACGAATGCAGACTACGCCGAGGTCCCGCTGACCGTGCTCCTCCTCGAGATCACCGGTATCGCCCTCTTCTACGTCGGTATCGTGTCGGCGATCGTCGTCGAGCAGCAGGCTGCCGATATCGCCCTCCTCCGGGGCCGTGGCGCGAGCGTCATGCAGGTCGCCATCATCTACCTCTGGCAGGGGCTCATCATCGGTCTACCGGCCGCCATCCTCGCACCCTTCCTCGCCGCCGGTTCTACTGCCATCCTCGGCCTGACGCCGGTTTTTCGCGATGTGAGCGGTGGCAGCCTCATCCCCGTCATCATCCCACCGATGTCGTTTGCCGCGGCGGCTGCCGGTGTTGGCCTCTCACTCGCGGCGCTCGTCATCCCCGCCGTCGTCGTCGCGCGGAGAGGGGTGGTGAGCACCCGCCGCTCCGAATCGCGCCCCGGCCGGTCGGTCATCCATCGCTACTACCTCGACCTTGCTCTTGCTGCAGCAGCCGGCGTTGCCCTCTTCGAACTTCGCCAACGCGGCTCTGTCTACGAACCGTCCTCTACCGCCGGCCTCAGCAGCGACCCGCTACTCCTCGCCTCGCCCGCGCTGGTAATGGCTGCCGCCGCCGCCCTCGTCCTCCGCTTCTACCCCATCTTCCTCCGGATGATTGCGAAGGGTGTTGATGCCGCCGCCGGCGCGAGCGTCTCCCTCGGCCTGGTGCAGGTCGTACGGAACTCCGCCCAGTACACGCGTCTCACCCTCCTCGTGATGATGGCCGTCGCCGTCGGCAGCTTCGCCGCGAGCTACGCAAAGACAACCGATGCCTCCTACCGTGACCGCTCCGGCTTCGATACCGGCGCCGACCTCCGCCTCCTCGCTCCCGGCGGGCGCACCCTCCCCGAACCACCGGAGACCGAGAAGAAGCTGAAAGCCATCCCCGGTGTGAGCGGCGCGACGGCCATCACCCGCACGACGGCGGGGGTTGCGGTTCCAGGGGTCGTCAGCCGCTCGTTCCAGGTCCTCGCCGCCGACCCTGCGGCGCTCTCGAACATCATCTACTGGCGTAGCGACTTCGCCTTCGAGCCACTCGGCGACCTCCTCGCCCGCCTCTCTGCTCCCGTCGCGATCCCGGGCGCCATCCTTCCCCAGGGCACCAACCAGCTAAGCGTCTGGTTCAAGGGCGATTCGGCGCTCTCCGAGATTGGTATCTGGGCTCACCTGCGCGACGGTAGCGGCCGCCTGTTTACGGTTCAACTCGGCACCGCTGATACCGGCGGCGCCTGGTCCCGGCGCACGGCACCTATTGCCTCCGACCTTGGCGGACCGCGGCCCGAGCCGGTGAGCCTCGTGTCCATCATCTTCACGTTGCCGCCCAACCGGCCGCTGGCGAACTATCCGCCGCTCTTCGTCGACGATATCGGCGCAACCCTCGCCGATGGATCGGCCGTGGTGGTGGAGGACTTCGAGACGGGCATGCGCTGGTCACCGTTCCCCTCGCGGGCGCAAAAGCCGGACACCCTCGCCGCTGCAACCGATGCGCCGCACGGCGGCAAGGCCGCTGCCACGTTCACCTTCGGCGCCGGGAACACGGGCGAGACACGCGGCATGTACACCACTCCCCAGATCGTCCCGCTGTCTGTCCTCGCCAGCCGGACGTTCCTTGCTTCTACCGGCCTCCGGCCCGGCGGCACCACGACGCTTGTCGTTGGCCGTGGAACGCTCGTCCCCATCCGTGTCGTCGCGTCGTTCGACCTCTTTCCCACGCTCGCGACGAAGGATGGGCCCGCGGTCATCTTCAATCGCGACCAGCTCACCACGTGGGGCGATACAACCGGCTTTTCCGATCCAAACGACCTCGTGCCCACCGAGGCGTTCATTTCACTCGCGCCCGGCGCCGACGAGGCGGCCGTCTCGAAGCAGATCATCGAGGCGTTCGATGACACGGCATACGGCCTTCCACATCTCGTGAGCCGTAGCGAGGACCTCAACGATAACCTGAAAAACCCGCTCATCGCCGCGGCGGGCAGCGGCATCCTCTTCGTGAGCTTCGCGGCTGTGCTTGCCCTCGTCGCCGCGGGGTTGCTCGTCTCGCTCGTCACCTCCATCAACCGCCGGCGCGTCGAGTTTGCCGTCGTGCGCGCGATGGGTGTCTCACGCACCCAGGTCTTCCGCATGCTTGCGCTCGAATACGCCGTCGTCTCCATCGCGGGCACACTCGCTGGTGCAATCCTCGGCGTGATCGTTGGCCGCCAGATGCTCTCCTTCCTCGACGTCACCGAAACGGGTGCGAAGGTTGAGCCCGGCTTCATCCTCCAGACGGAGTGGCTCATCGTGGGTGGTGCGATTGCGGCGGTGCTTGCGGTCGTGGTCATCGGGCTCGTTGCTGCAACACGCGCCGTCTCCGCCCAGGCGGGAGCTCAAGCCCTTCGTACCGAGTAGCACCTCAGCGCGGCTGGAAGAGGATCGCCCGCATCCCGCCGCTTGCATCGAGAATCGCTGCCGCCCCGAACCCCTCGCGGATGTCGGCCGCGGTTGCCGCCGCGAGACGGAAGAGCGGTGCCCGGTCTGAAAGCTGCACCGTGATCGGCCCCTCCGGGCCATCGAGCGTCACCGTGTTGCCATCGGCCTTGGCGATTGTGCCCCCAAACGCGACGCGGTCGTTTTCGTCTGTCGCGGCCTCGTATCCGCCAAATCCTGCTGCACTCCGCGCCACACCGTCCGCGTCTGCGTTGCTCCCCGCTGGCAGCACGACGATCTGGTGGATGGTGAAGTTGCGCACGCTGTTCGTGATCCCGATCACGCTCATCCACTCGCCCGGCTGTAGGCTGGCGGCCGTCGCTGGCGAGATGACCTCGATCACAGCGCCGGCCGACGCGTCGAACGTCGTCGCCTTCGATTCCGGGCGCCCGCTCGATGAATCACTCCCCAGCGTGATCGCAGAACCCGTAACCTGCCGCACCACGAGCCGCTGGTAGTTCGTGGGAAACGCCGCCGGTGGCGAAAATGGCGGTGCATCGGGCCGCTGGGATTCCCTCCCCACTCGTTGCGAAACCACCACGATTCCGGTGAGCAGGGCCAATGCGGCCCCAAGCAGAACCACGGGCACCATCCACGACAACCGGTCGCTCCAAGCCCGCCGCGAAGTGATCGGCTCGATCGTGGCCATGGAGAGGCATCATACAGTCCGCACCCGGGAGGCTCTCGTGCTCAGTTCCACCAGAAGTGGCGCGGCTTCGTCGTCTCCTTGCCAAGCAACCGCAACGCTCCCCAGAGCCCCAGTTCGACCGCCCAAAGGAGCGTGAGGACGACTAGGACAAAGAGCGCGCCCGGCAGCGCCACGGGCACGACGAATATCGCAAGAAGCACGATCAGCAGTGTCTCGGGCATGCTGGAATCCCTGAGCCGCCCTGCGATTCGGACAGCGCCCCACATCACGTACCGCCGCAGGTCCGATACCCCGAGCTCCCGCATCGTCCGCCGGAAGATACCGTCTGCATCGTGCCGGCTGATGCCCGATTCCTCGAGCAGCCAGTCGTGGAGCACTGCCGCCTTCGTGTACTCCCCGGACGTGGGGACGAGCCAGGTGAAGAGCCGGGGCACACTCGCGAAATCGGTACGGAATCCTGCTGGAACGAGGAACCGGTCCGTCCGCCCCTGGTACACCAGGTCCTCGGTAAGGCGCCAGTAGCCATCGCCGTCCTCTTCCACCCGGAGCGTGCTCTCGAATACCATCTCCTCCCCCGTGAGCCGGCCCGGGCGAATCAGCTCAGAGCATGCGCTCGATGAACGAGGCCATGATCTCTGCACACTGCCGCCCGAGCTTTGGGTCGGCATCGAAAGCGTGCGGCTGGTTCGCGTACATGTGCATCTCCACCGGCACACCCGCCGCGTGGAGCGCGTCGTACATCGCCGTCGCCTCCCGGGCGGGAACCACGTCGTCGGCGTTCCCCTGGATGAGCAGCGTGGGAGGATATCCCTTCGTTGCGTACGTCAGCGGGCTCGCCGTCTTGAGTGTCTCCTGCGATGCGCCCGGGCCAAAGAGACTCGGGAGCCCGCCCCAGCTCCGCCGTTCGAGCCCGGTCGGCGGGTAGAAGGCGATCGCTGCAGCAACCTCCGTGCTCACCCCCGCATTCCCGCCGCTGCCTTCGAACCCTGGCACGTCCGCTGTTCCCGCCGCCACCAGCGACAGGTGGCCGCCCGCCGAGTTCCCTTCGATCACCAGCTTCCCGGGATCAATCCCGAACTCGGCCGCATTTGCGCGCAGGTAGCGAATCGCCGCCTTCACGTCCTCGATCTGCGCTGGCCAGAGCGCCTCGCCCGTCAGCCGGTACTCACTCGCGACACAGAAGTAGCCGCGCCGCCCGAGAAGAATGCCGTATCCGCGCAGCTGCGATCGGTCGCCGCCACTCCAGCCACCGCCGTGTACGAGCAGCACCCCGATCCCGTTCGCAACGGCGGTTGGTGGCTCGAAGATGTCGCAACGGAGTTCCCTGCCCCCGCCCGTCCCGAAAACCACGCCCTCGCGGACATTCACCCGATCCTGCACCTGCGTCATTTCCATCCCTCCCGATGCTGCTGTGCCGGGACTGTAACGCGCTGCGCATGGGCCAACAACTACCCGGCTGCCAATCGAATCAAGGGAGCGCGACGTCGAACCTCAAGACCAACCGCGATGCCTCATCCCCGACGCGGACACCCGACTGCACCGCCTGGCCGTTCACCATCACCCCGAGCTCCGAACCGACCTGGTTGATGCATGGAGGTTCGTGCCCTTGTCCGCCTGCGGCGTAGAAGACCCGATATCCACCGGCTTCAGGGATATACGCTGCGGGTCCGCGCTTCCCGTCGAACGTTAGGGTGATGAGCGTGCCAGCCGGGGCTGGCTCTCCGCCGATGCTGAGCAGCCCGATTACCGCGTTCGGCGGGGTGGGCGGCCCGAATCCCGACGGTTCGCAATATGCGGGGTCTGGCGGCGGAGGCGGCGGATACGCCGGTACGGTGGGGGTTGGTGTTGGCGGTGCGACGTCGTGGGCTAGCCCGATGACGATGGCGCGCTTTGGCAGGGTCGGAGTGCTGCCTTCCTGGGCGAACGCCTGCACGAGGAACGCGCCAGCGCCAAGGATGCCAACTGCGAGGATCGCGAAGCTTCTCAACATGCGTGCCACCAAAGGTGTCAAAGATAGCGCTTCGAGGCGACCTGCCGGGTCAAGCTCCGGCAAACTGGCACGCCCACAATCCGCGTAGAGTGTACCGTGATGGACCTCTCCAGCCTCGCCGCCACGAGCGACTACTGCTACCTCACGACTACGGGCCGCAAGAGCGGCCAGCCGCGTGAGATCGAGATCTGGTTCGGTCTCGCCGGCATAACCCTCTACCTGCTCAGCGGCGGGCGCGACAACTCCCACTGGGTGAGGAATATCCGGGAGATCCCCGCCGTGACCGTTCGCATTGCCGGGCAGGTGTTCCACGGAACTGCCCGTCTTGTCGCCCCCGCCACCGAGGAAGATGCTCTCGCCCGCCGGCTCCTCGTGGCGAAGTACCAGCCCGGCTACAGCGGTGACCTTACGAACTGGGGGCAGACAGCGCTCCCCGTGGCGGTGGACCTCGATATCTCCGCTGGCGAACGGTAGCCGGCCGCGCTAGATTCGAAGGCAGGAGTTCGCCATGCCCGAAGTCAAGCGCCTCGAATCGCTCCCCATCCATCCCTATCCCGAGCCCGCGGCCGGCTACCGGCTCGTCATCGACGGCCTCGTTTCGCGGCCGCTCTCGCTC
Organism: uncultured Anaerolineaceae bacterium; assembly: GCA_964508715.1. GTDB lineage: Bacteria > Chloroflexota > Dehalococcoidia > Tepidiformales > Tepidiformaceae > JAKALX01. Next base: position 35,853 of record CAZDUX010000011.1, on the reverse strand, counting down.
GGCGCCGAGGATCTCGCTGCCATGCCGCAGGACGAGATCTTCGATGAGTTCGCCTGCCTGGAGGGCTGGACTGTTCCGGGCCTGCGCTGGCGTGGCGTCCGCATGGGCCAGGTGCTCGATCGTGCCGGCATTGCTGGCGACGCCCGCTGGGTACAGGCCTCCGCCGGCGATTTCAGCCTGCCGCTCCCCGTCGACGTAGCCCGTCAGTCACTTCTCGCGCTCACCCTCAACGGTGAGCCGATCCCGCAGGCGCATGGTGCACCCGTGCGGCTCCTCGTCCCCGGTGGGGAGTGTTTCACCAGTGTGAAGTGGCTCGCTCGCCTCGAGCTTCTCGCCGAGCCCGCGCCCAATACCGCGTCCGAGATTGCCCTCCGCCGTATCGGCCGTTTGCCAGCCTGAAGCACCCGGACCGGGCGCTCTTTGCCCGTCGCTTACCCCCGCTGGTTCGAAACCACGTGCGCGGTATTCTTGCTCCCACATGAGCAGCCGGACGCTCATCGGCGTTATCGCCTTCGCAATTCTGCTCTCGTCCTGCAACGGCAAGAGCAGCGGCAACAACTCCGCCTTCGCCCGGTGGTTCGAACCAACGGCAACCCCAACGACAACTTCGCCGTTCGATGGTGGACACCCGCCCGGCGCCCCGGTCGCAGCCGCTCAGCGCAGCCTCCAACCGGACCCGAAGCCGCCGGCCGCACTCGATATCCCGGTCCCGCAACTCAGCGCCCAGTCGATCATCGTCATGGATGAAGCGTCCGGCACCATCCTCTTCGACCGTGCCGGTCACCAGCGCATGGCCCCCGCGAGCCTCACCAAGATTGCAACAGCCATGGTCGTCATCGAAGGGGGCGATCTCGACCGCGTCGTCGACGTGAACCCGAACCTGCAGCGCGAGTGGGAGCAGGACAGCTCCGTCATGGGCCTCGAGCCCGGTGACCGCTTCTCTGTCCGTGAACTCCTCTATGGAATGATGCTCGTCTCCGGGAACGACGCCGCGGAGGCACTCATGCAGGCAACGTCATGGAGCCAGTCCGACTTCGTTGCCCGCATGAACGACCTGGCTGCCCGCATCGGCCTCCGCGATACGCATTTCACAGAACCCACCGGCCTCGGGGGGCCGGACCACTACAGCACTGCCGCCGACCTCGCCCTCCTCTCGCGCTACGCAATGCAGAACGCGACCTTCGCGCAGATTGTGGGCACCGAAAAGCACGTTGCGAAGGGGTCGCGTGATATCGACCTCTACAACCTCAACCCCCTTCTGAACTACACGCCCGGTGTCGATGGCGTGAAGACCGGCTACACCGAGCAGGCGGGCCGCACTTTCGTTGTCTCGGCGAAGCGCGACGGTCACCGTATCTATGCCGTCCTTCTCAACACCTCTACCCGCGCCCAGGACGCCATCAACATCATCGAGTGGGCATTCGCCAGCCACCGCTGGTGAGGGCGCCGCTATCCGCTTGCGCGTACCGGGTGTTGTTCGGCCTGGCGCCGGCGGCGGCCCTCACCCATCTCCCGGAGTTCCTCTGCCGTGAGATGGTCGAAGCGCATGAAGTCCTGCCGCCAGTCATCGTTTGGCCAGCGAAACGGTGTCTGCACCGTGGTGCGGGGCATGCGTGCCGACTCCAGCAATTCCAGCGCCATGCCCACGATCGCTGTCTGCATCGCCGGGTCGTAAGGGGCGCCGCACGGATTGCCAAGCGGGAAGTCGGTGAACAGGAACCGGGCAACTCCGCATTGCTCCACGATGTCGCGGGCCGACCCAACAACCACCGTCGGAATACCCGCTTCTTCGAGGTGCCTTGCCGCCAGACTCACGGTCTGGTGACAGACTGGTCAGAGAGCCACGAGGATCGCCGCATCCACCCCATCTTCGCGGCAAAGCCCGAGGAGTGCGGGGCAGTCCGATTCCATTGTCTGGCGCTGGCTATAAACGGTGGGGATGCCATAGAACCGCGGCGACAGACTGCCGATCTTGCCCGCCGCTTCGGCTTCGCGCAGCCGGTTGATCGGCGCAAACGAGTCGATATCGTGTGTGTGCGTGGCGTCTTTATCCCAGAACCGGTGGTCGGTATAGAGGCTTGTGGGGGCCGGGTCCGTCGGGGCCGCGTACACCACTGGAGCAATGGCGAATGAATCGGGTGCGGGTTCCGGTTGGGGGAGGCTTGCCGTTGTCACGAGGCCGATTCGCGATTCACTCAGCGGCCTCGCCAACCTGCCAAAGGGGACCTCGTCGAAGTGTGCCCAGCGGTAAGGGTTCCCATAGCCCTGCGCGAGGTAGTACTCGCGGGACTTGTCGATGTAGCTGACGAAGATGCGATGGTCTGAGTTCAGCTTCTCGTTCATGATGCGCCCGCTTCTACACCTCGCGGGGCCGGGTATCAAGAAGCCCACGCTCATATCGCTCCGATGGGGCTTGGAGAAAGCGGCAGTTGCTCACACGCTCCCGGTGGGCGCACCCGTTCCCCCACGCCGGATGCGCACGGTCGCGATGATGGCCGCGAGTAACGCCGCCGCAGCCACCACGGAATAGAACAGCCACTTCATCGTGCGCCTGCTCGCTCCGCTACTTCTTGTTCGCCAGTGTCTCGCGGGCGGTAGCGAGCTGCTTCATACCCTCGTCAAGCGCGGCCGCGCCCTGGATGCCGAAATCCTGCGAGAGCTTCGTCACTGCCTGCTTCATCAGGTCTGCACCGGTGGAGAGCTTTGTCGCCGCGGTCGTCATCTGGTCGGCGACTGGCTGGTAGTCGGCGTTCGGCGCCTTGAGTGCGATGAGCTCGTTGGCCTTCTGGGTGATTGCGTCGGCATCGGCCGTGAGCACCGATGGCCATTTCGGGTCGGCCTGGGTCGTCGATGCCGCAATCATGTCGTCCTGGATCTTCTTCACGGCTGTCGCCAGTTCACCCGCCTTCTGGTCCGCTGCTTGCCGGTAAGCAGGCACCGGATCCGGGGTTGCTGTGGGCGATGGTGCATTCTTCGCCGCCGCAGTCGCTGTCGCCTTGATATCACCCAGGTCGTCGCCGCCACCGCATGCGGCCGCCACCAGGGTGGTCCCGCCGAGCGCGGCAGCAAGAAGGCCGAAGAGCACATGCCTGGTTCCAAATCTCGTCATCGTCGTCTCTCCCGTGCGAATCCGCAGGGCCGTTTCGGCCACCGTGTATTGTGACGAATTTATCGCAACCTCGGCGAGGGCCGATCGAACGCCAATCGGGGTCTCCAGCGGGGCTTGCCGCGCGCCCTGCACCGAATCATGCTACGCCCGAACAGTCGCTGCTGCCGCTTGGCCGCTGAAGGGAGAGGCCGTGAGTTTCACGCTGCTGGTCTGGCGTAACGTCCATACCCGGAAATTTCGCTCCGTGCTCACCGCCATGGCGATCGCTGTCACCATCATGACTGTCGTCGCAATGGGTGTGCTCACCCACAGCCTGCGCGAGAGCGCCGTCGCGATTCTTCGGGCAGGCAGCTCCGACTTTACAATTGCCCAGCGTAATGCTACTGATGTGCTCTACAGCAACATCGATGAGAACGATCTCGATACCGTCCGCAAGATCCCCGGTGTCGAGAGCTCAATCGGTGTCCTCGTCGCCGGCTTCAAGCTCGATGAACAGCATCCATTCTTTCTCATCATCGGGATGAAGTCCGCCGACCAGGAGCCGTTTGGCGTCCACCTCGTGGTCGGCAAGACGTATGACGACGCCGCCGATAACCAGGCGATGCTCGGCTACCAGGCCGCCCGCGACCTCGGCAAGACGGTCGGCGACACCGTTCACCTCGACAAGAATGACTACACCGTCGTTGGTATCTACCAGACCGGCGAGGTGTTCGGCGACTCTGCCGCCATGGTGCCCCTCCGGCACCTCCAGGCCACTCAGCGGAAGCCGAGCAGTATTACTGTTGGCTTCGTCAAAGTCGCCCAGGGCTACGATATTGAATCCGTTCGGAAGGCGATCGAGAAGGCCGAGCCCCAACTCGCCACCGTCCGCTCCGAGACCGACTTCGGCCACGTCGACCGCAACCTCGAACTGCTCGGCGCGGCGAACACCGGGGTTTCGGCACTCGCCCTCATCATTGGCGCGGTCACCGTCCTCAACATGATGAGCCTCTCCGTCTTCGAGCGGACGCGCGAGTTCGGCGTCCTCCGGGCCATCGGCTGGTCTCGCGTCCGAATCGTCGCCGATGTCCTGGGCGAGGCGTTTATCGTTACCATGTCCGGGTGCATGGCCGGTATTGGGCTGGGGTTCATCCTCATCCAGATACTCGAGCGTGCGCCCTCGCTGGAGGGACTCTTCAATCCGGTGTACAGCAACGACGTGTTCCTTCGTGCCCTGCTCATCACCTTCGGCATGGCCGCCTTCGGGGCGCTCTACCCCGCATTGCGGGCAGCGATGCTTCGGCCGCTGACGGCGATTCGCCATGAATGATCAACAGTCAGCCCAGGAACCGGCCGTCGAAGTGAGCCACGTCTCGAAGATCTACGAGAGCGGCAAGGTCCACGCCCTCGAAGATGTGTCGTTCGCGATCAACCGGCGTGAGTGGGTCGCCCTCACCGGGCCCTCAGGCTCAGGAAAGTCCACGCTTCTCCACCTCATCGCCGCGCTCGATGAGCCGACCTCCGGCGAGATTCGCGTCAGTGGCAAGGCACTCCCCGGCCTCCCGAGCATCGACCGCTACCGCCGGCTCGAAGTCGGCCTCGTTTTCCAGCTCCACAACCTCCTGCCGAACCTCACCGCACTCCAGAACGTCCAGATCGCCACGATCGGTACCGGCGTCAGTAACAAGGAGAGCAAGAAACGCGCGCTTGGCCTCCTGGAGGGCGTCGGCCTCGCCGAACGCGTCAACCTCCGGCCACCCGAACTCTCCGGTGGCGAACGTCAGCGCGTTGCCATCGCCCGGGCGCTCGCCAACAACCCTACCCTGCTCCTCGCCGACGAACCGACTGGCAGCCTCGACCCGGAGGCCGCCCTCGGCATCATCGAGCTCTTCCGCCGCATCCGCGAGGAGAGCCAGCTCACCATCCTGCTCGTGACGCACGATATGAATGTCGCCGCCGCCGCCGACCGCGTCATCCACATGCGAAAGGGCCGGATCACCTCGGAGGACCATGGCGCCGAGTGGCTCAGACCCGGCACAGCCGCACGATCTTAGGCCTGCTCTCCGTCAAACCGCTTCACGAAGAGGCACATCGGCCAGCCTGGCCAGACCTCGCGCCGCTCCAGCTGCTCGAACCCGGCACGCCGGTAGAACGATGGCAGCGCATCGTCCCGATCCACGCAGTCGAGGTAGAGGCTGGCGAACCCCGAACGTGCCGTGAAGTCCACGGCCGCCTCGAGGGCGCGCCCGCCCGAGCCCGGCACGTCACGCCGTGAGGCGAGTGTTGAGAGCCAGAGGAACGGTTTTTCGTATTCCCGGTCTCGCCAGTACTCGGGTGCCTGCTCCTTGAGCGTCATCACCGCCGAGAGGCCGGGCTCGAACAGCCCATAATTCTCGCCCCGCTCCTGGCGCTCCATGTACATCTCGCGCGGCATCACGCGCGTCCACTGCACGATTCCCCGGTTGTTCAGCCACTCGGTCGCGGCAGCAACGATCGCGTGCGCCTCATCCAGTTCGCTATCTTCCAGGCGCCGGAACGACGTTGCCAACCTTCCACTCCACGTAGCACGGCGGGACTCTGCCACCACCTGGCAGCAGGCTCTTCTTCATTGCCATTGTAGGTAACTGCCACTCATTGCAGTAGCATGCAGCCTCTTCGCCCCTTGGTGCCATTTGCCGCACAACAAAAACGGGCCTCCTATTAGGAGGCCCGTTTTCGATGGTGCGTGAGGGACTCAGGCGGTGCGGAGTGCCAGCGCCTGGCTGAGGTCGAGATGAATGCCGGGGCCCATCGTCGTCGTCAGCGTCATGCTGCGGATGTACTGGCCCTTCGCTTCCTTCGGCTTCGCCGCGTTCACGGCTTCGATCAGGGTGGCCATGTTCTCGCGGATCTTCTCCGCTTCGAAGCTCACCTTGCCGAGCGGAACGTGGATGTTCGCGAGGCGGTCGAGACGGAATTCGACGCGGCCCTGCTTCGCTTCCGCGACTGTCTTGGCGATGTCCTCAGCACCAATGACCGTCCCCGACCGCGGGTTCGGCATGAGCCCGCGCGGGCCGAGGATACGCCCCAGGCGGCCGACCTTGCCCATCATTTCGCGCGTTGCGATGGCGACATCAAAGTCGGTCCAGCCGCCCTCGATCTGCTTGATCAGGTCGTCGCTACCGACGAAATCCGCGCCTGCATCGCGCGCCGCTCCCACGGCTTCGCCTTCGGTGAAGACGAGCACGCGCAGCACCTTGCCCAGGCCGTTTGGCAACACCGTGCTACCGCGGATCTGTTGCTCTGCGTGGCGCGGGTCCAGCCCCGTCTTGATGTGCAACTCCACGGTCTCATCGAACTTCGCCGGCGCAACTTCCCGCGCAAGGCCGATCGCCTCATCAACCGTATAGAGCTTCGACTTGTCGACTTTGCTTGCCGCTTCCAGGTACTTCTTACCGTGCTTGGGCATCGCTACTGCACCTCGATGCCCATCGAGCGCGCGGTACCCTCGATGATCTTGATGGCGTCCTCGACGGTGTTGGCGTTGAGGTCCGGCATCTTCGTTTCGGCGATCTTCCGGACATCATCCTGCGAGACGCGGCCGACCTTGTTGAGGCGCACGTTTCCGCTGCCCTTGTCGATTCCGGCGGCCTTGCGGAGCATATCGGTCGCCGGCGGCGTCTTGAGGATGAACGTGAACGAACGGTCCTCGAAGATGGTGAGCTGGGCCGGCACGATCTGCCCAACCTGGTTCTGCGTGCGAGCGTTGTACTCCTTGCAGAACTCCATGATGTTCACGCCGTGCTGGCCGAGTGCCGGGCCAATCGGCGGAGCCGGGTTCGCTTTCCCGGCCGGGATTTGCAGTGTCACCACTGCACGGACCTTCTTTGCCACGATGGCTCTCCTGGGGTGGTGTGTGCGAACGGCCTGCCCCGTGGGCATGCCTCCACGCGGACCCGCGAACGGGCCCGAACGTCCAGTATCGCGAAACGCCGGCCAACAACCAAATCACGGGAAGGGCAGTCCCGCCGTCTCCCGGGGCGCCAGGCACAAATGCTTGCCCTGCTGGTAAACACGGCGTGGGCGGGCCGGATGCAACCCGGTGAGAGCCACGGAAGGCTCCAACAACGCCCCCACCTTCTTCGTGCCCTCGGCCAGCATCATGGCCGGCATCGCGCTTGCCACAGGCCATGCACGCTCGTGTACTGGTGACCGGGCCGCCCCGTTACGTGCCTGCCGATCACGGAACCTTCCTGCGACGAGGAACCGTCAGGAATCGAGCACCCCAAACAGGCCGGCGAGGTCGAGCGCGAACCCTGGAAGCGCGGGAGATGTGAGGACGGCCGGGGCCGTGAGGGCTTCCGCGTCTCGTTCCTCCTCGAAGACCTCGACGGTGCGAGACTCCGGGTCAGCGAGCCACGCCACCTCGACTCCGTTTCGCCGGAAAAACCGGCACTTCTCGCGGAGCTCCCCCATCGTTTGGCCCGGTGATCGCACCTCGATTGCGAGGGTCGGCACCGAATCGTTCGCTGGCCTGCCCGGCGAAGTCCAGTACGAGACGTCTGGAAGCCGGTAGTTCGCACCATCTGTGAACCGTGTTCGCGCCTCGGGGCCCACGTGCCCTCCTGTGCGCCGGGCGTAAAGCCCAAGTTCAATGATCAGATGGCCTGTCAGCAGCGTGTGTTCGATGTTTGGCATGGGTTTTTGCAGCACGACTCCGTCGACGTACTCGAGATACGGCTTCTCCTCCGGCAGCGCCAGGTATTCCTTCTCGGTCATGCGCATACCGTGGTAGCGCGAAGCCGCCTGCCGCTCCTGCCGTTTCGGTCGTGGGGTTCGGATGGCCATGCCGCCAGTATACCGTTCCGTATCGCCGCCATGCGATAATGAAGCACCCAGCCTCGTCCACACCGCTACCCTTTGGCTACCGGCCCACCGGAACCCTGCCCGCCTCTCAGGAGTGAGCGCTCACCGTGTGGACCACTGACCGGGCCGCCGCATGACGCGCCTGCCGATCACGGACCGTCACGGCTACGATGAACCGTCAGGAATCGAGCACCCCAAACAGACCGGCGAGGTCGAGCGCGAACCCTGGAAGTGCGGGAGAGGTGAGGATGGCCGGGGCCGCGAGGGCTTCCGCGTCTCGTCCCTCCTCGAAGACCTCGACGGTGCGGGACTCCGGGTCAGCGAGCCACGCCACCTCGACTCCGTTTCGCCGGAAAAACCGGCACTTCTCGCGGAGCTCCCCCATCGTTTGGCCCGGTGATCGCACCTCGATTGCGAGGGTCGGCACCGAATCGTTCGCTGGCCTGCCCGGCGAAGTCCAGTACGAGACGTCTGGAAGCCGGTAGTTCGCACCATCTGTGAACCGTGTTCGCGCCTCGGGGCCCACGTGCCCTCCTGTGCGCCGGGCGTAAAGCCCAAGTTCAATGATCAGATGGCCTGTCAGCAGCGTGTGTTCGATGTTTGGCATGGGTTTTTGCAGCACGACTCCGTCGACGTACTCGAGATACGGCTTCTCCTCCGGCAGCGCCAGGTATTCCTTCTCGGTCATGCGCATACCGTGGTAGCGCGAAGCCGCCTGCCGCTCCTGCCGTTTCGGTCGTGGGGTTCGGATGGCCATGCCGCCAGTATACCGTTCCGTATCGCCGCCATGCGGTAATGGAGGGCCCAGCCTCGCCCGCGCCGCTACCCTTTGGCTACTGGCCCACCTCTGCCGCTATCATCGAAAGGAGACACAGCATCGCTGCTGTCCCGCTCCACCATAGCGGAGGCGGTTTGTGTACCAGCGCATTCTCGTTGCAGTTGACGGTTCCGAGACATCCGACGCAGCGCTCGCCGAAGCCATCCGGCTCGCAAACCATGTGCCTGGCGCGTCCGTTCGCGTTGTGGCTATCGTCGATGTACCTGCCGCCGCCCTCACCGGTGAAGGCGCCGACGAAGCCGCCATCGAACGGCCCCTGCTTGCCGCCGCCCGCCAGGTCCTGGCCGCCGCCGCTACAACCGCGCGAGACGCCGGGATCGAGGCAGAGACGGAAGCCATAGAGTGTCTCGGAGGCTCCGTCCCCCAGACCATCGTCGATGCGGCAGGAGCCTGGGATGCCGGGGTCATCGTTATCGGCACTCATGGCCGCAGTGGCTGGCGCCGCGTCATCCTCGGCAGCGTCGCCGAGGGAGTCGTCCGTGCGGCCGACCGCCCCGTCCTGCTCGTCCATCATCCCGAGAAGAAAACCATATCCCGCGAACAGAAGTGAGCTTCCCGCCGGGTGCGTTGCCGCAGGCATGCACGCAGCAGTGGTACCGGGGCCGTTACCCGGGTTGTGGCGCAGCCTCACGAGCCACGCGCAAATCAGGATTTCCCATATGGATCCCGCCCACGCGCCGGCGTAGATTGAGGCCGATCGGTTGGAGGACGCAAAGCTGCTCAGGGCGTCCACCGGGCTTAGCGGGCGGTTCTATAGCCCAGAAAGAATGAAAGAGACTCCCCAATGGCCGCACTCATCGTCCTTGCCGTCATCCTGGCAGTATTCCTCATCCTGGTCAGTGCTGGCCGCATGCTCGTCAATATTGGCGGCCAACAGGTCGGCATTCTCGAACGCCGCTATGTCGGCAAAGGGCTGCCCGAGGGCCGTGTCATCGCCATGCAAGGCGAGATCGGTATCCAGGCTCGTGTCCTCCCTCCCGGCCTCCACTTCCTGCCTCCGTTTCTCTACAAGGTCTCGAAGGACGCCATGATCCTGGTCGACGATGAGTCTGTCGGCATCGTCGAATCTATCGATGGCCGGGCACTCGACCCCGGCCGCATCTTCGGCCGCCACGTCGATAGCCACGACACCTTCCAGGACGGCGAGGCATTTCTCCGCAACGGCGGTCAGAAGGGACCGCAGGTCGATATCCTTGCCCCCGGCAAGTACCGCATCAACACATACCTGTTCCGCATCCGGCTCGAACCCGCCATCACCATCCCACCCGGCCAGGTCGGCGTCGTCAGTGCGCGCGATGGCGACCCCATGTCGCCCGGCCGCCTTCTCGCAAGCAGGGTCGAAGGCCACACCGCCTTCCAGGACGGGCAGGCGTTCCTTGAACTTGGTGGCCAGCGCGGGCCCCAGATTGAAGTCCTCCTCCCCGGCCGCTATCGCATCAACACCGACATGTTCGCCGTCGAGACTCGCGGCGCCACGGTCGTGTCCGCCAACCAGATCGGACTGGTTACGGCAAAGGATGGCGAACCCCTCCCCGAAGGTGAACTCGTCGCCATCCATGTCGAAGGCCACAGCGACTTCCAGGACAGCGAGGCGTTTCTCCGCAACGGTGGCCAGCGTGGCCCACAGTACGACCTCCTCCGCCCCGGTACGTACTACATCAACCCGCTCCTCTTCGATGTGAAGCTCGACGAGGTCGCCGTCATCCAGAGAGGAGAGGTTGCCGTCCTCGTCTCAAACGTTGGCAAGGAACCGCCGCCGATGTCCGACGAATACCACCTCAAGGAAGGCCTCGAGCGGTATGTCGTCCCCGACGGCTATCGGGGCATCCTCGCCGAGGTCGCTGGCCCGGGTGTCTACTACCTTAACCGCTGGGCCTACATCGCCTACATCGTCCCCACCACCAACCTCACCATCGACTGGGCCAACGAGGGCGTTATCAACGTCCCCGATGATGGCCCCGACGTCGCATCCCAGCCACGGAGCATGCAACTTTTCAACCCGCTTGCCGTCACCAGCCGCGATGGCTTCGAGATGCGCGTCAGCGTCAAGGTCGTTATCCGCGTCCGCCCCGACCAGGCGCCGCTCATGGTCGCCAAGATCGGCTCCGTCGAGAACCTCATCGATCATGTCATCCACCCGATGATCGACTCCTCCTTCCGCAACCAGGCATCGTCATCCGAGGCGATGGCGTTCATGCAGGACCGCGCCGAGGAACAGCTCAAAGCGCAGGCCCGCGCCCGCGAAGAACTCGAGAAGTACCACTGCGAGTGCGTCTCCGTCCTCATCAGCCAGATCATCCTCCCGCCCGAACTCATGGAGATTCAGCAGGGCCGCGTCATCGCCGCCCAGCAGCAGGCGATGTTCGTCGAACAGCAGAAGGCCGAAAAGGAGCGCATCGCCACCGAGAACACCCGCGCCCAGGCGAACCAGCAGATCAACCTCGTAACCGCCCAGATCGGTGTCCAGGTGGCCGAGTAAACCAGGCAGAAGACCATCATCGAAGCCGAGGGCCGCGCCCGCGCTGTCGAAGTCGAGGGCACAGCCGAGGGTGCGCGCATCCTTGCCGTGGGCAACGCCACCGCCGAAGCCTACGAGAAGCAGGTCGCGGCCGTCGGACAGGGCAACCTCGCCGCAATCGAGGTCATGAAGTCCGTCTCCGGCGCCTCGCTCAAGATCACCCCCGATATACTCGTCAGCGGGGATGGCGACGGCGGCGGCAACGTCTTCACCGCATTCGTCGCCCAACTCCTCCAGCAGAACCGTAACGGCTCGGCACCTGCATCACCGAACGGTAACGGCAACGCCCCGAACCCGTCGTAGTCACTCAATCGCGAAGCGGCGCCGGCATCAACCGGGCGCCGCACTCGCAACTTCCTTCAGGGCTTCCAGACCATCAGGAGCAGTACCCCGATGGTCGAGACGCTCAGCATCTGCCCGGTGATCCGCATCCGGCTGGCCAGTGGGCCGAGTCCCCGTGGCATTGGGCCTTCGTCCGGTACCGCATCGAGCAGCATGATCGCCTTCTTCAGGTTTGGCGCCTGGAACACGTTCGCCACCACCGCGGCGACCAGGAACCACGCGACCGCGACGGTCAGCCAGAGCGGCATGTCATCACTGTACCCCGTGCGGTCGTTGAAGATGAGCGCCAGCCCCGATAGGAAGGCGATTCCTGACCCCGGCCCGACGATCCGCGTTTCCAGCCTGTGCGTGAACTCGAGGACGAACCGCAGCGTGCGCACGCCCCCGCGCGCACCCATCGGCTGTAACAGCGGCAGCGCGAATGTCGCGCCCAGTGCGACAACGACCGACGCCACGTGCACGAACAGCAGCGCCCGATACCAGTCCCAGGTGAACACCATGGTTTCTCTCCCAGCAATTTCGCTGGGAACGAGTGTCTCGCTCGGGGCTAAGAGAATTCTGTCATTCGCTTCACACTGGCGGCATGGGTGCGGCCGGGACCGTGAAGTCCGTCACTCAGTCGTTGCCTCACAGCGCGATGTCATCCGGCCCTGGCACGTCCCACCGCAGGTACGCCGACGACACCCAGCCCGACAACCTCCCGGTCGTCACGTACGCCCACGCGCCCTCTTCGTTGCGGATGAACGAGATGTTGCTGGACGGACCCGGCGGCGTGGTGACCTCAGTATACGTGCCATCTACGAGGCAGGTGATCGCCTTCGCCTGCAACGACGGAGACTCGCGCATGTTTACGCAGTCGCCCGTCCCTTCGACACGGAAGCCGGGGACACCGACCGGCCACGCCCTTGGCGGCAGCAGCGCCGGAATTCCTCCCCCGCCGTGCCCGAGATGTGGTACGGAGAGCACAATCTCGTTCGCCCTCCCCGACCAGGGATTGAGGTGTGCTGGCCCCGCGGGGTCATCGAAGTCCACATGCATCCACTGCTTCGTCGCCCGGTTATAGACCGCCGTCCGCCCGAATGCCAGCAGGTTCGGGTCCGTCGGGTGCGGCGTCGCCCCCATGTAGAACAGTGACCGCCACCACGTCTGGTGCGACTTATCGTACTCGGGCAGCGGCAACCGTTCCTGGAGGATGCCATTGGGACTGAATATCGCGTACCCGATGCGATCCCACCCGGGCCCCTCGGTCCGCCCATTGTCGACTAGCGCCACGAACCCCGACCCATCAGCAAGCCAGCGGCCCGTAACGCCATCACCGTAATACAGCGCCGCGGAAAGTACGCGCGTCCTCATCTGGCCTTCGCTGTTTCGGACGATGGTCGCCGGCCAGTTTTCACCCCCGCCTTCGCCCCCACCACCGGTGAAACCACGCAGCGCAACCTCGGCCAGGCTCATCCTCCCGCCAGGCGACCACGAGTGGATGCGCTCGCCCGGCAACGCGTACAACTCGCTCCAGTCGCCATCCCACCTCGCCCGGACCTGCCGCGGCGGCTGTGCATTGGGGCCCCCGTACAGGTTGATCTCGAACATCAGGTCATTCGTCCCCGGGATCTGCACCGGTGTTGTCGAGGACACTTGCAGCGGGGGCTGGAGCTCGAGATCGAACCGTGTCTCGATGGCCCCGCTCTCGAGGTTCACCCGAAGCAGGCTCGCCTCTGTGCTCGTCCGGCTCCAGATCGCGGCCCGCGTCCCATCCGGCGAAACGAGCACCCGCTGCTGGAATTGCGTCCCTCCCGGCGTCTCGAATCGCAGCAACTCCTGCAGGTTGTAGCCGACCATCCGGAACTTCCCGGTTGGCTCGCCCGGGCCTCCGCCCCGTGGCCCGAGCTCTTCAAACAGCATCCAGTCCACGGTTGCCGCCACCAGGCTGCGCGACTGTCCCGCCCAGCGATATCCCTGCGCCAGCGTTCGATGGTAGGCCTTGCAAACCGCTGCCCCGGGGATACCTGCGGCCAGCACCTCTCCATTGGCGAACACCGCGGGCGCGTCGGCCAGGGTGGTTTGGTACCCCTCGACTGACCCGTCGGTCACCTTCACGAAGTACACTGCGGCCGGCCACCGCAGCGGTGATAGCCCCGGGAAGTCCCGCCGCTCCCAGCTGTCGTCCCGCTCGATTCGCCCCTCATCTACGGCGGTTGGAAGGGCCGTTGGCGTTACGTCTGCCACCGTTGGCCGCTTCGATGTGCCCCGCCACGATGCGGCCCAGGTTCCACCGGCTGCCACGGCTGCCAGGCCGGCGCCAGCGGCAACCAGCACCGCCCGCCGCGAGAACGTCCGCGCCACTCGCTCAGGAACGTCCGCTCCGCCATCGCTCTCCGCTTCCGGGGGTGCCGCCACGGCGCCCAACTGCAACGCCGCCCTGTCCGCGAACCCGAGCGTCGCGCACAGCAAGCCAACCCTCCGGTCAGCCTCGGCGATACTCACGCCCAGTCGCACGGCGACCTCCGCCAGCGGGATCGGCTGCTTCGCGAGCGCATATAATCGCTGCTCAGGCTCGCTCAGCCGTCCGGCAGCGTTCTGCAGCGTCATGCCTGCATCGATATCGCCCATCTCGTCATCCGTGCGGGAATCGCCCCGTCTACATCCCCAGACGCCAGGCAACCTCCAGGAGTTCCCGGTGTCCTACCCTACGATTCGGAACACCGGGTGGCGGCTCACAATCGCCGCGATCTGCTCGTCCGATGGCTTCTTCGACAGGCCGAACATGCCCGCGGTCTCTGCAGACCAGCGCCTCAGGTACTCGCGCAGGACCGGCAGCTTCTGGTCGTCGGCCACCTCCTCGACCGCGATGGGCTCGCTCTTCCGTCCCAGCCGAACGATGCCTGTCTTGCTCGAGCGGATGTTCTTCACCCAGCCGGTCTCGCCCCGCGGCGCCACCAGGTAACGCCCGCCTTCGAACTCCAGCAGGTTCACGGGTGTGGTGTACCACTTCCCGCTCTTGCGGCCCTGCACCGCCAGCACGCGTGAGCCGCGGAGGCTCAATCCCGACTTCGTCACCAGCTCGATTGCGGGGTTCAATACGTGCTTCATCGCCCAGTTGGGCTTGCTGTAATAGCTCACGGTCATGGCTGCCGGTCCTCCAGAGCTCTGCCTCGAGAGTACGCCGTTGTCGAGTCGAACGACGTTAGACTTGATGCCCAACACTATATGAAATGGCCCCGGTACCGGTCAAGCCTTATATTGTTAGGTATGCCCCACCCCCGACGTATCACCACCGGCAATATCCTCACCGCCGCCCGCCGCCTCCTCGAATCCGGCGGACCCGATGCGATCGGTATGCGCACCCTCGCCCGCGAACTCCATGTCGCCGCACCCTCCCTCTATTTCCACGTCGAGAGCCGCGAGGCGATCATCGAACACCTCATCGCAGCCGGTTTCGCCGATTTCGGCGCCGCCATGCAGCGCTCCTTCTCTTGTCCCGGCACTGTGCGCGACCGTGTCCACGCTATGGCCCGGGCCTATATCTCCTTCGCCGAGGCCAATCCGCAGCTCTTTGCCCTCATGTTCGGGCCCTGCGCGACCGATTCGGCGAACCTCCACGTCAACCTTGCCTCGGCGGATCCCGTCATTGCCCTGGCCTCCGAGATGGCCGGCCCCGAACGCGGCCCATGGCTTGCCGAAGCACTCTGGGCGATGGTCCACGGCTACACCGTCCTTCGCCTCGCCGGGCAGTTCCACAGCAATCCCAACCACCGGGCCGGGTTTGAATTTGGGCTCGATCTTCTTGTCGAGGCAGCACTTGCCGCGCGTGAGCCAGCCCGCTAACGTCCCCGCTATGCCGTTCGCACCGTCCCGAGGCCTTTCGCTCTACTACGAAGAAACCGGCGCCGGTGAGCCGCTCCTCCTCATCGCCGGCCAGGGTAGCGACCACCACATGTGGGATGCCATCCGTAACGATTTTGCCGGTCACTACCGCGTCATCGCCTTCGATCACATCGGGACCGGCCAGAGTGACAAACCCCGCGAAGCCGGCCGCTATACCACCCGCGAGTTTGCACACGACGCCGTCGCGTTGCTCGACCACCTCGGTATCAGCCGTGCGCATGCTTACGGCATCTCCATGGGTGGCCGGATCTGCCAGTGGTTGGGTATCGACCACCCTGGCCGTGTTGGCGCGCTCGTCCTCGGTTGCACCACGCCCGGCAACGCCCACGGCGTCCGCCGCCCGCCTGAAGTCGACGCACGGATGGCAAACCGGCCCACCGACCCCGAGGAGGCGTTCCGCTTCCTCGCCGGGCAGATGGTTTCGCCCGAGTACCTCGATGCACACCCCGAGTACGTGGAGTTCATGCGTGAGCGCGCCCGCAATCCAATCCCCGCGTACTGTCAGAAGCTTCACTACCAGGCGAGCGAGGGCCATGACGCCTGGGAGCGCCTTCCCGAGCTCGCCGCGCCCGTCCTCGTCATCCACGGGACAAACGACCAGATCAACGTGACGGCGAACGCGCCGCTCCTCGCCGGCCGCATTCCGAACGCCGAGCTGCGGTACATCGAGGGCGGCCGCCACGGCTTCTTCATCGAGTTCCGTGAGGAGGCCTCCGCCGCTGTCGTCGAATTCCTCGGCCGGCATCCGCTCCCGGTGTGAACATCCGGCTCGCTACCCCCGCCGATGCAATGGCTCTCGCCCGGCTTCGCTACGACTTTCGAGCAGCCGAGCGGCCACCGATCGAACCGGAAGAGGAGTTCATCACTCGCTGCGCCGAATGGATGGCCGTTCGCCTCGAACCTGGCTCGAGTTGGCGTTGCTGGCTCCTGCAAGACGATGCCGGGAGCATCGCTGGCAATCTCTGGCTCCAGCTCATTGAAAAGCTCCCGAATCCCGGCCCCGAACTCGAATGTCACGCCTACATAACGAACGTCTTCGTCGTTCCCGCCGCCCGCGGACAGGGGGCCGGCGAACTGCTCGTTTCGACCGCCATGGCATTCTGCCGCGAAAACGGCACCGACTCCGCTATCCTCTGGCCCACTGCCCGTAGTCGCACCCTCTACGCTCGTCACGGCTTCGCTGCCAGGGACGACCTCCTCGAAGCCATCGTCAACGAAGGCCGCCTGTGACGACACGCAACAGGTGAGTTCGAACGTGGCGGTCATAGCCTGCCACTTGTCATTTGCCGTTGGTTCGTGCACCCTTCGCACAAATGTTCGGCGACCAGCCCGCACCGACGCCTCTCCGCGATAAGCTCCGCGCGGCGCTCCACCAGCCAGCACGTGCACCGGCAGCCCGCATCGAAAGCGTCACCGAACTCACCGACCTCTCGGGCCTCGGCGGCCGCTGGTTCCAGTCGCCCAACGGCCCCGGCTACGTCATCGAGAGTGTCTACGAAACGGGTCACGAGCACGGCCGCATCCCCCTCCACCGCGCGATCTCCGTCGACCCTGCTCGTCTTGCCGGCCAGACGCGTGATCCGCGCCTCGCCTCATGCCACCCCCGCGATTTCCTCTACGTCGACACCGAGACGACGGGCCTCGGCGGCGCGGGCTCTATGGTTTTCCTCGCCGGGGTCGCCCGTTTCGATGGATCGCTCCTCAAGCTCCGCCAGTACCTCCTCCCGTCGCCCGCCTACGAAGGTGGTCTCCTTGGCGGCCTTGCCGAAGATCTCGATCATGCGGCTGCCCTCGTCAGCTACAACGGCAAGTCGTTCGACCTTCCCCTCCTCGAAGCGCGCTACATCCTCTCGCGGCAGCGCCCGCTCTTCCGCCAGCTCCCTCACCTCGACCTGCTGCACCCAAACCGCCGCCTCTTCAAGGGCGCATTCGATTCCCACCGCCTCGTCCACATGGAAGTTGAGCTGCTTGGCTTTGAACGTGAAGACGACTGCCCGTCGGCCGAAGTCCCCGAGCGGTACTTCCGTTTCCAGCGAACGAGCGACCCCACGCACATCCTCCCGGTCCTTCGCCACAACGCCTGGGATGTCCTCAGCCTCGTTGCCCTCGCCGCCCACCTCGGCGCTGTCTGTGAGGGTGACGCCTCGCCGCTCCAGGCTGCCCGGGCCGCGGAGTATGCAGGTGACTACGCGAGTTCCGCGCGCTATTACGAATCCGCCATCGATGAGGGCATCGGCCGTGCTGAACGCCTCGAAGCCTGGGAGAAGGCAGCGCGCTGCTACACGAAACTCCACCAGTATGCCGACGCTGCCCGCTGCTGGCGCGCCCTCATCAATGAGCCACGCTCTCGCCGCGTGCTGCCGTACGTCGAACTCGCCAAGATCGCCGAGCACCGCACGCATGACCGCTCAGAAGCGTACATGCTCGTCGAGACCGCGCTCGGCCTCATCGAGCGTGGCCTCCTTCGTCCCGGCGCTCCCGGCAGCGAGACCAGCACCGGCGCGCTCGAACATCGCCGCCAGCGTCTCCGCCGCTCCCTGGAGTCCGCATCGGGCAGCGATTAGCGCCGTGCTCCCATCCGGCCCAGCATGAAGTCGCGTATCCCCGCAAGCGTTGCCGCCACCAGGTCGCGCCGCCCCTGCCGCACCCAGAGCACCATCCGTGCCGCGCGCGTCGCCACGAAATACGCGAAGAACACCCCGAACTGGAGCCGGTTCCGGTGTTTGCGAATGAGGTACGGCCGGTTGCGTGCCAGGTAATAGCACCCGAACGCCGAGAGTTGCCCGCCCAGCGTCGCCCCCTTCCGATGGAAAACCACCGATGCTGGCTCGAAGAGGATCCGGAACCCTCGCTCTCGGACGCGCCTGCAGAAATCCGTGTCGTCGTAATACACGAAGAACGCGTCGTCGAGCATCCCGGCCTCGCGAAACGCCCCGGCTGGCACGAGCAGGCACGACAGGTTCGCCGTCTCTACGGGGTGTGCGTAGGTGTCGCCGTGCCCCTCCTGCCTTCCCAGCACGCGCCGTTTCCACGTCCCGCGCCACCAGTCGAACGTCCCAACGGCGTCGTCGAGGATCCCTGGCCGCCCCGCGAGGTATGTCTTCGGGGCAACCAGGGTCCGCCTCCCCGCGAGGGCTACCAGCGGCTCGAGGAACCCCGGTGTCACTTCTGTGTCGTCGTTCAGGAAGAGCACGTACTCGGCCTGCCCCTCCGCCAGGATGACCTCGATCGCCCGGTTGCAGGCCCCGGTGAATCCCAGGTTCCGGTCATTGCGAAGCACCCGTGCGGCGGGCCATCGCGCCTCCACCATCTCCGCCGAATCGTCGCCCGATGCGTTGTCCACCACCCAGAGTTCGATCGCCGGGTAGGTCACTGCTGCCAGCGCGTCGAGGTAGGCCGGCAGGTGTTCGGCGGCGTTCGTCGTCACCGTCAGCACCGCCACCCGTGGTGCGCACTCCCTCATTCGCCCCGCTCGCGCACTGCCTTCTCGGCCATCGCCCGCTGAAACTCCGGGTTCGTCTCCAGTGCCTTCGAAAACGCCGCGTTGTAGGCCGGGTCATTCGCGATCCGCTCTTCGACCATCTCCGGGTTCGCCTCCATCGTCTCGCCGATCGCCCGCTTGATCTCCGGCGAACTCTCCGCCAGCCGCTCCAGGTGCATCGCAACGATCCGTTCCGGCTCGCCGATCGCGATCATCCTCCCCCGTTCCATCAGTGCCGCACGCGATGAGAAGCGCTCCACCGCCCCGAGATCGTGCGAGACCATCACGATGGTCACACCCTGCGCCTGTAACCCCGAGATATGGTCGTAGCATTTCTCTTGGAACTTCGCATCGCCCACCGCCAGCACTTCGTCCACCAGCAGGATCTCCGGGTCCATGTGCGCCGCGATGGCGAACCCCAGCCGCACGTACATCCCCGATGAGTACGTCCGCATCGGCTGGTCGATGAACTCCTGCAGCCCCGCAAACGCCACGATACGCGGCAACAGCACCTCGATCTCCGCCCGTGTCATGCCGATGAGCAGCCCGTTGATGATCGCGTTCTCGCGCCCGCTCACGTTCGGGTGGAACCCCGAGCCCAGTTCGAGCAGTGCCGACAGCCGCCCCGAAAGCTCGACCGAGCCTGTCGTCGGCTTCGAAAGCCCGGCCACCAGCCGCAGGAGTGTGCTTTTCCCGCTCCCGTTCGCTCCGATGATGCTGAAGAACTCGCCTCGCCCCACCTCGAAGCTCACGTCGTTCACGGCCCATGTCGGTGTCCGCTTCCCGTGCTCGCGCCAGGCGCGGGCCGGGTGCAGCAGTATCGTCTTCAGTTCGCCTCCCTGCACCGGTGCGAACCGCTTCGAAACATGGCTCACCCGGACCGATGGCGTGCTCATATCGCGTCCGCGAGGGCGTCTTCCGTCTGCCTGAAGACGAACCAGCCAAGTGCAATTGCAGCCACGCTCAACGCGAGCGTTCCAAGCAGGTCGGCGCCGGGGTATTCACCATCGAGCAGCACCGTCCGCCAGCCTTCGGCCAACGGCGCCAGCGGGTTCACCCAGAGGATCCAGCGGTATCCGCCGGGAATCTGGCCCGCCGCATAGATGATCGGTGTCGCATAGAAGAGAAGGTTCAGCAGCACCTCGACAATGTGCTCGAGATCGCGAAAGAACACCGTCACGCTTGCGACGAATAATGCAATTCCCGAGGTGAGCGCCAGCTGCAGCCCGAACAGCACCGGCAGGCCAACCACCCACGCGAGCGTCGGCTCGTGCCCGTCGATGATCAGGAACGCTGCGAGCACCGGCATCGCCAGCACGAACTGGAGCGTGTTCCCGAGCACGACGCTCATCGGCAGCACCGCCCGCGGGAATCGCACCTTCTTCAGGAGCCCGCCGTTCCCGACGAACGACGTGGACGCCTGTTGCACCGCCCCCTGGAACCAGAACCATGGGAACAGCCCGGTAAGCAGGAACACCGCCGTGATCCCTGTTCCCAGCACCTTCCCCAGGGCAAACGCCAGGATGAGCCCCAGCGCCAGCGGCCTCAGCAACGTCCACGCCCACCCAAAGATGCTCCCCTGGTAGCGCAGGCGCAGGTCGCGGCTCGTCAGTGCCGAGAGCAGTTCGAGCGCATTACGCAGGCTCCGGCTCCCGGGAGCACGCATCCTCACCGCTGCAGTTGCCACGCCCGTAGCCTACAGGACGCCGCCCCCATGCTCCCGCGGGCGCGCGGCACGTTTCCTGCCGGCCCGGCCCCGTTCCCGCGAGGTTTCGTTATCACCCCCGAGGGGCTAGCCTCAAAGCTGGGTCAGTTCAATCGTGCTCAGTATCACCGGCATTCAGAAGACATTCCCCGCGCGCCCGCACGCTGTCCACGCACTCCGTGGTGTCGATCTCGAGGTCCCGCTCGGCCGCCTGACAGCGATCCTCGGGGCTTCCGGCTGTGGCAAAAGTACCCTCCTCCGCATCATCGCCGGCTTCGAGCGCCCCGACTCCGGTGAAGTACGCCTCGACCAGGAGATCCTTGTCGCCCCAACTATCGATGTCCCGCCGGAACGCCGCCGCATCGGTATCGTCCCACAGGAAGGCGCCCTCTTCCCGCACCTCACTGTCGGAGCAAATATCGCCTTCGGCCTCGGTAGAGCATGGCTCGGCAATCTGTCACCGCGCACGCGCCGCCAACGCCGCGAACGGGTCCACGAACTCCTCACCATGGTGGGACTGCCCGGGTACGAGCGCCGTTGGCCCGGCGAACTCTCAGGGGGGCAACAGCAGCGCATTGCCCTCGCCCGCGCACTCGCCCCCAATCCACGCGTCGTCCTCCTCGACGAGCCCTTCTCCGCAATCGACACGGCCCTCCGCATCGACCTTCGCGAAGAGGTTCGTGCCCTCCTCCAATCCCTTGGCACCACTTCTATCCTGGTCACCCACGACCAGGCCGAAGCACTCTCCCTCGCCGACCATGTAGCCGTCATGCGCGATGGCATCGTCGTCCAGGCCGGGCCGCCCGCTCTTGTCTATGCCCTCCCCGCCGATATCGAGACCGCAACCTTCCTCGGCGATGCCATCCTCCTCCCCGGGGTCCTGGTGAAGAACGGAAGCCAGTCTGTCGCTCTCGCCGACTGTGCCCTTGGCCGTATTCCTGTTGAGTTCAGTGGCGCAGCCTTCGATACCGCCTGCACCGTCATGCTGCGGCCCGAACACCTTCGGCTCGCCGAGGCCGGCACCCCCGCGCGCGTCACCAGCACGCGTTTCTTCGGTCACGAGGGCGTCGCCCGCCTCTCCCTGGGTGCCGATGGTGATGGCCCCCAGGTCACGGTCCGCGAACTCGGCCACAATCTCCCGGTCATCGGCGCCGTCGTCTCGGTTGAAGTAACCCGCCCCGCTATCGCCTACCCGTGCACCGAATCGCAGCCACTATCTCCATGAGATTAGTGGAAACACAGTACAGAAATTAGGATAGACTTGCTTTCTAGAGTATGAAAGCCTAGTGTACCTGGCGAGGCGATCCATTTAGCCTCGAGCTACCTTTTCCTGGGGTTACCCGATACTCATGAATCTCCGACTCCTCTTTCCCCGCACCGCCGCGGTACTCGCAGGCACATTGCTCGTCCTTGGAGCCGCGGCTGCCTGTGGCGATGATGACCAGCCATCCGCCAACGCGACTGCATCGTCCGCGGCCGGCACAGCTCAGCCTTCCAAAGTCACACTCACCGTCTATTCCGGCCAGCACGAGGGGCTCACGCAGTCACTCGCCGATGCCTTCCAGAAGGAGACCGGGATCAAGATCGAGCTCCGGAGCGGCAAAGATGCCGACCTCGCCAACCAGATCATCGAAGAAGGCAGCCGCACCAGGGCAGACGTCTTCATGACTGAAGAACCGGGCCCAATTGCTCAGGTCGACAAGGCCGGCCTCCTCAGCCCTGTCCCGGCCTCGAGCCTCGCCCGGGTCGATAAGAAATACGTCCCCTCGACTGGCAACTGGATTCCGTATGCCGCCCGCGCTCGCGCTATCTATTACAACCCCTCGCTCATCGCCGAAAACCAGCTCCCCACCAGCATCATGGACCTCGTGAAACCGGAGTGGAAAGGGAAGTTCGCCTACGCCCCCAGCGGCGCATTCACCGGCACCGTCACCTACCTCATCAATACAATCGGCAAAGATGCCACACTCGCCTGGCTCAAGGGCATCAAGGAAAACGGCGTCAACGAAGGCTCCAACGGTAAAGTCCGCGACACCGTTGAGGCAGGGCAGCACGCCTTCGGCCTGAGCAACCACTACTACTGGTGGATCCTCGCCAATCAGAAAGGCGGCCCCGACAAGATCGCCTCGAAGATCCACTACTTCACGAAGCCAGACGCGGGTTCGCTGGTCTTCGCCTCGGGCGCCGGGGTCCTCAAGGCCAGTGGCCACCAGGCTGAAGCCCAGCGGTTCATCGATTGGCTTGCCTCGCCCGATGGCGGCCAGGCCCTCATCGCCTCCTCCTCCAACGCCCAGTACCCGGTCGCAATTGGCGTTACCAGCAAGGTCGGGCTTCAGCCCCTCCAGGACCTCGCCTCACCCGCTTTCGACCAGGGGAGCCTCTCCGATTCCTCCGCCGCCAAGGACCTGATCATCCAGGCTGGCATCTCCTGACCCCGTTGATCGCTCCATGACCCTGGAAACCACAGCAGCACCGGCCATTCGCTGGCCGTCCCGCCGGTGGGCCTCCTTCACGAGGCCCCCGGTGCTGCTCCTGCTTCTGGGCCTTGGAATTGCGGCTATCTCCCTCATGCCCGTTGGCTACCTCCTTCTCCGCGAAGGGTTCAGCCTCCAGCGCCTTCAGCACGAGCTCGACAACCCCTCGACCGTTCCCCTGCTCATGAACACCATCAAGCTCACCCTCGGCGTGAGCCTTGTCTGTGCGTTGCTCGGCACCGCCCTCGCCGTTCTCGTCGTCCGCACCGACCTGCCTCTTGGCCGCGCCTGGACGGTCCTCTTCATCCTTCCCCTTGGGGTGCCGGCGTTCGTCTCCTCCTATACCTGGGTCGCCGCCAGCCTGCGCTACTTCCCCGACGCCACCTTCATCTCAACCTATCCCGGTGTCGTTCTCATCCTCAGCGTCGCGCTCTACCCATACGTCTTCCTGCCCGTTGTCGCCGCACTGCGCGGTGTCGACCCTGCCCAGGAGGAGGCTGGCCGTGCCGCCGGCCGCGGCGGACTCTACGTCTTCCTCCGGATAACCCTCCCCCAGCTCCGGGTCGCGATCGCCGGCGGCACGCTCATCATTGCCCTCCACATGTTCGCCGAATATGGCGCACTCCAGCTCCTTGGCTACCGCACCCTCACCACGGCCATCGTCCAGCGTGCCACCGTCCTTGGCGCTCCCGAGGCTGCGCGGGCACTTGCCGTCGTACTCGCCGCTGGTTCCGTCCTCCTCCTCGCAAGTGAGCGACTGCTCCGCGGGAGCATCCACCCCACCCGCGTTGGGAGTGGCGTGGCTCGCGTGCCAATGAGCTGGCGCCTCGGCTGGCTTCGCCCGCTCTGCATCCTGGCTGCGCTGCTCCTCGTGCTCATCGCCCTCGGTGTCCCCCTCTTCGTCAGCGCCGCCGGGCTCACGGGCCTCGCCTCCGGCGACGGTGGCGGCGTCGACTGGACGGCCCTCTCCTCCGCCACTATCAACACCGCACGCTTCGCCGTCGCCGCCGCCCTGGCCGCCACGGCCCTTGCCCTGCCGGTCAGCCTCCTCGCTGTCCGCTATCCGGGGCCACTCTCGGTGTTCATCGAGCGTGCCGTCTGGGTAGCTCATTCACTCCCCGGGATCATCATGGCCCTCGCCCTCGTGTACCTCGGCGTTCACTGGCTCTACCCGCTCTACCAGTCGACTACCATGCTGGTCATCGACTACGTCATCCTCTACCTGCCGCTCGCCGTCGCCGCCCAGGTCGTCGGTATCAACCACGCCTCGCCGCAGTACGAGGAGGTCTCGCGGTCGCTCGGCCGGCGCCCCGTTCCTACGTTCTTCCATGTCACGCTCCCCATCGCGTTGCCTGCTATCGCAACGGGCGCACTCCTCGTCCTCCTCAACGTGGGGAAAGAGCTCACGACGACGCTCCTCCTCCACCCAACCGGCCAGGACACCCTCGCCACCGAACTCTGGAAGACCACGAATGGTGAGGTGCTCGATTTCACCTCCGCCGCTCCCTATGGCATCGCCCTCATCCTCGTTGGCGCCGTGCCAGCCTATCTCCTTGCCCGCCAGACGTTGCGCACCCTTCGATAACCCGTCCTTCCGTGTACCGCTGCGCTACTGAGTGTGAAACCGTTCACAGGATGCTCCTCCCTACGACACGGGATGGGACGCCAGTCCCATGCGTTCCCCGGCATCGGCCTCCTACGGTGGATCCCGCTACAGGGGGAACTCATCACCGCCATGCTCGAACTCGACCTCATGCTCAGCGACTCCCGCCGCCGCATTCGTGAATCCGAAACGCGTGCCACGCTGCTTTCGCAACTCGGAACCCTGCCGCCACTCACGGGTCTGCCGCTCTTCAGCCGTACGGCGCGCCCGCTCGAAAGAGAGTTCGTCATCCAGCCTGACGCGGCAGCGCTGACGGCTGCCGTGTCGAAAGCCGCGTGATCAGTGGGCGCAGGTGGCAGCTCAGTCCCGCTTCTCCCGCTCTTCTGCCCGTTTTTTCAACTCGCGCAGGCGCTTCTCTTCGGCCGCCCTCACGGCAGTCAGTAGCGAACGGCCATGCTTCTTCTGTCGCCCGCGTCTTGCCTCCAGCTTCTTCGCGCGTTGCTCCCACGAACTCATCGCCCGGTCAAACCGCCGGGCTGTGGAAGATACTGAGCCAGCCCGGCAGGCCGGGCACCCTCTGCAGACGCACGCCCAACGCCCCCGGAGCTCTCTTCACCCGTTCTGCACACCGTAGTCAGTCCAGTCCGTCACCGAGCGCAGGACGCGCGTGCTCGAGACCCTGGTGAGCCTGTTCCGCTCACGGCCCGCCTCGAAGGCGCGCTGCTGGAGCGCTGCCAGCTCCGGTGGTGACCCTGCCGGCGGCGGAAGGTCAAGCCGCGTATTCTCCCAGTGCGCCATCGATGCGTACGCCGTCAGCAGGATCACTTCATCGCTCGGACCCCCGTGCACGTTCGTGAACAGCCCGAGGATCTTGCAGCCGCGGGCCTCCATGTACGGCCAGATACCCTCCCTCGAAAGGCGTTCGAACTCCGCCAGTGTGCCCCGCTCGATGGTGAAACTGCGCTGCACCACGACTGCCATCACGATGCCCAGGCTGCCTGTCCGCTCCCCGGCGGGGTCGTCGGGAGACTCCAGTGCGGGTCAGTCTGCGACATGCGCAGCGCTGGCCGCAGGTGCTTCATGTACCCGTATGGAGTCGCGCGCTCCTCCATGAAAGACGAGAAGTCTCCGAGCCCCGTAGCGGCGGCCGGATCGAGGTCCGCCCCAAGCCGGTAGTACCACATGCTCGTCTGCGAGAGCGAAACCCGCACCGACCACGACCCGCCCTCAACTGCCCGCCTCCTGAGTGCGATCATCGCTCCGAGCGCGGCGAAGTAGCCCGTCGTGTAATCGTTCATCGCCGCCGGAGCGAGCGTCGGCCGCTCGACCCCCTGGGTCACCGCGATGCCGGTGGTCGATTGTGCCAGTTGCTCCCAACCGGGCCGCTCCTGCCAGGGTCCGTCGTGCCCGAACGCGTTCTCGCTCACGTAGACGATTCCTGGCCGGAGTGCGGCGAGCTGCTCTACTCCGAATTCCCTTCGTTCCAGCGAATGGTGCTGGAACCCCTGGGAGAAGACATCTGCATTGCGCACCAATTCCCGCAGCGTCTCCGCCTGCGCCGGCTCGTTGAGGTCGATGTAGGCCTGCCGCTTCCCGTGGCCCGTATCCATTTCGAATCGCTCAACCGTTGGCAGGTTGGGCGAAGCGATGTGCAGCACATCCGCGCCGTGCTCCGCGAGTGTTCGCGCACACGTTGGCCCGGCAAGTACCCGTGTGAGGTCGAGCACACGCACGCCTGAAAGCGGCCGGTCGCTCGCCGTCCACGGCATTGGCGGGGCCTCACCGACTTTCGTTACTTCGACCACCGGCTTCGCTGCCAGCACCTGCCCCTGGGGATGCGCCAGCCACTCCGCGTTTGTGCGGCAGACCGCGCTGCAGAGCCCCTTCTCTGCAAGCGCATCCTCGAGCTCGAACGCTCCGCGACCCTTGCACGCCGCCGCTATCTGTGCCGCCGTGGCATCAGCACCGAGCCCGAGCTCCGCCAGGATCCCGGGCCCATGGGTGAAGCTGCCGTGGAGATGGATGAACCGTCCGTCGCCGCATTCCCAGATCGCCGTCACGTTTGATCCGGCTCGCGGCGTGAGCGGAGCCGCACCCTCGCACTCGAGGACCATGTAGCTGTGCAACGATGCGGCCGCATGCCGGATGTTCACGGAGAGCGACTGGTTGCTGCCGCCTCGCTCCATCCAGATGCGGTTCGCTTCCTGGCCTACGAGGGCAAGCACCGTTGCCGCACCCCCACCCAGGTGGAACGGCGATGCCAGTACCGGGTCGTCACCCTCGATCGTGAGAGTCGTGTCGGGAGCAAGCTCCACGCCGGCGAGCATTGCCGCTCGTTCGATCGCGCTACGTTCCATGCCTCACCCCGTGTGCTTTCGTAGCCGCGAATGATACGCCGGCCAGTTCTCCCTGCACGGTCAGGTATTGATCACCCCAACGCTCCTGAGTTCATCAATTTCGGTCTCCCCGAACCCCAGCGTACAGAGCATCTCGAGGGTGTGTTCACCCAGTGCTGGCGATGCCCGCTGGATTCGGGTTGGTGTCGCGCTCATCGTCACCACCGGCCGCGGCCCGCGCAACGGCCCCAGCAGTGTGTGGTCATATTCGACGATGTACTCGTTCGCGACGACCTGTGGGTCATCGAACAACTCGTCCACGAAGCGCAATGGGCCGCATGCGATGTCGAACGACGTCAGGTAGTCCATCCACTCCGCCGTCGTTTTCTCCCGGAAGCGCGCCTCGCAATACGCCACGAGTTCGCGCCCGACTTTGAACACGTTATCAGGCGAATTATCGAACCCCTCCTCGTACCGCGGGTCGTGCATCTCCAGTGCCGCCCGGAAGCGTTCACGGGGCCCCGGGCCCAGGCACCCCAGCGCGATATGACCGTCGGCTGTCTGGTAGCAACGGTAGTACACGTTCCCCGCGAGTTCCGGCGTCTGTGCCCGCCGCACCTGGTAGACCTCCTGGATCGAGGCCCCGCGCGCACGCAACTCCGCCAGCGTCTCCAGCCAGTGCATCCGCTTCTCCGTGTCCATCGCCACGATCTCACGTGAGTTCCCCTGGATCGCTAGCCCCGAGAGCAACAGGCTGGTGTTGATGAGCTGGCCCTCGCCCGTCCTGTCACGGTGGTAAAGCGCCGCCGTGATTGCCCACGCCGTTGCGAAGCCCGTCACCACGTCCGAAGGAGCAAACGCCACCTGGAGAGGCAGCCCGTCTACTACGTTGGGATTCGATGTCGTCACCCCGCTCATCGCCTGTGCAACGATGTCGTACCCACGACGATTGGCATCCGGCCCCTTGTCGCCGAACGCTGTCACCTCCGCGACGATGATGCCCGGCTTGATCGCCCTGAGCGTCTCGTACCCAAGCCCCAATTCCTGGGCGGCACCCGGCCGGTAGTTGGTCAGAACCACGTCAGCCCATTCCACCAGCCGTTCACGCACCGGGCCCGAAGCCGGGTGCTTCAGGTCGATCGCCATTCCCCGCTTGCCCCGGTTCTGCACGAGGAAGTTCCTGCTCTCTCCCGGGATGATCTCGGCTTGCCGCCGCCAGGGTTCTCCCGCGAGCGCCTCCACCTTCATCACATCCGCGCCCATCTCCGAAAGCAGCGATGCCGCCAGCGGCCCTGCGATGATCTGCGTGCAATCGAGCACACGGATCCCTTCCAATGCACCTGCCATCGAACCCGTTTCCTCCTCGCTCGCCCCGCCGTCCATCAGGCCGTCCTATCACGATGATAGAAACGAACCTCCCATTGTGAACGCCATTCTGTCCGAAACCGGGCCCCTCCGGCAACGAGCGGCACCCGAGACCGAAAGGAGGGCGGTCTGTCACGCTCCGCTCGGGGCCGCGGTCCCCGGCCCTCTACCGCCGGGTGGTGCACTCCCCGGCCTTCACGGGTGCTGTTCTCACGGCACGGTGTGGTGCCCGGAAGCCCTGGAGTCACCTACGGGGTCATCGCCCGCAACACCTTCACCAGCAGCGGCATCCAGTTCGTCCCCACGCCAACCCGGTTGATGCGCACCTGGTTCGGCCCAACCAGCACCGTCTTCAATCCCAACGCTTCAACGGCGGCGCGCAGCTTCGGTGTCGTCCCCCCTCGCACGTGCAGGTGGAACATCTGCTCGTCCGTCTTGATCGCTTCAACCCGGGCCCGCCGCGCGATGCTCTTCACCAGCGCCACGTAGAGCAGGTTCTCGACCGATCGTGGCACCTCGCCGAAACGATCGCGTAATTCCGCCTGCATTTCGGCCACACCCTCGGCGCTCTCGATATCTGCCACGCGCTGGTAGACCGCCAACCGAGCGTGTATCTCGTCGATGTAGGTCTCCGGGATGTGCGCACTGAGCGGCAGGTCCACCGATGGCGCCGCCGGAAGTGGCGCAGGCCCTCGCGGCGCTTCCGGAGCGAGTGTCTGCTTCAACGCATCGACTGCTTCCGCCACGAGCTTCGAATACATGTCGAACCCGACGGCGGCGATGTGCCCGCTCTGCTCGTTGCCTAGCACGTTCCCCGCACCACGAATCTCCAGGTCGCGGAGTGCAATCTGGAAGCCCGCCCCGAGCTCCGACGCTTCGAAGATCGCTTCGAGCCGCTTCTGCGCGTGCTCGGTCATCGTCCTGTCCTTGTCGTACAACAGGTACGAGTAGGCGCGGTTTCCACCGCGCCCCACGCGCCCTCTAAGCTGGTAGAGCTGCGCCAGCCCCAGCCGGTCGGCGTCGTTGATGATGATCGTGTTCGCGTTTGGGATGTCGAGCCCGCTTTCGATGATCGTCGTGCACACGAGCACGTCATAGTCGCCCGCCTGGAACTCCGTCATCACCCGCTCGAGCTGCTCCTCCGGCATCTGCCCGTGCCCGATCGAAATGCGTGCATCCGGGACGATCTCCCGCAGCCGGCTCACGATCCGCTCGATGTTGTGCACCCGGTTGTGGACGAAATACACCTGGCCGCCGCGCTCCATCTCGCGGTCGATCGCCTCCCGGATGATCTCGTTGTCCCACTGCAACACATACGTCCGGATCGGCAGCCGCTCCTCAGGTGGAGACATCACGGTGCTCATGTCGCGAATCCCCACGAGCGACATCTGTAGCGTCCGCGGTATCGGTGTCGCCGAGAGCGTCAGCACGTCAACTTCCGCCCGCATCTGCTTCAGCCGCTCCTTGTGGCTCACACCGAAGCGCTGCTCCTCGTCGATCACCACCAGCCCGAGGTCCTTGAAGACGACATCCTTTCCGAGGAGCCGGTGCGTCCCGATCGCGATGTCGATCTCGCCCTTCGCGATCCCTGCCACGATCGCTTTCTGCTCCTCGTCGCTCCGGAACCGCGAGAGCACCTCCACGTGCACCGGGAAGCCCGCTACCCGCTCCCGGAAGGTCGACCCATGTTGCTCGGCGAGCACGGTCGTTGGCACGAGCACCGCAACCTGCTTCCCGTCGGCCACCGCCTTGAACGCCCCGCGGATCGCCACCTCGGTCTTTCCATAGCCCACGTCGCCACAGATGAGCCGATCCATCGGCCGCTCACGCTCCATGTCCGATTTCACTTCCGCGATCGCCTGTAACTGGTCCGGCGTCTCCACGAATGGAAATGCCGCCTCCATCTCCATCTGCCACGGGCCGTCCTCGGCGAATGCATGGCCCCTGGCCAGCTCCCGCTGCGCGTAGAGCTCGAGGAGTTCCTGCGCCATCTCCACGACCGCCTGCTTCACCCGCCGCTTCGCCCGCGACCAGTCCATCGATCCCAGCTTGGTCAGGCTCGGTGGATGGTCCGTTGGCCCCACATACCGCGAGACAGCGTCGAGCTGGTCGGCCGGAACGTAGAGCCGGTCCGAGTCCGCGTATTGGAGTTCGAGGTACTCGCGTTCCACCCCTTCGACGCTGCGCCGGATGAGCCCGCCGTAGCGCGCGATGCCATGGTCGGCGTGTACCAGGTAGTCCCCCACCTCCAGGTCCGAAACGAGATCGGGACGGATCGCCGCCCGCCCCCGGCTCGGCCGCCGCCGCTTCCGAAAGCCGAAAACCTCGGCGTCAGTGATGAGTACCAGCCGTTCATCGAGCGTGAAACCGCCGGTCACAGCGAGCGGCAAGAGCGTGATCGTCCCGTCTTCCGGCCGCTCCGGCAGCTGCCGTTTGAGCTGCGCGCCAATCCCTTCCTCGTCGAGCAGTTCCGCAAGCCGCAACGCCTGCTGGGACGCGATCACGACTGACCGCCCATCCCGTGCCCAGCGAGCCGACTGCTGCGCCAGCGGCTTCAGCTTCCCCGCAAAGCTCGGCGTCACCTGCAACGGCAGCCGCTTCGCACCAAGTTCCTCGCTCCCGAATCGTTGCAGCCGGATCGGGCGCCGCCCGGCGCTCAGCTTCGCCGTCACAGTCTCAGCCGGCTCGCGCAGCTCTGGCAGGCCCCATGGGATCGCCTCCCGCCGTTCGAGCTCTTCACGCGACCGCGCCTCATGCTCTATGGCCCGTTCGAGGTGCTGTGCACCCTCTTCGTCATCGTCGAGCAGGACCACGGCTCCCGGGTTCAGGTGGTCCAGCGCAGTCGACTCATACAGCAGCGGCTCGAAGAACCCCTGGTAGCCGCTTCGCTGCCCGCCTGCAAGCAACTCGAGCTGTTCGAGCACGAGCTCCGCGTGCTCTCCGGTGCCCTCTGCCCGTTCGAGCAACTGCCGGGCTGCCTCACGCGCTTCGTGTGTGCCCGTTGCTGCCGGCGGCAGGTTCACCCGCTGCAGCCGCCCCACGCTTCGCTGCGTCGAAAGGTTCACCTGCCGGATACTCTCGACCTGGTTCCCGAAGAACTCAATTCGCACGGGATGTTCGGCCCCCGCCGGGAACACATCGACGAGCCCCCCACGCCGCGCCACCGCACCCGGCCGCTCGACGAGCGAGGTTACCTCGTACCCCGCTTCCTCGAGCCGTGCCACGAGGCTTCCGGGGTCGATCGTATCTCCCGTTGCGAACTCGATGCCCGCCGCCTGGACATCCGGCCCGGCACAGTGCTCCGATATCGACGCCCACGACGCCACGACGAGTGCGCGCTCATCGCCACGCAGAAATGCCAGGGCCCGGGCCCGGTCGAGCGATACCACCACGTCGTCGCGCGCGAACTCGTATGGCAGCCCCTCACGTTCTGGTAGCCTGGCCAGCGGCACATCCTGCAGGAACAGCGCGATCTCATCATGGATGGCCTGCGCTCGGGCTGGCGTCGGCACGAGCAATAACGTTGGACAATCGTTCCGTGCAGCGATGGCCGCCGCGACCGGCGCCTTCGCCGTCTCCGGTACGCCAAGGCGCAGTTCACCCTTCCCGGCTCTCAGGAGGGGCTCAATCACATCCGCCGTAGCCGCGGTCAACCCGACCAGTTCACTGGGCAGGACCAACACCTCGAGTCCCGGTCGGCCAACCCCGGTTTGGGCGACCGGCCACGGGACAACCGGTTAACTGTAGACCAGTGAATCGAGTTCGGCGCGTGCCCGGCCTATACTCACCAGGCCATGAACGACGACGAACTTGCGCAGGCACTCTCCGCACTCGACCAGGCCGTTCTGCGCGTCGAGGCCGCCGCCCGCCAGGTCCCCGCCGGCGCATGGGACAACATCATCCACACCGGTGATGGCGCCTGGACACGCCGCCAGCTCCTTGCCCACCTCGCCTCCAGCGACCGCCGCCAGCTCGTTCGCATTCGTATCGGTGCCGGCATCCCCGAACCCGGTGATGAACAGGAACACGCGGCCGAGCTTCAGATAGATACATGGAACCAGGCACGCGTCGATGAACGCTCGGGACAGTCGATCGACGATCTGCTCACCGAGATGCGCGCCAACCGTGGCAACCTGGTCGCTCTGCTCGGCCGCCTCTCCCCCGAGCAGTGCGAGCGGCCCATGCCCTTCCGCGGCGTCCCCACCCCGCTCCCGGAGATGATCCGCTTCCTCATTCTCCATTTCGACATGCACGCCGCCGAACTCACCCGTTAGCAAACATCGAAACCTGCGGATTCGTACCATGCCTCTGGTACGATGGAACCATGGATAGCCATGACGCTGAGCACGGCCGTTCAACACCGCGCGCGCTGCTCATTGGCCTGCTGCTCACCGCCAGCTTCGTCGCGGTCGAGATCGGGACCGGCCTGTTCGCCGGCTCGCTCGCCCTCGTTTCCGATGGCGGTCATATGCTCACCGACTCGGCTGGCCTCCTTCTCGCCCTTGCTGCCGCCACCATTGGCCGCCGCGGCCCCGACTCCCGCCGTACCTATGGCTATGCGCGATTCGAAGTCCTCGCCGTCCCGCTCCATGTCGCCCTGCTCCTCCTCATCGCCGGCTACATCGTCTTCGAGTCCATCCAGCGCCTCGGTGCCTCGCACGAGATCGATATCCTCCCCGTCACCGTCGTCGCCACCCTCGGCCTTCTCGTGAACATTGCCGTCATCCGCCTCCTTCACGAGCACTCCCACGACAACCTGAATGCAAAGGCCGCTACCCTCGAGGCCACCGCCGATGCAGCCGGGTCAATCCTCGTCCTCCTTTCGTCGATCTTCATCGCCCTCGGTGGCTGGCACGGCGTCGATGCCCTCGTTGGCCTTGCTATCGCCCTCTTCATTCTTCCCCGAGCGTGGTCCCTCTTCCGCCAGTCCGCCGACATCCTCCTCGAAAGCGCACCGCCCGGACTCAACCCCGACGAGATCGTCGCAGCCGGCCGCGGCGTCCCCGGTGTCCTCGACCTCCACGATGTCCACGTCTGGTCCATCGCGCCGCGCTTCCCTGCGCTCAGCGCCCACGTCGAACTTGCCGACGTCACCTGTACCGAACATATCCTGACCGACCTCGCGTCGCTCATGCGTGAGCGCTTCGGTATCGGCCACGTCACGCTCCAGCCCGAGACACCCGCTATCCACGAGGCAATCGAGTGCTGCACGAGCCCCGACGCTGCTCGCCTCGAAGCGGCCGGCCATAGCCACCGCGAGAGCGTTATCTAGTGCCCCAACGCCGCAGGCTCTCCCGCCGTCGCGTGCTGGCGATGGGCGGTGGTGCCGCCGGTATCGCGGGTATCGGTGCTGTTGCCTTCTTCATTGGGCAACGAGAGGGCGCTGCCCCTGCCCGGGTTGCACCTGGCACCAGCGCCCTCCCTTCGCCAACCGCAACGGCGGACACCCTGCCCTCACCGACACCGTTTCCGCGCGGCGGTGTCGCTCACCTCGTCGCCAACCGCAGCTGGAACCTCGATACCTTCGACGCCCAGCAGACGGGTGAGCGCTCCGTCATCGAAATCCTCGGCCGAACCCATTCTCGCCTCGTCGCCTGGCTCGACATCACCGAACCCCGCCTTGGGCCCGGACTCGCAACCTCGTGGGAGCAGCCCGATGCCAGTACCCTCGTCCTCCACCTCCATCCGTCCGCCCGCTGGCACGACATCCCGCCAGTCGCCGGCCGCCCATTCGATGCGCAGGATGCAGCCCTCCACCTCCAGCGAATGCTTCGGCTCGTGCGCGACGGGGCGCTCCCCTCGCTACAGGACGTTGCCGCCTACAGCGCAATAGCGCAGATCTCCGCTCCCGACGACCACACCGTCCGGATCGAGACTTCCCGTCCGGATCCCTTCCTCCTCGAAACGCTCGCCGGCGCTGCTGCACTCCTTCAGGCGCGTGAAGCCGTCGACGCCTTCGGAGGGTCCTGGCAGAAGCTCCGGCCCGAGAGCGTCATCGGTACCGGGCCGTTCGTCTTCACCGGCTTCGATGGCGATGATGCTCGGTTCACCGCCTTTCGCCAGGGACATCAGCCGGCAGCCCTCGATGCAATCGTGGTTTCGCCCCCCGGCCGCGACGATGCCAGCCTCTTTCTTGCGGGCGAACGCGATGAAGTCATCGCCCGCGATCGCCGCGACGCTCCCCGTATCCGCCAGGGCCCGGTCCTGTTCACCGAATCCTCGGCGCTCGAGGATAGCCCGGTGATCACCACCTTCTTCGCGGGCTCCCCTCCCTGGAACAACCCGGAACTCATCCGCGCCATTAGTGGCGCTCTCAACCGCGGCGAACTTGCACGCCGCCTCTTCGCCGGGAGGGCCGCCGCCTCATCGCCGCTTGTGACCCCGGCCACCCCGGCATTTGGCCTTTCCGAGTCCGAACTGGCTGAATTCCCTGGCTATCGTGCCGATTTCACCAGCGATGCCGCCGAAGCACGCCGCCGTTGGGAGGCAGCGGGCGGGCCCGCACTTGGCGCCGTCACTATCGACTTCCCCAGCATTTTCGACCCCCTCTACAGCGCGAGCTCAATCGTTCCCGGGTTGCTTGCCGAGGTGCTTGGGAATGAGTTCCGGGCCACGGTGGACACGTACACCGCCATCTCCGCAAAGGCCCTCGACCGCTACTACGGGAGTGGCCGTGCCTCACTCTGGCTTGGGTGGGGCCCGCCCATACCATCTCCGGATCCATCGCGGAACGTCATGGATACCCTCCTGCCCAACGGGCCCACGGCTCGCTCACTCGGCCTGCCATCCATCGCACCGGAAGAGTTGGGGGGCCTCTCGCTCGAATTCGGCCTCGACCACCGCAAAGTACTCGTGCGGGCAGTGGTGCGCTCCCATCTCGCCGCGGGGAGCCCTGGCGTACTCGGCTGGCTCCTCCAGCAAAACGAGATCTTCCGCCGATCCAGGTTCAGCCGCCCCTCGGTTGCACCCTTCTGGACCCAGGAATCCGACGCCCAGGCCCATTTCATCGCCACGTGAAATGATCGAGTCGCGTATATTCAGTACGATCATCGCGTATCCGAGACTGTCACTTGTATCGATACCAGCTTGGTCTGTGATTGACACTGCTGCCGCTCCCCGTATGATCCTCCGAATCCAGCAATAAAGCCATGGCATATTGCCCGTGGTAACTTGTGCTTGGATTAGCTCAAGGGGGGAAGCAGTTTTTATGGCAAGAGAAGATAATTATTGGCTGAGGCGCGCCCAGGGGAGCCGTATCAGCCGCCGCCGCTTTGTTGGCGGTGCAGCCGTTGCCGGCGTTGGCGCGGCGAGCCTCGGACTCGTCGGCTGTGGCGATGACGACAGCACCAGCAAGACGCCCACGAAGGCCGCGA
>CAZDUX010000010.1:108498-129208 GCA_964508715.1 uncultured Anaerolineaceae bacterium | reverse complement strand
GCTCGTCGGGCTCATAACCCGAAGGTCGGGGGTTCGAATCCCTCCCCCGCTACCAACGCCCTCAAAGGCCTTCTCGATGTTCGAGGAGGCCTTTTCATTTTGTCCGAGATGGCGGCCCCGCCACCCGCCCTGGGGGCCCGTTCACCGCGTTAGCGTACCGGAACCCCGAGGCCCGGCGGTGCACGAGTTCGCCCTGCTCTGGCGGGGGCACCGGCTATGGTGGATGTGGACGCGGTTCTCGGCGGGCACTGCTGTCCCTTCGGGAGCCGAACGAGTACAGTCGGCGGCGTGAACCTCGCCGAGCGCATGGGCCACCCGCCGGGCACCCGGCTTCTCGTGCTCCACGCCGATGACCTTGGATGCGCAGAGGCTGCCAACACCGCCGCCTGGGAGCTGATGAAGGCCGGACGTCTGACCTCTGCGTCGGTTATCGTTCCCGCTCCGTTTTTCGATGATGTGGCCGCCTACCAGGGGGCCCACCCCGGTGCGGATATCGGGGTGCACCTCGCCCTGACCAGTGAACACCCGCGGCGCCGGTGGACTGGAATCCTGGGCCCGCGGGCGACGCCCTCACTGCATGACAGCGACGGCTACCTTCCGCTGAGCGTCGAGGAGGTCCTGGCCAGGGCCGATCCCGTCGAGGCGAGTCGCGAACTCCGGGCACAGGTCGAAAAGGCGTTCGATGCCGGGGTCGACGTAACCCACCTCGATTCGCACATGGGGACGGTGTTTCATCAGCCGTTCCTCCCGGCCTGGTGCGCGCTCGCGGCGGAACTCCAGTTGCCCACGTTCATTCCAGCTACCTTTCGCAACCGGCTCCCCGTGCGGGAGATGGAGGCGGCTGGCGTACCTGTTATTGATTTTCTCGTTTGGGATACGTACGGCCCCGGAAGGTCGGAGAAACCGCGGCTCTTCGAAGCACTGCTCGCCGATCTTCCGGCGGGCTTCTCCCATTTCCTCATCCATCCAACGCCGGACGTCCCCGAAGTGCACGACTTCCTCGTTGGGGCGGAGACGCGAATCGCTGACTACGAGGTCTTTTCAGGCGGCGGGGTCCGCCAGCAGCTTGCCACGCAGGGTGTACAGCTCACCGGGTACCGGCCGCTCCGCGATTGGCTGCGGTCAGAGCTCGCCAATCGCAACGGCTGAGCAGGCTACGCTTCGCCCTTCGCTCGCATCATGAGGTAGCGGTCGTGAGCCTTCTCCATGTAGGCGCGGATTTCGGGGTAGCGATTGCGCATCGCTGTCAGGTAGTCGTTCAGGATGACGCGCCGTCGTTCATAGCCAGAAGCGCCGGGAACGTCATCCACCCTGTTCGCTATCACGAGGTAGAGCGGCCGCACCTGGATCGTCTCTTTCGGCACATCGTTGAACTTCGTCGGCCGGCACTCGAGGAAGCCAATGAGGACGAGTTGGCCGATGGATAGTCCGCTCCGAGCAGGTATCTCGCGGCGTAGCCATGCCTCGGGGTCCTCGCCACCCGTTTCCCCGTCTACGGCCTCCCAGACATCCTGGCTCCCCCTGGCACGAAGCAGGTAGCCCTTGTCGCCGGAATAAAGGGTGGCGTACACGTACCCCACAGGTGCGTTCGCGGGGAGCTCATCAGCCTCGCTCCAGCGGCCAAGCCACTGATCGTTGATCCGCAGCTCTGTCACCGCCAGTGGCAGTGGGCGGTACATGTTCGCGATGTCACTCATGCTGGGGATAGTCATCCCTGGCGTCTCCGGCGATAGAATGGTTTGGCCACGACCGTTGCTTGCGAGCCACCGGCCGCAAGCTCGCGACCGGGCAGGGCGTCGTGTGTTTCGATAATGCCAAGCCCGATGGTCGCGTTCAATCCGAGACTCCGCAAGCACGAGCGAACTTCACCGGTTTCGCGGCCAGCCACCACGATCGGCGTTCCGGGCGGAGCCGGGTCACCCTCGAACAGCAGCCCCGCGAGGATTCGGTCATCGGCGCCGCCCTCGATCCCGAGCAGGGCGTCGAGGTCCGCCTCGGCCGGTGTCAGGCCCGGTTCGAGGTCAGGCATGAACGCAGGGATGCATGCCTCGACTCGCGCCGATTCCAGGGCCGTTGCGCCGGCAACCGGTATGCCCGCACCCCGGAGCGTCTCGAGCAGGTGTTGTGCAACCGCTGGAGCGAGCATCAGTTCGTACCCATCTTCGCCGGTGTCACTCGTGCGCACCGCCATCCCGCGGAACCCGTGGAACAGAAACGTCACGGCGTGCAGCGTATCGATGTTTGGTGGCAGCCCATCGGCGAAGTGCTCGCGAGCCACCTTCGTCGCATCGGGGCCGGCCAGGCCGATGAGACATGTCGTCTCGGTCCGGTCCTCGATGCGAACGTCGAAGTCCTCGCCCACTGCTGCGGCCAGGCGTTCCATCGTCTCGAAGCGTTGGCCCGGCTCGCCGCTCACCAGGTAGGCGATACCACCCGTACGGGCCACGAGTGCCAGGTCTCGAATGTGACCCTTGTCGTCGAGCGCGACTGTCCGTTGCGCGCGGCCCTCTTCGAGCTCGCCGATGTGGCCCTCGAATACGGTGTCCAGCACGACCTGCGCATCGGTCCCGGTTACGAGGATCCGGCTTCGGTGCGAGCGGTCAAAGACCACGGCCTGTTCCCGGAGTGCGGCATGTTCTGCTGCCGCGTCGCCATAGTGCATAGGCAACGACCAGCCTGCGGCCACGCCAAACGAAGCGCCCATCGTGAGGTGTGTATCGCGGAGTGCGAGATGGTAGATGCGCTGTACCGGTCCGGTCATTCTGGTACGAATGTCCGCTTGCCGCCCTGCTCGGTCAACCGCCCCACGCCCGGGAACGCGCTGTGCACGCTGATGAGCAGTGCTCGTTCGCGGATGGCCCGCTCGATGAATGTTTTCTTCGTCTCGAGCGTGACGAGTGGCAGTACGTCGAACGCGGCGATCCACACGGGCCGCTCCGCCTGCACGGCGTGGTGAACGAGGTCGCCTGTGTAGATCCCGGTTTCGCCGTTCGATTGCAGCAGAATCGAGGCGTGGTCGGCGGTGTGTCCTGGTGTTGGCAGGAAGCGGGCTCCGGAAATGATTTCGGTCTCGCCCTCGACGAGATCGAGGAGGCCCGCTGCTTTCACCGGCTCGAAATTCTCGGCAAAGTACGTTCCGCGGGTGCGCTCATTGGTATGGGTTGCCGCCTCATACTCGCCGCGCTGGACAAAGTACCGTGCATTCGGGAAGGTCGGTATCACGCTGCCGTCCCGGTCATGCATGGTGTTCCAGCCGCAGTGGTCAGC
Organism: uncultured Anaerolineaceae bacterium; assembly: GCA_964508715.1. Classification (GTDB taxonomy): domain Bacteria; phylum Chloroflexota; class Dehalococcoidia; order Tepidiformales; family Tepidiformaceae; genus JAKALX01. Next base: position 125,941 of record CAZDUX010000010.1, on the reverse strand, counting down.
GTGGAGGTGCGTGTTGGCGACTGCCGTAACGTCGCCCCGCTCGATGCCAAGTGTGTGAAGCTCCTCGAGGAGGTGGCCGTATTCGCCGGGGAACGTGCGCTCCCGGTGAATGCCCGAGAGTTTTGCCCCTATCCCCGTGTCGACCACGAGGACGTCGTTGTTGCGGCGCACCACCATGCAGTTGAGCCCCATCGGGATGCGGTAGTGCTCGTCGATGTTCTCCTGCCCGACAACCGGTTCCCACATGATGCGCGGGATGATCCCGAAGACCGCGCCGCCGTCGAGCCGGAACTCCCCGTCGGAGATCACGCTGATCTCGAATTCGCCAATCGTGTAGTGCCGTGCGCTCGTCATCGGCTCACTCTACAGGCTCTCGGGCGAGCCGTAATGATGGACTCCAGAAGGGCTATGGCCGGGGGCAAACGGTGCACATCTCATCGCACTTGCAATTCATTGCAGCTATACTGGTGTTCTCTAAATCCCCCGAGGGAGGCGCTCCCGTGCCGCTGTTCCTGATGCACGCGCCTGACGGCTTCTTCTCTACGCCGCTGGCCTCAATCTTCTGGGTCATCACCGCCGTGATCCTCGCCATCTCGCTTCGGAAGGCGGGCGAGCAACTCGACGAGAAGGCGGTGCCGCTCATGGGCGTGATGGCGGCCTTCATCTTCGCGGCCCAGATGTTCAACTTCCAGATCCCTGGCGGGACGTCTGGCCACCTCCTTGGAGGTGTGCTTGCGGCGATCCTTCTCGGTCCCTACGCCGGAACTATTGTGATGGCGTGTGTCATCGCGACCCAGGGCATCGTCTTCCAGGACGGCGGGCTCGTCTCGATGGGTGCCAACATCTTCAACATGGGTATCGTCGGCACGATCGGCGGCTACTATCTCTACCGTACCCTTGCCGGGGCCATGGGCGGGGAGCAACGCATGCGCCTCCCCGCGGCGGCGATAGCCGCATGGTCGTCCGTGGTCATTGCGTCGTTCATCACCGCTCTCGAATTGTGGGTCTCGGATACCACATCGCTCTGGACAGCAATCACCGCAATGGTCGGCTGGCATCTCATCATCGGTATTGGTGAGGCGCTCATCACGGTTGGCGCATTGAGCTTCATTGCTGCCAGCCGTGCCGACCTTCTCCGCGTTCGCGACGCGCGCATCCAGGCACAGGCGTAAGGGGCCCCACGATGACGACAACTGCTGAACAACCATCCTTCTTTCGCCGCTGGTGGTGGGTCATCGTCGGCCTCATCGTTGCCTGTGCTGTCGTACTCATCCTCGCCCCGGCGGCCTCGGGAGACCCGGATGGCCTCGACCGTGTCTCGCAGGACAAGGGCTTCTCGCACCAGGCCGAGGAACCACGTTACGAATGGCTGCCGGATTACACTGTGCCGGGCATTGACAACGAGTGGGCATCAGTTGTCCTTTCCGGCGTTATCGGTGTAGGCATCGTTTTTGGTGTTGCGCTTGGTTTCGGCTATGTGGCACGCCAGGCGCGCCGGGGTAGGCAAGCCTGAACCTCGACCGGTACATCGAGCGCGAGAGCCCGGTCCACCGGGCCGATGCGAGGGTGAAGTTCCTCTTCACCATCTTGTTCATCGCCTCGCTGTCGCTCTTGCCGGTGGGGTCGTTCGCCGCGCTCGGCGTTGCATGGCTCGCGGTGCTTGGCGCCGCCGAAATTGCCAGCATCGGCGTGGTGCGCCTCGTGCGGGGGTCCTTCATCGCTCTGCCATTTGTGCTCGCCGCGCTCCCGCTGGTGTTCACCAAGCACGGTGACCCGCTCGGCTCGGCCGATCTCGGCCTCTTTACACTCACCCTCTCGGGCGAAGGCATCCGCATCGTAGCCACCGTCACTTTGAAAAGCTGGGTGAGCGTTCAGGCTGCCACCCTGCTCGTGTTCACCACCACCTTCCACGATCTGCTCGAGGGGCTCGCACGGCTCCACTTTCCGCGCCTCATGATCGCGATCGTCTCGCTCATGTACCGCTACCTCGCTGTCCTCACGGGGGAGGCGACACGCATGATGCGTGCGCGTTCGGCCCGAATGGCGGAAATGCCCGGCTCGCGGAGGCCAGGCCTTCGCTGGCAGGCCCGCGTCGTTGGGAACATGGTCGGGTCGCTCTTCATCCGCTCGTACGAACGAAGCGAGCGCGTGTACGTCGCCATGCAGTCGCGAGGCTACCGTGGCAACGTGATCCACCTTCACGACCGGCCCCTTGGGGCTGCCTCGTGGCTGACGCTCAGCGCTGGCCTCACGGCTGCTGTGATGTTCCAGTTCGTTGCCAGACAATGGTTGCCACACTCATGACGATACCCGCACCAGACCAGGCCAGGGCGAGGTCCGGTGAATCCGGCCAGGTCGAAGTCACCGCTCTTCATTTCCGCTATCCGGACGGGTTCGATGCCCTGAGAGGGATCTCCGTGCGTATCGCGCATGGCGAGAAGGTCGCACTGATCGGCCCCAATGGCGCCGGGAAGAGTACCTTCATGCTCCACCTCAACGGCATCAATGAGCCTGCTTCCGGTGCAGTCACCGTTGGCGGGCTGCCCGTGACAAAAGAGAATCTCGGCCGTATCCGGGCCGAGGTCGGGCTGGTCTTCCAGGATCCCGACGACCAGCTCTTTAGCCCCACCGTCTACGATGACGTCGCTTTCGGCCCGATTCACATGGGCTTCGGCCAGGCCGAGGTCAGCGAACGGGTCACACGTGCGCTGGCCGACGTGGGCCTTTCAGGCTTCGAAAAACGCCTGCCGCATCACATGAGTATCGGTCAACGCAAGCGCGCCGCCCTTGCAACGGTGCTCTCGATGTCGCCCAGCGTGCTCATCCTCGATGAACCATCCGCCGGTCTGGATCCCCGCGGCCGCCGCGAACTCATCCATCTCCTCCGCTCGCTCCCGCAGACGATGCTCGTGAGCACACACGACATGAAGCTGGTTACCGAGGTCTTTCCTCGCACGATCATCATGGATGCGGGGGAGATCGTTGCTGACGGGCCCACCGATGTCCTGCTCTCCGACCGCGACCTGCTCGAAGCTCATGGCCTCGAGCAGCCCTGAGCCCCTGTGGCGCATGCCTGCTTGCGGCACACCCGGGCAGGAGGGTGCAACCTGGACAATCCCTTGCCGCTGCTATCAGATCCGGCGAGCGCCCACGTATACTCAATAGCATGAGTAGCGAGGCCGTCCGGCGCTTCTCCGAGGCCATCACCGGGCCCGACCACCAGGTCGACCTCTTCGGCGCCGCAATGGTGATCGCCGGCATCTCCGGTGATCTCGTCGACCTCCACGAAATCGCCCGTGAGCTCGACCTCATCGCTGAGGACGTGCGTGCGCATGCTGGTGCCAGTGCCGATCCCGATGCGCTTCGCCAGGCTATCGACCACGAGCTCTTCGTCGTTCGTGGCTTCCACGGCAACGCGTCGAACTACAGTGACCCTGCTAACAGCTACCTCGACCAGGTGGTAATGCGGCGCACCGGCATCCCGATAACGCTGTCGCTTGTCTACATCGAAGTCGCGCAGCGTGTTGGACTTCATTGTGATGGCATTGGCTACCCCGGCCACTTCATCGTCCGATGTGGTTTGCCGGGAGATCCGATCTATGTCGATCCGTATCAGCAGGGTGCCCGCATCGACCGCCAGGAGCTATTGGCGAACCTCCGTTCATACGATCTTCGTGGCGCTTCGCCGGAGTCGTTTCTGGCAGCGGTCACCCGCCGCCAGGTCCTTCAGCGGATGCTCAACAATCTCCACCTGATTTTCCGGGAGGCACGTGACCCCGGCCGTTGGCTCCAGGTCGTCGATCTCCTGCTCTGCATCGAACCATGGAACGCCGCGCTCGTTGGCGAGCGCGGGATGTTGAACTATCGCCTCGGAAACCCGGAGCAGGCCCTCGCGGACCTCGAATGCTACGTTGCTGCAGGTGGGCCACAATTCGTGAGTGCCGGGGCGCTGCGCCTCCTGGATGAGCTGCGCACTCGCTTCGGGGAGGCTGGGGAGGTCGGATGACAACGGATACCGCCGCACGCAACACACCGGCGCCGCGCAGCAAGCAGGCCCTCCAGCGCTCCATCGCCTGGTATCTGCGCCAGCTCAGCCGCCTCATGAGCGTCCTCAGCGACGAGGAACTCGAGCGCCTCATCCCGATGCTCACCGAGCGCCGCTTCAAGCCGCGCCAGGTGCTCTTCTCCACCGGCGACCCCGTCGAGCGTGTATACCTCCTCCTCAAAGGCCGTGTGAAGATCTACCAGGTTGCCGAGAACGGCAAGGAGATCATCCTCGACGTCGTTGCCAAAGGAGACGTCGTGGGCGACATGGCGACCGTTGCCGAAGATGAGCGCACCGCCTGCGCCCAGGCTATTGATGAGACCGTGGCGGTCAGCATCTCCTGGGAAGACTTCCTCCACCTCATGCAGCAGTCGCCCAAGCTTGGCTTCGCCATGGCCGAGCTCATGGCCCGGCGCCTCGCCGGTATGCAGCGCTCGTTCATGAATCTCGTCTCGAAGCCGGTCTCCGCGCGCCTTGCCGATACCCTACTGAATCGCCAGGAAGCAGGTGTCATCTATCTCGGTCTCACCCACCAGGAACTCGCGCAGACGATCGGGACCAGCCGCGAGACGGTGACTGCGCTGCTCAGCCGCTTCGTTACCCTTGGTGCGATCGTCCCCATCGCCGATGGCTATCGGATCGGCGACGAAGACCTTCTCGATGACATTGCGAACGGCGACCTCCCGGTCTCGCCCCGCCACCCCGTCAGCTCGCAGCCGAGCACGTTCGCGCCATAGGAGCTCACGATTCACGACTCGGCCCGCCCGCACCTGGCCAGCGATGCCGGCCATCCGGCTTTCCGGCATCCCCCGGCGCTCATCGCTCACGCCGCCGGCAACAGTGCCCGCCTTGCCCGGACGGGTATCGAATCAGGCGCTGACTTCCTCGAGATCGACCTCTGGGTCCACGCCGGCCGCTTCGAAGCCCGCCACGAACGAGCCATGTACCCCATCCCCCTGCTCTTCGAGAAATGGTACCTCCGCTGGGCCCCGCGCAAGCCATTCGGCCTCGCTGAACTCCTCCGCGAGACCGCGGGGAAGGCCAGCATCTTCCTGGATCTCAAGAACGGGGGCGAGGAAGCTGCCCAGCTCATTCGCCGTGCGCTGGACGATACCGACACACCGGTCCGCATTGCCGCCAGCTCGCAGCAATGGACCATCCTTCGCTCTGTCCACAGCCTCCTGCCCGAGGTCGATACCTTCTACTCGATCGACGTCGCCGCCAAGCTCGATCTGTTTGTCTCCGTCTTTGATCGTGACAGGCTGCCCCGCGGTATCTCCTGCCGCCACTCCCTTCTCACGCGGGCGATCGTCGAACGTCTCCACGAACGCGGCCTGCTTGTCGTCGCATGGACGGTCGATGACCTCGCCCGTGCAGCCGAACTCCACGACTGGGGCGTCGACGGCATCACCACCCACCGGGTGCAGGCGGTTCGTGAAACACTGGGGCTCGAGCGATGAACCCCATCTCGATCTATGTCCACATCCCGTTTTGCACCATCAAGTGCGGCTACTGCGACTTCAACGCTTACGCCGGCATGGATAACCTCAAGGATGCGTACCGTGAGGCGGTCCTGGCCGAGATAGCGGCGGCCGCGTCATTGCTCGCCGGCCGTACCGTCGCCACGGTTGCCTTCGGTGGTGGAACGCCGGGCGAAATCCCCGCGAGTGACGTGGCGGCCATGCTGGAAGCGATGCGCTCGGCCGCACCTTTTGCGGATGGAGCCGAGGTCAGCCTCGAAGCCAATCCCGGCACGACCGGTGCGGCCCAGCTTTGCGAACTCGTGGCCGCCGGCGTGAATCGTGTCTCCTTTGGCGCCCAGAGTTTCGATCCCGCCGAACTTCGCTTTCTCGATCGCATCCACTCACCCGAGGCCATCGACCAATCCATCGCGAACGCCCGCACCGCCGGGGTTGCGAGTGTCGGCCTCGACCTCATTTACGGCCTGCCGGGTCAGTGCCCCGAGACCTTCAAGACGAGCCTCGAGCGAGCGATCGCGCTCGGCCCCGATCACCTCTCCCTCTACGCCCTCACTGTCGAGGATGGTACGAGGCTTGCCCGGCGTGTCGAATCGGGTGCCGTTCAGCCGCTCGGCCCCGATGACACTGCCGCTCTGTACGAGCTCGCGACGGACCTCATGGCCGCTGCCGGCTTCGAGCAGTATGAGATCAGCAACTGGGCCCGGCAGGGGCACCGCTCCCGTCATAACCAGGTGTATTGGACTGGCGGCGACTACCTCGCACTCGGTGCGGGCGCCCACGGCTACCTGGGCGGTGAACGCTACGAAAATGTCGGTCACCCGCGTGTCTACATCGCCCGCATGGAGCAGGCGGGGAGCGGCAACCCACGGCCCGCTCTCCAGCATGCCTATCGCCCCGACCCTGCAACAGCAATTTTCGACTGGGTTACGCTCGCCCTCCGCCGTCTCGAAGGCTTCAACCCGGAGGCGTTCCGGCAGCGGTTCGGCCTGCTGCTCGATACCGTCCTTGGTGAGCCTCTCGCGGAGGCCGAAGCAGCCGGGGTCATCAGCCGTGATAGCAATATCCGGCTTACACGCGCCGGGCGCCTTCTCCATGGTGAGATCTCCGTGCGCGCCCTCGCCCATCTCGATTCCATCGATTCCCGGCTCCTGATCCCGCCTGCACCAAACGCTGACCCCGGCTAGGATTCGCCCATGAAGCGATTCATGCTGCTCGTCGCGGTCCTCTCGCTCGCAGTGCTTGGCGTCGTTCAACATGCGGCCGCCGCCGAGGCCTGGGTGATCGATGATTTCGCCATCGATGCGACCGTCCGCCCCGATGGCACGCTGGTTGTCACCGAGCAGATCCAGGTCGACTTTCGCCGTGAAGCTCACCATGGCATCTACCGTGACCTTTACTACAAGGTCCCCTGCGTTCAGCCCAAGAACGATGCCACGCCGACACCCGTTGTCCCCTGCCCAAAGAACCATGACCGTGTCTACGCCATCAGGTTCAGCGCGGTCACCGATGCCAACGGCAGGCCAATTACCTATGAAGTGACCGACGAAGGCGACTACCTGCGAGCAAAGATCGGCGATGCCAATCGGACAGTCACCGGCAAACAGACCTATGTCATCCAGTACCAGATTGCCGGGCTCCTCGATGGCTATAGCGACCACGACGAACTCTATTGGAACGCGACCGGGACCTGGCCGGTCGGGATCACGCGGGCCACGGTCCTCGTCCATCTACCCGAAGGCACGCGGGTTGTGGGCGACTGTTTCGAAGGCGGCCAGGGGTCGCTAACCCCGTGCACCATGGAAGTGGATGGGAGCGATATCCGCTACACCACGAGCTCATCGCTGTTCGCCGGGGAACAGCTGACGGTTCGCGCCGGCTTCCCCCAGGGCGTGGTCGCGCTGCAGCCCCCGAAGTTCGAGAAACGCACAACAATCGCCGACTTCTTCGAGCTTGACTGGATCGAGTTTGGCGGCATGGGTGTCGTTGGACTCCTTTCCGCCGCCGGGGTCGGCATGCTCTGGTGGCGCAATGGCCGCGACCGCCGCTTCAAGACGCTTCACTACCTCACGAATGATCCCGGCGAACATATCGCACCGCTCTTCGAACACCACGATATCGTGGTCGAATTCCTGCCACCCGACGACCTTCGGCCGGGCGAGATGGGTGTCATCCTGGACGAACGCGCCGACACACGTGATATCTCGGCCACGATCATCGACCTGGCTGTACGAGGCTACCTGCACATCACCGAGATCCCGAAGGAAGGCTGGTTCGGCAAGAAGGACTGGCAACTCACCAGGGTCGACCGCGAGAGCGACCTCAAGCAGTACGAGCGCACCCTCTACGATGCCCTCTTCGCCTCGGGCGGGGAAGTCAAGATCTCGAGCCTGAAGAACAAGTTCGCTGAGAAACTCTCGAAGGTGAAAGGCGACCTCTACGACGATGCGATGTCGCGCAAATGGTTCAGTGCAAGGCCGGAGACCGCCCGCACCCTCTGGCTTCTTGCAGGATTCGGGCTGATCGCTATCGGGGTTGGCCTCGCGGTTGCAGGTGGCTACCTCTTTGGCCGGTCGCTCATCTTCGCACCGGTTGCGCTCGCCGGCCTCGTGATGCTGCCACTCTCACGCGCAATGGCCCGCCGCACGGCTGCCGGCAGCGAAGCGTTGCGCCGTGTCCTTGGGTTCCGTCTCTACATAACAACTGCGGAGACCCGAATCCAGGATTTCAATGAACAGCAGAATATCCTCGACAAGTTCGCGCGCTACCTGCCCTATGCAATCGTCTTCGATTGCGTCGACAAGTGGGCCAACGCCTTCAAGGGGCTCGAAGATCAGGCCGAGGCTTCGACATCCGGCTGGTATAGCGGTGCCGGAGCGTTCCAGGTTGCTGCGTTCTCGAGCGGCCTGCAGGGCTTTTCATCGAGCATGTCATCGACGATGTCGAGTACACCGGGTAGTTCAGGCGGGGGCGGCGGTGGTGCAGGTGGCGGCGGTGGTGGCGGTGGCGGTGGCGCCTGGTAGGTGGCCGTTACTCGACGAGCATGGGTTGCTGGCTCGAGATCACGCGTGACTGGCTCCGGCCCGCTGCCGAAGGAACTCCCGGAGCCGGTGAGGGACGTTGGTGATGATCCCATCGACACCCGCATCCATGATTCGCACCCAGTCGGCTTCCTTGTCGGCCGTCCACGCCCAGACCGTTACCTGGCGGCGCTTCGCCTTGAGGATGAGCTCGCGAGTGACACCGTGATGCTCGACTGAAATCGCTTGCCCGTTTCGCTTGATCAGCCCGCCGAGCAGCCGGTCAATCTGCTCTCCAAACACCGGCGCATTGATAATCGCTGCCGAGATCCGCGGGTCGCTTGCCCGTGCCTGAGCGACGATATCCGGGTGGAAGGAATGGATCGCTGTCCAGGAGCGAGCATCGTGCGAAGCGATGACACCGAGCACTGCATCGACCAGGCGCTGGTCATACTCGGGCTCGGCGGGCGTCGCTTTCAACTCGCACATCACCGTTAGGCGGCCCTCAACGAGTTGCAGAACCTGGTCGAGCGTCGGCACGGGCTCTCCATCACCGGCGTCAGCGCCGAGGAGCGCCTCGAGGCTCGAGGTGCGTACCGGCCCTGAGAGGTTGGTTGTCCGGTCGACGGTCTCGTCGTGCATCAGGACGGGTACGCCGTCCGCACAGAGTTGGACGTCTATTTCCATCGCCTCACAACCGGCATCGAGTGCTGCGCGCACCCCGGCGAGGGTATTCGCTGGTGCCTCGCCAGCTGCACATGCATGACCAATAACGAGCGGATCTGCCATGGGGTGCAAGCTTAGGGTCCGGCCCGTTTCGGTGCCACTCGGACGCAGAACGTGGTCCACCTGGTCGGGGTGAGGGCCCGAATTCAGGGTCAATATTGCTCCGTCTCAGGCAAAACCCCCGTCCTGAATGGATCTGAGGCGTCCTGCCCTCTCGCATTTCAATGAAATTTGGGGTAAAGATACGCATGGTGGCAAAACAAACGTTGGAGAGACGTCAATGAAATGGAAAGAAGCGCCGGGCCGCTCACTCGCAGCCCTGGCAGGGATTACCACCCTCACGTTCCTCCTGGCAGTGTTTGCGGCTGGTGTCGTGGCACTGTCGCCGCGCACGGCCTCAGCCGCCCCGCCGGAGCCATGCTCCACTGCCGAGCCGCTGATCCAGGCGGGTGTGGCTGACTATCAGCCACAGGTCTCCGTGTCCCCCAACAAGGGCCCGGGTGGCAGCACCGCCCAGTTGCACATCTGGAACTTCCTGCCAGATCAGGCGGTCAACGCCATTTTCCGCTCAGCCGGTGACCCGGTGGTCGCACAGGGCACTGTCGGTGCAAACGGCGAGGCCTACCTCAACTTCACCGTCCCGCAGGCGCCGGACGGGGTCTACTGGATCCTCGTTGCCCAGGAGAACCGGACCTGCGTTCACGCAGCCGTTCACTTCACCATTGGCCAGGTTCCGCCGCCAACACCCACGGTTGCTCCGCCAACCCCCACCACGCCCCCGCTGGCGAGTGCCACGCCCATTGCCCCCAAACCGACCGTGACGGTTGTCCCGCCGGTTACGGGCTCCGGCGATACCGGCGGGACCGATTCGGGTGCCAACAGCGGGCTTCTCCTCATCGCCCTCGCAATTGCGAGCACCGGGTTCGGCCTGCTTGGCCTCGGGTACAGCCGCCGGTCGCGCTAGCACACCGCAGAGTCGATACGCCAGGGGCCCCCGTCAAACGGGGACCCCTGGTGGTGAGCACGTTGGACTGCTCGGCTCTAACTCGTCATGCCGCCGAGACCGACAAGTGCCCGGCCGTGCTCGATTTCGCCCATGTGGCGAAGTCCGTGCTGATAGATGAAGCACTCCAGCACCTCGAGCTTCCGCAGCGGGGCGTTTGCCCCGATCACGATCCCACAGAAGATGTTCTGCATGTTCGGTGGCAGTTTCGGCAGGAGAACTTCGGCGAGTTGCTCCGCTGTTACTGATGGGAGCAGCGTGTTGGTCCGGGCAATTACCCCGGCCTGGTACGCCCGCCATGCGTCGATATCTTCAAACGTGAGCTGCTCCATCTCCGCCACCGTCTCTTCGCGGCCGAACGAGTCGACGCTCACACCGATCTTTGCCGGCCACCCGCCGCTCACCCAGAGTGGTGGTTCCCGCAAGAATGGCCCACTGATGGACTGGTCCTGCGCCCGAATGTAGTGGCTGAAGCTGAACGCCAGCGGCAGAACCCCCGCCCGTTCGTGGTGGTTCATCTGCTCCAGTGTCAGGTCACTCACGGCCCGCTCCCAGAGGACATTCATCGCCCGGATCCGGTTTTTCAGCGATCCCAGGAACATCTCTTCGTACGGCATCAGGCGCCTCGTTTTGTCACAGCGATACGCTGCATATCACGGGCCACGCGAATCGGTCCGCCGTAGACGGCACTCATACCCTGCATGAACTCGCCCTCGCGTTCCGTGTCGTTCGGAATCGGCGGAATGATGTGCGAGAGGACCAGTTCGCCAACACCTGCGCGCTTCGCCAGTCCCGCTATGTCGTCCGTGGCGATGTGGTAGGTCGGCACATCGTCCAACAGGTCTGCCTCCCTGCCGCGGCCCACGCCCCGGAGCATCGATTGGACCTGCGCGAGGAGCGGCGCACTCATCGCTTCGCAGACCAGCATGTCGGCGCCTTGCGATGCTGCGGCCAGCGATTCGCAAAACGACGTGTCGCCCGAGAGCACCGCAGTCAACCCACCATGCGTGACCCGGTAACCAAAAGCCGGGACAACCGGAAAATGATCGACCTCGAACGCTTCGAAGGCGATTCCACCTACCTCCAGGAACGCCAGTGGTGTCCTGGAGACTGGCACTTCCGCGACTTCCACCTTGATGCCGTCCGGGTGCAGCTTGTCGCCATGGTGCTTCTGCCGGAAACCGATATCCCTGCGCAGAGCCATGAGGAAGCCATCCACCATCTCCTGTGTCCCGTCTGGCCCGAACACCCGCAGCGGTGTTGCCGAACCGGATGTCCAGCGCTGGAAGAGGAAGTCCGGGAAGTCGGTCATGTGGTCGGTGTGCATGTGCGTGAAGATGGCAACATCGATGCTCGATGGCACCACCCCGGAGGGCCGCAGCCTCCGTGACGCGCCCCAGCCGCAGTCGACGAGCACGTTGGTCCCGCCCGCGCTGATGACATTCCCGGCGCCGCAACGATCGGCACTCTGGAGGGGGCTGCCCGTCCCCAGGAAAACAATCTCCATCGAATCTGGCATGCTGCGTCTCCTCGCGATTCCCATGCGTGGCAGCCACGGAGGCCGTGGCTGCCGGGCGAGGGCTAACGGTAGGAGGCGCGGGTGGCCCTGTCAACAACTGTTGGCACTTCAAGCGCCAACTTCATGCCCTATTCCCTGAAAGAGTGCCCTCAGGCCGTGCTGGAGGGCCGCCGCAACGGCGGTGTCGTCCAGACCTCGAGCGTGCAGGAAGTCGTAGGTCTCGAATGCACACAGGGTATCGGCCACAGCCAGGGCCTCAGGCCGTTCTCCCGGCTGCATCGCGGCGAGCTCCGGCTCAAACTGGCGCTCCACCTGCCGGCCGAGCTGCCGCAGGTTCTGTTGCAGGGCCTCGGAAAGCACGGCATAGAATGGCGCCCGAATCCGGGCGACCCTGGCTGCTCCGCGAATCCGGGTGAAGAGCCGCATGCGCTGCGCAACGATGGCATCGATCCGCGCGTTCAGCGGCCCTTCACCAATTCGCGGCAGTTCGACGAACTCCCGCACACGCTCCAGGTGCCGTGCAAACGCCGCCTGGTCCAGGTCATCGCGATCGGCGAAGTAGCGAAAGAACGACCGCCGCGACACCCCCGAGCGCTTTGCGACCTCTTCCGCGCCGGGCCGCAGGTTCCCCTCTGCATAGAAATCGAGCAACGCGTCGACGACCGCCAGCCGGTTCCGCTCACGCCATGCCCGCCGCCCGTCGACCTTCCCCGCCTTCTCAGGAGCGCCACCCGTCGAGTCCACACGGCATTCTGAGACGCTGACATCGGCACCGGCAATAGTGTCACAGGGCCGAGTGGGCCGCATGGCGCGTCCCCGTTCGCACCCTGACGCGCCGCCCGTGCCGCGCGATGCTGGTCCCGGTGACCGTGGAGGCCCGCTCATGAACACTATCCTTTTGCTGGCGATCGCCCATGGCGGACGTGGCGATCATATGAACTGGGGCTGGGGTGGCTGGCTCCTGACGGCGCTGATGGTGGCCGCGTTCTGCGCGGTACTCGCCGCGCTCATCTTCGGGCTCGTCCGATGGGCCGGCCGGCGGCCGCTCAATCCTCCTCCGCCAGCAGCTGATTCGGCTCTCCAGATCGTCCGCGAACGCTTCGCTCGCGGCGAGATCACCGAGGAGGAGTTCGAGCGGATGACCCGGCGGCTTTCCTGAACCTGCTCTCCCTGGCGAATCCACCGGGGCAGACCAGCGACTCCCTCCCGGCGTTGGTGGAGAGTCAGCCCGGTTGCGTCTGCGTATGGCGACCGGGCTGATGTGAGTGTGTCGCTCCGCCGGGTAACGTCACGAGCCGCTTCTACTTCAGACTCCAGCGGACCTGCACATCCACCGTCACCTTCTGCGAACCGGACTGGATGGGAGTCGCCGCGCCGGCGGCAGACACATCCCGCGCCGCGGGGACGGCATACGCGATGGGCGGCGAACTCTGGGTGCCTTCGCTGATCATGACTGGCTTGCCGATCGTGACATCGCCGAGCCTCGCGAGTTCGTCAGCCTTCGCCCGGGCGTCCTTCATCGCCGCCTCGCGTGCCTGCGAGAGCACCTTCGAGTTATCGTCAATCGCGAAGCGGATGCTGTTCAGCCGGCTTGCGTCGCCGCCTGCAGCCGTTGCGTCATCGACGATCTTGCTGACGTTCTCGAGCTTCCGGATCTTCGCCTCTACCGTGTTCGTCACCGTATACCCGGTGATCTTTGGCTCCTGGTCTTTCAGGTAGGTGTACTGCGGCTGAATCGAAAGCCCGATCGTCTTGATGTCCTTGTCGTCCACACCGTTCTTCTTGATCGATGAGATGACGGCGTCGGCGGCCTTGGCCGCCTGGTTGCGCGCATCAGCCACATTGGTCGCTGTTAGCTGGATACCGATGTCCAGGTACGCCGTGTCGGCTGGTGCTTCTATCTCGCCATGGCCTGTAACGACGATGCCCGTCTGGTCAGCCGCCTGACTGTTCACGATTGTGTCCCCTTCGTCGCATGCGCTGAATAGGACGGCCGCGGGGAGAGCGGCGGCCGCCAGGAGTAACCACCTTGTTCGCATCTTAGGACCTTCCCTTTCGTTTGTAGGTCACAACTGCCCCCGCGGCTGCGCCAAGAGCGATGACCGCGAGGCCAGCTTGGAGTGCACGATAAGCGGTTGGGGTATCGCCCTCGTTTCGTGATGCCAGCGAGGGAACCGCCTCATCCGCCGGCCGGTGGGGCACTCTATCCGTCTTGCTGCCGGGGGATGGTGCGCCTGCCGCGTCCGCTGCCCGGGTTCCCAGTGCCTCCGGGTGAATCGAGCCAGGCGCCGTGGATGGAACGGACTGTGCACCCGTGCCACCGATTTCCGGCACCGCGATTCCCTTCGGTGCAGGCGTGGATGCCGGGGCGGCTGGCGGTGCTGCCTGCCCCTCGGTGTTTACGCCGCCCACCCCGCTGGCACTATTTGAGAACGCCCCGTTCCCGGAGGCCGGGGCGGCAAGTGACACCGTCTCTTCGCCCGGAGATGAGAGATCGATGGCAACGACGGAGATGAGTGCGATCAGCGCGGCTCCCGAGACGACTGCCGCCCCGCGGAACAGCCACGATGGTGAGCCACTCGCCTGCGGCCGGGCGGATTGTTCTACCATCGCCGGCGTGAGCCTGAACGACCGCGGCGCCGCAACCTCCGGCAATGCCGCGATGAGTGCGCTCGCCTGGCGGAGACCGGCAACCTGTTCACGGCAGACCGCGCACTGTGCGAGGTGTAATTCGAAATCCCTCAACGCCCGGCCGCCAAGCTCGCCATCGATATAGGCGCTTGCGGCTCCTTGCCATCGCCGATGGGGTCCAGGCGGCCACCCGAGTCTCATCGATTACCCCTCTCGTCCTTCCAAACGTGCCCGGTCGCCGAAAAGTTCCGGCCTCCCGGTAAGGATCTGGCGAAGCCGTTCCCGCCCGCGGTGAATACGCGACTTCACCGTCCCAATGGATGAGTTGGTCATGGCCGCCACTTCCTCGTAGTGAAAGCCGTAGTAGTCGCAGAGCAGCACGGCCCGGCGTTGGTCGAAGGGGATGCTGAGCAGCGCTGCCTGGAGTGCTGCGGCCAACTCCCGCTGCTCAACGACAACTTCGCCAGAAGGATCACCGCCGGGGATCTCAATGGGAGCGTCCATAGCGTCGAAGATTTCATTGAGGGATCCGGCCACATCCTTCCGTTTGCGACGCCGCAACTCGTCCTTGCTTTCGTTCGCGGCGATCCGCAGCAGCCAGCTGCGGAGGTTGCTTCCAGCGAATGAATGAAGGGCGCGGTAGGCCGAAAGGAACGTCTCCTGGGTGGCGTCCTCCGCCGCCTCGGCGTTTCCGAGCAGCCGCAAACAGAGGGTGTAGACCGCCGACTGGTAGCGCTCAACAAGGCTGTTGAACGCATCCAGCGAGCCGTCCCTTGAAAGAGAGACCAACTGCTCGTCTGTGGTGCGGCCTCCCTCGTTCATGCGTGCGAGGGTAGGAGAACCTGATGTAAAGGGCGATACGTGCAACGACGGACGGAGGGCCTGGGAGGCATGGTACGCTGATGAAGATGGACAACGCTGGCGAACGCCCGGAGAGTGGCGGCCCCGATTCGGCCGACGGCTCCGAAAGCTGGTATTTCGATCTCCCCAGTGGCGCCTGGGAGCGACAAGAGCAGAAGAACCGCGAACTCCGCCAGCGAGTGCTGGAAAACGCCGCGGAACGCTCTGAACGTGACCCATTTGCCCGCCGAAAGCCCGAGCCTGAAGCGAAAAAGGGCGGCCTCTTCGGCTTTGGCCGCAAGAAGGAGGCGCCTGTCGCCCGTGAGACTGCGGGTGGCACCTATCGCCTCGCTCGCCCCGGTGAACTCGCTTCGCCGCCGGCTCCTGGCCTCGATGATGACGACGACTGGTCGACGGAATCATTCGACGTCCCGCCCGCGACGCTGGTCCAGCCGCCCGCCCGTGTCGATGACGATGAGTGGGGTTTCACCCCGGCCGATGACGCGGATGAAGGTGACGGGCTGCCGCGGTACCCCGAGGAGCGTCTCGACGGTGCCAGCGAAGACGGCCTCGCGGCCATGCATGCCTGGGCCACGCGGGCGCCTGTCGCCGAGCCCATGGAGGAACTCCCGGCGGAGGATGAGGTCTCGGAGCATGCGGCCGGGATGCTGAGTGACGATGCCTCCATCGGTGCGGGTGCGGTTCCGAGGTTCGACGAGCCGGAGCCCGCCACTTCCGGCTGGGGCGGTATCGTCGGTCACACCGGCCAAAGCGATGAGGACGATGGGCTCGCGGCCATGTCTGCCTGGGCACGGCGCCGCCCCGTCGACAGTCCTGAGACAACCTCCGACGGTGAGCACCCTCCCGTTGTGTTCGCCCCGGACGACGATGACAGTGACGTTGGCCCGAAGAGCTGGGCCGAGATCCGCGCTCTGCGCCAGAAGCAGCATGAAGAGGAGATGCATCGGGACGCCGGGACGGCGACCAGCCGCTGGGAGTCGATGTTCAATGTCAGGCCGGGTGAGGCTGGCCAGCAGCGTCCTCCCGGGGACGGCGATGAGACTCCCGATGAACCCGGGGACATCCAGCCGGAAGGCCTTGCTGCCATGCGGGCATGGCTCGAGAAGGGCCCTGTCATAGATGAAGATGAACATCCCCGTCGGATCCTCGCCGGTGATGATGAAGATGACCCTGGCGCCGGGAATGAGCCGCCGCTCCCTGTTCGCGCCGAACTCCTCGAGCCGTTCGACTGGGAGCGCGACGAAGCCCCGGCGAGCCCGCGCGAGGTACCTCCGGAACTCCTGAAGCCATTCGACTGGGAGTCGGATGAGCGTGCGGAAGCCATCGAGTTCCGTGAGGCGGGCGACGACCGGATGGCCCCGCTCTCCGCCGAGGAGGTGCCCGCCAATCCGCTCGAGTCCGTGGATACCGTGCTCAGCGACGGCGAATCCATCATTGAGCCGGCTGCGGCCACCCTCAAAAATGATGCGGAGGCCGGCCTGACCGTAGCCGCGGCCTTCGATATGCCACCGCCGGCCCAGCCTGTAGAACCTGACCTCTCGATCTTTGGATCCCTGGATCCCGAACCTTCGGCCACAATGGCCCCGAT
Source organism: uncultured Anaerolineaceae bacterium (assembly GCA_964508715.1). Classification (GTDB taxonomy): domain Bacteria; phylum Chloroflexota; class Dehalococcoidia; order Tepidiformales; family Tepidiformaceae; genus JAKALX01. Next base: position 109,070 of record CAZDUX010000010.1, on the reverse strand, counting down.
GGAACCGCCGGGAGCGCGAAAGCGTGGATTCCTGGGCCGCCTGTTTGGTCGCAATGAGGAAGTTCCAGCGCCGCGGAAGGCCACCCTTGACGAGGCTACGCCAGACTGGTTTGCAGTCGACGAGGACGCTCCGGCCGGGGACCTGGGTACTGCTTCGCTTGCGGCTGACTCGCTCGATGCAGGGGCAGCCGACCTGGGAAACAGCTGGGTCGAGGAGCCCGAGGATGCCGCTTCTGTGCCAACGACCATGTGGCAATGGCCCGACTCGCCGCCCGGGCCCGCAACCGGCGAAGCGGACGGCCCTGCCGATGCAACGGATGCAACGCCGTGGCAGTCCTTTGGTTCGTTCCAGGGAGAGCCCGAGCGCATCGCACCCATGGCCGATCCCCAGGTTGCCGATACGAACCGGGTGCTTGGTGGTTACTTCGAAGCCAGCGCACCCGTCGAGGAAGAACCACTCGTCGAACCCGCCGTCGCATTCATGGAGCCGTGGGAGCCTTTCGGTGTTACTGGCGATGCCCCGGCCATCGAAGAGGAACCCTCCGCCGAGCCAGTGAACGCGTCCCTCGAAG
>CAZDUX010000010.1:0-108398 GCA_964508715.1 uncultured Anaerolineaceae bacterium | reverse complement strand
CCCGGCCATCGAAGAGGAACCCTCCGCCGAGCCAGTGAACGCGTCCCTCGAAGGCGAGACCGAGGAGACGGCCGCGACAACGGAGCCGTGGCCCTGGGCATCCTTCGGTGTTACTGGCGATGCCCCGGCCATCGAAGAGGAACCCTCCGTCGAACCGGTGAACACATTCCTCGAGAGCGAGTCCGAGCAAACGGCTGCAGCAACGGAGCCCTGGGAGCCCTTTGGCACCCCCGAGCCGACATCCGATGCCAGCGATGACCACCTCATCGACCCGCTCGCCATCTCGGGTGGACTCGACGATGAAAATGCCACCGGAGGCTGGGCACCCGAGGCATTCGACCAGCCGGTCATCTCATTCGCTGGCGACGACGCCCTCGAGACCGCGCCTGCCGAGCCTCAGCCAGGGACTGCCGAGTTCGAGCCAGCCTTCGCCGCGACGGGCATTGCGGACGCCAGGGACGAGGAACCATGGGCTGGCATCTCTGCCGCCGCCGCGCCCGGGCCCTCTGACCGGGAATTTGCTGAGCCAGCCGCCCTTGTTCCAGGCGAATCGCTCGAAGAGCCCACCAGCATCCATCATGGCGCCGCGATCGCAGATGTATCGGGCGATGATGCGGAAGCTGGCTGGTCGTGGGACTTCAACGACCTCGAAGATGAGCACGCGAGCGTGGAGCAACCTCTCGCCATCGACGTCGACGATGATGAGTTCGCATGGGCGCCAACGGATAACGCGGACGGCGAGGCACCTGTCGCGGCGTGGCTCGCTGGCGCCGGGCAGCCTGGTAGACCTGCTCGGTACGACGGGATGAGGGCCGACCCGGAGTTGGACGATGACCCGTGGAGTGCTCTTTCCGAGGCCGGTGATGAGGGGCTGCCCGCGGCACCCGAACCGCTGGCGATTCTCGGTGACGATACCTCGGACGAACCATGGGCCGCCGCCGATATGCTCGATGCTGCCGGGGACGAACAGGATCAACTGGAGGGGAAAGGCGCCGGCGAGACCATGGTGCCGGATGCCGAACGCGAGAACTCAGCGGGTTCTGACGATCCTGGCCCTCCGCACATCGTACCTTTCCCACAGGATGATCCCTGGGCCGAGTTCATCGCCCGGCGAGAACGCGAGGTGAGCGACGAGGAGCGCGTTGCGGCTGAGCGTTGGAATACAGTGTTTGGGACAGCCCCCCAGGGAAAATCCGACGCCGAGGCTGGTGACGGCGACCAGACCTCGGCGGATGCTGCGACCGCCGAAACCCGCCATGCGGAAGTGTCCGAGACCGGTTCGTACGACGACCCTCGACGGCCGATGAGCCCTCCTGCGGCAGGCGCCGAACAGGACGATCCATGGGCGGCAATTGCCGCGGCCAGCGGATACGATGCCGCGACGGAATCCGGGATGGCCGTCTACATGCCTGGTAACGCTGAGACGCCCGCCGACGACCCGTGGCAATCGTTCACGGCCCGCCATCAACGGCCCGCCACGGACCGCCCGGACCTGGCTGATACTGCATCAGCAGGTGACCCTTCTCCGGCAGCCCCATGGGATGACGACGAGACCAGCCTCTCACCCGACGAGTTTATCGTCCGGGCATTTGAGCGGAAGGCTGCCGAGGCGCTCCCCGAGGAGCGGGAACCGGACCCCATTGCTGATGCCGACGCCGATAAGGGTGTCGCACGCCTCCTGGGGGATGAGGGTGAGGACATCATGCGCGAGACGGCTGCGAGCGAGGCGGGCCCCCGCTCCTTCGCCCGCATGAGCGCCTGGGCCCCCCAGCGGTCCGGCCACCTCGTCACAAATCCGAACGAGGCCCCGTGGGAGAGTGACCAGCCCGCTGCCGATGACGACTTCACAGGCCTTGGCGGGCCGTCGTACGAACCATCGCTGAATGTTGATGTCCCGGCACCACCATTCCCGCCCGCGGCCGAACTCGATGGCTTCGATCCCAGGCCCGTCCCACTGGCCGCCGGCCAGTCGAAGACAAGGACGTGGGTCCGTGAGGTGGTGGAGACGAGTCTCCTTGCGCTGCTCGTGTTCCTTGCGGTACGCGCCAGCTTCCAGAACTTCAAGGTCGATGGGAGCTCCATGTACCCGACCCTTCAGAACGGGCAGTTCCTCATCGTCAACAAGCTCGAGTACTCCCAGGTGGACATGGAGAAGCTCTCCACCTTTCTCCCCTTTGTTGACCCGGGAACGAATCCGAAGCGCAACGTCTTCCATCCACCGCAGCGCGGCGACATCGTGGTCCTCAAGGATCCGCGCAAGCCCGATACCGACCTCATCAAGCGCATCATCGCCCTCCCCGGTGAGTCGGTGGAGATAGTCAACGGCAGGGTCTACATCAACGATCACCTGCTCGAGGAGCCATATATCAAGTCACCCTGGCACGACACGAAGAGCAAGATCACGATTCCCGACGGACAGTACTACGTCCTCGGTGACAATCGTGATAACAGCCTCGATAGCCGCAGCAGCCAGGTTGGCCTCGTCCCCGGCGACCTTATCATCGGGAAGGCCACGCTCTCGTACTGGCCGCTTGAACGCTTCGGGCTCGCTCCGAACCAGGGCGGTGATATCTCTTCGCAGGATGGGCCGCCGCGCCTCACCGCGCAGCTCGTCCCTTCACACTGACGATGCTCGAGGGTTGTGCGAGACTGGCAGTACCATTTCTCCATGCCCTATTTCGAATCGGAAGCCGTGAATCGTGAATCGTGAATTGAGCATGATGCTCGAGGAGCGCGGGGCGCTCCTCCGTGGTCACTTCCAGCTCTCGAGCGGACGCCACGGTGACACCTACATCGAGAAGTTCCGCATCCTCCAGTGGCCGGACCTGACAAGTGAGTTCTGCGCCCGTATCGCCGCGCACTTTGCGGGCCAGCCGAACATCGTTGCCGGCCCCACCACCGGGGGGATTATTCTCGCGTACGAAACCGCACGCCACATGGCCCTCCCGATGATCATCGCGGAGAAGAGGGACGATGGCTCGGGCAAGCGCGAGTTCAAGCGCGGCTTCCAGGTTGGCAAGGGTGACCGCGTCCTCGTGGTCGATGACGTGCTGACCACCGGCGGCAGCATCCGCGAGGTGCTCGATGCGCTGCGCGAACGGGGCGCCGAAGCGATCGGCGTGGGCGTCCTCGTCGACCGGACGAACGGCAAGGTCGATTTCGGTGTGCCGTTCTTTGCCTGCATGTCACTCGATGTGAAGTCGTATGACCCGGCGGACTGCGAGCTCTGCCGCGCCAATATGCCCCTCACCATCACCTGACGCCACAGCTGCCGCGGCTATCTGGAGAGCGACAAACTCCCCAGGCCCGGCCGGTAGGGATTGCCACGGCGAGGTTGGCCAACGCTGGCGTGACCAACCCCCACCCTCGCCGATGCACTGCACCCCGTGAACCGGGGCAATACCTCTCTTACGCGCGCTTCCGGGTGCTGCGGAACCAGGCGTCTTCCTCGGCAAACCGTGCCGCGTTCCAGCTCAGCGCCGCGTTCAGGCCCTGCTCCGAGCGAATGCGGTTGTACTCCTCCATCTCCGGTGACGACCCCGGGCTCGCCAGGGCGATCGCCTCGAGCTCCAGTGACCGCTCAATGACCTGCCGGATGCCCATCTGTTCGTAGGCCATGTTCACGACCTTCTTGTTGTACTCAACCGTCTGTGCCGGGACCTTCGAGATGGTCAAGGCAAGGCTCCGCACTGCATCATCGAGTTCCTCGCGCGGTACCACGTCGTTGACGAGCCCGAGGCGATACGCCTCTTTCGCGTCAATCAGGTTGCCGGTGTAGAGCAGCTCTCGCGCCTTCGACGAGCCTATCAACCATGGCCAGACTGCCGGGATGTACGGCCCTCCGGTGCGGATCTCGGGTGCGCCGAAGAGGGTGTCTTCTGCAGCCACGCGCAGGTCGCAGAACGAGGCTGTCGCACAGCCACCCGCGATACAGAAACCATGGACCTGCGCGATGATTGGCTTCGGATTCCCCCAGAAGACGTCCCACCAGGCCGAGGCGCTGAACCCCTTTCCGTGCATGAACGACTTCTGGATAGTGCGTGCGTTCGAAGGCCCCCCGCCGCCGCCACCGCTGATATCGAACCCTGCGCTGAACGCCCGCCCATTTGCTTTCAGGACAATGACGCGGATAGAGTCATCGCCCCAGCCCGCGTCGTCCAGCGCCTCACGAACCTCGGCCTGCAGTTGCTGAGAGAGTGCGTTCAGCTTCTCCGGGCGGTTCAATGTTACGAAGGCGATTGGGGCCTGCTTCTCGTAGATGATCGTTTCGAATGCCACCATGGCTCCTTGGGTTGGGGTTATTGGCGAAGCGTAACAGTTCTCGGATTCGAAAGGCGTTCGCCGGATCACTACGGGGCGCATCCGCGATACGCCGGCCCTGCCCGTGTCGTCTTCGCACGGCATACGGCCGCACTGACACGAGGGCTCATCGCCCCTAAGCTTATCTCGTGGGCGAACCGTCCCCGTTTATGCAACGCGCACTTGATGCCGCACGGTCTGTCCGCGGTACAACCAGCCCGAACCCCGGCGTTGGTGCGGTCATCGTTCGCCAGGGACGGCTCGTCGGTGTTGGTGCGACATCGCCGCCCGGTGGCCCTCACGCGGAAGCGGCAGCGCTCGCAACGGCCGGCGAACTCGCTCGCGGTGCGGACGTCTACGTCACGCTCGAACCCTGCTTCCCCTTCCCTGGCAAACGCACGCCACCGTGTGCCCGGGCACTCATCGATGCAGGTGTTCGCCGCGTCGTTATCGCCATCGAAGACGCCGATCCAGCCGTTCGTGGCAACGGCGTGGCCCTTCTCAGGAGCCACGGTATCGAGGTCGAGGTCGGCGACGGCGCCGCTGAAAGCACACAACTGCTCCGCCACTACATCAAGCACCGCCAGACGGGCCTGCCGTATGTCATAGCCAAGTTCGCCGCGAGCCTCGATGGGCGAACGGCTACTGCGACTGGCGATTCCAGGTGGATCACCGGCAACATTGCCCGTGACCGGGCGCACCACGAACGCGCGTGGGTTGATGCGATCATGGTCGGCAGCGGCACGGTTATCGCTGATGACCCGTCCCTGACCGCACGGCCCGGCGGCGAACTCGCGGCCCGCCAGCCGCTCCGCGTCGTCCTCGACGCGCGTGGCCGAACCCCTCCGGACGCTGCCCTCTTCCAGCAGCCGGGTCACGTCATGGTTGCCACGTCGTCTGATTCGCACGCCGATTGGCGCCGCTCGATCGCCGTTGCCGGTGCCGAGGTCCTCCTCTGTGAGCGTGATGCCCGCGGCCTCAACCTCGATCAGCTCCTCCTCACCCTTGGCGAGCGCGGTGTCCTCGCCGTCTGGGCGGAGGGTGGTGCCACCCTCCTCGGCTCCCTCTTCGAAGGCAATCACGCCGACGAGGTCTTTGCCTTCCTTGCGCCCGTCCTCATCGGTAGCCTTGGCCGCCCGGCGGCCGACTGGCCTGGTTTCGAAACGATGGCCGAGGCTCTTCGCCTGCGGGATGTGACGGTCGAACCGCTCCCCCCGGATGTGCTTGTCCGTGGATACACTGGCTTCTGGGAGCCGCGCTGAGCCGTGCGTAAGCGGCGTTTACGCCGCGCGGGCCCCCACCCTGCAACAATGGGAGGCGTACATGGCACGCTACTGGATCGTCGTCGGCAGTCCCGAGATCTTCGGCAAGACGCGCGAGATGGGGTTCACCCGTCACGGCTTCAAGAGCACGCGCCGCATCATGGCCAACAGCATCGGCCCCGGCGATATGCTCGTCTTCTACGTCACCGGCCGAAAGCAGTTTGCTGCCATCGCTCGTGTCACCTCGAACGTGACGGAAGAGCACACGCGCATCTGGCAGAGTGATAAGAAGCCGGATGAGATGTATCCCTACCGGGTCTCTATCGAGCCGGTTGCCACCCCCGATGAGCCGCAGTGGCTCGACGCCGAGCCCTACCACGATCGTCTCCACTACACCCGGAAGTGGCCGAAGGCGAACTGGACCCTCGCCTACCAGGGCAACCTCCATGAGATCTCCGGTGATGACTTCGAGATCATCGCCACCGATATGAAGGCCGCCGCCGCCACCCCGTGACCAATCCTCATTTCTACCGGACTTGCCAGCGTGCCTGACTACGTCATCGAGGCCCACGGACTCCGCAAAGCGTTCGGCGACACGGTGGCCGTCGATAATGTCGACCTTGCCGTCGAACGGGGCCGGGTCTATGGCGCCCTCGGTCCCAATGGCTCGGGGAAGTCCACGACGGTCCGCATGCTGCTTGGGCTTGCCAGGCCCGATGCTGGGACGGTCAGGCTCTTTGGCGAGCCCCTCACCACGGATAGCCCGCAGCTCTTGCGAAAAGTCGGCGCCGTCGTTGAGACCCCCGCTTTCGTGCCATACCTTTCCGGCCGCGACAACCTGCGTCTCCTTGCGCAGTACGTTCCGGGGCCGACACCGGCAGATATCGAGCGGATTCTCGAACGCGTCAACCTCGCACACGCTGCGGGCCGCCGCTTCAAGAACTACTCACTGGGGATGAAGCAGCGGCTCGGTATCGCTGCCGCAATCCTCAACGACCCCGAACTCATCGTCCTCGATGAGCCGACCAACGGGCTCGATCCGCAGGGGACGCGGGAAGTCCGCGCTCTCATCCCTGAGCTCGCCGCCGAGGGCCGGACGATCGTCCTCTGCAGCCACCTCCTCTACGAAGTCGAGCAGGTCTGTGACGCCGTCACCATCTTCCAGAAGGGCCGTGTTGTCGCCCAGGGGCCGGTGAAGGACCTCATGGGCAGCCACAGCCAACTCGAAGTCCAGGTTCCCGATCTCGCTGGAGCTGAAGCCGCGCTCCTCCGTTCTGAATGGGCGACGAGCCTCAAGCGGCAGAACGGCAGCCTCGTCATCGACGGCGCTGGCGACCAGGGCGAGGCACTCAACCGCTACCTGGCCGCACAGGGATTCTACGCCTCGCTCATCCGGCCCATTCATCACAGCCTCGAGGATGTCTTCTTCGAGCTCACCGGAGAGCCCGGGCATGCGTGACACGCTTCGCGCCGAGTGGTTCAAGATCACCCATCGCCGGATGACCTACATCCTCCTTGCTGCCATCGCTGCCCTGATGGCGCTTTTCTATGTCATCCTCTGGCTGCGCATTCGTGAAGGCCCCGAGCCCGGCTTCCAGGGGCAGGTGCGCTACCTCGCTCTCCGCGAAGGCATGTCGTTCAGGAACGTTGTCCCGTATGGCCTCCAGCTCGAGCGCTTCTTCCTCACGCTCGTCACCGTCATTTTCACCGCCACGATGATGGGCAATGAGTATGACTGGCGGACCGTGGGCGTCGTCATGACTCGCGGTGTCCGGCGGCGGAACTTCGTGATTGCGAAGGTTGTCACCGGGGCCGTGTTCCTTGCTGTTGCACTCTGCCTTGGATTCGCCGTGGCGATGCTCCTGAGCGCCTGGTTTTCGAATCTCTACAACCTGCCCTATGGAAGCTTTGGCGTGCACCGTTTTATGGATATCGCGTTGAGCCTCGGCCGGACATGGTTCGTCGTCTTTCCATTTGTGCTGATGGCGCTGCTCTTCTCCACTTTCTGGCGTTCTGCTGGCCAGGCGGTGGGGTTCGCCCTCGGCTTCTTCTTCCTGGAAGGCATCTTCACCGGCCTCCTCGAAAACGCGCACGGCTTCCTCGCGAAGATCCCGGAAGCATTGCTCAACGTGAATGCGGTTGCCGTGATGCAGGCGAATGGCGTGCTGAATGGCGACTCCCAGGACCGAGGGCCGTTTATTAGTGCCACGTCCGGCCCGGATATCTGGCGAGCGGCTGCCATCCTCGCCGTATACATCATTGTCTTCGGGGCTGTCGCATTCTGGCGTTTCGAACGCCGCGACATTTCAGAGTAGCCGGATGTTGCACGCATGAAGAAGCGGTAGAGCATCGTCTGAATCTATCCGCCTTCTGCGATCCGCCCCCACAGTGGGCGCTCTCACCCCGGCGGCAGGCTACCACGGGGCTCACCGGCCCGAACGGCTGCCGTGGCGCGGTCGCACTGCATTCGCACCACCGTTCCTTCGGCGCGCAACATTTGCCGGGGTAAAGGAGTACTGCTAGTATCGCGCCTCACTACGTGGGGGTGGGTGGTATGTATCAGTTTCCGAGATGTCGTAAGTGCGATTACGGTGACCTCGTTCCCTTCTCTGATTTTGGCAGCCAGGGAGCGCCGATCCACTTCAAGGCATGGGTCTGTACGAACCCCGATTGCGGGTACAACATCAAGATTCGCAACGGCGATCTGTTTATCGATGAGCCGATTAACGACGGCCAGGTCCACGTCTCCCGGTCCCGGTGATGGCTTCGCCACGGCCCTCGCCTTCGCGGGCTCGCCCTCGCGTCCGTGGCCGGGGCTTGTGATAGACTGCACGAACCATGGCTCAGGCAAACAAGGTTTATCAACCCCTCCCGCTCCTCGGTAGCGATGTTGACGAGGAGGTCCAGCAGAACATCCTGGTGACGAGTGTCGACCAGGTGCTGAACTGGGCTCGCCGCTCTTCTATCTGGCCCGCCATGTTCGGCCTGGCCTGCTGCGCGATGGAGATGATCGCAACTGCGACGCCGCGTTACGACATGGCACGTTTTGGCGCCGAGATCTTCCGCGCCTCCCCGCGGCAGGCTGATCTCCTCCTCGTTCCGGGCACAGTCACCTGGAAGATGGCCCCGGCGGTGCGCCGCATCTGGCTCCAGATGCCCGAGCCGAAGTGGTGCCTCGCCATGGGTGGGTGTGCCATCATGGGCGGCCCGTTTGCCTATGCCTATAGCGTCACTCCGGGCGTCAACACCCTTGTCCCGGTCGACATCTATGTGCCGGGTTGTCCGCCTCGCCCCGAGTCGCTCCTGACGGGCCTCATGCTCCTGCAGGACAAGATCAAGCAGGACACGATCGGCAAGAACTGGACGCGCCGTGACGTCGAACCCCAGTTCCACCGGTACCTCCCCGACGGCGACCCGATCCGCAAGGAACTCGAGTCGCTCTGGCCGCCCTACATCGACTACGACAAGCCGTTTACCAGCCCGGCCTTCCCACACTAGGGCTCATAGCCCTGGCCACATCTTCAGCTTTGGTGCCTGGTGGTTGGAAAGGCACCCCGGAGTAACGCATGGCCCTCGCCAACTGGTCCGACGTTGAGGCTCTCGTAAAGCCCTGGTTTGATGGTGGTGAAGCGCCCGACCGCGAGGCGCTGGTGAATTACGCCTTCGAGCAGGACGCCAGCGACGACGTTATCGACGCCCTCGACTCACTCGGCCCACGCCCGATTCCATCGCTCGAGGCCCTCAAGGAGCAGCTCCAGAAGAACAACGCCCTCGCGGAGTAGCTCCCGGCCCCTTCGGGGTCTACGGCCATCTGTGCGGGCCGGGCTTGCACAACCGGTGTGGCAGGTGGTTCCACGCCGTTTGTCATCGTCACCCTGGCGGCCGTGCTAGCGGATACGGCCATCACCCGCCGCCGCGAACCCCCTCGGGGAGTCGAAGCTGATGGACGGCCGGGATGCGGCTACCCGGGGCCCCTCATGAACTCTCGCAGCGCCCATTCGGTTGTATCGAATGCCAGTTGGCCCCACGGGACCTCATGGCGCGAAAACCAGCGCACCTCGGCTGCCTCGTCGCCCGCGCTCGCCTCACCAATCGCCCTCGCCGTGTAGACGATCACCACCACCCCTGGATCCAACCGCGTGTACACGCCCAACAGGCTGAGTGCTTCCACGGTAAGGTTCGCTTCTTCGCGCGTCTCCCGCACTGCTGCTTCCTCGGCCGTTTCACCGATGTCCATGTACCCGCCGGGGAAGACCCAGAGCCCCTTGCTCGGTTCGATTGCTCGCCGGATGAGCAGGATCGAGCCATCATCGCGCACCGGTAGTGCACCGGCCACGGGCCGGGGGTTGATGTAGTGAATGAACCCGCAATCGATACATACGAGCCGTCGCTTGCTATCACCACCGGGGATCGCCGTGGTCAGCCGTTGGCCGCAGTGCATGCAATACCGGCTGAAGGAGTGCGGGTGGCCGCTCATCTAGCGCATACTCGCCGGCGCCTGTTGCATGCCCAGTGACTCCGGCCCCTCAATCCAGCTTTCGCCGTCCGACCATATTTCTTTCTTCCACACCGGCACGCGCTTCTTGACCTCGTTCACCAGCCAGTGTCCGCCCTCGAACGACTTCGCCCGGTGGCCGCAGCTCACGGCGATGAGGAGGCTCGCCTCGCCAATCTCGAGCCTCCCGGTGCGGTGCAGCACCGCGACGTCCTCGAACTCGAACCGCTCCTTTGCTTCCATCGCGATCTCGCGCATCACCTTCTCGGCCATCGAGGGATACGCGTCGTATTCCAGGTACTGAACCTGCCGCCCGAGATTGTTGTTGCGCACCACCCCCAGGAAGACGTTGATCGCCCCCGCCTCCGGCGACTCGACGGCGTTGATCGCTTCGTCGGGCCGCAGCACCTCGTCTGTCACGCGAATGAGCATCGGATCCTAGCCTCCAGAGACCGGCGGGATGAGTGCCAGCGTCGCACCATCGTGGAGAGCGTCGCCGTCGCGGGCGTACTCCTCGTCGATCGCATACATCAGTGTCGGGGCGAATGGCTGAAGCTGCGGGAACTCCGCGAACAGGCGGTCGCGGACGCTCGCCACGGTGTCGCCCGGGTGCAGGTCCATCACGAGCTTGCGGCGCCCTGCCTTCTCGGCGATCGACGCGAAGAGCAGCACGTTCACGATCACGCTTCCATTGTAGGCATGCAGGCGATTGACGCGCGCAACGTGCCTGCTGCGATGGCCGGGCGGGACGTTAGAATCGACACATGCTCCGGCAACTTCTCTCGAGCGCGGTCGATCTCGTCTATCCCGCGCGGTGTGTCGGTTGCGGTGCATTCAACCATATCCTCTGCCCGGACTGCGAAACCGCCATGATCCCCGCCACCGGCCCTGGTCGCTGCCTTTTCTGCTCGGCCGAATGGGATGAATCCTCCACCAACTGCCCGCGCTGCTTCCACATGCAGAGCCTCGATGGTGTCCGCGCTGCCTTCGAGATGTCCGGCCCTGCGCGGGGCCTCGTCCATGAACTCAAGTACCGCTATGTCCGTGCTGCCGCCCCGGTGATTGCCCATCACATGAGGGCGCTGAGCGAAGAGACTCCGTTCGATATAGCGCTCGCGGTTCCGCTCCATCCGTCGCGCTATCGCCACCGGGGGTTCAACCAGGCCGGCGAAATCCTGCATGCGCTCGAATGGCCGGTGGCTCCCGGCCGTCTCCATCGCGTCCGTAAGACCGAGCGACAGGTCGGGATGGATATGTCTGAGCGCCGTTCAAACGTCGCGGGCGCCTTTGCCTACCATGGTGACCCCCTCGACGGCCTGACGGTTGCCGTCATCGACGATGTGGTTACCACGGGCGCTACCGCTAACACCTGCGCCCAGGTTCTCCGCGACCACGGCGCCCGCCACGTCTATGCCCTTGCCTTCGCCCGCAAGAGCTACGACCCGACTACCACGTTCCCCATCAACGATTAGAACGTCCCCTGGCCCATTCGCCCATTCGCCCTCTCGCCCTCTCCCCTCTCGCTATAATCCCATCGTGACTGCACCTTCTACCCCGTCCGGCAGGCCCCGGCTCGTCATCCTCGACTCCCACGGCATCCTCTTCCGCGCGTTCTTTGCCCTCGGCTCTGTCCCCAATCCACTCACCAGCTCGAAAGGCGAGCCTACCTACGCGACGTACGGCTACGCGGAGTCACTCATTCGCGTCCTCGAGATGCTCCAGCCGACGCATATCGTGGCGGCCTGGGACGCGGGTGGAAAAACGTTTCGCCACGAAGCCAGCGAGGCCTACAAGGCGACTCGCCGCGAAACGCCTCCCGACCTCCTCCCCCAGATGGAGCGTGTCCGCGAGATGCTCGACTGTTTCAGCATCCCGGTGTTCGAGTTCCCCGGTTACGAAGCCGACGATGTCGCGGGAACCATCTCCCGCCGTGCCGCCGAGCAGGGTATCGAGACCTACCTCGTGACCCTCGATACCGACCTCATCCAGCTCATCGGCCCCAACGTCAACGTCTTCATGTTCCGCCCCTATCAACGCGATGTCGTTATCTATGACGAGGCGAAAGCGGCCGAGCGCTACGGCTTCAGCCCGAAGTTCATGATCGACTTCAAGGCGCTCAAGGGGGACACGAGCGACAACGTCGAGGGGATCAAGGGCGTCGGCGACAAGACAGCCACCGACCTCATCCGCCAGTTCGGCCACGTTGATGATATCTACCGGAACATCGAACTCGTGAAGAGCCCCTCGATGCGGCAGAAGCTCAAGGACGGCGAGGAGCGGGCCAGGGCGAACGTCGGTCTCGTCACCATCCGCACCGACCTTCCTATTGAGTTCGATATCGAGCAGAGCCGGGTCCGCGATTACGACCGCAACCGGGTGATGGACTTCTTTCGAGAACTTGAATTCCGCAGCCTCATCCAGCGCCTGCCCGAAGCGCTTGGGAACGGCACGCAGACGGCGGCCGCACCACCGGAAGACGACGTCATAATCGAATATGCCAGGGTAGCGGACGAGGAGTCCCTCGCCGCGCTTGTCGATGCGCTGAAGGCGGAGAAGTGCTTCGGCTTCACCGCGCTCTCCACCGCAGGCGACACCTCCCATCACCTGCTCCTTGGCCTCGCGTTCGCCACTGCGCCGGGGAAGGCGTGGTATGTCCCGGTGGGCCACGTCCCGCGCATGGACGTGGCGCAGACCCAGCTCCCGCTGGGCACTGTCCGTGATGCCCTCGCTCCCTTCCTGGCCGATCCGGCCTTCGACGTGACTACCTACGGTGCCAAGGGGCTCATGCACCAGCTCGAGCGCGTGGGCATGACCCTCTCGACCCCCAGTTTCGACGTGAACATCGCCGCTTTCCTCCTCGGCGAGACATCGCAAACCCTCGGGGCACTCATCAACGAGCGGATGGGTATCGAGCTGGTGGCACTGCAGTCGCTCACGGGCTCGGGACGAAACACGATCTCGCTGGCCCAGGCGCCGATTGAGCAGGTGACGGAATATGCCTGCCAGCAGGCTGAAATGCTCCTCCGTATTCGGCTACAGCTCGAAGCACAGCTCAACGAACGGGGACAGTGGCCGCTCTTTGCCGAGATGGAGCTTCCGCTCGTTCCCGTGCTGTATCGCATGGAGCAGGTTGGCGTCGCGCTCGATATCGCCGTTCTGCGCGATCTCTCACGCACCATGTCAGCGGATATCGAGCGCGCCGAACGCGAGATCTACGCGATGGTTGGCCACGAATTCAATATCGGCAGCCCGCAGCAGCTCAGTGATGTCCTCTTCAAGGAACTCGGCCTGCCGAAGAGCCGGAAAACAACGCAGGGATACAGTACCGACCAGCGTGCCCTGGAAGCGCTCAAGCCGATCAGCCCGATCATCGACCTCATCTTCGAATACCGTGGGCTGACCAAGCTCAAATCAACCTACTGCGACGCTCTCCCCGGCACGGTTGCCGAGGACGGCCGCGTTCATACGGATTTCCAACAAACGATCGCGTCCACGGGCCGCCTTAGCAGCACGAACCCGAACCTCCAGAACATCCCGGTACGCACCGACGCTGGCCGCGACATTCGCAGTGCATTCGTCGCGTCCTTTTTCGATGACGCCTGGTTCGTCGCCGCCGACTATTCCCAGATCGAGCTTCGCGTCCTTGCCGATATCACTGGCGATAAGGGGCTCATCGATGCCTTTCTCGCCGACCAGGATATCCACCGTGCAACCGCGGCAACCGTCTACGGTGTCCAACCCGACGAGGTAACTCGCCAGATGCGTGACACGGCGAAGATGGTGAACTTCGGCATAGCCTACGGCATGGGCGAATTCGGTCTCGCCAGCCGCACCGGCATGAGCCGCCAGGAGGCCGAGGCGTTCATCGCTTCGTACTACGCGAACTTCCCCGGCATCGCCGACTGGCAGAAGACCATCCTCGCGTTCACCCGCGAGAAGGGCTACGCCGAGACGCTCTTCGGCCGCCGCCGCTGGCTCCCTGCCATTCGCTCCACCAACTTCCAGGTGCGCAGCGCCGCCGAGCGCGAAGCCATCAACATGCCCATCCAGGGCACCGCAGCGGATATCATCAAGGTGGCCATGATCAAAGTCGACGCCGAACTTCGCGACCGCCAACTCCGGAGCCGCATGATCCTCCAGGTCCACGATGAGCTCATCTTCGAGTGCCCGGCCGATGAGGTGGAGGCGATCCGTGAACTCGCCACACGCATCATGCCCGCGAGCATCCGGCTCAAGGTGCCGCTCAAGGTCGACCTCAAGCAGGGCCGCAACTGGGGTGCGATGGGGTAGAGGAACACCTGGGCCGCTCGCTGTTATGGCCGAACGCCGCGTCGATGACCCTCTTGTCTGGCTACGCGCCCCCGCCGATCGCCGGCACGATCGCGATCTCGGCATTCGGCCCCACCGCGTCGTGCAACGCCAGGCTGAGGATCTCTCCATCCGTCGCTATGGCCAGTTCGGGCCGGATGCGCCCGCTCTCGACGACGCGCTCATAGAAACCCGGATAGCGCGCATTGATTTCACGGAGAACCTCGCCGATGTTCGCACCCGGCACCTCGACTTTCGACATGCCAGCGCACATCTCGCGTAGTGCCGCCGGGATGATGACCATGGCCATAAGTTGATTCCTCGAAACGAATGACGGGCCGGCCAACTGGTGGCCGGCCCGTCAGGAGATCCAGTAATGCAGGCCTACTCCAGCCCCTGGAGTTCCTCGACGATCCGTCGCGGTGACATTGGAAGCTCGGTGAAGCGGTGCCCCGTTGCGTCGGCAATGGCGTTGGCAACGGCCGCCAGCGGCGGCACGATCGGCACTTCGCCCACGCCCCGCACTCCGTACGGGTGGCCCGGATTCGGCACCTCGACCAGGACCGTATCGATCATCGGGACGTCGAGCGTCGTTGGCATCCGGTAGTCGAGGAAGCTCGAATTGAGCATCCGGCCGTTGTCGTCGTAGATGTACTCCTCGTTGAGCGCCCAGCCGATGCCCTGCACCACTCCGCCCTGGATCTGGCCCTCGACGTATGCCGGATGGATGGCCGTACCAACATCCTGGACGGCTGTGTAGCGCAGGATATCGACCTTCCCGGTTTCCGGGTCCACTTCGACGTCGACGATGTGTGTGCCGAACGCCCCGCCCACACCGCGAGCCACGAGCGACGCCTTCCCGACGATTGGTCCGCCCGTGCGGGCGGACTGCCCCGCCATCTCCCTGAAGGTGAGTTCCTTCGTCGAATCCTTCGTGCAGCGGAGACCGCCGTTCTCGTAGACGACGTCCTCGGGTTGAACCCCCCATAGCTTCGCCGCACGCTGAACCATCTGCGTACGGATGTCGAGGCCAGCTTCGAACACCGCCATTCCGGTTGCGAACGTCGTCCGGCTACCACCGGTTACGTCGTTGTGGCCAACCGAGTCGGTATCCCCAACCACGGGCCGCACGTCCTCGTAGGGGACGCCGAGCGTCTCGGCCATCTGCATCGCGAGCGATGCGCGGGTCCCGCCGATATCCGTCGAGCCCTCGATGAGGTTAATGGTGCCGTCGTTGTTGACCGCGGCTGTCACGCTCGACTGCATGCCACCGTTGAACCAGTACCCCGATGCGACGCCACGCCCGCGGTACGGCCCCTCGATTGGTGATTGCCAGTGCGGGGTTGCAATCGCCGCGCGCACGCATTCCTCATTGCCTACCCGTGGGAAGGGCTGGCCGGTCACCATCCGGGTGCCCTCGTGGGAAGCGTTGTCGAGCCGGAACTGCAGCGGGTCGGCGCCGATCTCGTGGATCAGTTCGTCCATTGCCGATTCGCCTGCAAACGCGGCCGCCGGGGATCCGGGCGCGCGGTATGCCGCGACCTTCGGCTTGTTCACCACCACGTCGTAGGCATTGATTTCGAAGTTCTCGAGGTTGTACGGAGCAAGCATCGTCATCGACCCCGCGCCAACTGGCGATCCCGGGAATGCACCTGCTTCGTAGGCAAGCGTTACCTGTGCGGCGGTGAGTTTCCCATCCCTGGCCGCAAGCTTGACCTTGATCCATGTCCCGCTCGTTGGTCCGCTTCCTTCGAACACCTCCGTGCGATTCATCACTACCTTGACGGGCCGGCCACTCTTACGTGAGAGCAGCGCCGCCACCGGGTCGAGGTAGATCGGCAACTTCCCGCCAAAGCCGCCACCGATCTCCATCGGTATCACCTTGATGCTGGCAACCGGGTGCCGAAGCACCTCTGCCACCTGGTTTCGCACCGAGAAAGCTCCCTGCGTCGACGTCCATATGGTGACGGTCCCATCGGCATTCCAGCTTGCTGTGGCGTTGTGCGGCTCGATATACCCCTGGTGCACCATTTTGGTGCGAAATTCGCGTTCGACCACGGCGTCTGCTTCTGCGAACGCCTTCTCGACGTCCCCACCCTTGAACTGGTTGTAACTGGCGATATTGCTGGGCTTCTCGCTCACCGTGCCGCCCATGCTCTTCGTGAATCGCTTTTCGCTGAGCAGCGGAGCATCTTCGCGCATCGCATCCCGCACATCGAGCACCGGGGGCAGCACCTCGTACTCCACCTTGATCCTGGCCAGCGCTTCTTCTGCCACATGCCCGTTGATGGCCGCCACCGCTGCAATTGCATGCCCGCGATAGAGCGCCTTCTCCGAAGCAAGGATATTGCTGATGAGTTCGCGAAGGTTTACGGCACTCTCGCCGATCTCCTCCACGCGGTCGTCGGCGAGCGGGAAGTCCTTGTGGGTGACGACTGCAAACACGCCGGGGTGCTTCTCCGCCTCGCTCGTGTCGATGGAAAGGATGCGCGCGTGGGCGTGCGGGCTGCGCAGGATGCGCCCGTGGATCATCCCGGGCAGGCGAACGTCGGCGCCGTACTGTGCCTTTCCCGTTACCTTCTCGACGCCGTCCGGGCGCACTGGCCGGGTCCCGATGACGCTGTACCCGGGTTTGTCGATGGTGGTCATCCCTGGTTCACCTCTTGCATGCTGTCTTTCGCCCCGAGTACCGCACGAATAATCTTGTCATAACCCGTGCAGCGACAGAGATTCCCTGCCAACCAGTGACGAATGCGGTCCTCGCTGGCATTTGGCTCACGCTCGAGTAACGCCTTCGAGGCCATGATGAACCCGGGAGTGCAGATGCCACATTGGAGTGCCGCTTCGTTCAGAAACGCCTGCTGCAGGGGGTGAAGCTGCTCGCCCTGGGCCAGCCCTTCGATCGTCTGCACATCCGCGCCTTCGGCCTCGACTGCCAGCACACAACACGAGTTGACCATCCGGCCGTTGAGGATCACCGTGCAGGCGCCGCAGTTGCCGTTGTTGCAGCCCTCCTTCGAACCTGTCAGGCCGAGTTCATCGCGCAGGACCTCGAGGAGGCTCTGGCGCGGCTCGCAGAGAAAGTCGATTTCGGTACCGTTCAGGTGCGTCTGGACGTGTGTTCGTGGCATAAGTTACCGCGCCTCCTGGGCTCGCTGGAGCGCCCCCTGCAGGGCGCGGACGGTGAGCACGCTGGCGAGCTGACGCCGCTGGGCCACTCCCCCGCGCATGTCGTCGATGGGGCGGGCAGCGGCAGCAGCCAGTTCGCCCGCCAACTCGAACGTCTCGTCATTCGGGGCCTTTCCCGCCAGGTTGCTGGTATCGACAAGGATTGCCGTGGGGCCTACCGCGCCGAGCGCCAGCCGGATGTTCTCTACCCGGTCACCATCACCCGAGAGCGTGATGCGCGCACCGACGCCAACCACGGCGATGTCCATCTCGTTTCGCGGGATGAACCGAATGTAGCGCGTCCCCGAATGTGCCGGCTGCTGCGGAATCCGCACCTGCAACAGGATTTCACCCTCGTGCAGCGAGTTCTTGCCTGGTCCGGCCATGAGGTCCTCGACCGGGATCTCCCGGCGGCTATCCGCCGAAGCGACAACCACGCGCGCGCCGAGGGCCATCAGTGCTGGCGTCGAATCGGCGGCCGGGCTGGCGTTACACAGGTTGCCGCCCAGGCTCGCGCGCGACTGGATCTGCACGCTGCCGATGAGCGATGTTGCGTCGACGAGACCCGGGAGCCGCCGCCGCACCTCAGGATTTTCGTAGATCTCCGCGAGCGGCGTTGCTGCCCCGATTTCCAGCGTGCCATCGGGGCTGAAGCCAAAGCCCATGAGCTCCGGCACGTGTTTCAGGTCGATGAGCTGGCCGCAGTGCTTTCGGCCTTCGCGCAACTGCACGATGACATCGGTTCCTCCCGCCAGAAAGAGCGTGCGCTGGCCGTTGCCGAGGTGGCTGAAGACCTCGGGCAGCGACCGTGGCGCAACGTAGTCGAACGCTTCCATGCACCCTCCTGGGTGTGGTGGCCGGTGGCCAGGGCTGGATTGGTAATCGGGATCATATCTGGCTGAACCGCCCTTGTCTTGAACCGTTCAGCGGCTCCCGGTTGGGGAGCTTCGTACACCGTCATCGACAGCCGGCGACTCCTGCCGGTAGCGTTATCGATACAGCATGCCTGCGAAAAGCTCCCCAAAGGGTCAGGTGACATCGTCTGCCCACGTAATCGGTACGGCGGGCCACGTCGACCATGGCAAGAGCACACTCGTGCAGGCGCTAACCGGCATCGATCCAGACCGCCTCCGCGAAGAGAAGGTTCGTGGCCTCACGATCGACCTTGGCTTCGCCTGGTTGAGCCTCCCTTCTGGCCGCGAAGTGAGCATCGTCGACGTGCCTGGTCACGAGCGGTTCATCAAGAACATGCTTGCAGGCGCGGGCGGAATCGATCTCGCCCTCCTCGTCATCGCGGCCGACGAAGGGCCGATGCCCCAGACGCGTGAGCATCTCGCCATTCTCGAACTCCTCGATATCCCTGCAGCGGTCGTCGTCCTCACCAAGGCCGACCTCGTTGAACCCGAGTACCTCGACCTCGTTGAAGCCGAGCTCGATGACACACTCAAAGGCAGCCGGTTCGCCGCCAGTCCACGACTTCGTGTTTCTGCGGTTACCGGCGCCGGTCTCGATAGCCTCGAGGCGGCTATCGACCACGCCCTCGATCAGACGCCTGCGAAGCGCGACCTCCACCGTCCCCGCCTGCCCATCGACCGTGCATTCACTGTCCAGGGATTTGGCACCGTCGTTACCGGTACGCTGCTCGACGGGGTGCTCCAAAGTGGACAGGATGTCGAGCTCCAGCCGGGTGGCCTTCGCGGCCGGATTCGCGGACTCCAGCGCCACCGCACGAAGGTGAGCCATCTCGATCCCGGCACGCGTGCTGCCGTCAACGTCTCGGGTATCCACGCCGAGGAGGTATCGCGCGGGATGGTCCTCAGTACGCCAGGGACGCTGGGCCTCGTCCACGCTGTTGACGTCCGCCTTACCGCCCCGGCGATACTCACCCATCCGCTTGCACACGATGCGGGGGTCACATTCCTCTCGGCTACGGCCGAGTCCGAGGCGAAGCTTCGCCTCCTCGACTGCGAGGCGCTCAAACCCGGCGAGACAGCGTGGGCACAGGTGGTGCTCAACGACCCGGTAGCCGTGCTCACCGGGGATCACTGCATCGTCCGTACCTCGAACGAGACTGCTGCCGGCGGGATAATCGTCGCCCTCAATCCGCGCCGCCATCGCCGAAATGCGGCCGGGACGATCGCCTCGCTTGAACGGCAGTTGGCAGGTTCACCCGCGGAGCGCCTCGCCGACCTGCTGCTCGGCGGACCAATGTCATCCGAGCAGGCCCGGGATGTGCTCGGCCTCGAACCCAACCTGTTCGATGCTGCCATCGCGGATCTCGCCGGCGCCGGGGCTCTATCGGTGCAGAATGGACGGCTCGTTTCGAGCACCTGGCTGGGTGCTGCTGTCGACCGCCTCGAGAACGCTGTGCGCGACTACTTCGACGCGAACCCTCTGCGCGCCACAGCCCCCCGAGAACACGTTCGCGGGAGCGCCCGCCTCGACCCGGATGCGTTCGAACTCGCGCTCTCCGAGTCCATCGTAACAAGCAGGCTCCAAGAACAGCCCGCCCGGGGCATTACCCTGCCGGGTTACCGGCCGCAACTCTCGGCCCACCAGCAGCAGGCAGTCGACGCCTTCCTGGAAGCACTCGAATCGGGGCGCTTCAGCCCTCCCACCGAAAACCTCCCCGAGCCGGGGCTCATTGCGTATCTCGCCGAGCAGCGACGCATCATCGACACCGGTGCTGGCATCATCTTCGCGGCGGCTATCTTCGATGAGATGGTGGAGATGGTGAGGCGCCACATTGCAGCGGCCGGCTCCATCACGCTGGCCGAGACACGCGATCTGTTTGGCACGAGCCGGAAATACGCCCAGGCGTTCCTCGAACATCTCGATGCCCTCCGCATCACGCGCCGAGAGGGCGATATCCGCGTCCTTCGGTAGTGAATTGAGTCGGTAGGATCTCCCGCTCTGTCCCCTGGGCAGAAGCTGCGATTCAGATTCGGGAAGCAGACTGCACGCTCGTTAGGGATGGTATGTCCATTTAACGAACCTATCATTGACATCGGCATCACCGATGCCTACTGTCCGCTCAAGCTTCGGTTGTCCCGGGCTTTCGCGCCCTGGAATCAACCGGAGAATACAGGGGGAAAGCACCATGCAACGGGATGAATTGAGCTACTGGCAGCGGTGGTCCTCTCGACGCCTTTCGCGGCGTTCAACCCTTGTCGGCGGCGCAACGGCCGGAGTGGGCCTCGCCGCCGCGGGCCTCGTCGGGTGCGGCGGCGACGACAACACCAGTGGGAGTACCAAGACAAGCGCGGCACCCCAGCCCACTCCCACCAATATCGCCCCCGGCCAGGGCCAGCAGGCGAAGGATGGCGGGCATTACACGGCGCATATGGGTGGTTCGCCTCGCACGCTGGACCCGCACTTCGACACATTTCCCTACAACACGGCCATTACGGATAACACCAACAATGGCCTGCTCAAGTTCAGCCCCGACCTTACCAAGGTTGAGACCGACCTCGCCTCAGCGCTTCCCGAGCAACCCGACGGCCTCACCTACGTTTTCAAGATTCCGCAGGGCGTGAAGTTCCATGACGTCGACCCCGTCAATGGGCGTGAGTTCACTGCAGACGATGTGAAGTACAGCATCGAAAGGCAGATGACCGATGCCGCTGGCAAGTTCCAGCATGCCTACTATTTCCTGGGCCGGATGGACAAGATTGAGACGGTAGACAAATACACGGTCAAGTTCACTACGAAGGCCCCATATGCCCCGTTTATGAACTATATCGCGAGCCCGTGGACACTGATGATCTGCCGTGAGGTTGTCGAGAAGGATGGCGACCTTACCCAGCGGGCCATTGGCACGGGGCCCTTTATCTTTAAAGAATGGCAGAAAGATGTGAAGTTCGAGCTCGTCAAGAACCCGAACTACTTCAAGAAAGGGCTGCCACATATCGATGCGTATACCCTCCTCCTTGCTACCGATCCTGATACTGCTGCCACTCTCTTCATCGACAAGAAGGTCGATGCCATCGTCTCTGGGCAGCCCCAGCTGAAGCGTATCCAGGATGCACGCAAGGATGTGAACTACCAGGCCCGCCCGAGCCAGTTCTGGCGCCAGATGCGGATGCCCCCGACTACCGAGCAGCAACCCTATCCGAAGCCGTTCGATGACATCCGCGTCCGCGAGGCAATCGTCCGTGCAGTCGATAAGAAGCAGGTGCTCGACCTCGTCTATAGCGGAGATGGGGTTATCACGTACGGCCCTATCCTTCCCATGTACTCGAACTGGGCGCTGAAAGAAGAGCTTGCAGGGTTCGACCTGGCCAAGGCCAAGGCCCTGATGGAGCAGGCAGGCCAACAGTCCGGGTTCTCTGGTGAAATGATCTGGGCGACAGGGACTCCGACCGCAGACCAGATTAGCGAGGTCTTGAAGCAACAACTGGCTAAGATTAACGTCACGCTGCAACTCAAGCCAATGGAACTTGCCGCGTACTATAACCAGACATATTCCTATAAATATACCTTCTCACATCACCAGCCACTTAACAGTCCGGAGCCCGATGAGAACCTCTCTTCGTACTTTGGCGCAAAATCCACCTACTATAAGCATTACAACCCTGATATCTTCAAGCTTATCGATCAGCAGGCTGGGGAGCTCAATACGGAAGCTCGAAAGCAGATTATCCAGGATGTTCAGAAGAAGATCGTCCTTGACTTCCCCATGAGCTTCATGTTTACCACCAATAACCATAACTTTACGGATAAGCGTGTCCAGGGATGGTTCTACTCGCTCGACCTCTATGACGGCCGCATCGAGTCGCTCTGGCTCAACTCCTGACCGCACATTCCACCTTGCTGGCCCGTGGCGCCCCCACGGGCCAGGCCGGAGGACGTTGGTGACGCAGTATTTCGTCCGCCGTCTGCTCCTTGCGATCCCGACGATTCTGATCGTCATCTTCGCGACCTTCCTGATCGTTCGTATGGTGCCCGGCGATATCGTCACCGTCATGATGGCCGAGCGCCCTTACGCCACAGAGGCCGACAAGGAAGCACTTCGAAAGGATCTCGGCGTCGATAGACCGGTGGCGGTGCAGTTCGTCAGTTACCTCGGCGATGTTGTGCGCGGCGACCTTGGCGATTCGTTCTGGACCCGGCGCGCTGTGACTCACGAACTCGAACAGCGGCTACCGGTCACGGCCCAACTCGGGATTCTCGCTATCTTCCTTGGACTACTCATGGCTGTGCCGGTTGGGGTCATCTCGGCTGTCCGCCAGGACACGATCCAGGACTACGCCGCGCGCAGCGCGGCCATCCTCGCGCTTTCTGTTCCGTCTTTTTTCACGGCCACACTCCTCATCGTCTTTCCGCAGAAGTGGTTCGGATGGGCACCACCTCTCATCTACAAAGACTGGGGCGATGGGATAGGACCCCATATCTGGTACTTCTTCTTCCCCGCGCTTCTTCTGGGCTTCGGGCTTGCCGGGGCGGTCATGCGTCTCACGCGTACGATGATGCTCGAGGTTCTCCGGCAGGATTACATCCGGACCGCCTGGGCAAAGGGTCTCCGGGAGCGTTCCGTCATCCTCCGCCACGCCCTCAAGAATGCCTTCATTCCGGTAATCACCGTCATCGGCCTCCAGGTCTCGGTCGTCGTCAGCGGCTCGGTCATTATCGAATCAATCTTCAACATGCCCGGCGTTGGCAGGTTCTTCGTGGGCGCCATCTTCCAACGCGACTATCCGTCTATCCAGGGCGTTGTCCTCGTACTCGCGGTCGTGATTGTCCTCGCGAACCTTCTTGTTGACCTCACTTACGCATACCTCGATCCGAGGATCCGCTATTCATGAGGAGCTGCTGAACGCTGTGGCCGAATCCGCAACTCTCGGACTGCCTGTTGCCGACCGCCGAACACCCCGCCGGCTTCCGTTCGTCCTCGATGTCACGCGGCGGCTTGTGAAGGAGAAACCGCTTGGCCTCTTCGGAGGGCTTCTCGTGCTCCTTTTCATCGTCCTGGCGATTGCCGCACCGCTGATTGCCCCATTTGCTCCCGGGCAACTTGGTGCGGGCCCCCGCTTCGCGAGCCCGTCTGCCAGTAACCTCTTCGGTACCGACAACCTGGGCCGCGATGTCTTTAGCCGGGTTGTCTACGGCGCCCAGGTCTCGATGACCATTGGCTTCCTCGCCATCGCGATCTCGATGGCCATCTCAATAACGATTGGAGTGATTACAGGCTATTTTGGGGGTGCGTTCGACATGCTCTTCCAACGCTTTGTCGATGCTTTCCTTGCCTTCCCTGCGCTCGTATTCCTCATAGCGGTCGGTGCGATGTTCAACGATTCGCAGATCCCCGGACTGCCGAAGCAAGGCCTTCTCAGTAGCACGGTCGTGTCGCTTATCATCGAACTTGGCATCCTCTTCGGTGTCGGGAACTCACGCGTTATCCGTAGCGCCGCACTTGCCGTTAGCAGTACCACGTATATCGAAGCAGCTCGTGCCTCCGGTGCCAGCCACGCGCGTATCATCCTCGTCCACGTCGTCCCCAACGTGATGCCCGCGGCGATAACGATCGCGACGCTGGGTCTGGGCAGTATCATCCTTACTGAGTCGGCCCTCAGTTTCCTCGGGCTGAGCGTGCCACCAGACCAGGTTACCTGGGGCAAGATGCTCAACACCGAGGCTCGCTCGTTCATGCTCCAGGCACCATGGCTGGCGATCTTCCCCGGCCTCGCCCTGAGCCTTGCGGTCTTTGGCTTCAACATGCTCGGCGATGCCCTCCGCGACCTCCTCGATCCCAGGCTCCGCACATAGATCGACACCTACCGACCGGCAATCGACAATCGTTCGGTGCGCGTCGACATCCTCACGCTCTTTCCCGGCGCCTTCACCGGCCCGCTCGACGTCTCCATCATCAAGCGGGCCCGTGAAGACGGCCTCCTCGATCTCCACATTACCGATATCCGCGAGTTCGCTACCGATAAGCATCGTTCGGTTGACGACTACCCATTTGGTGGCGGACAGGGCATGGTCATGCGCGTCGACGTCCTCGACGCGGCACTCCAGCATGTCCAGGCGGAAGCACCCGAACCCGGTCTCGTCATCTACATGTCCCCCCAGGGGGAACGCCTGACCGATGCTCTCGTGCGGGAATTTGCCGCGAACCCGCGCCTTGTCATTGTTTGTGGCCGCTATGAGGGTGTCGACGAGCGATTCGTCGAACACTGCGTCGATCGCGAAATCTCCATCGGTGACTACATCCTGACTGGCGGAGAACTTCCGGCAATGGTGCTGGTCGATGCCGTCGCCCGCCATATCCCTGGAGCCCTGGGCGATGCCGCGTCGCCTGAAGAGGAGTCCTTTGCGGGCGGACTGCTCGAGCATCCGCAGTACACGCGCCCGGCCGAATACCGGGGTTGGGAGGTCCCTGCTGTCCTCCTCAGTGGCCACCACGCGAACATCGAGAAGTGGAAGGCTGCCCAGCGGCTGGCCCGCACCCGTTCGCGGCGCCCCGATCTGTTGGAGTAGGACGGCCATCTGTCGCCGCATCGCCTCCCCTGTTCGCCCCTACGCGCGACCCCGCCTATGATTCGCGAAACAGACATTTACGCGATCTGCGCACGACGGAGTTCCGATGCTTTCGACCCTGCCTTTCCTCATCAGTACGAACAGCTTCGGCATCATCGCACTGCTCATCTTCATGACCTCGAGCGTCGTCTTCATGATCCCGACGTTCGCGACGCGTGGAACCAGCCAGGTCATCTGGCTGGGTGTCGGCTCACTCCTCCTTCTTGCGGAGGCGGCTGCGCTCATCACTCTCCTCATCCTCGTGAACAACGGGACGATTTGGACCGGGCCGCTCGAGTTCTAGGCTCTCGCCGGTTGTCTCGCTCGCGCCGCTGAGCGCATCTCGTTGTTCCTGAACGCTTTCAGGAGCTCGCCATGAAACTTTCCCTCAACTGGCTGCGCCAATACGTCGACGTCCGCCTCCCCGTCAGTGAACTCGCACGCCGCCTCATCGATGCAACGGCCGAAGTCGAATCGTGGGAGACCATTGGCGCCTCGTGGGATCCAGTGCGCATTCGGGTCGCCCGGGTCGTTGCCGTCGACCCCCATCCCAACGCGGATCGCCTGCGCCTTGCCACGGTCGAAACCGGCTCTGGCAACCAGCAGGTTGTTTGCGGTGCGCCGAACCTCGCGGTTGGCCAGAAGGTTGCCTTCGCCACCGAGGGTGCAGAGCTCATTGACGGGTACACGGGCCAGCGAGCGAAGCTCAAGCTCCGTCCCATCCGTGGTGTTGAATCGGCGGGCATGGTCCTGAGCGAAAAGGAACTCGGCCTCTCTGATGACCACGAAGGCATCCTCGTCCTCCCCGACGACGCGGTGATTGGCCGTCCGCTCACTGAACAGCTCGGGGACGTCGTCTTCGACATCTCCACATGGGCGAACCGTGCGGACCTTCTCGGTGTCCTCGGGATTGCGCGCGAAGTCTCGGCGCTCACGGGCAACCCGCTTCGTGAGCCTGAATCTACCTACGCTGAGACGAGCACCGACGCGGCCTCGATGGCGTCCGTCGAGATCCACGACCCTGATATCTGTCCGCGATTCATCGCCTCCGTCATCGAAGGGGTGACCATCGGCCCCTCGCCGCGATGGTTGCAGGAACGGCTCATCCGGCACGGCATGCGGCCAATCAACAACGTCGTCGACATCACCAACTATGTGATGCTCGAAACTGGCCATCCGACACATGCCTTCGACTATGACCTCGTCCGCGGACACCGCATCGTCGTTCGCCGTGCGCTGCCCGGTGAAAAGCTCACCACCCTCGATGGTGTTGAGCGGGAACTCGACCCGGAGATGGTGCTCGTCTGCGATGGAGAAGGACCCGTCTCGATTGCGGGCGTCATGGGCGGCGGCAACAGCGAGGTTCGCCCCGAGACGAAGACAATCCTGCTGGAAGCGGCAAACTGGAAGCCGGGCTCGGTTCGCCGCACATCGGGCATTCTCAAGCTCCGGACCGAAGCCTCGCTCCGCTATGAGAAAGGCATCGGCCCGGGCATGGCCGAGTACGCTCAGCGCCGCGCCCTACACCTCTTTGAACAGATCACGGGTGGCCGCGTCGCACGGGGTCTCGTCGACGCCTACCCCGGCAAGCAGCCGCCGCGCACCATTGTCGTCGAGGCGTCGCGCATCGAGCAGGTGCTCGGAATCCCTGTCCCTACCGATGAGGTGCGGCGCATCCTTACCGACCTCGGCTTTGTCTGCCACTTCATTCCACCGGGGAAGTACAGTGTCCAGCCGCCCGACTGGCGCCCGGACGTTGCCATCCCCGACGACGTAATCGAGGACATCGGCCGGATTTACGGCTACGACAAGCTCCCCGCAACGATGCTCCGCGGCCGCCTGCCGGCCATCGAGCCCCGCCCGCTTGTCGACCTGCGCGAGCGTGCGAGGGACCTCGCCGTCTCGTTGGGCTTCCAGGAGATCCTCACCTATACGTTGACGGACATGGCGCACCTCGAGCGCGTCGTTGCCGAAGACGACCGCGTCCGCTCCAACCCGCTCGGCGTGGTAAACCCGGTGGCTGCCCAGCACACCTACCTGCGCACGAGCCTCCGCCCCATGCTCCTCGACACCTACGCGGCGAACCGCCGTCACGAGGACGCTGCCCTCCGGCTGTTCGAAGCGGGGTTTGAATACCTCCCGGCCGAGGCCGACCTGCCGCACGAGCGCACGGTGCTCTGCGCGGCCATGGGCGGTCCAAGGGAAACCCGCTGGGGCCGCCCGGGGGCCGACCGCCTTGATTTCTTTGATGCAAAGGGCACTGCCCAGGCGATTCTCGACTCTCTCGGGATCTCCACGGCCTACGAGACGGCCTCGGTTTACGGCTTTCTCGAAGGGCACACCGCCGCCATCAAGGTGGGCAAAGAGCGTATCGGCGTCCTCGGCCAGGTTCACCCGGATACCGCTGCCGCGTTCGACATCGACGAGCCGGTTTTCCTGCTCGAGCTCTGGCTCGAAGAGGTGGTGCGCCACCTCCCTGAGCGCCCGGCTTACACTGCGCCGTCGCGCTTCCCCGAGGTGCGGCAGGACATCGCCCTCCTCATCGACGAAGCCACCCCGGCTGGCCGCCTGATGGAGGTCATCCGCTCGCATCGCTCGAACGCCGTCCGCATGAGCGCCGAGCTCTTCGATGAGTACCGCGGCCAGGGCATCCCCGAGGGCAAGAAATCGCTCGCCCTGCGCATGCGCTACCAGGCCGAAGACCGGACCCTCACGGACGAGGACGTTGCGCGTGTCCAGTCGGGGCTGCTGAAGCGGCTGGAGAAGGAACTCGGGGTGACCCAGCGGGGGGCATAGCCGCAGGATGGTCCCCGGCTGGTGCGCCCCTGGGCACACCGGGCACCTTTCCGTTGATTATGAGGTTGGCGGTCCGGATCTTTCTAGCCAGGTTGATATCCGTCGCGGAACCGGCAAATATGAGCTCGATTTAGGCAGTACCCGGGTGAGCCCCTTCGCGGAATGATCCCCCGTCATTCAATTGCATCTTCTCGCCTTTGGAGAAGCCCTGGCCACCGAGCAGTGATGCATGGTTCACCCTGCGGCCGCCCATCAGAATGCCGTTACGTGCCGATCGAGCGTCCACGACGCACTCGCTTCCCGACGCCACGACGGTGCAGTGACAGCGGGAGGCTCTTGGATCCGACAGGACAATGGCGTTGTCTGGCATTCGACCGGTGCGAACGCGGCGCGTCAAGGGTATGCGCTGTCCGCCGCTGGCCCACTCAACCCACCAAATGGTATTGGTCACGAGGCATCGTAGGCCCACCGGGATTGGCGAAGGCACCCGCGAATCCCTAACAATCGCTGAACAAACAGGTGAAGCGCCCGGGAATGTGCACGTAGCCCCGGTTCGAACCGGGGCTACTGCGGAAAGTCGGGAGGTCGGGGAGGCCGAATCTTGCCGCTACGCCGCCGCCTCGACCGCCTTGCGCGCCGCTTCGGCGAGCCCGTTCGCGCGAATGAGCGGTAGGCCGGACTCGGCCACGAGCTTCTCGCCTTCGGCCAGGTTCGTGCCCACGAGCCGCATCACGACCGGCACCTTGATGTCGATCTGCTTGTGGGCATCGATCACGCCCTGGGCGATGATGTCGACCCGCGCCATGCCGCCGAAGATGTTCACCAGGATCGCCTTCACCGACGAGTCCTCGATGATCACCTTGAGCGCGTTCACCACGCGCTGCGGGTCATTAACGGTGCCGATGTCGAGGAAGTTTGCCGGCTCGCCCCCCGCGAGCTTGATGGTGTCCATGGTCGCCATCGCGAGGCCCGCGCCGTTCACGATGCAGCCGATGTTCCCGTCGAGCTTGATGAAGTTGGCAACGCCGAGATCTCCCGCCAATACTTCGAGCGGGTCCTCTTCGTCCTTGTCGCGCAGGGCCTCGAGGTCCTTGTGGCGGAAGAGTGCGTTGTCGTCGATGTTCAGCTTGCCGTCGAGCGCGATAACCCTGCCCTCTTCGGTCACGACGAGCGGGTTGACCTCGACGAGGCTCGCGTCGGTCGCCATGAACGTCGCGTAGAGACCCGCTGCCAGCTTCGCCGCCTGGTCCGCCTGGTCACCCTTGAGCCCGAGCGCGGCGGCTACATCGCGGCCGACGTAGCCCTGGAAGCCAGCGGCTGGGTTCACCGGGATGCGGGCGATCGCTTCGGGATTGTTGTGGGCGACGACCTCGATCTCCTGGCCGCCCTCGGTCGAGGCCATGATCAACGGCGATCCCTGTGCCCCGTCGACGATGATCGCGAGGTAGAACTCCTTCGCTACTGCCGACTGCTCCTCGACAAGGACGTTCTTCACGAGCTTGCCCTCGGCGCCGGTCTGAATGGAGACGAGGTGCTTGCCGAGGATGTTCGCCGCTTCGCGCTCAGCCTCAGCGGGCGTGTTGGCGAGACGGACGCCGCCCACCCGGTCACCCTTCACCTGTCCCGACGTGTTCGCGGGGTCGGAGATGAGCTGCTGATACATGCTGGCGGTTTCATTTGCCGCGACGAGGCGGCCTTTTCCGCGTCCGCCGGCATGGATCTGGGCTTTTACCACTACCTTGCCGCCGAGTTCCTCTGCGATCGCCTTCGCCTCGGCCGCAGTCGATGCGACACGGCCACGGGGTACCGCCACGCCATGCTTCGCGAATAGTTCCTTCGCCTGGAACTCGTGAATCTTCACTGGATCTCTCCGATTGAAAGTGGCCCCAGCGTACAGCCGAACCCTTCTAACCGGTAGTCGCGACAGTGCTATCCGGCCGGTTCGGGCGTCGCCTCGGGAGTGGCGGATGCTTCGCTCGGCCCGGGTGTCATCTCCGCCGGTGTGGGGGTCTCCACAGGAGTTGTTGCGGGCTCCACCGGTGTCGCCCCGGGATCGCCAGGCATCTCTCCGTCGTCCCTCCCGATCATGATCGCTCGGCGTGGGCCGGGTGTTGGCGTCGCGAGCTCATGTGCCTCGTCGGATGCGACCGCACCGATGAAGAGCGGCGGGCGCGGAGTGGGCGTCGGGATGGCCGTGGGAAGAGGTGTCGCGACCGCCGCGTGATGCTCGGCCACGGGTTCGGCTGTCATGGTGACCGTTGGTGGCGCCAGGGGCAGGTTCCCCGGCAGGACGGGTGCCTGCGCCGACCGCATATCCAGGGGCGCGGGGGTTGGTTCGCTACGCCCAAAGCCGAGGTACGCGGTGGTCTCCCAGGGATCAGCGGCGGTGGCCAGCAGCCCGGCGGCTCCCAGGATGAACAGCCCTGCGGCGAGCGCGAGGGGCGCCCGATTCCACATGGGGGCATAGTGGCATGCCTTCATCTCCTGAGCGAATCGGGGAATCCCCTCGGAAACGGTGTACAAAGAACCCCTCACCCGGGAAGGTGAGGGGCTTGTTCCGCGAGCCCTTTGCTGGCAGGGGGTCAGGCCAGGTCGCGTGGCTCGATCAGGACATGGCAGCCCGGGCAAAACGTCTTGGACAGCGCGGACATGAACTGGAGGTCGCAATGCGGGCAGACTACGTGGCGTCGGGTCATCTTTGAGGTTCTCCCATTCGAAATCGCTTTTCGCTCTTACAGATTCATCCACACCACCGGCTTCTGGTAGTCGAATCTGTATATCTCCCTGCCCAGAGACATCGACGAAGACTATGGATATCAAGAGGAGAAATATATGAAGGCGGACTCGTGGCTCACCTATAGGCCCAGCCTCTGCCTCCATTCGGCCCTAATGACTTCTCGCTGTCTCTCGGATGCCCTTTCCCTGTGGCCCCGTGAACTCGAAATGGGTAGGCTGGAGGAATCATCACGCACTCGCGCGGGGGTCTTCGCAACATGGTCACCAAAGTTGGTATCAACGGCTTCGGCCGCATCGGTCGCCAGGTCCTCAAGGCACTTACGGACCGCTACCCCGGCAAATTCGAAGTCGTCGCGATCAACGACCTCGTGGCCATCGAAACAAACGCCAACCTGCTGAAGTACGACAGCAACTACGGCCGCTGGGACAAGGAGATCAAGGCCGAGGCCGATGGGCTCTCGATCGATGGCCACATCGTGAAAGTGTTCGCCGAGCGTGACCCCGGTGCGATTCCATGGGGGTCGGTTGGCGCCGAGATTGTCATCGAATCAACGGGCTTGTTTACAGACGCCACGAAGGCCGCCGCTCACCGGCGCGATAGCGTGAAGAAGGTCATCATCAGCGCCCCCGCCAAGAATGAGGACGTGACTCTCGTCCTCGGCGTCAATCCCGAGGCGTACGACCCCTCGAAGCATCACGTCATCTCCAATGCGAGCTGCACCACGAACGGCCTCGCGCCGGTGGTCAAGACGCTGGTCGATAACTTCGGTATCCAGAAGGGCCAGATGACGACCATCCACTCCTACACCAACAGCCAGCAGATCCTCGACAAGGCGGCTGGCAGTGACCTTCGCGAGATGCGCGCCGGGGCGATGAATATCGTGCCGACCTCGACCGGCGCCGCCCGTGCGCTCAAGCTCGTGATCCCCGAGATCGAAGGCAAGCTCGACGGCCTCGCGTATCGCGTCCCCACGCCCACCGTCTCCATCGTCGAAATCGTCGCCCTCACCGACCGCGACACGACGAAGGAAGAGGTCAACCAGGTCCTCTCCGAGAACGCCGGCGAGAAGATGAAGGGCATCCTGGGCGTCACGATGGACCCGGTTGTCTCGATGGATATGAAGGGTGACGAGCGGTCGAGCATCGTTGATGGCATGTCCACAAATGTCGTCGGCGGCAACCTGGTGAAGATCGCCGCCTGGTACGACAACGAGTGGGGCTACGCCTGCCGGATCAGCGACCTCTGTAACTTCCTCGTCGAGAAGGGCCTCTAGTCGAAAGACAGAACCCGACAGGCAGCGGCTACAACAACGAGCCGTGGGTGGAGACACTCACGGCTCTATCGTTGTGTCCGGACGAGTGGCGTTCAGCGGGAGGCGGCCCTCTGCGTCTGCTCTATATCGCAGCGCCCGAGATCCTGCACGGCCCGTGGACGATGACGGTCGAATGTATGACCGGGAACCTATGCAGTTCTAGGCACGCCACCGTGCCGCCGCCGACCGCCGCATACTCCTCGCGCGCGATCACGCCGTCCGCCACCATGGCCACCGGCTGGCGAGATGGCGCTTCGTCCGCCGATAGAACGCCTGTTCTGCTATTGCGGGATCTGCCACAATGATCCACGTGCCAGCGCCGACCCACCCCGTGCTCGAACGCTTCACCCCCGCCACGCGCGCCTGGTTCGAAGCCACGTTCGCCGCGCCGACCCAGGCCCAGCTCCTCGGCTGGGACGCGATCTCGCGCGGCGAGCACACCCTCCTCTGTGCGCCCACCGGCTCGGGCAAGACGCTGGCCGCCTTCCTCTGGTGCCTCGATCAGCTCATCCAGCGTCCACCTGTGGAAGCTGCGGCGCGAACCCCGGGGCAATCCGCAATCGGCAATCGCTCTGTCTCGGTCCTCTACGTCTCGCCCCTCAAAGCGCTCTCCTACGATATCGAGCGTAACCTTCGCGCCCCACTCGCCGGACTTCGCATTGCGGCCAGCCGCGAGGGCATGGCCCTCCCCGACATCCGCGTTGCGACTCGTACCGGCGACACCGCGACGAAGGAGCGCGAGGATATCCGCCGCAACCCGCCTGATATCCTCATCACCACGCCCGAGTCGCTCTACCTCATGCTCACGTCGCGCTCGCGCGAGGTCTTGCGCTCGGTCCAGGCGGTCATCGTCGACGAGATCCACACGATGGCCGCCACCAAGCGCGGCTCCCACCTCGCTCTCTCCCTGGAACGCCTCGAACTTCTAACCGAACGCCCGCCCCAGCGCATCGGCCTTTCTGCAACGCAGCGCCCGCTGGAGGAGGTCGCTCGCTACCTCGGCGGCGACCGGCCCGTCTGCATCGCCGACGCGGGCGCGCGGAAGGATCTCGACCTCGAGGTCATCGTGCCCGTTGACGATATGGCGAATCCACAGCTCAACGAGGGGTACGTCCCGCTCGACCCCCTCCATGGAGGAACCGGCTACGAAGGGGGTACGTCACTCTGGCCCGCGCTCTATCCCGAGCTCCTCGAACTCGTGAAGGGCCATCGTTCCACCCTTATCTTCGTCAACAACCGCCGGCTCGCTGAGCGCCTTGCGACGCGTATCAATGAGCTTGCAGGTGAAGAGCTCCTGCGCGCCCACCATGGGTCGGTCTCCCGGGAGCAGCGCACCGACATCGAAGAACGCCTCAAAGCAGGGCTGCTTCCCGGCCTCGTCTGCACGAGTTCGCTCGAGCTCGGCATCGACATGGGTGCGGTCGATCTCGTCATCCAGGTCGAATCGCCGAAATCGGTTGCCCGCGGGCTTCAACGCGTTGGACGGGCAGGTCACCAGGTTGATGCTCCGAGCGTCGGACGCATCTTCCCCAAGTTCCGTGGCGACCTGCTCGAATGCGCCGTCGTCACCCGGCGAATGCACGGTGGCCTGATCGAACGCACCGAGGTACCGAAGAACCCGCTCGACGTCCTCGCTCAGCAGATCGTCGCGATGTGCGCGATGGACGACTACACGGTCGATGAGTTACTTCGCGTCATCCACCGCACCTACACCTTCGCCACCCTGAGCCGCGATGTCCTCGAATCTGTCCTCGGCATGCTCGCGGGCCAATACCCGTCCGACGACTTCGCCGATCTCCGCCCCCGAATCCTCTGGGACCGTGCGACCGACATCCTCTCCAGCCGCAATGACGCCCGTACGATCGCCATCATCAACGCCGGCACCATCCCCGACCGCGGCCTCTATGGCGTCTTCCTCGGCGTGGGCGGGCCGCGTGTTGGAGAGCTCGACGAGGAGATGGTCTACGAGAGCCGCCCTGGTGAGACGTTTCTCCTGGGTGCGACCTCCTGGCGAATCGAGCAGATTACCCGCGACCAGGTCATCGTCTCCCCGGCACCCGGTGAGCCGGGAAAGATGCCGTTCTGGAAGGGTGACGGTGTCGGCCGTCCACTCGAGCTCGGCGAAGCGATTGGCGCGTTCACCCGTGAGATCGCCTCAATCAACGAGCCTGAGCGCGCCGTGGAGCGCCTGACCGCCGGCCACGACCTCGATGAGCGTGCGGCCCGCAATCTCCTCGCCTACCTCGATGAAGAGCGCGAAGCTACAGGTCACCTTCCAACCGACCGGACGATCGTCGTCGAGCGGTTCCGTGATGAGCTCGGTGACTGGCGGATAGTCATCCTTACGCCCTTCGGCGGGCGAGTGCACGCGCCCTGGGCCCAGGCCATTGAAGCTATCCTCGCCGATCGCTCCGGTTTCGACGTTCAGACGATCTGGAGTGATGACGGCATCGCCATCCGATTCGCCACGGGCGACGAACTGCCATCGCACGAACTCCTCTTTCCCGCCCCCGAAGAGGCCGAAGATCTCGTCACCAGCCGGCTCCCCAACTCGGCGATGTTCGCCGCACATTTCCGCGAGAACGCCGGCCGTGCCCTGCTCCTGCCCAAACGGCGCCCGGGTGCACGGAGCCCACTCTGGCTCCAGCGCCAGCGCGCTGCGAATCTCCTCGGTGTTGCGAGCCGGTACGGTTCGTTCCCCATCATCCTCGAGACGTACCGTGAGTGCCTTCGTGACGTCTTCGACCTCCCCGGCCTGGTCGAGATTCTCACACGCGTCCGTTCGCGCGAGATCCGCGTTGTGCCTGTCGAGACCCGGGACGCCTCGCCGTTCGCCCGGTCGCTCCTTTTCGACTACATCGCCGCCTACATGTATGAGGGTGATGCACCGCTCGCCGAACGCCGTGCCCAGGCGCTTACCCTCGACCGCTCCCTTCTCCGCGACCTCCTGGGCCAGGACGAACTCCGCGAACTACTGGATCCCGATGCGTTCGTCGAAGTCGAGCTCGAGTTGCAGGCACTCGCCGAAAACCGCCGGGCACGCAACGCCGACCAGCTACACGACCTCCTTCGCCGCCTTGGTGACCTATCGGAGTATGAGCTGGCGGCCAGGGTGTCCGATCCCGCCGCACTTCCCGGGTGGCTTTCGCTCCTCGAATCCGGGCACCGCGCCTGTCGTGTCCGCATCGCGGGAGAAGAGCGCTGGATTCCGATCGAGGATGCCGGGCGCTATCGCGACGCGCTTGGTGTACCACCACCGCTCGGTGTCCCCGAGGTGTTTCTCGCGCGCGCCGGCCTTCCGCTCGATGGCCTCGTGGCGCGCTACGCCCGAACCCACGTCCCGTTCCCCGCCCATGAGCCGGCTGCCCGCTGGGCTATCCCGGAATTGCTCGTGCGCGAGGCCCTCGTCCGCCTCGAATCGTCGGGGGCCATACTCCATGGAGACTTCCGTCCCGGTGGCGCCGAACGAGAGTGGTGCGACCCGGACGTGCTGCGCATGCTCCGCCGCCGTTCGCTCGCCCGCCTGCGCCGCGAAGTCGAGCCAGTCGACCAGGCCGCCTTCGCACGCTTCCTCCCGAAATGGCAGGGCGTCGACAGCCGTGCGAACGGGATCGATCGTCTGCGCGACGCACTTTCGCAGCTCGAGGGGCTGGCCATTCCCGCCTCGGTGCTCGAGCGTGACATCCTTCCGGTGCGTGTCGACGGCTATAACCCGCGCCTCCTCGATGAACTTGGGGCTGGTGGCGAGGTTGCGTGGGCCGGCCGTGGCCGCCTCGGCAGGGATGATGGCCGGATCACCCTCGCCCGCCGCGACCGCCTCGCCAGCTTCCTCGTTCCTACACCGCTCGAAGAGCCCACCGACCTCCATGGCCAGGTGCTCGATGCCTTGCGTGGACATGGCGCCCTGTTCTTCACCGACCTCATCGCCGCGACCCGCGCCCCGCAACGCCAGCTACTCGATGCCCTCTGGGACCTGGTCTGGGCAGGGGAGGTCACGAACGATACATTCGCCCCGCTGCGGGCACTCGCACATCCCCGGCGAGGGACGGTGGCGAAGCATTCGCCGCGTGGCCGCACGAGCCCATTTCCGCCCGAATCCGCCGGCCGCTGGTCGCTCACGCCTCGCCTGATGGAGCAGGGCGCCCTGGCCGCGACCACCCGGGCCCATGCGCTCGCTACCGCTCTCCTCGAACGCTACGGTGTCGTCACGCGCGAGGCTGTTTCGGCCGAGGGTATCCCCGGCGGTTTCTCCGCCGTCTATCCCATCCTGAAGGCGATGGAAGAGGGGGGACGCATCCGTCGCGGCTACTTCATCGAAGGGCTCGGCGCGGCGCAGTTCGCACTTCCGGGGGCCGTTGACCGCCTTCGTGCAGAACGCGACCTCCCTGACGAACCGGACATCCGCATACTCGCCGCCACTGACCCCGCGAACCCCTATGGAGCTGCCATTCCCTGGCCGAAACGCGGCGACCAGAAGCGCGGCCTGCAACGGTCTGCTGGTTCGCACGTCGTCCTCGTCAACGGTAACCCGGCACTCTACATCGAACGGAGTGGCCGCGCGCTCGTCACGCTTCCCGCTTTCGAGTCTGATGCGGGCGGGCTGGCGATTTCGGCATTGATGCGCCTTGCGACCGATGGCAAACCGCTGACAATCGAACGAATCGACGGTGAGGATGCTGCCCAATCGACCCAAGCGCCGCGCTTCCGTGACGCAGGCTTTGTCAGTGGTTATCGCGGGCTCACTTACCGCCCTGGCCGGGAACTCCACCATGCCGGAGGGTGATGCGCTCTTCCGGTTCGCGGCGAAGATTCGGCCCGCCCTTGAAGGGCAGGTCATCCGTTCGGCACGCAGCCATGGCCCTGGACCGGTACCACGGGTGGATCGCATCGTTGGTGCAACGTGCACCAGTGTGCGATCGCAGGGCAAGAACATGCTCATTAGCTTCGACAATGGCCTCGCCCTTCGTGGTCACCTTCGCATGTACGGCACCTGGAAGGTCTATCAGCCCGGTGACTCGTGGGATCGCGCCGAGTCGCAGGCCAGGCTCGTGCTCCAAACCGATATCGCTATCGTCGTCAACTTCAGTGCTCCGGTCATTGAACTCATCGAGGAGCGCGCACTCCCCTACCACGAGCCGATAGCCCGGCTTGGCCCCAATCTCCTGGATGACGATTTCGATGCCGGGGAGGCGTTTCGGCGGCTGCGCTCCCCCGGTCTCGCCAGGACCACCATCGGCGATGCCATCATGGACCAGCGCGTCATGGCCGGTGTCGGAAACATCTGGAAGAACGAGACGCTCTTCCACTGTGGCATCAACCCCTGGCGTCGTGTTGGCGAACTCGATGACGACCTCATCCGCGCCATGATTGAGAAGGCACGTGCCCTTCTCCGCGCATCCGTGGGTAAGCCAAACAGCTTGAACCTTCGCCGCCGCCCGACGATGTACGTCTACATGCGCGGAGGTCAGCCGTGCCGCCGCTGTCATACGCTGCTGAGAACTGCGCCCCAGGGCATCGACATACGCCACACTGCGTGGTGCCCCTCCTGTCAGCCGGTGACTGATGGGCAGCTCGAGCCTCCCGGCCGCTTTCGGCCTTCTCGACATCCATCGTGAGGCGACTATTCAGGGCGCGGTGTGACCTCGGTCACTCCCATGAGCTTTGGCTGGCCCCAGCATGAAGGTGTGACACAGATGCATCATTCCGAGGCCGAGATCCGAATCGTCCACGTACACGCCGCACCCCGGCCGGCAGCGATGGCAAGGCCGCGCGCGCTCTGGCTTTTCGCGGGATGGATGGGGGCATCGGCCGCAATCGCGATACTCGGCGGCCTGGTCCTCGGTATCCTCGCTGCCCTCGAAACCGGGTTCGCCAGCGAACGCTGGACGCAGGTAGTCGAGGCACACGGGCGGCTGCAGCTCACCGGCTTTGTCTCCGTCTTCGTGGTCGCCCTGAGTTTCGAATTCCTTGCCCGGCTCTATCAGCGGCCGATGTTTCCCCCGCTTGCACGGGCAGGGGTCCCGGGGCTTCTCGCGACCGGCGCGATCATCGAAGCTGCCGGGCAGGCCTGGCCCGATACTATCGGTTTTCTCCTCGTTCCCGGTGCAGTAATCATTGCTGCTGGTTCCGTCGCCTTCGCTGTTCTTGCCTGGCGCGTCCGTTACCACTATCCGCT
The DNA here is from genome assembly GCA_964508715.1 of uncultured Anaerolineaceae bacterium. Classification (GTDB taxonomy): domain Bacteria; phylum Chloroflexota; class Dehalococcoidia; order Tepidiformales; family Tepidiformaceae; genus JAKALX01. The sequence goes on along the minus strand of CAZDUX010000010.1, from coordinate 70,328 downwards.
CTCCGTCGAACCACAGCCGCTCTTCTTCCGGGCCGGTTCAGCCTGGCTCGCGGCAGCCGGTATCCTTGGCGTTTGGACTGTAGCGCGGGCCGATTCGGGATTCGTGGTCCCGGTCGAATCACATGCGGTGGCTGAGCTCATCCTCCGTGGGTTCGTGATCAATATCATCATTGCCGTTGGGCTGCGCGCGTTTGTCGGACACCTCACGCTCCCGCCGATGACTCCACGGCGTCAGGCCACGGTCTTTGCCCTCCTCAACGTCTCGGTCGTCGCATGGCTGGCGGGCCAGGGTCTCGGTGCGCTCCCCGACATCGACTTCCTGGTCCGTGCTGGCGATCTCCTGTTCGCCGCGGGCCTGCTTGTGTTCACCTGGTGGCTCCAGATCTTCTCTCCGCTCCGGCGTGGCTTCCACGAGCCGCGCTACCAGTGGCTCATTCCGCTCGCCTGGGCCGGCTCAACGGTCTACTCCGTCATGCTGATCGTCGTCGCCCTGCTTCCTGGTGGCAGCGACATCACCATCTACCAGGATGGTGCAATTCGGCACACGTTCATGCTTGGGTTCGTATTGCCGCTCATGGCAGCGATGGCCCATGTCGTCCTGGCCCGCTTCGGTACGGGGGTCATTCGCTGGGAGAATATCCTTACGGTTGGCTGTCTCATGCTCATCGTAGCGATGCCGTTGCGGGTGCTTCCGGTGCTCTTCGTCGATGCGCCCGGTGACGTCGGCAAACAGTTCCTGGCCACGGCTGGTGGCCTGACGATGGTCGCACTCATCCTGGTGGCGACAGTCGCGTTTCAGACAGCCCGCGGAATCCAGCTACGCCTCCGCGGGCGGTAGGACACGAGCCTTCGGGACCCCCGGTGAGTGAGCACCTGCTGCGGCCCGGCATTGGGAACGGAGCCGGCCGCCGCGCTCGTTCCCATCCAGATAGCAGCAGGTCTGGTCCGCTTCCCTCAGCCGCCGAGTGACTGCACCGCCGGGATGGGCCTCGAACTCGTCCGGTATTGTTGCTTCCCTTGCTCGAGAAGGTCGTTCCCGCGGCAGTCGTTCACGACGATTGCCGGGAATCCTTCGACCTCCAGCCGCCGGATTGCCTCGGTCCCCAGGTCCTCGAAGGCCACCACTTCTGCCTTCTTGATGTGGCGGTTCAGCAGTGCGCCTGTTCCCCCGACTGCGATGCAATAGAGTGCGTGGTGCCTGGCGATAGCCGCCCGGACGCCCGGTCCGCGGCCACCCTTGCCGATGATCCCCTTGAGCCCGAGCTCCAGCATCGGCTCTGTGTATGGGTCGAGGCGCATCGCCGTCGTTGGTCCCGCCGACCCGATCACGGCGCCGGGACGTGGCGGCGTCGGTCCCACGTAGTAAATAACCTGTCCTCGAAGATCCACCGGAAGCGGCTCACCTCGTTTCTGCAGTTCAATCAGGCGCTTATGGGCAGCATCGCGTGCGGTGTAAATCACCCCGGAAAATGTGACGTGGTCGCCGATGTTCAGGCGGTCGATGATCTCATCCGTCAGTGGCGTCGTGAGTGCAATTGAGTCGGCCATGGGGCTATCCTTCCTCCTCGCCGGGCAACCCCGGCAGGTCCCTTCGCAGCAACACGAAGTGGGCTGGCTGGCTGATCCGCTCCTTGTTGTCCTCCGGCCATGGCTCCGTCGCGTAGATGGTGTAGCCGAGCCTCGCGTACCACGGGAACAGTTCCGTGCGAAGGTTCACCACTTCGAGGGTCATCTCGGTGCACCCGTGATTCACCGCCCACGTCTCGGCGGCTGCTACCAGCCTCCGTCCGAGGCCCCGGCCCTTGAACGCCGGCTCCACCGATAGCATGGCGAAGTGCCCTTCGGAGCCATGTTGTGAAACCCGCACGCTGCCGATGAGACGCCCGCCCGATTCCGCTACCAGGAAGGTGTCGCTGCTCATGAGTTCGCGGATTTCGGGGGTGTCGGTGCGGTCTCCAATCTTGAAGAATGCCTCCACCTCGTACGCGCGGTTGATGATCCCGGCGATCGTCTCCGCCTCATCTGGCCTCGCCTCACGGATGACGATGAGATCCTTGACCATCGTGCAGTGCTCGAAGTTGGCCGCGAGCCCCCACTTCCCCGCCGCGAACCCCTGGGAAGCGACGATGCGGTATCCAAGCGACTCGTAGTAGCCGACATTCCCCATCTCGCGAACGGCGCCCAGTGTCGCCTGCGAATGCCCGCGTTCCGCAGCAAGCTGCTCGGCCCGCGCCATCACCTGCTTGCCGACCCCCGAGCGAGCGGCGCGCGGGGCCACGCAGACAAGTCCAATGTATGCGGCATAGGGCTCATTCACGGTCTCATCGATGCCGTCGCTGTCCACGTGGAGTGACGGCCTGACGAGAGCCGTCCCGAGGAGCCCCTCATCGTCCTCGGCAAGGATGAAGAGGCCATCCCTGCCCATCTCTTCAGTTACTCCTGCTGCCGAAGTCCGGTCGGTAGTCACCAGCGCGTGCTGACGGAAGGCAGCGTTCACCACCTCGGCAACGCTTGCCGGGTCGATGCTTGCCGCATCGGCGACCCGTAGACGCACGCTGCTACCCGCCGCCGTTTTCACGCCTCGCGCCTCAGAGCACCACGTCCCTGGTGCGGGCGCTATGACACTGGATGTTGACCGCGACGGGCAGGGCGGTGATGTGTGTTGGATGCGTCTCCACGAAGACGTCCAGGGCGGTTGTTGATCCCCCGACTGCCTGCGGCCCCACGCCCAGCGCGTTGACGGCATCCAGGAGTTCGTCTTCCAGCGCTGCGACTTCTTCATCGCTGTGGCGCGACCCAATCTTGCGGAACAGGGTGTGCTTGGCCATCGCCATCGCCTTCTCGGCTGTACCGCCCACACCGACACCAATGACCAGCGGCGGGCACGGGTTACCGCCCGACATATCTACCGTCTCGCACACGAAATCGATCACCGCCTGCTTGCCCATGCCTGGCAGGAAGTTCTGGTAGCGGCTCATGTTCTCGCAGCCGCCACCCTTCGGCATGAAGTAGAGGTGCACCTTGTCGCCGGGAACGATCTCCGTGTGGATGATGCCCGGCGTGTTATCGCCCGTGTTCGTTCGTGCGCTGAAGGGCCTTGCCGCGATGGACTTCCTCAGGTAGCCCTCGCCGTATCCCTTGCGAATCCCTTCGTTGATCGCGTCGATGAGGTAACCGCCGGTGATGTGCACATCCTGGCCGAGTTCCACGTGCACTACTGCCTGCCCCGTGTCCTGGCAGAGCGGCAGCATCCGCGTCCGTGCAATCTCAGCGTTCTCCAGGATCTCGTCGATGATCTGGACCCCAAGCGGCGACCGCTCGGTCTGCCGTGCACTCCGGATGGCGCCCTCGACATCCTCGGGCAGGAAGTGCGTCGCTTCCACTGCCATGCGGGCGACCACTTCCGTGATCTGCGTTGCGTCGATTTCTCTCATGCCTGTGCTACCCCGGCTCGAAAGGTCACCCACCTGGGATGTTTGCGCATTCGAGAGTACCGCTGACGAGCTTCAGCCGCGAGCCCACCAGGCGAACCAAACAAAAAGCCGGGGCGTCGCGCGCCCCGGCTCATTGTCGCAATGGGTGATGGCAGGTCAGGATGCGGCCGACGCGTCCGACCCGGAAGAACTCGATGCCGCAGGGGTTGCTGCGCTCGAATCCGCGGAACTCCCGCTGTCACTTTCAGAGCCGCTCTCGCCCTTTGACTCACCTGCCCCGGCCGGGTTCCTGCTGCGACTGTCCGTTACGTACCAGCCACCCCCCTTGAAGACTACCGGCGGCGCGTGGAGGACACGCTTGGCGATCCCTTTGCCGCACTCCTCGCAGGTATGGGTCGTCTCGGCTGAAAAGCCCTGCCGCAGCTCGTATGTCGCCTGGCAGGCAGGGCAGTGATATTCGTACGTAGGCAAGGGGAAACCTCGGAACAGGATGCGCAAACCACTCAATTCGATTGTTCGCGCCTTAGCACTCGCATGTCAAGAGTGCTAGTACGACAATCGAACTACGCCTTCACCGGCCGAAAATAGGGCATGGAGAGCCCATCCAGGTCGTCCCACGCCACCTCTACCGGACCATCGATCACGACGTTGTCCGGGTCGGCCTCCACCAGCAGGCTCGTCATCCGCGGGCCCTCTTCGAGCGTGATCGCGGCGATGATGTAGGGGAGATCTTCCGCAAACTCGGGCGACTGCGGCCGCCTCGCCACGGTGTAGCTGTAGAGCTTGCCACGGCCCGATGCCTCCACCCAGTTCACTTCGTTCGTGAGGCACTCGGGGCAATGCGTCCGGGCATAGTAGAAGACATGGCCGTTGCCACATTTCTGTAGCAGCAGCCGGTGGTCCTTCGTCGCGTCCCAAAACGGCTGTGTCACGGGTGTTGGCACCGGTACGGGCACTGGATTCTTTCGGTATTTCGACATGCCTACTCCCCCCGTAGTACCAGCGAGACCTGCTCACTCATGATTCCGCCGTTTCCGTTCACGAACACGTTGTCACAGCGCTCGAGCTGCCGGTCGCCGGCACGCCCCGTCATCTGCAGGTACGCCTCTGTGATGTGCGACATGCCGCCCGCGAGACCCGACTGGCCGAAGCTGAGCTGGCCGCCGTGGGTGTTCATCGGGAAGTCGCCTTTGTACGTGAGGTCGTGTTCCTCGACGAACTTCGGACCCTCGCCCTTGGCGCAGAAGCCTGCATCTTCAATCGTCAGGAGCACGGTGATCGTGTAGCAGTCGTAGAGCGATGCGAGGTCGATGTCTGAAGGCTGGAGCCCCGACATCGCCCACGCCCGGTCGGCTGCCGCCTTGATCGGTGAATGCGTGAAATCTGGCTCGTAGGTGACCGACCGATGGGTCGTATTTTCGCCTCCGCCAACGATGAACGCTGGCCGGTTTCGCCCCCGCGCTGCCCGCTCCTTGCTCGTGACCACCACGGCCGCACCGCCAAAACACGGCATCACGATCTCCAGCATGTGCAGCGGATCGACGATCATCGGCGAATCGAGCACGTCTGCGATCGTGATTGGCTGGTTGCGGAATACGGCCTTGGGGTTCGCGAGCGCGTTTGTGCGCTGATCGACCGCGATCTTCGCGAGCTGCTCGTAGGTGAGCCCGAACTCATGCCGGTAGCGATTGGCGATCATCGCGTAGCCGTAGCTCCCCTGGACGGCGCCGAACGGGATCTCGAACTCGGCCTGGGGTGATCCCCACACGCCGCCACCCCAGTCGCGTGCACGTTGCGCCGGGGGAACATGCGGGTTGATCTGCGGCATCGTGGTATGAATGATGCAGAGCACTGTCTCGCAAAGCCCGGCCTCGATCGCCACGGCTGCTCGCAGAACTGCCCCCGCCCCGGCGGCTCCCCCGAGGTCGAGCACCTCGGAGAAGTGCGACTCGATCCCCATGTATTCGATGAGCGTCGCCGGGATGAACATCTGCGCTTCCTGCAGGTTGTTCCCCGTGATGAGCCCATCGACGTCGCGGATCGACATCCCGGCGTCGTCGAGCGCCTGCCGCGCAAGCTCGGAGTACACCTCGAGCCCCATCCACGAGCGGGAGGGTTTTCGCTCAGGTGCAAACTCCGCTATCCCGACGATCGCGGCCTTTCCTTGCAATCCGGCCATTCCCGCCTCCTTCGCACAGCATCATGCGTGCATCGCCATGGATTCTACGGCGGGGTTACCTCACGAGCACCGGCTCATCCGTGTCAACGCCGCTGGATGACGGTTGGCACTCCCTCGCCAATGAGGATCACCGGGACAGCGGCCTGCCGTGCCACCCGGGTGGCCACGCTGCCGAGGAGTGCCTGGCTCACACCGGTCCGCCCGTGGGTGCTCATCGCGATGAAGTCGATCGAATGCTCGGCCGCGAAGGTCACGATCGCGTCGGGCGCCGAGGTCGCGAACTCGGCATTCACCTGCACACGGGCACCGGGCAGGTAGGCCTGGGCGATGCCCTGCAGGGTCTCTTCCGTGGTGATTCGTAGTGCTGTGAGCGCCTGCCCCCGGTCCTCGGCCAGGGCAATGGGAGGATCGGCCGGTATGCCTCGCAGCGCGAGGCCGGTATCGAGTCCGGCCGGGAGTTCTACGCGGCGCCCGTCGCCCGCCTGCGTGCTTCGGGCATCATCCGGGTCGATCACGGTCAACAGCCAGGTCTCGGCGTCCCACTGACGCACCCATGGCGCCATCCCGGCCACCGCGTGTTCTGCGAATTCGCTGCCATCGAGCGTAATGAGGATCCGCATCGGTGCGTCCCTCCTTTCGCCCGGACTGTATGCTCTGCCGGTGCGGCCCCGTCAGGGCCTCCAGGACCAGGTTCCCTGTCCGCTCGGCCCCGGCAACGCAGTCAGGACCGTGGCGGCTGAATCATTACTGCCTCGATGCGGAAGGTGTGGGTGCCTTCGCTGTCTTCGAACCAGTAGATCTCCTCGTCGGGGCTCACCGTGTGCGGCCCGGCGAGTTCGTGAATGTGCATGCGCGCCCGCTTCGCGTTCGGGAAGGTAGCCACCAATTCCCACGTGCTTCGCTGTTCATCCTTCACGTCGACCAGCCGCCAGAGTTCATAGTTCATCGCCATGCTTCCACTATAGACTTCGCGCGCCTCGATCGCCCTCCGTTCATCCGGACTCCGGCATTGATACGAGTGACCGTTTCCACGGCACGTGCTGCCGGTACGCTCAGGGCGGAAGCGCCATGGATTGCGATGTATGTGGCTTCGAGGTCCCCCCGGGGAGCCGCTTTTGCGGCCGTTGTGGCATGACGCTCCCCGAGCCATCGGAGGAGAATCAGCCTCCCGTGACGGGAGATACGAGCCGGACCCTGATACCTTCGAGCTCGAGCCCGACCGGGGAGATGGACCGGCCATCCGCAACGACACAGCACCTCGACCGGTCAACAGTCAGCGTTGGGCCCGGCCTTTTTGAGGCTGGCCCCGAGACCGTCGAGCTAGCCCCTCCCATGACTGCCGCTCCCACTCGCGAACTGCCGCAGATACCGGCCTGCCCCCAGTGCGGCTACCTGCTGCAGCCAGAGGCGCGATTCTGCAATGGCTGTGGCTACCTCGTGGCACCAGCAGTCCCGGCATGGGAATCGCCGTCCGCCGTCGCCCCGGCAGCAATCGGGGGCAGGCCGCCCTGGCTCCTGCTTGCCGCGATCGGCGGTGCGGTAGCCCTGGCAGTGGTTGGCGGATTCATTATCTATCGCGCATGGTCCGGGGGAGATGGCACAACCCCGGCGGCGACTTCGACAGCAACGCCAATCGGCGGCGTGATCGGGGGCGCCGGATCCGGCGTCACGCCTACGGCAACCGCGTCTCGAGCGAGTGCGGGTGGCACCGCGACCTCCGCTGGTCGCGCAGCGACGAGTACGGCCACTCCGGCCCAGACGCCTACTGTTCCTGCCGTCATGCCGACATTCACCCCGGTAATCCTGCCCACGAGCACACGGCCTCCGCCAACGCCAACCCCTGTTCCGCCGGCGCCAACACCCACGCCGACGCCGATTCCGTTCAGCGCATTCAACTTCGGAGCCGCGATCGACGCTTACTCCTACAACGTCGGCGACACTGCCACTCTCTGCTACTACATGACGCCCGAAAATGTCCCCTACACGGTGGTTGTCACCCAGACCGCTCCCTATACGCTCGAACTCGGCGCCTGGGACGACGATGGTGTTGGCGGCGGCGATTGCACCACGTTCCCCATCATTGCCGATGACCGTCCCGGTTTCCGCCTCGTGATCGATGCCTACATCGCCGGTGGTGTCCTCACCGTCCAGCTCTCAGCAACGGTCTATTGACGGTGCTCGCGGACAGCAAACGAGCCCAGTGGCCCGGTAGTCAGGGCCTGTCGGCTCACGAATTTTCGCCAGCATGCCCGCAGGATATTGGCCAGCGAACCGGCCGGACTCCGGTCGGCGGAGGGAGCCTGTGAAACGCACGATCGGACTCGTGGTCCTCACTCTCATCGCGGTTTCCGCGATCGGGCGGGCAGCCGTCGGCGAAGCCCAGTCTCCACCCCCGCCAGCATTCATCATCCAGGCCCTCGCGGCCTCTTCCGAGCAACCGCCTGCCGCGGTATTCCATGGCGCGGCCGATGCTCTTGCTCCAGCGCCTTCCGGTTCGCGGCAACGCATCCCCTCCACCGACCCGGTTTCGAAGCCGCTCGTCTTTCTTGCAATCGTGAACTCCGAAAACGACTCCGTGAGTTGCAGCGGGGCGATTATCGGCAAGGCGACGATCCTCACCGCCGCGCACTGCGTTTACGGTGCGAAGAGCGTCTACGTCCTCGCTGGCAAGGATGGCTCGAGCGAGCCATTCGAGGGTGTCTATGCCTCGCACATCGCCGTTCCCCAGGAGTGGGGATACACCGCGCCAGCCGAGGAGCAGAAACACGATATTGGCCTCGTAATCCTGCGAGCGGATAGCAACCTCACCACGAAGACAGGGATTTTCCCCGGCAAACTCGCGGCGTTGCCTGCCGGTGCGTTCGCCCTTGGCGCCACGCAGGTGGCCGCCCTTGGATACCCCGGCGATTGCTCCAATTCGAGCTGTGGTTCGTCTGTTCCGGACTCCCCGACGAAGGGCACGTGGCAGTGGGCCCTGCACGCCGGTTTCGCAAGTGCCGATGAGGCGCTCATCTATCCCGACTTCGCTGGTTCGCCCGGCCTCAGCGGCGGACCCATCATCCGTGAATCCGACCTGGCGATCGTCGGCGTCGTCACCCAGAAGCTCCTGGCCTTCTCCCAGGGGGTGCGCATCAATCGTGCGACCCTCGATTTCATCTCCGATGTTTGCGCACGGTTCCCGCAGTGCGAGGTCGGCACTCCACTCAAGCTCTATACGCGGCCCGCGGCAGCCCTTTCCATGGATAGTCCATCGATTCCGGTCCTCACGGGCAAGGCCCTCTACTGCTCGCGCGAGGTGACCTATGTCAACGGGGTGACCAATGAATTCATCGCGCTGCGTGACAGTCTGCTCGTCATCATGGACACGGATATCACGACGATTAACCCGTTCGATCCCGCCATCAAGGACCGCTTCACCGGCCTTGCTGTCACGGGCGTTCAGCACATGCTGGCCCTCAAGGCACTCCAGCCTCCCGATGCGCGATTCGCGACATTCGACACCGAGCTCGACGCTGCCGTGGATAGCGGATTGGCCGCACTCGTGAGTCTCAACTCACTGCTCCAGGGCGGCGACCCTACGGCCATCCTTTCTGCGCTCCTGTCGCTGAGCCAGGCGCAGCAGCATTTCGCCGCAGCCGAAAGCGCCTATCCGGGTATCGATGACTCCTGCGTTAGCTGAGCGCGTGGACGTTCGGGGTGCCTCACCGGGGAACGTGTACCGCTCCTGCCTGCCTGGCATCTGCCCACAATCACACGAGGAGGCTCGCACATGAGTGAACCGGCCGGGCCGCCGCAGGTTGAATTCGCCGCCATCACCGACAAGGGCCGTGTTCGCGCATCGAACCAGGATGCCGTCCTGGCGATGGCTGGAGCGACCCCTGGTGTCGTCATCCTTGCCGTCGCGGATGGCGTTGGCGGTCTCAAAGGAGGAGCCGAGACGAGCACCCTCGTGCTCGAAGCGGTTGCCGCGGCGGCCCGTGAGGCCGATGAACCCGTCGCCGCTGTCCGGGACGCTGTTCGCAGTGTGAACACGAGCGTCTATGAACAGGGAGCGGCCGTTGGCCAGCCAAGCGGCACCACGCTTGTTCTTGCAATCATCGTGGCCGGGGAGTTGCACGTCCTCCACGCTGGTGATTCCCGCGCTTATCTCCTCCGCGCCAGCCATCTCGTGCCACTGACGCGTGACCATAGCTGGGTGGCCGACCAGGTGCGTAGTGGCGCGATGACGAATGCCGCGGCCGCCTCGAGCCCGTACCGAAACATCATCACGCGTGCGATCGGAGTCGAGTCTACGGTTGAACTCGAGGAGCGCGACCCCGAGGCATGCAGAGTTGGCGACCTGTTGCTCCTCTCCTCGGATGGCCTCCATGGGCTTGTTTCCGATACCGAGATCGAGGCCGTCCTCCTCCGCCATGGAGCGATGAACCTGGATGGACTCGCCCAGACTCTCGTGGACCTCGCAAACGAACACGGCGGCACGGACAACGTGGCAGTCGTGCTGGCCCGTATCCTCGCTGTTCCCGAGCTTCCGGCCACACGGCCCCGCGACGATGTCCGCACCGCCGTTACCCGCCAGATTTCACTCGATGTACCCTGATATTGCGGTCCGGCTTAGCGGACGCAGGCGTGGACCGGATGGCTGTGCTGCATATCGTCGTTCGTTCCCAGGGGCAGGAGCAGGTTCTCGAACACGCCGAGGGGCCGCTCGAGTTCGGGCGCGGCCCGGCCACGGGTGTGCCCCGCTGCTTCCTTACCGACCCGTTCGTCTCCCGGGACCACATCCGCGTTGTGCTGCTGCCGGGCGATAGCCTGCATGTCGAAAACCTGAGCCAGACGTCCGCGATTCGCCTCGCCAACGGTGAGATCGGCATGGGTGAGAGCGCCGACGTTGCCCTCCCTGTCGTTCTTCGTATCGGCAACTCCCAGGTGGAGATTAGTCTCGCTGGCGGCCTATCGCACACGACCCGCGAACTCCCCACTCTCACGTCCGTTCCAACGCCAGTCACCGAGCACCTGGGGCCGGGGATCGAGGCCCTGCCGGAACTCACACCCCTCGACGAACATCCCGTCGCGCTGCACGAACTTGGCAGCGCCCCGGGGCCCGAGGTGCTCGCTCACTGGTTCCAGACACTCGTGGCTGTCCAGCAGGCCGCGGCCACCTCGGCCGCCTTTCTCGAAGCCACGGCCCGGGCGGTTGTCGATCTCGTCGGCCTCGATCGTGGACTGGTGATCCTTCGGAAGGGCGAGGGCTGGGAGATTGCTGCCCAGGTCCCGCCGTTCGGCTCTGATCGTTCTCCCTACAGTTCCACGATCCTCGATGAAGTCGTCCGCCTTCGTCGAACGGTCTTTCGGAACCTTGGCCCCGAGTTCCTTTCGAGCAGCCTCGTTGGTGTCGACACCGTCGTTGCCGCCCCTATTCTCGATGGTGAGCATGAGGTCGCCGGCATCGTGTACGGAGCACGCTCACTCCGGCCCGATGCGCCACCGCCGCACATATCGCCGCTCGAGGCGCTCGTCGTCCAGGTGCTGGCGGCCGCCGCCGGGGCCGGTCTCGAACGGGAACAGCAGCGGGAGAAAGCGCTGCGCAGCCAGATCCAGTTCGAGCAGTTCTTCTCGCCCGAACTCGCTCGGGAGCTCGCTACCGATGCGTCGATCCTCCAGGGCCGCGAGCGCGAGGTCACCGTCCTCTTCACCGACGTCCGCAACTTCTCCCGCATCTCCGACCGCCTGGGTCCCGAGCGTACCTTCGCCATGATGCAGGACGTGATGGAACTCCAGAGCATCAGGATCCGTGAGACAGACGGCGTGGTCGTCGACTATGTCGGTGATGGGCTCCTCGCGATGTGGAACGCCCCCGCCGAGCAGCGTGATCACCCGGCGCGCGCCTGCCGGGCGGCACTTCATTTCCTGCACGACCTGCCCGCGCTCTCTGATCGCTGGCAGGAGGAGGCGGGCGAGCCGCTTCGCCTGGGCGTCGGTATCCACACCGGCCCCGCGCTCGTGGGTAACACCGGGAGCCGGGTGAAGTTCAAATACGGCCCCATGGGCCCCGCGGTCAATCTCGCGAGCCGCCTCGAGAACGCTACCAAGACCGTCGGAGTCGGCGCCATCATCTCCCGCGCGACACGTGACCGGCTTCCATCCGTTTTCGGCACCCGCCGCCTGGGAGGCCTGCGCGTCCAGGGCTTCTCCGAACCGGTCGATGTCTTCGAACTCTTCGCCGGCGAAAACACAGAAGAGTGGCGCGCGCGCCGCGACACCTTTGAGCAGGCGCTCGCGCACTTCGAGGCATCTGAATGGTCCGAGGCCTGCCAGTTGCTTGCCCGGCTGCTCGGAGAGACACCGGACTATGACCTCCCCGCCCTTCAACTCCTCTCCCGTTCCGTCGAGTGCCTGCGTTCGCGGCCCGACCCGTTCGACCCGGCAATGACTATCCAAAAGCAGACCTGACCTGGAGGAAGCCATGTTCGAGAGTGTCCAGCTTGGCCGCAAAGTTGACCGTCAGACCTTCGCCGCGCGTGAACCCGTGGTGCGTGAACAACTGCTCGATGCACAGCTGCGGCTTGCCGAGGCGAACTTCTCCGTGGTCGTCGTCATCGCCGGGGCAGAGGGCGCCGGGAAGGGCGACTCGGTGAACCGGCTTCTCAGCTGGCTCGATGCGCGCGGTGTCCAGACGCATGCCCTTGGCGCCCCATCGGAGGAGGAACGGGAACGCCCTGAGTACTACCGCTTCTGGCAGCGACTGCCCCCGAAAGGCAAGATCGGCATCTTTTTTGGCTCCTGGTATACGCGCCCGATTGCCACCCACTCTCTCGGTCAACTCAACGAAGCCGGCATGGAGGATGGTCTCCGCCGGATCATCGAGTTCGAGGAGATGCTTGCAGCCGAGGGAGTGCTCCTGGTCAAGCTGTGGCTCCACATAACGAAAGATCAGCAGCGCAAGCGCTTCAAATCCCTGGCAAAGAATCCAGATACGGCCTGGCGGGTTTCAAAGCAGGATTGGCGGTTCCACAAGACGTATGACGCGTTCGTGAACTCGGCCAGCCGGGCCCTGCGACGGACCAATACCGGCCGGGCGCCCTGGCATCTCATCGAAGCGTGGGATGCCCGCTATCGCGACCTCACGGTTGCCGAAACGATCCTCGCGGCTATCGAGGCGCGCCTCGCACGGGATGTGGTTACCCCGGTGGTGCCGGTCCCGCTCCCAACACCTGCTTCGCTGAATGTCATTTCGGCCCTCGATCTCAGCCTCAGCGTCCCCGAGGATGCCTACCGCAAGGAATTGCCCGGGCTGCAACTCGAGATCGGCCGGATGGCCCGCTCCCTGCAGGACTGCCGCCGCTCCGTCGTAATGATCTTCGAAGGCTCAGATGCTGCCGGTAAGGGAGGCTGCATCCGCCGCGTTACCCAGGCACTCGATGCCCGCTTCTACCGCGTCGTCCAGATCTCTGCACCGACTGACGAAGAACGCGCCAGGCCCTACCTCTGGCGTTTCTGGCGCCACCTCCCCCGCTGGGGGCACTTCACCACTTTCGACCGGTCGTGGTACGGGCGTGTCCTCGTCGAACGGCTCGAAAATCTCTGCTCAGCCGATGACTGGGGGCGTGCCTACAGCGAAATCAATGCCTATGAAGAGCAGCTCGTCCAATCGGGCTCCGTCGTCCTCAAGTTCTGGCTCACCACGAGCAAGGAGGAGCAGCTTCGCCGCTTCCAGGACCGCGAGGCGATGGGGTTCAAACGCTACAAGATCACGCCCGAGGACTGGCCGAACCGGGAGAAGTGGGATGGCTACCAGGCGGCTGCCTGCGAGATGGTCGAGAAGACCAGCTCCGAACTCGCCCCATGGACACTCGTCGAAGCTGAGGACAAGCTGCATGCCCGCCTCAAGGTCCTCCGGACGGTCGAACGTGCCCTGAAGGAAGCGACCCGCGGCAAGTAACACTGTCCGCCACGCGTTCAACCCATCGAAGGGCCTGCGCTGTCGTTAGAGGATGTCCTTCCGTTTCTGCAGGAAGTACAGGATGAACGCCATGCCTACGATGAGGAGCACGAGCGCTCCCCAGCACACCATGATGTTCGCGTCGAATACATCGCCAAACGCCTCATCGACACTCTTGAACGTGATCGCTCGTTCGGCCGGTGTTGCCAGCCCCTGTACTCCCGGGATGGTGCACGCGGCGAAATCCCCGGAGCATCCCGCCATCGAGAGGCCTGCACTCGCTGTCATCGCCTGGAAGACCCAGCCAGTACTGTCGAGTGCGGCAAAAACGGCCCCAACGGGACCCAGGCCGGAGACGGGCATCAGCCCCCCGGAGAACACGAGCTGCATCACGATGATGCCGATGATGAGCATCATCGCTTGCTCTTCGCGTCGTGTGAGCGTCGAGATCAGCAGTGCCCACATCACGCCCGAGATGACCGCCAGCACCATCGTTACATACATCGCCGCGTAGTCCGCTGTCGTGGCCGCCGGAAAATCGATGAGGAGGATCTTCACGCCCAGTAAGACACCGGCGTGATAGAAGGCAAAGAGCGATCCGATGGCCATCTTCGAGCCCAGGTATGGCCACACCTTGAGCGATACTGCCCGCTCCCGCGAATAGATCGCCGACTCCTTGACGATCTCTCGCACTGAACTCAATGAGCCAACCAGGAACGGGATCAGTGCCGCAAGGAAGAGCATCGTCATCGCCTTGCCGCCCTGGCCGGTGACCGGGCTGAGGACGTCCCGTGGCCAGGCGATGAGGTCAACCAACGAGAGTGCCGGTGCGAGCAGGAACAACAGCGCGAAGTTCACCTTGTCCCGCCGGATGAGGTCGAGGTAGCGCAGCGAGAGCACCCGGAATTGGTGCCATGCCGAGCTCGTCCGTCCGGCCGGGGGGGCTGCATGCCGCGCGGGAGCAGGTGCTGCCCCTGGCGTGAATGCGCCCTGTGCCGCCAGCCGATCCGCCACGAACTCCTGGTACTGGGAAGAAGCCCGGTATTTCGCCGCCCACTCGTCGGGCGATTTCTCCGCCTCCAGCTTCTCGTAGATCCCGTCGAAGTCCTCGACTTCGAAATACCCGAGTGCCTGCTCCGGGGGCCCGTAGTACGCCAGGTTTCCGCCCTTTGCCAGGAAGAGCACCTGGTCGCAGAGCATGACGTTCTTCGTCGCATGGGTGATGAGCAGAACGGTGTTGCCGTCGTCCGCCAGCTTGCGGAGTAACCGCATGAGCTGGCTTTCGGTGCCGGGGTCCAATCCCGACGTGGCTTCATCGAGGAAGAACAGTCCCGGCTGCGTGAGCATCTCGGCGCCGATGGAGACACGCTTCCGTTGCCCGCCGCTCAGCCGGCCCACAGCGGTGTCCCGCCGCTCCTGGAGCCCCAGTGTGTTGATCACCGACTCTACCCGCGAGTGGCGCTCCTGTTCCGATGCGTCGTCGGGAAGCCGCAGTTCGGCCGCGTAGCCGAGTGCCCGTGAAACGGGTAGTTCCCGATGCAGGATGTCGTCCTGCGGGACGTATCCGAGGGTTGTCCGGAATGCGTCGAAATGGTCGTAGAGCGAGGTGTCGTTCAGCAGAACGTCTCCGTCTGATGCTGGCCGCAGCCCGCTCAGTGCCCCGAGCAGTGTCGACTTTCCCGAGCCGCTCACCCCAACGACCGCCACAAACTCCTGCGGTTCAACAACGACAGAGATGTCCTGCAGGAGATTCAGTGATTTGCTCACCCACTGGTTCAGGCGCACTGCGGTCAGCCGGATGTGGGATGAGTGGTCCTCCCGGCGCACGCCCGCATCACTCAGGTGCAGCCGGATTGGTCCAACCTGGATGACGTCGGCGGGCGCCAGTACGCGCTGCTCCCCACGGGCGAGGCGGATCCCGTTGACGTAGGTGCCGTTGGTCGAACCGAGATCCTCAACGACCCTCCTGCCTCCCGGCATTGGGGTTACGCGCGCATGAAGCATCGAGACCGTCGGGTGGGTCAGCCGCAGATCGCATCCTTCACCGCGCCCGATGGTGATCGTCCTGTTCGGGTCGATTTGCGCTTCTTGCTGTTCCTCCACCGCTCCGGCGGGAGATGGCGCAACCGCGAACCGAAGCGACACCTCGCCGGCGATATCCAGGACGTCCCCATCTGCGAGGGTATGGGATTGCACCCGCTCGCCCTGGTACCGAATGCCGTTCGTTGTGCCAAGGTCATCGGCGATGTAGGTGCCACCGCTTCGGCGCAGCACCAGGTGATGACGCGACACGACATCGGCATCCAGCTGGATCGCGTTGTCTGATTCCCGCCCCAGAGTGATCCTGTCGCCGGTTAGCGGTACCTCCCGCGTCCCGGTCCGCGTCACGATCTCGAGGCGCGGGGCGACCGCGGCGAAGACGGTGGCGTGTGGCCCTGACCGCGCGCTCTGCGCACCTCCGACTCTCGTCGTGCCGGGCCCGGCTTCTGCCACTGCCGCGGAAGGCGCTGCAACTCCATCCTGGAGCCCGATCTCCACGTCGGCGAGTGTGATCCGGTCGCCGGGGCGAATCGCTACCGGTACCCGCGGCTCGACCTCTTTGCCGTTGATTCGTGAGCCGTTTGCACTCCCGAGGTCCATCAGCAGGAAGCCGTCGGGGCTCGAGATGATTGATGCGTGGTGCCGCGACACGTTCACGCTGTCGAGCTGAATGTCGTTATCAATCGCCCGGCCAATCGCTACCGTGCCGGTAATTGGGAACGTCTGTTGCTCGCCGCCCGCAGCTATCGTGAGCGTTGCCATCTTCCCCTCATTCGTTCGCGGTACTCCAGACAGGAGAATGCCCTCCGGCCGCATGTCCTCAAACGGCCGAACGGTCCGAGCCCGGTGGGCGGATGACGCAGTTCTGTCCGAAAGGGCCTGCACCTGCCGCCGTCCGGCCAGTGTAAAGTACCGGGTAACCGATGGATGCTGGGAGCCAGGCTTCATTGATGCGCGTGATTCGTAACTGCATGCCCTGGCTGGCTCCGCTGCTCGGCATTGCTATCCTGGTTGTCGTGGCGGGTAGTGGCTGCCGTGGCGGTTCCGCCCAGCCCACGCCAACCCCGACGGTCGCGGGCCTGTCAGGCGCCGGGGCGCTCACGACATCCACGGTGCGGCCCTCACCGGGGACCACACCAGGCACTACCGTGACTGCCACCACCATCCCGATGCCTCCGCGTTCAATTGAATCCGGCTACTGGGATATGCATTTCGTGGTCGTCTCCAATTCCTGTGGTGGCGACCCCACGCCCGGTACGGCTTTCGAATTCGAATATCTCCTCGATGAAATAAGAGAACCGGCCGACGGCTACCTCACCGACGGTGAACCCGTGAAGGTCACCCATATTGGCGGCAAGTACGTGGCGAATCTTGTCTTCACGTGGCCACAATTCCAGTTCGAATATCCCCTGCCCAGTAGCGATGGGCGGGCCTACGTGACGCTCTCCTTCGACAACCCCACCCACGGGACCGCAGCCCTGACGGAGGCTTACGAGACCGGCGGAGGTGACACCTGCAGCATCTTCCTCCGGGATGATGGCTGATATGCAGAGTTCTTCACCCTTCGGTGGCGAGTTTCGTTGCGCCCTTTCGATTGGCTAACGCCGCCCCGCCAACCAGTGCAATCCCGAGCAACATCGCGACAACACATGGTGTCCAGACGATTGGTGTGAGGTCGCTCAATGCCTGTCCGATCACATCGCGATAGAGGCGTGCGAAGCTCTCGGGTACCGTCGAATCCGGCCCCAAAGACGCGTCGAGGATCGCATTCTTCGCGAGTTCCCGGCCAATCAGCCAGCCCGCGAACCCTATGCTTCCCGCAACGAGGAGCGGCCAACCCATCCAGCGAAGGGCTGACAACCCGTTCGCGCGGTGCGTCCAGCCCAGCAGTGCCAGCAGTGCGATCATCCCGGCAACCGCCGCGTGGCGCCCCCATCCCGATGCCCAGCTCACGAGGTGGACGATCCGCAGCACGTCGGAGAGTTGCCGTGTCACCTCCGGAGGTGGCCCAAGGAGGTAGCGTGTCTCGCCGCCCACCTCTGTTTCGTGGATGAACTTCCCCCGTACCAGGTCCTGCTGCGCGAGGAGCGTTGATCCCGACATGAGTCCCTCCATCCCGGCTTTGAGTGCCGTCTCCATGTCGTTGTCAGCCACCGCTGCAGCCACCTCGGCGATCCGAGCCCGGTCCTTCTCAGCCGTCAATCCCGCCGAACTGATGATCAGGTTCGTGACCTCCTGGCGCTTGTTCTCCGGAATGTCGTAGTCAGGAATGACGAGTGGCAGGGACCCGCTCAGCTTGATCCCGGCCAGAGCCGCGTGCAGTTCGAAAACGAACTCCTCGTACGAGTCCGCCTCGTGGGTTGGGCGTCCAATCAGTTCGCCGATGGCGAATCCAGCCGCGCCCAGGCCGAGGCCGGTCATCACCGGCGTCACATCGAGTGAAACATCGAACGACGTGTGGTTCTCCAGGTATGCAATGAGCCGGTCGATCGAGGCCTCCACCAGGCCTTGCAGGAAGGACTGCGGCACCACGCGGAGTACGGCCGTGGCTGCGGCCCCCGGGATGATGCCGATACCGCCGACCAGGCTATTTACCTCGTCTGCAAGCGCCGGGTCGGCTGCCACCTCCGTGTAGGTGCGCTCGTAAGCGTTCGCATGCTGGAGCACACCCTTGTAGTACCCGGTCTCGAGCAGCTTCGCGTCCGCCGTGTTGGATGCTACAAACGCAACGAACAGGAGAATGACACCCAGCCCCATGAGAAGCGCCACGCTGCGACTGCCGCCCGGCGACGGAGTGCGTTCACGGCGGGGAGTGCGCGGAGATGCGCGGCGGACCGGTGTTTGGGCAGGTGGCACGGCCACACCCGGGGGGTTGGCGGTTGTGGAAACACCCCCTGCGCCCAGCGACGCAGTTGCCTCCAGGGTGAGCACCACTCCCGCGATCGCGATGTTGTCGCCGGGTGCCACACGCACCGGCGAACGAGGGGTGATGCGCACGCCGTTGACGGTCGTCCCGTTGGCACTCTCGAGGTCGATGAGTATGGCTCCGCCCTCGCCATCGGGCGTGAGCGTCGCGTGGCGCCGCGAGACCGCGCCGTCATCGATCACGATCGAGTTGTCCGGCGCTCTCCCGATGCTGAGTGCCCCGCCAACCACGAACGTGCGCCCATCGGGAGCGATCGTCACCCTTAGCGAGTAGGCATGGCCTTGCCCCGCGTTCACGGTGGCAGGATCGCTGATTCAGGGGTCCCCTGTCACGGCCGAAGGGGTCGCCCCCACACGCCCTTCGATCCCGTGTTCACGCTGTTCGCTCCATCTGGACCACCAGTCGGGACTGAACGGTCCCTTCTCTTTGTGCATACTTCTGGCAGACTCCGACTGCGATCCTCGCCGGGAGTAGGCCTGATGACGTGTGAGAACTGTGGAGCAACCCTTCCCGACCGGGCGCGCTTTTGCACGCGTTGTGGGGCCGAAGTTGTTTCCGCGATGGCTGCGGGTACAGCCATGGAGACCACAGCCGCGGAGGGTGCAACCGTTCTCCTCCCCGGTGACGAGGAGCCAATCCCGTCGCCACCCCCATCAATTGCGACTGCCGCCACCCAGATCCTGGACCTGTCGGACGCTCCCGGGGAGCCACTGTCCGGTGCTGGAGCGGCGACGGTTGTCGAGTCAGCAACTGGCGCACAGCCACCCCCGGCCTCCCCCTTTGCAACGCGGCCGGGATTGGGAGCCGCTCCCCCTCCCCCTCCCCCGCCGCCGGTTTCCCCACCTCCTCCGCCAGTTGTTCCCCCGCCCGGACCTCCGCAGGTGTTTTGCACAAGCTGTGGCGCCCCCATGGCTGCCGACGCTCACTTCTGCAATGTCTGTGGTGCGCCCACCGAGCCACCATTCGAGCCACCGGCCGAGCCGCTCCCCGCGGGCGGCTCCAGGGGCGGCTGGATTCGAGGCGCCGGGATAGCGGTTGTAGCTGCCGTTGCCGCCGGTGTGCTCGGCTATTGCGTCGCCTTTGGTGGTGGTGGTGACTCCGATAAGCAGGCAGCGTCCGACACACCGACACCAACTACAGCCGCCAGCAAGACCGCCACGCGGACGCCATCCGTGTCGCCGTCACCGACGCGAACACCGGTTCCCGGGGAGTCTCCGAGCCCAACGTCAGCGAGTGGCCCCACGGTCACGGTGATTCCGACTACTCCCGGGTCCACACCCACGACCGTTGCGACGTCCACCGCGACTTCCACCGCTCAGCCAACTGCAACTGCAACCGCCACGCGCACTGCGACCGCGACCGCTACCAGCACGGCCACTGCGACTGCAACCCGGACCTCGACACCGACTGCGACAGCGACCCGGCCACCAACCGCGACTCCCACGAGCCCACCGACTAGTTTCAAGTTTTCCGCGTGGCTCGATGAGCATGAGTACTACGTCGGCGACACCATGGAACTCTGCTATAACATGACGCCTGCCGGCTACCCCTACAGTCTCGAACTCGCGAAGACATATCCTCACTATTCCTATATCGCATCTTGGAATGATAATGGCGCAGGTGGGGGTGACTGCGTGTACCTGACAACCACTATTGATGATATTGGCAGTGTCCAGCTCGTCATCAGGGCGACGATCAACGGGCGCACCATGCAGGTCACGCTATCCGCCTTCATCATCGGCTCGCTCTGAGAGAGCCGGGCCAGGACCCACCCGGGGGCGCCCGGCGAATACCCTGCTTCGCGCCCCTGGAACGGCTGGCATTGGACAATCCCTACCGATGCGACGCTGGCGCGTCAGTCCCCTGCCAGCTTGCCGGTGATGGTGCAGCTTGGCGCGTCGTACCGCTCGGTCAGCGACGCCTCGCCGATCGTTTTCGAGTCCGCGAACGTCGTTCGAACCGTTGCGGTTCCCCGTTCCCCGCCGCTTGCGACTACCGGGTAGTTAAACTCGAAATCGACGAAATGGAAGGTGAAGGTTCCGAGTGAGATCTCCCGGTCCTGGATGCCCCAGATGCCCACGCGGTCTCCATCATTGATGGTCGTACCGCTCTGGCTCGCGGGCCTGAATTTGAATGAGACCGGGTAGAGCGCACCAGCCTGCGCCCCGAACGGGCAGTCGTTACTCGTAATCTTGAAGTTGTACTCCCAGCGGTCGAGCGCCTCGATCGCCTTCGCCGATGTCACCGTCATCGTGGCGGTGCCCGAGCCTGCCGGGCTTGTCGCGGTGGCCCCGGCGGTCGGCGTGCTCGTTGTTTCCTTGTCGTCGCCGCCCTGCAGCATCACGAACCCGATTACGACGGCCGCGACGCCGGCGACCGCGCCGCCGAAAAGCAGGAGCTTCCCGGATCCACCACCTCGTGCTCCCGCGGATGGGATGACCGTTACATTGACGAATCCGGCGCGGCTGCCGTCGTCACGTTGCGCGGTAACCTGGAACTGTATCATTCGGGCACCTGCCGGAGCGGGCCGGCCCTGGCGCACCTCGATCGGCACATGCTGTGTCTCATTCGCCCCGAGCATCACCGGTGATGGAAGCGTGATCGTCAACACCCCGCTCGGTTCGATGGCGCTGAGTGTCACTCGAAGGGGTGACGCCGAGGGATTCGTGACTGCCAGGTTGAACCGCGAGATGCCACCGGGCGATTGGCCTGCCGGCGCAACGACCATCCTGATGTTCGTTCCGCCGGGTGATGGAACTCCGACGGCAGCTGCCGCGGCAGGTGGCGGTGCGCCCACCCGCGTGGCCTCGGGGACAGGAGGTGGGGCTACACGCGTGGCTTCGGGGCCGGGGGGTGTGGCCACGCGCGTCGCCCCGGCGTCCGGTGCGGCCGGAGAGGCGGGCGGCGCCGCGGTGTGTGTGGGTGGTGGCGGGGCTTCTGGTGCGGTGCGTGGCGCATGTGTCGCCTGGGCTGCGTGCAGCAACGCAGCCAGCGCCCGCTCCAGTGCGCCTGCCAGTTCCGAAGCCGTCTGATACCGGTCGCGCGGGTCCTTTTCCATGCACCGCCGGATGGGGTTGCCAATCGAATCTGGCAGGTGTGCGAGCGGCTCCATGTGGAGCGGCTCACTCTGGTGCGCGCGCAGCACGTCCCACACCGTCGCTCCCTGGAATGGAGGATGGCCGGTGAGCATGCAATAGAGCGTCGCTCCCAGCGAATAGATGTCGGACCGGTGATCGGCCTCACCAACGGCCTGTTCTGGCGCTGCGTATTCCGCGGTGCCGACAAATCGCCCCGCGGAGGTCAGGCCCGTACCGCCTTCCTGCCGAGCGATACCGAAGTCGGTCACCTTTACCCTGCCGTCCTGCGTCAGGAGGATGTTGTCAGGTTTGATGTCCCGGTGGATGACACCTCTTGCGGCGGCTTCCTCGAGTGCCCGTGCCACATCGATCGCGATGCGCAGAGCCCGCACCGGCTCGAGGACGCCATTTTCTATCTCTGCACCGACTGTCGTCCCCTCGACGAACTCCATCACGAGGAAGTAGGTGCCTTCGGCAACTCCGAAATCGAGCAGCCGTACCGAGTAGGGAGAGCGGAGGAGTGCGGCGATGTGCGCTTCCCGTTCGAATCGGTCGCGGAACGAACTATCCTCCGCGGCGAGCCATGGATGGAGCAGTTTGACTGCCACGCGTCCACCGTCCCGGCTGTCGATCGCTTCGTACACGGTACCCATGCCGCCACGGCCAAGCTCTCGAACAAACCGGTACTGTTTGACTTGTGTCAGCAACCTCGGATCCGAAGGAGAAGTCATCGTCCACGCGATAGTAGGCTTTTTCGGCGCTCACGCGAATGGGCCGCTTTGCCCCTGGTGCCGGGACACTCGTCCCTGACATACGGCGAGGCAGTACGCCAACCTGCACCTGAGAGGACGATGCTTGATCTTCACCCGCGAGGCTGGGAGGTGCGATGGACGTCTACTGTGGGAACTGCGGAGCCCGTGTCGAAGACCCGGATGCGCGTTTCTGCGCCTCGTGCGGGAGCCTCCTGACGCCACCGAACGCGATCACGTGCCCGTCGTGTCGCACCGAGAACCCACTCGATGCGGACTTCTGCATGGAATGTGGCAAACCGCTCGAAGAGGAGCGCAAGCGCCAGTTGGCCGGCTTCGTTCTGCCCACAGCTGGTGCCGCCGGTGGGGCCGCCTTTGGAGCAGGACTGGCTACTGGAGTTGGTGAGGCCGCTGCCGCTGCCAGCCCCGCAATGATGGGCGCTGGTGCTATCGGCGAGGCTGCGGGTGGCATGGCTGGCGGTGCGATGAGTGGCGCGGGTGGCATGGCCGGCGGTGCGATGAGTGGCGCGGGTGGCATGGCCGGCGGCGTGATGACCGGCGCTGGTGGCATGGCTGGCGGCGCGATGACCGGCGCGGGTGGGATGGCTGGAAGCGCGATGAGTGGCGCGGGTGCTGCAGGTGAAGCGATGGCCGGTGCGGGGGCGGCAGGTCCGGCCCCGGCGATGGCGGGTGCCGGTGCCCTGGGGACACCCCCGGTCGTCCAACCTCCGGCCATCGCACCGCCGGCTGCGACCCCTCCGGTAACTCCTCCTGCAACTCCGACTGGCCCGCTCGCCGAACCTGGTTTTCAACCGCCTTCGATGCCACAGGGCGGTACACCCCCAACCGGACCGCAGATCCAGGAGCTTCCACCGCAGGGCGGCACACCGCCAACGGGCACACCGCCAACCGGACCGCAGATCCAGGAGCTTCCACCGCAGGGCGGTGCACCGCCAACGGGCACGCCGCCAACCGGACCGCAGATCCAGGAGCTTCCACCGCAGGGTGGCACGCCGCCAACGGGCACGCCGCCAACCGGATCGCAGATCGAGGAGCTTCCGCCGCAGGGCGGCACGCCGCCAACGGGTACACCCCCGACAGGACCGCAGATCCAGGAGCTTCCGCCACAACCTGAGGTCCCGGCTCAACCCTTGTCGCAGCCCACCGGGATCCCTGGCATGCAGCCCGGCGGGGGTATCGGCCTGACCGGGCGCATCATTCGTATTGGCGGTATCGCGGTTGCCGGGTTAGGCGCGGGTGTCGTCCTCATTGGAGCGCTCATCCTCACCGGTGATCCCTCGCCCTGTACGTCGCGGACGAGTGTTCCCAACCCTGCAGCAGCAGCCGCACTCCAGCAAAAGTGGGATGCATTCACGTCGGCGCCTCCACCCGCGACGGTGCAGTTCACCGAGGAGGAGGTCACATCACGTGGCGTCGCGTACATCGATGAGCGCGACGTTCCGATTTCCGGCCTCCAGGTCTACTTCTGCCCGGACGGCAAGGCCGAGGCCAAGGGAACCGCTACCCTGCTCGGGCGTGATGTCAACATCCTCATCCGGGGCACACTCGATGTGTCGAATAACGAGATCGCCGTCGATTCGGTTCAGGCCGGGAATCTGCCTTCGTTCATCGGCACGCCGCTCGTGAACCAGATCCTCGATCGGAACAACGTTCGTTCACTTCCGCTCGACCTGGCGCTCACGTCGAGCACATCAACCGACGGGCTTCACACACTCACCCGTTAGCCAGCGGCGCTTGCCTTCGCCAGGTACGTGCTCGCGGCCTCGAGTGTCTCGAAGTGCTCGTAGTCGGATTCCGGGATGTCGATGCCGGTCGCCTCGTGAATCCCGATGATCACGTTGAGGAAGTCCATCGAATCAATGTCCAACTGCTCGCGAAGCTCTACGTCCGGCTCAATCATCGCCAGGTCGGCTTCCGGTGCAATGCGGCGAATCACGCTGAGGATCAGGTCACGTGCGTCGGTTTCGTTCACAGCCGTTCAGGCTCCTGGAGCAGTTTATTGATAGCAGAAAGGAAGAGCCCGCCACGATGGCCGTCACTGGCCCGATGGTCGGCAGATAGCGTGGCCTTGATGACGGGCCGTACGCCCAGCATCCCGTTCTCCGCCCAGGGCTGCTCCCGGATCCGTCCGAACCCGACAAGTGCGACCTGCGGCGGATAGATCACCCCGAAGACGAGGTCCACCCCCAGTTCACCGAGATTCGTGACCGTGATCGTCCCGGCGGTCATCTCTGATGCGCGCAGCTTGCCACCGCGTGCCCGCATCACGAGATCCCGCAATTCGGCCATGATCACACCGAGTGATTTCTCCGCCGTGCCGATGATGGCGGGTGCCACGAGGCCCCCCTTCCGGAGCGAGATGGCCACACCGACGTTCGCATCTGGCGATGGCTCGAACGCGCCGTCCCTCCAGTATCCGCTCATGTCCGGCACGTCATGGCAGGCGAGTGCGACTGCCCGGATAAGTAAGGCGGAGTAGATGAGCCGTTCAGTGACCGGGCGCCTGGCATTCTCCGATGCGAGCCATGCCAGCGCGCGGCTCATGTCGATCTCCATCTCCAGGTAGTAATGCGGGATCTCCCGGTTGGAGCGTTCCATGAGGTTCGCAAGCGGTGTGCGTGAGTAGGCCGGCCTCGGCTTTTCGGCGCCGGATGCTGCTTCCGCGGGTGGAACAACGGCCGGGTGCCCGCTCCCGGCGGCGGCCCGCCGGATATCGGCACTCGTGATTGCCCCGCCTGGCCCGCTCCCCGCGACGAGCTCGATTTCCACACCGAGATCACGGGCAAGCCGCCGCGCAAATGGTGATACCCGCATCCGTTCGGAAGGGGCCAGGGCCGGGGCCTTCGCCGCCGCTCGTTCTACATCGCTGCGCGTGATCGCTCCCTGGACGCCGCTGCCTGTCACCCGGGCAAGGTCGACGCCCATCTCCCTGGCGAGGGCACGGGCCGTGGGCGTGGTCCGTTTCCCGGGCGGTGCGGCAACCTCCGCAAGGGTGGTGGGCGCAGTGGGTGCTGCGCTGGCGGTGCCACCTGCAGGGGTATCTGCCGTTTCGGCTGCCGGGTGCAATCGCGCCAGTAGCGTCCCGACCGGGACTTTCTCCCCCTCCGCTACCACCAGTTCGTCGACCATACCGGTTTCCCAGATCTCGACCTCCATATCGGCCTTGTCCGTCTCGACTTCCGCGACAATCTCGCCGCGTTTCACGAGATCACCCGGCTTCACCAGCCACCGGGTTACGGTCCCGTCGGTCATATCCGCGCCCAGTGAAGGCATCCGGAACTCACCCATTGGCGCCCACCACCTGCCGAACCGCCGACACAATCGACGCCACCTGTGGCAGCGCCGCATCCTCGAGATGCTTCGCGTAAGGGAGCGGTACCTCGGCCGTACAAACCCGTGCGATCGGCGCATCGAGGTCGTAGAAGCACTGTTCCACCGCTCGCGCCATGATCTCCGCGGAGATCGACCCGGATCTCCATCCCTCGTCCACGATCACGGCCCGGTGCGTCTTTCGCACGCTCCCGAAGATCGTCGCATCATCGAGTGGCCTCAACGTGCGCAGGTCCACCACCTCGGCCGAGATACCATCGTTCGCCAGGTGCCCCGCGGCCTCGATCGCTTTGGGGACGGAGCCACCATAGGTGATCAGCGACACGTTGGAACCCTCACGGAGGACCCTTGCGTGCGCAATATCCACTGGCCCCGCGTCCTCGGTCAGCTCACCCTGCATGTTGTAAAGGAGCGCGTTCTCGAAGATGAGGACCGGGTCCGGGTCTTCGAGTGCTGTCCAGAGCATCCCCCGTGCATCTTCAATCGTCCCCGGGGTGAGCACCTTGATCCCGGGGATGTGAGCGTACCAGCCCTCGAGGCTGTGCGAGTGCTGTGCGGCGAGCTGCCGCCCGCCTCCGGTTGTCATCCGGATCACGAGTGGCACATTGAACTGCCCGCCCGACATGTGGAGCAGCGTGGCCGCGTTGTTCATGATCTGGTCGAGTGCGAGCAGGCTGAAGTTGACGGTCATGATCTCGACAATCGGGCGCATTCCGTTCATTGCCGCACCGATACCCGCGCCCACGAATGCAGACTCCGAAAGCGGCGTGTCCCGAATCCGCTCCGGGCCGAACTCGGCCAGTAGCCCGGCGCTCACGGCGAAGCACCCGCCGTAGGCACCGACATCCTCGCCCATGAGGAAGACCCGCTGGTCCCGCTCCATCGCCTCGCGAATCGCCGACTTCATCGCCTCCCGGTAGGTCGTCTTCATCCTGCCGCCTCCGAGTACACAAACCTGGTCAGGTCCTCCACGGGCTCGAGAGTGCCCTGCTCAGCGAACTCGATGGCGTCTGCCAGCTCTGCCTCTACTCCTGCCTCGAGACTGGCCATCGCGGTGTCATCGAGCAGGCCCGTTGCTCGAAGCCGGTCGCCGGCGATGAGCAGCGGGTCACGCTGTTTCCAGGCTTCGACTTCGGCCTTCTCCCGGTAGAGTTCGGGGTCATACATGGAGTGCGCCCGGAACCGGTAGGTCTTTAGTTCGAGGAGGAACGGCCCGCTGCCGCCCCGAATCGCCTCCACGGCCCGCGAAGCAGCAGTGCAGACCGCATCGATGTCCATCGCGTCGACTTGCCACGCTGGAACGTCGTAGCTTGCTGCCCGCAGTGCCACGTTCGTTTCCGACTGTGAACGAGCGAGTGCGGTCCCCATCGCGTACAGGTTGTTCTCACAGCAGAAGAGGATTGGCAGGCGCCAGAGTGCTGCCAGGTTCATCGACTCGTGGAATTCGCCCTCGGCCGCTGCACCTTCCCCGAAAAAGCAGGCCGTCACGACAGCCCGCTCGAGCATCCGGTCGGCTAACGAAAGACCGGCGGCGATGGGCAGGCCACCGGCGACGATTGCGTTCCCGCCATAGAATCGCGCGGCGCGGTCGAAGATGTGCATCGAGCCGCCGCGGCCACGGCTTGAACCCTCCTGTTTGCCGAACATCTCGGCCATCAATGCGCGAGCCGAAACGCCACGGGCAAGCGCGTGCCCGTGCTCACGGTACGTCGCGACCACGGCATCTTCTGGCCGTAGTGCCTGGATGACCCCAACGGCCGCCGCCTCCTCGCCGACGTAGAGGTGCAGGAAGCCTCGTATCCTGCCCGCGCTGTAGAGTTCGGCGCACTTCTCCTCAAACCGCCGGATGAGCAACATCTGCCGGAACAGCTCGATTTCCCGTGGTGGTTGATCGCCCATCAGTCGTTCTCCAGTGTCGAGAGGTCGCCCTCGGGCAGCCCCAGCTCTCGTGCCTTCAACAGGCGGCGCATGATCTTCCCGCTGCGTGTCCGTGGCAACGAAGGCAGGAAGGCGATCTCCTTCGGCGCCACGGCTGGCCCAAGCCTGGCCCGTGCGAAACCGAGGATTTCGAGCATCAGGTCGTCGCTCGCCTCGAACCCGGCCTTCAGGGCAACAAACGCCTTCACCGACGCCCCGGCTACCGGGTCCGGCTTGCCGATGACCCCGGCTTCGGCGACGGCGCGGTGCTCCATCAGCGCGCTTTCTACTTCGAACGGCCCGATCAGGTGACCGGCCGACTTGATCACGTCGTCGCCGCGCCCCACGAACCAGTAGTACCCATCCGCGTCACGCGTTACCAGGTCGCCGCTGAGGTACCAGCCACCGGCGAAGCACTTCTGGTAGCGGTCTTCCTGGCCCAGGTACTCACGGAACATCGATGGCCAGCCCGGGCGCAGGGCGAGTTCACCCTCGACACCCGGTTCGGCGATGACCGTCACACGGCCACCCTCTTCGTGCCGAACGACAGCTGCGTCGATACCGGGGAGCGGCTTCCCCATCGAACCCGGCCGGATCTCCATCGACGCGAAGTTCGCGATCATGATTCCGCCCGTCTCTGTCTGCCACCAGTTATCGTGGATCGGGAGCCCGAACGCCTCGACTCCCCATATCACACCTTCCGGATTCAGCGGTTCACCCACGCTCCCTATGAATCGGAGCGCCGGGAACTCATGCTGCCGTGCAGCCTCCGTGCCCGCCTTCATCAGCATTCGTATTGCGGTGGGAGCCGTATACCAGACGCTGACACGTTCCTGCTCGAGCACCTGGTACCAGCGGCCTACGTCGAACTCAGCCTCATCCACCACCATCGTCAACCCGTGGCAGAGCGGCGAGATAATGCCGTACGAGGTGCCCGTCACCCATCCCGGGTCGGCTGTGCACCAGAAGATGTCTCCGGCGTGGAAGTCGAGCGCGTACAGGCCCGTGGCCCAGTGAGCAACGACCGCATCGTGGACATGGAGCGCGCCTTTTGGTGTACCCGTCGTCCCACTCGTGAAGTGAAGGAGTGCCGGTGTTCCTGGTGCGGTCGGCTCGACCGTGAACTCCTCGGACGCCTCCCGCATGAGCGCCGGCAACGAGAGCAGCCCCTGCACCTCGTCATGTGCTTCGATGTCGGTTGCCAGTACCCACCGGAGGCCGGGCAACTGTTCACGGATCGGCGCGACCTTTCGCCGGTAGAGCAGCGAGGTGGTTACCAGCACACGCCCCTCGCCAATCGTCATCCGCTGGTGGATCGGTTCGGGGCCGAAGGCCGAAAAGAGGCTGCAGACGACGTTCTGCCGCTTCAGCGCACCCAGCACAGCCACATAGAGTTCCGGGATCCTTCCCAGCAGCACAAATACACGCTCTCCGTGTCCGACTCCCAGGTGCGTGAGCACGTTCGCGAACCGGTTCGTTTCGCTGCTCAGGCCGCCAAACGTGAGCTGGAGCCGCTCGCCGCGCTTCCCCAGCCAGCGAATAGCGACCTGTCCGCCATTCCCCAGCCGGACATGCTGATCGACTGCCAGGTTCGCGATGTTGAGCCCTGCATCTCCACCCGATGCGATGAGCCGGGCACGTGTCTCGTCCCAGGAGAAGGTCCGGCGGCACTCGTCGTAGTCCGCAAGGTTTGGCGCCACACGAAGGCGTGTGCGATCGGGACGAATCGCCTGCCAGCCAGCCGAAACGCTCATACGGCACTCCATCGGCGCTCCCGGCCGCCTTTGCAAGCGTCCTGCGCGTCTCATCGTCATCGTCCCTCATTACTACTGCCGGCCGTCACGACCGTTTGTTCCCGACGTGGCCGCCAAACGGCCACCCCTGCAAGAGTCCGGCAGATGCTGTGCCATTCGACCCTTTGCCCGTGAAATTGGGCCATCTGCCCGCTCCGCCCCGGACTTACCCCCTGCTTTGATACAGACCGGAAAGGGAAACGAGGTGTCGCCATGGAGAGTGCAGTGGAATCTATCCCCGAACGCCCGCTGGCGGAGCGGCTGTTTGATGTGTACAGGGACGTCGTCCACACGGCCTCAGCCGCTGCTTCTGACTACCCCTCCGACGACCCTGGCTTTGTCCTGAGCCGCGACAACCTCCTCGCTTACGCCGCGCTCCGCGCAAATGATCTCTACGACGTGCAGATGGACCTCGCCTGGCAGGGGCTCTCATCGTTGGGGCGCCTCGAAGGCTCCGTGCTCTGGGCTATGGAACGTGTCCTTGCGTGGCTCGAGGTGCCGGCTGCCGCTGCCGGCCTCACCCGCCCTACCCCGGACGATGCATCGGAACTGCTGGAGAAACGAAGCCGCGCCCTGCTGGGCCGCCCCCGCCCAGGCCGCACCACCCGAATGATGGTCACCGTCGATGCGGAGTCGCTCAACACGCAGGGATTCTTCGAACGCCTCATCGCCCAGGGTATCGATGCCATTCGAATCAACTCGGCGCACGACCGCCCCCGCGATTGGGCGCGGATCGTTGCCCGCCTGCGGGAAGCTGAAGCCTCTGCCCGGGCCAAGGGCTGCCCGCCTGCCCGCCGTTGCCATGTGGTGATCGACCTTGCGGGCCCGAAGGTACGGACGGGGGTGATCGAGCCGGAGCCCCGGCAGATGCAGCTCAAGGTCAGGGAACGCAAGAGCGGCCCTCCCCTTCTTCGTGGTTGCCTTGTCGAAAAGCTGCCATGGAGCACCCTGGCGCATGCCCACAACGGCTGCAGTTTCGCTCTCGCCATTACGCAGCCAGGCACTCTCAAGAAGTTGCGGGCCGGCGACCTCCTCGAGTTCGCCGATGCACGTGGTCGCATGCGCCGGCTGCGAGTGGTGCGGGTGAACCGCTCGCGCGCAGAGGTTGAAGCCTGGAAGAAGTTCCGCCTCGAGACTCCCGTGCGGGTCGCCGGTCCGCGTGATCTCACCTTTACCATCTCCGGCCCTGAGCCGGCCCCCGGCGCCATCGAACCCGTAACCGGCGCCCGCCTCCGGCTGATGCGCGACCCCGCGTACACCGGTAAGCGGGCCACGGCTGAAGAACCGGCATCCATCTCGTGCACGATTCCGGCAGTCCTCGCGAACGCGCAGCCGGGGCACAGGGTCGCGTTCGACGATGGCAAGATCTGGTCAGAGGTCGCCGAGGTCACACCCGACTACCTCGAGCTTGTTATCACTGCCCCCGACGAGCCGGTGAAGCTCCGCGCCGAGAAGGGGATCAACCTGCCTGATTCGCCCATCGACCTTCCCGCGATGACGGACGAGGACACGGCGAATCTCCGTCACATCGTGCCCCTCGCCGACGCGGTCGGGCTCTCATTCGTCCACCGCCCCGAGGACGTCACGGCTCTTCGTCGCCGTCTCAACAAGCTCCGCGCACCAGATGTTGGCATCATCGCGAAGATCGAGACACGCGAAGCCGTCCAGCGGCTGGCCCGGATCATCCTCGCCGGACTCTCCGGTCAGCCGTTTGGCGTGATGATTGCCCGGGGCGACCTTGCCGTCGAGACCGGGTTTGAGAACCTCGCCTTGCTGCAGGAGGAGATACTCTGCCTCTGCGAGGCCGCGCACACGCCGGCGATCTGGGCCACCCAGGTGCTCGAGAGTCTCGCCAAAGGCGGCCTGCCCGCCCGGGCGGAGATTACCGATGCAGCGATGGGGCAGCGGGCAGAGTGCGTGATGCTGAACAAGGGGCCGCACATCTTCGCTGCAATTCGCACGCTCGAATCCCTGCTGGAGAGCGAGGAACGCTACCGTGTCAAGAAGCGCCAGCTCTTCCGCGAACTTCCCCGCCAGGAGGGTCTCTTCCCCTAGCCCGGGCCGTAGACTCGGCGGAAGTACTCCCACGTCATCCGCACCAGGTCCCGGCCCAGCCAGATGTCCGCGTATTTCTCGCCCACCTGCTCCGACATGAACGTGATGGCATAGGCATACCAGCGCCCGCCCGACTCGAACCGGACAATCGCCGTGTCGTTGTCGACGTAGCCATCTTCAGCCCAGAAAAACCCATTCTTGTGGCTCACAACGGCATCTGCTGGCAGGTTCGCAGTGAGATAGTTGAGCCCCGGCTTCACTATTCGCATTGCTTCGAGCAGATAGTCGGTCCAGCCGGGGTCCAGGAGTTCCCCCCGGTAGAGCGCACCTAGTGCGCTGTTCATTGCCCGTGTTGTCGCCCAGTTGTCACCCGAAATTCCGAGGCTCCATTCCGGGAATGCCGGCGGATGATCGAGGATGATTTCGGGGAGCTCTAGTTCGTCGTGGAGGAGCTGTTCCACCTTTCGCACGCCGGCCAGCACATCGCCTTCGCCGATGATCCCGAACAGCATCTGTGCCGTCGTGGCGTCGCTCGCCCAGATGGTCTGGCGGATGAGGCCGTCGACGGTCTCGATGGGAATAGCGCCCGCCTGCACCTGCCGTAGCGTCTCGATGATTACGAAGAGGTTCATGAGGCAGGCGGCCCGCTGCGGTCGATCGGGATTGACACCGATCGTCTGGCCCGTCTGCAGGTCTGTCACCGCAACGGTGTATTGACCGGCAACTCCGTACGCCACCACCGTATCGGTGAGGGCCGCTTCCAGCCCGAGCAGTTCAGCGCTCGGGGGCGGGTCATTTGGTGCTTCTGGAGGAGCGTCATCGGCGGCGAGCCCCGGCAGGTAGAGGCGCTGTCGAACCGCACCGGCCATGAGTGACGGCGCCCGGGTCCCTGATGGTGAGCATCCCGGCGATTCTTCGCCATCTCCGGCGGCGGGGATCACGACGAGGAGTGCGGCAAGGCAACCCACAGCCAC
The DNA here is from genome assembly GCA_964508715.1 of uncultured Anaerolineaceae bacterium. Classification (GTDB taxonomy): domain Bacteria; phylum Chloroflexota; class Dehalococcoidia; order Tepidiformales; family Tepidiformaceae; genus JAKALX01. The sequence continues at coordinate 37,894 of CAZDUX010000010.1, read as the reverse complement.
TGCGACGATCCGGCCATTCATGCGATCCCTTCCTGGAGCGGAACGCAGACGTACCCCTGGTGTGCGCATTCAGCCAGCACCTGGCTCAACGCCAGTACATCAACGGGGATCACGTGCTGGATGACGATGCTGCCCTGTCCGAGATTCCGAAGCACGTTAGCGACGGTTGTACTGATGGCCGTCGCATCGGTGCGCGGATAGACACGCCAGCCATTTGAGTCGGAGTTCCACATAGCGACCTTGTAGCCGAGTTCTCCCGCGATCCGGGGGATCCGCGCGTCGTAGTTGAAGATGCCGTCGCCGCATGGCGGTCGGAGAAAGCGCTGGCGCGCATCCCGCCCAAGTACCTGTGCCAGCGCATCGCGTGCGCTGATGATCTCAGCGCGGATCTCAGAGTCGCTGAGGCGGCTCAGGAGTGAGTGGCTGTACGTGTGGTTTTCAATCCCGTGCCCCCGTGCCGCAACCGAACGCCAGAGCGCAGGATTCGACCCCAGGTACTTGGCGACGGGGAAGAACGTGAGCCGCGCCCCGGCCTGCTCGGCGATACTCATCGCGCTCTCCACCAGGCCCGCCGACGAGCAATCGTCGAATGTGAGGTAGACGAGATTCTTCGTTGTGTCGCCCCGGTAGAACACGGGAGGCGCGTCGAACCGGGTATCGGAAACAGGGGGCGGTGGAGGAGCGGGAAGCGTCTTTCCGTCGGCGGCGAGCCCCGGCATCCGTGCGCGAAACGCCATCGCCGGTGGCGCGGAAGCCCCTCGTGCACCTGCCTCACGGAAGGAGGGATCGTCAGTCTCCGGGGGAAACGGGAGCCCGCCATGTGCCCGCGACCCGGCGGTGACGAGGCGGGACTGTGATGGCACGAATCCGAGCATCGCGGCCCCGCCCGCCATTCGCAGAACTTGTCGCCGGTTCAGCTGTCGCACGATGCGATTTCACCCCCGCCCGTTTCGCCCGGGCCGTCATCAATCCTGCCCGGTGAGCATCGTGCGAAGGAGGGCCGAACGCCGCCGGTCGATGCGCCAATGGTTCCTCATAGCCGAATTATCTGACTCGGCGAGTGTCCCATTGCCGAGCCATGGCTGGCAGCCCGTACTTCGCTATCGCCCAGGCAGCCACGATCACGAGTCCACCGATCACCATATCGATGAAGAAGTGGTTTGCCGTTGCCGCGCAGGCCCATGTCATGAGGATGGTCAATGCCAACGCCAGCACGCGTACCACCACGTTCGAGCCAGCCGTCCAGAGCCCCCATGATGCCAGCGCGATCCAGCCGAAATGAAAACTCGGGATCGCCGCGTAGTCGTTTACGAACCACGGCGCGGTCGGGTATTCCACGGTCGTCCCGCCGCCGAACACCGTATCGACGAATCCATAGTCGTGCCCGTGCAGCGCCATGAGCCGCGGTGGGGCCGCGGGCAGGGCGTAGTAAAACACCAGCCCCAGTACCATCGACACGAACATGGTGTCACGCACGAGCCGGAACTGCTGGCGGTCGCGAAACCAGAGCAGCGCGCCCATCACCGCCAGCGCCGGGAAGTGGAAATACGAGTAGATGTAGTTCGCGACTTCCTTCAGCCACTCCCAGCGGAGCGTGAACTCCTGCACCTCTGGTTCCCAGAAAATGTGCAGCCACTTTTCAACCTGGATGAGTCTCAGGGTAACGCGAACCGCCAGCCCTTCCTCTCCTGGTGCCGCCGCCCGAAGAAGGAAGTAGACAAGGATGACTGAGACCAGAATCGTCCAGTCACGCACGAAGTCCCGCGCCATCGCCCGCCGAGCCTGGTTCACGCCCCCATAATCGGCTGTTGGCCGGGTATGGCCCATGTCGCCCGGGGGAGACGCCCGCGCTGCGGTTTGCCACCCGCCCGCTTCCCAACCACAATCAACCACTGGAGAGGTGCCCGAGTGGTTGAAGGGATCCGTCTTGAAAACGGACGAGGCGCAAGTCTCCGTGGGTTCGAATCCCACCCTCTCCGCCAGCGGACCCGAGCCGGGACTGGCCGGCCAATGCGGGCGGCTCGCGTTCAATCGATGGCCGGTCTACCGGGCAGCTATCCGGCGGCGGCCTCTGCCGCGCGCACGGTATTCACGAGAAGCATTGCACGCGTCATGGGGCCGACGCCGCCGGGCACCTTCGTAATCCACGAGGCCTTCTCGCGGACAGCGCGATAGTCACAGTCCCCCACGAGGCGCCAGCCACGTTCGCGCGTGGCATCATCGACACGGTTCACACCGACGTCGATGACGACGACGCCGTCACGTACCATGTCTGCCGTAAGCGTGTTTGGCCGGCCGGCAGCCATGATGACGATGTCTGCCTCGCGCGTGAATGCCGCGAGGTCGGGCGTGCCCGTGTGGCAGATGGTGACGGTTGCGTTCGCACCCCTTGCCTTGTTGCTCAGGAGGACTGCGACGGGCCGGCCCACCAACGTGGAACGGCCGACGACAACCGCATGCTTGCCGGCGGGGTCAATTCCGCTGCGTGCAAGGAGTTCCATCACGCCATTGGGCGTACAGGGGATTGCACCCGTCAGCTCACCGCGCAGCACCCTGCCGAGGTTCGCGGGATGGAGACCGTCGGCATCCTTTGCCGGGTCGATGGCATCGATAATCGCCTGCTCGTCGATCTGCTTCGGCATTGGGAGCTGTGGAAGGATGACGGTGAAACGGCCATCCTCGTTGAGTTGATGCACGAGCGCTAGCACCTCGGCGTGGCTCGTTTCACCCGGCAGATGGAACGTCTCCGAGAAGATCCCGACCTCTTCGCAGTCGCGAGCCTTGCCCGCCACGTAGCTCACTGATCCCGGGTCATCGCCAACGAGAATGACGGCGAGGCCCGGGGTCACGTTGTGTTGCCTGAGCGCGGCGACACGCCGGGCCACTTCGGCGCGGATCTCCCGCGCGATCGCTTCACCATCGATGATCTGTGCCGTCATGTCCCTAAGGGTAGCGTTGCCGTGCGGGGAAGCGCCAAGCGCGTGGGCCACCGCTCCCGTACGATTTCTCCAATGGCCACGAAGTTCGCCGTTGGCATCGACATCATCGAGATCGACCGGGTCGCGGACGTTATTGCGCGCCACGGCGACAAGTTCTTGCAGCGCGTCTACACGGCTGCCGAGATTGCCCACTGCCGGGGGCGGGTACAGGAGCTCGCGGCCCGTTTCGCAGCCAAAGAAGCCGTCATGAAGGCACTCGGGACTGGTGTCCGGGGTGTGGGCTGGCGCGATATCGAGGTACTGCCAAACCGCCGGGGAAAGCCGCTCGTGTTCCTCTATGGCCGCGGCGCTGCCCGGGCCGAGCATATTCAGCTTCGCGGGCTCGAGGTCTCGCTCACGCACTCGAAGGAGTACGCCATCGCCTCGGTGGTGGGTGAGCGGGCCCTGACCGAGGCCGAAGACACACCACGGCGGGGCGACGATGCACTTCGGCTGATCAGGGAGAAGGGGTTGCGATGAAACTGGTGACCGTGGCGCAGATGCGGGAACTCGAACAGGCGGCTATCGCTGCTGGCAGTTCGGAAGCGCAACTGATGGAGGAGGCCGGCCTCGCCGTCGCCCAGGAAGCCTGGATGCTCCTGGGGACGCTCGAGGGCAAGCGGATAGTGGTGCTTGCGGGCCCGGGGAACAATGGTGGCGACGGACTCGTTGCCGCGCGGCACCTCGCCGACTGGGGTGCGGAAGTACTCGTATACGTGCCCATCGCACGCCGCGATGGAGCGCAGACAGAAGAGATGGCCCAGCATGGCGTGGTCATTGCGGACGGTGGCGAAGACCCGGGCTGGCTCCGGCTGGGGCAGGTGGTGGGCCAGTGCGACCTGGTGGTCGACGCATTGCTCGGCATCGGGCAGCGAACGGGAATCGATCCGGAGTCGCCGATTGGTGCGGCGCTCATGGCACTCGGTGCGGCCCGGTCAGGCTATTCACCTCCGAAGCTGGTTGCCTGCGACCTTCCGACCGGGATCGACGCCGACTCGGGGGCGGCCGACCCCCTGACGGTCGCGCCGGACATGACCGTGACGTTTGGGCTGCCAAAGGTAGGGATGTACCAGGCGCAGGCAGCCGCGCTCCTCGGCAAGGTCCAGGTGATCGATATCGGCATCCCCCGTGCAGCACAGGAAGCGGTGAAGCTCGAACTGATGACCGCGAAATGGGCACGCGGTGTGCTGCCGGCGCGGCCCGAGGATGGGAACAAGGGAACCTTCGGGAAGCTCCTCGTTATCGGTGGGTCGAGACGGTATATCGGGGCACCGCGGCTCGTGGCGGTGGGCGCTTACCGCGCGGGGGCCGGGCTCGTGACTATCGCTTGCCCCGAGGGGATTATCCCCTCGCTCGCACCGGGCATCGCCGAAGCTACGTGGATCCCGCAGGATGAAGTCCCGGACGAAGGGACGCTCCCCGGCAGCGCGGCCGTCGGACTGCGCAACGCAATCGACGGGTTCGAGGCGGTGGTCTTCGGGCCCGGGATGGGCAACAGCGACCAGACGCGGGCGCTCGCATGGGCGCTCTTACCGGATCTTGGTGATTCGAGACGTGGTTTTGTGCTCGATGCCGATGGACTGAACGCGCTGGCGACATTCGGCGATGGGCCGGGGCGTGTTTCGGCCAATGCGGTTCTCACACCGCACCCTGGCGAGCTCGCCCGGCTGCTCGGGACGACTGTCGCCGACATCCAGGCCCGGCGCATGGCAGCGGCGCAGGAGGCCGCCGCAAAGTACGGCTGTACGGTGGTGCTCAAAGGTGCCCACACGGTTGTCGTGCACGCTGACGGACGAACCCGCCTGAGCCCATTTGCCAACCCGCTGCTTGCGACAGCCGGGGCAGGTGACGTGCTCGCCGGCATCATCGGCGCCTACATGGCGCAGGGCCTCGAACCGTTCGACGCGGCATCGCTCGGTGTCTACGCTCATGCTGCCGTGGGCGAACTGCTTCGCGGGGAAATGGGTGAAGCGGGGCTGCTCGCCGGTGATATTGCGACCCACCTCCCACGGACAATCAGGGACATACGGTCGGCCTGATGTACACTGCCGGGAGCCTGATGCTGATGGGTAGCACGCATTGACCAGGGTCGTCGTCACAGGGCTAGGGATGATCACCGCGCTCGGCCACACCGCCTGCGCAAACTGGGAGGCGATGACCGAGGGGCGCTCCGGGATTCGGCGAATTACCCTTTTTGACCCCACGGGATACGACTCGCAGGTTGCTGGCGAGGTGCCGGACTTCGACCCGACACAGTACATGGACCGCAAGGAAGCGCGGAGAGCCGACCGGGTGACGCAGTTCGCATTCGCAGCGACCAACGAGGCGCTCGAGCAGAGCGGCTACGAGCCAGCGAGCGGCGACGGCACCGACTTCGCGGTCATCATGGGCACCGCCATCGGTGGCGTGACGACCCTGATGGCGGAGTATGAGACGCTCCGCGAAAAGGGCCCCGGGCGTGTGAGCCCGTTCCTTATGCCGATGATGCTGAGCGACATGAGTGCTGGCCAGCTGAGTATCAAGCTCGGCGCCAGGGCCGTGAACTATTGCCTGGTGAGTGCCTGCGCGAGCGGCGCCGACAGTATCGGCGAAGCGGCGAACATCATCCGGCGCGGTGATGCCGCGATCGCGATTGCGGGTGGCACCGAGGCGGCAATCACGCCTATCTGCATGGCGGGCTTCTCGGCAGCCAAAGCCCTCACCACCCGAAACGACACGCCGGGATCCTCGTCGCGACCGTTCGACCTCACCCGCGATGGCTTCGTGATGGGTGAAGGGGCAGGCGCACTCGTACTCGAATCTGAAGAGCATGCCCTGGGGCGTGGAGCCACGATCCTCGCTGAACTTGCCGGCTACGGGGCGACAAGCGACGCGTTCCACATCACCATGCCCGATGAACAGGGCGACGGTGCCGCGCGGGCGATGCGCAAAGCGATCGCCCAGGCGGGGCTGCGGCCCGATGACATCGGCTACCTGAATGCCCACGGCACATCGACGCTCATGAACGACAAGCTCGAAACGCTTGCCATCAAGAGCGTGTTCGGTGCATACGCCTATGAGCTGCCCATTAGTTCCACGAAGTCGATGACGGGCCATCTTCTCGGGGCTGCTGGAGCCGTGGAAGCGGCTGCCTGTGTCCTCGCGTTGCAGCACGGGATCATCCCGCCGACCGCGCATCTCGAGACACCGGATCCCGAGTGCGACCTCGACTATGTGCCCAATACTGCCCGCTCGGTGGCGCTCGAAAACGTGATGACCAACTCGCTCGGATTTGGCGGCCATAATGCCAGCCTGGTGTTTCGCCGCTACCGTCCGAACGCATGACTGCGGTCCTCGGGCGTCCACAGGCGCGCTGGCGGCTGCGTGACCCGTATGCACATCAGAACGGCATTGCGAAGTTTCCCCCTATCGTGGCCACGGTGCTTGCTGCGCGCGGGGTCACAGAGCGGGCGCAGGCCGACCTGTTCTACAAGCCCCATCTCGCGCCCGACTACGACCCCCTCGAACTCCCCGGCATGGAAGACGCGGTCTTCCGAACGATGCGCGCCATCAAGGACAGCGAGACGATTGCGCTTTACGGTGATTTTGATGTCGACGGCGTGACCTCGGTGGCGGTACTCCAGCTGGGGCTGCGGCATCTCGGGGCGAGGACCATCCGGTACATTCCCGACCGTTTCAGCGAGGGATATGGGCTCAACTTTGGAGCGATAGCGAAGCTTCGTGCCGATCGCACCGGCTTGCTGATTACCGCGGACTGCGGCATCAGCTCGGTCGCCGAGGTGGCGTACGCAAACGAACTCGGGATGGACGTGATCATCCTCGACCATCACACCGTGCCGGAAGGACTACCGCCCGCCCTGGCGGCGGTGAACCCGAAGCGGCCGGACTCGCCCTACCCGTTCGATGAACTCGCCGCCGTGGGAGTCGCCTACCGGTTCCTGCAGATGTTGTACGAGGCGTACGGGAAACAGCTCGACGAGTCCGAGTTCATCGACCTCGTGGCGCTGGGGACGGTCGTCGATGTAGCACCGCTTTCGGACGAGAACCGGAAGATCGTGACCGACGGACTCGCACGGATGCAGCGGGGGCTTCGCCCTGGGCTCGAAGCACTGGCGGCGGTCGCGCGGACGCGCCCGGAGCATTTCACTGCCGAGACGCTCGGGTTCGCACTGGGGCCCCGGATGAATGCCGCGGGCCGCCTCGAACACGCCTACCTTGCGCTCGACCTGCTGCTCGCCGACGACTGGAAGACGGCACAGCACCTCGCAGAACGGCTCGATCTGCTCAATCGCGAGCGCCAGCGACAGACGGAAGAGGCGTTCGCAATTGCCGAGGAGTACTGCGGGACGCGCGATGACCCGCTCATCTTCGTGCCGAGCGAGAAGATCCACATGGGGATTGTCGGACTCGTGGCGTCGCGCCTCGCTGATCGGCGGCACCGGCCGGCGATCGTCCTCAACAAAGGCGCGGCGGAGAGCCGCGCGAGCTGCCGGAGCATTCCCGCGTTCGATATCGTCTCGGCGATTCGCAAGGAGAAGCATCTGCTCGTTCGGCACGGTGGCCACCGCGCGGCGGCGGGCTTCACGGTAGCGAATGAGCACCTCGATGAGCTGCGGGACCGGCTCATCAACACGGCAGCAGAGCAGCTCGATGCAGAGACGTTGCGGCCTGTCATCGATATCGATGCCGAGGCGTCGCTGGGCGACCTGACGGGGCTCGAAGTCAAGGGGTTGATGCGCTTCGAACCGTGCGGGCAGGGAAACCGCAAGCCGGTGCTCCTCAGCCGAAACGTGACCGTGAAGAGCTCGAGGACGGTCGGGGGTGATGGCAGCCACGTCCGGCTCGTACTCCGCGACGGGAGCGCGACATGGAACGCGATCGCCTTCCGCCAGGCCGATACCGAACTGGCCGATGAGATGGATGTCGTGTACTCGCTGAAGCAGGACTGGCGGGGCGAGCGTGTAGAACTCGAGGTGCTCGACATGGCCCCCAGCGCCGAGGGCCGCTTCCTCGAGGTTGGCCCATGACGGAAGTGAAGCTGGCGGCTGACGGTGAACGAGCGCTCGCGGAGGCACAGAACTTCTGCTGGCGGACCAACGTCGGGATCGTCGCACCGGAGCACCTGCTCGGGGGCGCGCTCCTCGTACTGGGAGCCGGCGGCCTCGACGGTGTGCCGTCACACGAGGCGATCGTTGGTGCGCTGGTTGCCGTGCAGGGGGTGGGTGACACCCGGCTCGATAGCAATGTGATGTTTGGCTCCGCTGCCCGCGAGGCGATTACGATGGTTGCGCAGGCGGTGGTTCAGCATGGTGGTACGGAGATTGGTGCACTCGAACTGGCACTCGGGACAATCTCCTCTGGCGAGGTGAACCCGATGTTCTACTCCTCCCTCGGGCTGACCAGGACGGACCTCATGGCGATGCTGGGGGGTTGACGGCCAGACAGCAGGTCGAGAGTCACTCGTTACGGGATCGGGGCGGTTTGTTAGCGCGTCGAAAGAGGTGCTGACGATAGGATGGCCGTGTGGCCGAACGGCACCCTGTCCTCCGAGCGTACCTTCCGCCTGTCCGCCCGCACCCGCAGATCAAGATCCGGGGCCGTTATTACCCGCTGCTGCGCGTGCTCCTGGTGGCTCTGGCAGTTGGAGCCGGCCTGCTGGCCGCGTTCATCGTGGCGTCGTTTGCATTCCACGCGAGCTCACCGGGCCAGTCATACCTCGATCGCTTCCCATGCGTCACCCCCTCGGCCGATGTGAAACCGGGCTACCCCTTCTACACCCGCGCAGCCCATTTCCTGAACTTCATCTACCTCCTCTTCCTCATCCGTAGCGGTATCCAGATCATGACGGACCACCCCCGGCTCTACACGAGCATGCATTGCACGCCTGGTACCGATTGGCTTCGCCTCCGCGGTGACGTTCCGCGCGATCGGACATGGACTGCCAAGGACGATTCAGTCAGTGCACCGGGTTGGCTGGGCTTGCCCGGCGGGCGCCACATGATCGGCATCGCGCGCCACTGGCATTTCATGTTCGACATTCTCTGGATCCTGACGGGTGCGGCGTTCATCTCGCTCCAGTTCGCCGATGGCACGTGGAACCGGCTGGTACCGACGGATGTGAACCTCGTGCCCCAGGCGCTGAGCTGCGCGGTGACCTATGGACATCTGCATGACCCGGCCCGGGTGGCGGGGATCGATGGTTACCAGCGCTTCAACGCGCTCCAGCAGCTCACCTACTTCTCGATCATCTTCATACTGCCGCCACTCCAGATCCTGACTGGCATCGCGATGTCGCCGGCTTTCGACAATGAGCACAAGTGGTACCTTCGCCTCTTCGGAAACCGCCAGATTGCGCGGTCGCTGCACTTCGTCCTCATGGTTGCGTTCATCGGCTTCTTCACCGGGCACACGGCGCTGGCCCTCGCCACCGGCCCCCTGAAGAACCTCAACGGTATCGTCCTCAACAACGATGGTACGGCCCCGACGGGCGCCCTCCTCACCGTCATCGGGATCCTGTTCGCACTCAGCCTGACGCAATCGGCAGTCTGGTTCTCGTGGCACTATCCGCGGGTACTCCAGCGGTTCACAGCACTTACCGTGAGTCCGCTCATCAAGGCTGTCTTTCGCGGCCAGCCTTCCGCCGAATATGCTCCCGAGCAGATCTCGCCCTACCTCTGGCCGAACGGCAAGGAGCCCGAGGGCGAGGAGTGGCAGGCACTCGTGGATGGTGACTTCCGCGACTACCGGCTGCGAGTGACCGGGCTCGTGGAAAACCCCGTGTCGCTTTCGCTCGATGAGATCAAGGAACTCGCCGCGATGCAGCGGCAGACCACGTTGCACCATTGCATCCAGGGCTGGACGGGGATTTCCGAGTGGGGCGGGCTACCGGTGCATACGTTGATGGAGTTCGTTCGGCCCACACCCGAGGCACGGTTCGCGGTCTTCTACTCGTTCGGGAAGGGGCTCTCGGGGCACCAGTACTACGAGGCCCAACCCCTTGATGTGCTGCGCCACCGCCTGAGCCTGCTCGCGTACGAACGCAACCTGGAGCCCCTGACGGTGACCTATGGTGCCCCGCTGCGGCTGCGGGTGGAGAACCAGCTCGGCTTCAAGATGGTGAAGTGGATCGAGGAGATCCGTTTCGTGGCGGACTTCAGCGAGACCGGTGAAGGCCAGGGCGGTGCGAACGAAGACTCCGAGTTCTTCGGGTGGATGGCTCGAATCTGAGGGTCGCCCGGCGGGCTGTACCCGGCCCAACGTCGTGATTGGCAGGTCACTTGGTGGGCAGCGAGCCCAGCATTCGAACGGCATCCGCATCAGAGATCGCAGCGCCGGGGTTGATGGTGAGGACGTAGCCGCGCGTCTCGGAGAGGAGCGTGAACTCAGTACGCCCGTCGGCAGCGGCGCGGTAGAGCTCGGTGCCTGGCGTCGGCGAGGTCACCTGGTGGTCCGCGTCCTTGCCGGGAAAGTCGAACGGCGTGTTGACCGCCATGAGCGAGAGGCCCGCCTGGTTGTCCTGGTAGCCGAAGCGGACGCGATGGGGGCCTGGCCCCTGCGGCTTCGGGCTGACCTGGATGGAGGCGAGACCGAACCCTGGGGGTGTCCATCTGGGCAGGGCCAGCGAGAAGTCGGCCTTCGATTGTGCGAATGCGAGCGCCTCGGCGTCGGAGGTGAACGTGGATTCGCTCTCGATCCCCTGCGCGCCAAGGATGGCGACGCGCACGGTGCGGGCGGCTTCGCCTTCACCACCGCCGGTCCTAAGAAGCAATCCAGCAGCAACAGCTGCGATGACAACGACCACGCCCACCACGGCTATGGGTACGGGGCTCATCCAGCGCTTCATTTTTACTCTCCTTCTCCTCTGAAAAGACTACGGGTGTAGCCGTGTCCAAGAGCGACCGGCACACCAACTACTGATTATATCGATCGGATCGTAGGCACCAAACTCAGCCTCAATGGTTACGTAACCACCAGATGCGTAGTGAAACTGCTTCGTCTGCCATATGACGATACCTGATGAGTAAAATGACTGTATATAGAACCCCGAGAGGACTCCGAATCTCCAGCTCTGACTCGGCGTATCGCCATATACCCAGGAGTCATCTCCCCAGACATATGAGATCCCAGACGATGGAGGGTTCGGCGAGGTCGATCCACCGTAAAAAATTAAGTTGGTATACCGTCATCACTCGTGTGCTGGTATTAGTGTTGATGTTCCACGCAAGGCCATGCGTCCAAGTGTATGCGCCACCATAGCATCGCGGAGATATATCGCTTGAATCCGGCCAGATGTATGACGACGAACTTCCCGAAGGAACGTAAGCCTCGACTGTCGACTGGCCATACGCGACGACGAAGCCCACGATGGCGGCTCCGGTCGCGAATGCAGCCGTCAACACTTTGGGGAAACGAGGCCAAGTCCTTATCCCTATTCTGCCAAGCATCGGAGGCCCCTCCAGAACGTGCTCAACACGACGGTAACCCCAACGTCCATTGGCGTTTAGCTACTTCCTATCAGTATCTGACCGGTTTCGGTCATTTCCTGCACGCCAGCGGTGCAGCAGGCGAAATGGCGTTCGCACCACAGTCGCAGTCGCTCCGGCGTACCCTTGAGCTCGGTCAGATCGAAGACGAGGTGGATGAGTTCGCGCCGGCGACGGGCAAAGGTCGATTCGCTCACTGCGAGCAACTCCGCAGCTTCGGAAACGGGATAGGCGAGACAAAGCGTGGCCAGGACAACTGTCTGCTCGTGGCTCAACCACTTCACGTGGCGCTCATCGATAGCCTTGAGCACGAACTCCGGTTCGATTGGCATCTCGCTCACCTCCAACTTCTCCTCCGCCGTAGAGGGCCGGACGCGAGGCCACCGTGGACCACGGCGCAACAGATGTCAAGCACGTCTCGCGTCGGGGTGGACGGGAACAGGTATGCTACAGGCATGACGACCGAGCGAGCTTCCCGGCGCACCAAGGCAGAAGCGGTCTACGAAGCCCTGAAGTCGGCTATCCTCTCGGGGAACCTGGCGCCGGGGGCGCACCTGCGGCAGGAAGTGGTGGCAGCCGAATGGGGCGTGAGCCAGACACCGGTCCGCGAGGCATTTCGGCGGCTCGAGTCGGAAGGCCTCGTCGAGCACTCTGCGAATAGGGGAGTTGTCGTGCGCGGTATCCCGTGGGCCCCTCCGGCGGCACCCCTCGATGTCCTCGCCCGCCGTTGGAACGACCTGACACGCGACCCCGAGAGCATCCCGGGATCCGATTGGCCGTAGCGATTCTCGATTGGCGATTGCCGATTTCCGATTGCTGTCCCAATTCACGATTCACGATTTTCGATTCGCTGACGCTTCGCGACTGTTGGAGCCGGGTCTGGGGACGAGCGGCCGTCCCCACGCAGGTTGGTTCAGTGCAAGCTCGGCGTATGAAAACCCCCATGATCGCCCTCGCTGCGACCCTGGCGATCGTCGCGAGCACCGCCTGTAGCGATGACGATGGCGCTAAGACGCCGCCAGCCGGGGGATCGACCGTGACGGCCAGCACGACGGCTACGGGCACCGGCACGGTCCCGGTCACGGTCCAGGCGACGCCGGCAACCCCGGCGACAGCAAGACCCGTACAGGCGCCTACCTACCAGGCGGAGTATTCCTACCTCGTCAAGGCGAGTGGATTCGAGGGCACGATGGTCCTCGCCCAACAGCCACCGCAACGTGCCTGGTGGGTGACGCTGAACAACTCCACGACGGGCTGGGTCACGGATGGGACTCACACGGTCACTTGTGTCGGCCCGGCCGGCGGGCCCATGTCGTGTGAACCTGCGCAGGTCTCAGGCTCGGGGTCGGGGCTTACCTCGCCATCCGACTCGGTGAACCAGGCAAGCCTGCCCGGGGTGAAGGTGCTGGAGCCACGCACGATCGCGGGCCAATCCGGCCAATGTTGGGAAGTACCGGGTGCCGAACCATCGACCATGTGTGCGACCGCCGATGGCATCCTTCTCCTCGTCGACAATGCACAGACGCGTATCGAGGCCACAAAAGTAACGGGGACGCCCGACCCGGCGCTGTTCAAGACCAATTAGCCGGGGTGCCCAAAAGGGCTACCCGGTGGATAGCCCTTTCTCGGCTCTGCAATCCGATTGGCAATCGCCAATCGTCAATCGTCAATCGGTAATGCTACCCGCCGATCCCGGCAAGCTTCTTGCGCTTGCTGGCGACGTAGTCGACGAGGATGTATTCGCCGAGCTTATCGGGGGTGGTGTAGAAGACCCTGCCCTTGTTGATGCGTGCGACCTGGTTCACGAACTCCTTCAGGTAGTAGTTACGATCGAGCATGAAGGTGTTGATCGTGATGTTCTTCTGGGTGCAGCGCTTCACTTCCTTGAGTGTCTCGCGGATGGTGATCGGGCTCGGCGGGTAGGCGAAGTAACTGCGGCCACGTTCGAGGTGGGCCGTCGGCTCGCCGTCGCTGATCATGATGATCTGGCGGGTGCCCTGCGTGTGCTTGGCGAGCAGCTTCTGAGCGATCATCAGCGCGTGGTGCATGTTCGTGCCGAGGACGGATTCGTCCCAGCGGACATAGGGGAGTTCCTCGGCCTTGAGCGCCCGGGCGTAGGCACTGAACCCGATGATGTAGAGGCTGTCGCGCTGATATTGCGATGAGATGAGGTTGTTGAGGGCCATCGCCACCTTCTTCGCCGCCTGGAAGCTGCCACGAAGAGCCATCGACCAGCTCAGGTCGAGCATGATGACCGTGGCCGTCTGTGTCAGGAGTTCGGTCCGGGCGACCTCGAAGTCGTCGGGCCGCAGGCGAATGGGTGTGCCGGGGCCCTCGCGGTACATCGAGTTCATGATCGTCTTCTGGATGTCCAGGTAGAACGGGTCACCGAACTCGTACGGCTTGGTGGTGTCGGTGCGCTCACCGCCCGTGCCCACCTCCCGGACGTCGTGCTTGCCGAAGGTGTCGCTCTTGAGTTGGGCATAGATCTCGGCCAGGGCGCGCTGGCCAATCTTGCGGGTGCCGCGCGGGGTGAGTTCCCAGTTGTTGCCCTTCTTCCGGATGTAGCCTGCTTCTTCGAGGATTTCGAGGAACTGCTTGAGCTGGTCGAGAGTCTCACGCGCTTCGGGCCCGAGGATGTCTTCGAGCTTGTCGGCGTCGATGTCTTCGATCTCGCCGCCGTACTGGGTCCGTTCGAGCTGGCGTTCGAGCTCGTCGATCGACTGCATGTGGTCCATGAGGTTCATGGCCGACTGGAGGTCAATCTCTTCCTCGCCCCGGAAGGGGTACTGGTTGCGCAGGTCGCGCATGGGGAAGAGGTACTCGAGGTTCTGGGCGAGTTCGTTGAGGCCCTGCTGGAGCTCAGGATCCCCTACCTTGTCGGAGAGGAGTTCCTGGAGCTGCTGGCGCATCTCACCAGGGAGGCTATCGAGGAGTGATTGCATCTGCCCCATCTGGTGCTGCATCTGGGCCACGAGCTCATCGAGCGACTGCGGGGGGTTATCGCCGAAGAGGTCGCCGTACTTCTGCATGAACTCGTCGAAGTTTGGCTCCTTGCCCGACATCCGGTCCTGCAGCATCTGGTTGAGGTCCCTGACCATGTCCTTCATGCGCTGCAGGTCTTCGGGCGACATGTTCGCAATCTGGTCGTACATGTCCTTGAAGAAGGTCTCGGTCATGGCCTTCTTGAGTGACTCCAGGAGTTCGTTGAAACGGGCCTGGGCCTCGGGGTCCATGAACTCGTAGTTCTGGAGCTGCTTGACCTGGCCCGCCACGTCGGGAGCGAGTTGTTCGAGGAAATCCTTCTTCTTGTTCGCGATGTTGCGCAGCATCTCGGCGAACTCGTTGGGCTGCTGACTCCCCTGCTGGCCTTGCTGGCCGGGCTCCTGGCCGCCTGGCTGCTGCTGCCCGGCCTGTGATTGATCACGCTCGCCGCCGGGTTGCTGGCCCTGCTGCCCGGCCTGGGGCTGCCCCTGCTGGTCCGGGCCACCCTGGTTGCTACCCTGCTGCTGATTCTGCTGGTCGCCGTCCTGCTGGCTGCCAGCCTCGGGCTGGTTACCCATCGCCTCGTCGAGGCGGCGATCGATGGTGCTCTTTTCCATCGAGACGATCTCTTCGAGCTGGCGCTTGATGTCATCGAAGATCGAGTTGAGGTTGAACTTGTCGAGCTGCTGACGCCGTTGCTGGCGAAGCTGCTGCAGGAGATCGCGGAGGCCCTGCATGCGCTGGCCGTTGGGATCGCGCATGCCGCGCTGAAGCATGTTGCGAAGCGCATGCTGAAGGTCGCCGAAGTTCATCAGGTCGTCGGTGAGATTGTCGAGGATGGCGTCGGCCTCGAGCGGCGGCACTTCCTGTGTGCCATCCCACATGGAGTATCGATAGCGTGCGAGCGACATCCAGTTCCTCCCGGAGAGCGCCCGGCTGGGAGGGCGCCTGTGGGTAACGTACCGGAATCAGCGAGGGTTGTCAGTTGGCCATCCGGGCAGGCCTGTCTGCCGGGTGGAGCGCGATGCCTGCGGGCATTACTCCTGCAGGCCCACACGTCCGGGTGCAATGGCGGCCGGGGGCCTTCCTGCCCTGCTGACTCAGGACGCTCCGTCTTGCTGGCTCCTCCCCGATGCCGCCGATACACTGGATTCATGCACGAAACCCTCAGCCGGGCGAACGCCCTCCTCCAGCGCATCTCCGATATCCTGGTGCGCCTTTGACCTCGCTGGCGATGAAGCGAAGCTAGCCGGCCTCGAAACACAGTCCGCTGACCCCTCGTTCTGGAACGAAGCCGAGACGGCACGCACGGTCATGCAGCAGCTCGCCCAGCTCAAGGCGCGTGTTGATACCTGGCGAGGGCTCGAGCGCCGTGTCCGTGACGTCGTTGAAATCCTCGAGCTTGGGATGGAGGAGTCTGATGAGAGCGTGTTCGCGGGTGCTGAAGAAGAACTGGATGCGGCAGATAAGGAGCTCGCCGACCTCGAGTTCCAGCTCCAGCTCTCCGGGGAATACGACGATCGCAATGCCATCCTCGCCGTCCACGCCGGCGCAGGTGGTACCGAGTCCCAGGACTGGGCCGAGATGCTCCTTCGCATGTACCTGCGCTGGGGCGAGCGCCATGGTCTTGGTGTCGACCTTCTCGATACCACCGAGGGCGAAGAGGCGGGTATCAAGAGCGCCACGGTCGAGTTCACCGGTCCCTACGCCTTTGGCTATCTCAAGAGCGAGCGTGGCGTCCACCGGCTGGTCCGCCAGTCGCCGTTCGACGCCTCGCACTCCCGCCACACGAGTTTCGCGAAGGTCGAAGTGATGCCCGAAGTGCAGGGTACCGGGGAGATCGAAATCAACCCCGATGATGTGCGGATTGATGTCTTCCGTTCGAGCGGCGCCGGTGGTCAGAACGTCCAGAAGAACTCGACGGCCGTGCGGCTCCTCCATATCCCGACGGGTATCATCGTGACCTGCCAGAATGAGCGCTCCCAGGGCCGAAACAGGGAGAGTGCCATGAAGGTGCTCGAATCTCGCCTCCTCGAACGAGAACTCCTTCGCCAGGAAGAAGAGAAGGCGAAGCTCAAGGGTGAGCACACCGACATGGGGTTCGGCCACGCGATCCGCTCCTACGTCCTTCACCCGTACAAGATGGTCAAGGATGTGCGCACCGAGTACGAGACGAGCGACACGGCGGCCGTACTCGATGGCGAAATCGATGGGTTCATCCAGGCCTACCTCAAGGCCCAGGTTGGTGAATCCGAATGACGTGGAAGGTGGTGCCCGCCGCCGCGCTGCTGGCGTTTTTCGCGCTCACGCTCCTCCCTGCCGCCAGCGTGCGCGCCGATACCGTCTTCGACTCGGTCACGGTATCGAACGGTTACCCGAAGGACCTCACCTTCAAGATCTCGGCACGGGCTGATTTGGATATCACTGACGCCACCCTGAGCTACGCCATCACGGGACGAAACACGACGGCGATCGGCAAACCCGAGGAGTTTCGGCCGGGCTCGCGGCTAGAAACATCGGTCGTGGTCCAGGTCAACTCCTCATCCAGTTACATCCCCGTCGGCAGTGAGTTCACGTATCACTGGGAGCTCACGCTGGCCGACGGCAGCAAGGTGGCCTCGCCCGACCAGAAGTTCCTCTTTCTCCCCACTGGCCAGGATTGGAAGTCTGTCTCCGGCGAGTTCATGACGGTCTACTACCATGGCGACAAGCAGGATCTCGCCAACTCCTATCTCAAGGCTGGCATCGAGACCTTCAAGAAGATGAGTACCGACCTGCTCCACGTCGAACTCGCTGTCGTCCCGGTAAAGGTCATCCTCTTCGATAACGAGCAGGAGAGCGCACTCGCGAGACCGCCCACCAGCACGAAGTTCGATGCCGCGGTCACGACCTGCGGAACGAAGGTCACCCAGGATATCGTTCTCGTGATTCCCGTCTCCTGTGGTACCAGCGACCGCACCGATACCCTCCGCCACGAGTTCACCCACATCATTAATGCGACCGCCGGTGAGGGCCCGCTGGGCAAGCTCCCGTCGTGGCTCGATGAGGGGACCGCGGTGAACGGCCAGGTGAGCCCTGGCGACAACTACACCGGGGCCTTCCAGGCGGCCGTCCGAAATGATCAGCTCCTCTCCTTTGCGCAGATGGGTACGTCTCCCTCGGACCCGGCGAAGGTCAACCTCTTCTACGGTCAGTCCTACTACATGGCCCGCTACCTCATCGAAAAGGGTGCTGGCAAGTACGCACAGTTCTTCGCCACCATCAAGAAGGGCGCCCGCTTCGATGATGCACTCGAGCAGACGTATGGCTTCGACCTGGCGGGCTTCGAGTCGGAATTTCGCCAGGCCAATGGCCTGAAGCCCCAACAGGCAGGCTCACCTGTCACCGCTCCAACCCAACGACCAACCGCTACCCGCCCCGGTGCGACAGCGGGTGCTGCTGCAAAAGGCTCCCAGTCCGGCGGTTCCAGTAGTGATGACACGCGGACGATGGTCATCATCATCGCCGTTGCCGTGCTCTTCGCCCTGCTTGCGGTTTTCGCTTACCTGGTTGCCATGTTCCTCGGGAATACCCGTACGAAATCGCCCTCCCGGCCCGAGGGGCCGCCAACGTCACCACCTTCGAACGACGAGTAATCACCGGTATATCGCGGCGGCGACCGGCGATCGCAGCACCGAAGAGCGGGCCGGTTCAGTCGGGAATCCCTTTGCGAAGCAGCACGAACCGCTGCAACGCGGTGATGTTCGAGAGGATCGCCAGCGGCCAGGCGATGACGGTGAGACCGTTGAACAGCAGCCCGAGTGCAACCAGAGCCACACGCTCCTGGCGGCGAAACAGCCCCTCTCTCATCGAGAGCCCGGCGATCTCCGCCCGTGCCCGCATGTAGCTCACCGCCACACTCCCGAATAGCGCGGCATATGTCACGCTCGCCTGCACGTTCTCGCCGCGTTCGCCGAAATACCAGCCGATGGCTGCCAGCACGAGTACTTCGCTCACGCGGTCGAGCACCGAGTCGAACAGTGCACCGAACTTCGTGACCAGGCCCATGGCCCGGGCCACTGCCCCATCGACCGTGTCGAGTGCGGAAAACACCAGGTACACCACCCCGGCCCAGAGCAGCATCTCGCGCGTTACCAGGTATGCGGCTGCAAGGTTCCCTGCAAACCCGAAGAGCGAGATCATGTTCGGGGTGATCCCCAGCGAACCTATGCTGCGCCCAATCCTGTTCGAGATGCCCTGGGGCATCCGTTGCGGCAGTACGTTCAGCTTCGGCACGCTAGAGGTTCACCGGTTCGCGTGGCTCTGCTGGCTCGTGTGCACCGGCCGGCGTGTGCCGGCGGGCGGCAACCTCCGCGAGTTCCTGGTGCTCGTACACGAGCCGTTCGTAGTACGACATCACCCGCCGCGCGACGTTATCCCAGCTGTAGTGCACCGCCTGTGCCTGGCCCGCCACGGAGAGCTGCTGCCGCTGTGCCGGGTTTCGGAGCAGTTGCAGGATCGCGGTTGCGATTGCATCGCTATCCTTTGGTTTGACGAGTACCCCGTCCAGACCGTTGGTGATGACACCCGCAAAGCCCTCGATATTCGATGCCACGACGGGCACACCGGCAGCCATCGCCTCGAGGAGCACGTAACCCTGGCTTTCGTTGCCCGTGTTTGGAGCACAGAACACGTGCGCGCTCCGGTAATACCGGGGCAGGTCATCGTACGGTACGTATTGCCTGAACACGACCTCACCGATCGGTGCCATCAGGCGTTCGTACCGGCTGAAGTCGCCCGCCCCGACCACGATGAGCCGCACGTTTGGATCCTGTTCCTTGATCCGGATGTAGGCCCGTAGCAGGTACTTCAGCCCTTTGCGCTTTTCAGGGCGCCCCACGAAGAGGATATTCTGCTTGCCGTCCATGAACTCGGGCAGCGGTTCGCGCGCCTCGTTGAAGTGCCGGTAGTCGATACCGTTTGGGATGATGTTGTAGTAGCCGGGGAAGTAACGGCTCACCAGGCTGGTTGCCGCGGGCGATACTGCGATCTTTCCGTGCAGCTTGCGGAACCACCGCCGGGTCAGTGGTGTCGTGTACCCATAGAACCGGTTGCCGCCCTCTTTGGCGGCGTGGAACGTCCCGATTGTCGGGCAGTTGGAATACCGCATGAAGTGGTACGGCAGCAGTGGCATGAGTGGTTCGTGCAGGTGAAGGATGTCGAACTCCCCCTCGCGCAACACCTTCTTCACGGCCGGCGATGACCACGTGAACGAGATACGGGCAACGGACCCGCTTACGCGCATCGCCCTCGGTTTGCCCATCACCACGCACTGACCGGCTACCTTCGCGGGGTCCGATGCTGGTGCGAAGATCGTCACCTCGTGGCCCCACTCCCGGAAGTGGGCCGCAAGGTGTGCGATATGCGATTTCACGCCGCCGTCGATGCACCAGTCGTATGGCGAAACGAGTGCGATCTTCATCGCGGGCCCCGGCGCGGGAGGGCCCGGCTGAGCATCTTCCGGGGTGTGGCTGCGTAGCCCCACGCGAGCCCAAGCATCACGCTTCCGGCACCAACCTCGCGGATCGATGGATAGACGCTCATGGCGCCGACCGTTCGCCGCTCAATGATAGCCGTCCGCAAATCATCGCTGTCCTCGCCTTCGAACTCGGTCCACCCGGTCCCAATATGCCGCAGGTGGTGCGCATCGGAACCTCCTGTTTCTGCCAGCCGCCAGCGCTGATTGAGCCTCCGCGCTCGTGTCGATGTGACCTTGCCTGCGGGGCTCGGATTCGCGGTCTCAATCCCATCGAATGTGATCCCGGCCTCCCCGCGGCTCTCTATTCGCTCGATTGTCCGTTCGCTGATCGATCGCGTCAGCCAGCTCATTGGATGAGGGATCACCCCGATGCCGCCCTGCGTATGGATCATTTCGAGCGCAGATTCTACGCGACGAAAGCTCTTTGGGCCGGTCTCGATGAAGAGCGCCAGGAGGTGCCCCTGCAGGGTCGTGATCTCGGCCCCGGGCACCACCTCGATCCGGAGCTGCTTCTTCGCGGCCAATTCTTGCGCCCGCAGTCCGCCCGTCACATCTTCGTGGTCTGTCACGGCGATGATGTCGAGGTCGGTCCGGTGTTCAACGTATTCGAGCACCTGTTCGATACTCGCGAGCCCATCCGAGACGCGGGTATGAATGTGGAGGTCGGCTTTCTTCATCCTGCCGTGTCCTCGGTGCAGGCATGTACCTTCCAGAAATCCTCGAGTACCACCCACTGTGCCGGGTCCTCGCGGAGGTGCGCTTCGAGCAGGGCTGCGAACTTCCGGACCGCAAGACGGATGTCCTCCTCGGCATCGTCAGTTCGCTCCATTCGGAATGGCCTGGCCAGTGTCACCTGGAAATGGTCGTTGCGGACCCTCGAGACAAAGACCGGGAACACCATCGCGTCGGCCCGGCGCGCGAGCTCCCATGGCCCACGCGGCAGCTTGACGTGGCGTCCGAGCAGCTCCGTGCAGATTCCTGTGCCCTGGATGTCCCGGTCGCCCATCACGCCAAGTACACCCCCCTCCTTGAGTGTCTGCATCGCCGCCCGGATTCCCGTGAAGTCCGTCTCGTGGAAGCTCCCTCCATGGGCCGACCGGAGATCGAGGACATACCGGGACCACTCTGCCGGCTGTTGGGCCTCCACCAGTGCCACGAAATGCCGCCCGTGGTTCGTCAGTGCCTGGACCGCAAGCTCCGCGTTTCCCGTGTGGCAGCTCACCGCAACGATCGGGCCAGGGTCGGCGAGGAGTGCGATGTGCTGCGGGTTGACGAACTCGATATTGTCTCGTTCGAACCGCTCGAGGTCGCGTCGCGGCAAGCCAAATAAGTCAACATAATACTGTGCTACGTAAATGCACGTCCGCTTGCCCGCCTGCCTGGCCAACTCCAGGTTTCCGCCATACAGGGGCAACAGGTTCCGCACGACGTTCCTGCGTACTCGCGGTTGCGTTTGATAGGCGAGCCAGCCGATAAGGCGGGCCATCCGATACGCGAGGCCCGGACACCTTGCGACGATCGGTTGCAGTATCGCCGCGATGCGACGCCGCGAGAAAATCACGGTCCTGCCTTCGCTACCGAGGGCCCCGGCCACATCTCGCGGAACATGTACCACTGGTCCGGGTGTTTCCGGATGAACCGCTCATGCGACCGCATGATCGCCTGCGTGATCTCCCGCACATCATGTGTCTCGTCGCCTGTAGGCGTGTATCGCAACGAGAAGTCGGTGAGGGTTGTCACATCGGGCTTCAGCGGGTCGATCCGAGCGAACGCGGTTGGGATGACCATCGCCCCGGACCAAAGTGCCAGCCTCGCGGGGCCCGCAGGCACTTCGACCTCCTCTCCAAAGAACTCTACCCTCACCCCGTCCCCCGGGACCGGGCGGTCGATCAGGAGTGCAAGGAGCCCGTTCCGTCTCAGTGATCTCAGGAGTGAAGGCCCGGCCTTTTCCATCTTGATAATGGACATTCCCAGCCTCTGCCGTGCACCCGCGACCATGGCGTCGAGCCGTGGATCGTCGAACGTTTCGGCAACGACCGTCAGGGGATATCCACGTGCTGCTGCTGCCCCGGCGCCGAGGTCCCAGTTGCCGAAGTGCATGCAAACGATGAGGGCGCCCTTGCCCTTTTCGAGCGCGGCATCGAGTGCTTTGAAGCTCTCATCACCAAGAACCGCCGCCGAAAGCTGCTGTCCCGAAAGCGAGGGAAAGCGGACGAAGTCCACGAGGTAACGGCAGTAGTTCACAAGTGACCGGCGTGCCGTTCGCCGCACTTCGCGTTTGGATGCACCCCTGAGAACGCGCCGGTAGTTCCGTTCCATCGAGCGGCGGCCGCGCGGCCAGCTGTAAAAGGCGATGGAACCAACCGCAAACGCCACGCCGTAGCTCACTCGTGTCGGCAGCCGACGCACGAGAGCGGTGACCAGCTGCCAGAGACGGTATTGCACGATGACGCTCGCCTTCTGCTTGTTGTGCTCCTTGCTGGGCGCCCGTGCTCTCGACTCCATGAACAACCGCACGGCTCGCATCCGATCATACCAACCGCGATCTCACCGCGGTAGCTATTGGCTACCCGCTTCATTCCCTCGCCGCCGTGCCCGGGGTACCGCCCACCGCCAACGGACGCCTGTCCGGTTCGGGCCTATACTGCCTCCACACCTCATCTGGAGATCGAAAGCCATGGGCAACATGATCGACGGGGGCGAGATCATCGCCCGCATGATCAAGCAAGAGGGTGTCGGACACATCTTCACCCTCTCCGGCGGACACATTCAGAACATCTACGAAGGATGTCTCAACAACGGCATCGAGATCATCGACACGCGCCACGAACAATCGGCCGGTCACGCGGCCGACGGGTACTCGCGTATCACCTTCAAGCCCGGCGTTGCCGCAGTCACTGCCGGCCCGGGTGTTACCGATGTCGTAACGGCTGTCGCCAATGCCTACCAGGCATCCAGCCCGATGGTGGTCATCGGGGGCCGCTCTCCGCTCCGCCAGTACGACATGGGTTCACTCCAGGATATCGAACTGAGCGGGGTGATGGAGCCGATCACGAAGTGGTCGCAGACCGTCTATGAAACGCGCCGCCTGCCCTATTACATGGCCATGGCATTTCGTGAAGCGATGACCGGGAAGTTCGGCCCCACCTTCCTCCAGGTCCCATCCGACGTCCTCTTCAGCCGCGTTGATGAAGACAGCCTCGAATGGCCGCGCAACTATCGCCCCACTGGTGAAATCATGGGCGATCCGCAACTCATCAAAGAGGCGGCCATCGCCATCGCAACGGCTGAAAAGCCGATGATCATGGCCGGTTCGGGCGTTTTCTGGCACCGCGCTCACAACGAGCTCGCCGCCTTCGCGAAAGCAGCGGATGTGCCTGTCTACACCAACGCCATGGGCCGTGGCACGCTCAAGCAGGATAATCCGAACTTCTTCTCACTCTCCCGGCGTCCGGCGTTCCAGCAGGCGGACGTCATCGTCATTCTCGGCACACCGATTGACTTCCGCCTGAAGTACGGCCAGGCCCCTGCCTGGAACCCGAATGCTCGCATCATTCAGATTGATATCGATCCTCGCGACATCGGCCGCAACCGTGACTTCTCTATCGGCATCGAGGCGAACATCCGCCAGGCGCTCCTCCAACTGACAGCGGAGATCGGGAAGGGTGACCATGGTGAGTGGATGACGTATCTACGCGGGCTCGAAGGGAAAGCCGATGCCCAGCGCGAGATCTTCATGAACTCCGACAGTATGCCGATCCACCCGCTTCGCCTCTGCAAGGAGATCGCGAAGTTCGTCGATGACGACACGATCGTCATTGGCGATGGCGGCGACATCGTCGCGATCGCCGCGGGCGTGCTCCCAATCAATCATCCCGGTCAGTGGATGGACCCGGGCCCATTCGGCACCCTTGGGGTTGGTACCGGCTTCTGCATGGCGGCGAGTGTCGCTGCACCCGACAAGAAGGTGCTCATGGTCAACGGCGATGGCACGTTTGGCCTCAACGGGTTCGACTTCGATACCTTCGTCCGAT
Source organism: uncultured Anaerolineaceae bacterium (assembly GCA_964508715.1). Taxonomy (GTDB): domain Bacteria; phylum Chloroflexota; class Dehalococcoidia; order Tepidiformales; family Tepidiformaceae; genus JAKALX01. The sequence goes on along the minus strand of CAZDUX010000010.1, from coordinate 13,896 downwards.
TCAAGATGCCCGTCGTCTCGGTCATCGGGAACGACCGCACCTGGCACCAGATCTACGTCGGGCAGAAGGCCCAGTACGGTGAAGGCCGCACCCCGGCGACTGTCCTCGGCGATAACGCCCGCTACGACAAAGTCGTTGAGGGCCTCGGTGGCCACGGCGAATTCGTCGAGCACCCCGAGCAGATCGCTGCTGCCATCGCCCGGGCCTTCGATTCTGGCAAGCCCGCCTGCGTCAACGTGCTGACCGATCCCAACCCGGCAGGTGTGAAGGGCGGCTACGAGTTCAAGTAGGGGATGACTGGCCCGGTGCTCATCCACCGGGCCAGTCCCGTCCCGATTGAGGCCGCCGAGGAACCCGGTGGTCTCAATCGGGGATGCGGAGCGCAGGCTTGCTTCGCAAATGCGCCGGGGTCTCGCGGCCGCCGTGGGCGTGGCAGAGGCAGTGCCACTGCCGGGGCCGCGCTGCATTGGAGTAGACTCGGGCCACTTCTATCGAGGTGGTGCCGTGTACCAGAACATCGGTTACGAGCTCAACGATCACATCCTGACTATCACCCTCAACCGCCCGGAAGTCATGAACGCGCTCACGCGTGAAATGTACGGAGAGTTGGAGGAAGCGTTCCGACGGGCACATAGCGACCCCGAGGTACGCTGCATTGTTCTTACCGGTGCTGGCCGGGCCTTCTGCTCCGGCGATGACGTCAGGCAGATCATGCTCGGCGAACAACGCGATGCCACCACTGCACGCCTTCGCGATGTCCGGCCGCGCCCTACACCGGCCGCCGCTGCGATCCTCGAGTGTGACAAGCCTGTCGTTGCTGCCGTGAACGGCCCGGCAGTCGGCTGGGGTATGGACATGGCGCTGTTCTGTGATATCCGCATTGCGTCCGAGAAGGCGAAGTTCGGTGAGCTCTTCATCAAGCGCGGCCTCGTCTCAGACCTCGGCGGCCTCTGGTGCCTTCCACGCGTCGTTGGCCCATCGAAGGCTGCCGAGCTCTTGTTCACGGGCGACGTCATCGAGGCTGCTGAGGCGGAGCGTATCGGGCTGATCTCGAAGGTCGTCCCCGCAGAGGAACTACTGCCCGCAGCGATGGAGATCGCCCGGAAAATCGCTGCCAATCCCCCGATTGCCATGCGGTACATGAAGGAGGGCCTTCGCAAGGCCGTTCACGCCTCGATGGAGGAGATGGGCGCCTATATCGGCAGTTCCCTCGCCTATCTCTTCACGACGGAGGACCACAGGGAGGGTGCCCTCTCGTTCGTCGAGCGGCGGGAGCCTGTCTTCAAGGGACGGTGAGTGTCATTGCGGAGGGGCGAGTTCGCATGCCCTTGCCCCTCCGTGGTTCAAGTCAGGCCTTCGGGCCCGTGTACACGACTTCGAAGAGCACTCTGTCGGGTGACTCGAACATCACCTGGTAGTACGTCTCCTGCTCACTCGAAGCGAACTCCGGCCGGTGGCAGGGCGTCCCGAAGAGCGGTTCTATTGCCAGCCCGGCAAGGTACTTCACCGTCTCATCGACATCGCCCTGCGCGGTCACGCCGAGAGCGAGGTGATTCACCCCCGGTGCATCGTAGTCGTTGGCACTGCTCTTCGGAGCGGTCATAAACCACAAGCTTGGGCCGCCGTCGTTTCCAACACCGAGCACGGCCTCGCCCTCGTAAAGGGTGTTCCAGCCAAGGAACGTCATGAGGTCCGCGTAGAACTGCATGTTTTCCGGTCGCACGTGGACCACCAGATGGCTGAGCGATGACTTCACGTTCGTATCTCTCCTCGCGGCCGGTCACCGGCCTGTCCTCGCTCGAGAATAGAACAAGTGTTCGCTAAATGCCTGTACCACATCAGGTGAATCGCCGTCTCCTCGACGGATCCACCGTGCCTGCGACGCCTAATTGACCTTGCCGGTGATGTACTCGGTCACGTGCTGGAGGTCGTTCTCCATGTGCATCATCACCCAGCGCATGATGTCCCCGCTCGATACCAGGCCGATTACGTCCGGGCCTTCGATCACAGGGAGATGACGGAAGCGGCGGCGAGTCATCTCCGCCATCGCTTCCTCCACTGGCATCGATGGTGGCACCGTCAACGGGTCTGGTGTCATCACCTCCACCACCTTCGTCAGCTCGGGATCACGATCGACATCGACCACCCGGCGAAGCACATCACGCTCGGTGAAGATGCCTACCGGGTGCTCATCGGCCATGACGAGAAGTGCACCGACACCCTTGCGGTTCATCTCTCGCACCGCTTCGCACACCGTCGCACTCTTGCGAATGGTGTAGACCTGGCGGCCCTTTTCCGCCAGAACATCCCTGACGCGTCCGTACATAACGGCCCTCCAGATTCTGAATCGCACCCAGTATACGTGCGCGTCAAGTCCCCTGTGAGGTGCTGTGATGCTATCCGCGCTTCGGCAGCTTGTGGTTGTCCCAGGTTACCAGCTTCACCGGGTCGAGCCGCACCCAGCGCCAGTGCCGGCCCCGTGCCGTAGACGTGTTTCGTTCGGAAGCGGGCCCGCTCTCCCCGTGGCCCCCGTGGTACTTCCTCGCCATCTGGATGCGGACCTCCTCCAGGTGAGGGTCGGCATTCTCTGCATCGGCATCCTCGAGCACGGTTGCGCGGCCCTGGAACATCGCTCCAATGAGCTCCGGGAAACGTTCATTCTTGTCGACGAGGATGGTGCATGTGGGGTTCCGCCGAAGGTTGATTACCTTCTGGCCCCGGCAGAAGGCGTAGATGCTTCCACCTGCCCACCCGAACCAGAGCGGCGTGAGGTTGATCCGTGTCCCTGGCCCCACAGTCGCGATCCGCATATTCCAGCTCGTCCGCATCAGCTCATCGAGTTCGGCATCAGTCAGGCCAAGCTCTTTCGGAATCGGCATCGGTCTTCTCCTCGTGCGAAGTGTGTCGAGATGATACGATGCTCCCCGTCATTGAGCGGGTGTGGTTCAATGGCAGAACGCGACCTTCCCAAGGTTGAGACGAGGGTTCGATTCCCTTCGCCCGCTCCAGCACCTCGTTCACTGGCCGCCCTCCGGGGGCGGCCTTTTCTCTCTCCGCAGGGACGGTACAAGCCCGGCGGTGGCCAGCCCGCCAGGCTTTGAGAGGGAGCGGTGGTTGTATATCCGATGCCGCTTCAGGCGGCTGCGACGCGCGGATTCTGCCGCACCGGGGTGGCCGAAGCCGGGTTGTGTGCCCGTGCACCAACCAGGTCGCGTTGAGCACGCCTCAGATAGTCGCGCACTTCCAGTTCACCCTGGTACCCGGTGAACGAAACCACCGGGTAGCAGACGCCCGCGAGGTCGTTCGGGATACATGTTCCGATGGCCGTGATGAGCGTTTCGGCCTTCTCGGCTGCTGTCTGATCGTGCCCGTCGAGCATGATGACCGCGAATATCGACCCCTGCAGATGCGCCACGAAGTCCGATTCACTCACAGATTGACGAAGCGCGCGGGTCAGATCCCGTAATACACGCTCCTCGCGGCCCTTCACCTTCTCCCACCCACTGATATCGGTCAGCACCAGTGAAAAGCCTTTTCCGCTGCGCACCGAGCGCATCATCTGTCTTCGGAGCTCGAAGACGAAATGCCGGCTATTGGGAAGCCCCGTCTCATCGTCCTCATAAACGCGTCCGCGCATGCGGTCGATGTTTCGGTGGAAGCGCCGCCCCTGCTCCGACTCTTCGTACCAGAACTGAACATGGACCGCCCCGAAGACGGCCGTCGATAGCACCATCGCCAGCAGGTTCGTTGCGGTGCCAGTCGAGACCACCATCTGTAGCTCGACACAGAAGATGACGAGCCAGACAACGAATGTCGTCGGGCGGATCAGCCGCAGAATCGGTGGCGCCTCGACGCTGCCCAGCACCTTCTCATTGCTGTTTCCCAGAAGGAGACTCATTCCCGGCGGCCTGTTCATATTCGTCCTCGCGTGGCTCTCCTTTTCAACGTCGGAGGCCAGGCAGAAGCCGAACAGATCCCGTTTGTAAACCGCTTGTAACTTCTGCTGGCTACTTGCCGAGCGACTGCAGGTACTGGTGGATCGCCTCCGCTGCGCGGCGCCCTGCAGCAAGTGCCGTCACCACCAGGTCCGCACCGTTCACGTTATCGCCACCGGCGAACACGCCTGGCCGCGAGGTACGTCCGAGTTGATCGATCTGGATGAGCGCCTTTCGATCGGCTCGAATCCCTCCCGCGGTCTTCACCACGTTCGGGTCAGCCCCATAGCCGATCGCGATGGCGACGGTATCGGCTGGAATGATGTAGTTACTCCCCTTCACAGGGATAGGGCGGCGGCGACCTGACTCGTCGGGCTCACCCAGTTCCATGCGCTGGCACTCGACACCGGTGACGTGCCCGTTCTCGCCGATAAACCGCACCGGCAGCGTGAGCATTTCGAAGCGCACTCCCTCTTCACGGGCGTTCTTGCGCTCCTCACCCCGCCCTGGCATTTCCGCTTCTGTCCGCCGATAAACGCAGGTCACATTCTCGGCCCCGATTCGCATGGCCGTGCGAACGCAGTCCATCGAGGTATCGCCACCGCCAACGACGACCATGTTCGTCGGGCGCGGCAACGGCTCGCGCAGGTGTGCAGGCAACTGCTCCGGGGAAAGGTTCCCCCGCACGAGAAAGTCCGTCGCCTTGTGGATGCCCGCGAGTTCCTCACCCTCGAGCCCCAGCTCGTTGCCAAGGCTCGCGCCCGTCCCAAGGAATACCGCCTGGAACCCCTTCTGGAAGAGCTCGTCGATCGTGATATCGCGCCCCACGTAGGTGTTGCACAAGAACTTCACACCCATCGCATCAAGATGAGTGATGTATTCGTCAACGATGGATTTGCGCATCTTGAAGTTCGGGATGCCGTAGAGGAGGACACCGCCCGGCTCTGGCCACGCTTCGAAGACCGTCGGGCTGTGGCCAAGGTCAGCGAGCTGCTCCGCCACGGCCAGCCCCGCAGGGCCCGCCCCGACAATTGCAACCTTGCGGCCGGTGGGTGCAGGCATATGCTTCGGCATCGGGTAGCCGCCGAGTTCCCGCCGCTGATAGTCGGTGACGAATGACTCGAGTTTGCCGATGGTCACCGGCGGCTCGTGCTGGCCGTTGGGGCGGATGGCAAAGCCAACCACGCACGCTCCTTCGCAGAGGACCTCTTGCGGGCAGAGCCGTCCGCACATCTCGGGGAGATTCGACGTTTCGCGGAACTTGTTTGCGGCACCAATGACGTCGCCCACTTCCAGCAGCGCGAATGCACCGGGAATATCGTTCTCTACCGGGCACGCGGCCTGGCACGGCGCCGAAGGACACTGAATACAGCGTGATGCTTCAACCATCGCCGCATTGAGATCGAAACCGAGGTAGGTTTCCTCAAAGTTCTTGATCCGCTCGTCCGCGGACTGCTTCGGGACTGGCTGGACACTGATGGCGAGACGCTGGAAAACACGATTGATCATGGGTCGTACGCGTTGCCCGGGCGGTGCAAATCTGCGCCGCCGCGCAGCAGATCCTTGTATGAAGTAATGCATGGATCGTGCCGTGCGGCGGGGACCCCTGTCAACGCACACACCACGCACTTGAAGCCGCAACGTGCCTACCGTAGAAATCCGCGAATGACTATCTCCGAACGCAGATCTCCACCATCGCGGAAGTGAATTGCATCGATCCCAACAGCCCTTGCTCCGTCCACATTCTGCTTCAGATCGTCGACGAATACCGTCTCCGCCGGATCGAGCCGGTACCGTTCGAGGAGGACCCGGTAGATCGCTGCCTCCGGCTTTACTGTCCCCACCTCGCCCGAGATGACCGCACCGGCGAACAGCTCGAAGAACGGAAAACGCGCTGCCGCCCATGGATACGTCTCGGCGCTGAAGTTCGTCAGCGCGAATAGTGGCACGCCGTCGGCGGCCAGGTCCTCGAGAACCGACACATTCTCTTCGATTGCGCCGCGCACCATCTCATCCCAGCGCTCGTAGTAGGCGGTAATGAGACTCGCATGCTCCGGATGCTCACGCTGGAGCACTGCGACCCCTTCCGCAATCGACCGCCCGCGGTCCTGTTCCAGGTTCCAGGCAGGCGTACAGACGGTCGCGAGGAAGTGTTCCATCGCAGCTTCATTGGCAAGCAGCTTCCGGTAGAGGTAGCGCGGATTCCAATCGATCAGTACGCCACCGAGGTCAAACACCACCGCTCTCGGACGGTCAGTCCCCATCGCCACCCGAGCGCGTAGCCTGGAAGTCACGATCGGCGCGCTTTCCACGGTAAACTCGCATATCGATCGCGCGGACCACCTGTGGTGTCAGCCGGAATAACAATCGTGGCTCTGTCTGCATATTCGCGAAGAACGCATCGACAGCCGCTGCATTGGCCGGGTCACGCCGCCCTACGTACTTCTCCGCCAGCTCCCGCGAGACCGGCCAGATATCGAAACCGGGCCGCTCAAATGCCTCGCACATGCCATCGAATTCGATATGGCCTGCCACCGGAGCGAGCGCTTCGATGCACAGCGATGACCGGCCATCGGCAAGCAACTGCTTGCACCAGACCCTCGAGTACGTCCCCGTGATCCAGACCTCGCCTGCCGGATACGCCTTTGGGTCGCCGGCCGGTGGATCGCCCGTCCTTTTCCACAGCCACCAGACAGGAACGGTGTAAGGCATTCCGTCCTTGCGAAGTGATGCGATCACGCCAACATGTGGCTCTTCCAGGAACTCCTCAAAAACATCAGGCGCCATCCTTGGCATCGGGCGATTCCTCCTCGTCATCCGCCCCCGCTGGCTGCGTATGAGCGTCTTCTCGAAGGATACCCATGTAGACGAGGTCGTCGTAGCGCCCGTCAAGCCAGACATGGCGGCGCAACCGCCCTTCCTCCTCGAACCCCGCCGCTTGGAACGCCTTGATCGCCCGTTCATTCGATGCGCCCGTGCTGAGCCATACCCGCTGGATGTTTCGAAGCCGGAACGCATATTTCACCAGCAGCCGGACCGCATCGCGGCCGTAGCCCCGGTTCTGGAAATCCCGGTCACCGATGGTGATACCAAGTTCACACGACCGCGCAGCGTGATCGAAATGGTGTAGCAGGCACTGCCCGATGAACTTCCCCTGCGTCTCGATCCCGAACCAGGCAGTATCCTCCGGCCGCGATGCGATGTAGGCGCGGTAATCTGCTTCGATCCAGCCGTAGGGCGCCGGCGCCACGAGCCAACCACCCTGCAGAGCCAGCTCAACATCGTTTCGGAAGTCGGTGTACTTCTCCAGATCCTCGGGACGCATCGCCCGAAGGATCACCTTGTCGCCCTTTAGCATTGCTCACGTTCCAGCCGGTTCTCTCCACGATCTTCGGCTGAACGCGGACCGTCAGGTACTCCCTCTCATGCGAGTTCGTAGCGCGGCGGCTCGATCCATTCATCCGTCGGTGGATTCTCCTGCGTGCGGCGAATCGCGCGGAGCTCCTCGGCGCGGTACCTGTCAGCCTGCTTGATTACCTGCCGGCGAATCCTCGCATGCTCTTCCTGCCGTTGCTGTCTGGCCTTCGAAGGCTTGCGAGGCCGCCCGGGATAGGTCTTCAGGCGTCCTTCTTCTTCGAGCTGCTCGAGGTGCACGCGGACGTTGTTATCGGCTGCCCGGCGGAGCCGTGTATCGATGTCTGGATAGAGGCGCAACATGATGTCCCAACTCGACATCGCTCCTCCGCCCTTGAGCGCACCCAGGATCTGCCGCTCCCGCATGTCGCGGTGGTCGATATACTGCTGCAGCCGCTCCCGTGGATCGTGTACGAGCGGCCCGTGGCCCGGGCAGATGACCTTCAGGTTCGGCAATTCCAGCAGGCGCTTCAACGTCCGGCGGTAGTCCCCGAGGTTATGCACCGTCGTGGTACTGGAACCGAGGAGGGTATCGCCCGTGAATAACACGCCCTCCTCTTCAATGTAATAACAGACGGAGTCGACGCTGTGCCCGGGCGTCATCAGCACCTGGACACGGACACCCTTTCCGAGGTCGAGCACCTGTTCGTCATCGAAGGTCCGGTAGTCTTTGCCCGGTAACCGGCCCTTCAGCAGGGGTACCCCCTTCTTTGGTACGACGATCTCCGCCTTGAACTCTTCGTGGATGAACTTGAGGTTGCCCGAATGGTCGGAGTGGTGATGTGTAATCCCCGCCAGGGCAATCTCCGCTCGCTCCATTGCTGCCAGGTAGCCGCGCAACATCCATCCGTAGCGCTCTAACGCCTCTCCGGAGTCGATGGTGAACACCTGGTCGTGGCCCACGATATAGATCGAGGTCATCTGTGGGTGCATCGGGTCGTCGTCGGGAACCTGGACAGCGCGAACAGAAGGGCTAACCTGCATGGGCCGATTGTGGCCCTGAACCCGCCGGTTGTCGATACGCCACGGCTGTCGGCCATCGCGGCACCCGTACAGCTCGCCGTGAGCATTCCATCGGCAGAGCCTTCGACGCCATCCGGCTAAACTAATGGCACGCCCCCGTAGCTCAGGGGATAGAGCAGCCGCCTTCTAAGCGGTTGGTCGCAGGTTCGAATCCTGCCGGGGGCGCCATGACACTGAATCCAGACTCGACAATAATCCTTGTGGATTTGTCGGGTTCAGGTTGTTTTGTGGCTGTTTGAGAGCATCGCTGAAATAGTGCTTCAAGAACCTGATCCGAATAGTCCCAGATCGCCGCCGCGGGTCCTGGTTCCACGCAAGTATTCTCGTTGGTCCCACAAGAGGCGGGCGCCTGAAATCGTTGAGAAGATACCGGGATTCCGTACAGTTGTACGAGAATCAATGCGTAGTACCGGAAAAGTGACGGTAATCCACCCGCGGATCGATGTTGCAGCAGCCGTATCACAGGCGACACGCCCATCAGCCGTCAACCAATGTCCGGCTGGCCTCTGCCATCTTGCCGAACGGCCCTCACTCGGGTCCTCCCGGTGCCGGAATATCCCCGGAGGGAGGTGTTCGTGCCCCTGGCAGGTGCTCAGACAGTGAGCAGGCGAGACGGGTTCCCGCGCCGCCCCAGCCCTCTCTTCCCATCGGTGCCGGTGCTCGCTGAGAGCGGGCAATGCGGAGACCCAAACTACTTCTTCATGACCTACAGCTTCGAAGGCTACAACAAGGTCGAAGTCGCGAAGGAAGGCGCCGGCCGCGAATACACCAGTACGCGGTCCGGGAAGCAGGCGCATGTCTCCGGCACGGCGCGGATCACGGTCGGCCAGGGCTTCGTCACCACCGGTTCCATTAGTGCCACCATCGGCGCCGTCGGCTTTCAGCCCGTAGACGAGCTCCGCGAGCTGGTCGTCCTGCCAGTCGCCCCACTGGTGGTTGTCGCGCAGGGCGCGCTCCTTCGCGAGCTTCTCGGGGATGTCCTCGATGATCGCAGGGACAGTTGCCAGGCCAAGGTGCTGCGCCGCTCGGAAACGCATGTTGCCGGCGTAGATCGTCCCGTCAGCCGTCGCGAGGAACGGCCTCCGCCAGAGGAAGTCGGGGTTAGCCTGGATGCTCTTGACGAGGTTCTTGAAGCGCTTGTCCTTGATGCTTCGCGGGTTCCAGGGCGATGGGTGGAGACGGTCGAGGGGGACGGCCGTTGGAGCCACATCCTGTTTCGGAGTTAGCCGGTCGGACGTTCACGCTGCGGATCGTCGTGGCATATGGGGTTCGCCTCCTGACGGCGAACCTAACACGCCCCACGCGATCAGCCGGCGCTCTCCACGAGTTCTCCGGCTCCGACATGAAAATGCAGGTGTTTGGAGTCCTGGTACATCCCGACATTCGTCGCAACGTGGCAACCGCCGAACTGCGCGTTCAGCTCGACGGCTACCTGCTGCACAACCCTCAGCGGTTCGTGCAGCAGCGGCTCGTCCTCGGCCGGAAGGTCGATCAGCGAGGCGATGTGCCTCTCGGGCACGACTACGACGTGCTGTCGCCAATGTGGCCGCGAGCGACGGCGCGCCGTGCCCGCTACTCCTTGGGGCGTCACACGCCGGATGCATCGAAGAGACGCCCGATCGTATAGGTCACGACCATTGCCAGCGCCCCGCCGCCAACCACCCGAAGAGTCGCCCGCAGGACAGGGGCGCCACCTGCTCTGGCACTGATCGCGCCGGTGATTGCGAGGGCGGCCAAAACGGACACGAAGGCAACTGCCAGCCGCAGTGCCTCCGGTGGCACGATGATTGCGATTAGCGGAATCACTGCTCCTGCGAGGAATGCGGCCGCCGAGGCGAGCGCTGCATGCCAGGGGTTGGTCAGATTCGCCGGGTCAATCCTCAGTTCGGCATCAGCGTGTGCGGCGAAGGCGTCGTGGGCGGTTAGCTCCGCCGCCACCACCAACGCGGTCTTTCGGCTCAGCCCGCGTCGCTCGTAAAGGATCGCCAGCTCCTCGAGTTCCTGGACCGGGGACTCCCCAAGTTCTGCACGCTCCTTGTCGAGCAGCGCCCGCTCTGTGTCACGAGAGCTGCTGACAGAGACGTACTCGCCCGCAGCCATGGATATCGCCCCAGCAACGATCCCTGCGATACCCGCAGTGGCAATTTCACTCGAAGAACTCGTCGCCCCGGCAACACCCACAACCAGCCCGGCAATGGAGACAATGCCGTCATTGGCGCCGAGCACAGAGGCTCTGAGCCAATTCAGCCTCCCTGCATTCGACGTTCCGTGCTTCTCCCCATGAGGCTTCGGTGAGGCAGTCGCTTCTGGCATCTTGGTCATGGAGGTCCCTTTTGCGTCGCAGTCTCAGTAGCCCACAGCAAAGCCGCAATGGCCGAACGACTCAAGCGCCGGTCGAAAGGTGACGAGACAGCGAGCCGCGAGCGCTACTCTCGTGATAAACCGAACCACATTAGGTTTATCACCACTGAACAAACATCGGCATGTCTGTTCAATGACGGATATGACTATAAAGGATATTCTTTTCGGAGTTCTGTCAGGTGGCTGCTGGAGGGCAGGGACAAGGCGCCTGAAAGGACCTAACTCGCGGCGGCCACTACGGCGTCAGTGCAAGCCCCATCACCCCCTCGTCCCTGGACGTAGCCATGTACCCTGCCCGGTGCCCGCTGGCCGCTCCACACGGGTGCCTGCCATGTGAAGATTGTCGCAAGGACGTCCCCGCTTTGTGGGGCGATGGAGACTGCAGGGCGGTTTGGCTGAGCTTGAGGCGGGAGACGAGGTTCAAATTCGAGACATCCTGCTTGGAAGGTAGCGGATAGCCCCTCCTGCCCTGAGGGAGACAGCGAATCATCTTTGCATTCGCGCTCCGATTCCTCGGCGCGTCACCGGATCTTGGACAATCGGTCCAAATGCCCGCGGGGAGGCCATAGGGAGACCGGAGGATGCTGGGAAGCGTGAGCCTCACGCCGATCGCAGGACACGATCCAGCCTTTTGGCGAACCGTCGTCCGAGCATGTGCCCGTCGACCGTCCTCAGAAGAGCCCAAGGACCAGCGATCCTGTCTCTCCATTCAATCGGCAATAGGTCGACCGCCACTTTTTACTTTAGCCCGCCGACCTGCCAACTCTACCATTGTCGAGCATACCGGTGCCGAGTGACTCCACGCCAAACATGGCGCAAAAATCCTCCTCTAAGTCCTTGACCGCCTCTGGAGCCGTCACCACGACCGAAATCTCGTTCTTGACTGACCGTCCGCTATCACCACGATATGAACCGAAATTAAAACTTCCCACGAGAGCTTCGCGACCATCCCATAAGAGCACTTTCTTATATTATTGCCAAGATACTTGACAGTCAGCTTGCCGTTGTCGTGCCGGCGACTCATGACGTCAAGTTTGGAAAGAATGCTTGGATCGCCTGGTCCTCCCCCGTTTCGCTCTTCTAGACCCCACGCTAACCACAGATTGACTCCGCAGTTCAGTGCGTCCTGCATAAGACGTATAACGTCATCGCTGAATGCCTCGCGGTTTATCTACGGAAACTCCATGACGATATAACTCTTCGCTTGAGAGTGCAATAGGTTCAGCCAGAGGTCGCGGTTGGCCCGATTGCGCACCAACTTCTGTGAATCCTCTCTTCGCCTGAGCTCTTTGAGCTCTTCCTCTGCTGCGCGGAGTTTTTCACGAGTTTTGGCCGACGGAAGGTCTTCCACGATGGGCTCGAAGTTATTCGTCGATTCTGGTTCGAGCTGCCGTTCGAACCTCGCTTGCCGCGCTGGTTCCTCACTTCCAGCAGAACTCGCGCTCTGCGTCGCTTCCTCTCGTTGGAGCGCGATTACCCTGTCCACCTCCCTCGCAAACCCTTCGAGGTCCGCCGCCGCGGGCAGTGGCTCGGACGCGAAAATCGCCTGCCGATCGGCCTCGAGCTGTCTGAGGCCGCTTTCGCAGTCTGGTTGTCGCATCCCGGACTCGAATACTTCAAAGTCGACCTTCGTACCATCTGGAGACTGAAATACAAGCACTTCAACGTGACGATACCCAGTGCCTTTCGACGTTAGCTCAAGGATATCGAGGAGCAGGTTGACCTTAGATCCCGGCCAGACCTGGCTGCCAAGGCTGCCGACGGACTTCTGGAGGACTTCAAAACTAACCTCGGATGGTGTTCGAGGTTTCGGAATACGCCCTCCGAGGATGAAGAGCCCCATCTCTCGCGCCTGTTTGGCGGTCAACAGCCGTCGCCGCGGAATCTTCAACGCGATGGTTCCCGTCAGAGCGTCGAACCATGCCTCACAGTCTCTACGCTGTTGAGTGTATGCAATTTCTTCCGACAGGACTCGTTCTCCCGTCTTCAATATCACCAGCTCGGTGCGACCGTCGACAAAGTTCGCGAGAACCCATTGATCATGTATCATACCAGCAAGTAATGCACCAGCATCAACTTCGTCAAGACCAAAGAAAGTCGCAAGAGCCGTCGGTGAGGATAGTCCCTCTTTGACACCTTTCAGGAGAAATAACGCTAGTGGATCTACGTCTGAGGCCTCACGAATAAGCAGTACGAAGTTCAGACGGCTCACTGGCACGGCCGCGGAATAGGCTGTGAATAGGTCGAGTCCAGGGAAGTCATGTGAGTGCTGCTGCACAATGGTTTCAAGGTCCATTGGAACCCTCGGTCATGTAAATCAACTCTGCTGAGTCCCCGTTGCGCCGTATCCAATCTAGGACCGCTTTGAAAGGCGTAGCCCCGGCGTGGCCGACAGCCAGCCGTAACATGTCGCTGTCGCCGATCACAACGAGCTTCTCTCGGGCCCTGGAAAATGCAACGTTGACTCGGCGCGAATCAGAAAGGAAGCCGATGTTGCCCTTCGGGTTGCTGCGCACGCCGTTGTAGACGATAAGGTCGCGTTCGCGACCCTGGAATGCATCGACCGTATTGACCTCAACGTCTAAAGGCGACCAACGGTCTGGGATGTCAAGTTGCAGGTCCCGCTCGAGCAGCTGCCTGTGTTCGTCGTATCCAGCGATGACTCCGACCGTCCACGCGACGTGGGCCTTGTCCGCCGCTGCTCGCCAGCGTTCGAGCACGCCTCGAGTCATCCGTGCCTCGATCGGGTTGAGAAAGGACGTGCCGCGGGGAACCTCATGCCTGTCTGCCCATCTGGACGTCGATAGCCAAGTCACGGGGCGGGGTGGCCATTCCGGTACAACGCTAATCGGCCTCGGACCACTTGACAGGGCGCCGTTGTAGAACACCTCGCTGACGAGGCGGGCGATCGCGGGGTCCATCCGATATTGGACGGTGAGACCGACCTCGTTTTCGGGAGGGAACGCCTCGAAAAGGTTTTGGAATAGGCTTCGTTCAAGGTCGGCTCGAGCAAGACCGAAAGGGGCGAGCTCCGATTCCGAGAGTTCGCTGTCCACGACCGGGGGCAGCTGGTGGTGGTCTCCCACTAGTGTAGTGGCACCGAAGAGCCTTTGACGGTGGCGAGAGCACTTTGAGCACGGCCGACCTTGGAGAGGATGGCCTC
>CAZDUX010000009.1:0-138437 GCA_964508715.1 uncultured Anaerolineaceae bacterium | reverse complement strand
TAATCCCCCGAACTTCCAGATCGTCGCCTCCCGGCCCGAATACTCCGACGGCGAGATCGAGGGAAACCCCAACGCCAAAGTCGTCATCGTCGAGTTCAGCGACTTCCAATGCCCCTTCTGCAAGCGTTGGACCGACCAGAACATGACCCGCGTTCGCGCCCAACTCGGCGACGATGTCGCGTTCGTCTTCCTCCATTTCCCCATTACCCAGATCCATCCGAATGCCGGGAACGCCGCCCTCGCCGCCCAGTGCGCCGCCGAACAGGGGAAGTTCTGGCCAATGCACGACATCCTTTTCGCAAAGCAGAACGACTGGGCGAACCTCCGCGCCCAGTGACACGACAGAACCGGAACGTTCACCCTACACTAAAGATATGCCGAACTGGGTCATCGAAAACCTCCTCGCCACCAGCCCTCGCCCCGGCTATTCGCCAGGACCCGAACACTCCGTCCCTCTCAGCGTCGTCAACGACTGGGTAGTGGTCACGCGTAACTTCGGCATCCGTTCCATCATGTGCCTCATCGATGAGGACCAGCTCTGGCTCTACCGGCACTCCCTCCCCGAGGGGCTCGTCGGCCGGTACAAGAATGAGGGCTTCCACGTCGCCCATATCCCCACGCTCGACCACCTCACCCACCCGTTCACGCCCGAACAATACGAGCGCGCGTGGCAGTCGTTCCTCGAACTGCCCAAGCCCGTCCTTGTGCATTGCAGTGCCGGCATGGACCGCACCGGCCGGATTGTGAACCACCTGCTCGCCAACCTCCAGCGGCTCGAAGTCAGTTCGTCGGGGAAGGCGTAGCCAATGCCGAGGCCGCGCTGTATCTGGTGCATCGAGCCGCCTTACGAAGAGGTGGCGGTGCTCAAGTGGCGCGGCGAAGAACGTGAGCGGCTCACCGTACCTCTCTGCCGCAAGCACCTCGGCCGTCTCAATGAAGCGGGCCAGCGCGGCCGCGAGATCAAGGGCTGGTTCTACAAAGTCGGCTGGTGGTAAGCCACCTCAGCGCGTCTCCCACGTTATGAGCATCTCCCGCGTCGGGAGATCCCTCCTCACCACGTAGCCGCCGTTCATCTCCTCGAAGAGCTGCTCGAACCGGGCCTCCAGCCGTGTGCGGCACTCATCAGGATTCGGAGGAGTTGCGTCGTTCAACCACCCCTGGATAGCCGCTTCCCGGCTTCGTGAAGGGTGCCGCATGAACGGCTCGGGGAGCACGCGAACATCGGGCAGCAGGCCCATCTCCCACAGCACATCCAGCAGCTCGCGGTGCCCCGGACATCGAGCCTGTGGTTCGCCATAGGCCACCGCGAACACCGGAGCATTGCGCATCGGTGGCGGCACACTCCAGACCGAGATGATCACCCTCCGGGCGATGTCGCGGTTGAGTTTCTCAATGAACGCCGCGATATCAGCCATGAAGTAGGTGACGTTCGCGACGATGGCCAGGTCACCATCAACGTCCGCCTCCATCCAGCCTGCTTCCACCACCCGTGCATTGGTAATCCCCGCTTCCGTTGCCGACTCGCGAAACTCGCGGGCCATCGCATGTGATGGTTCGACGTTGACCACTTCCCGGCACCGCAGTGCGAGCGGGAGACTCACACGCCCGGCGCCGCCGCCAACGTCCACCACCACGTCGCCGGTCTCCACGTGGTCCGCTATTGCCTGCATGTTCGCGTCGAGCTCCCGGCGCGGGTCCAGCCGGAACCGGTTTGCCATTCGATCCCATCGTGCTTCTGCATCGATAGGACCCCGTAGCCGTGCGCTTTGCGCGTTCGCTGCTTCAACCATCGCCCGGTAGCGTTCTGCTGCTTCCATCGCTGGCATCATGCCATGTGGGGAGCGAGTGAGTCAGCTGCCCAGCCGCGCTTCGAGCCGTGCCCGGTCCTCCGGCCAATCAGCTTCGAGCAGGCTGTACACGGCCGAGTTGCGAACCGTACCGTCGGAGCCGGGTGTGTGCCCTCGCAGGATCCCGTCGAGCTTGCCACCGATCCGCTCGATGGCAGCACGCGACCGCACGTTCCGCTCGTCCGTCATCAGCCGGACGCGGTGCACCCGCCACACCTCAAACGCCTGGCGAAGCATCAGGTACTTCGCCTCGGTGTTCACCGGTGTCCGCTGCATGTCGGCCGCCAGCCACGTCCAGCCGATCTCCACCGCATCGGGCAGCTGGGCTCCGCGCTGGTTGACGTTGCCCTCTGGCCACGCCCAGTACTCGATGTTCCCGAAGCGTGTCGTCCCAACCACCCGCCCGCTCTCGCGCAGGACCGTTGCGAATGGCAACGCCCGCCCGGCCTGCTCGTCTTCAATGGCGCTCGCGATGTAGCTCCGCGCCTCGCCGAGCCCATCGGGTACCCCGGTCCAGGCGTAGGTCTCGCGCGAAATCGCAGCAGCTGCAGCGAGTGCCTCGGCATGTTCGCTGCGAAGCGGTTCGAGCCGCACGTGGCGGCCCTCGAGCGTGACCGGAACCGCGCCGCGGTTACCGGCCGCAGGTAGCGCCCATGGTGTCCGGTCGAGGGGTGAGACGACGGTCATGAGGCTGCTCCGGTGGGTGGTTTCCCAACGTTAGCGGTGCCGGTGGTCTATGAGCAGGGCCACGCCCCATGCGCCCGGCAGAACCACTTACCGGCGTCGAATCAGCGTCATCCCATCCCTTACCGTCAGGAGCACCGCCTCAACCCGTGGGTCGTTTCCCACCTTCGCGTTGAACTCGCGGATTGCCCTCGTGTCCGCCGTCTGGTCCGCCTCGTCGAAGATCCGGCCGTACCAGAGCACGTTGTCGGCCACGATCAGCCCGTTCGGCGCGAGCTTCCCGAGTATCGCCTCGTAATAGGCAAGGTAGTTCACTTTGTCAGCATCGATGAATGCAAGATCGATCGGCCCCGCGATCCCCGCCAGTGATTCGAGCGCCGCTCCCAGCCGGATTTCGATCTGGCCGCTGTACGCGCTGCGTTCGAAATAGCGGCGTGCCACCGCCGTATGGGTTTCACTGATATCGAGCGTGATGACGCGGCCGCCTGGCGCCAGGCCCTCGGCCATCGAAAGCGCCGAGTACCCGGTGAACGTCCCCACCTCTACCACGAGGTGCGGCCGCAACATCGCACTGAGCGTCGCAAGGAAGCGGCCGGCAGGGTGGCCGGTAAGCATCGAAATCCGCTCGGGGAAAGTTGCACGTGTCTCGGCCTCCAACTCCGCGAGCAGGCCCGGATCGGCTGTCGAGACGGAGGCCGCATAATCCTCGATGGCGATAGGCGTCAATGGCTCGGGCATGGCGTCATTTCGCGTGCTCGCGAAGCTCTGGTTCGATCTGCTCCCACATGCTGTCTGTCCCGTACTCCTTTATGAGTGGTGAGTGCACGACTCGGGCACACCCGCATGGCGCCGAAAGTCAGCCGGTAGCCTCGCGGGAGTGCGACCGAAGCCGCTTCGCCTCCGCCACGAGCCGTTCGCTGCAGACGGAGCAGATGCCATGCGAGACGACTGCTGTTCCGTGCGACAGCTCGCGCCCGCACCATGCGCACACGACGGTAAGACACTCGTTCGAATCCGTCTCTCTGGCCTGCGCATCCATGACGGGATCGTGGGATTCCCGCCCCCTGGTCACACTCAATGCCATGCCCGCTCGATTGCGGAACTGTCACAATCTCCACGTGTTCGAGTGGCCTCCGAGCGAGTGATCAGCCCTGGAGGTCGAACTGCATGTACGTCGTATCGTGCCACTCTCCAAACTTGAACCCGGCACTCCTGAGCGTCCCAACCACCTCGAACCCGAGCGCTCCATGGAGCGCCAGGCTCGCCATATTGGTCGAGGTGATCGAGGCCACGATAAGCCGCAACCCGATCCCCCGGGCTTCATCCAGGAGCGCCGCCAGCAATGCCCGGCCGATGCCGCGTCCCTGGAACTCCGGGTCGATATAGATCGTGTCCTCCCGCGTGAACCGCCAGCCCGACTTCGCACTCATCAACGCCAGGGAGGCGAAGCCCGCCAGGCTGCCATCAATATCAGCGACCAGCACTGGCTGCCCTTCGTCGTGGTGAGCGAACCATTCGCACCGCTCCTCCATCGTCCAGGGCACCTCGTCCCAGGTGGCGACTCCGCTGCTGATGGCATCGTTGTAGATGTGCAGAATACCGGGGAGGTCGGTCTCCCGGGCCGTTCGAATCAGCGGCGTTACCGTGCCATCCATGTAGTGAACGTAGCACGCGGGTGTTACACCACCGTTTCACGCCCGATTCGCGGGTGTACGGCGCAGATCTCGCCCCCGGCTGCCAACACGATGCCCGCGAATGCCGGGATCGCTTCCACCAGCCCGCGAAACGCATCGTCAGCGGCGATGAGGAGGAGGCAGGCGTCTTCCGCCACGAGCGTCGCGGCCCCCGAGAGGCAGAAGAAGTCCCCTTCCCCGAGACGGCCGACCATATACCCGTTTCGTTCGACCGATGCCTCGCCCGAGATGATGAGAGCACAATGCGGCCCCGGCCGATCCTGCTCTGCCAGCGGCGACCCGGCCGGCACGAACACCGGTTCCGTGCTCCGCGCCACGACCTCGGCCTGTCGCGGCGAAAGTCCACGGAACAGGGTTGACCGGCTCAACGCCTGGTGCACGAGGGAAGGAAGATCCGTCATGGCGCCTGCTCCTGCTTGCTGTCGCTGTGATCGTGCCCGCCAGGCGGGACAGGGTCGGTGAGTCGGTTCACACATCAACATTGCAATGGCAACGGGTGGGCCCCTCCCCTGGGACGCCCCATCCCAGGTATGCGAGGGTGCGCATTCGGGTCACATCCGGTGCATCGGCTGGCGCCGGCCGCAGTCAAGGCAGAACCACCCCATGATCGCCGGCTCGGTTGCACTCCCCGCACGTACGAGCGCGAGTTCCGACCAGCGGTGGGTACAGCGATTGAAGAGATTGAGCGCGAAACTGCGGCGGCGGCCCGCGTGGGCGAACCGGTGGGTAGCGCCGAAAGCCATCGTTGAAATACTCCCTGTGGTGTGCGCTCCTCCGACAGCCAGCGCGCGAAACCTTGCGCGGGCCGGGGATCAAGCCCCGTCAGGCCCGGCCGCCGACTGCCAGGAGGAGCCAATAACAGCGTGCCTTCAGCCCCGGTGCCCGGTCCGTGATGACATTCACAATTTGGAGTACGGGAGCCCCCGGTGTGTGACAGCGCTCACCCTTCCTCGTGCCACCAGCGCGCAGCACGGGCGGTTCGGCAATCACCCTCGATCCGATCGCTCAAATGTTCTACACTGCGGCATATGCCAGCAAAGACCCTTCGCGAGCCCACCGGCGGCTATGACAACGCATCGGTCAGCCTCTCCGCCGCTCGCCAGGCGCTCCGCGATGTCTTCGGCTACACATCATTTCGCCCCGGCCAGGAAGAGGTCATCAGCGCCGTTATCGCCGGGCGCGACACACTGGCCGTCATGCCCACCGGGGGCGGAAAGAGTATCTGCTACCAGGTGCCGGCACTCCTCCAGCAGACGGGACTGACGCTGGTCGTGTCGCCCCTCCTGGCACTCATGAAGGATCAGGTCGACGCGCTCCACGCGAACGGAGTCGCCGCCGCTGCCGTCAACTCCACCATCTCCCCCGACCAGCAGGCTATTGTCATGCGCGATGCTGCCGAGGGGCGCCTCCAACTCCTCTACGTCGCACCCGAGCGATTCGGGAACGGGGCATTCATGGCGGCGCTTCGCAGCGTGCGGGTTGCCCTCCTGGCCGTCGACGAAGCCCACTGCATCTCCCAGTGGGGTCACGACTTTCGCCCCAGCTACCGCGAACTTGGCTCGGTGCGCGGAAGGATCGGCGATCCGCCTATCGTCGCCCTCACGGCTACCGCCGACCCGCGCGTCCGCGACGACGTCGTCGTCCGGCTCGGGCTTGTAGACCCCGTCGTCCACGTTGCTGGTTTCGACCGCCCGAACCTCCGCTTCGATGTCGTGCGGGCAAAGTCGAAGCGAGAGAAGGCCGAGCAGATCGCCGGCCGCCTCCGCGAACTCCAGGGCGAATCGGCCATCATCTACTGCGGCACACGGAAAAACGTGGAAGAACTCACCGACTACCTCCAGCACCAGCGGATCAAGTGCGCTCGCTACCACGCCGGCATGGAGGACCAGGACCGCAAGCGGATCCAGGAAGCGTTCTCTCGCGACACGCTCCGCATCATCGTCGCTACAAACGCCTTTGGCATGGGCATCGACAAGCCCGACGTCCGCATGGTGCTTCACCACGACCTGCCCGATTCACTCGAGTCGTACTACCAGGAAGCGGGGCGCGCCGGCCGCGACGGCGAACCGGCTGACTGCGTGCTCTACTACTCCAGCCGCGATCGCGGCCTCCGCGACTTCTTCATCGATCAGTCCCATCCCGAAGCGGCGATGGTCGTAGGCGTCTATCGCAAGCTCATCGAGTTCCGGGGTGAGCGTGTCCACGTCCGTGAGCTCATGGACGAAGACGACCAGCCAGGAATCAACGCCGCCATCCAGGCCCTCGTCGATTCCGGCCTTGCCGAGCGCCGCGGCTACATGGTCCGGGCACTTCGCCCGGATGGCGAGGAAGAGATTGATACCGCCGGGCTCGAAGAACACCGCGCCCACGCCACCGCGAAGCTCGACGACATGGAGCGGTACGCCCGCTCGCGCACCTGCCTGCGTGCCCGCATCCTCGAATACTTTGGCGACACCCGGCACGACGTGAGCTGTGGCAACTGCGGACCGTGCGTCGCACCTCCGGCTGCTATCCACGGCGCCGCTGGCTCCGATGAAGAGGAGCGCGTCTTTCAGTCGCTTCGTGGCCTGCGCAAGCAGCTCGCTGATGAGGCGAGTGTGCCGCCCTTTGTCATCTTCAGCGACGCCACACTGCGCGACATGGCCCGGCGTACCCCACGCTCCCGGGCAGAGATGCTCAACGTGAGCGGCGTCGGCACGGCGAAGTTCGAGAAGTACGGCCCGGCGTTCCTCGCAGTCACGCGCGCCGCTGCGCTCGTACGGGCTCCCGCGGCCACGCCTGGCACGGGTAGTGGGCCCCGGCCCGCACCATCATCGGGATTGGCTGGCCACGCGTCGCTCACCCCGTCACTCCAGGAAACCCTCGCACTCCATCGCCAGGGCCTCGACTCGCGTGCCATCGCCAGGGCGCGCGGCCTCGCCGTTGGTACGATCACGACCCATCTTGCGTCGCTAATCCTTGGCGGCCAGATCGAGGACGTCTCGAACCTGGTCCGCCCGGGCGTCCTCGAACGGCTCCGCACCATCATCGGTGATGGCCCGGTCGGGCCGCTCGGCCCCCTGCGCGACCAGCTCGGGGACGATGTCACCTACGAGGAACTCCATCTCGCCCGCGCCTATCTCACCCGCCTGCGGGGGTAGCAGCCCGGGGCAGCGAGATGATGAAATCGGCGCCACCGAGCGGACTCCAGGCGATATCCATGCTGCCGCCATGGAGCAAGACGAGCTCACGACTGAAGTAGAGGCCGAGGCCCGTGCCCTTGTTGCCGCCGGCCGTCGAACCGCGCTGGTACTTCCGAAAGACACTCGAACGCTCGGCTTCGGGAATCCCCGCACCGCTGTCTTCGATGTGGACCTCCATGCGCTTCTCGACCGGGAGCAGCCGCACACGGACCGGTGCTTTGCCATAACGCGCGGCATTCTCGAGCACATTCCGGAATACGGCACGTAGCCGCTCCTCGTCGCCCGGCACCAACTCGTCGCCAGTCTCGTCGCAAATCTCGGCAGCGAACGATGGCCGCGCAATCCGCACGTCCTCGACTGCCTCCTTCACGACACCGCAGAGTTCGAGTGGCACGATCTCGAGCTGCATCGCTCCCGACTCGAGGCGTGCAAAATCGAGCAGTTCATCCACGAGGAGGGCCGCGCGAGTAGCCCCCCGCGACACTTCCTGCGCGGTCGCCACCAGGTCTGGCTTGCCGTCCTCTTCGGCCTGCTCTTCGAGGATCGACGCCTGGAGCACCACCCCCGCCAGCGGACTCCGCAGGTCGTGCGAGACCGATGCAAGGACGTCTGCCCGGCGGCGCCCGAGTTCCCGTTCGCGTTCGAGTTCGGCCCGCGCTGCGCGTAAATGGTGCATCGCCTGCCAGCGTGCGCGGCCACCGGCGATGACGAGGGCCGCCGCGATCGCCGCGGCCACGCCGCCGAAGAGCACGAAGACATCGGTCTGGACGTTCCGGTTGTCGTACTCCGCTTTCTGGTCGCGTACCACCTGGTCGATTGAGGCGCCGAGCTCATCCGACTTCGATCGCAGGGTGCCGAAGAGGTCCACGCCAATGCCCGATCCGGTCCGGACGCGTGCTGCCCCGAGCCCCCCGGCGCGGACGAGCTGCACCTGCGGCTCTGCCCAGTTAATCAGCCAGTGGTCATAGGCAGCCACCATCGCGTCGATTTCGTCCTCAATCCCGGACCCGAGCCCCAGTGCCCGCAAGTTGGCGACTGATGCATCAAATTGCTCGCGCCCCGACGTGTACGAATCGAGGAAACTCGCGTTACCCGTAATCGTGTACCCGCGTTCGCCCGTCTCCGCATTCACCGCCCCGAGAGTCGCGAGGTCGAGCTCCTGGGCGGCCGTGCGCGCACGGTCGAGCCCGCGCTGTGCCTCGTTCTCCCGGGCAATCGCCAGGAGCGGCAGCATGATCGCCAGTGCGCCACAAATCAGCGCGATGGGCAGGCCAAAACGCAGATTCAGCACGCCGTGTACGGTTGCTCCATGCGTCCTAAGTAAAGACGCTGATGCCGTTGTGTCAACGGCCCTGTGGGCCCGCCGGTTGCAGGTAGCCGGTCGCCCGGCTGCCGAAATCCGGATATCGACGTGTTCCTCGGCACCGTAACCAGGCTCTCTCGCATAGCTGCCGTCTGCCATGCGTGACTGATTCACCCCGCCCCGCAAACCCAGCCGCGACCTCCATCACCTCCGTGCTTTGCGAACCGTTTCGCCGTCCGCTAACGTTCCTCTCGCATCCGCCGTACCACACGCGCACCCAAAGGAGCTTGCCATGGACTTTCGCGATACCGACCAGGAACGGGCGTTCCGCCAGGAGGTCCGTGGCTTCCTCGATGCCGAGCTCCCGCCGTGGGTTTCCGAGCGCCCAACCGAGTGGGGACTCTTCAATGCGGGTGGCCGGGCCGCGCCCGAGTTCTACGGCTGGTTCCGCCAGTGGGTCGGCAAACTCAATGAGCACGGCTGGGGAGCACCCGCGTGGCCGAAGGAGCACGGTGGCGGCGGGCTGAGCGTCAAGGACCAGTTCATCCTGAGCGAGGAGTTTGCCTGGCGCCGCGCTCCCCGTCCCGGCGGCATCGGCCACGGCTGGGCCGGTCCCACCATCATGGTCTACGGCACCGAGGAGCAGAAGAAGAACTACCTCCCAAAGATCATCTCCGGCGAACACAACTGGTGCCAGCTCTTTAGCGAACCCGGCGCGGGCTCCGACCTCGCCAGCCTCCAGACCCGCGCCATCCGCGACGGCGATGACTACGTCGTCAACGGTCAGAAGATCTGGACCAGCGGCGCCCACCACTCCGACATGGGCATCCTCATCGCCCGCACCAATCCCGACGCCCCCAAGCACCGCGGCATCTCCTACTTCCTCGTCGACATGAAGACACCCGGCATCCAGGTCCGGCCCCTCGTCAACATGCTCAACAGCCACGAGTTCAACGAGGTCTACTTCGAAGACGTGCGTATCCCTGCCAGCCAGCTCCTCGGCGAAGAGAACCGCGGCTGGTACCTCGCCACCACGACGCTCGATTTCGAACGCAGCGGCATTGCCACCAGCGTCTCCCATCAGCTCATCGCGAAGGACCTCGTGAAGTACGCGAAGGAATCCGCCGTGGGACGCGCGAACCTCACCCGGAACAGTGGCCTCCGCCTCGAACTCGCCGACCGCGCACTCGAAGCCCAGGTCGAATCGCTCATCTGCTACCGCATCATCACGATGCAGGAGCGGGGCGAGATCCCCAACAAGGAATCCTCAATCGCCAAGCTCTTCAGCAGCGAGCTCGATGTCCGCCTCGCTGTGACTGGCATGCACCTCGCCGGAATGTACGGCCAGACGACTGACCGCGACGACACCCATGCCATGGGGGGCAAGCTCGCCCGCTTCTATATGCACTCCACCACCGCCCCGATCGGTGGTGGCACCAGCGAGATCCAGCGCAACATCATCGCCATGCGCGGCCTCGGCCTGCCGAGGGGGTAAACGAAAGCCCACGCCGAGCGTGGGCGAGCCTGCTACCCTCTTTGCTATGACCCCCTTCCGTGTCGCTGCCTGCCAGGTACGCGCCTTCGACATCGAGGATGTGGAGGCGAACCTCCAGAACCTTCTGCGTGCCCTGGATGACGCCGGAGCTGCCGGGGCGCAGCTCACCCTCCTCCCGGAGGTCTCCTACCCGGCCTACTACGTCCGTGACGCCAATCCCTACGCCCGCCCGGGCGTGCGGTCGTTCAGCGAGATCCGCAGGCTGCTCGCCGCAAAGGCCCGCCAGCACGGCTACTGGCTCGCTGCCGGTATCGCTGTCCCCGGCGATGATGGTTCGCTCACCAACAGCGCACTCGTTTTCGATCCGAACGGCGACCTCGCCGGCCGCTACGACAAGTCATTCCTGTGGCATTTCGACACCACATGGTTCCGGCCTGGCCGCGACTACCCCGTCTTCGATATGGGCTTCGCGTGCTGCGGCATCCTCATCTGTGCCGACGGCCGCATGCCCGAGATTGCCCGTGCGCTCACCCTCGGTGGCGCGGAGATCATCCTCGACCTCACCGCCTGGGTCGCATGGGCCCGCCGAACCGCCGACCTCGATAACCCCCAGCGCGAGTACATGATGCCCGTGCGAGCCCTGGAAAACGGCGTCTGGGTCATCGCGGCCGACAAGTGCGGGAACGAAGGCGGGACGATCGCCTACGCCGGGCGGTCCTGCGTTATCGATCCTTCGGGCGCAACGAGAGCCATGGCCCCCGCCGACCAGGAGACCGTCCTCGTTTTCGACCTCGACCCGGCATCGGCGCCCGCCAGCGCACTCGTCCCTCGAAACCCTGCACGCTACGCGCGCCTGGCACAGCCCACGGCCTCGCTTCCCATCATGCAAGTCCTCGCCGAACCGCTCGTCCCGGCGCAATCGGCGGCGCGCGTCGCGGTCATCCCTGGCGATGGCGGTTTCGACGCCGACGTCCTCATCCGTCGCTACGAGGCCCTCCGCGAGCAGGATGCCGGCGTGATTGTCGCGGCTGGCGGCACGGGCCCCGAAGGCTGGCAGGTCAGCCTCCCCCGGATTGAATCGGCAGTAAGAGCAGCCGGTGGCGTGCTTGTCTTTGCAGTCCACGCCAACGGCTGTGCCTCCGCACAGTCCTCGGTGATCGTCACCCCCGAAGGCTCATGGGAACACCAGGCGACACACGGGCGGGGGATCCTGACCGGCTCTGCATCGTCGCCGGTTATCGAAAGCCCCGCCGGCAAGCTCGCCGTTCTCTGCGGCGATGAAGGCTTCGTCCCCGAGGTTGCACGGTCGCTCATGCTCGAAGGTGCCGACGTCATCGCCTGGCCCCAGTTCACTCCGCATGCCATGGCCGAAGCGCTCGCCCGCACCCGCGCCGACGAAAATCGGGTCTACGTGGCCACAGCCTGGCCCGGCGGAGGCCTCATCGTCTCGCCACAGGGAGGTGTCCTCACCGCGGTCCCGGCACGTAGCGGCCTCGCGATGACTGCCCCCGTCAGCCGCGCCCTCTCCCGCCTCAAGGACATGGCCCCCTGCACCAACGTCGTGACGAACCGTATCCCCGACGCCTACACCATCCTCCTCCAATGACTCCGGAAGGTCTGGCGGCCGTATGAGCCAGGCCAGACACGGGTGACGATTCGTTGGCCGCGCGCACAACCAGTAGCATGCAGGCATGGCCGTACCTGCTATTCGCACCGAATCCCTGGGCAAACGCTATGGCCGCGTCCTTGCCCTCGATTCGCTCAGCCTCCAGGTCGAGCAGGGCGAGATCTTTGGCTTCCTCGGCCCGAACGGCGCCGGAAAGAGCACGGCCATTCGCCTCCTGCTCGACCTCATCCGCCCCACTACCGGCCGCGCCGAGATCCTGGGATTGGATTGCCAGCGCCAGTCCCGGCAGGTGCGCGACCTGTGCGGCTATCTCCCCGGCGAGCTTCGCCTCTATCCCGGCCTCCGCGGCCACGAGACGGTGGAACTCTTCGCCTCCATGCGCCTTCGCCCCACCGACATGGCATTCGTCCACGACGTCGCGAACAACCTCGATCTCGACCTCGATAAGCACACCGGCACATACTCGAAAGGCAACCGCCAGAAGCTCGGCGTCCTCATCGCCCTCCTCGGCGACCCCAGGGTCCTTCTCTGGGATGAGCCCACGTCGGGCCTCGACCCGATTATGCAGCGCACCGTCTGGGACATCCTTCGTCGCATGACCGCACGCGGGGTAACGGTGTTCTTCTCCTCGCACGTGATGAGCGAGGTAGAGCAGATCTGTGAGCGTGTCGGCATCCTTCGCGAGGGCCGCCTCGTGACGGTCCAGCCCGTTTCCGAACTCAAGGCGCGTGGCCTCCGCCACGTCGTCGTCAGCTTCGCCGACACGGCGCCGCCACCTTCGGCCTTCACACTCCGCAACGTGAAGGAGATCGGGCGATCACGCGTGGAGGTTGAGTTCGAGGTCACTGGTGAGATGGACGGCCTTCTCAAGGCGCTGGCCAACTACCACGTCGCCGATCTCAAGACTGAGCAGCCGACGCTCGACGAGATCCTGCTTGCCTACTACGAGGGAGTAGCGGTATGAACCGCCGTTTCCCAAATCTCCGCAAGTCCTTCCGCGACCACCTCGCCGCGGTCCTCATGATGGCCCTCGTTGCCGCCGCCGTCGGAGCAATGGACCTCCTCCTCTTCCCCAGCTACCGCGACTCTCTCGTGGATTTCAAGATACCCGCCGCCCTTGAGGGAATGATCGGCAAGGGCCTGACGATCGACTCGCCCGAGGGGTTCATTAATGCCGAGTGGTACTCCTGGGTACCGCTCCTCTTCATCACCGTCGCAGTGATTGCTGGCACCGGCACGACGGCTGGCGAGGAGGCCGCCGGGACCATGGATATCCTCCTCGCCCAGCCCGTCTCCCGTCGCCGGCTTCTCCTCGAAAAAGCGGCCGGTATCGCTGTCGCTACCTCCATGGGCATCGTCCTCTCTGTGCTCGGGTTCTATGTCGTCAAGCCGTTCGTCGACTTCTCCATCGGCCCTGTTCGCCTCTTCGAAGCGACTGCCTCCACGGTTCCGCTCGTCCTCCTCTTCGCCATGATTGCGGTCTGGGCCGGTGTCACCTTTCCCAATCGCTCCCTCGCCAGCATGTTCACCATTGGCATCCTCGTCGTCGCCTATTTCCTCCAGCTCATCGGCCCCATGGCGAGCTACCTCGAGTGGCCCCAGAAGCTCTCCCCGTTTTATTGGGCCGATTCTTCGAAGGTCATTGTCGATGGAATCCAGTGGTGGCGAAGCCTGCTTCTGCTCTGTGCTGCGGCCGCCTTTTTTATGTGGGCCGTCTTCAACTTCGAACGCCGCGACGTCTCGACCGGTAGCCGCGAATGGTCGTTTGCCGGCATCGTGCGATGGCACCATCGTTCCGGGCAGCCGGCCGAGGCGGACTCACCTGTCGCAAAGCGCGCCGCCACTCCTCCCAACCCGTGAGTCCCGCGAGTGCCCCTGCGAACCTGCCGTGCGGCCGGGTGGCTCTCAGAAGGCTCCGTGGCGCCCGGCCCCCTGCGCGAACCTCGTTGCCCCTTCCCGCGTCTCGCCCGAGTCAATGACCCCGAACCCGTGCCGGTACTCATTCACGAGCGCCTCGTCGATCGGTAGCGACCACTGCTCGTAGCTCGACATCCGGTCCGCTCGCATGCACCGCTGCGGGAACGCCGCCACCTGGCGAGCCAGTTCCGTCGCCGCCTCCAGCGCCTGCCCTTTGGCAACGATGCGGTTTGCGAGCCCCATCATCCGCGCCTCGTCTCCCGAGACGCCGCGCCCCGTGAGGATCAGGTCCAGCGCGTGGCTCTGCCCGATGAGCCGCGTTAGCCGGATCGTCCCGCCATCCACCAGCGGTACCCCCCATCTCCGGCAGAACACCCCGAAAACGGCATCCTCCGCCGCGACCCGCATGTCACACCACGCCGCCAGTTCGAGCCCACCTGCCACCGCATATCCCTCGACTGCCGCGATCACCGGCTTCGACAGCAGCATCCGCGTGGGCCCCATCGGCCCATCCCCCGTCTCGCCAACGCGATTCCCCCGCGCCTCACTCACCGCCTTCAGGTCAGCCCCCGCGCAGAACGTCCCGCCCGTCCCCGTAAGGACCGCCACATGGAGCGCCTCGTCCGCCTCGAACCGTCGAAACGCTGCGGCGAGCTCCTCTGCGTGCGGCCGGTCGACTGCGTTGCGCACCTCCGGCCGGTCGATGGTGACGATGGCGATGGGTCCGTCAGTCTCGTAGCGAATCATGCCCCCGATTGTCCGAAATCCACGCCCCGCCTGTCGATGGGAACAAATGGCAAACCCCCACCGTTCGAACAGGTGGGTCCCCTGCATTGGACCGTTCGCCCCGCCCCAACGGCTGGACGTGCGCCCGATACTACCCATGCGGGGGGATGAGGTCGTCGACATGCAGGTTCCCCGGATCGCGGTCCTTCTGTTGGTTGCAGTGGTCGCTGGCGCCGTCTCGTGCACCGGCGGTTCGAATCACGCCGCCACCCCATCTCCGCACAACACTGCGCTGGCAACGGCCCTTCCGACAGCCGCAACAGCCACGCCGCCCGGGCCAGGAACCGAGCCTGGGCTCCTCATCGGCGCCACACAAGTCGCCCGGGGAGTAATCGCCCCGGCCGTCGCTTCTTTGCCCAACATCGCCTTCATCGTCGAACGCGGCTGCATCAATTGCGACGGTTCAATCACCGGGCTCGACCGCGTCTGGTTCGATGGCACCGGTGTTCCCCACACCGATGTGCTGTTCCGTCCATCAGAAATGCCCGATGGCTACATCACTTCCACCGTTGTCAGTCCCGATGCCTCGCACATCGTCCTCGGCGAATGCGTTCGCGGCTGGTGCGGCGGCATGGGCGGCGACCTCTACCCCGATGCCCGCGTCGCGGTTCGAGAGTCGCGCGACGGCGGGATCACGTGGACCGAGATTGCGCGCATCGATGGCTGGGTCTTCCCGGTCGCACTTACCGAGAAGGGCGTCCTCCTTCGCGTGATTGAGCAGGTCCGCGATGCCACCGGTAAAGTCCCATCCTACTTCCTCGAGATCCCCGGTAATCGCCGCCTGGCGCCGCCCGTGGATGCCGGCCCGTATGTAGCCCCCGCCGGACAGGGCCCGGATTGGCTCTGGGCTGTCTACGACCGGGCGCACCTCTGGAATAGGGACGGATCACTGCACTTTGACTACGCGGCTGTTTCCGGGACGGCCACCCGGCCGGGTGCCTTCATCTCGGGCGTGGCAACAGGGTCATCGGGCAATCACGTGGTGGCTATCCAGCCGGGAACCTCGGACACGCTGCTCCTCCACCTCGACTCCCATGGCACCGTCTCTTCCGCCTTTGCCATCCCGAGTCTCGGGTGGTTCCATTTCGCGGCTCTGCTCCCGGCGGTTACGCCGCCAACCATCGCCGGTACTGCGATATTCCCCGGCAACACCTATGGCCTCCCATCCGCAGAACCCTATGGGCAGTTCTCGCTCCCATTCCTCTACAACGCCGACACCGGTACGGTCACCCCCATCGCCGGCCCCTTCCTCCCCGGGAACGGCAAGCCGGACCGAAACGACGTCATCGGTGCAATTGCGGGGCCCATGGTACGCGTCAAGACAAACGGCGAGGATTGCCTGCCCGTTCGCGCCCAGCCCTCCGAAAGCTCGCAACTCAAAGCATGCTTCAAGGATGGCGTACTCCTGCGGCCCATTCCGAACCCACCGACCGACCCGCAGCCCCCGGACTACGATGCCTGGCGTGCTCTGCAACTCCCGGCTGGAGAGGTCGGTTGGATACCCAGGACCGCCTTCGATACCCTGCAGTAACCCTCGAGAGACTAACAAGCCCCGGCGAAGGCGTGTGCCATCCGGGGCTTGTCGCGTGGTTCTTTGCGCAGGAGCGGCGTTACTGCCCGCCGCCTCCCGCCGGGCTCGCACTCGGCGCCATCACCTCACCCCGCCGCCGCTTGGCGAATGCAGCGTCTTCGCCCGCCATCGCCTCGGCCTTCGCTGCCTGCTCCTGCTCGTACGTCATCCGGTAGAGGTTCGCATAGACGCCACCCCTCGCCAGGAGCTCGGCGTGCGACCCGATCTCCACGATCTTCCCCTGGTCCAGCACCACGATCCGGTTCGCCTCGCGAATCGTCGAAAGACGGTGCGCAATGACGAACGATGTCCGGTCCTTGAGCAGTTCCCGCAACGCCCGTTGGATGATGACCTCGGTCTGCGTGTCGACGTACGCCGTCGCCTCGTCGAGAACCAGGATCCGCGGCGCCGCGAGAATCGCCCGCGCAAAGCTGATGAGCTGCCGCTGCCCGACCGAGAGGTTCTGCCCACGCTGCTGCAGCACCGTGTCGTACTTGTCGGGCAGCCGCGCAATGAAGTCGTCTGCACCAACAGCCTTCGCCGCTGCAGCCACCTCTTCGTCAGTCGCGTCCGGCCGCCCGTAGGTGATGTTCTCCTTGATCGTTCCGCTAAACAGGTACGGCTGCTGCAGCACCACGCCCATGTGCTTCGTGAGCGACCGCCGCTTGATATCGCGGATATCGTGCCCATCCACGCGGATGGCTCCGCCGGTCACTTCGTAGCCGCGGCTCACGAGCGATGTGATGGTTGTCTTGCCCGCACCAGTGTGGCCCACGAACGCGATCGTCTCGCCAGGCTCCACCTTGAGGTCGATGTCCTGGAGGATCGGGATCCCCTCGACGTAGTGGAAGTACACGTGGTCGAAATCGACGCGCCCCTCGACTGTCTCCAGCTCAATCGCATCGGGCTTGTCGACGATGCGCGCCGGTGTGTCCAGCACCTCGAAGATGCGTTCGCCACCGGCCATGGCCCGCTGGAACATCGTGTACTGCAGCGTCAGGTCACGGATCGGGTCGAAGAAGCGGTTCACGTAGAGGGTAAACGCCGTCAGTGTACCGATCAGTGCCGCCACGTCGACCGTCTCGGCATGGATTGCGCGCACGCCCCCAACGATGATGACCGCGGCCGTCGCAATCGCGACCGCGAGCTCGATGATCGGCATGACGGCAGCACTCAGCATCCCGGCCCAGATGTTCGCGTTCCGGTTCTCCTGGTTCAGCGCATCGAACCGGCGAATATTCTCGCCCTCGCGCGACATCGATTGCACCGCGCGCACACCCGATACGTTCTCCGCCAACGTGCCGTAAAGAGCGCTCAACTTCACCCGGACATTGATGAACGCCTGCCGCGCATGCTTGGACCAGTACATCATCACCAGGATGAGCGGCGGCACGACGGCGAGCGTCACGAGCGCCAGCTCCCAGTTCACGGCGAACAGGATGCCGACGACGACAACCACCCCGACGATATTCGATAGCGAAGTGAGCGAGCCGGTCGTCAGGAGGTCATTCACAACCTGCACGTCGCTCGTCAGGCGGCTGATCATCCGCCCGACTTCCATCTCGTCGTAGAACGAGAGGGAGAGACCGACCATGTGGTCGTACATCTCCGCCCGAAGGCGCAGGAGGATGCGCGTTCCGATCCATGCAGTCGTGATCTGCTGGATGTAACTGGAGATGAACTGCACAACCGCGAGCCCGACCAGTCCGCCGCAGAGCCAGGCAACGCGTGTTCCCTCGTGGTCGATGCCCGCCTGCACGGCGAGGCCAACGAGGAGCGGCGCTGCGAAGCTCGACGCCGCGAAGATAATCATCATCGTGAAGGCAAGCGCCGCCTGCAGCTTGAACTCGGCGAGGTACGGCCAGACACGCTGCACGACCTTCGCGTCGTAGACCTTGCCCAGGTAGTCGTCATCCCAGCCGTCGCTGTTGCGCGCGGCTCGTGGCCCGTTCGATTGGCCGCCAATGCCCTGGCTCCAGCCACCGGCACCGGCACCCCCTCCCCACATGCCCATTAGTTCTTCCCTTTCTGGACGTTCCCGTGGCAACTCCGTCTGGTATCGGTCGTCACGCCGCACCTCCCCCCGCCGATTGGGCCGGCTGGAGTGCGTGCGCCGCATCCTCGATGTGGCCGTTGGCACCGCCGTGTGCGCCATTGGCGCTGGCCGCCACCGCCGCTGCCTCCTGCCGCTGGTGCACGATCTCGCCGAGCGCTTCCTGCTGGTCCTTGAGCTCGAGTTCATAGATCCGGCGGTAGAGCCCCTCATGGTGGATGAGCTCGTCGTGCTTACCCCGCTCGACCACGTGGCCGCGTTCGAGAACCACGATTTCGTCGGCCCGCATGATCGTTCGAAGGCGCTGCGCGATGACGAACGTCGTCCGCCCCTGCATCAACTCCTGCAGTGCCTGCTGGATGAGGAACTCGGTCTGCGCATCAACCGAAGCCGTCGAGTCGTCAAAGATCAGGATCTTCGGGTCGAGCAGGAGTGTCCGCGCGATGGCGATACGCTGCTTCTGACCCCCGGAAAGCGTTACCCCACGCTCGCCCACCCATTCGTCGTAGCCGTACGGCAGGCTCATGATGAAGTCGTGGATGCGAGCCGCTTTCGCCGCGCGCTCGATCTCCTCCTGCGTCGCATCGGGC
This sequence comes from uncultured Anaerolineaceae bacterium, assembly GCA_964508715.1. Classification (GTDB taxonomy): domain Bacteria; phylum Chloroflexota; class Dehalococcoidia; order Tepidiformales; family Tepidiformaceae; genus JAKALX01. The sequence goes on along the minus strand of CAZDUX010000009.1, from coordinate 119,689 downwards.
CGGCCGTAGGCGATGTTGTCGCGGATGGTGCCGATGAAAAGGAACACATCCTGCTGGACGATGCCGATGTTCCGCCGAAGCGACTCGATCGTCACGTCGCGGATATCGGTCCCATCGATCGTGATACGTCCCTCGGTCACGTCGTAGAACCTTGGGATGAGGTTCACAACCGTCGATTTGCCGCTCCCGGCGGGGCCGAGGAGTGCGATCACCTTGCCCGGCGTCGCGTCGATATCGACGTTCTGCAACACCGCACTCAGGCTGTCATAGCCGAATGCAACATTCTCGAATCGCACGTGGCCCTGGACGTTCGTGAGGGGTGGGGCGCCAGGCTTCTCCTGCACGGCGGATTGCGCATCGAGCAGTTCGAAGATGCGCTCTGACGAGGAGATGCAGCGGGCGATGAACGTGATTGCGAAACCGATCTGCCGTACCGGGAGTTGGAGCAGGTTCAGCCAGAGGGTGAACGTCAGGAGACCAGCTGCCGAGAGCGTTCCCTGCGTGATGAAGTAAGCCCCAACCCCCACCGTGATCGCGATCTGGAGCGCGCCCAGCGCCTGGAGCAATGGCTGGTTGTTCGCCATGATCCGCGACGCCGTGTAGCTCAGGTCGGCCTGCTTGTGCGAAGCAGCTTCGAACTTGGCCGATTCAAAGTCCTCGCGGCTGAACGCCTTCACGACGCGGATGCCCGTGAGTGCCTCTTCGGCTACACGGGTCACCTCGGCGATGTTCTCCTGCACCTGCAACCAGATGGGCCGCACCTTGTGCGAGAGCACGAACGACCGCCAGCCAATGAACGGCAGCGTCACGATCGAAACCAGCGCGAGCTGCCAGTTGATCACGAACATGCCGACGATCGAGACGAGCAACACCACGATGATGTAAAGCGACCGCAGGAAGCCCATGTTCACGAACATCCGGATGCCTTCCACATCCTGGGTGACGCGTGACATGATTTGGCCCGTCTGCACCTTGTCGTGGTACGAATACGAAAGCCGCTGCAGGTTGTCGTAGATCTCGTTCCGAATGTCGTAGGCGATCTTCTGACCGATGGATTCACCCAGGTACTGCTGGCCAAACTGGCTCAGCCCACGGCCGATGGCGAAGACGATGATCGCCGCGCACGCGAGCACCAGCAGGCCAACATTCCCGTCGAGCCCGACAACCTTGCCGTTCTCCTTCACGGGGTTGAGGCCGAACTCGATCGCGTAACCCACGAGGACCGGGCTTGCCATTGTGAATACGCCCGCCGCCAGCACCGAGAAGAAGCCCAGGCTGAGGCCCCATTTGTACGGTTTGAAGAACCGCATCAACCGAATTAGATAACGCACGCAGATACCCCTCAGTGACCACGAGCCTAGCACACCTTAACGCAAAGGTGAAAGTCATTGGGCCGAAACCAGTCAGTCATGTCATACTTTCGAATCCAATTCGGGAATGCCTGTGCGAGACTCTCGCCTACCATCTTCAGCCGCCGGTCTCTTCGGACCGCTGAGGGATTTCGCCCCGGGAACGGTCCCAGGCAGGGCTCGCGATGACATCCACGAGTTCGCCGGCACTTGCTGCGAACGCGGTGGTGCATGCGAAGCTTTGAGCACGTGGTCAATGGCAAGAGACATTTCCTCCCCGGCCCGAGTTGCCGAAGTTGTAACAAAACGGTGTGGCACCCGTGCCCCTGCGCGGGTCAAAGTGGAAGGGTGAATTCGATCGCTACTGTCGCCAGGCACCGCCCGGTTTATTCACCCGTCCGACTTCGTCTGGCAGCGGCGGCCTGCTGGCGCGGAGCCGTTTCCGTCGTGCGGCGCTCTCCCGCAACCTTCCTCCTGCTGGTCGCGATCTCGGTAACCAGCCTCGTCCTCGACCTCGCAGCGGGACATGAAGGGCCGCGGCTGCTCCATCACTTCAGCTCGAACCTGGCGCACTTTGAAGATGGGCGGTTCGGGACACTCGTCGCCAGCGCCTTCTGGCTCGAAGATGCGACCGAGCTGATCCCGTGGACGCTCCTCTTCTTCCTCGTTGCCGCCCCCGCCGAGGCGTGGCTCGGGACTGGACGCTGGCTGATCGTTTTCCTCGCGGGCCATGTCGGCGCGACCCTCGCGACCCTCGCCGGTCTCTGGATGGCCATCGAGCTTGGCATCGCCAGCAAGAGGCTCGCACATAGTGTCGACGTGGGTGTGAGCTACGGGTTCTTCGCCGTCGCGGCCGTGCTCACGTATCACCTGCCGCCACGCTGGCGGCCATGGTATATCGCGCTCCTCGTCACCTATCCGGCGTGGTCGGCGATGACGAACCACACCTTCACCGATTTTGGTCACCTGGTGGCACTTGCCATCGGGTTTTCGCTCTACCCACTCGCACGCTCCCGAGCCGTCTCGCAAGGTACCGCGGCTGGCGTGCCTGGCACACCTTGCGACCCATCGGCTCAAGGCTGAGATTCCTCTCGGAACGATGTATGGTGAGTCTACGGAGGTAAGCCATGACTGCACCGCGCGTTCCCGAATATCTCACCACTCACGTCCTTTCTGGTGACCGGCTCGTCTATGCTCTCGACCGCGAAGCAGCCGAACTGACCCGCGGCCTCGCCGGGCATGGGCGTCGTGCCATCACGCTCACCAAACAGCCCCCCCTCACCGTCGTTCTCATGGCCATGGAGGCTGGTAACCACGTTGCCGAGCACTCCACGGCCGGTTCCACCACCGTCCTTATCGTCAGCGGCGAGGTCCGCGTCATGGTGAACGGCACCGAGGAGATCATCCTCCGCGACCGCCAGTTGGCCGTCATCGGGCCCAACGTCCGCCACGACCTCCACGCCGATCGTGAATCCCTCCTGCTGATCACGGTGGCACTCACCGAGGAGGCTGCGAAGGCGTGATCGATATTGAGCGGGACGTTGCCATCGAGCTGCCTTGCAGCGAGTGTGGCCGGACGTTCCGGGTCAGCCTCGGGCAGCTGCTCAACGCGCAGGAAGGGATGCGCCACGAATGCCTCGCGCGGGGCGACACCGAGTGCCCGGGAGTGCACCTCGCCGCCCTCGTCGACCATGCCACGCTCGAATCACTCGTCTCCAGCTGGAAAGCCCTCCAGGCACAGGCTCGTGGCGAAGGGGGACAGCTCATCATGGTCGGGGAGCCGGCCCCGGCCTGAGCCTTGCGTGTGCCTCTTGGCCCGGGCGTGGTGCACTCCCTCCGGACCGTTCGTCATCGAAAATCGACAATCCCCGGCCCACGCTCCACAATCGCCGCATGAAACTCGGGATCTCAATCGGCTACTCCGGCGCGGATATGCGCCTCCCTGTTGAAAAAGTGCTCCACGCCGAGAAACTCGGCTACGACTCCGTTTGGACAGCCGAAGCATACGGCTCCGACGCAATCACGCCGCTTGCCTACATCGCCGCCCTCACAAAGCGCATCCGCCTTGGCACCGGCATCATGCAGCTTGCGGGCCGCGCCCCGGCGATGGCCGCAATGCAGATCGCCACGGTCGATGCGCTCGCCGGCGGAAACCGCATGATCGCGGGTATCGGCGTATCCGGGCCCCAGATCGTCGAAGGCTGGTACGGTCAGCCGTGGGGCCGCCCCTACTACCGCCTCCGCGACTACGTCACCATCATCAAGAAGGTCCTCGAGCGCGATGAGCCCGTCACCCACCAGGGCAAGGAGATCTCCCTTCCCTACACGGGGCCTGGTGCGATGGGGATCGGTAAGCCACTCAAGTCCATCCTTCACATGAATCCGAACATCCCTGTCTGGCTCGGTAGCGGTACGGAGACGAACGTTCGCCTCGCCGCCGAGATCTGCGACGGTATCCTCCCGCTCGGCTTCACTCCTGGCACGGCACCGATGTACCGGCCCTGGATCGAAGAAGGCTTCGCCCGGGCCGGAGGCGGCAAGTCATGGAAAGACTTCGAGATACAAACCGGCGTCTCGGTCATCATCACCAACGACCTCCGCGAGGCGTTCCGCCAGATGAAGCCGCAGATCGCCCTTTATGTTGGCGGTATGGGCCACCAGAACAAGAACTTCCATAACGACATGATGGTTCGCCGCGGCTACGGCGATGCCGCAAAAGCCATCCAGGAACTCTACCTCGCCGGCCGTAAGGGCGAAGCCATCGAAGCCGTGCCCGACGAGTTCTGCGACGATGGCTCACTCGTTGGCCCCGTCGCCCGTATCAAGGAGCGGTACAAGGCGTGGGCCGATTCCGGCGCCACCGGCCTTACGATCTCGGGCAACGACGAAGCCATCGAACTCATGGCCGAAATCACCGGCGCCAGCAAAGGCGCAACCGCCTAGTCTACCCGGACATCGAACCCGAGGCGGTCGGCATTCTTCTGAAGCCAGTCCCCCAGCGCCGCCTCGGGGCTTCGGCCCTGTCCTTCGCGCACCATCTCATCCGCCTCCGCGCGCCAACCGCCGTCACTCCCTCGCCTCACGCGGATGAGTGGTTTGCGGGCATATCGGTTGAATTCGCTGGACAACGGCGACCTCGACTACATCGATCTGCCCGGATGGCCGGGCCCTTGAGTGTACCCGCCACCGCCGCTTAGGGAACGCGTTTCGCCGCGAAACTCCGGCCGCGAAACGACACCAACGCCGAGTCCGGCACTCCCTCGCCACTCATGTGAAAACGGAACTCGGTTGGGATTTCGGGCTCGAATAACACCGTCTCCGATTCCGCAAAGAGGCGCCCCCGGCCGAATCCGAGGGCATCGACGATGAGCCCTTCACCTCCGGGCGCTGGTTCGATCACGAAGCCCACGCCCGGCATGATCTCGTAGTAGCCCACGTAGCGGCGGAGAATCTCGGGAGCGAGATCGATCACCCGGCGCTCCACCACGTAACCGTCCCAGCCGAAGGAGTCGGCGATGCTGTTCAGGACTTCCTTCGAGAGCCGGTCGCCGCTTTCCCCGTTCGTCAGCGTTACTGCGCCGCGCCGCCCATCGGTGAAGAGGAGGGCCTCGCTGCGGTAACCCGTGTTCGACCCGTCGTGGAGGATTCGCTCGCGGTCACCTTCGCCCAGCACGAACGCCCCGAGTGTCGCCGGCGCCCCATACTGGCTCCGAAACATCTCTGCCGCGAGGTCACGGGGCAACAGTGCGCCCCGGGACGCGTTGACCGCCGCTCCGATTGCTACGAGGAGGCGAGCGAAATCCCCCGCGGTGGTCCAGAGCCCCGAACTCGCCAACTCCGGTACAACGCGCCAGCCATCGGCAAGCGGTTGCCCGTCGATGAGGTGGCCGGTCGCTGCACACTCCGTGAGGTGACCCGGCAGGGGCCGTTCGAAGGTGCTCGAGTGCATGCCGGCCGGTTCGAGCACCAATTCCCGCGCGACCTCTGCGAATCCGCGGCCGGTCGTCTCCTCAACCGCGAGCTGGACAATCGCAAATCCACCGCTCGAGTATCGGAAGCCGCGCCCTACCGGGCCTGTGACGCGGACGGGTGAACATGCCGCCGGCGATTTCCCGTCGAGCAGCTGGACGAGCGTGGGCGGCGTCATGTACCGGGCGAACCCGTTGCCATAGCCGTCGACTGTGGTCGATGCCGCGTGGCTCAAGAGGTGGCGTAGCGTTACGGGCTCGGCGCGTGTGAACTCGTTCTCCGGTACCTGCCACGACTGAAGGAACTCGTTCACCGGCCGGTCGAGCGAGAGGATTCCGCGTGCGACAAGCCGCAGAGCGACAACCGTCGTCGCGATCTTGCTCAGGCACGCAGCCTGGAAGAGACTCCCCGTGGTCGCGGCACGGGCGGTGGCCGGGTCGGCCAACCCCCATGCCGCCTCATCGCAGACAACGCCATCGTCGATGATCGCGACTGCGATGGCGGGCACGTGGTAGTGCGCCATGCGCTCCGCGAGCTCCATCCGGTGGCGCGCTCCGCTCAGCGAGATCGCCGGCAGCAGCCCATGTTCGACTGCCGCCATGCGATTGTCAGGTTTCGTCACAGTCACCTGACTATATCGGCCGCCGCTCACCTTCCCGTGTGAACTACGTCACGCTCGCACGCGATTGCAATACCGATCACCTAGAACAGCAGCCGCGAATCGTTGCTCCCCGTGTTGGCGTCGGCGGGTGATTCCTCTGCGTGAGTGCCGCCTTTCACCCATCGTTCGAGGTCGACCGGGTCAAACGCGCCGATAGCATCGAACTCACCCCTGGCGAAGAGGTGTGGGATGCGGTCCGAGTCCCCTCGCGCAGGGCTCGCCAGGTCCGCCCGGAAGATGATGGCCAGCTCCCATCCCTCACCTTCAAACGGTAGCGACAGCACGTCTGTGAGCACGAGATCCTTGAGCGCCACATCGCACCACTGGTCGGCCAGCCGCGAGGCCGCTTCATAAGGGTTTTCGGCCCAATCGAGTACGTCCCATGGCAGCCAGCGGCCGCGTGCCTCGCGCGCAGCCACATCGAAGACCGTTAGCCGCCCTTCGAAGACCGGTACCAGGTAGACCGTGATGTGCGTCCCGCCTGGTTGGAAGGTCGTGCTCGGCTGCCCGAAATATGCGGACCGCATCTCGCCCCCTGTCAGTCCCCGCCTAGATGAGCCCGGCGAATGTTGACTCGTCTTCGAACGGCCCAACCGCCGCCAGGACGGCCCGCCCGGGGTCGAGGATGGTCTTCGCTACGCGCATGAAGTCGTCCATCGAGACGTTATTGATCTGTTCAACCACATCGTCGACAGTCAGGATCTGCCCGAGCAAGAGCTCCTGCGAGCCGAGCCAGCCGGCAACTGAGCGCGTATCTTCCATACGTAACTGGATGCGCCCTCGGGCCATCGACTTGCCCTTCTCCAACTCCTCGGCCGGCAGGCACCTCACCAGCTTCTCGGCCTCTGCCAGTGCCGATTCGACCGTGATGCGTGCATTCTCCGGGTCGCACCCTGCATAGATGGTGAACGAACCGGTATCCCGAAACTCCGTCGGGTAGCTATGCACGTCGTAGACGAGGGCGCGCTCTTCGCGAAGTTCGAGGAAGAGGCGGCTCGACATCCCTTCGCCGAGAACGGTGCTTACGAGGTCGACCGCATACCGATCCGGATGATCGAGCGCCACACTCGGATAGGCGATGCAGATGTGCGCCTGTTCGGTCGCCTTGTTGTGGATCGCGAGCCGGGGGCTGTCGTTCCGGTCGCGAACCGGATACCAGGCCCCGGGCGTTGCAACCGGCATGTCGCCGAGCCAGCGGGCCGCATCATTCACCACGCGTTCGTGTTCGATGTTTCCTGCAACCACCAGCACCATGTTCGAAGGGACATACTGCGCCTTGAGATAGCGGTTGACGGCGGCAAGGGGCAGCGATCGTACGCTCTCCTCGGTGCCGCCCACGTTTCGGCCGAGTGGCTGGTGTGGCCAGAGCGTCTCGTCAATCAGGATACCGGCCAGTTCACCCGGACTATCCTCAACCGCAGCCAACTCCTCGAGGATGACGTGGCGCTCCTTCTCGAGTTCGGCACCATCCATGATCGGATCGCGCACCATATCGGAAAGGATATCGATCGTCGCCGCAGCTTCGGTGTGCGGTACCTTCGCGTAATACACCGTCACTTCGCGGTCAGTGGCAGCGTTGTGCATCCCGCCGAACGACTCGATCGCCTCGGAGATCTCCCGGGCCGTCGGGCGCCGGCTCGCTCCTTTGAACAGCATGTGCTCAAGGAAGTGGCTGAGCCCGGCCTCGTGGTCGAGTTCATACCTGCTGCCAGCACCAACATAGATGCTGACAGTGGCCGAGCGCGTGTGCGGCATTTCACCGCTGACGATGCGGAGTCCGTTGGGGAGCGTGGTGCGTTTGTACATGGGCGACATCGGCCGGGGCGTGCCTGGTCGAACTCCCATTGTAGAGATCACGATCCTCTACGGGGAAACTGCTTGTTGCTATGAGAAGTTTCGCAACGCTTCCATATCTATCACCGTTACCGCCCCCCGGCTGAGCCTGATCCAGCCGTCCCGCTGGAACTGGTTGAGCTGCTTGTTTACGCTCTCGCGGCTGACGCTCAGCATCGATCCCAGCTCCGACTGGGTGATCTCGATCCGGCCCGGCTTCCTGCCGTGACCGGTGCCCGCAAGCGCCACGAGCTTCTTGGCCAGCCGCTGTGGCAGCTCGAGGAACGAGAGGTCGGTGAACGCTTCGTCAGTCCGCCGGAGCCGTAGCGAGAGCGTCTCGAGGAGGGCGAGTGCTGCCCGTGGATGCTCACTGATCCATGTCACGAAGTCGTCGCGAGTCACGACGAACGTGGTCGTCGAAACGACCGCGGTTGCGGTTGCCGACCGCAGGCCGCCGTCGAGCAGCGCGAACTCGCCGAAGAAGTCGCCCTTGCCCACGAGCGCGAGTGTAGCCTCGGCACCTCCGCCAGAGAGAGTGCTGATGCGCACGCGCCCGTCGTACACCACATGCAGCGCGTCCCCCGGCTCGCCTTCGTAAAAGATGACGGTGCCCGGGGCGAACTTGCGCAGTCTGCCGCGGGAACCAAGCGCCTGGAGGTCATCATCGCCGAGGCGGGCGAGGAGTGGTACCTCTCGCATCATCTGCCCGGCGGTTGGCTCTTGTGCCATCGTCTGTGTCATCGCGATCCTCTTTCCCGAAGGCCACTCTAGATCGCAAACAGCCCGGCTCAACAGGGACTTTGGTCGTAGTCCCGTCCCGGATTTGGTCCAGCCCGGCAGCCGCTCGTTCGGCGCGCCTGCTCTACTTTTCGCAGAGCACCAGTTCCTCCCTCGGCGTCTGCTCCAGCGCGATCGTCAACGGGCGCTGACGAAGCGTGGAGCGGAACGCCCAGTCCACTGCCGCGTCCATGCTCGGGAATCGCAACCGGTCGTCCTCGTCACCGTCGAGGATAGCCACCCAGAACCGGCCTTCAGGTCGTATGCGAACGTTCGTCATCGCCTTCTCCTTTCCGCTATGGATGTCGGCCCAGCATCGGCGACTGGCGAAGAAACAACAGGATCCATAGATCCCCTGTCGTTGGGTCGAACGGCCCTGCCCGGCAGTCACCACGGGCCGGTGGCGGAAATCATGCATGTCGCTGTCCGTCCCTGCTGCCGGCCATGCGGTGATGCGCGTAGACGAACTCGAGCCGACTACAAGCAGGTGTCGTCGTTTGCATGAGGCTGTCGCGCGCTGGCCCCGCCCCTCCCTGGCGCACGATCTTCCGTATCCGCCGCAATCCCGCTGCGATCATGACGCCCCGGCGGATTGCACCAGGAGCAAGATGCGCGGGGATGCGTTATAGCCGCGCCGTCGAGCGGCTCCACTCGGCAGCCACGCGGCGCGAAACCTCGACAGCTGGCAACCCTGTCCGCTCGGCGACCACCCGCACATCCTCGAACTCGGGTTCACCGCGCAGCCCACCCTGCCAGTCGCGTACTTTCACCCGGACGTCGCCAAGTGAGCTTGCGAACGTCTCGACCCGCCGGCCGGCCACGTACCGCCGCCATTCGGTCGCCCGGACGCCCAGCGTTGTCGTCTCTCGCAGAATCGCCCCGGCCAGCCTCTCTTCGTCCGAAGGGTGCACCAGGACACAGAGCTTCGTCGCAGCACGCCCCTTCTTCATCCCGATTGGCTCGAGCCAGGCGTCGAGTGCCCCCGCCTTCAGCATCTCGTCCCGGGCATTCGCCAGCAGCTCCGGCGTCATGTCATCGATATTTGCCGCGAGTTCGACCACCCTTGGGAGCTCCGGTGGTACAACCGAAGATGCAGCCTCGCCGATGAAGACCCGCAGGGCATTTGGCCGGTTCGCCGGGTCGAACGTTCCCGCGCCAGCACCGTGGGCGATCACCGTCATCGTTGCCGGGCCCGGCTTTGCCACCGCGGCGAGGATGGCCGCCCCCGTCGGCGTGACGAGCTCGTGGGTAACCTCGGCGAATCGCTGCGCAAAACCGGCCTTTCGGAGGATGTGCATCGCTGCCGGCCCAGGAGCTGCAGGGATTGGACCATGCGATGTCCGGGCAATCGTGCCCGCCCCCACAGCTACCACCGGACACCAGCACTCCGCCACGTCCAGGTCTTCGAGTGCCAGCATACTCCCCACCAGGTCAATCACCGCGTCGACCCCGCCAGCCTCGTGGAGGTGCGGGCGGTTCGTTTCGTGCGCACCCGCCTCGCCTCGCTCCAGCCAGTCGATGGCGGCAAGTGCTCGTTCTTCGACACGTGGTGTAAAGGCGGCGGTCCGCATCATCTCCCGCATCTCGTCTGGCTGATACGTCCGTTCCTCGCTCAGCTGAACCTCGAGGTGCAGGGCACGAATGCCGCCGCGAGTCACCGTTTCTGTCCTCAGCTCGAACGCTGGTAGCGGCATTCTTCGCAGTCCGGCCACCACCGCATCGAGCGACGCCCCCGCCGATACCAGCGAGGCGATCGTCATGTCCCCCGCGATCCCCGAAAAGCAATCGAAGACGAGGATTCGCCCGCTCACGCGTCCAGCCCGGCTGCCAGCGGGTGGCATACGCCAATCGCCAGCTTGTTGATCGTCGCCGCCATGAATCCCGCCCCGAACCCATTATCGATATTGACGACCGCAATCCCCGTTGCACAGCTGTTCAACATACCCAGCAGGGCGGCGAGCCCACCGAACGATGCGCCATAGCCGATCGAGGTTGGCACGGCAATCACGGGGTTCGCGACGAGCCCGCCAATCACACTCGGTAGCGCACCCTCCATCCCCGCAACGACGACGAGCGCGTTCGCGGCCCGAAGTCCCTCGATTCTGCCTGCCAGGCGATGCAGCCCCGCGACGCCAACGTCGTAGTGCCGATGCACCGTGGCGCCGATCATTTCCGCGGTAATTGCGGCCTCCTCCGCCACCGGGATGTCCGAAGTCCCGGCGGAGACGACGGCCACGTTCCCCGCCCGCGGCCGCGGCTCGGGGTCGAACCATGCCAGCCGTGCGTGCGCGTCATGCTCGATCCCCGGGAGCACGCTCCCGAGCGCTTCGATATGTGCAGGCTCGACGCGCGTCACCAGCACCCGGCCAGCGGCACCGAACACCCGTCGCGCGATCTCCGCCACCTGGTGCGGAGTCTTCCCCATCGCCAGCACAACCTCGGGCAGCCCGTCGCGCATTGCCCGGTGATGGTCGACTGCGGCGAACCCCAGGTCCTCGAACGGTGCCGTCTCCAGCTGCCGCACAGCATCATCCACGCCGCGCATGCCCGAGGCGACCTCCCCCAGTAGTTGCCGGACTGCCTCGCTATCCATGTGCCAAGTGTACGGCACCACGCGGCGTATCATGGTCGACCCTTGAATCCACCCGGCCGAACATGAGGAGATGGTCCGGCGGATTGCTGTAGCACTCCAGGTCGTCCTTCTCGTGATGGCATTCTCCGCGTGCCAATCCGACTCGGGTAAGGGTGTCCAGGTTCGCATCGCCAGCCCAATCGCCACGACATCGCCGGGCATGGCCGCGCCGCCGCCCGGCCCCACACCAACGCCAACCACGCTTGCCGAGCCCGAACTCCTGCTCTCCGCTACCAGCGTCTACCAGGCGGGCGCCGTGCTCGTCTCGATCACCGGCAGCGTTGCAAAGGGGAGCATCAGCTTCCTTGGCCGGACGTATCCGCTCACCCAGGGCAAGCAGAGTATGTACACGTTCGTTGGTGTCGACGCGGAGGATCCGGTTGGGCCCGCCCCCCTCAAGGCGGATGTGACCCTTCCCAATGGCACGACCGGAACGCTCTCCGACACCGTCACCGTGGTCAAGACGAACTGGACCGTCGACAGCCTCCAGTTCACCAGCCAGCAGACGACCGACTTCCTGGACCCCCAGGTGGTCGCCGCCGAATCGGCGAGGCTGAAGGCGCTCTACGCCAACGTTACTCCCGAGAAGTTGTGGACGGGACCCTGGCAACTTCCCGCCGATGGCCCCCTTACCGCCCGTATGGGTGAACAGCGCTCAATCAATGGCTCGACCCCATCCGGCCACCATGGCGGGACCGATATCGGTGTCCCCGAAGGGACTCCTGTACATGCGACGAACCGTGGCCGTGTCGTGCTCGCCGAAAAGCTCACGGTCCGCGGCAACATGGTCATCATCGACCACGGCGGCGGGCTCTACTCCGGCTATGCCCACCTCAGCCAGATCGAAGTCACCGAGGGCCAACTCGTCGAAGCGGGCGACGCCATCGCCCTGAGCGGCAACACCGGGCTTTCTACCGGTGCCCACCTCCACTGGGAGATGGCGATTGACGGCATCCTTCTCGATGCGCTCCGTTTCACCGACGGCACCAACGGCTTCTGATCTCCCACGAGAGACCGCCGTGAAAGTACGCCCGCCCCATAACAGGACCGAGTACTTGGAATTGGGGATTACATTCGATCGATGTAGAATGCCGTCGGGATGCGCGTACTTCGTCTCGGCACCAGCAACGACGACACCCCGGATCTCCCGGAAGAACAGCGCGGCTGGAAGATCGCGGAGCAAATTCTCGCTGACGCCATGGGCGAGTCCGTCGATACGATCCTCAAGCGTGCGTGGCCGAACGCGGCATTCCCGGACATGGTTGGCCGTTGGATGGATGAGTTCGAACCGGACATCGTCGTCCTCCGCATCAACTGGTTCTGGTATGGCTACGAGTCCATCCCCCTCTGGTTCGAACGGCACCTTGGCCCGGTGGGTCGATGGCTTGGGCGAACGGGGGTTCGTGTCGGCGATGCCCCCTGGTTTGCCGATAACCGCATCGCGCAGGCCGTCCGCCGCTCGCTCATGCGAGTACTCCCCGGCGCAACCTACTTCACGCCGGAGGAGGTAGCTACGTCGCTGGAGTTGGCCCTCCGTCGCGTTGTCCGCAACGAAAATGCAGTCGTCATTGTCCGCGGCACAGACGGGTGGAACTGGTCGCCAGAAGGGAACGTAAGGCGGCGAATGCGTTCACGTACACGCGTCGCTGAGGTGCGGCGGCGGATGGATGCAATCTGTCGCGATCTCCATGTCCGCTTCATCTATGCCGACCGGCCGCTCACGAAACAGGAACTGCAGACCGGCCTCAATGCCGCCCGCTGGCATAACAATGCAGAGGGCGAACGCCGGGCCGGCGAATTCGATGGCCAGGCGATGGCCACTGCCTGGCAGGAGTCCCGCGTTACCGCCTGAATCAGTACACCGGCGCCCGCCGATCCGTGGCAAAATCGGCCTCCGTCGTTCATCGGAGTCCTGCCTGTGCAGAAGTACCAGCCCTTCCTCTTCCGTCCCGTCCCGAGCGAAGTTGGCTTCGATCTCGATGCGATGGTCGAGGAGATCCGCGCCGCCTTCTTCCCCGAAATCAGCGACCGCTACGAAGTCCGTATCGGCCGCTCGCGGGGTTCACCGCTCGCCTGCATCTGGTACAACCTCATGGGCCACGGGCAGCACGTTATTTACTTCCACCCGGTGCTGAACCACCCTGCCACCCCGCGAGAGGTGCTTGCCTTCATCGCCAAGCATGAACTGACGCACGCCGTCATCCCCGGCGACCATCCGCCCGAATTCTGGCAGCATGAATTCACCGTCGGGCCCGAACGCTGGGCAGCCTGGCGTTGGATCTACGACAATCTCGGCAGTTGCCTCCGGCGCGATAACGGCCGGCTCAGCGTCCGCCGGCAATGGCGGAGGTTACAGCCCGCTCGCCGAACCCCCTATGTCCCGCATCTGCCCTTCGAGGGCGACATCTTTGCCCACTACTGTCCAGAAGGCGGTGCCCAGATGCGCTTTCCCCCCGACTGGGCGAACCGGCCAGCATCGTTCAACGAACCCTAACCCCCGATCTGTGCCGGGCCTGATGCAAACACCCAGTACGTTTCCCCGCGATGGAGTGTCCCGAGCGTCTGCACATAGGAAGGCAGCCCGGGGCTGTAGTGCAGCCACATCCCTGTCTGTGTGTCGTAGCCATACACCGTCGACACGCTCGTCCCCGTGAACGCTTGCCCCGGCGACACGTCATCGAACGGCCAGACGACCTGGTTCACGCCCCCGGCGAGTTGGAGGAGGGGACGGGCCGGAGCGGGCGCCGGAGCCGCCGGGGTGGGTGCCACAGGCGTTGTCGCAACCGTCGGCGCCGCTGCCGCGGAAACCGCAGCCTGTCCAAACTCCACCGCCCAGTACCATCCGTACGGTCCACCCTGGGCGCGCGCGACGCCGATCTCCGTGAACTCCGGTGAGAGCATGATCGCGTTATGAGAGGGCGAATTGCGGAAGAGTTCGAATGCCTTCTGCCCGGTATCACGAGCAGTACCTGCTCCGATGTTCTCGCCGCCCGGAGTGGGGTAGCCACAATCCAGCATGCGCTGCCAGAACTCCCGGCCAAGCGAATCGCGGTGGCTGAAGCCTGCCTTCGTGGTCATGTCGGTGGCCATCCACTCGGCCGTCTGCTGCAGCCCGGATGAGACCGAGAGGCGGCCCAGTCCGTTGGCTACACGGTAGTCGTTGGTCGCGGCGATGAGTGCCTGCTCTTCGCCATCGAGGGTCGCCGACGATACGGTGCAATTCGTGAGTGCAGCAGCGGGTCGGGTCAACGCTGCTCCGGGGAGCGTCGCGAGGACGATGCCGAGTGCCGCCGCCAGCCAGGGTCGACTGGACAGGATGTACCTCCAGGAGTGCCGCCGCTCCCGAGACTACCGGCGCCCCGCCAGTCGTTCCGTCAGGGAATGCCTGATTTCGTGTAACCGCTCGGCAAAATGATCAATAACCTGCCGGCCGCTGATCCACTCCGTATCAGCAGTTGAGCGCTTCACGCAGTTCGGCCAGGTGGCCAATAACACGGTCGGGCACAGGGAGCGCGCTCTCCTTTAGTTCGAGCCGGTCGCGGTGAATCCAGGTCGCCTCGAGTCCGGCCGATTTTGCCCCGCCGATATCCGCATACAGATTGTCGCCCACGTGCCACGCCTCTTCGGGTGCCGCGCCCACACGCCCGAGCGCATGTTCGAAAACCTCGCGATGGGGCTTACCCCTCCCGAACTCGCCTTCGATGACAACGACATCAAAGTACTGCTCGAGTGCGAACCGGGTGACCTTGCCCCGCTGCATGTCGGCCGGCCCATTCGTGAGAAGCCCGAGCTTGTAGCCGTGCGTACGCAACGTCTCGAGCGTCTCCACGGCGTCGGAGAACAACTGGAGGCGCGTCTCGCGCTCGATCCCGTAACGATCGGAGATCAGCTTCGTGAGCCCGCGGTCCCAGCCCCGCGCACCGAGCGTCAGATCGATGACGTGCTCACGGGCTTCGACCAGCTTCACTCGCCAGTGCTCGGCCGCCGCCTCATCCCTCCAGAAATTCATCATCTCCGAGATGATCGCGCTTCGCAGCTCTCCCCACTCGCAACCAATTTGCGGCGACGCCTCGCGGCAAGCGATCTCCCACGAAGTCTCAACCCCGGCCGAGGTGTCAAGAAGTGTGTCGTCCATGTCGAAAAAGATGGCGCGTACGGGCATGGATCCAGCATAACCCCGCCCTTGCGCCGGCGTCTGCCAGCCCTCCCGGGAGTGGTACGACCCGTAAAAAGTGAACGGCGGGAGGCGGGAACTTCACGTGGATCACACGACTGATTCAAACATACCTCTTATGCCTGTTCTAACGGCTTCCCAACAAAGAGAGCCGGTTCTTACGCCATTCCAACAAGAAACCACCCGTCTCCTACGTTGTTACTCCTTGGTAACCGGCAGCGCATGTGGTGTATTGGGATCACGAAACCCGAAGAAATGCGGGATAGCACCTAAGTGAACAGTGATGAGGTTACGGACCATGCAGTTCAAAGTTGGTTCGCCAGTACGGAGCCAGGTTCCTGCCGAAGCCACCGCGCGTGCCGCAGAGCCGGCATCCATTTCGCCTTCGGCCCACGCCGCCGAGCCGCCACGCCGGTTTGAAGTCCCTGCGGCACTCCTTGCGGGCCGCCAGAAGGGCCCCGTCGCCCTCGAGACTGTGGAGCCCGAACAGCCACCTCCGGCCCCACTCCCCGTGCTCGAAGCACGGCCCGTCGTCGAGCCTGTGAGCCTGCACGGTGCCGCCCTCGAAGCCGAGATCAATCGGCTGGGGCAAGGGCTCGACGCACGCCGCTTCGGCGAAAAGATCTACGAACGCGCTCGCCAGGTCCTCGAGGAGGCCTACGAAAGCGCGGCCGAACTCCGCCTCGAGGCACTCTCCCGTGTTCGAGAACAGATGACTGCGAACGAAAAGGCCGGCGCCGACGTTCGTGCCCGCGCCAACGACGAAGCCCAGGCCCTCCGTTCGCAGGCGGCGGCCGAGGCGCAACTCGCGCTCCAGCGTGCGCAGCGAGAGGCCGATGCCATCGTCGCCAACGCACAGTCGACTGCCCGGCGCATCGCTGAAGGCGCGCAGTCCGAGGCAGATGCCATCCAGAAACGCGCCCAGCGCGAAGCCCAGGAAGTTCACGATGCGGCCGCACGCGCCCTCGCCGATGCTCGCCTCCGTATCGAGGAACTCGAACGCATCGAAGCCAACTTCGATGCCAACGCCCGCGAGATCGCCAAATGGCTCGGTCTCACCGTCGAACCCGAGCGAAACGTCTTCGCCGGTATCAGGAGGAAGAAGTGAAAAACCTGCTCACCGAGAACACCGGCTCCGAGGCCCGCGGCCTCCTCGAGCCGGCCACCCTCTTCACCGTCGGCGCACTCCCGTTGCCGTTCACCGGCGGGATGAGCCTCTTCGTCGTCGGCTATGGATTGCTCCTCGCCGGTTGCGTCCTCGTTGGGGCTGGCCTCGCTGTCTGGAGGAAGGTGAATGGACGCTAGTATTCCCGCTTCGCTGCTCACGGTCGTCGCTGTGTACTTCGTTTCAACGGTGTACCTGCTCGCCGTCGCGGCAATCGCTGCTCGTTCTCCGCGGCCAGTCGATGCACCGGAAGGGCTCTTTTTCGTGCTCGTCGTACCCGCCCTGAACGAGGAGCTCGTGATTGGGAATACTGTCCGCCATCTCCTCCAGCTTGCTGGCTCCAACTACCTTGTCCTCGTCATCGACGATGGCTCGAACGATGGCACGGCAGCCGTCGTCCGCCGCTTCCCCGCTAACCGGGTTCGAATCGCCAACCGTGTCCGGCCATTCGCCCGCCAGGGCAAGGGGGAGGCGTTGAATTACGCCTACCGTGCCATCCTTACCTCCGAGCTCCCCGAGCTCTATGGAATCGACAACATCGTCCTCGCCGTCATGGATGCCGACGGCCAGGTCGATCCGCGGATGCTCCAGGCCGTTGCCCCCTACTTCGGCGACCCCAGGACTGGAGCCGTCCAGGTGGGTGTCCGCATGCTCAACGCCCGGGCCAACATCTGGACACGCTGGCAACAGTACGAGTTCGTGACCTTCAACTGGCTCTTCAGCCGCGCTCGCGAGAGCCTCGGCAGCGTTGGGCTTGGCGGCAACGGTCAGTTCGTCCGCATGGCGGCCCTCGCTACCCTCGAAGGCAAGCCCTGGACCGACTGCCTCACCGAAGACCTCGACATCGGCCTCCGCCTCATGCTGGGTGGCTGGCGCAACCGCTACTGCCACGATGTGAAGGTCTATCAGCAGGCGGTTGAAGAACCGAAGCGGCTCGTTCGCCAGCGCTCTCGCTGGTTCCAGGGCCACCTCAGCTGCTGGAAGCACATCCCTGCCATCGTCATCTCCGATTGGCCGTCATACCGCAAGGCCGACGTGCTGAACTACCTGCTCGCACCCGGGCTCGTCCTCCCAATGGGCCTGTTCTCGGTCGTCACCATCCCCCTGATGTTCGTACCCGGGCTCATCCCGTGGGCCCCGACGACGGACATCTTCGACCCCTGGAACGCCGCCCGGTGGTACGTCCTCTCGATGGGCGCCGCCCCGCTCTTCGCCATTGCCATGTGGCGGTCGAAGGAATCGGGCTTCTTTGCCTCCGTCGGCTGGGCCCACCTTTTCCTCCTCGGTAGCTACATCTGGCTCCTGGCCGGCATCATGGCCGTCTGGCGGATGGCACGTGGCAAAGCGGGCTGGCTCAAGACATCGCGCACCCAGATTGCGGGTGCGGAGCCTCTGCCTTCGGCAGTACCGGAGGGCACGAAGATCCGCTACCTCGCCACCGAGAACGACAGCGCCTGGAACGAAGACACGCGCAACCTCCTGCCGCTGCGCTCCGCCAATTTCACCCCTCGGGAAAAAGACGAACAGAAGCGTGCGTACAGCAGCCCCGCTGAGGGTGCCAGCCAGCGCATCAGCGCCTCCCTCGCCCTCGCCCGCGCCGAGGCTCACCTCCTGAGCCTCCAACAAACCGTCGACCTTGCCGGGGCCGCCTGGTCAGCGCCCCAACAGCCTTCCGCCGAGGCGGCCACGGAGCCGGACACTCCCACTGCCACCCTCACAACCGAACCCGACACCCTCGCAAGCTGAACGCTTTCGACCCTCTTCCACTACACCGCCCGACTGACCAACGGAGGACCTGACATGTCTCGAAATCGCCCCATCGACCCCCGCTCCGGCCAGCCCTATTGCCACCTCCCCGCCGACGGTCTCGTCCCGCAGAGCCCGCTTCCAACACAGGGCATCTCGCGCCGGACCCTCCTCAAGGGAGCTGCCGTCGCGGCCGGCGGCATGACGCTCGCAGCCGCCGGCGCAGGAGCCGTTGGCCTGGGCAATATCGGTGGCCTTGGTGGCGGCGAAGCACGCGCCCTCACCGGTAAGTGCCTGGTCCTCTACGACGGCGAAGGAATCTACGGCTGGATCGGCGATGTCCACGCGAAGCTACTAACGAACCTCCTTGGCCGCTTCCTCCCCGGCGGGTCGGGAACCAACAGCCATGTCCGCAAGACGATCTCCCAGTACCAGGCCGGTGATACCGAGCGCTATGACGCCACCTTCTACCTCGGCTCGGTGTTCGATAACAAGCTCCCCGAAGCCTTCAAGACAGACGTCATGAAGACCACAAAGCCGCTCTGCTGGTTCAAATACAACATTCACCAGCTCGCCTGGGGTGCCGGAGAAACCGCCTTCCGCCAGCGCTTCGGCCTCGCCCTCTATGGCAACGTACAGTGGGGCGCCGACTACAACACCGTCATGTACAAAGGGCGGCAGGTCCTCCGTAACGGCATCGATCCCGAGCTCAGCTGGATGGACCCGATCGACCCGGCCAAAGCCTCGGCTGTCGCCACCATCTATCCGCCTGCCGACCCGGGCCGCTGGCCCATCCCCTACATCACTCGCTCCGGCAACTTCTGGTACGTCGCCGATGTTCCCTTCAGCTACATCTCCGAGGAAGACCGCTACATGGTCTTCGCCGATGTCCTCTTCGACATCCTCGGCGTGCAATACGCACCCACGAAACGCGCACTCGTTCGTATCGAAGACGTCAACCCCGAATCCGACCCGGCCGACCTCAAGCGCGTCGCCGACTATCTCGGTGGTGCAGGCGTGCCGTTCTCGATTTCGCTCATCCCGGTCTACAAGGACCCGCTCGGCATCTTCAACGACGGCAAGCCCGTGAGTACCAACCTCAGCGCCGCCAAAGACGTCATCTCCGCGCTCAAATACATGGTCTCGAAGGGTGGCGAGATCGTGATGCACGGCACCACCCACCAGCACGGCACCGACGCGAACCCCTACAACGCCGTCAGCGGCGACGACTACGAGTTCTTCCGGGTGACTGAGAACGCCGACCATACGCTCACCTACGTCGGCCCGATCATTGGCGACTCGAGCTCCTGGTGCTCCGGCCTGCTCAACGAAGGCAAGCGTGAACTCCAGAAGGCGGGCTTCACACCATTCGCCTTCGAAGCTCCCCACTACGCCGCTTCTGACGTCGACTTCAAGGCCATGGCAAGCATGTTCGGCCGCACCTACCATCGCGCGCTCTACTTTCAGGAGCGGCCAGTGACTACAAAGGCCGGAACCGGCGGCGGTGGCGGGGGCACGAGCCTCAAGACGAAGTCGAGGACCCTCGCACCGGCGGCAGCCCCGATGGGTGTCAGCGCCGGAACGACCCAGGTCCCCCTCAACTTCGGCGGCCAGTTCTTCCCCTACGTCATCGCCCGGGATATCTACAACCAGAAGGTCATCCCCGAAAACCTGGGCAATATCGAGCCACTCCGCTGGCCCGACCCTGTGCTCGGCCCCTATCCCACTCGCTTCGCGGCCGATCTCATCCGCTCCGCAGGCCGCAACCTCGTGGTGCGCGATGCCTTCGCCAGCTTCTTCTTCCACCCCTTCTGGGATCTCAAGTATCTGAGCGATTCGGTCGAAGGCATTAAGGGGCTGGGCTACTCCTTCGTGAAGGCGTCCAGTCTGTAGCTCACGGTTCGAGGAGGGAGCAGGTCATGGCAACCCACACCACCTCGCGCCGGAAGTTCCTGAAGATGGCCGTCGGCGGCGCACCCATCGTTGTCGGCGGCGCCCTCATCACCAGGGGCGGTATCCTCGTCGCCGACCTCTGGTGGCGCGAGCAACACGTCGGCGATCTCGCCGCCAATACCGGCCGTGCCCGGGCCATCCACCAACTCGATGGTGTGGCGACTGCCACGCCGTTCGTCCCCGAGCCCGGCGCAACCGACCACGTTACCGCCATCCTCCCTTCGCCCGACGATCCTGTTGTCAGTGGCGAGACGGGTGGCAAGGCGATCGTCGGCCGCCTCAAGATCCCTGCGCTCAATCTCGATGCACCGATGGTCCGGCTCAGCGTCGTCTACAAACCCGATGGCCAGCCGTACTGGCAAACAGCCGACCACGCCGTCGGCTGGCACGATGGCACTGCCCCTCCGGGCTCGGCCACCGGCAACACCGTCATCTCGGGCCACATTTCGAGCCAGCGCCAGGGCGATGTCTTCCGCCATCTGCCCGAGATCAACCTCGGCGACGAATCGCGAATCACCCTCAGTGGCAGTACCACGGCCACCTACCGCGTCGTCGATAAGCTCGTCGTCGATCCCGCCGACACCTGGGTCATGGATCCCACGAAGGCCCCCATCGCCACCTTCATCTGCTGCGTCCCCGATGGCGTCTATAGCCAGCGGCTGGTCGTGGTCTCAGAGCCTGTTCGCGGCTAAGGAGAATCGAATGCTCAAAGTCATGTCAATCTTCGGGACGCGCCCGGAGGCCATCAAGATGGCGCCTGTCGTCCAGGAACTCCAACGCCGCACGGGCGATATTCAGTCCGTCGTCTGCGTCACCGCGCAGCACCGCGAGATGCTCGACCAGGTCCTCCCCGTGTTCGGCGTCAAGCCCGACCACGACCTCGACCTCATGCGCCCGAACCAGTCGCTCCCGGAGCTGACTGCCCGCGTTCTCCTCGAGACCACCCGCGTCCTCCGCGACGAACGCCCCGACGCCGTCCTCGTCCAGGGCGATACGACCACCGCCATGGTTGCAGCCCTCGCCGCGTTCTACGAGCACATCGCCGTCGGCCACATCGAGGCCGGTCTCCGTACCAATGACCGTTACTACCCGTTCCCCGAGGAGATCAACCGCCGCCTCATCGGCCCGATAGCTTCGATGCACTTCGCTCCAACCGAGACAGCGATGGCCGCCTTGCGTGCGAATGGCATCCCCGCCCAGGACATCTGGCTCACGGGTAACACCGTCGTCGATGCACTCCATCAGATCATTGGGAACGTCCAGGCTCCGGTGATGCCCTATCCGGCGCCTGGCCACCGTCTCGTGCTCGTCACCGCCCATCGACGTGAGAACTTCGGTGAGCCAATGGCACGTGTCTTCAATGCGATCCGCCGCCTCGCCGCCGCCTTCCCCGACACCGAGTTTGTCTACCCGGTGCATCCCAACCCCAATGTCGCGGCTGCCGCTCACCGGGCCCTCAACGGCCTCGACCGGGTCCATCTCATCCAGCCGCTCGATTACGTCGCCTTCACGCATCTCCTGGCGAAGGCCCATCTCATCCTTACCGATTCGGGTGGCGTGCAGGAAGAGGCCCCCGCACTCGGAAAGCCGGTCCTCGTCCTTCGCAACGAAACCGAACGACCGGAAGGCGTCGATGCGGGTGTCGCCCTGCTTGTTGGCACCGACGAAGAGCGGATCGTTGCCGAAGCCTCGACGCTCCTGAATGACCCGGCAACTTACACTCGCATGTCCTCGGGCCGCAGCCTCTACGGCGATGGCCTGGCTGCCCCACGTGTCGTCGATATCATCCTCGAGCGCTTTGCCGCTCGTCCTGCCCGCCGCGACGCAGCGTAGCGGAGCCCGCTTCCGGCGGGCGGGCGGCAAACCGCTCACCGGACGCGCCCTTCGCTACAAAGCAGGAGGCCCGGCGTTTGCCGGGCCTCGTTCGTGTCCTCAGGCTGCCGCCTGCCGGTGCTCTTCGTTGGTGATGAAATCACCATCCTCGAGCCAGTTCTTGAAGTCCTTGGCCGCGCCGCAGATCTTGCAGACGCCACCGCTGCGCGGGCCATGCGCCTCCTCGATCCGCCAGTGGTGAGCGTGCTCCGGTATGGCCGCCGGCCGCTCCATTGTTAGGACTGGGCTTTCCATTGCTCTCCTCCGGTGTTCTCCCTGTACCAGAACAATACGGAAGGACCGCACCCGTTGATGAGGGACCATCGCCCTGATGTTGCTCCATCGTTCGGCGGAGAGGCGGCTAATCAGGCAGTACGATTCAGCCGGCTTGAATCGTCCCTGCGCTAACCGAGCGACTTCACGAACTCCGCGTAACGCTTGAGCTGGCCAAGGACATCTTCGGTATCGGCCGGGCGGATGCCGAATGCCACCCGTTCCACACCGAGCTCATGGTACTTCTCGATCGTTGGCCCGTGGGGCCCCGCGCCGAACACCGATACCGGGATGTGCCCGCGCCCGGCCGCCGCCTGCTTCTCGCGCAGCTCGGCAATCATTGCCGCAAGGACATCGCCCGAGCGCCCGCCGATCGGCATCCAGCCGTCGCCAAACTCGATCACGCGGTCGATCGTGCGTGGGCCCGCGCCGCCAACGAGGATCGGCGGGTGCGGCTTCTGCACCGGCTTTGGCCACGACCAGATCGGATCGAAGTCCACGAACTGGCCATGGTACTCGGCCTCATCCTTGGTCCAGATCTCCTTCATCGCCAGGATCCGCTCACGAAGGATCCTCCAGCGAAGCGAAGGCTTCGTCCCGTGGTTCTCCATCTCCTCCAGGTTCCACCCTCCGCCGATACCGAAGATGAAGCGCCCGCCGGAGAGGTGGTCGATGCTCGCCACCTCCTTCGCGAGCGTGATCGGGTCTCGCTCGACGACGAGGCAGATGCCCGTCCCAACCTTGAGTGTCTTCGTTACCGCCGCAACCGCACCCGACGCGACAAACGGGTCGATTGTGTGCGAATACTCGAGCGGGAGCGGCTGTCCGCCCGGCCATGGCGTCTTCCGGCTCGCCGGAATGTGCGTGTGCTCGGGGAAGAACAACGATTCGAACCCGAGGTCCTCGGCGGCCTTGCCGAGTTCGGTGACCGGGATCGCGTAGTCGGTGGGGAACATGGTCAGGCCAAACTGCATATCGGACTCCTTTTTGGTGCCGGACTACTCAGTAGCGATAGCGCCGGGCAGAGCACTCCCCGACGGTGTCTCCGGGGGCGTGTCGAATGTGATCCTCCGGAACGCCTCACAGAACTCAAAATCCTGCCCCTTCGCGCTCCAGCGGGCCATTTCGACAACGAAGTCGGCCATCTCTGGCGGGAATTGGCTCGGGTGTGCCAGCAATGCTTCCCGCTTCAACGCCAGCGTGTTGCCGATATCGACCCACACGTTCGGTTCAGCTGTTGTTCCCAGCCAGAGCTGCGCGACTTTGTGCGGTTCGTAGCCATCCACGAGTAGCTCCGGA
The DNA here is from genome assembly GCA_964508715.1 of uncultured Anaerolineaceae bacterium. Classification (GTDB taxonomy): domain Bacteria; phylum Chloroflexota; class Dehalococcoidia; order Tepidiformales; family Tepidiformaceae; genus JAKALX01. Next base: position 95,986 of record CAZDUX010000009.1, on the reverse strand, counting down.
AATGTCAGCCGGTCGCGCGCGCTCGGGAACACCGCATCAATCGTCGCGTCACCGCTCGCCCGGTGATCGGGATGGTTCACATATGTGTCAGAGAAGATCCGGTTCGTGGGGTCGAAGCACATCACTACCTCTGGCCGGTAGCGCCGGATGAGCCGGGTGATGTCACGCCGAAGCTCGAGGGTGTGCTGCAGGTAGCCGTCGTCGTAGCCCATGAACTCGTAGTTCCGCACGCCAAGGATGGCTCCGGCCGCTCGCTGCTCGGCCTCTCGGATCGCCGTCAGCCGCCCCGGTGTCATCTCCGGATCGTCACTCCCCTTGTCCCCTTTGGTAACCACCACATAGGTGACATCTGTGCCCTGCCGCGCCCATTTCGCCACCGTCCCCGCGAGCATGAACTCTGCGTCGTCCGGGTGAGCGACCACGACCATCACCACTCCTGGCACAAACCCCTCGACGTTCGATGGCATCGGCCACGCTCTCCTGTACGTTTTCTCGTGCAACGAACGTAGCAGCTTGCCCCATCCTTCGCGAGTGGTGTGCTGTCCCCTGCACCGGCGCCCCTCGAACCGCTGCGTGGTATAACCACCTCATCTCACCGTTGGGAGCCTTCCATGAAGCTCGGCATCTTTATCGGGTACTCGGGAGCGCAGATGCGCCTCCCCGTGGAGTTCATTCAGCAGGCCGAGCGGCTCGGTTGGGATTCCGTCTGGACATCCGAAGCGTACGGCTCCGATGCCATCACCCCGCTCGCCTACCTCGCGGCAGTCACCACCCGTATCAAGCTTGGTACGGCCATTCTCCAGGTACCTGCCCGCACCCCCGCAATGACAGCAATGACCACCTCCACCCTCGATGCGCTCAGCGGCGGGCGTATGCTTGTTGGGCTCGGCCTCTCGGGCCCGCAGGTCGTTGAAGGCTGGCATGGGCAGCCCTACGGCAAGCCCGCTGCCCGAATGCGTGAATACGTCCAGATCCTTCGCAAGATCTGGGCCCGTGAGGAGCCCGTTGCGTTCGATGGCAAGGAGTACCAACTCCCCTACCACGGCCCCGGTGCGACAGGCCTCGGCAAACCGCTCAAGAGCATCCTCCATGGCCGCCAGCTACCCATCTACCTCGCTACCCTTGGCCCTACCAACATTCGCCAGACCGCCGAAATTGCCGACGGGTGGCTTCCCGCCTTCTTCTCACCCTATCGTATGGACGTCTTCCGCCCGAACCTCGAGGCCGGCTTCGCTCGTGCTGGTAACGGCAAGTCCTACGAGGACTTCGATATTGCTGCTTCTTGCGGTGTCATCGTCGATGACGATGTGAAAGCAGCCCTCGCGCGCTCCAAACCCGGCATCGCCCTTTACGTCGGTGGCATGGGCGCGAAAGACAAGAACTTCTACAACGACCTCATGCACCAGTACGGTTATGGCGACGCTGCAAAGCGCATCCAGGAACTCTACCTCGCTGGCCGAAAAGCCGAGGCCGAGGCCGCCGTCCCCGATGAACTCGCCGACGAGATGGCACTCGTTGGGCCCGTCGCCCGCATCCGCGAACGCTACCGGGCCTGGGAGGATGCCGGTGTCGGCACCCTCCTCATCGGTCCCGGCCAACCGCAGGTGCTGGAGCTCATGGCCGATATCACCGGTGCTGCGAAGGGAGCTACTGCCTGACCCCAGGGACGCCCACGCTCCGCTACACTCGGCTTGATGCTGCGCCGCCAACCCCTCCGCCTCGATGCCGAGCGCACGCTTGCCCTGCCCGATGGCCGGCTCCTTGGTTACCACGAGTACGGCGATGCGGGGTCTGCGCCGGTACTGTTCTTCCACGGCACCCCCGGGTCACGCTACCTGGGGGCGGCGGCCGAGCGTATCGCACGCGAAACCAGCACACGCCTCATCGCCCTCGAACGCCCCGGCTACGGCCTCTCTGACGACCACCGCGGCTACCGCGTGAGCGACTGGCCGTCCGATGTCGCGATCGCCGCTAACACCCTCGCCCTCCAGCGGTTCGCGGTCGCGGGCCATTCCGGTGGAGCGCCCTACGCCCTTGCCTGCAGCGCCCTTCTTGGGGAACGTGTAACCTCGGTCATCCTCATCTGCCCCGAAGGCCCCGAAGGCGACCTCGCATCGCTGAGCTCCATGGAGCGGCGCATCATGCACTGGTCCCGAAACGGCCGAAGCCGGCGCGTCCAGCTCCTTGCAGCGATCGGGGGCTTCTTCCTCCGCCGTTCACCGGGCTTTGCCGTCTCTCGTATCCCGGGTGAATCCGACCGCCGCCTCCTGCGCGACCCGGCAGCGCGAGAGGCAGTCATCGGCCACCTTCAGGAGGCGTTCCGCCACGGCCCGCAAGGTGTTGCCGACGACTACGGTGCACTTGCCCGCCCCTGGGGGTTCGATCTCGCGGCGGTCCATGTCCCCGTGGCGATCTGGCAGGGTGAAGACGACCAACTCGTCGCACCATCAACGGCCCTCGCCCTCGCGCGCAGGCTCACAAACGCGACTGTCACGCTCGTCCCCAACACCGGCCACCTCCTCATCTTCGAGCACGCACAGGAGATCCTCGGTTCGATTCTGGGGAGAAGCTGACAGCACCCCCTGCACCGGGCTATGCCTTCTCCAGGTGCTCCATCGCCACCGCGGCCGCACCCAGCAGCCCTACGTCGTCGCTGAGCGTGCTCAGCCGCACTTCCGTCCCCGAGGCGGGCCCGTAGGCCAGTGAATACATCGACTCCCGCATCGGCCCCAGCAACATCTCGCCCATCGTCAATAGCCCACCGCTCAGCGTCACCATATCCGGATTCAGCACGTTCACCAGGCTCCCCAGGCCCAGCCCGAGCAAGTGCCCGCCATGGCGGATCTCCGCTTCACAAACGCTATCACCCGCCTTCGCCGCCTCGAAAAGGTGCACCGCCGTTGGTTCTTGCTCCCCCGCCATCGCACGCAACGTCGCCGACCGGCCGGCCTGGAGGAGCGCCCGTGCACGGTTCCCAAACGCGACGCCGCTCACCATCGCCTCCAGGCAACCGCGTGAGCCGCAATTACACAGCGCCCCGGCCGGGTCGATGATGATATGCCCGATCTCCCCGGCAAGCCCCCTCGATCCGCGGTAGAGCCGCCCATCGAGGACCAGTCCGCCACCGATCCCGGTTCCGAGCGTGGCGTGGATCAGGTTTCGACAGCCTCTTGCGGCACCAAAGCGCCACTCGCCCAGCCCGGCTGCGCTCGCATCATTCTCGATGAACGCCGGGATGCCAAGCCGCTCACTGATCGGTGTCGTCAGCACGAGGTTGCGAAAGCCGGGAATGTTGGGTGCGAGGATCACCTTCCCCTCGTCTGCATTTATCAGCCCTGCCGTCGCCACACACACCGCTTCCGGCGGTCGGGGCGATTGCTCTGCGACCGTCGCCAGGAGTGCCACCACATCTTGAATGATGGTTTGTGGGCTCGCGGCCGCCGGTGTGTCGAGATCGTGCCGCGAGATCACCTCGCCTGCTTCGGTCACTACCCCGGCGCGCAGGTGTGTCCCCCCCAAATCTGCGGCCAGCACGGTCAGTGTCATCGGCCTCACGGTAGCAAACCCGCCGCCCCCCGGCGACTTGCCTCGCTCAATTGTTCCCGATTCGCATACGCACAGACTCGACCAGTTCGTCGAGGTCGAACGGCTTGGGGATGAACGCCTCGCTTCTCGCTGCTGCTGGCCGCCCATATGCGCTCATGATCAGGATCTGCGCACGATGGTGGTGCCCGTCATTGCGCACATGGTCCGCCAGCTCCAAACCGTTCATCCCTGGCAGCCGCACGTCGGTGAGAATAACCTCCGGGTCGAGCTGCTCCACCATCTCGAGTGCGTGCTCCGCATCCGGCACGGCCCAGACCGATGCTCCGGTTTCGCGCAACACGATATCCAGCAGGCGCCGGACACCAGGTTCATCATCAACGACCAGTACCGAAGACATCCTCTGCCTCTGTGCGGCCGTGCACCCTCGAATCCGCCATGGGCGGCCGCTGCGCCAGGTGGTCGATGCCGCGTGATCCCAGCTTCCCCCGTTTCGCATCGCATCGGCGCCGGTGTGGATCGCGCCAGGATGGCAAAACTCTTTCGTGTCGCGACGGGCACCAGCGGACGTCCGAGCGGCCAGCCAGACCGGCCCGTGCGGCCATCGCTTCAGACAGCCGCCTCTCGTACCCTGTATGCGTGTCGATGACGCTTGCCGCGCCCCTCTCCGCTCTCGCCGATGAATACGCTTCCTGGTGGATCGACTTCCTTGGCGAGCACAACCACGTTGGCGGCGAAGAAGCGACGCGGTGGCTGCTCGACCGCTCCCGCCTCGCCGCCGGTGACCGGATGCTCGACTGCGGCGCTTTCGTTGGTGCATCTGCCCGCATGGCCGCCCGCCGCCTCGACGTTCACGCCGTCGCCATTGACGTCGAACCGGACTTCCTCGAGGCCGGCCGCCAGCTTGCAGGGGGCGAGCAGGTGGCGTGGGTTGCGGCGAACACCCAGCGCCTCCCCTTCGTCGATGGCACGTTTCAGAGTGTCTGGTCACTCGATAGCTACATCTCGGTGCGCGAGATGAGCCGCGTGGCCGCTGCCACGGCGACGGTCTGCCTCTGCTGCGAAACACCCGATGACAGCCGCGGCGGCCTCGATTCATTCTTCGATGAGTGGCGCGAGTTTGGTTGGGAGATGGCCGCCCACAAGAGCGTCACCATGGATGCCCTTCAGACCTGGCGCCACGCCGAAGCCGAACTCGTCGCCAGGCGGTCGCGCTATGAGGCTCGGTACGGCTATCGCCCCTACCTGGGCCAACTCGACCTGATGAGCCACCTCGTTGCCGCATATGAACGTGGCGGAATGGGCCACAGTCTCCTTGTCTTTGCTCGCGGCTGACTCCTACCGCAGGGCAGTCTTCACGCCCGAGAAGATACGTCGCTGCCGTTCTACCGACCGGTACATATAGGCGATGTAGCCGATCCCTACCGCACCGAGCGCGAGGCTGAGTGGAAGTCCATCCTTCCCCAGCTCGTCCCAGGCGAAACCGAGTGCCAGGAGAAGACCACTCGCCAGGTGCGCGATCGCCGTGAGCGCGTTTGCGGGTGCGAGCTCGAATGGCTCGTCGTAGTGCTTCCACGCGATTCGTGAGGCGCTGACGATTAACGGGAAACCCGCCAGGGCGGCCAGCGATGCCGCTGGCAGGACACCCGTCGCGACGAGGATGGCGATCGCTACAAATGGCGATGCCCCAAGGACGGGATAGAGATGCGCCGCCCGGGCGCGCCCGAGCCGGACTACAAGCGTCCGCTTCCCCGTCCGCACATCGGCGTTGTAATCCGGGAACTGGTTCACGTAGAGAACCATGGCGATGAGCAGCGCCACGGGAATGGATGCAAGCAACGCCTTTCCGGTGATCTCCCCGGCCTGGATATAGAACGCCCCGGCGGTCATCAGCACGCCATAGTTCAGCGCCACCATCACTTCACCGAGCCCACGGCCTGCCCAGAAGACCGGCCGGGCCGAATAAAACACGCCCGAAATGAGTCCCACGGCGCCAATCGCCAGCACCCACGGCGACCCGCTGACTGCAAGCCCGATACCGATGACGGCGGCCAGGAGCGATAGCCCGCTCCCAAGCAACAGTGTCTCCACGGGTGTCATCAGTCCGAGTTGAATCACCCGGCTGCCGCCGCTGAACGGCCGCACGAACTCCCGGTTTGCCTCATCGTTGCCCGTGCGGTGATCGAAATAGTCATTGAGCAGGTTCGTGCCCGCCTGGATGGAAACGGCCGCAATGAGTGTCAGGATTGCAGCCAGCCACGCGATTGTGCCCGTGTGCTGCCACGCAACCGCTACTCCCAGGATGACGGGGACGACACTCCCAAGTAGTGAGATCGTCCGCGTTCCCGTCATCCAGTTACCAATCCGCCGCCACGCCTCTCGCAGATCACTCTGTTGACGCTTGTTCTCATCGAACTCCACCACCGTCGGGGGCATCCCGGCCACGATCTCACCGAATATCCGCATCTTCACCTCGGTCGGCGTGACACGGATGAAGTCGAGGATCTCCGTCTGGTTATTCGCCTTGAGGTGGGCGACGATTGGCGATGGCCCGGCCGTCATCTCGAGCGCCCGAGCCCGTTCTGCCGGGTCGCCGATAATTTCAGCCCGGCCCGTGATCTCGATCTCCCGCCAGCCATCCTGCGAGGCGCGGCGGTCGAGGACGAGAAGAGCGACCGTCGGGTTGTTCACCAGCTGCAGCGTCTTGGGGTCGCCCTTCATCGATGAAAGGTAGATCCCGAAGTCATCATCGGCCGCGAAATGCATCATCCGCGATCGAAGCGCCGGCCCGGCAGTCGTGCTTACTGCCACCTCATCGATTGCGTTGAGCGACTCCAGGATCTCATCCCGGCTGTGATTCCCGACAACAATGCGTCCGTGCATAGGTCTGCCCCACCAATACTTCTCATGATGCTAACGGGTCCTCAGGCGAGGGCAAGGACGATGCTTACATGGTCCCCGCTTCTCAACACGGCGCTGGCCACTACCCCACGACGAATAGGATCCCCGCCACGCACAACATGGTCCCCGCCGCGACACGTCCCGTGAACCGCTCGCCGAGGAATATGATCGAAAGCGGAAGCCCCATGAGCGGTGCAGTCGCCGAGAGTACGGCTGTCCGCGCGGCGCCCGCTGACTCCACCGCGTAGACGTACATCAGGCTGCCAAACCCGGTGCCGATGAGCCCTGCCGCGGCGATCCCGAGAAGGGTGCTGCGGCTCGCGAAGGGCTCCCTCAGGCGTTGCCTCTGCGTGATACCCGCGAAGAGAAGGAGACTGATCCCTCCCGCCGGTGCGCGGATGGCGCCGGCCGATACCGCTCCGAGGTCGCCGCGTGCCCCTGCGAGCCATAACGTCGCGGCCGCCCAGAAGATCCCCACGAGCAGGAGTAACGCATACCCGAGCAGCGGATGTGGCTCGGCCGGAGCATCGTCTGGCAGATCGTCGAAAGCGTTGAGTGCAGGCTCGGCGGCTGGTACCGCGGGCAGCGGCTGTGCGGGCCCCTTCGAACCGGGAACAACAATGAACGAGATACCCGCGCCGATCAGGAGTGCCCCGAGCGGCAGCCCCCACTTGAACGGCTCGCCCAGTAGCACGATGCCGCCCACCACAGTCATCGAGATGTAGAGCGCCATCGAGATCGGGAACGCCTTCTGCATACCCAGCAGCCCGAGCACGCGAATATACAGCGTATCTCCGAAGCCGTAACCGAGAAATCCGCTGCCGATGACTCCGAGCAGCCCCACCGCCGTCGCCGCCCCGTAGTCACTCGCCTCGCCGCTGATGAGCAGGATGACCAGCAGTGCACAGCTTCCGAGTATCAGGCGCAGCCCGGAGAGTACCGTCGGTGCGGTCCGGGCCGTCAGCGACGTTAGCATCACGCTCGTGAATGCCCAGACCATAGCCGAAATGAGCGCCGCAAGCTCCCCCACACGCTGCATCGTACCGGCGCTGCCGTTGCGCGCGATCATGGCTCGCTGTTGCCCCGGCACGCGCGAAGATCACCGTCCCGGCGGGCATAGGGCGCGCTCCGTGCATGCACCGTAGACTCGATCACGTGAACGAACTCCCACCTATCGAGATCGCTCCCAATTGGACAAGCGCAGCAGGCGCCGTTGAAGCGATCCTCGCCTATCTCGGCACTCCGCTACCCCGCCACGCCGTCATGGGATTGACCGGTCACGCATGGCATCTCTGCCTCGGATCGAGGGAAGACGTCGTGGCCCTGCCATCCGGCCCAAGCGACTACGACCGCGCGGCTATGGCCGGCCGCTACGCCCGCACTGGTTGGCGCTGGGAGCGTTTCAGCGGCACACCCGCGGACCGTGATGTCGCCATTGAATGGGCGAAGGCACGCCTCAATCGTGGCGTCCCGCTCATCGGTTGGGACTTCCATCTCCACGAATTTGCCGTGGTCTATGGCGTCGACGTGAGCCGTGGCGGATTTCTTGTCTCCGATGTCATCACCGCCCAGGTGTCGGCCTTTGCGCCGTGGGATACCTGGCCCTCGCTCGGCGAGATCGAACTCGTTGCCCCCATCGAACCGGTGGACGAGGAGACACTGGCGACGATTGTGGACGCATTGCAGACAGCACTCGACTGCTTCGCCGGCAACGACGGACCGGCCGACGGTCAGCCGCGTGGCACCGCCGGTCTCGAGGCATGGGCCGCCGCCTTCGAATCCGAGACCGAGGTCGATCGTGCGGGGAACGCCTACACTCTCGCCGTCCTTCAGGCAGCCCGCCTCGATGGGGCCGCCTTCCTTGCCGACGTCAGCGCTGCCCTTCCCGAACTCTCCGAATCACTTGGCCGCGCTGAGCGTGCTCTTACCGATGAGGCCGCTGCACTCTCGCCGCTCCTCACGCTCTTTCCGTTTCCCACGGGCGGACACGGGAACGTTGCCAACGGTGGCCTCCGCCGGGCCGCCGCTATGGCTCTCCGCCGCTCAGCCAGGCACGAGCGGGTGGCCGCCGAAGCGATCCGTGAGGCGCTGGAGATCCTCGAACAGGAAGTCTGAGCATCCCGGCGAGCATCCAACAGGGCGTGGCGCTTGCGCACCCGGTGTGAAGCGCGAAGCCCCGTTGGGCCGTACACTCACCCACGGCGCAGACTTTCGGGAGACGCAGAAGCACGGGGCGGCCGTTGCGGCGGTTGGCACTGCATCGCATCGACGCTGCGATCTCCACGGCTTGATGAGCGCCCGGAGTACACGGCCTTGGATTGGTGGCGGATAGTCCACGTCCTCTCGATGATCTGGCTGGGTGCGGGCCTTGGCGCGACCTATCCGCTCATCCTCAAGGCATGGGCTTCGAAGGATGTGAAGTACCAGATGTACTGCCTCGTTGAAGCAGCGGACAACGAGATGCGGGTCCTCCTTCCTGGCGCCGTTGCTACGGGTATCACCGGTTACTTCTGGGCCATCTCGCAGGAGTACAACTTCTTCAAGACGGGCTGGCTGGCAGCCCTCAGTCTCCTCTATGTGTTCTTCTACCTCGTCTGCCTGCCGCTTCTCGGTTTTGGCCTTCGCCGTGCCCGTATCGCAGCCCTCATAGCCGTCAAGAAGGGCGAAGAGACCCGGGAACTCCGCGATATCCTTGACGACCGCGTCCCCATTGTCTTTGGTACCCTCCTCGTCCTTAGTGTCCCGCTTCTCGCCTGGCTCGCCGTCTTCAAGCCATTTTAGATCCGACGCGCCCGTCCGCCCTGCTCTCAATCGCCGCATTGACATTCCATCCGACTGGCTGATGTACTGGACGCTACAGGCGATGACGGAGACGAGTAATGCCCGCCAGCCTGCCCAGCGAACCCCGATCGGTGCGAGGGGGTGCGGGCAGCGGGCGCGAAGATCCCTCCCGAGCCTCCGGCCGAACGAGGAACCTCTCCTCCAGTAGATCCGGACGGTGGCCAGCCGTTAGCCGTGGCAGGGGCGTGGCAGCGCCCCGACGAGGGTCCTTCCCCGGAAGGAAATCAGGGTGGTACCGCGGGCCTGCGCGCTCGTCCCTGGGTGTGGGATGGGCGCGTTCTTGTATCCGCCTCTCTCGCACCTCGTTGTCATCACTCTCGGTACGACGCAGCCGCCCCCATGGTTGCATCGGTCCCGAAACGCGAGAGGTCTGCCCGTGTTCAAGCCCGTCGACCCGAAGGTCAGCTTCCCCCGCCTCGAAGAGAACATCCTCCAGCTCTGGAAGGATCGGCGCATCTTCGAAAAGAGCGTCGAGCAGCGCCCCGAAGACAAGCTCTTCGTCTTCTACGAAGGCCCGCCCACGGCCAACGCCCGCCCCGGCATTCACCACGTGCTCTCCCGCGTCTTCAAGGACCTCATCCCGCGCTATCGCACCATGCGCGGCTACCGCGTGCCCCGCAAAGCCGGCTGGGATACCCACGGCCTCCCGGTTGAGCTCGAAATCGAGAAGGAGCTCGGCCTCAAGTCCAAGCCCGAGATCGAGGAGTACGGCATCGCCGCCTTCAACGAACGCTGCAAGGCCTCCGTCTCTCGCTACGTTGAAGAGTGGACTCGCCTCTCCGAGCGCATCGCTTACTGGGCCGACTTCGATCACCCCTATGTCACCTGGCACAACGAGTACATCGAGACCGGCTGGTGGGTCTTCAAGCAACTCTGGGATCACGGCCTCGTCTACCAGGACTACCGCTCCACGCCCCACTGCCCGCGTTGTGGAACCTCTCTCTCCGACCACGAGGTTTCGCTCGGCTACGAAGACGACACACCCGATCCGTCAATCTTCCCCAAGTTCAAGATCACCGATGAGGCGCTCTTCAAGCGCGGGCACCCACGTGCCATGCCTTTCAACGACCGCCTGCACCTCATTGCCTGGACGACCACGCCCTGGACCCTTCCCGGAAATGTCGCACTCGCGGTGAAGGAGGATGCCGAGTACGGCATCTATCCGCACGATGGCGAACTCCTCGTCATTGCGAAGGCCCTCGCCCCGAAGGTTCTTGGCGATGACGCGAAGGAGATGATGGTCCTCCCGGGCAGGATGCTTGTCGGCCTCGAATACGAGCCGCTCTATCGCCCCGAACTCCTGGGTCAAGACGTCATGCGTTTCGACGACGAAGGCCGCCTCCGCCGAATTACCGGTGATATCCGGGAGCAGACCGACGGCCTTCGCCGTGTCATCGCCGCCGATTACGTCTCGCTCGATGACGGCACCGGCATCGTCCACATCGCCCCGGCCTTTGGTGGTGAGGACTTCGATGAAGGCAAGCTCTTCAAGCTCCTCTTCGTCCAGCCGATTGACCTCCGTGGCATCATGGCGCCCGACCTTCCCGGTGCCGGCAAGTTCGCCAAGCAGGCGGACCGCGACATCATCCGCGACCTCGAAGAGCGCGGCCTGATGCTCAAGCATGGCACCATCAAGCACACCTATCCGTTCTGCTGGCGCTGCGGCACCCCGCTCCTCTATTACGCGAAGCCCAGCTGGTATATCCGCACCACGAAACAGCGTGATGCCCTCGTCGCCGGTAACCGGGAGATCAATTGGTATCCCGAGCACATCAAGAGCGGCCGCTTCGGCAACTGGCTTGAGAACAACATCGACTGGGCCGTCAGCCGCGAGCGCTACTGGGGCACACCTCTGCCGTTCTGGAAGTGCGAAACGTGCGGCCAGTCGGAGTGCATCGGTTCCAGGCACGAACTCGCCGATCGCGCCACCGACCGCGCGAAGGTCGAGGCCATGACTGATCTCCATCGCCCGTTCATCGATGAGGTCACCCTCACCTGTCACTGCGGCGGTGTGATGCGACGCACCCCCGAGGTCGCCGACGCCTGGTACGACAGCGGCGCCATGCCCTACGCCCAGTGGCACTACCCGTTCGAAAACGAGGACGACTTCCTCAAGTACTTCCCCGCTGACTTCATCTGCGAGGCCATCGACCAGACGCGCGGCTGGTTCTACACCCTCCACGCCGAAGCCACCCTCCTCAAGGCTGTCGAGGCCGTGCCCGAGGGCATCGCCTACCGCAACGTCATCTGTCTCGGCCACATCCAGGACGAGAAGGGCAACAAGATGTCCAAGAGCCGCGGCAACGCGGTCGAACCCTGGAGCATCCTCGACCTCCACGGCGCCGATGCCACCCGCTGGTACATGTACACCGCCAGCCCTGCCGGCTCCTCCCGCCGTTTCTCCGCCGGCCTCGTTGAAGAAGGACTGCGCCGTTTCCTGCTCACGCTCTGGAACACCTATTCGTTCTTCGTGAGCTACGCCAATATCGACGCCGCCAATCCCCGCAAGGTTCCCGATGGCCAGGCGTCCGAACTCGATCGCTGGCTCCTCAGCGAGCTCAACAGCCTCGTGGTGAAGGTCACCGACGAACTCGAGGCCTACGACCCGACCGACGCTGGCCGTGCCATCGAAGCGTTCGTCGACGACCTCTCGAACTGGTATGTCCGCCGCTCGCGCCGCCGCTTCTGGCGCGGTGCCAGCGAAAGCGACACCGACAAGCAGTGGGCCTACCACACGCTTTGGACCGCCCTCACTACGGTCTCGAAGCTTCTCGCGCCGTTCACCCCGTTCGTCGCCGAGGAGATCTACCAGAACCTGGTCCTTTCCCTCAACTCGAATGAGCCCGAAAGCGTCCATCTCGCCTTCTGGCCTGTCCCCGATACCGCGCGCATCGACCGTCGTCTCAACGACGAAACACAGCTCGTGAAGCGCATCTGCTCCATGGGCCGCGCTGCTCGCGCCCGCGTCCAGATCAAGGTCCGCCAGCCCATCTCCGAAGTTGCCGTCAAGGTACGAACACCGGAGGAGGCTGCCGCACTCCGCAAGAACGATCAGCTGGTCCTCGAAGAGCTCAATGCCCGTTCCCTCCGTATCCTCGACGATGAAAGCGAGGTCGTCCGCTTTGATGTGAAGCCAAACTTGCCTGTGCTCGGCCGCAAGTACGGGAGCGACGTCCCGGTCATCCGCCAGGGTATCGCCGCCATGCCCGCCGGGGTCGTCGCCGATCTCGTCCGCAAGAACCAGCCGATCGCCGTCGAGGGACACACCCTCGAGTCCGAGGATATCCTCCTCGAAGCCCGCGATGCCGAGGGCTATGCCGCTGTAACCGATGCCGGATACGTGGTGGCTGTCACGACTGCCATCACCCCCGAACTCGCGGATGAAGGCCTCGCACGCGAGATCGTCCGTCGTATCCAGGACATGCGCCGCGAAGCCGGTTTTGAGCTAACCGACCGTATCACCACCTGGTACCAGGGCGATTCCGATATCGCCCGCGTTGTTGCAACTCACGGCGACTACATTCGTGCCGAAACCCTCACGACCGAGATCGTCGCGGGTCCGCCGCCCGATGGTGCGCTCCGCCTCGAGCATGATATCGAAGGTGCTGGGCTCATCCTCGCCGTCCGCCGGAATTGAGATGCGAGGCGAAGGCGGGCGTCACCCCCGCCCGGCCATCCCGGCGCCAACGAAGTAGGTCGTGAAATCGGCGATGGTTCGCGGGCCCAGGTAGGTCCGCATTTGTTCGAGTGCGGCCTCCGCTCCCGCGTTCCCTGCGCGGATCAGCCGGTCAAGGTCATCGAGCGAGTCGACGAGACCCTGGCTCAGCTCTCGGTACGCTCGTGCCAGGTCGTCGAATGCCGGGATCTGGGGCAGGTCCGGATAGGCCCCGAGTGTTGCGGCGCGTGCCCGGATACGTTCCGCCTCCGGGCCAGTCGCACTGCCGATGCTCTGGGCCATTTCCCGGTAGACGGCCGTCATCTGGTTGTGCTCGGCTGCCATCATCTGCTGCTCGATGGGGACACGCTGCTTCACCCCCTCGAGAAGCGTCTGCATCATGATCACCGCGACGGCCGCCTTCTGGCTCTGGAGTTCGGGCATCACATCGCGGTTGAGCGATGCAATCACCCCGTCGATGACTTCGGCGATGCTGGGGCTCGTGTACATCTACGCCTCCTCCGAGACAGCCTGGCTGGCGAACATCGGATAGTTCAGGAGTTGCGGGAACGAGGCGAGCGACGCCACCACCGGCTGAAAGATGTAGAGCTGCAGCAACTCTTCGTGCTCCCTGTCCAGGCGCCGTTTCACCGCCGCCACGACGGGCGTGCCGATATTCGCCGCAGTGAACACGCGGAAGAACTCGACCTCTTCGGGTGTAACGTTGAAGCCCGTCAGCCTGTTGTAGTGGCCAAGGAATCCGCCATCCGCTTTCACCGACCCGAAGATGTCGGTCGCCGAAAGCATATCCATCTGCTTGAGCCAGCCCAGGTCCTCGCGCGGGTCGCCCACGTGCGCATTCTCCCAGTCGATGAGCGCTGTGACGCGACCGTCCTCGTAGAGGAAGTTCGAGGGATTGAAGTCGCCGTGCACCAGCACGAGCGGCAGCGCCCGCGGCTTGTTTCGCCGCATCCAGAGGAAGCTGTCGTAGTACACGGGGATGGGGTCGAACGCGAGATTCGGATAGTTGTCCACGTAGTACTGGAGCATTCCGTCCATGTACGAATCCCACGTCGAGACATCAAGGCCGATACCGCGCGGATCATCGAGATCGCCCTTCGGATTCAGGAGCGCCCTGCTCGTGAGGTGGAGTTCCGCCATGAGTTCGCAGAGGTGGGTCGCGACGCTCTCCAGCTGGCCAGCGTTCGCCCCGCCATTGAACAAGGCGGAGGGCTCACCGCTCCCGCGGACACGCTCGATGATCATCGCGGGCTCACCGAACGTGCCCGGGTCCATCTCCACGAAGTAGCTCTCTGCCACGGGGATGTTCGTGTGCTGCGCAACCAGGCGAAGAAGCTCATGTTCGGTCTGCCGGTCGCTTGCCAGGATGTTCGCTGCCGGTGGCGGGTCTTTCCGCAGGATCATTGGATGGGTCTGGCGTTCGCCGCTGCGGACAACGTGGCAGTCGAACCGGTACGTTTCCTCAGAGTAGCCGCCGGCGATGACCGCGAAGCCCTCGATGATGATCTCCTGTGCGTCGGGCCACTGGCGTGCCAGGAATTGCGTGAGCTGGTCTTGCATGCTGCTCCCCTCCCGGAGTGGACGGGAGTCTAACAACATCCGAAACGTGATACCACATACCCCGTAAGGCAGATGTGGAGTCAATGGCACCGCATCCTAAAGCTCCGGGTAAGACGAGGGCGCATCGATACACTCCCGCAATGCCTCGAGGCAGCGGATGACGCTTTCATGTCGGGGCGCAGGTACTGTTGCGCGCACTTGATGCTTCGAGCCCGGTGATGGATGACACACTCCCGCTCTACCCGTCCGAAAGCGGAGCCTGCCGTGCCTTCGGCCATTCCCGGTGGCCATCGCGCCAGCCACCCGTTCCATTCGAAACCCATGCCGGCTTCGAGCGTGAACGACTCGCCCTGGCTGCTTACTGGCGCCGGCTCTGCGAGGAACTCGAGGCTGTTGATCGGCGCCTCGAGGAGCTGGAAGCGATCCTCGGCGGTTACTGAGCTGCCGAACTGATCACCTGGATGAACAGAAGCATTCCCCGTACCCGCTGATCCCGGTAGCATGGGGTCGTGGAAATTACCTGGCTTGGCCGCACCTGCTTCCGCCTCAAGGGCCGCGACGGCACCGTCCTGATGGATCCGTGCCCGCCCGAGAGTGGTTATCGGTACCTCGCACAGCCGGCGGAAATCGTCACCCTTAGTCATCGCGACGACCCGCGATTTAGCTGGCTCGAAGGTGCGGTGGGCGAGCCACTCGTCCTCGACGCACCCGGCGAATACGAAGTTGGCGGCATCCTTGTCACCGGTATCGCGACCCGGCTCCCGGACGGGGGCCGCAACATCGTCTTCGTCGTTGAGATTGATGGTATCCGTATCGGCCACCTTGGGGTGCCCGCTCCCACCCACCTCGGACTCGATGCGCTCAAGGACGTCGATATCCTCCTCATGCCCATCGGTGGCGGCCCATCGCTGAGTGCCGCGGCGGCCGCCGACGCAATGACCACCGTCGATCCGCGAGTCGCTGTCCCCATGCTCTACAAGACCGACCTGGAAACAATGGAACTCGATCCGCTCGAGCGCTTCGTCAAGGAGACGGGTACCAAGGCCGAGCCACAGCCGAAGATCACCATCACGCGCGGCACCCTCCCCCAGGAGCTCACCGTCATGCTCCTTCAACCTCGCGCCTGACGTTCCTATTCATGGATACCGGCCATCTGCCGATGGTATTGGTGTGAGCAGCGATTCTGCGCCCCTTGCCCCTGCCCCCGTTACCGGCGCCCCGATAGTGGTGCTTCGCCGCGGCTCGCCGTCTGGTGAAGTGTGTGACGGCGTATTCGTGGGGCAGCAGGCGTTCAATGTGACCCTCGACCTCGGTTCGCCCGGGGCTGTGCCCGAGCCCGGGCAGGACGTCATCCTCGCTGCCGGGCCGGTGGGCAAACGTGTCGTCCTCCTTGCCCGTTTCCGGGAGCTGCGCGGCGCGCGGGCGATCTTCCTGCGACAGAGCCCCTGGCGGCCGGTGGATGCCCGCCTCTTCCCGCGCTACCGGACGGCGATCGCCGCGACGGTTGAGCTTGGAGGCGAGTGCCACCCGGGCCGAATCATCGACATCTCGAAAGGCGGCGCCGCTCTCGAGATCGACTGCGACGTTGACTGCGAGCAGCCCGACGTCGTGTTCTGGCTCGATGACGTTCCCGACGGCCTGCCCTGCCGGGTTGTGAACAGGGAGCGTGAGCCAGGCCACCTGGTGTTGCACCTCCAGTTCGAGGGGCTCTCGAACACCGCAAGCCTCCATGTCCAGCACCTCGTCGAGCGGCTTGGCGCCGAAGTCGAAGCGGGGCTCCTCGCCTCCTAACGCGCCGCAAGGAACTCACCCACCGCGGGCACCCCGCGGACTCCCCGGGCGAGCCAGACACTCCGTAACAGCGCTTGTTCGACAGCCCTGCCTGCCAGCATTCCAGCGAGCATTGGCGTATCCGCCCCCAGGTCCGTCTCGCCTGCCGATATGGCGAATGCAACGTCCCCATCGCTGAAGCTATGTGCGGGTGAGATGACCCGGGCAAACCCGTCGTGCGCCTGGATGGCGAGCCGCTGCACCTGGTGATGGTCGAGCCTGGCGTTTGTGGCCACACACATGAGCGTGGTGTTCTCGAGCAACGCTTCCATGGCTGCCTGCCGCTGGGTAAGCGCCTGGGCCAGCCCTGCCATGGTCCCATCGGGATTGCGCGGACCGGCGATGAGCTTCCCGGTCTCGGGGTCAAACACACTCCCTACCGCGTTTGTCGCGACGAGTGCACCCACGACGAGGCCGCCAGGCCCGATCGCGCTCGCGGTGCCGATCCCGCCCTTCAGGCAGCGATCCGGGCCGAGCAGCTTGGCGACCGTGGCACCGGTTCCGGCGCCAACGCTGCCTTCAGCGACGGATCCGCGTTTCGCGCGTGATGCGGCCACATACCCGGCATGTTCGCCGGGAAACGCCGTCGGGTCGCCAACGCCAAGGTCATAGAGCACCGCACCGGCCACGATTGGTACGCGCCGGCGCGTGGTTTGGAAGCCGATCTCGTGCTCTTCGCACCAGCGCATGACCCCGGAAGCGGCCGCGAGTCCAAAAGCGCTGCCTCCACTGAACACGATCGCATGGCAGGTCCGCACGACATTGGCCGTGTCGAGCACATTGGTCTCACGCGTGCCGGGAGCACCCCCACGGACGTCGGCCGCTGCAAACCGCGCACCTTCGCAAAGGATGACGGTACAGCCGGATATCCCCCTCCGGTCGGTGTGGTGCCCAACACGGATACCGGGCACGTCGGTTATTGCGTTGTTTCGCCCGGCCTGCCACTCAGTCATCGTGCCGCCCGGCGTTCCGCCGCCCGTGGAGGTAGCTTTCGAGGAACCCGCGAGCGATACCGCACAGGTCGGCGGTCAGGTCGGCCAGCCCGATTGCGTCTGGCTCGCTCGCGGCTGCGAACGCGGTTGCCACCATGCGTCCCTCGTGATCGATGCCAGCCACCCACGCCTCGTCGGCCCGCCCGAAGGTTGGCACCAGGAACATCGGATTGCCCGTCTCGGCGGCTGCGACGAGCTCTCCCAGGTCGGCGAGTGATGGCTGACCACGCAGGTTCTCGGCGTATGGCAACGCACGTTCTCCCAGCCCCAGTTCCCGGAGCAGCTGTTCTGGCGAGAACGTCCCGGCCTCGTGGGCGAACTCGCGCCACTCGGGCAGCCCGGGGAGTGGCGCGAGGAGGGAGCGCGCGACGCTTACCCGCCGGTCGGCGAGTGCCCGGTAGACGGCCACGAGCCGGCGGCACGCCTCCGAGAGTTCCCCGGCGATGAGCCCGACGAGGACGACACGGTCGCTCGTATCGGCGAAGACGAGGGCGCGCAACGCCGCATCGGCAGCGAGTTGCGGCTTTCTCAGGGTGCTTCGCGAGTAGGCCGCCACGAAATCGAGCTCGGTGAGGTCTCCGGGGAACTTCGGGTCTGGCATCGGCTGATCTTACGCCGGCCAGAGGGCAGCGCGGAGGCCAATTGCGACCGGGTGGTTGCCCGCCGGGTGGCGGATGCCGCGGTCGATCCGCAGTGCCATGGTCCGAAGCGCCTCTGTTGCGATGTCGTCGCCGAGTGTCTCGACCTGGCGGCGTGGGAGCCCGAGCAGTTCGTTCATCCCCCAGGCGATTCCCGCAAGGTCGGCCAGGTCCACGGTTTCGCGCTCGAGGCCGCGAGCCTGCACGTACCTTGCGGCGAGGGCGAGCCGTGCAGGAGCGTCGAGTCCTGATGTGAGCAGGAACGCAACGAGATCGAAGAGCTGCGGCCCGAAGCCCGCCTTCGAGAACTCCGTGAGCCATGCGCGGCCGGGGGCGAGGAGCATGTTCGCCGCTGTTGTCTCGCCGTGGACGAATCCGAACGGGCCACCGAGCAGCGCTTCGTGCATCGCCGCCAGCCACTCGCGTGCCGGCTCGCGTTCGTGTGATGCGAACCCGAGCCGGTGGAGGGGCAGATCGGGACCGGGCAGCACTTCCGCCGACGAGGTCCCCCAGCGCAGCCCTTCACGGACGGGGAGTTCGTGGAGGGCCGCCAACGCCTCGATAGCCGCCTCGGCTGACCCGGGAGGAGGGACGAGCTGAAGCGCACTCACCCCCTCGACCCGGTCCTCGATGGTGACATCGGCGTCGACTGCAAGGAGCGCGGGGATCGAGGTGAAGCCGGCGCGTGTGAGTGCCTCCATGGTTGCGGCGTGGTTCATGGCCGCTTCGCTGTCATGGTTCGAACGGAGGACGACGGTTCGCGAGCCCTGCGCGGTGTGGACGGTGGCGATCTCCGCGAGCACCGAGGGGCCGGCGAGGGGCTCGAAGTCCACCTCCGCCGAGAGCGGGAGGCCGAGTGCACGTGCCAGGGTGGCCGGATCAACGAGCATTGGCTGTCCTCGGGCGTCGTGCGCGTGGCTGGCATCTCGGGCAGTAGTGGGTGGCGCGGCCGCCGATGACGGTTCGCGCGATTGGCGTGCCGCAGGCGTAGCAGGGCTTTCCGGTGCGGCGGAAGACCTGGACGTGCATGTGCTGGCTCCCCTGGTTTCCCTGCCCGTCGACGTAGTCCTTGAAGCTGGCGCCGCGGTTTTCGATGCCTCGTTCGAGCACCGTCCGGGACGTTACGAAGAGGCGCCTGAGGGCTGCGGCGGAAACCCAGCCGGCGGGTGTATCGGGCCGGATATGAGCGGCGTAGAGCGCCTCATCGACGTAGATGTTGCCGAGGCCTGCGACGCGCCGCTGGTCGAGGAGGACGGTTTTGACGGCAGCGGTTCGCCCCCGCAGGGCGTTGCGCAGCTGCTCCAGGGAGTACCCCTCGTCGATGGGCTCTGGCCCGAGCTTCTGGACCACTTGATCGGCGCTTTCGACGATGCGCCAGGTGCCGAACTTCCGCAGGTCGGCCCAGCGCACGTCGTAGCCGTTATCGAGCGTGATGCGTGCCCGTTCGTACGGTTCTGGAGGTGCGTCGTGGGCCCGCCAGACGAGGCGCCCGGTCATTCGCAGGTGAGCGGCCAGCACGCGGCCGTCGTCCATTGCGAGGAGGAGGTACTTGCCACGCCGTCCCACTGCCGTGAAGGTGCGGCCCACGAGGCTGGCGCGCAGCGCCTCGATTGGCGCGCCCGCGAGCAAGCGGACGGTTGCTTCATCGACCTCGATACCGGTAACCCGGCGCCCGGTGACGAGCGGTTCGAGGTCGCGGCGGATGGTCTCGACTTCGGGTAGTTCGGGCACCCTTCGATTGTCTCCAAGGCGGTAGCGAGTGACCAGCACCACTGGTGGGTTGCGTGCGAGAAAAACAGGTGGGGGAACGCACTGGCCGGACTTGCAAGAACACGGGTTGGTCACCGGTGTGCTCATGGTCGGCGAGGCCTGCGTCTGAGAGGGCTTCGCGGGTGGTGTAGTAGAGGCTGGCAGGGAGGACGGAGGCGTGCTTATCGAGGTTGCGCATGGCGATGGAAAGGGCACGGAGGAGGTT
Source organism: uncultured Anaerolineaceae bacterium (assembly GCA_964508715.1). GTDB lineage: Bacteria > Chloroflexota > Dehalococcoidia > Tepidiformales > Tepidiformaceae > JAKALX01. Next base: position 76,030 of record CAZDUX010000009.1, on the reverse strand, counting down.
GCGCGCGCGGACAGGTGCGAGTTGCCCGGTGAGCTCGAGGCGGACGATGGCATCGGGGACGGCCTGGATGGAGGCGCACGTGGAGAGGTCGGCCTGTTCGAGTGGAACGGGGATGACGGTGCGGACCTGGAGTGAGCGGCGGGTGGCTTCGCGGATGTTGCTGCGTTGTTGTTCGGCGTACGTGGGGTCGTGGTTGATGCAGAGGCCGCTGGTTTTGCGGGCGGCGAAGCGGCAGGGTTTGCCGCTTCGGGTGGTGGCGGAGCAGGGGGCGGGGAGGCGCATCAGGATGCCCGGCGCTCGAATTGAGCTTCATGGGCGTCGCCGTTCCGGGATGCTGGATTGGAGCTGCGAGCCGGGTATTGGTCCGATGGTACGGGCCGGTTTCGACTGTGGGGGGAGGAGTGTTCGTAGTGGGAAGGCCGGGGTGTTGGAGATCAGTTTCCACAGGGATTGGCGGAGGGCATGGGGGAGTGGTACCGGAGGGTTGGCGGCAGATGGTCGAGGAAGGGGCCTCAGGGCGGATTTGGGTGCGGGACCGGAGGCTGGCTCTGGTACCATCGTGGTTGTGGGTGGGCTGATTGGTCATGCTGGTGTCATCCGCGAGCTGCGGGCTCTTGCGACGAGTGAGGAGCCGCCGCACGCACTGCTTTTCGCGGGTCCGGAGGGTACGGGCCGCCGGCTGCTCGCGCTGGAATACGCGAAGATGCTCAATTGCGAGCGGGGAGCCCCGGTGGACCCGGCTGCACCGGCGCTGTTCGACGACACGCCGCTTCGTACTGGGAACTCGGAGGTTCCCTGCGGTGTTTGCCGGCCGTGCCGCCTGATCGCCGATGGTGCGCACCCGGACATCCTGACGCTCGCGCCCGGCGACGTGCTTTGCCGGCCGCGCGAAGGTGAGGGTTCGCACGCGAAACACCCCGACTCCCGTGACATCCGCATCTGCCAGATTCGCGGGCTCATCGATCTCGTGGCCCGCTACCCGTTTGAGGGCCGGTATCGCGTTATCACCGTCGATCCTGCCGAGCGCCTTGGCCGTGATGCGGCGCACACGTTACTCAAGACGCTGGAGGAGCCGCCGGGGCACACGGCTATCTGCCTGGTGTCGTCTGCACCCGAGTCGATCATCGAGACGATCCTCAGCCGTTGCCGGCGGATCGATGTTCGCACCGTCCCGCGGGCGGAGATCGAGGCAGGGCTCATGGAGCGCGGAGTCGAGCCGGCCCTGGCGGCGGCAGCTGCGGAGGCGGCTCGTGGTCGGCCCGGCCGGGCCATCGCTTTCGCCAACGACCCGGACCTCATCGGCGTGCGCGAACGCCTGCTGGAACGCTGTGCGCAGATGGCCGGAGCCTCGACGGCGGAGCGGTTTGACTATGCCGGGAAGCTCGCCGAGCGCTGGCGCAGTGACCGTGCGCAGGTTGCTCCCGAGCTGGATGCGTGGGAGGCGTTCTGGGAGGAGCGACTGCGAGCCGCTTCGATGGCGGGCCCGGACCGGCGGGATGAAGCGATCGAAGATTTGGGCGCACTCAAGGCGGTCGTGCAATGCAGGGCCGACCTTCTCGCCAACGTGGTTCCCCGTGCGGCGATGGAGCTCATGCTCCTGAGCTTCCCGCGGCGTACACTGGCGGTACATTCCGAGGAAGATACCGCAGCATATGCGTGATAACACCGCCAGCGTTGCCGGAGTCCGGTTCCGCAATGCAGGCAAGATTTTCTATTTCCACGCGGCCGGTATGCGGCTCGAGGTGGGTGAGTACGTCATCGTCGAAACCACCCGCGGCCCGGAGATCGCCCGCGTCGTGATTGCTCCGGAACAGGTCGTGGTCAATGAACTCGGCCGTGAGGAGCTCAAGCCGATCCTGCGCCTTGCGACGGAGGGAGATATCCGGCGGGCCGAGGACCTGAGACTGCGCGCGGAGGAACTCCTTCCCGAGGCCCGGCGCCTCGGCGAGGAGCTCCAGTTTCCCGCACGCATCGATGCCGCCGAGTTCACTCTCGATGGACGACGCCTGACCTTCACCTGTAGCAGTGACGAGCGATTCGATCACCGCGAGTTTGTCCGGCGTTCGGCAGCGGCGTTCCATGCGCGCGTCGATGTCCGGCAGGTCGGTGCACGTGACCGAGCGAAGCTTGCGGGCGGATATGGAATCTGCGGGCGTGAGCTCTGCTGTTCTAGCTGGCTTGCGACCTTCCCGTCGATCTCGATTCGGATGGCGAAGGAGCAGGAGCTGCCGCTCAACCCCCAGAAGATCAGTGGTCTCTGCGGGCGACTTCTCTGCTGCCTCTCCTATGAGGAAGAGGGTTACAAGGAGATGCGGAAGAGCCTCCCGAAGATCGGCCAGCGGTGCAGCACGCCAACGGGTGAGGGCAAGGTGATCGGTGTCAATATCCTTCGCCGCCAGGTGACCCTCTACGTTGAGGGTGCGGGGCGTGTCGAAGTCCCCGACCGTGATCTGGGTACGGTTGTCCGCTGGGACACCTCGAGTAAGAGCGGTACACCGCCGCCGAGCATCAGCCGGGTCGATGCGATCGCGCAGGGGCTCATTGAAGCGACGGAGGAAGACCTTCGCGAACCCGAACCGGTGGAGCCCGACTGGCTCGAGGCACCGGAGTCGCGGGTTACGGGACGGGGGCGGCTGCCCGGAGGCGGGCCGCGGCGTGAGATGAAGGCACGGCCGGAGCGCACATCCGGGGCTCCAGCGGGGCCGCCTGCCCGCGGGGCGCGCGGCCGTGCTGCGGAGGGTGAGCAGCCCCAGGCGGAGCAGCCGCGGGAGAACCGGCGGCGTCGTGGCCGGGGTAACGGGGAGCAAGCGGCGCCGCCCCGCGAAGGACGGCGTGAACAGCCTCGCCGCCAGCCAACGGCGGACCTTCCTGCCGGGCGCACGTTCCAGCGCGCCGACCCGGCGGGGCCGCCCGCTCCGTCCCGGCCTTCACAGGGTGCACCGCGCCAGCGCCCGCAGCGCCCCCCGGAGGACAGCGCGGCGGCTGATGGCGTAGCGGACGCCGAGGGGAGTGCGCGTTCGCCCCGCCGTCACGGACGGCGAGGCCGTAGCAACCCGGGGGATGGCCAGCCGAGTTCGCCCCAGGGCGAGTAGGAGCTGCAGGGCCGCTTCGGGAACAGGGTGGTGACAGCTTCGTTGCCGCGGCGCTGAACGAACGTTTTTCGGACGTGGCCGGTGCTACGGTGAGGCCATGGATAGCGGGCCGATTACGATTGTTTGCGCCTGGTGTGGTGTCCTCGTGCAGGCCGGGAACGAGACTGTCTCGCACGGGATCTGCGCGTCGTGCGCGATGGAGTTCCTCGAGAGCCTGCCGCCGGAGTTCGGGCACTTGCCGGGCGAGCCGGGTAAGGCGCTCCCGCACCCAGGTGTGCCGCGCCGGCCCGTCGATCCGCTTCGCCCGTGTACGAGCTGAGGCCCGGGCTTTCGCGGGTCGTTATCGCGAGCAGGCGGCGCTGACGACGAGGTCGACCGCCTGTTGCAGGCTCCAGTGGTCGGTGTTGATGCAGAGGTCGTAGAGCTTTGGGGAGAGCCATTCCATGCCGTAGATGCGCTCGAAATAGGTCGCGCGCTCCTGGTCGGATTGCTCGACGTAGCGGCGGGCGGCTTCCGGGCTGTTCGTTTCGAGGCGTTCCTGGACGCGGAGCATACGGAGGTGGTCGCTTCCCGTGACGAGGATGCGGAGGGTGTCCCAGCGGTCGCGCAGGATGACCTGTCCGCCATGCCCGAGGATGACGGCATCGCCCTCGCGGACGACCTCCTTGATGACGTCCTGCACGAGAACCCGGTAGCGGGCGGAGGTGTAGAGCAGGTTCGGCACGTAGGGTGCTGGCGTGAACCATGATAGCGCCATGAGACCCGGCGACGACGTGAGCGAGGCCAGCATCCGCTCTTTGAGCGACGGGAAGTGTTCTGCGCTGTCGACGAGTTCCGGCGTCACACCGGCGGCTTCGGCGGCGCGGTCGATGACTTCGCGATCGACGTAGCGGAAGGCCAGCCGCTCGGCACTTGCCCGCGCGATCGACTCCCCGCCGGCGCCGACCTGGCGGGAGAACGTGATGACGCGGATGTGCTGCGGCTTTGGCATGGTTAGTGAGAGATGCTGGCCGGGGCGGAGACCTTTCCACCCGCCGCGGCCGCCATATTCTCCTTCATCCTGCGCGAAAGGGTCTCTTCTGCCTTTCGGTCGTCCACGAAGACGGTCAGTGCGAGCGGGATGAGCATGAGCGCCACGCAGACGATGAATGCGTCGCGGAAGGCGAGTTCCATTGCATGGCGCTGGATCGCGGCGGTTGGCGCGGCGAGGTGCTGGCTCGATACCAGGCTGGAGAGGTGTGTGCCCATCCGGCTGATCTGGATGGTGGCGATGAGTGCGACGCCGAACGAAGCCGCGACCTGCCGGAGCGTGTTGTAGGCGGAGCTTCCGGGGCCCTGCTTGGCGCTCTCGAGCGGCCCGAAGATGATCGTCTGCGCGGCCACCATGGCGAAGGCGAAGGGGAGGCCGCGAAGGGTGAGGAAGGTGATGACGAGCCAGGCTGGAGAATCGGCGTTGAGCGTGGTGAAGGGGGCCATCGTAAGCACGGACAAACCGAAGCCGATGAGCATCATCTTGCGTGGGCCAAGGCGGGCGTACATGCGGCTCGCGAGGGGGAGAGAGAACGCGGTGCCGATGGATGCCGGCGCCTGGATGAGGCCGGCATGGAACGGGGAGCGGCCCTGGAGCTGCTGAAGGTAGAGGGTGAGCATGAAGATGAAACCGGCGAAGACGCCGAAGGCGGGCATCACCATGACGTTGCCGAGCAGGAAGAGCTGCCGCTTGAAGAGCGAGAGATCGATCATGGGCGGGTGCGCGCGCAGTTCCCAGAGGACGAAGACGATGCCGATGGCGAGGCCGGCCACTCCCCAGCCCATGACGCGGTTCGATGTCCAGCCTGCGGTTGCCGCCTCGGAAAGGGCGTAGAGGAGCATCGCCGCGGCGGCTCCGCCGCTGAGGAGCCCCACGACATCGAAGCCCTCGCGGGCGTATGCCTCGCGGTGCTCCTTGAGTACACGGAAGCCGAAGATGAGGCCTGTGAGACCGACGGGCAGGTTGATGTAGAAGATCCAGCGCCAGCTCACATACTCAACGAGGTAGCCTCCGAGGACGGGCCCGAGGGTTGGGGCGAACACGACAGGGACCGAGATGAGGGCGCTCGCCTTCGCTCGCTCTGCTCCCGGGAATTCGCGCGAGAGCATGGCCGTGCCCACGGGCGTCATCATGCCGCCGCCCATGCCCTGGAGGAACCGGAAGGCGATGAGTTCATGGAGGCTCTGGGCGAGGCCGCAGAGGGCGGACGCGGCGACGAAGATGCTCATCGCTGCGAGGAAGACGCGTTTCGTACCGAAGCGGTCTGAGAGGAACCCGGCCGCGGGGATGAAGACGGCGAGGCTGAGGAGGTAGCCGGTGACGGTCCACTCCACGGCGGATGTCGAGGCGTTGAACTCCTTTGTCAGGTCGGGGACGGCGACGTTGACGACTGTCGTGTCCATGAGGTCCATGAAGAGGCCGAACATGAAGACGATGGCCACGAGGTACTTGTAGGGGATGCGAGCGATCATGAACCCTTCCGTGTACGTGAGAGTTCTACCATCGCATCACGATATTTATTCGTCTAGAGCACAGGATGGCCCCTTTTCTTCCTGCCTAACCGGGGGTGATCGACATTCGGGGGACGAGACTCGACAATCGCGGACGTGACTGGCTCAGCAAATTCCGGACCTGATCTCGATCTCCTGTTCCGCCCACGGAGTGTCGCCGTGGCCGGGGCTTCCACCAATGCCGACAGTGCCGGGCACGACTACGTGCGTTCGCTCAAGGAGTTCGGGTTTGCGGGGCCGGTTTATCCGATCAACCCGAAAGCGGCTGAGATCGCGGGCTACAAGGCGTACCCGTCTCTTGCTACGGTACCGGGCGATGCAGACCTCGTGATCTCCTGCATACCTGCGAGCGGTGTCCTCGATCTCATCGCCCAGTGCCCCGGGCGATCGGTGCGTTTCCTGCACCTGTTTACAGGGCGGCTGAGCGAAACGGGTGACGAGGAGGCGACTGCGCTCGAACACGAGATTGCGCGGAAGGCGGCGGAGGCTGGCGTCCGCATCCTTGGCCCCAACGGGATGGGGCTCTATCACCCGGTGGCGGGGATCTCCTTTCGCCCTGACCTGCCACAGGCGGGGGGCCATACGGCGTTCCTCAGCCAGAGCGGGAACAACGCTGTCGAGGTCATCATCCGGGGCTCGTTCCGGGGACTGCGCTTCGGCAAGGTCGCGAACTACGGCAACGGCATGGATATCACGCCGGGGGAGATGCTCCGTTACCTCGCCGATGATGATGAGACGGCTGTCATCGGTGCGTATGTCGAAGGTGTGCTGGATGGCCGGGGCTTTTTCGAGGGGCTGCAGGCAGCGGCGGCGCGGAAGACGGTGATTATCCACAAGGCAGGGCGTACAAAGGCGGGGGCGCGCTCGGCTGCATCGCACACCGCGGCTATCGCCGGGGCGGCGGACCTGTGGTCAACGGTGCTGAAGCAGGCAGGGGCGATCGAGGCGCGCAACCAGGAACAGTTGCTCGACCTGATGACCGGGGCCTCGTTACTCTCCAAGCCCCGTGGCCGACGGGTGGCGGTGGTTGGCGGGGGTGGCGGCCGGAGCGTCCAATCGGCGGATGCGTGCGAGGAGAACGGACTCGATGTCGTGCCTCTCCCGGCCGATGTCCGCGAGAGGGTGCGGGAGAAGGCGCCGGCGCTGGCCGACTGGGTTGGGAACCCGGTGGACCAGTCGATTCTCGCGGGGAGCGGTCTCTCCTCGAACGGTCTCCTCGAGCTGATGCTTGCGAGTGATGCCTACGACGTGGCCATCGCGAATGTGGGGGAGGACTGGTTCCTCGGGCGGCCCGATGCCGGGGAGCGGCTCCGGCACGCGTGCAACCGGCTGGCGGCGATCGCGGCCGGCGCGGAGAAGCCTGTTGCCGTGGTGCTTGGGCCAACCGAGACGAACGATGCCGGTCACCGCGCCCTCATCGACAGCGTGCGTGATGACTTCGTTGCGAAGGGTGTGGCGGTCTACGGGAGCGTTGAGCGTGCCGCCTTCGCGATGGGCCGCCTGAGCGTGGCAGGCTAACGGGCGGCGGGCCCGAACAGTGCTGATGAGACGCCGGTGACGAGTTCATCGCCGAGGTGTGTGGTGCTCCCTGCCTCGATGAGGCGGAGCTTCCCGGTGGTTGCCTCGATGGTGGTGATGGAGCAGTTGGCGATAGGGGCCGGCACAACGCGGTCGTCGCCCAGGGCTTCGCCAATCGCGGCACAGATGGCCACATAGTGCGAGACGATGATGACGTCGCGGTTACGGTCTGCCCACTCGAGGCCAAGGGCGCGGATGGTCTCGATGGCGCGGGTGCGCCATGCCTGGAGCGCCTCGTCCTGTTCGCTCCAGCGGCCGGCCATGAATGGTCCGATCATGGCCCGCCGCGTTTCGGCCGGGCTCGAGGGATCGAAAACCTCTGCGACTTCTTCCCGGATCCGGGGTTCGAGAGCGAGTCTGGCGGCGATAGGGCCGGCGGTCTCACGTGTCCGCCGCAGTGGTGAGACGATGAGCGCACCGCCGTGGACGGCTTTCAGTGCGTCTCCCGTGACGCGAGCCTGGCGGTGGCCCAGTTCGGAGAGGCCGGGATCGAGATCTTCTACGCCCGCGGCGGCCTGCCCGTGGCGAACCAGGTAGATGGTCATGGGCACCAAGCCTACCCTGCCGGGCCCGGCCGGTCACTTTGGTTGGAGCGACGATTGGCGCCTCTGGGCACCGGGATGCGAGCCGGAGGTCAGCCGGCCTGGCCTGCGGTGGCTCGCCGTCGCCGCGAACCGGCGTTGAACGGGTAGACGACGACAGAGACTCGTCCCCTGCGGTGAAGCATCTTGTTCAGCCGCTTGAGGCTCTGGTTGACGAGCGGGCGCTGGTACCAATGCTGGACCTCGAGCAATGGCACGATCACGGTCACTTCGTGGGGGGCCTGCCTGAGCCGGTCTTCGATGTAGGCGGCGATCGGGTCGGAGACGGTGCGGAAGGGGGAATCGATGACCACGAGGGGGATCTCGGGGAACTGCCGGGCCCAGCGTTCTTCGACCGTTGAGCGTTCGTCGGGGTCGACCATCACATGGACAGCCGTGACATCGCGGGAGCGTTCGCAGGCTGCACCGAGCGTCATGACGATTGCGAGGTTGATGTCCTCGACGGGTACGAGGACAGGGATGCGTGATTCGCCGCGCGGTTTGAGGTCGAGGACGGCATCGGGCGAGACGTGGAGGTTTCGCTTGAGGTTGTGGTAGAAGCGGCCGATGAGCATCGCTGTGCCGGCGAGGATGGGGATCAGCAGGCAGACGATCCATGCGCCGTGGAGGAACTTGGCTTCGAGGATGATGATGAGGACGAGGAAGGTGGTTATTGCGCCGATGCCGTTGACGATGGCTGCGACGCGCCAGCCCGTTTCCTTGAGGCGTATCCAGCGCCGGACCATGCCCGTCTGGCTAAGTGTGAACGAGAGGAAGACGCCGAGGGCGTAGAGCGGGATGAGGCGCGTGGTCTTGGCGTCGAAGGCGGTGAGCAGGAGCATGGCAAGCCCGGCGAGCACCATGATGCCGTAGCTGAACACGAGGCGGTTGCCACGGGCGTGGAAGATTCGCGGCATGTAGCCGTCGCGGGCAAGGATGGCGGAGAGCCGCGGAAAATCGGCGAAGGCGGTGTTCGCTGCAAGGAAGAGGATCCCGGCGGTCATGATCTGCATGAAGCCAAAGAGGAAGCTTCCCTCGCCGTAGGTATATTCGCCGAGCTGGGCGAGGAGCGTGTTGTCTTCGTTTGGCACGATCCCGAGGTGGCGGGCCATGAGTGTTGAGCCCAGGAACAACGTTCCGAGGATGATCCCCATGGCGAGGAGTGTTTGCTGCGCGTTTTTTGCGGCGGGCTGCCGGAACGCCTGGACTCCATCCGAGATCGCTTCGATGCCTGTCATGGCACTGCAGCCGCTCGCAAACGAACGCAGGATGAGTGCGAGCCCGAGCGCCTCCGCCGCGGGCAACGGTTCGCGCGGGGCGCTGGCGTGAAGGACGTTCTCGCCTCCGAAGAGGACCTTGCCGAGCCCCCAAAAGATGGCGCCGGCGAGGAGGAAGATGAACGCGTACGTGGGGATTGCGAAGATCGTCCCCGACTCGCTGACGCCGCGAAGGTTGATCAATGCGACGATCCCCACGACGGCGATCGCGAGGGGGACGGCGAACGGCCGGAAGTCGGCATTGAGTGAGGAGAGTGCATCGATACCGGAGGCGACGGACACCGAGACAGTGAGGACGTAGTCGGTGAGGAGCGCGGCGGCCGCCATGAGCCCGGCGAATGCTCCGATGTTTTCGTGTGCGACGATGTAGGAGCCGCCACCGCGGGGGTAGGCGCGGACGGTTTGCCGGTAGCTGGCCACGACGATGGCAAGGAGGATGGTGATTGCCCCGGCAACGGGCAGCGACCATTTGATCGCGCCTGTCCCGGCGAGCATGAGGACGAGGATGATCTCCTGGGGTGCGTAGGCGACGGAGGAGATGGCATCGGACGAGAAGACGGCGAGTGCCTTGATCTTGCTGAGGCGTTCGCCCTCGAGCCGGTGGCTTGCGAGCGTTGTCCCAAGGATGACGTCGCGGACGGCGAGCCAGCGGCCCTTGAGCCCGGTGCGTTTTTCGGCGTACTCCGTGGCTTCGAAGCGTCCGCGTTCGGTTTCGACGATTCCGGCGTGGGGGAGCTCGACACGGTAGCGGGAGACGCGGCCCCGGCGGTCGGTGGCAGGCGTGAACTGGGGCCCGGATCCGGGCGGAACTGGCATGCGGTGTCACCCCTGCCTCGCGCGAGGCTTCGTATGGGATTCGTACTACGTTCTACGACTCCCGTCGATGGACGAACGGATCGCAAAGTGTGACCGTAGCGGCGTAGGGCGGGTCGGGCAAGGGGCCTGTACCTGATGAAGCCGGGGGGAGGCGAGATGACGGGCCGGATTTACACTATCGGGCACTCTACCCGTTCGGGTGCGGAGTTCATCGCGATGCTCGTTGGCCACGCGGTGGACACGCTCGGTGATATCCGGACGGTCCCGCGGTCGCGCCATAATCCGCAGTTCGAAGCGGGTGCTCTCGCGGGCTCACTTGCGGATGCGGGCATCGCCTACGTGCACATTCCGGAACTTGGCGGACTGCGCCATGCCCGGAAGGATTCGCCAAACGGCGGCTGGCATAACGCGAGCTTCCGTGGCTACGCGGATTACATGCAGACCGAGGCGTTCGCTTCCGCACTCGAAAAGGTGATTGAGCGGGCGAGCCGGGAGTGCGTGGCCCTGATGTGTGCGGAGGGGAACCCGTTCCGCTGCCACCGCTCGCTCGTGGCCGATGCGCTGCTCGCCCGCGGAATCGAGACGGCGGACATCACGTCGCCGCGGGCTGCGCGACCGCACACGATGACTGCGTTTGCGCGGGTGGTGGATGGGCAGGTCACCTATCCGCCTCCTGACGAGGAGGGAGGGTGAGCCTGTGCGTTTTTACTCGAAGAGCCAGGGCCGCCGCTGGAGCCGCCTTGTGTAGGTAAGGCCGAACTTCCGCATGGCTGTCTCGCGGACGAGCGCAGCGGCATGCGCGGGGTCGTCGGTGAGTGTGAGGCGGTCGAGGTCTTCAGCGTCGATGGTCCCGAGGCCGACGAGGTTTTGACGCATGAACTCGACAAGGGGCTGCCAGAACTCGACACCCATCAGCACGCAGGGGAAGTTGCGGATCTTCCCGGTCTGGATGAGCGTTGCGATTTCGAAGAGTTCATCGAGCGTGCCGAATCCGCCGGGAAGTGCGATGAACGCGTAGGAGTACTTGGCGAGCATGACCTTGCGGACGAAGAAGTAGTTGAACTCGACGAAGGTATCGAGGTAGGGGTTGGGCATCTGTTCGTGGGGGAGGCGGATGTTGCAGCCGACGCTCCGGCCGCCATCTTCACGTGCACCCCGGTTGGCGGCCTCCATGAGGCCGGGGCCGCCACCAGTCATCACGGTGAACCCGGCCTGGGAGATCTCGCCACCGATGCGACGGCCGAGTTCGTAGTAGGGGTGGCCCTCGCCGAAGCGTGCTGAGCCGAAGACGGTGACGCACGGGCCGACGAAGTGGAGGGCACGAAACCCCCGGATGAGTTCCCGCCCGATGCGGACCACGCGAAGGAACTCGGAGCCGCGGGTTCGCGGCCCGGTGAGGAATTCACGTTCGTCGGCGTTTGGGGGCGCCTTGCCCCACTCGCCATGGGCGGGCTGGTCCACGGGGAGGCGGGGGAGTCCGGCTGGCGGACGCCAGCGAGCGTCGTCGGTCACGTGCCGATCCTAGAGTCGGGCGTGCGTTATTGCGAATCGCCGGGTGGGCCGCTGGTTCGTTGGCGGGGCGAGTGAGCGGCTACCACCAGATCTTGCTTTCGACGTCCTCGGGCTGGTCTTCCCAGTTGGTTGTCCAGAGGTTGGAGCTGAGGTACTTCCAGCCGCCATCGGCGAGGAGGCAGACGAGGTGTTGCTCGCCTTCGAGGCGTTCGGCGACCTTGAGTGCAGCCTTGACGACGGAGCCGCAGCTCACGCCAACGAAGAGCCCTTCGCGGTGGGTAAGCTCTTTCGACATGGCGAAGCTGGATGCGCTATCGACGACGATCTTCCCGTCGAGCACTGTCTCATCGAAGATCGGCGGGATGAAGCCATCTTCGAGGGCTCGGAGGCCCTGGACGGCGTCGCCGGGGTGGGGTGCCGCGGCGATGACCTTGATGGCGGGGTTCTGATCCTTGAGGTAGCGGCCCGTGCCCGTGAGCGTTCCGCCTGTGCCCAGGCCGGCGACGAACACGGTCGTCTGCGGGAGGTCACGGAGGATTTCGGGCCCGGTTGTCTCGTAGTGGGCGCGGGGGTTGGCGTCGTTGCCGTATTGGTAGGGGAAGTAGTATTTGCCGGGGTTCGCGGCCACGATCTCCTTGGCGTGGGCGATGGCGCCGTTCGAGCCGAGCTCGCCGGGGGTGTAGATGATCTCGGCCCCGAAGGCGCGGAGGAGCTGGGTGCGCTCCTCGCTGACGTTTTCGGGCATGACGCAGATGACCTTGTAGCCCTTGACGCGCCCAATCATCGCGAGGCCGATCCCGGTATTTCCGGATGTGGGTTCGAGGATGGAGTCGCCGGGCTGGAGGGCGCCGGTTTTCTCGGCCGACTCGATCATGTATTTCGCGATGCGGTCCTTCACGGAGCCGCCGGGGTTCTGGCCTTCGAGCTTGGCATAGATGTGGATATCGGGGCGGGGAGCGAACGAGCGGAGCTCCACCAGGGGCGTGTTGCCGATGAGCTCGAGGACCGAGTGGTAGAGGGTCATCCGGGGCCTCAGGCGCCGCCGGCGAGGGCCGGCAGGATGTCGAGGACGTCGCCGGGCTTGATCGCCGTTGCGACGCCACCGGTGTAGCGGATGTCCTCGTCGTTGAGGTAGATGTTCACGAAGCGGTGGAGCTTGCCATCATCGCCATAGAGCTGGGGCCGGAATCCGGGGTAGCGCGCCTCGAGGTCTTCGATGACCTGTTCGACGTTCTCGCCCGTGGCTTCCACGGTCTTCTGTCCGCCGGTCAGTTTCTGGAGGACGGCGGTCACACGGACATTGATGGTGGGAGTCGCAGGGGCAGTCATAGGTAGTAGTCCTGTCTGAAAGAGATGGTTGGGGGAGAAGCCGGTTGGGCGGCTTCTCCCTGGGGAGCGGCTAGCCTTCGTGTCCGATTGGCGAGCCGCAGAACTGTTCGTAGTCGATGAGTTCGAAGATGGTCGGGTTATCGCCGCAGAGCGGGCACTCGGGATCGCGGCGGATCTTAACGATACGCGCTTCGAGGGAGAGTGCGTCGTAGAGGAGGAGCCGGTTCACGAGGGGCTCGCCAATTCCGAGCATGAGCTTGAGGACCTCGGTCGCCTGGATGCTGCCGATGGTGGCGCACATTGCGCCGAGGACGCCGGCTTCGGCGCAACTCGGCACCATGCCTGGGGGAGGGGGCGCGGGATAGAGGCAGCGGTAGCAGCCGCGGCCCGGGAGGTAGGTTGTCGCCTGGCCGTCGAACATGAGGATGGAGCCATCGATGAGCGGTTTCTTCAAGAGGTAGGCGGCGTCGTTGACGAGGTAGCGTGTCGCGAAGTTATCGGCGCCGTTCACGACCATGTCGTACTGCGCGAGGATCTCCATTGCGTTGTCGCTGGTGATCGGTGTTTCGTGGGTGACGACCTCGACGTTGGGGTTGTAGGCGAGCAGCGTCTCCCTGGCCGATTGCACCTTGGACTTCCCGATGTCATCGGTCTGATGAAGGATCTGGCGCTGGAGGTTGGTGCGGTCAACCACATCGAAATCGACGATGCCGATCTTGCCGACGCCGGCGAGGGCCAGGTAGAGGGCTACCGGTGAGCCGAGGCCGCCGGCGCCGATGATGAGCACGCTCCCTTCGATGATCTTGCGCTGCCCGGCGCTGCCAACCTGCGGCATGATGAGGTGGCGGCTGTAGCGTTCCACCATTTCGGGGGTAAGTGCCGTGGCGCCACCGGCGAGGGCGGGGATGACGGCCAGTTCGTCGCCGTCGGCGAGGGGTGTGGTTTCGCCCTGGAGATGCTCGATCTCGACCTGATTCACATAAATGTTGATATGGCGGGCGAGGTCGCCGGTGGAGTCGACGATCTGGGCTTCGAAGCCCGGGAACTGGGCATCGAGGTCATGGAGCACGTCGCGGACGGTTGCACCGCTTGCGCGGACGTTGGCACGATTGCCCACGAGGTGTCGGAAGGGAGTGGGGATATAGACGGTAACGGGCATTTCGACCTCCGCGGCTGCGAACGGGCTCTGGCGTGGTGAGCGCCAGGGTGGGGGTGGGCTGGATGGCTGGCGCCGGGCCCGGGCGGGGTCGCCTGGTTCCGGCGGTGTTGCGTGGAAGTTCATCTACATGCTGACACTGAGGTAGCGCTCCCCGGTATCGCAGATGATGGTGACGATGGTCTTGTCCGGGCCAAGGCGTTCGGCGACCTTACGGGCCGCAAACACGTTCGCCCCCGATGAAATTCCGGCGAGGATTCCTTCTTCGCGGGCGAGCCGGCGGCTCATGGCGATGGCGTCCTTGTCCTCGATTCGCATGATCTCGTTGTAGATGCCGCAGTCGAGGACGCCCGGCACGAAGCTCGCCCCGATGCCCTGGATCGCGTGCATCCCGGCACGGCCCCCGCTGAGGACGGGTGACCTTGCGGGTTCGACGGCGACGATGAGGACGGACTCGCCGAGCTCCCGGCGGAGTGCGCGGCCGACACCGGTGATGGTGCCTCCCGTGCCCACCCCGGCGACGAAGGCGTCGATCTTTCCACTCGTTGCGTCGAGGATCTCCTTTGCCGTGGTGCGTTCGTGGATATCCGGGTTCGCCGGGTTTTCGAACTGCTGCGGCATGTAGTACCCGGCATTCTTTTCGACGAGCTGCTGCGCTGCAAAGACTGCGCCGGTCATTCCCTCGATGGCGGGGGTGAGGATGAGCTCGGCGCCATACCGTTCGAGGAGGCGGCGGCGTTCGATCGACATATCCTCGGGCATGGTGAGGATGAGGCGGTAGCCTTTGACGGCTGCGACGAGTGCGAGACCGATGCCCGTATTGCCGGACGTTGGCTCGACGATAGTCGAGCCCGGGGTGAGGAGCCCGGCCTTTTCGGCGTCCTCCACCATTGCGAGGGCGATACGGTCTTTCACGGATCCGGCCGGGTTGAGATTTTCGAGCTTTCCGAGAACCGTCGCTGCCCCCTGTGGGACGATACGCCGGAGCTGGACGAGGGGGGTTCGGCCGACGAGGTCGAGGACGGAAGCGGCGATTTCGGGGCGTGCCACGAGGCTGTTCATATGCTGTACCTGCCGGCGGTTGCGCTCGGCTCACGCTCGAGCAGGTCGGCGATGGAATAGGAGGAGAGGATCTCCTCGGTGGCTGCGCGGACGCGTTCCCAGATTTCGCGCTGGCCGCAGAGGTGCGGGTGGTCGGTGAGCTCAGCCGGTTCATCGAGCCAGGCCACGGGCGAGAGGCTGCCTTCGAGAGCCTCGATGACGTCGCGGACGGTGATATCGGCGGGGTTGCGCACGAGTTCGTGCCCACCCGCCGGGCCTCGCACGGAGCGGATGAAGCCCGCTTTCCGGAGCGCGGTGAGGAGCTGGTCGAGGTACTGCTCGGGGACGTGGCGGCGCAGCGCGATCTCGGAGGACTGCAAGGGGCCGTGCCCGTAATGTCCGGCGAGCTCGATCAGGGCCCTGAGCCCGTAGTCGCTGCGAGTGGAGACACGCATGAGCAGTGGTGTTCGGCGTGGCGGCGGGGAATGCCGGAGCCGGGTACTATCCTTTAACTAATGTAGAGTAAGTCTGTCAACAATCGTAGCCGGTGGCAAGCGGCGCCGCAACTACGGACGCCGGGGATGGCCGGCGAAAGCGGGGGTTGGGGGCATGTGAGACGCGGGAGAAATAGGTGCCGAAAATTGGCCAGGGCGTGAACATGGCTCTCCATACGAAAAGACGCATGGGCATGGGCATCAGCATCGATGATGAGTCACTGGCCAGAGCGATGGAGCTGAGCGGGGCGAGCGCGCCTGCCTGCGGCAGGTCGCTGTGGAGCTCAGGCGAGCCCGAGTTGGCGGAGGGCGGCAGCAACGCCGTCTTCGTCGGCGGTGGTGGTAACGAGGGTCGCGGCGGCCTTGACCTCGTCGGTCGCGTTCCCCATGGCGACGCGTGTGGCAGCGACTTCGAACATGGGCAGGTCGACATCGCTGTCGGCGATCGCGACGGCCTGGCCTTCGGGGATAGCGAGGGCGGTGCAGAGTGCTCGCAAGCCGGCGCCCTTGTGTGCGCCGCGGGCCGTCATCGTAATCATGGAGTGGCCGGTGTAGGAGACGGCATCGTGGAGGTTGAGCCGGCTGCGCCAGGGGTCGAGGAGAGCGAGGGCAGCTTCGCGATCGGGCACCTCGGCGAGGACGGCGAGGAGGCAGGAGAGGTCAGCGTCGCGAAGATGGGTGACCGGCCGGATCCATTCGGGGGCGTTGGCGGCCCACGGCGGGAGTTCGTCGGCGCGCTGATAGGCACGGGGCGGGGTGGTGAAGGTAGCTGTCCAGCCGGAATCGTCGCAGATACGCGCGATCTCCGAGGCGAAGGCGGGGTCGAGCGGTTCCTGGAGGACGACCGACCCGCTGGCGAGGCGGACATCGGCCCCGGCAGCGGCGATGGCGGGCACAGCGAGGCCGAGCGATTCGAATGGGCGGCGGGCGGCCTGGAACCAGCGGGCGGTTGCCGGGGCAACGACGTGTCCGCGCGCCACGGCTTCGCGGAGGGCGGCAGCGTTCGCCTCGCTCACCTGGCCAGTCGAATTGAGGAGCGTTCCGTCGAGGTCGATCGCAATGAGCATCGCGAGGTGAGTCTACCGGTGGTGAAGCTAGCCGCCATCGGGATGGTTGGCACTGACGGTGACGACTGTGCCGGGAGCGAGAGCTTCGCACGCGGATGTGAGCTTCGGGACGAGCCCGGTGAGGTCGGCGAGGCGGTTCGATCGTGCATGGAGGACCACGACACAAAGCGACAGGCGGTCGACGCGCTGTTGGAAGGAGAGATTCCTATCGACGGTGATGATGGCGTCGAATCCCGCCTCGGCAGCAAACGCGAGCACGTCGCGGTCGGAGCGAGCGCTCCAGCCCATTTCCTGGACGGTATCTACCTGGTGGCCAGCCAGGAACCGTCTCAGCCGGCGGTCGACACATTCGTCAAGCAGCAGGCGCGCCATGGCGCTCCAGGACGGCTTCGCCTGCTTCGGCAATGGCGCGAAGTGCCTGCTCCCGGCTGACCGTTGGGAAGCCGTCGAGGAACTCGTCGAGTGGGTCGCCGGCGGCGAGGTATTCGAAGAGGGTGCTTACGAGCACCCTGGTGCCACGAAAGCACGGTGCGCCGGACATGATGCCGGGATCGACGCTGATGACGCTCGATTCTGCGCGGGTGGTCATTGCTTCATTGTAGCGAGGCTGTCTACGTGGCCGTGAGGGTGAGCGTGAGGACTTCGAGGGGGACTCCGCCGAGGTCGATCGCAATGAGCATCGGGAGGTGAGTCTACCGGTGGTGAAGCTAGCCGCCATCGGGATGGTTGGCACTGACGGTGACGACTGTGCCGGGAGCGAGATGCTCGATCACGGTGAGCAGCTTTGGAAGGAGGGGCGACAGCTCTGCATAGCGATTCGTTCGTGCCCGCAAGACGATGAGCGTGAGTGGAAGCGCCGAGACTCTCTGTTGAAACGCGAGGCTCCGATCGACGGTGATGACTGCCTCGAAGCCTTCGTCGGAAGCTCGCCTGAGGAGGCTGCGGTCGGGGGCGCTCGTCCATTGCATGTCCGAGACGGTTCGGGCTTCGTGTCCCACTATGAGGCGCGCGAGCCGTTTCGGTACGCACTCGTCAAGCAGCAGGCGCGCCATGGCGCGCCAGGACGGCTTCGCCAGCTTCCTCGATTGCGCGCAGGGCGTTATCTCGCGTAACCGTGGGGAAGTCCTCGAGGAACTCGTCGAGTGGGTCGCCGGCGGCGAGGTATTCGAAGAGGGTGCTTACGAGCACCCTGGTGCCACGAAAGCACGGTGCGCCGGACATGATGCCGGGATCGACGCTGATGACGCTCGATTCTGCGCGGGTGGTCATTGCTTCATTGTAGCGAGGCTGTCTACGTGGCCGTGAGGGTGAGCGTGAGGACTTCGAGGGGGACTCCGCCGAGGCGCTTCTTGTAGTCCTCTTCGCCGCGGAGGAAGTCGAAGACGTGTTTGCCGCGCACGATTGCGTCCTGGAGCGCCATCGCCTTCGAAACGAGGCCGACGGCGAGGCGGGCGAGCCCGGGGTCGTAGCCGCTGTTGTAGAGGTAGAGGGTCGAGGCGTTCTCGAAGCAGAGGATCATTGCCGCATCGCGGCCGTCGAGCGTGAGTTCGGCGAGGCAGAGCATGCCAAGGCGCGCGAACGTGGCCGCGACATCGCGGAAGTAGGCCTCCATGGCGGGGGTGAGGAACGTCTCCTTGTCCTCGCGGCTGATGCGCATGAGCTCGAGGAAGCGGTCGAGCCGGGCGGTGACTTCGGATTCGGCGGTGTGTGTCGCAAAGCCGAGTTCGCCGGCGGCACCGAGGTTGCGCATCTTGCGCCGGAGTTCGTGCCGGTCGTGTTTCGAGAGGCCGCCAACGTATGTTTCGAAATCGGGCGGGAGTGCCACGCGCGGACAGACGGCTTCGTGCGTCTCGGTGCAGGACCAGCCGTTTTCGGTGGCGGCGGTTGCCAGTGCTTGCCGCATGGGGGAGTCGGCGGCGATTCCCCAGAGGGTGGCCGATGGTGCCTGGTGCTCAATTAGCCATCCGACGATGGCGGTGGCGGCTGCTGCCTCGAGGCCTGGCTTCACGAGCGGACCCGCATAGTCGGTCACGTTGTGGTCGCCGAGCTGGCGCATGCCTGTGCCGGCGGTTTCGAAGGCCATCACTCCGGTGAGTTCGCCGCCGTTGCGTAGCGCGAGGAACACGGGCTGGACGTTGTCTCCGAAATGCCGGAGCCAGGTGGCAAACCAGGCCGGGTGGGAGAAGACGGTGGCGCCATCGATTGAGGCATGGAGCGAGGCCCATTCGGGTTCGAGCGCTTCGAATGGTTCGGGGCTGGCGAGGAGTGGTGTGAGGGTGGGGTTCGGCACGGGTGGATTGTATCTGCCTGCTCAGGGTCTGTGGACGAGGGCCAGGAATTCGGCGCGGGTGATGGACGACTGGCGAAAGAGGCCGCGCGTGGCGCTGGTTACCATCCGGCTGCCTGGCTTCTTGATACCGCGCATGGTCATGCAGAGGTGTTCGGCCTCGATGACGACGGCGACGCCATCGGGGTTGAGGGCGTCCATGATGGCGTTGGCCACCTGTCCGGTGAGCGCTTCCTGGATCTGGGGCCGCCGGGCGAAGCCTTCGACGACGCGGGCGAGCTTGGAGATGCCGACGACACGGCCATCCGGGACGTAGCCGACGTGGGCTTCGCCGTGGAAGGGGAGGAAGTGGTGTTCGCACATGCTGTAGAAGGGGATGTTGCGGAGGATGACCATCTCGTCGTGCGAGACTTCGAACCCGACCTTGAGGTGTTCGGCCGGGTCGGAATAGAGGCCGCCGAAGACTTCGCCATACATCTCAGCGATGCGGCGGGGTGTTTCAGCCAGGCCCTCGCGTTCCGGGTCTTCGCCGAGGGCGTGGAGGATCTCGCGGACGGCGGCCTTGATTCGGTCGTAATCGATGTTCGGGTTTGGGTCAGATGGCACGTATTGGATGGTAGCAGAGGGCGAGTGGCGAATGGGCGGGAGGGCGAGTGGGCGAGGGGGCGAATGAGATGTGCTTACCGCGCCGTGTGCCAGCTTGATCTACACTGGGAACGCCATGCCCAAACTCGGATTTATCGGTCGCATCCTGGGCGACTCGAACGAAAAGGAACTCAAACGGTCCGCGAAGATCGTCGATGAGATCAACGACCTGGCGCCGGAGATGGAGGCGCTGAGCGACGAGCAACTCTCGGCGAAGACGGGGGAGTTCAAGCAGCGGCTTGCGGATGGCGAGACGCTCGACGATCTGCTGCCGGAGGCGTTCGCGGTGTGCCGCGAGATGGCATGGCGGAAGGTAAAGGAACGTCCCTACGATGTGCAACTGATCGGCGGCATCGTGCTCCACGAGGGGCGTATCGCGGAGATGCGGACGGGGGAAGGGAAGACGCTCACGGCTGTTTCGCCGGTGTACCTGAATGCGCTGGCGGGCCGCGGTGTGCATATCGTGACTGTCAACGATTACCTGGCCCGGCGCGATGCGGTCTGGTACGGGCCGGTCTATCACTCGCTCGGGCTGACGGTGGGTGTCATCCAGAACAACAGCGTTTCGTACCTGTACGAACCGGGGTACAAGCCGGGCGAGGAAGGTTCGACGGGCGGGCTGGATGAGCTTCGGCCTTGCAGCAGGCGGGATGTGTACCACGCGGACATCACGTATGGGACGAACAACGAGTTCGGGTTCGATTACCTGCGCGACAACATGGTGCGGGAGCTGGAAGAGAAGGTGCAGCGGGACCTGTACTACGCGATTGTCGACGAGGTGGACAACATCCTCATCGACGAGGCGCGGACACCGCTGATCATCTCGGGGAACGCCGAGGAGGCGAGCTCGACGTACATGAAGTTCGCCCAGGCGGCGAAGGCCCTTGAAGAGGAGCGTGACTACCAGGTCGACTACAAGAACCACCACGTCGCGCTCACGGAGGACGGGATCACGCGCATTGAGCGGGCGCTGGGTGTGGACAATGTTTTCGGTGGCGACCCCCGGCTCGCGCGTCACCTGGAGGCGGCGCTGGATGCGCAGATCCTGAAGCGCATCGACAAGGATTACGTCGTCAATGATGGCGAGATCATCATCGTGGACGAATTCACAGGGCGGCTGATGCCGGGGCGGCGCTGGAGCCATGGTATCCACCAGGCGGTGGAGGCGAAGGAAGGGGTGCCGGTCCAGCGGGAGTCCATCACCTACGCGACGATCACGTTCCAGAACCTGTTCCGGCTCTACGAGAAGCTCGCGGGGATGACGGGGACGGCGGAGACGGAAGCCGAGGAGTTCGCGAAGATCTACGAGCTCGAAGTCGTTGTCATCCCGACGAACCGGCCGATGATCCGCAAGGACGAATCGGACGTCGTGTACATCAACGAGCGGGCGAAGTTCAATGCGGTGGTTGGTGAGATCGAGCGGCTGCACGAGGAAGGGCGCCCCGTGCTCGTGGGTACGACGTCGATCGAGAAGTCGGAATATCTCTCGGAGCTGTTGAAGCGGAAGGGCATCGCCCACGACGTGCTCAATGCCAAGCAGCATGAACGTGAGGCGAACATCGTCCTCGATGCGGGGCAGCGTGCGGCCGTGACGATTGCGACGAACATGGCGGGCCGCGGGACGGACATCAAGCTCGGGCCGGGTGTTGCGGACCTCGGCGGGCTGGCGGTGATTGGCACGGAGCGCCACGAGTCGCGGCGCATCGACAACCAGCTACGGGGCCGTGCGGGCCGCCAGGGTGACCCTGGTTCGAGCCGCTTCTTCGTCTCGTTTGGTGACGACATCATGAAGCGGTTTGCCCCTGAGTGGGTGCCGGGAATGATGCAGAAGCTGGGGATGACGGAGGAGATGCCGCTCGAATCGCGGATGGTGACGCGGGCCATCGAACAGGCGCAGCAGAAGGTGGAGGGACACAACTTCGACGTGCGGAAGCGGCTGGTGGAGTTTGATGACGTGATCAACGAGCATCGCGTCGTCATCTACGGGGAGCGTCAGCGCATCCTCGCCGGCATCGATACGCGCACGAACGTGCTCGATGGGATGGTCTTGCGCGAGGTCGAGCGGGTTCTCGAGAACGTCAACACGCACGATGAGGCTTCGCTCGAACTCGTCCAGAACGAGTTGCGGGAGATCCTGCCGCCGGAGGATGTGCCCTCAATCGAGGAGATGGAAGAGCTCGGTGATGAGCTGGCGGACGAGATGCTCGACCGGACGGAGGACCGCTACGAGGCGGTCGAGAAGATGGTTGGCGAAGAGAACATGCGGAAGATCGAGCACTGGCTGCTGCTCGAGTCGATCGACCATCACTGGCGGGAGCACCTGACGGCCATCGATGAGATGCGGCAGAGCATCGGCCTGCAGGCATATGCCCAGATTGACCCGCTGGTGGCCTTCAAGCGCGAAGGCTACGACATGTTCCAGCAGCTGCAGGACAACATCCGGCGGCAGGTTGCGCGGACCATCTACAAGGTGCGGCTTGTGGAGCAGCCCCAGGTTGCGCAGACCACGACTGCAAACGGGGCTGCCGCGAGCAACGGCGGCAACCTGGACGCGGAGGCGGTACCCCAGGCGCAGCCGGTGCTTGCTGGCTCAACCGCTCCGAAGGCGGGCAGCCTTCGCACGAGCCATGGTGATGAGAGCGACGGCGCGGCGCCGGCCCGCAAAGGCGCCGGCACGAAGACGGCGAGCGCCCCGCGGGTGGGCCGCAACGATCCCTGCTATTGCGGGAGCGGCAAGAAGTACAAGAAATGCCACGGGGCGGTCTGAGGCGCCGCGGATTTTCGAGGTGCAGCGGGTAGTTCGGAGTGCTGCGGCTGGTGACGCCGGCCGGGGATGATTGGTGCTGCACTGGCTATTTTAGCCACCCAAACCTTTCCAAAAATACATGACATATTTGTCCGGTTCGCCCGTCGGCCCTACGATCCGGCCATCAGATAGGCAGCGCCTATCAAAGGAGACGCTCTACCACATGGAGTATTGGGACCGGTACTGGCAGGCGAATAGAAGCCGCCGAAACTTCCTCTCGAGTCTTGGTATCGCGGGCGCCGGGGCTGCGGGCCTCGCTCTCGTTGGCTGCGGCGACGATGACAACGATGGTGGCAGCAAGACACAGGTATCGCTGGCAACCCCCACGCCCGGTGCACAGGCTACGGCCACGCCATCGGACCCATTTGCGAACGCCAAGCGTGGCGGCACGCTCCGTATCGCTCTCGCAGCAGAGCCGCCAACGATCGACCCGTACGGTAATGCGAGCTACCTGACGAAGTTCCTGAGCACGTTCGTTTACAGCCGGCTCTACAAGTTCAATGCTGGCCCGGGGGTGAAGCGTGGCGACCTGAAGCCGGTGCCGGACCTGGTGGAGAGCACCGAGACCAGCCCGGATGGCCTCACCTGGACGATGAAGCTGCGGGACGCGAAGTTCCACAACGTGGCACCGGTGAACGGCCGGGCGGTTGACACCGACGACGTGAAGTTTTCGTGGGGGCGGGTTACCGACCCGAAATGGTCTGCGTCTGCGCAGTGGAGCTTCGTCGACAAGGTCGAGTACATCGACCAGAAGACGTTCAAGTTCACGCTCAAGGCGCCGAACGCGGCGTTCCTCGACAACCTCGCGGACACGCAGTTCTGGGTGATGCCGAAGGAGGCGGACGGCGGATACAGCCCGGCGAAGCAGCAGATTGGCACTGGCCCGTGGGTCTTCGGGGAGTATGTGCCCTCGCAGGGGCTGAAGTACAAGAAGAACCCTGACTGGTATTACAAGGGCTTCCCGTTGATGGACGAGGTGGATGCGGCCATCATCCCGAACTACTCGAACCGTCTCGCGCAGTTCCAGGCCAAGAAGCTCGACCTGTGTGACCCGGTTGGCGACGACCTGGTGCCGCTCAAATCGCAGATGTCGGATGTGAAGCTCATCGGGTCGGTGCCGAACCTGCTGAACTGGATCATCTTCGATTCCAACCCGGATTCGCCGTGGGCGAAGGACCCGCGCGTCCGCCTGGCCGTCTCGATGGCACAGGACCGCGATGGGATCACCGACCTCGCCTACAACGTGAAGAAGCTCAAGGCGGCGGGCCTCGATATGCAGGGGCCGTGGAGCAACTGCATCCCGGCCGGGCTCGACCGCTTCTGGCTCGATCCGCAGGGGCCCAACGCGGGTGAAGGCGCGAAGTACTTCAAGTACGACGTGGCGGAAGCGAAGAAGCTTCTTGCGGCGGCCGGATTCCCGAACGGTTTCTCGGCGAAGTACCAGTACCCGGCGACTGTCTATGGGGCCGCGTTCAACACGATGGCGGAAGCGAGCATCCAGTTCTTCAGCGCGATCGGGATCAAGCTCGATGTTGAAGTGCAGGACTACGCATCGAAGTACATCACGCAGACGTTCAAGGGTGACTTTACGGGGATCACTTTCGGTGGTGAGACGCAGTTCCCCGAGGGGGGCGGGTATGTCAACCGCATGTTCACGGACAATCCGCTGAACCATGCGCGCGTGAAGGACCCGACACTCATGGACCTGGCCAAGAAGCAGCAGAGCGAACTGGACCCGGCAAAGCGCAGGGAGATCATCAACGAGATCCAGCGCTACCATGCGACCAAGATGTACTACGTCCCGGGGCAGTGGGGCGCTGCGACGACGTTTGCTTCAGCACTCGGTAACATCGAGAACGTTGGAGAGATCCAGACGAACAGCGGCAGCTATGCTGGTTCGACCGAGACCTATATCTACTACTGGCGCAACGCGTAGGTTTCGTTACCGTGGCGTTCTTTCCGGGGCAGCCAATTGGCTGCCCCGGTTTCGTCCTGGCGGTGATGTGGTTGACCGGGCGGCGAGCCAGCCGGTAGCCTCCGGGCCATGCCGTTCGCACCAGTCAACGGAATCGAGCTGTACTACGAAGTTCATGGGCCGGCGATCAGGACGGCGCCGGTGGTGGTCTTTGCCCATGGGGCCGGTGGGAACCACATCTCCTGGTGGCAGCAGGTGCCGCATTTCTCACGGTCGCGTACGTGTATCACGTTCGACCAGCGGCGTTACGGGCAGTCGGCGGATACGAACGGGCTCGGTGGCGCTGCCTATGCGGATGATCTCGCGGGGCTGTTGGCTCACCTTGGCGTTGGCGAATTCGACCTGGTTGCACAGTCGATGGGAGGGTGGACGTCGCTCGCCTTCGCGCTGAAATACCCGGGGCGGATCCGGAGGCTCGTAATGGCCGACACACATGGCGGGATGCAGGTGCCGGGACTACAACTCGAGCGGCAGCCAATCCCGCCGGAGGCGCACCCGGCAATCGGCCCGCGGATGGATGCAGAGCAGCCGGCGCTTGCGTTTCTCTACCGGCAGATCATGGGGCTGACGCCGCCGCTCGAACCGGCGGAGCTCTTCGCGCACCTGCAGGCGATCGGGGCTCCGACGGTGGAGCAGGTGCGCGCCCTCGATTTCCCGGTGTTGTGCATTATCGGCGAGGAAGACCTCTCCATCCCGCCCGCGCTGCTGGCGGCCGCGTCGACGTTCTACCCGAACGCGACGGTGGCACGGGTGCCGGAAGCCGGCCACTCCGTGTACTTCGAGCGGCCGGTGCGGTTCAACGAACTGATCGAGGCGTTCCTCGCGTAGCGGCGAGAGGGCGAATGGGCGAAGGGGCGAAAGGGCGAGTGGGCGAGATTGGTTACTTGTCGGAGGCGAGGGCGATGCCGACGGCGCACCCTACCCACTTGCAACCTGCTGGTACGATGGGTGCGGGGGTGGCTGTCGGGACGGGTGTGGGGGAGCGGGTAGGGGTCGGGGTTGGGGTCGGTGGGAGCGGCTTACAGGCGACGGTGCCGGTGTTTGAGGTTCCGGGTGTGATGATGACTCCCGTGATGCTCGGGTCGTACTGGTCGTAATACTGGAACTTGCCACCTGCCGGAAATAGAGCGGGGCTAGAGGTCTCGCCTGGCTGAATATCGCCGGAGTCATAAAGGGGCGGAGAGTTGACGCCGGCATCCGGCTTGATGAGCCGGTGCACCCTGGTGCCGATGTTCTTCCAGACGACGACATCGTCACGGTTGATGCTGCAAGTTGGCGGGTTCACGCCAACATCGCTGATCTCGATGGTGTAGGGCTCCATCTGGCCGCCTGCCGCGGTTGCGTTCGAGCCGCCAACGAAGAGAACGGAGAAGGCGCCTGCGAGCGCCATGCTCAATGCCGCCGCTGCCATGAGCGGCCGATACCAGCGTGCCGTCATTCACAACCCCACTGCGCGCCCCGCCACGGGCAGGTGTCACCGTATCGCCGTTTCGTGGCTGGCGCCAGTAGCGGCTCGGCGAGTGGGCGAGAGGGCGAGAGGGCGAGAGGGTGCTGTTGTAAGAAGTGCGGTTGCCGATGGTCAAGGTGGTGGAGGTTCGAGAACACCATGTCGCACGTCATCAACACCGCTGCGCTCTTCGCCACCCTTTACACTGCGGTCCTGCTGATGCGCATCGCGGGGTGAGTGTGCTGCCGCCGATGAATCTCGAAGCGCCGGGGCGGTAGAATCGGCGCATGCCCAGCACACTACGCACCGAAACGACCGATGGCGTCGGGATCATCACGCTTTCCCGGGCCGCTGAATACAACACAATCACCCCCGCACTCCGGGATGAGCTTGCCGAAGCGATTGAACTGGCCGACCGCGACCCTGCGGTTCATGTCATCCTGCTGAACGCGGATGGGCCTGCCTTTTGCGCCGGTTATGGCCTGGATTGGGCTACCGCGCGGCCCCCGGCAGACGCCGCCCCGCCAAGGCCCGTATGGGATTCCGTGGCGGACATGCAGATGATAGGCCGCTTTGCCGACAGCTACATGAAGCTCTGGTACGCGAAGAAGCCGACGATTGCAGCGGCCCAGGGATGGTGCATCTGCGGCGGCACCGACATCGTGCTCTGCGCGGACATGATCATCGCCGCCGACGATGCGATCTTCGGCTACCCGACCAGCCGCGTGTGGGGCGTTCCGACGACGGCGATGTGGGTCTACCGGATGGGGCTGGAGAAAGCCAAGCGCTACTTGCTCACCGGCGACGAGATCCCCGCGAAGAAGGCGGCGGAGATCGGCCTCATCCTCGAAACGGTGCCGGCGGACCAGCTCGCGGCATACAGCCTGGCGTTCGCGAAGCGGATGGCGATGGTGCCGATCAACCAGCTCATCATGCTGAAGCTGCTGTGCAACCAGACTGCGGAGAACATGGGGCTATCGTCCTCGCGGCAGCTCGGGTTGCTCTTCGACGGGGTCGCGCGGCACACGCAGGAGGGGCTGGATTTCGTGACCCGGTCACAGGAGGTTGGCTTCCGGCAGGCCGTGCGCGAACGTGACAACCCGTTCGGTGATTACGGGTCGCGCCCGAAGTAGCAGCCGCACGGCGGCGTGTGCTGATGGCGGTGAAGAGCTGCCCCGGGGCCTCATCCGCGACCGGTTTGCAGCCGATGATCAGGGCATGGTGACGTTCTGGATCTGGGGTGTGCGCAATCCGTGCCTGGCGCTGGCGGCACTCGCAACCGCTTCGGGCCTCACGGGGGTGGCTGATTGGTCACTCGCGATGTCGTCGCTGCTCGTGTTCGGTGTTGCGGCCCATACGGCCACGCACCTTGCCCGCCGCGTGCGGGCGCGCCACGAGCGTGAACAGGCCGTGATCCTGGCGATGCGGCGCCACGACGCGCTCATCGATGGGTATCGGAAGCGCGCTGCCTGACAGAAGCTCGCGTCTAACCGAGCTCGATGTTGTCGAGGAGGCGCGTGGGCCCGAACCGGACGACAAGTGAGAGCAACGCCGGGCGATCGACGCGCTGCGCGATCTCGTCAAGGGTCTCATCGTCTGCGAGGGAGACGTACTCGATGTTGGCCAGGGGCTCGGTAGCGAGACGGTCAGAGATGATCGCGCGCAGGCGGCTTGCATCGCGTTCACCTCGTGCGAACGCCGAGGCTGCCTCATCGAGTGCCTGCTTGATGACTGGTGCAGCGCGCCGCTGTTCGGGGGTGAGGTAGACGTTGCGGCTGCTCATCGCCAGACCGTCGGTTTCACGGACGATCGGTACAGGGACGATTTCGACGGGGAGGTCGAGGTCGCGGACCATGCGCTGGATGACGCGGAGCTGCTGGGCATCCTTCCGGCCGAAGTAGGCGCGCCCCGGTTGCACGGCATTGAGGAGCTTGAGGACGACGGTGGCGACGCCCTGGAAGTGGCCGGGGCGGGCCTCGCCTTCGAGCCGTGTTGTCACATCGCGCACGTTGACCGTGGTCTGGAAGCCTGCCGGGTACATATCGGCTGCGGATGGCAGGTAGACGGCGCCGACACCTGCAGCGCGGAGCTGGTTGAGGTCGGAGACCTCATCGCGCGGGTAGCGTTCGAAGTCCTCGTTGGGTCCGAACTGGGTGGGGTTGACGAAGATGGAGACGACCGTGTGGAGGTTTTCTGTACAGGAGCGGCGGACGAGTTCGAGGTGGCCGGCGTGAAGGTAGCCCATCGTGGGGACGAAGCCGACGGAGCCGGTGACGGAAGCCCGCCACCGGCGCATTGCCGCCGGGGTAGTCAGTACATCCATCCGGCGATTGTCGGCCGATGCTCGCACCCTGTCGATCCAGAGCCCGAGCGAACTGGTCATTAGTAGGCGTGTGCCAGTTCGCTGATGGTGCCTTCATCCATGGGGAAGGCGTGCTCTTCGGTGGGGAACTGGCCGTTTTCGACCTCATCGACGTAGGCACGGACGGCCGAGCGGATCTGTTCGCCCAGGACGGCGTAGCGTTTCGCGTGGCGCAGGGGGCGCTGGTCATCGAAGATCCCAAGCATGTCGTGGAAGACCTGGACCTGGGCGTCGCAGTCGGGACCGGCGCCGATGCCGATGGTCGGGATACCGACGCGCTCGGTCACCATCCTGGCGAGGGGTGCCGGGATGGTTTCGAGGACGACCGCGAATGCCCCGGCTTCTTCGAGTGCGCGGGCATCGTTGATGAGCTTGGCGGCTGCTGCGGGCGTTTTGCCCTGGACCTTGTGGCCGCCGAACTGGTTGACGGACTGGGGCGTGAGGCCGAGGTGCCCCATGACCGGGATGCCGCATTCCACCATGCGGCGGACGAGCGGGACGACGTGGCTGCCGCCTTCGAGCTTGACGGCGGTGGCGCCTGCTTCCTGGAGGAGGCGGCCGGCGTTGCGCATCGCATCATCGGGGCTGGCCTGGTAGCTCATGAAGGGGAGGTCGGCGACGACGATGGCCTTCTGGGTGGCGCGGACGACGGCGCGGGTATGATGAACGATGTCGTCCATGGTGACGGGGACGGTGGATTCGTAGCCGAGGATGACGCTGCCGAGGGAATCGCCGACGAGGATGATGGGGACACCGGCCTGTTCGACGAGGCGTGCGGACGGATAGTCGTAGGCGGTGATCATGGCGAACTTCTTGCCGTTGGCCTTGAGTTCGCGGAGCCTGTGGACGGAGTAGCGCGACATGGGTGTGAGTCCCCTCCCTGGTGAGGTAGTGGCTCGGGCCAGCACTCGTGGGGAGGTGCTAGCCGACGGTGGCGTACTCGCGGGGTGTTGGCGCGAAGCCGTCCCCCAGTTCGATGCGGACGATGCGGTTGTGGGAATCGACGTGGACCTGCCTGGGAGCCCAGGCGTCGAGGTTGTGGTTCGGGACCTGCTGGTAGGTGACGATGATGACGAGGTCGTTGGGGTGCACGTGGTGCGCCGCGGCCCCGTTGATGCAAACCTCGCCCGAGCCGCGGACGCCGGTGAGCGCATAGGTTTCGAGCCGCGCGCCGTTGGTGACGTCGAGGACGTGCACTTTTTCATAGGGCCGAATGTCGGCTGCTTCGAGGAGGTTGGGGTCGATGGTGATCGACCCGACGTAATCGAGGTCGGCCTGGGTGACGGTGGCGCGGTGGATCTTGCCGGCCATCATGGTTCGCATCGCGGCTGATGTCCCCTGCCCCTGAGACGCAAACACCCCGCCGGGAGACGGGGTGGGGCAGAGCAGGGAAGGGCGGTGGTGGCGCCACTTCGAACCTGTCCGTACCGGCCACTCGTGGTCCAGGCGGACGCTTGTGCTGGGACTGATCGAAAGAGCTCGCCTTCGTTACCGATAGACGGCGCCCTGATCGTTAGGGAGAGCGAAAGGGTTGTCAAGGGGTTTTCAAACCGAGTCTCGTTCGAGTTGAAAACGTGCAGAAAAGTCGTTCCGGGAGCGGCCACTTTGGGGAAGCGGCGGGGTCGAAATCCGATGATAGGCCCGCGCTTTCGTGATCCAGCGCCCATATCGGTTGAGTCGCTCTCTCCTGCCGTGGCGGGCGATGATCACCATGTACTGATCGAGGTGACGCGCCGCTAAGTTCGCGCCGCTGTAGTCTGATTTCATGCTCGTTGTCCAGAAATACGGCGGCACCTCTGTCGCTGACGCCGAACGCATCCGCCACGTGGCGGGCCGGGTGATGAAGCGGGTGCGCGAGGGGGACCAGGTCGTCGTCGTTGTTTCGGCGATGGGGAACACGACCGACGAGCTCATCGACCTGGCGTTGCAGGTGGCGCCGGAACCGGACGCGCGGGAGCTCGACATGCTGCTATCGACGGGGGAGCAGATGTCCATCGCCCTGGTGGCGATGGCGCTGCGGGCGATGGGGCAGGAGGCAGTCGGGCTGACGGGGCAGCAGGCGGGGATTTACACGCGAGCCCAGTATGGCCGGGGACGGATTGCGCGCATCGAGGCGGACCGGGTGCGCGCGGAGCTGGACAAGGGCCGAGTGCCGATCGTTGCGGGATTCCAGGGGATCACCGATGAGCAGGAGATCGTGACCCTTGGTCGGGGCGGCAGCGATCTCTCGGCGGTGGCGCTGGCGGTGGCACTCAACGCCGACCGGTGCGAGAACTGCAAGGACGTCGAGGGTGTTTACACGGCCGACCCCCGGATCGTCCCGAGCGCACGGCGGCTGACCGACCTGACGTATGAAGAGATGCTCGAGCTGGCCACGCAGGGCTCGCAGGTGATGCACAACCGGGCTGTCGAACTCGCCTCGGTCTATGACCTGCCGATCCTGGTCACGTCGAGCATGGTGGAAGCGCCCGGCACCCTGATCCACGGAGAATCGGAATTGGAAGAACGAAATCGCGTGCGCGCGATCGCGCATGACAGCGATGTGGCGAAGATCACGGTCCGGGGTGTGCCCGACAAGCCCGGCATCGCGGCGGATATTTTCGAGCCCCTGGCGAACGCAGGGATCTCCGTGGACACGATCGTGCAGAACGCGAGCGAGGCGAAACTCACGGACCTGACGTTCACCCTCTCGCGCAAGGACCTGCGGCGGGCGGAGGAGATGATGCCTGCGATCTGCCAGGCGGCGGGGGCGAACGGCTACGCGGCGGACGCGAATCTCGGCAAGGTGAGCATCGTTGGCGTGGGTATCCAGACGGCGCAGGGGTACGCGGCGCGGATGTTCCGCAAGCTCTCGGAGGCGGGGATCAACATCGAGCTCATCTCGACGAGCGAGATCCGCCTGACGTGCATTATCGAGGCGGCGAAGGTGCCGGATGCGGTGCGCGCTCTGCACGAGGCGTTCGAACTCGAAAAGGCGGAGTAAGCGGCGTTCTTGAAGCGCAATGGCCATAGCGGCGGGCGAGGCAGTAGGCTCTGGCTCGTGCCGCACACGCTGCTGGCCTTTGTCCTGATGGTGGCGATGGTTGCCTGTGACAATGGCAGCGACGTGCCAGCCGCTCCCGCGTGGCCCACGGCCCATGCCCAGGTGCTGGGGAACGGGAAGGCGTTCGCCCTGGAGCTGGAGATTGCCAACACGGAGCCGCGCCGCGAGCAAGGGCTGATGTTCCGGCAATCGCTCGATGACTCCCACGGCATGCTCTTCATATTCCCTGGCAACCGCGATGTCGGCGGAGCGTTCTGGATGAAGAACACCTACATCCCGCTCGATATCGCGTACCTCGATGCGAGCGGGCGGGTACTCGAGATCAAAGCTGGCAGGCCGCTGGACGAGACGCCGCTCCGACCGGCGCAGCCATACCGCTTCACGCTCGAAGTTGCGGGGGGCTGGTTCGAGCGGCACGGCCTGGGCGAGGGCGCACAACTCGTGCTGCCCGGCGAACTTCCGGCGGCGAGCTGAGCGGCTAGCTTGCGAGCGGCAGATTGCCCGCGCTGCCTTCGGAGGCGGATTCGGCGCGAAGGAGGTCGATGAACGCTTCCGGGGTGAGCGGCTGGGAGAAGAAGAAGCCCTGGCCGTAGCGGCAGCCGATCTCCGAGACGAATTCCATCTGCTCGCGAGTTTCAATCCCCTCGGTGACGACCTGCATGAAGAGGGCGTTCCCAAGGTCGGCGATTGCGCGCAGCACGGGGCCCGCGGTGACCTCTGCTGCCAGTGAGCGTACGAATGACTGGTCGATTTTCAACGTATCCACGGGGAGGCGCTGGAGATAACTCAGGGAGGAGTAACCGGTGCCGAAGTCGTCGATCGAAAGCCCCACACCGAGTCCGCGAAGCTCCGAGAGGAGCCCGATCGTTCCCTCGACGTCACCGATGAGGACACTCTCCGTGACTTCGAGCTTGAGGTGGCTGGGCACGATGCCGCTCGCGGTAATGGCTGCTGCCAGGCGGTCGGCGAGGCCTGGCTGGCGGAACTCGGCGGCCGAGATGTTGACGGAGATGGTGAACGGGAGGTGCGGACGTTCCTCTTCGAAGCGTGCTGCCCATGAACACGCCTCCTGCAGCACCCATTCGCCGATTCGCACGATCTGGCCGGTGTCCTCGGCCACGGCGATGAACATGGACGGTGAGAGGACGCCGCGGTGGGGATGATCCCAGCGGAGTAGCGCCTCGGCACCCGCAATATGGCCGTCGACGAGGTCGATGACGGGCTGGAAAACGAGGCGCAGTTCGCCCCGGCTTACGGCCCGGCGGAGTGCGTTGTCGAGATCGAACTGGTTGGTGCTCGCCCCGTCGTCTTCGGGGCGGAAGATGGCGGCGCGGCCGCGGCCTTCGGCTTTTGCGTGATAGAGCGCGACATCCGACTTCCGCAAAAGGTCAGTAATCTCCTGGTCGGCTGGTGTCCGGGAGGCGATACCAATGCTCATGCTCGTGAAGATCTCTTCGGTGCCGAGTATCAACGGCTGCTGGAATGCGGCCTGGATGCGGTCCGCTGTCTCGACGGCCCGGCGTTCAGCGCCGGCCCCTTCGATGAGCACGGTGAATTCATCGCCGCCGATACGGGCGACCACCGCGCCCTGTGCGGCCGAGACGAGGCGGCGGCTCACCACCGCGAGGAGGCGGTCGCCGATGGTGTGGCCGAGGCTGTCGTTGACGATCTTGAACCGGTCGACATCCATGAAGAGGACGGCGAGCTCTTGTTGGGCGGTGGTTGCCGCTGCGAATGCGCGGGCGAAGCTGGTCATGAAGTGCGTGCGGTTGGGAAGGCGTGTCAGGGGGTCATGCAGGGCGAGGCGTTCAAGCCGGGATGTCGACTCGTCGAGCGCCACCATCATTGCGTTGAAGTGTGTCGCTACCCGGCCGGTTTCGCGAAACCACGATGGGTGCAGGCGGGTAATGAACTCGTTGCGGCCGGCGGCATCGAAAGCGCGCTCCATTCGCCCGAGAATCGAAGATAGCGAGAGTAACGGTGCGGCCGCGACACACGTCATCGCGGCCAGGGCGAATGCCACGAGGGGCGAGTGCCCGAGTACGAGCACCAGGGCCCCGAGGCCCAGGGCGAGCCCCAGCTGTGCGAGGGCAACGAGGCGGAGGGAGAGTGTGCGAGTGAGGTATCGCCTCCTCGTCATGATTGCCTTCCATCGGGACGCTTTGCCGCGCATCCTCTCTTCGGTTATCGAGCGCCGGGTCCTTCGCAAATAGGAGATATTTCGATGGAGGCCGATTGCCATACACATCGTGACTATGCATGCTGCTCGTACCGTTGCCGCTGGAGGGAGAGATGACGACATACAAACTGGAGCTGCTGCTGCATGTCCTGGCGGTTATCGTTGCGCTGGGGGCCACGTTTGCGTTCCCATTTCTGCAGGGCCAGGCCGAACGCCGCGGCACCGGTGCGACACGGTTCTACCTCGAGTTCTCGCATTTCCTCGAGAAGTTCGTCGTTATCCCGGGGGCGATCCTGACGTTCATCTTCGGCGGCATGCTCATCGGTAACGACAAGCTGCCATACAAGGACGATATGCCCGCGTGGCTGACGATTTCCGTCATCTGGTTCATTGCGGCATTCGCTGTTGCTATCTTCATGCAGCGAAAGAACACGCTCGCCGGGATCAAGGCATTGGAAGGTGTGCCGGACACGTCGCCGCTCCCCGAGTCGTACGCGCCCATTGGCAGGCGGACACAGATTATCGGGGGCCTGCTGGGCGTTTCGATCGTGGGTATCGCGTTCCTGATGATCTGGAAGCCGGGCCAGTAGCGGCGGATCAGCACATTCGGCATACCTGCGGTTTCTCCGGCGCCCGTGGCCCCGGAGGCGTTTCGGGCCGGGCTGCCGCATGGGCGGGACGGGCTATCAGGCGCTGAAGCGACGCACGGTCTGTTCGAGGTCGTCGATCTCGAACGGTTTCGGGAGCACTCCGGCCACGCGGCTGATTCGCGGGTCTCCGGCATCGAGCACCTGCTCGCCAGTCATGAGCACGACGGGTGTGTCATCTCGCGGCGCCTGTTGCATCGCATCAACCACGCGCATGCCATCGCCGTCGAGGAGGTTCAGATCGAGGAGTACGAGGTCGAAGCTGCCGTTGCCCAGCGCCTCGATAGCGGCGGCCGCTGACTGCACTCCGGTGACGTCGTGCCCGAGGGCAGCGAGCACCTGGGTGATGAGGCGCGAAACCGTGCGTTCGTCTTCGGCAAGGAGAATACGCATAGGCCTCAATCGTGGGTCACGCTCGCACGCGCGGAAGCGAGACCAGGAACCGGGCGTAGCGCTCGGAGCGGGTGTAGTCTACCGAGCCGCCCATTGCCAGCACAAATTGTCGCGAACGGAAAAAGCCGAAGCCTGCCTCCGAGCCAATGGTTCGCAGGATATCCCCCTGGACGCCGCTCTCGAACTGGATGGTCACGGCGCGGTCGCTGACGCCGACGTGGAGTGCAACGTGCCCGGAGCCATCGCCGATGCGGTTGGCGGATTCGGCGAAGCCTGCGATGGCGCGGACGAGACGAGGTGCATCCCACGGACCTTCGAGCGGGTCCACGGGTGGCCCGTCGAGCTGGATCGCGCTGTCGAGGAGTTCGCGTGCGGCTTCGATGGCTATGGCGAGGTCGGCCGGCCCATGACCGATGGTCATGCGCCCGCGCTCGAGCCGGGAAGCCTCCTGGAGGTCGTCGGCAAGGTTTTGCAGGTCATCCACGCTCTGGCGGAGCATGTCGGCGAGTTCGGGGTCGAGGAGCAGGTTCTCACCCTGGGCCTGGCGGCGGGCGAGTTCGAGGACCATGCGGATCGAGGTCAGCGGGGTGCGCACTTCGTGTGCGAAGGCGCCCATTGCTTCACGCCGGTAATGTTCGAGCTCGCTCCATCCCGCCGGATCCACGGCAATGTCTCCCCTTCAGGAGAAGACCATAAATGGTGACTTTACGATCTGGCAACCGGGAATTTACTGAAGAGTGTCAGCCGGGTGCGGACCGCGCTCGGCGGTTGCAAGCGGGACCATCATCTCTCCCGTTACCCGCGGCGCCAGGTAGCCGCCACGTGCACTGCCGGCCTGCTCTTCGGCGTGGTACGAGGAGCGCACCAGTGGCCCGCTCTCCACATAGGCGAATCCCATCTCGAGGGCACGTTCCTTCAACTCGGCGAACTCGTCGGGATGCCAGTAGCGGTCGACCGGCAGATGGGCGGGAGTTGGCTGCAGGTACTGGCCGAGCGTGAGGATCTCACAGTCGTGCCTGCGGAGGTCTTCGAAGACGGGCAGGAGCTCGTCGCGGGTCTCCCCGAGGCCGAGCATGAGGCCGCTTTTCGTCATCGTCCCCGGGTCCATCGCCTTGGCTCGTTGCAGCACTTGGAGCGAGCGCTCATAGACGGCCTGCGGGCGCACGGTCCGGTAGAGCCGGGGGATGGTCTCGGTGTTGTGGTTCAGGATCTCGGGGCGTGCTTCGAGGACGAGGGCGAGGGCGTCGCGGTTGCCCTTGAAGTCCGGGATCAGCACCTCGATCGTTGTCCCCGGCGAGAGCTTGCGTGTCCAGTTGATGGTCTCGGCGAAGATGTCGGCGCCGCCGAGTTCCAGCTCGTCGCGGTTGACACTGGTGATGACTGCGTGGCGCAGGCCCATACGTGCGATGGCCTGGGCGACGCGGACTGGCTCACCGTGGTCGACCGTGCCGGGGCGGCCAGTCTTCACGGCGCAGAAGCCACAGGATCGGGTACACGTATCGCCGAGGATCATGAAGGTGGCGGTGCCGCGGCTCCAGCAGTCGCCGATGTTCGGGCAGCGGGCCTCTTCGCAGACGGTGTGGAGCTGCTGGCCGCGCATGAGATCCTGGATGCGCTGGAACTGGCCGCCCGCCGGGAAGCGCACTTTCAACCATGGAGGGCGTTCCAATCGTGCCGTCGTCATGATCCCACCTTACGCCTGGCCCGGCGCGGATCTCAATTGGCTTGGGTGCCGAGCGGGCAGGCGGCAGACCCTGCTACACTTTCTTCATGCGGACACAGCACGCCACAGCCCGCGCCCCGAAGGCATCGCCGATGGACGGTATGCTCATGCGCCCGGCGGTGGCCTGCCAGGGCTGACGGCCTCCGCCTTCCCCTTCTGAGCCCGGTTCGCTCTACCAGCACTCGCAGGGGATGCTCCTTGTCCTACGTACCACTTGCTCATCCGTTTCTCGACCGCCTTCGCAGCCAGGTTCTCTTCGCGGCCGGTCCGATCGGCTCCACCATCCTCAGCCTTCGTCCGGGCCCCGATTACGGTGGGCTCGATGGCTGTAATGAGTACCTCACGATCTCCGATCCCGAGGCGCTTGCCCGCATCCAGCGCAGTTTCTACGCGGCCGGCTGCGATGCCGTGGATAGCGCGACATTCGGCGCGAACCATGTCGTCTTCGCCGAATACGGGATTACCAGCCGCGTCCGGGAGATCAACGCCCTCGCTGCCCGGCAGCTCAACGCCGTCCGCGACGAGTTCTCAACCCCCGAATGGCCGCGCTACAGCTTCGGCACGATGGGGCCCGGCACCAGGCTTCCATCGCTGGGGCACATTGGCTGGGACGAACTGCTCGAGAGCTACCGCGAGCAGGCGCGCGGCCTGATCGAGGGCGGTATCGACGTCCTCAAGGTGGAGACGTGCCAGGACTTGCTGCAGACGAAGGCTGCCCTGGCTGCCATCTCCGATGTCTTCGCCGAGACGAACACGCGTCTCCCCGTGATCGCGTCAGTCACGATCGAGACGACGGGGACGATGCTCCTCGGGTCCGATATCGCGTGTGCACTCACGACGCTCGAGCCGCTCGATATCGTCGATGTCATCGGTATCAACTGCGCGACGGGCCCTGAGCAGATGGTGGAGCACGTGCGGTATCTTGCGGAGCACTCCCGCCGGCCGGTCTTCATTGGGCCGAATGCAGGCCTCCCGGAGCTGGTGGATGGCGAGGCCTGCTACCCGCTCGCCCCCGAGGAGTTTGCACGCTTCCAGCAGATCTTCGTCGACGAATTTGGCACGAACATTGCCGCGGGCTGCTGCGGCACCACGCCCGCGCACTTCGAGGCCGCAATTGCCGCCATCGGCCGCCGCGCCCCGAAGGAGCGCCCATCGGCGAGCGCTTTTCATAGCGGCGACGCCCGGCTGGCGACGCCTCACTACGAGGCCAACGCGTCCTCGCTCTACACCTCGGTCCCGTTCGAGCAGGAGACTTCGTTCCTGGTGGTGGGCGAACGCACGAACGCGACGGGTTCGAGGCTCTTCCGTGACCTGCTGCTCGCGGGCGACCTCGACGGGATGGTGGCGCTCGCCAAGGAACAGGCTGCTGAAGGAGCGCACGTCCTCGATGTGATGGTCGACTACGTCGGCCGGGACGGTGTTCCCGATATGCAGCGGTTCGTCAGCGAATTGCGGACCCAATCGACGCTCCCGCTCGTCTTCGATAGCACGGAGCCCCCCGTCATCGAGGCTGCCCTGAAGCTCTACGGCGGTAAGGCGATCGTGAACTCCATCAACCTGGAGGATGGGGAGCGCAAGATTTCGCGTGTCCTGCCGCTCATCAAGCGGCATGGTGCGGCGGCGGTCGCGCTGACGATCGACGAGGAGGGGCAGGCGCGGACGACCGAGTGGAAGGTGCGGGTTGCGAAGCGTATCTACGACATCGCGGTCAATCGCTACGGGATGGAGCCGGGCGACCTCCTCTTCGACTGCCTCACCTTTCCGCTTTCGGGTGGGCAGGAAGACCTTCGAGGCGATGCGATGGAGACGCTCAACGCCATTCGCGAGCTGAAGGCGGAGCTCCCCGGCGTGCATACCATTCTTGGTGTCTCCAACTGCTCGTTCGGCCTCAAACCGGCTGCCCGGCGCGTGCTCAACTCGGTGTTCCTTTTCGAGGCGGTGGAGCATGGGCTCGATGCGGCGATCGTGAACGCCAGGCAGATCGTGCCCCTGAACCGCATCCCGGAGGACCAGCTCGAGGCGGCGCGCGACCTCATCTACGACCGCCGCCGGCCCGACTACGACCCGCTTCACTCCTTCATCTCGCTTTTCGAGAACGCGACGACGGAGAAGGCCGCGAAGGCGGATACGGCTGCCCTCCCCATCGAGGAGCGGCTGGCGCGGCGGATCATCGATGGGGACCGCCGGGGAATCGAGGATGACCTGGCCGAGGCCCTCGCGCGTTTCGACCCGCTGACGATCATCAACGAGTTCCTGCTCGATGGGATGCGGGTGGTTGGGGAGCTCTTTGGCGCAGGCAAGATGCAGCTCCCGTTCGTGCTGCAGAGCGCGGAGGCGATGAAGACGGCTGTCGGCTACCTGGAGCCTTACATGGAGAAGGCGGATGCGACCTCCCGCGGCCGCGTGGTCCTTGCCACGGTTCGCGGTGACGTTCATGACATCGGCAAGAACCTCGTGGACATCATCCTCACCAATAACGGCTACACGGTGCACAACATCGGCATCAAGCAGCCGATCCAGAACATCATCGATACGGCGCACGAGGTGGAAGCTGACGCGATCGGCCTCTCGGGCCTCCTCGTGAAGAGCACGGTCGTGATGCGGGAGGACCTCGAGGAGCTCAATGCGCGTGAGCTCTTCCACTACCCGGTGCTTCTTGGCGGTGCAGCGCTGACGCGCCGGTATGTCGAAGGCGACCTTCGGCGCATCTACAAGGGTTCGGTCTATTACGCGCAGGATGCCTTCGAGGGGCTCTCGACGCTCGACAAGGTCATCCCGGCACTTCGCGCGGGCCAACCGCTCCCCGTTCTCACCCGGGGGGGCGAATCGGTGCCAGCAGGTGACGGATTCGATGAGACGCGTGCCACGCCCCCGCCGATTCCCGGTACCGAACCTTCGGCCGGCCCGTCGGTCAACGACTATGCCGTCAGCCAGGTGACCCGGGGCGTGCCCATCCCGGTTCCGCCATTCTGGGGTTCGCGCGTCGTCCGGGGCCTGCCGCTGCGCGATATCTTCCCGTACATCAACGAGGTGGGGCTCTTCCGTGCGCAGTGGCAGTACCAGAAGGGTCAGCGCAGTGAGCGCGACTACGAGGCGTTCGTGGAGAGCGAGGTCCGGCCGGTGTTTCGCCGGTTGCAGGAGCAGGCCATTGCCGAGCAGATTCTCGTGCCGCAGGTTGTCTACGGGTACTTCCCGGCGCTTGGCGACCGGAACGAGGTGGTGGCCTGGCCGGATGTCGTGGATGGGCGCCCGGCGGGTGAGCCGATCCGCCTCCGCTTCCCGCGGCAGACTTCGGGGAAGCGCCAGTGCATCGCCGACTTCTTTCTCAGTGCCGAAGAGGCCGGTTGGGACGGGACAGGCGTTCCGGCGCGTTTCGACGTCCTGCCGATGACGCTCGTGACGATGGGCCCGAAGGCGACGGAGCACGCGCACGCCCTCTTTGCCTCGAACGAGTACCGGGACTACCTCCACTTCCACGGATTCGCTGTCGAATCGACGGAGGCGCTTGCCGAGATGTGGCACAAGCGAGTGCGCGAAGAGCTGGGGATTGCCGGCGATGACGCAAAGGAGATCCGCAAGCTCTTCTCGCAGGTGTACCAGGGGAGCCGCTACAGCTTTGGATATCCTGCCTGCCCGGACCTGGAGGAGCAGGTTGGGATGGAGAAGCTTCTCCGGCCCAGCCGGATCGGTGTCGAGCTCAGCGAGACGTTCCAGTGGCACCCGGAGCAGTCGACCAGCGCCATCGTGGTGCACCACCCTGAGGCGAAGTACTTCGTCGTCCGGTAGGGATCAGGGGTTCAGGCGGGTGATTCGAGGTCCAACTCGAAGCCCCACTCACGGGACTGCCAGGGGTCGGGTGCGTAGCGGAAGCGGTGGTTGCGGAAGCCCATGCGCCGGTAGAGGCGGTGGGCGGCGGTGAAGTGGATGTCGCTGTAGAGGACGAGCCTTCGTGCTCCGTGCGCACGTGCTGTCTCAATCACCCAGGCGGTGAGGGCGGCGCCCGCACCACGGCGCCGCCCTGATGCGGCCACGTAGAGGCGGTGCAGCTCGAACGTGCCATGACCTTCGTCCGTCACGCCGACACAGCCGAGCACGCGCCCTGCCGGGTCTTCGGCGACCGCGAACCAGCCGTGCACTCCGTCGTAGTGCGTTTCGGGCTCGAGCAGGTCAGAGTCGTAGTCATTGACGGCGAACTCGAAGCCGTACTCTTCGAAGACATCGCGCACGATCCGCCATGGCGCATCGCCGTGGCGGTTCCTTTCGTAGGCGACCACGCTCACGCCCATGGGCCCGCTGTGCTGGTCGCGACTGCCTGTATCGCTCATCTAATCACGTGCCCGGGCGGGCGGCTGCCGGAAGGCCGTCACTCTTCGAGGTTGGCCATGCCCATGATGTTGTAGCCGCAGTCCACGTGGAGGATCTCGCCGGTAATGGCTCCGGCGGCCTCGCTCGAAAGGAAGAGTGCCGTCGCCCCCACGTCGTCGATGGTGACGGGCTTGCGCAGGGGTGCTTCACCGGCGAATGCCTTCTGGAAGGTGCGGAAGCCGCCGATGCCGGAGGCGGCGAGTGTCCGGATCGGGCCTGCGCTGATGGCATTGACCCGGATCCCCTCGGGTCCGAGGTCGTCGGCCAGGTATTTGACCGTCGCTTCGAGCGAGGCTTTGGCCACGCCCATGACCTTGTACTTGGGGACCACCTTCTCGGCGCCGTAGTAGGTCATCGCGAGCATCGAACTCCCCGCGGGCATGATCGGCTTCGCGGCGCGTGCCATGGCAATGAGGGAATAGACCGAGATATTGTGGGCGAGGAGGAAGCCGTCGCGGCTGGTATCGAGGAAGCGGCCCTTGAGGTCTTCCTGGGGGGCGTAGGCCATCGAGTGGATGAGGATGTCGCACTGGCCGAAGCGGTCTTTCGCTTTGGCGAAGGCTGCTTCGGTGCTCTCATCCGAGAGGATGTCGCAGTACTCGACGAAGTCGACGCCGATGCTTTCGGCGAGGGGCCGGACGCGCTTCTCCAGCGCCTCCACGGTGTAGACGAAGCCGAGCTTCGCCCCCTCGCGGTGGAACGCCTGGGCGATGCCCCAGGCGATCGAATGGTCGTTCGCCACGCCGAAGATGAGCGCCGTCTTGCCGTCGAGGTATCCCATGGCGACAAAGCCTACCCGACATGGCGGCGAGCCGCGACTTTCCGGGCGAGGGCCCGTATTCGGTAGCAGAGCACTCCTGCCGGCCGGGGTATGCGTGCTGACAAGTGCCTGCCACGCGACTGACACAAAGAAAATCAAGCAAAGACTTGATTTTTATGAGTGTAGACTAGTAATCTCCATCGAGTAGAGGTGAATATGCCTATCCTCGATGTCCGCAATCTCCGGAAGCAGTACCGGAATGGCACGCTCGCCAACGACGGTATCTCACTCAGTCTCGAGCCGGGAGAGGTCTATGCGTTGCTTGGCCCAAACGGTGCAGGGAAGACGACCCTCGTGCGGCAGGTGCTCGGCCTCCTTCGTCCCAGCTCGGGGTCCATCACAGTCGAGGGTGTGGACGTGGTAGACGACCCCGGCCATGCGCGCCGTCGCATCGGATTCCTGCCGCAGGGCGAGTTCGATCTGCAGTCTCTGCACATCGATGAGCTCATCAACGGGGTTGCGCGTCTTCGGGGCCTGTCTGCCGGTGATGCCAGGCGGCAGACGGAGAGCCTTCTCGATCGCCTGCAACTCGGGGCGTTCCGCTCGACGAGCCTCCATTCCGCCTCCGGGGGTGTGCGGCGGCTCACGGGGTTTGCGGCGGCGATCGTCGGAGCGCCTGCCCTGCTCGTCCTCGATGAACCCACGAACGATGTCGATCCGCTGCGCCGCCAGGTGCTCTGGACGACGATCGCTGAGCTTGGGCGGGCCGGGACGACCGTGCTCCTGGTGACGCACAACCTGGCCGAGGCCGAACGGGTCATCGACCGCCTTGCGATCATCGATGGCGGCCGCATCTGTAGCGAAGGGACCCCTGCATCGCTGCGGTCACTCGTCACGGACAAGCTCAGGCTCGAAATCACGGCAGGGGGCGAGTTCATCGCGCACCAGGCACTGATGGCCGATGGGAATTCGGACGCCTATCTCTTCGATCAGGCTGACCTGCCGGCCATCAGCTCGTGGATCGCCCGCCTCCGTTCGACCGGGGCGATCCTCGATTTCCGGATCGGTCCGCCGACTCTCGACGACATTTACGCGGCGACGGTGGGGCCCGCCGCGCGTGTGCTGGAGCCAGCCTCATGAACACCGCGCGCGAATTCCGTCATCTCGTCGTGATGCATTTCCAGATGTACCGCGCCGACCTCGTGATGATCGGGGTCATCAACATCGCCATGACGCTTGGCCTCGTGCTGGGTATCGGCTACATCGTGCCGGATATCTCGAAGGTGACGGCCACGTACATCACAACCGGTACCGCCACCCAGACGCTCGTGAACGTGGGGCTCGTGCTCCTCCCCCAGGGGCTCTCGGAGGCGAAGCGGGCGGGCCGGCTCGATTATTTCCTTGCGCTGCCCATAAGCCGCGAAGCATACCTGCTCGCGCAGGTCACGACGGTTGCGGTGGTGGCGATCCCGAGTATCGCGTTCTCGGTGGGTATCGGCTGGTGGCACTATGGGCTCTCGCTCCATGCCGACCCGCTGGTGGCGGTCGCGGCGGTCCTTGCTGTGCTGTCGCTTGCGGGTGTGGGTGTGGCGATCGCCATGTTGTCACCGCATCCGCAGGTCACGAACGCGTTTTCACAGCTCATCATCTTCTATGTGCTGTTCTTTGCCCCGGTGCTGGTACCGAGCGAACAGCTTCCCTGGCTCTTGCAGAAGACGGCGGTCGTGATGCCACCGACGTACGCCGCGGATGCTGTCCGTGCGACGTTGACGGGCCTTCCGGGCACCCACCTCGCGCGGTCGCTGATGGTGATGAGTGGCTTTGCAGCGGGTTCGCTCGTTCTCAGTGCCGTGATGATTCGGCGTCGTGCCTGAGGTGTATGAACGTTATGGAATTTACGGTGAATTAACACCCATTGCTGTCGTGGTGTGGTATACCTAGGTTGCCGAATCCGCCGAGAGGCGGAACGGGGGAACCAAAATCCCCGGGGTGTATCTCCGCGCAAGCGGAGTAGGTGACTCCCTCACCGAACCCGTCAGCTAACCCCGTAGGCGCAAAGGGAGAGGCGTGGCAGCCGCTCAGCCTGTCGCACAAGCCTCTCAAGTCCGGTTGGAACCCGTCGCCTGGCGTTGGCCATGGGGGCGTGTTTCGCGCCAGCTCGCGGAGGCGTT
This sequence comes from uncultured Anaerolineaceae bacterium, assembly GCA_964508715.1. Lineage (GTDB taxonomy): Bacteria > Chloroflexota > Dehalococcoidia > Tepidiformales > Tepidiformaceae > JAKALX01. Next base: position 32,743 of record CAZDUX010000009.1, on the reverse strand, counting down.
CATTCATGCTTCGTCATTCGCCCCGGCCATGGTGGCAACGCATTTTCGAACAGGCCCAGGCGCCGGCCTTCGTGCTCGCCCGGCCCGACCACGCACGACGATGCCCGGATTGTCACTCGTCCTATGAGGCTCGCGATCGCTACTGCCCGTCATGCCACTCGCTCACGCCTGAGTGGCGGTTCGGATAGCCCGGCATCGCTCATCCCTCCTCGGTGGTCCGCTCCCCCCTGGGCGGCCACCATCCCCCCTCCCAGGCAGGCCACCCACACGGGTGGCTTGTTTGGTTAAGCGCCAGCAGGTGATTAGCGCTGGCTGGCCAGTGCGCGCATACGGTCGAAATCGACGGAGATGAAGACGCCGTCGGCTTCGGCACAGAGGGTTTCGCCAGCGTGAAGGGTGCCGCTGCAGAAGATCTTCCGTCCTTCCACGCGGTCGACTTTTCCGCGAAACCGGACCTCACGGTGGAGCGGAGTCGGTTTTCGGTACTTGATTGCGAGCGTCCCGGTCATCCCCGATTGGCCTGAGAGCGATTGGACCATCCCGAGCACCTCGTCGAAGGATGCTGCCACGACGCCACCATGGACGTGGCCGGGAGGGCCCTCGTAGGCGGTTCCGAAGGTTGCCGTTCCCTCGACGTGGTCGTCCTCCACGGTGAGCCTGAGCGGTGGCGCAACCGGGTTGGCGAGGCCGATGAGCGGGCTGCTATCGAACATCGCCCGTGCGTTGCCGGCGTTCGAGGATTCGGCGTACCCCCAGAGCGCCCGCGACCGCGGGAACTCGCCGAGCCGCTGTGTGAACCGCTCCGCTGCTTCTGCCGCGGCGACGAGCTGCTCTTCGGGTGCTTCGGTGTCCATGAGGAGCTCAATCGTTTCGCGCAATGCCGCTGCCAGGCGGATGAGCGCGGCGCGCTGCCCTTCGGGTGGTGTTTCGTCGGGAATCCAGCGCGAACCGGAGGATGTGACGAGGGGATGCCAGGATGGTTGCGTCATGGACTGATTCTAGCGGCGATAACGGATTGAACCGCAACCGTTCGCCGGGGTACTCAATGGACCGTGGGCTCCGTATCATTGCGCGACTGGCGACGGCCGGTGAATCTACGTGCGTGGTGGTGCGTCCTCCCTGTGGGTTCGAGGACGGGGACCAGAGGGTAGGCGGCTATGGATAGCGGCGCGGGGGAACATTCGGCCGAACTCGGTGATCTCTTCCACGCTCTTCCCACCGCGACACTCGTGCTCGATGCTGATGAGGCGGTGGTGGTGGAAGCCAACGGAGCGGCCGCGCGGCTCCTTCGTGTGCCGCGGGAACGTATCGTCGGGGCCCCGCTCCCTTTTGGTTCTTCGGACGCTGAGGCAGCGGAATCAGTTCGCCGCCGCTTTGGCGGGGGCCGCCCCTTCCAGGCCCGTGGGCGGCTCGCCATCGAAAGAGACGAGATCGACGTCGATATCAGCGCCAATCCGATCGTCTTTGGCGGGTCTCCTGCCTGCGTCGTTACCCTCGTCCGGGTGGCCGATGCCGGTAATGAGCTCCCGCAGGCTGTTGAGGCAACCCTCGCCGGTCTCGTCCTTGCTGCGCACGAGGCGGTGATCACCGTCGATGACGAACTCCGCATCACGTCGGTGAACCCCGCGGCGCTGGCCATGTTTCGCGTCACCGAGGAGGAGGCAGTCGGGCGTTCTATCGAGCACTTCATCCCCCGGCCGTATCGCGATGAGTATGGTGCGCGGCTTCTCGCCTTCGGCCTCTCCGGTCCGCTCGTCCGGCCCCTTTCGACCGAGCTTCTGCTGGTCCGCGGTGATGGCGAGGTGTTCGTGGGTGCGGCCGGTGTTGCCCGGGCGAACGTCAACGGCGAGCGATTCATCGGGATCATCATCCGCGACGTCACGGCGCAGCGGCAGATGGAATCCGCACTCCTCGATTCTGAGCGCCGCTTTCAGCTCATCACGAGTGTGGCCCCGGTTGGTATCGTCCGCACCGACTCCGAGGGTCTCTGCATCTACATGAATGATGAGGCGCTGGCCATCGTTGGCCGGTCCTCGGAACAGGCCCTTGGACGGGCATGGCAGGGTTTCGTGCACCCCGATGATGTGCTCGTCTATGGGCCTTCGTGGAACGATGCGGTGGCGCACGCCCGCCCGATCGATGCGGAATACCGCGTGGTCCGGCCGGATGGCGAGGAGCGCTGGGTCCTGGCGCGTGCGCGTGCCGAGTTGGACGAAGATGGCGAGGTGCGGAGCTATACCGGTGCATTTAGCGACATAACAGAACGGCGACAGGCTGATGAGCGGCTTGCACGGAGCCGTGAGCTGCTTGGCGCGCTCATCGATGCCTCGCCGCTGGGTATCCTGATCCTGCAGGCGGACGGCACCCTCGTCCGTTTCAACGAGGCCGCTCGCCAGTTTCTTGGACTCGAGTCCCCGTCGGCGGGAGTCGGCGAGTACAACGTCCTGACTGATCCGCTCTCGCGGGCGATCGGGAGCGCCGCGCTCGTTGAGCCGGCATTTCGCGGCGAAGTAGTCGAGGTGTTTGGCCGGAGGGTGAACTTCGACGTCCCGGAGAACCGGCGGGGCATCGCCCGCGAGACGCGCGTCATCGATGAGCTGGTATTCCCGATTACGGGGCCGAACCGCGAGATCCGGGCCGTGATCGTGTTCATTCACGACGTCACGGAGCACCACCTCGCCGAGCAGGCGGCAAGCGCTGCCATCCGCGAGGCTGAGCACCTTTTCCGGAATGCGCTGAACAGCGTTGCGGAAGGATTCATCCTGTTCGACCGCGACCTGCGGGTCATTAGCTGGAACCGCTTCATGGAAGAGGCGACGGGCCGGGGTGCATCCGAAGTGGTTGGTCTCCCTCCAGCCGAGGCGCTCCCGGAGATCGCTGAAGACTCGCTCGTACCGTTTCTTCGCCGGGCACTGACGGGGGAGACCGTGATGGTCCCCGACTCGCTCTACCTGCGGCCTGGATCCGAAAAGCGGACATGGCTGAGCGGGTCACTCTCGCCCTGGCGCGATGCGAGCGGTGAGATCAACGGTGTCGTTGCCGTTGCGCAGGACATTACGGCGCGGAAGCGGAACGAGGATGCACTCCGGAACGCCGAGAAGCTCGAAAGCCTGAGCGTTCTTGCGGCCGGCATCGCCCACGATTTCACCAACCTCTTTGGCACTATCCTCGGCAATGCCGAAATTGCCCTCATGGACCTGGCCGCCGACTCGCCAACGCGGCCGGTGGTCCGCGAGATCATCGCCGCGACCCAGCGTGCTGCCGAGCTCTCGGCCCAGATGCTTGCCTATGCGGGGAAGGCGGGCGTGGCGCCGCAGCCGCTGGACATCGGCGAGATGGTGGCCGACACCGCGATGCGAGTCGCTCGCGCGGCGGGACGCTCCGACGATCTGCAACTCGATATCGAGGCTGGCCTCCCGCCACTTCCGGCCGACCTCGCCCAGGTACGGATCGCTGTCACGGCCCTGCTCACGAACGCGTTCGAGGCGCTGCCGGGGGATGGCGGCCGTGTCCGGATGACGGTCTCCCTGCATCACCTCACCCCGGCGGAGCTTCGGCGCACCTACCTGGCGCCGCGTCGTGATGGTGGCCGGTTCATCCGCATCGAGGTCCGCGATAACGGCCACGGAATGGACGAAGAGACCCTCCGGCGTGCCTTCGACCCGTTCTGGAGCACGCGTTTCACCTCGCGCGGGCTCGGTCTCCCGGCTGTGCTCGGCATCGTCCGTGGGCACGCCGGCGCGATCGACGTTCGGAGTACTCGCGGCCAGGGGACAACGGCCACGATCTACTTTCCCGTGCCCTGAGCCGCCGCACTTTCGCTACATCTCTGCCGGGCCTGGTATCCCGACAGCAGGCTACCGTGGGCTACGGTTGATCCGTGCAGGAGAAACCGAGGGTCGTGATCGTCGGTGCCGGATTCGGCGGGCTCGAGTGCGCCAGGAGGCTGGCCGGGAAGCCGTGCGACGTCCTCCTCATCGATCGCAACAACTATCACCTGTTCACGCCGTTGCTCTACCAGGTGGCGAGTTCACTACTCAATCCGAGTGACATCGCTCAGCCAGTGCGGACGATCTTCCAGGGCAAGGCCAACATCCGTTTTCGCCGCGGGAACGTCTCCTCGGCTGATTTTGAGCAGCGCCTGGTCCGGCTCGAAGGGGGTGAAACCGTTCCCTACGACTACCTTGTCCTTGCGGCAGGAAGTACGACGAACTTCTTCGGCAACCAGGCGATCGAGCAGCGTGCGCTGGGGCTCAAGGACCTCGGCGAGGCACTGGAGCTGCGAAACCACATCCTTCGCTGCCTCGAGACGGCGGCCATTCTCGATGCGGCCGCCTCCGAGCCCTGGCTCACATTCGTCGTGGTGGGCGGGGGGCCGACGGGTGTTGAGTACGCCGGGGCGCTGAGCGAACTTACGAGCCACATCTTGCCGCGTGAATACCCGGAACTGGCCGGCCGCCGCGTGCGGATCGTCGTTGCCGAGGGCGAGCAGGGCATCCTCCCGCCGTTCCCGGAGGACCTGCGCGGGGCTGCGGCGAAGGCGCTCGAGAGGAAGGGCGTTGAAGTCCGCTGCGGGGTGCTCGTCAGGGACTGGGATGGCGAGAACGTTCGGCTTTCGAATGGAGAGACCATCGCCGCGAGGACACTCGTCTGGGCGGCGGGTGTTCGCCCTGCGGGCCTGGCGAGCGCGATCGACGTCCCCCGTAGCAAGCGGGGGCGCATCGCAGCCGACCCCGCTCTTCGTATTCGCGGGCGCACGCGCGAGTTCGCGATCGGTGACATCGCCTCGTTTGAACAGGACGGCCGCGAGGTGCCGATGCTGAGTGCACCAGCGATGCAGGAGGCGCGGGTTGCCGCCGCCAACATCCTCGCCAGCATCTCCGGGAGGAGGCTTCGCGGGTTTCGCTACCGGGACAAGGGATCGATGGCGACAGTCGGGAAAGGGGCTGCTGTCGCCCAGGTTGGGAGGGTGCATCTCAGCGGCTTCATCGGCTGGGTTGCGTGGCTCACCGTGCACCTCTACTACATCATCGGTTTTCGGAACCGCTTCATGGTTCTCTCGGGATGGGCGTGGAACTACCTCCATAGCGATCGTCCCGTTCGCATCATCACGCGTGCCGCTTCTCACGACCCGCCGGAGGCCTCGTCGTCCTGAGAGCCGTGAAGCCGGTAGACTCGCTCCATGACCGACCTCTTCTCTCTCGAAGGCAAGACTGCCCTGGTGACCGGCGCTTCGCGCGGTATTGGATTCGCGATTGCGCGGGGGTTCATCGACGCCGGGGCGCGCGTCATCCTCACGGCTCGCGGCGAGGCGGCTCTGTTTGATGCCGCTGCCAGCCTTGGCGCCAACGCGATTGGCAAACGCTGCGACAATGCCGACCCGGCGGATATCGCCCGCATGGCCGGCGAAGCGTGGCGCCTCGGGCCCATCGACATCCTCGTCAACAATGCCGGGATCAGCCCTTACTACAAGCGTGCCGAGCATTACACCGTCGAGGAGTGGAACGAGGTTTTCGATATCAACCTTCGCGGCAGCTACTTCGCCTCGGTCGAGATCGCGAAGCGGATGTTCGAGGAGGGGCGGCCGGGAAGCATAATCAACGTCACTTCGATTGGCGGGCAGGTTCCGCTGGAGCGGCTTGCGGTTTACTGCGCGACGAAGGCGGCGCTGGAGCAGGTCACGAAGGTGATGGCGCTGGAATGGGCCGATCGTGGTGTGCGTGTGAACGCCGTGGCGCCGGGCTGGACGGAGACCGACTTCACCGACGGCCTGTTTTCGAGCCGGCATGGTGAAGGCTTGCGCGCTGATATCCCGATGGGCCGTCTCGCTGCTTCTGATGACATCGTGGGGGCGGCGATCTACCTCGCGAGCCCGGCGAGTGGCTACGTGACGGGCGCGACGATCGTGGTGGACGGGGGGCGCGCGCTGCGCTGACGGGCGGGTTTGCGAAAGGGCGAATGGGCGAAGGGCGAGGATCAGGAGCCGGGGCGGACTACCATGAGGTACAGGAACGCGAGGAACGATACGTCGAGGAGGATGCCGAGCCCGGTTGGCAAGGGGCGGCCGATCGATTTCGGGAGTTCGCCGCTCTGCGTCGTCCCGGAGTCGAGGAGTTGCTGCGCGTGGCGCCGTGCCTTGCGGTTCTGGGGCATCAGGTACCCGTGGTCGACGGCCAGTGCGGCGATGATCAGTGCGAAGGCGGCTGAGAGCCAGCCTTCGCTGAACTCATGACCTGTCTCGTTGACGAGCAGTATCCCGAAGAGCACCGTAATGACCGCTCCGGCCGAGGTGCCATAGATCTCCGCCCGGTGTTGTACGTCGAGAAGGAATGCGGATGTTCGCACATCCTGGAGCCGCGCCGTCACGATTCCCACGGTGGTGCTCAGCCCGGCGACGCCGACCATGATGAATACTCCCACGAGATGTCCAATCGCCAGGAGTTCGAGCTTATCCATCGCTGCAATCCTCAATTCGATATGGGCAAGCATAACCGACTGCGGTGATACTGCAGGGGCCCTTCTGCCCGTGAGGCAGTACTTGTCACTTGTGAGTGGTCACTTCACCCTGAGGCTGTGCACGACCGTGTCCGGCCTGGCTGGGACGAATACTTCATGGGCATCGCCCTCGCTGTGCGTGCCCGTGCGAACTGCACCGGCAAGCGCGTCGGCGCTGTCCTCGCACGCGAAGGGCGCGTCGTCTCGACGGGTTACAACGGTACTCCCGAAGATACCGAGAACTGCATCGAAGGCGGCTGCCTGCGGTGCGCCGACTCGCAGGCCTTCCCTTCAGGCACAGCCTACGACCTCTGTATCTGTGTCCACGCCGAACAGAACGCGTTGCTCGGTGCGGCCCGCTTCGGCATCGCCGCTGAGGGTGCAACGCTCTACACGACCACGCGGCCCTGTTTTGGCTGTACCAAGGAGCTTCTCCAGGCGAAGGTTTCAAGCGTGGTCTACCTCCATGACTGGAAACCCGATGCGCGGCTCCAGGGCGAGTACGCCCGCCTCCAGGCACGCTTTCCTGGCGGCATCAAGCGGCTCGAGATGCGAGATGCCGATGCTGGCTGGGCGGCGGGCGGCCGGGTGGTTGTGCGATGAGCATTCTCGACCGTTTCCGAAAGAAGGGATTCGACCGCCCGGCGGCACCGGACGCGGTTACGCTGCTCCCGATCGGTCATGTTCGCAATGATGTCCAGAAGCCGCGCCCCTCGGGGTGGGAGGACACCGTGAGCATCATTGAACTCCTCCCCGAGCATGAGCGGCGCGTCTATGGGCTCGACCGGTATAGCCACGCCATCGTGGTTACGTACCTCGACCTTGCGGCTGACGCGCCCGAGAAGCCGGAGCAGATGACGCTCACGAGCGGCAACGACTACGGGATCTTTGCGACGCGCAGCCAGCTTCGTCCCAACCACCTTGGTGTGAGTGTCGTGCCGGTGGTCGCGCTGGCAGGTCTGAACATCAGCGTACGCGGCCTTGACGCGATCGATGGCAGCATCGTGCTCGATATCAAGCCGTATCTCCCCGAGTACGATGCGGTTCCCGGTGCAACGATCCCCGAGGGTAAGCGATGAGCCTTTCCTGGATCGCTACGATCGTCCTCGCCGTGGTGCTTGGTGCTCTCAGCGTGCTGCGCGATTCGACGTCGGGAACGTTCGAAGGGGTGGTCGTTGGCACGATGATCGTCGTTGCCGTGCTGTTTGTTGGCGCGTTTCTTTCGGCCATTCTGCTCCCGGTGTGGCTTCGCCGGCGGTAGGTGCGCTGGCGAATGGACGAATGGGCGAATGGGCGGTTCAGCGGAGGGACCAGGTGGTCCCTTCCGGTGAGTCCTTGAGGTCGACGCCGAGGTTTGCCAGGCCATCGCGTACTGTGTCGGCGAGCTGCCATTGCTTCGCTGCACGGAGGCCGGTGCGGACCTGGATGAGCAGCTCGATGAACGGTGCGGCTTCCTGGGATTTCGCGGCAGGAGCCTCGAGCATGAGCCCGAGCACGCCCGCGAGTTCGCGGAGGGTGCCCTGTCCGGGGCGGATATCGCGGCCCTGGTCGCGGCCGCGGTTGATGTCCCGCACGAGGTCGAACAGGGCGGCGAGGGCCCGGGGGGTGTTGAGGTCGTCTTCCATTGCCATGATGAACTGCTGGTGGGCGGCATCGCCACTCACCGGTTCTCCGGCCGGGTTCGTAACGGGCTCCGTGAAGGCGGCTTCCCGGATGCGCGTTGCCCCGGCTTTGGCTGCCTGCAACGCCTCATCCGAGTAGGCGACGGGGCTGCGGTAGTGGCTCGTGATGAGGAACATGCGCAGCGCATCGGGCCCGAACTTCTGGAGTGCCTCGTCGATCGTCACCAGGTTCCCGAGCGACTTCGACATCTTCTCCTCGCCGAGCTGGAGGAGGGCGTTGTGCATCCAGATCCGGGCGAAGGGCGGATGGCTGGTGTAGGCCTCGGTCTGGGCGATCTCGTTGGTGTGGTGCGGGAAGATGAGGTCGGCGCCGCCGCCGTGGATATCGATCTGTTCGCCGAGGGTATTGAGGGCCATGGCGGAGCACTCGATATGCCAGCCGGGCCGGCCGGGACCCCAGGGGCTATCCCAGCTGGGCTCCCCGGGTTTCGCGGCCTTCCAGAGGGCGAAGTCCAGGGGGTCGTCCTTGTGCTCGGTCGGGTCGACGCGTGCACCGCTCTGGAGGTCGTCGACGTTTCGCTTCGAAAGTGCGCCGTAGCGTTCGGCGCCGAACTTCCGGACGCGGTAGTAGACGTCGCCGCCGCTGGGGTAGGCGAAGTCTTTCTCGACGAGGCCAGCGATGAACTCGATGATCTTTGGGACCATCTCGGTGACGCGGGGGTATTCGTGAGCCGGGAGGACGTTCATCGCCTTGAGCTGGCCCAGGTACGCCTCGATATTCTCGTTGGCGAGCTCTGCCATCGATTTCCCGAGCCGCTGCGACCGGTCGATGAGCTTGTCGTCGATATCGGTGAAGTTCTGGACGTGGCGGAGCGGGATCTTGCGCCACTCGAGGTAGCGGCGGAGGACATCGAAGGTGATGGCCTGGAGTGCGTGGCCGACGTGGCTCTCGGCGTAGGGCGTGACACCACAGACGTACATGCGGACGACGCCATCTGGCGCCAGGGCGGGAGTGAGTTCGACCTTGGCGTTGGTGAGGGTATCGGTCAGCTGCACGTGGAACGATCCTGTCGTGAAGTTCACCCGGGGGTGCCCCTCCCAGTCTAGGCAAGAACAGACCACCAAGACACCGTACGAGAGAAGCCCCTCGGGCGGAGGGGCTTCCTGGCGGATGGGTGCGAAGGCCCTGCAGGGGCCGGGGATCTATCGCTGGCGGATTTCGGCGGCCAGCAATGCGATCCAGCCCGCGAAGAGCGCGGTCATCAGGCTTGCGCTCACGATGCAGTAGATGCACCAGGCCTCCAGCACCCGGGCCTCGACGTATGTCAGGTACATCGAGAAGAGGAAGCCGAAGAGCGCGGTGAGGAACGCGAGCGAGACGATCTGCTGCCGCAGGCCCCGGAAGTTCCAGAGGTATCCTGCGGCGAACAGGCCGATGAGCGAATAGCCGATGACCCCGGGGATCGATACGGGCACTCCCGCGATCTTCCCGTAGCGGCTCTGCTGGACCTCCTGGCAGCCGTGAACGACGGCACACACGCCAGATTGGCCCTGCAGGTTTTCGTAAACGAGGTAGGCCGAGAGGCCCGCCCCGATAACGGCCAGCGCGATGGCGGCGAACGCAATCGCCCGTTGCCACCCGGCAAGCGGCCCTGGCGGGACCCACTCGGCGGGTTCCGGGAGCGGCCTGGCGGCAGGCCGGTCTTTCCGGCGGGCACTGGTTGCGCCGCCCATCGGCTGGCTCCTTTCCTGGCGCTAGTGCGCCATCGTTGCCGAAGCGGCGGCTGTTGCACTACCCATGCCGGATTGTGCACCGGGTGTCATGGAGCTTCCTCCCGACCCGAGGACCTGGACTTTGGCTTCCACCTTGACGGTGCCAGCCTTTGCGAAGACAAGCTCGACGTGGACCATCTCGCCGTCTTTCAGAGGTGTTTTCAGGTTCATGACCATGACATGATAGCCACCAGGCTTGAGTTCGACGGTGCCGTTGGCCGGGATGGCCAGGCCGTCCTTCATCTCCTGCATCTTCATGGTGGCTCCCTCGGCCACCATCTCGTGCACCTGGGCCATGCCCGCGACGGCGGGGTCGACCTTCACGGCGGTCAGGGTATCGGCGGGGCCGGTGTTCTTGACGGTGAAGTAGAGGCCAGCGACGTCACTCGTCGTGGAGCGCGCCGAGAGGTTGCTGATCTCCAGGTTGCCGAGTTTCACGACGCCGGCCGCAGGCGAACCGCCGGGGGCTGTGGTGGCTGCGGTTGTTGGGGTGGTGGCCGTCGAGTCGTCATCGCCGCAGGCCGATGCGAAGAGTGCACCGCCAGCGACGAGTGCGGTTGCGGCAATGAGCCCGCTGGCTCGAAACAAACGCGTTAGATGCATCAGGATTTCCAACCTTCTTTCACAAGCTTCGGGAGGTCGTGTACCCACGTATCGACGGTGATGCCCGATGGGTACACGAGGTGAGCGACGTTCTCGGTGCCGAAGGCGATGATGAACGCCGCGTGGTTGACTGCGTAGTTGCCGTTGCCGAGGTCTTCCCTTGTTGCCGGCTGGATGCCGATGGAACGCTGGAAGTCATCGACCTGTTGCTGCGTCCCCGTGAGCCCGATGAAGTCCTTGTTGAACAGGTCGAGCCACTTGCGCAGCACCGGTCCGGTGTCCCGGTCGGGGTCGGCGGTGACGAACACCACCTTCACTTTCGAGAGCACGTCCGGGGACATTTTCTTCATGGCCGTCGCGAGGTCGGCCATGTGTGCAGGGCAGACGTCGGGGCAGTGCGTGTAGCCCACATAGAGGAGTGTCACGTATCCCTGGGTGTCTTTCTGCAGGTCGAACGGGTTGCCCGACGTATCGGTAAGAATGGCCCTGGGCTTCTGGATGGGTGGCGTGACAATCGCGCCTTCCCATCCCTCATCGGCGGCGGCACTGTTCGAAGCCTTCGGGGTGGCCGTCTTGGCGGAGTTGTTGTCGCCACCGCAGGCTGCAGCGGCGAGGGAAAAGACGGCAAGGACCGTGAGGATCGCCGCGACTGGCCAGAGCCGGTTGCGGATGATGATGGTCGGGCGCATGAGAGCTCCTTGGGTGAAATCCCGGTGTGGTTGCTGGCAACAGGATATCGTTGCCCGCGAAACGGTTGTCTTTACGTTACTGTGCCGCTGGTAGCGGCGCGGTAACGGGAGCCATCGAATTACCGGGCTCACTTCGTGGCCGTTGCAGCCGGGGCGGCGTGGTTTTCGTGGCTGCCAGCAGTCCCGAGTCCCGCCACGCCGGCCAGGTAGTTCCACGCCTTCGTGGTGAAGTCGTGGTACCCGGCATGGGCCTTGTTCGAGAGCTCGGTCACCCTGGGGATATCGGGGTTGTCGGTGTCGACTGCTGTGGCGAAATCGCCCAGCGCCTTTGCCACCGTCTTCGCCTGCTCCTCCAGGCTGGCGGGCCACTGCGCGGTGAGCAACACCGTTTGCATGTGCATGGCGGTGTTGTGTGCCGTGGCTGGAACCTTGCCGTCCGTGGTGATCGACGTGTCGATCTCGTGGAAGCCCGAATTCTCCAGGTAGTCAATCGCGGCGACCATTGATGCGCGGCCGGCCGTTTCGCTGTCGCCGCCACCGCACCCTGTAAATGCGGCGCCGAGGAGTGCGATTGCACCGAGAGCAATCGCCAGCGCGAGCCGCCGGTTCGGAGAGCGTTTCATATTCCGGGGGTCCCTTCCTTCGTCGCTACCCTCGAGGGGCAGCGCTTCCCCACGGGCGTGGGTGCGGTGGTTCAGGCGAAGGTGAAGGAAGGGCGCGGTGGCTGAAGATCGGGGTCAATCGTGTTGAGTGCCCGCAGCTGCCAGGCGGTCGCTGCGAGCGCGATGAGTGCTCCGGCGGCGCCGAGATACGCGAGGGAATCGTTGAGTAGTGCAAAGGCGCTGATGCCTGTCAGCGGGATGTCGCTGCAACTCGCCACCGCTGCGTGGCAGTGGCGCCCGTGATCGCCGGTTTCTGTTGAGCCATCGTGGGAGTGTGTGCCGGAAGCGGTTGGCCCGCCTGGCACGATGACGAGGTACTCGTTCGTTCCGGGGATGTCGACATGGAGGGACCAGTGACCGAGGAAGGAGAGGGTGGGCAGGAACGCGATGAGCAACGCCCAGGCCCGAAACCGGGCAGGGATGCCAGACCAGCCTCGCGAATGGACGCGGCGCAGCCTCTCCACATGCATAGAATACGGGCAAATCCCGTTGCAGGATGGGACGATAGTCCTCATTTTCAGGGGGATTTGGCTGCTCTATGGAAGGAGGCCCACGGGATGAAGGAGATCGCCGGCAAAGCCGCGCTCGTAACCGGTGCTTCACGCGGGCTTGGACCGCGCATCGCGCGCGCCCTCGCGAGATCCGGGATGGACGTGGTGGTCACTGCTCGCTCGGGCCCCGAACTCGAACGGGTTGCCGAATCGATCACGGGGATGGGCGCCCGGGCCGTTCCGATCGCTGCTGACATCGCCACCGAGGCGGGCCGCGAGGCGATCGTGGAGGGTGCGCTGGCGGCGTTCGGCGCGGTCGCGGTGCTCATCAACAATGCTGGTATTGAGGATACCGCTGCGTTCGACGACCAGCCGGAAACCGCGATCGCCCGGATTATCGAGGTGAACCTCATCGCGCCGATGTTGCTCACGCGGGCCGTGCTCCCGGGGATGTTGGAACGCAGCGAAGGGCACATCGTGAACATGGCTTCGCTCGCGGGCAAGGTTGGGCTGGCCTGCAACATCGGCTACTCGGCGAGCAAGGGCGGCCTCATCCAGTTCACCGAGGGGTTGCGCGCCGAGTACCGGGGACGGGGGGTGAGTGCTTCCGCGATCTGCCCGGGCTTTGTCGAAGGCACGGGGATGTATGCGAGCTTCTCGCGGGAGACCGGGGTGACCGCTCCCACGCTGGCCGGCACGACGCGCCCGGCGAAGGTCGCGAACGCCGTGATCCGCGCCATCCGCCGCGATACCCCGGAGATCATCGTCAACCCCGGCCCCATGCGGCTGGTGTCGGCCTTCGCCGAGCTCTCGCCAGGCCTCTTTGAGCGGGCGTCTGGTATGTTCGGCGCCAACGAGATGTTTCGCGCGGTTGCCGAGGCGCGAAAGAGGGACCAGAGATGACCGATATCCCACCGCTGAGCCGTGAGTTCCCGCCTGTTTTCGATGGCCACGAGGACTTCATTACCCAGGTGAAAGGTACATCCGGCGGGACCAACCCGCGCCCCGACCGCGACCTCCTCGTTGAGTCCGAGCACGGCCATGTCGACCTTCCGCGCGCGATGAAAGGCGGCCTCGGCGGTTGCTTCACGTCGATCTGGCTCTCGAATGAACGGGCCGAGATGAACGCGACCGGGTACGCAATCGGCGAGATGAACGATGCGTTCCAGGTTGCCGACCGCTCGGAGGGCCGCTTCCGGGTCTGCCGCACGGTTGCGGAGGTTCGCGCTGCCTGGGATGCGGATGCGTTCGCTTCGGTGTTCATGTTCGAAGGTGCCGACCCGATCTCGTGGAGCCTGAAGGAGCTCCGCGTGTTCTACGAGCTTGGGCTTCGTGTCGTCGCCCCTGTGTGGAGCCGCTCGACCATCTTCGCGCACGGCGTGGCGTTCAACGGGACGCTTCCCGAGACGGGACTGACCGAGATTGGTCGGAAGCTCGTTGCGGAGTGTGACCGGATGGGCATCATCCTGGACGTGTCACACATCAACCCGGCCGGTTTCTGGGATCTCATCGACCTTTCGGCGAACCCGATTGTCGCGACTCACTCCAGCGTCAAAGCGATCAGTCCCCACGTCCGCAACCTCGATGACGATCAGATCCGGGCACTCGCGAAAAAAGGCGGGACCATCGGCATCAACTTCGCGAATCTCTTCCTGCGCCCGGATATGAAGTGGGAGGATGACACGCCGCTCGACCTCATCGTCCAGCACTTCGACCACATCGTGAACCTGGTGGGCGATGAACACGTCTCGTTTGGAACGGATTTTGATGGTGCCGGTATCCCCTCGGTGGTGAAGGACGCGGCAGGTTTACCGGTGGTGCTTCGCGCACTGAAGCAGAAGGGGTACAGCGACTCGTCGCTCGAACGCATCTGCCACGGCAACTTCCTCCGGGTCGCGGAGGCAGTCTGGAAGTGAACTACGCGGGCTCGATGGTTGCCGTGAGGCCGCAGCTCTCGAGCTTCTCGCGGTAGTGTTCGGCCGCCTCTTTGGGGCAGGTGATGACGGTCGCCTGGCCATGGCGGTGCGCCTCGAACATGATCTCCGCCGCGCGTTCCACGGTGAGTGATGGAACGCATCGCAGCAGCGAGCGCACGACGTGGTCCATGCTGTTGTGGTCGTCGTTGTGGAGGATGACATGGTAGGGCGGCAAGAGCCGCTTGAGCGTCTCTTCGTCGAGTGTGACTGACGGGCTGGCCGGTGCTTCGGGCATCAGAAGGATCGTAGCAGCGAGGCTCGCCCCGGCCTAACGGTGTGTTGCCGGGCCGGCGCCGTCGCCGAGGCGTTCGCAGGCGGCCATGAGTTTGGCGAAACGGTTCGAACCGCGCGCCACGGCGACGAGCGTTGGCCACTTTTTCAATGCCACCTCGATTGTGGCGCTCGCCCGTACGGCAGCCGGTGCACCGCGAGGGGGTCCGTCCCGTCCGTTCTCCTCAGTGTGCGCGCCACTCCGGTTCGCGTTTTTCGCGTGCGGCCCGCATGCCTTCGGCTGCGTCATCGGTTGCACCGGCGACCCGGCGCATGGTCTCGCCGAAGCGGATGGCCTCCACGAACGGCATGTCCTGGCCTCGCCACGCTACTTCCTTGGTGGCCCGCACCGCGAGCGGGGCCGACTTGCACAAGCGTGCGGCGAGTGAGCGGGCTTCGGGCATGAGCTGATCGTGCGGGACGACCTTGCCGGCGAGCCCCATCTCCTTTGCCCGGGCCGCGTTCACCCGTTCGCCGATGAGGAGGAGTTCCATGGCGTTCTGCCAGCCGACCATCTTTGGCATGCGCACGGCGCCCTGGATGGTTGGCACGCCGATCCGGACTTCCGGGAACCCGAACTCGGCGCGGTCGCTGGCGATGACGAAATCGCACGATGCCACGAGCGTGAGCGCGAACCCCAGGCAATAGCCATTGACGGCGGCGATGACTGGCTTCCAGATCTCGAGCCCGCTTTCGAGGGACGTGATGCTCGGTGTTTCCCAGTGGGTGGCTCCGGCGGGGCGTGCCCCGGCACGAAGATCGGCGCCGGCACTGAACGCCCGGCCCGCGCCGGTGACGATGGCCACCCAGGCTTCCTCATCGTCGCGAAACTGCACCCAGGCTGCATTCAGGTCTTCGCGGAGTTCCTGGTTGATGGCGTTGAGCGCTTCGGGCCGGTTGTAGGTGATTGTCGCGATGTGCCCTTCGCGTTCGTACAGTACGGTCCCGGCCATTGGCCTGCCCCCGGTGGTGGAATGCCGGGAGTCTACGCGAAATGCCCGAATCGATCGTTAGACTGCCCGCCCGCGCGGCAGATCCTTCTTCCCTGGTTTGGCGATGAGGACATCGAGGATCTGTTGCCAGTACCGGCTCAGTACGTACTGGCCCGCGAGTGCGGCGGCAACGGCAACCCCGACGATGATCCAGTCCCCGACCGGTACCTGGGTGAAGTCGAAGAAGTTGCGGAGTGGTGGCCAGTAGACCGTGAAGAACATCGCCGCGAGGAGTGCCGCGGTGAGGGCGGTGGTCAGGACGGGCCGCGTGAGGCTTCGCCACGATGCGCCTTCGAATCCGAGTACTTCGAGCACGAAGAGCAGCCCGGTGACACCGAGGGTGAGCGAGACCAGTGTCCGCGCCTCTTCGATGCCCCGATCGAGGAGCCCCTGGACCAGCAGGTGCACGATAATCGCGGCCGAGGCGAGCGCGAGGGAAGCGGGCAGGGCCCAGCGAAGCACATTCCGCGTGAAATCCCTGCCTGCATCGGGGGGCGGGACGCTGATGGAGATGAAGACGGCCGGAATACCGAGGGTGAGGAGAGCGGTGACGGAGCCCTGTCTTGGCAGGAAGGGGTAATCGAGCCCGAGCATGTTCGTTGCGACGATGAGGATGTAGGCGTAGAGGCTCTTGGCGATGAAAAGCTTGCTGAGGCGGGCCGCGTTGCCGAGGACGGCGGTAGCCTCTTTCGTGCCCCGGATGAGTGCTTCGAACGAGTCGTTGAGGAGGACGATCCCGGCGACTGCCCGTGCCGTCGCCGTGCCGGAGGCCATGGCCACGGCGACATCGGCGGCGCGCAACGCCTGGACATCGTTGGCGCCGTCGCCGCACATGGCGACGAAGTGCCCCTGCTCCCGCAGTTCCGTCACGATCCTCGCCTTGAGCGCGGGCGTGATGCGGCCGAATACGCTGTTGGCCTGGACGGCCTCGCGGAACTCGTCCTCATCCATCGCATCGAGTTCGACGCCGGAGATGACGCCTCCCTTCGGCTTGATGCCGAGTTGCCCCAGGAGTGCGGCAACGGTATGGGGGTTGTCGCCGCTGATGATCCTGGGTTCGATGCCGAGGCGTTCCATCATCCCGAAGGCGGACCGCACCTCGGGCCGCAACACGTCGCCGATGACGAGGAGGGCGAGGGGGCGGACACCCTGGATTGCGACGCCGGGTTCGGGGAGGCCTGCCGCTTCCGCGAAGATGACGCCTCGCATCCCCCGGGCGGCGGCGGCCTCGTAGGCCACGCGGAGATCGTCGCCACCCGCGGCCATGGGAAGTACTGTTTCTGGTGCGCCGAGGATGAATACGCGCTTTTCGGCGCCGGCGCTGAGCCGCATTGCGCTCCAGCGGCGCTCGGAGCTAAAGGGGACGTTCCCGTCGGGCCTGGCCCCGTTCGAGTACTTTGCCAGGGCCTCGGCCAGGGCGCCCGCTGTCTTGCTCTCGCCAGCACTCTCGGCGACGAAAGCGCCCAGCCAGGGCTGATAGCCCTCCATGGAAGGCTCCCAGCACACCTCCTGGAGCGTTAGCCGGTTGGCGGTGATGGTGCCGGTCTTATCCAGGCAGATGACGTCGGTGTAGTTGAGGGCTTCGACGGCGTTGATGTCCTGGACGATGGCGCCAGCGCGCGAGACTCGCACGGCGCCGACGGCGAACGCCACCGTCATGCCGAGGAGGAGCCCGGTGGGAACGACGGTGGTGACCGTGGCTGTGGTTGCCTTGATCGCTTCGGCCACGCCGCGCTCTTCGACGTTGTAGGAGATGAGGAGCATCGCCGCGAGGACGGCTGTCGCGGTGAGCAGCACGCGCAGGATGCGGTTGAACTGGTTCTGGAGCGGGGTAGAGCGGCGCACGAGGTTGCGCGCATCGGCCGTGAGGCGGACGGCGTAGGCGTTTACGCCAACCTGTTCGGCGGTGTAGTAGCAGTCGCCGGCGGTGCAGAAGCTCCCTGAGCGCAGTTCGTCGCCGGGGCCCTTGCGGACGGAATCTGATTCACCGGTGAGGAGTGACTCGTCGACTTCGGCGAGGCGAGCCGTCACATGGCCGTCGGCCACCACCTGGTCGCCCTGCTTCAGGTGAATGAGGTCGCCCTGGACGATGTGCTCGGCGAGGATGGGCGTCTCCATGCCATCGCGCACGACCGTGACCTGGGGTGCGGTGAGCGCGACGAGTTCGCGCAGGGTGCGGGTGGCCTTCAACTCCTGGAGTGTCGCCACTGCAACGTTGGCGATGACGACGATCCCCACGAACAGGCCGTCGCGGAACTCGCCGACGAAGAAGAGGGCGAGGATCAACGACCCGAGGACCACATTGAAGAAGGTGAGGACATTGGAGCGGACAACGTCGCCATCCGTTCGCTGGCGTGTCGTATCAACGTTCGCAAGGCCTGCCGCGGCGCGTGCATCGGCCTCAGCCTGCGATAGCCCTCCAGGCGGGATCGGCGGCGGGGGTGAGATTGGAGGAGGTGGAGCGGCTGGTCCGCCCGGTCTTGGCTGCGCCATCGCTCAAGGTTGACCGATCAGCGCCGACTGCGAAAGCCGTCGGCCAGCGGAGGTTGGCGCGGCGCGAGCCGGGTGGGCCGGCGCCTTGCAATTTCCCGGCCGATCGCTCCTTCCCTCTCCTCTCCCATTAGTATGGGCAGATGCAGCCTGTCCGGACTCCCATGCCGTCTCGTGCTGTCATCCTCGCCGCCGGCGATGGTGACCGCCTCGAACACCTCACCGCTTCGCTCCCAAAACCGCTGGTGAACGTCGCCGGCCGGCCACTCATCGCCTACACCCTGGAGGCGGTGGCCGCGGCGGGGTTGGAGGCGATCCTGGTGGTCACGGGCTATCGCGAGGGAGAGCTGCGCGCGGCGCTGCGAAGGTCGAACCTCGGACCGGGGCTCCAGTTCGCATCGAATCCCCGCTTTCGTGAAGGATCGGCGCTTTCGCTCGCTGCCGGCCGCGACTTCTGCGGTGCTGAGCCGTTCCTGCTCCTCATGGCGGACCACATGTTCTCGGCCGGACTGTTGAAACGGCTCCTCGCTGCCGCAGCGAGCCGCCCCGGGGATTGCCTTGTCGCGGCGCACGCACCCGAAGGATATAGCCCGGCCTTCCTGGCCGAGGCAACCCGCCTCCGCCTGGAGAACGAGACCGTCGTTGAGCTTGGCAAGGGGATCGAGCCGTTCGACGCTCTCGACACCGGTGCGTTCGTCTTCGGTCCGGCGGCGTGGAAGGCCCTCGACGCCCTCCCTCTTAACTGCGAACTCTCGGACGTTTGCCGTGAGCTCGTTCGCCGCCGCCAGCTCTTTGTGGCCGGCGTCACCGGGAGCTTCTGGTACGACGTGGACACCCCCGAGGACCTTGCCGAAGCCGAGGCGCTCATCGCTGCGCGGGTGCCGGCATGAGCTACGATGGTGTCGTCTCACGCTACCTCAACCGCCCCCTGAGCCGGCCCGCCGCTCGCGCGCTCGCGCGGACAGGTGCGACTCCCAATGCCGTTACTGCTTTCACCCTGCTGCTCGCGTTCGCCACCGGCGCGATGATCGCGTTCGGCTGGAGTATTGCGGGGGGCATTGCGATCCAGGCGGTCTCGGTAATCGATGGAGTCGACGGCGAACTGGCCCGGGTGAAGAACCTTGCGACCCGCTTCGGGGCGGTATTCGATGCGGTAACAGACCGCTACGCAGACGCGGCGATGATCGCGGGGATGACCGTCTACGCCTTCCGCTTCGAATCGCATGCGCACGCGGAGACGGTGGGGATGCTCGCGCTTGCCGGGGCGCTCGTGGTCAGCTTCAGCCGCGCCCGTATCGAAGCGGACCTCCGCGACGACCCAGGACTCGCGGGCGGCAACGTCGACAGTGTCTTCGGTCTTGCCAGCCGTGATGTTCGTTCGCTCGTGATGGCCGTTGGGACGGTGATGGGACAGTGCTGGTGGACGCTCGCCGTTCTCGCCGTCATCTCGGGTCTCACGGTCGCCTGGCGGCTGGTGTACCTGCGGGTGAACCGGATCGGGTATCCCGCTTGAGGCGAAAGGGCGAGAGGCGCGGGCTATTCCCAGCGGAGTTCGAATGGGCCGCCGCTATCACGCTGTTCGATGACGATGTCGGCGTTGCCGGGGGTATGGTCGAATTGCACGTCGAGGATGCGTTCGGCGCCGCCGGGGTCTTCGGCGACTACCTTGCCGTCGACCTTCACGGTGAGCTGCCCCTGGTGGCGTAGCTTGAACCCGGAGAGTCCGCTTGCCGTCACTTCGACGGTTGCGGTTGCGCGCATGCTCCAACGGTCGTCCTTGAAGTCGGGGAACGGCGCACCCGGGTATTCGTAGGCGAGCGCGTTAACCACGCCCTGTGCGGCGGGCGTATCGAACCCCTGTTCGATGTACTCAATCAACCAGCTGGCGGGCTGGTCCACCATGTGAACGGGGGCCGGTGTCGGTGTCGCGGATGGTGTGGGCGTTGGCGGGTCGCCAAGGTGTACGGGCTGGGGGCTCCCCTTCGATTCACTCGCGGATGGGTCGAGGAACATGAGCCCGATGCCGGCCGCCAGGACGAGCGCCAGCAGCGAGACGACCTCGCGCATGCCGATACCTTTCATCGCCACCAGTATCGGCCAGGGCAGGGTTGCCCGACGAATGGAGGGGCAAGAGCCGGGAAAACCCCGAATTGCCAGAGAATTGGCTGCGCAGGCACAATCCTCGGGCGGGGAGGAGTCGGCCATCGTGCACACCATGCCCAGACCGGCGGCTATTGCTGCCGTTGTTGGCGTTGCCCTCGCAACCCTCGCGCTCGTCATCTCGCTTCCTGGCAACCAGCAGGCGGCCGGGGCGCAGCCCGCGTTCCACCAGGTGGTCCCCGCGCTTGCGGGCGATTCCTCTGCCGGCGCTTCGACCTATGCGACCGCGACACCGGCCCGGGCTGCTTCGACGACCGCGACGCCGGGGAATGCGTGCGGCGCGGGCCACGATGCGCTTCGCAGCTTCACCGATGCAGGGGCGGCGAGCATGAGCCGTGGGGCGCTCGAGGCGACGGTGCCGCAGCTCGTGACCACGGCCCGCCCGGCGAGCCTGCCCTCCGACAGCACACGGACGGGCCCGGCCGAGACCACCTTCTACACCGTCGACGCGAACCTGGTTTCGATGAACAGCGGTCCGGGCGGGAGCTGGGAGATCGTGCTGGACAACGGGAATGGCGTGACGATGCGCGCCTCGTTCGCCGGGCAGGGGTGCATCGGTTCGCTTTCGAACGCCGACCAGGGTGCGCTGAACGGGGCGCGTACCGCTTTCCGGACGCAGTGCGGCGAACCCCCTGCGAGCGGTTCGAAGGCGATCCGCGGGAGCGTGCGGATCACGGGGCCCGGCTTCTGGGGTTCGAAAGCGGCCGATAACGCGGCTATCAACGGCATCGAGATCGGCCCCATCTTCGCCTTCAGCTTCACGGACGGGGGTTCGTGCGACCCGAGGTTCGTGACCCCGACGCCTGTTCCGACGACGCTACCGCTCGCCAATGTCATCGTTGGCGTGGACCATGACCAGGGTACCGGCTACCACCGTGGCGATACCGTTGTCGCGACCGTTCTCACCTACCCGGCAATCGCGGGTGTGAGCTGTGAGCCGCAGTACGTGAGCCCGCCGCCGCCGGGGGGGCTGGTCGGGTCGGTTGTGGCTGACCCCGGGCTGGTGACGAAGGTGACCGGCGCGGATGGCAGGGCGTCGTGGAGCTTCACGGTCCCGGCCGATAGCCCGGCGGGGACGTCGCCGACGAACCCCGGGCGGTTCACGGCCCGGTGTTCGCAGGGTGGGGTGCACAAGGAGGCGATCGTGGGAGTGACCATCCGGGTGCCGTAGTTGCGAAAGGGCGAATGGGCGAATGGGCGCGGTTAGCGAGCCGGTGTCCATTTTGCCGGCTGGTCGATCATGCGGATGAGCTGGGCGAGGACGTGGTCGACTTCATCTTCCAGGCGCGCCGCCTCCGGAGCTGGCAGGTAACCACATCTCCGGGCGAACTCGAGCCAGACGAGGGTCTCGCCGGCCTCTCCCTCGGCGTCGGAGAGCTTGGCGACGAAGGCCGCGGGATACCGGCGCTTGCGCCACGCCTCGCCGATGTTGGCACAGACTGAACGCGATGACCGCCGTACCTGGTCGACCATCGAGTAGCGCTCTTCGGCTGGCCACGTCTTCGTCAGCTGGAAGATCTCCATGGCGACATCCATCGCCCGCCGATAGACATCCAGGTCCTTGCAGCTCCGGACAGGATCATTCATGAGAGGCATATCCTACATCGTCCTCTCGCCCTCTCGCCCTCTCGCCAACCGCGCCCTCTCGCCCATTCGCCCATTCGCCCATTCGCCCTCTCGCCAACCGCGCCCATTCGCCCATTCGCCCTTTCGCCCATTCGCCCATTCGCCCCCTCGCCCATTCGCCCTTTCGCCCTTTCGCCCTTTCGCCCTTTCGCCCAACGCGCCCTCTCGCCCATTCGCCCATTCGCCAAACGCGCTCTTTCCCCAACCGCGCCCATTCGCCCATTCGCCCATTCGCCGACAGGGCTGCTCGTAAAGACGGTTAACTTCGTGCGTGGCTGGCGCGTTATAGGTTCAGCGGGAGTTCTACGCCCGGCGTGGGACGTGTCCGCGAGAGTTGTGGAGGGCATTGACCGTTGATTGCGTGCTCGATACCTTTCGCAAGGCTTTACCGTCGCGCGGGGCAGACCCCGGGCGACGGCAATGTCGTTCGCGTTCGTTTTGGGCGCGTGGCCCTTGCAGGAGGCGCCTTGCAGTTTCTCAGCTTCCGCCGGTGCGGCCGCGATGGCGCCTGGCTTTTCTGGCCCGCTCGAACGGGTTCCCTGGAGGCGAACGGGAGTTCGTGCCGGGGAACCCGTTCTTATGTTGAGCGGGATTCGGGAGCTCACCTGATGATGAAAGGAGGGATCGGAGTCCTGCCCGCCTGATGCCCGGCGCACGGGGCGAACCGCCGCTGGTGGTTCTCCGCTTTCGGCTCGAACGGCAGGAAGAACGACCTGAAACCCGAATCCGACCAACGAGGGAAAAGCCCGGACCCGCCCGGACCCACTGCGCCGGGGACTGGCGGCAGACGAGCGGGCGACCTCACCAATGAGAACCGCGGCCCTTTCGAGGGTAGCGGGAATCGCCCGCAACTCCGGGCGAGTCCGGATACGTGCAGGCAAGGCGGCCACGCCAGGCCAGCACGGAAACACTCCACGGAGATGGCCCGCCGAAGGCGAAATCCAATCGGAAATCGACAATCGGCAATCGGCAATCGACGTGGGCCCCAAACAGTCCAACTGACTGGAGAGGTACTAAATTTGAGTAAGGAAATCGCTCAGACCGTGGGCGGTAAGAAGTTCGGGCTCATGCTCGCGCTTCTCGCTGCTCTCGCGGTTATCGCGACCCTGGGCTCGCAGTGGCAGAAGTCGGACGCGGCAATCCCGGCCGGCACCTACACTCTGACCCAGTCTCCGGCCGCAGGGGCGACGGTCGACATTGGTGATCAGATCACCTATGTTCTGACCGGCACTGCGATCTCGGGCTCTAGCAATGGCGCCGTCGTTGCAACGGTTACGCTACCTGGGGGCGTCACCGCCTCCGGAACGACGACCTGCACCGCGTCCGGTGGCATCACGGTTGGTACGATTACAGCCAACACGTGTGCCCTTGGCACCTGGGCGGCCCTCAGTGGACAGTCGTTCACGCTGACCGTTCACGGGACGGTGTCCGGCGCAACAGTCGGAGTTGCGTCTGCGAACCTGAAGGACACTGATCCGGCCACGGCTGCCACGAACGCTCCGTCCGTTGGCGCGGTGACGGTCAGCGCTCCGTCCGGCTCGGCCGGCACGAGCGCGGTTGGCACGTCAACTACCGTGACCTTCACCCTTCCTCCGGGCTACACCTACTGCTCGGACACGAATTCCACCGTTTCTGACCCTCGTGCCGGGACCGCGGCGGATGTGACCGTTGGTGGTGGTGCGACGCTCGTGAGCAACACGTTCACGACGGCGGCGAACGACACGACCGGCACGCACACCACTGTCATCAACGGCGTGGTGGGAAGCACAGTCACCCTGAGCACGCACCTCGTCAGCGATGGCGACGGCGGCAACTGCTCGCCGACGCCTGTGACTCTTGCTGCCTCCAACTTCGTGACGCCGTATCTCCGCCACATGGGCGGCATCGGCGATAACACCGTCGTTACCGTGCAGGACGTGTACAACAACGTCCGCGGTTCGCGCCACGTCGTCTGCGTGACGGATGGCCAGGACACCGCTACTGGCGGCGCTCATGGCGTCGTCATCCCGCTGTCGCAGGCGAACCAGATCCTCATCGAGAATGGCGGCGGCTACGAGACGCCTGGCGACCAGGTCCAGACGTTCAGCGACCCGCAGTTCTTCACCAAGACGGTGAACGGTTCGCTCGCGACCTGCTTTAGCTGGGTGTCCACGGGCGCCGGCGACCAGCAGCTCGTAGCGACCTACCCGAACGTCAACGGTGGCGTTGTCACTGTTAACTGGGGCGGGACCGCCGTGAACAAGTCGCTCGTGAAGGAGTGGAACGTCCTCGAGACGTCGACGATCACGGGCCTGACGCCCACGAGCGGCGCTGGCACGGCAAGTGTCGGCTTCACCGTGAGCCGGACGCTCAGCCTCGACCCGAACACGGGCCTCCACAAGTTCACCCCGGTCAACCTCATTGACGCCTTCAACGGCAGCCATGTGACGACGACCGGGAGCACGGCCGTCGTTGGTGGCCTCACCACCCAGGGCATCTCCCTCGCGGGTGTTCACTGGACCGTGGCTCTTGCCTCGAACTCCTGCGGCCTCCTGACCGGCGGCGCGTTCTCGGGTGACACCTACAACGACTCGACGGGCAATGTCGACCCGGCGAGCCTCCCGAACGTGACCCTGATCCAGGGGAACAACTCGGCGACGGACTGCACCACGAGCCGGACGGCGACGGTGATCTTCACCGGTACCGAGCCTGGCCCGCTTGGGTCGGGTGCCGGCAACACGGTCACCCAGACCGTCGTGATCTCGTTCACGCAGCCTGTGCCGATCAAGCAGGTCCTGCTTGCATGGGCCGGCCAGCGCGTGCTGCTCGACCACGACTGGCGGATCCCGCCCGGCGAAGGTCTCGTCAGCTCGACGGCACCGGTGCCTGGCGCCTGCCCGTTCCCGCCGACCGCACAGATCACCTACATCAAGGGCGCTGAAGGCCCCGGTAACTTCGTTGCCGGCCTGAACGCAACGCTCAACGGCGCCGACCAGGCGACCATCGCGCTGACTGGCGACACCCAGGGCAATGCTGACAACAGCCAGATGGGTGACTACCCGTCGCGTCCGCAGGATGCCTGCATCAGCCGGGTCATCTACGAGTCGGAAGACCAGGGCGAAGTCGATGTCGAAGCGTTCCCGGCCAGCACCAACCTCGGTGGTGTGGGCAAGGTCGCGTTCGTCATCTACTACATGAAGCTCAACCAGGTTCAGCTCAGCCTCGTGACCCAGGTCGCGAAGCCGACGCACAACCTGTCGGGCCCCGGCTACTACGCTGATTACGCCCCGGGCAACCCGTGGGACGCCAGCAAGGACGCCACCAGTGGCAGCGCTGACTGGAACGTTTCCAAGGACATCCTCGTCCGCGGGCGCGTGACCGGTTGGTTCACGAACAGCAACCCGTCGGGCCGCGCGCGCGACGATAGCAACAAGCAGAACGTCCTCCCGGCCGACCGCTGGGTGATGCCTGACGACTGGGCGAACATTGCCGGCGGCGCTGCGCTTGCCAGCACCTTCCGCCCGTCCTACGACCTGATGTTCGCTCCGAACAACGCCGCTGGCTTCGCGCTCGGCCTTCCGTACTCGACGGTTGCCAGCAGTGCAAACGTCCCCGGTAACCAGATCGCGGCAGTTGCTGCGACCTCGACCGGCAAGGGCAACGGCTTCGGCTCGCCCATCACCAACCTGCCGATCGTGGTCACCACGAAGGCGTTCATGGCCGTCGGCCAGACGATCCTCATCGGGAACCAGGCCGCGGTCATCTGCGGTATTTCGCCGACCTCGAACTCGATCACGGTGCGCCCGTTCAACGCGGTGACGTACACATGCAACGGGTTCCCGGGAACGGCGAGTGGCCTGACCACGGCTCCGGCTGCGGGCACCCCGATCTTCGCCTTCCTCGCTGGCGTGCCGTTTGTCGGCCCGTACAGCCTGGTCGACATCCCGAACTTCTCTGGTGTGCTTGGCGCAGCCGAGAACAACAACGGCGGGCAGATGCCGCCGACGGCTTCTGTCTGGCGTGACACCACGCAGGGCGACGGCGTCGTCGACTGGTGGGATGCCCCGATGCCTCCGGCTGAGACCTCGGTCGCCATCCGCGGCACGGGCTTCATCAAGCAGGTCCTGAAGGAGACGGTCTACTACAACGGCACGCCGGTGACGGACGCTGTCGCGAATGGTGGGACGCAGTACTTCCCGAACCCGTACTACTACCAGAACATCCCGGCCTCGCCGTGGCTTCCGGCCGTGGCTTCTGGCGGCGGGTTCATCTGGGATAGCTGGGGCGGTGACGGCCCGAACGTGACCGGTTGCTTCTTCGGCGCGGCGACGTGCGCGGGTGGCAATGGCCCCTACCACTTCTGGCAGCCGGCGATCATCGGCACGAACAGCTACGGCGTTGGCGACAGTACCGTGAGCTCGGTGAATGCGGTGGAACTGGCCGGGATTCGCCTTGCCTACAGCGATCCGACCATCGCCCGCGACCTCGTCGTCTACAGCGACAACCATGGCGAGTTCATGGTTACCGCCAACGGCGACTTCAAGACCGACCTTTCCGCCTGCGCGACGAACGTCCTCGCTGGCGGCAAGCAGTGCAAGCCTGGGGACAAGGTTGGCGTTGGTACCATCACCGCCGTCGCCGATTACCCGGACTTCGTGAAGCACTTCCCGGTTGCGTCCAACGCTGTCACGGTCAACTGGACCTGGGGCGGCTACAAGGACGTGACGGTCGAGAAGGGTGAGACCGACCAGTACAGCTACCTCGTGTTCCATGCCATGGACCGCGATGGTCACTGCGCGGCGTCGGATGGTGCAGTCCTGCTGCACCCGGTGCTCACGTCGCTCGACGCCAAGGCTCTTGGCCAGGGCACCGCTTCGAACGGTATCTACAGCCACTACCCGACGCCGAACCAGCTCGAGACGGTTGACTTCCTGATCGACAGCGGCAACGGGATCATCCTTGGTAACAGTGGGAGCCCGTACGGGTACACCAGCAACGCAACGCTTTCGGGCGAGCGCGGCAACCTCATCGGCGTCCCGACGTACTCGGTGGCTGTTGAGACCGCGTACAGCACCGGCATGAAGACCTTCCCGCTGAGCCCGCTGGCTGCTTCCGGGCAGACCGACGAGTGCCAGGCGTGGATCAAGATTTCGAACAGCCTCCTTGGCGTGACGAACGTCCTGACGATCGCTCACGACGATGAGGGGAACATCGGCTTCGACAAGGTCATCGACTTCCAGACGACGATGAGCTACACGCTCAACTTCCGCTGGTCGCTCGTTACCTGGAACGGCGCCGACAACATCCCGGTGGCGGACGCTCTGAAGGGCGGCGCTTCCACGAAGAACCCGGCCGGCAACGACATCAGCGCTTCGGTGACTGCTGTCTACGGTTGGGCACAGGACGCTCAGCAGTGGCTGGCGTTCTTCCCGACGGGCGTCAACGTCCCCGGCGCGAACAACCTGACCGCGCTGAAGGGCGGCTCGGCCTACTGGATCGCCATCACCGGCCCCGGTAGCGTCACCTGGACTGTCTCGACGAACGTCGGCTAGCTCCTTCACTCACCGGCTGGTCCTTCCTCTCCTTTGGGGGAGGGAGGACCGGTTGGTGAAGCAGAGGGGTGAGTTGAAACGGCTGTTAAGACAGGAATGGAGCAAACGAGAATGACCAAAGTGTTCAAGGTGCTCGGCAGCGGTGGGCTCGCGGCGGTCCTCGGCATCCTGCTCCTCGGCTTCAGCGGCGCGATGAACGCGCAGACTGTGTCCGCGGAGTCTCCGCCGAACCCGCCCGGCCGCTTCGTCGGCTCGGTGAAGGTGAATGGTGTTCCGGCTGCTGCCGGGACGGCCATCGAAGCCCGCATCGGGACCTCGACGTGCGGTGTGACCACCGTCTTCATGTCGGGCAGCGACGCGCGGTACAGCGTTGATGTGCCCGCGCTCGATCCGGGTGCGAACCCGAATTGCGGCACGGATGGCGCCGCGGTTGCGTTCTACGTTGGCGGCCAGAAGGCAAACGAGTCGGGGAGCTGGAAGAACTACCAGCTGAACCAGCTCGACCTGACGGTGACGACGGCGACGGCAACCCCTGCTGTCCCGGTGAAGACCCCCGGCGCTCCGGTGACGGGTAGCGGCGTGGCCAGCGATGCTGGCAGCTCCGCGGTGTGGCTCTTCGCTGTGCTCGGCCTCGGTGCGCTCGCGTTTGGCGTCAGCGGTGTTGCTGTCGCCCGCCGCAGCCGCTAAAGCCCGGCCGCAAGGCAAACAACGAAAGGCCCCGCTTCGGCGGGGCTTTTTCGTGTCTCCGGGGACCGACGGTCCGGCGGGGAGTGGATGGGGGTCGATTACGGCGGTTGGGGCTATGGTTCGTTAGCGGCGGGCGAGGGCGGCGGCTTCGTAGGCTTCTTTGCCGAAGGGGGGCCGCTCGGGGGTGCTATGGGTTGCGGCGAGGGCGTCATCGTAGAGGGCGGCGATTTCGAGGGCGATGCGGCGCCATCGGAAGCGTTCGACGGATTTGCGGGCGGCGCGGCCGAAGTTGGCTCGCAGCTCGGGGTTGTGGAGGAGGACTTCGAGCTTTTCGGCGAAGGGTTCGGGGCAGCGCCAGGGAATGAGGTAGCCGTTGACGCCATCGGTGACGGTCGAGACGAGGCCGCCGACGCGGGAGGCGACGACGGGTGTTCCGCAGGCCATGGCCTCGACGGCGACGAGGCCGAAGCTCTCGTAGTAACTGGGTACCACGCAGACATCGGCGGCGCTGTAGTAGAGCGGGAGGCGCTCGTGGGGGACCGCGCCTTCGAAGCGGACGTTCGTCTCGAGGCCGGCGTCGAGTGCCTGGGCGAGGAGTTCGGACTTGAGGGGGACGGAGCGCTGGTCGCCGCCGACGATGAGGAGGGTGACGTCGCGGTCATCGAGCTGGGCAACGGCGTTGATGAGGATATCGACCCCCTTGAGCTTTTCGAGGCGGCCGACCCAGAGGATGACGGGGGTCGCGGGGTCGAGGCCGAGTTCGCGGCGGGAGGCGAGGCGGTCGGCCGGCTGGAAGAGGTCGAGGTCGACGCCACAGGGGACCGTGTGCATGCGCGCGGGGTCGGCGTCGTAGTAGGTTTCGAGGAGTGTCTTTTCGTGTTCGCTGGCCGTGACGATGGCGGCGGCGGTGGATGCGATGGTGCGCTCGCTCTGGATGCGTGTGACGGGTTCGCGCTCGGAGACGCGGGCCCGGTTCTTGACTTCGCCGAGGGTATGGAACATGACGACGTGGGGCGCGCCCGTGGTCTCGGCGAGTTGCTGACCGGCAACGGCGCTCTGCCAGTAGTGGCTGTGGACGATGTCGTAGCCGCCGGCTGGCATTGCGGCGATGAGGTTCGTTGCGAAGGCGGGGAGGTAGGCGGCGAGTTCTTCCTTTTCCAGGGGTGCGGCGGGGCCGGCCTCGATGCGAAGGATGCGCAGGTGCGGGGCGAGCTCCTCGACATCCGGGCCGGTGCCATCCTGGCGTGTCACCATATCGACGTCGTAACCGAGGCGCGCGAGTTCATGGGAGAGCTCGCGGACATACACGTTCATGCCGCCGGTTTCGCGGCCGCCAAGGGGTGCAAGCGGGCTGGTGTGGGCGGAGATCTGGACGATGCGCATCGAGTCTGGGCGCCGGCTCGTAATTCGAAGGGTCCCTACAGCGTAGCAGCTTCGCGCGGGGGGCGGGTCAACCGGGTGGCCGTCCCATCAGGCGGCGGGCGACGCGTTCGGCTGCGTGCCTGTCGCCTGGCTCGATATCGCCCTCCAGCACCATCCGGGAGAGCTGCTGCTTGAGCACCTTGATCCAGGGGCCCGGTTCGCGGTCGAACAGGACGACGAGGTCGTCGCCGGTGAGCGGGCTCTCGGCGCGAAGGGCTGCGCGAGCCTCGCGTTCCTCGCGGTTGCAGGCTGCTTCGAGGCGGTCGTGGTAGTCGTTGTCGTCGTAGGTGTGGCTTGCGTTATCGGCGCGCTTCAGGGCGAGGAGGTCGCGCCAGTGGCCTTCGCACCTGGCCATGAAGCGGCGTACGGAGCGGCGATCTGCGGGGTCGGGCCGGTCCATATGGCGGCGGATGAGGAGGCGAATTTGGAGTGACTCGCGGCGGCCGAGGTGGAGCCGGTCGAGCAACGCTTCGGCGAGTTCTGCGCCGACGGTCTCGTGGCGATAGAAGCCCCATTCGCCGTTTGCCTTGACGTGGCGGACAGCCGGCTTACCGAGGTCGTGGAGGAGGGCCGTCCATCGGCGCAGGCGGCGGTTTTCGGGCTGCGTTTCGATTGCGGCAACGGTGGCCACGGTGTGGCCCCAGACATCGAACCTGTGGAAGCGGTTCTGGTCGCACCCGGGCATTGTTGCAAGTTCGGGCAGGACGACGCCGAGGGCACCGGTCGTCCGCAACGCTTCGAGCCCTCGCGCCGGATCGAGGCCCTGCAGGAGCTTGTCGAGCTCACTCGTGACGCGCTCCTGTGAGAGAGTCGTGAGGAGGGCGACGGTCGCGGCCATACCCTCGGCGGTTGACGGTTCGATCTCGAAGGCGAGCTGGCTCGCGAAGCGGATGCCTCGAAGGATGCGCAGCGGGTCCTCCCGGAAACGGCGTTCGGGATCGCCCACCGCACGGATGATGCCGGCCCGCAGGTCGGCCACACCGCCGAAAAGGTCGAGCACCTGGCCGGTCACCGTGTTCTCGGCGAGGGCGTTCACGGTGAAGTCGCGGCGAGCAAGGTCCTCCTCGATGGTCGTTCCGAACGTGACGTCGGGCCAGCGTGTTCCCCTGGCATAGGAATCGCCGCGGAAGGTCGTGATCTCGGACCACCTGCCATCGACCATGAGACCGACCGTGCCGTAGCGCTTTCCGACACTGGTGATATTCGTGGCGAGTGCCTCGCCAATTGCCTCGACCTCATCGGGGAGGGCGTCTGTCGCGTAGTCGTGGTCATAACTGGCGCGGCCAAGCAGCCGGTCGCGAATGCTCCCACCGACCAGCCAGAGCTGGTGGCCCCGGGCCGCGAATGCCTGGACGAGGTCGTCATGAGTTGCCGGCACGGTGCGAGTGTAAATCCTTCGCCGCGAAGGTGACCGTTGCCCGGTGATCGGGGCTAATGAGGGGCGTGGAACGTTTCGAACTCACTGCTGCTGCGGTCCTCTGGCGAGGTGAAGAGATCCTGGTGATGAAGCGTGCAGCAGGATTTTCTGCGGGCGGGTGGTTTTTTCCCGGTGGCCACCTCGAAGCCGGCGAACGCCCTGCGGCCGCCTGCGTTCGCGAAGTCCGGGAAGAGACCGGGATCGAGATCGACGGCGATTCCCTTGTCCTCGTCGATGTGATGAGCATGGAGACACCGGGCGGGCTCGCCCACTGCCTGATCTACAACGCTGAGTGCACACCGGGGACCAGTTGTGTTCTCAACGAAGAACACGTCACGGCCCGGTGGCTCACACCCGGCCGCTATGCCGAACGCTTCCTCGATGCGGCGATGCTGCGCTCCAGGGGCTTTCCGGAGGCGGTGGTTGCGCGCGCCCAGGAGGTGGAACGGGTGCTTCGTACTGCCGTGGCGAAGCACCGTCCGCGCTGAGCGGGCCCGTTCCCTACTCGAAGTCGCGGTGCACGACCATCGTGCAGCGGTCCTGCATGGTTGCCAGCCCTGCTGCTTTGGCGCGTTCCAGGCCCGCATCGTTGGTGATACCGAGCTGGAGCCAGATGGTTTTCGCGCCGATGGCGATGGCGTCGTCGATGATCGGGTCCGTCTGGTCGCCTCGGACGAATACGTCCACGAGGTCGACCTTCTCCGGGATGTCTCGAAGCGAGGTATAGGCGGGTTCGCCGAGCACCTCGCCGGCGGGGTGGATCCCACGATGCACGGGGATTACCCGGTATCCGTGTTCTTTGAGATACGAGGCGATGCGATAGGCGGGGCGGTCAGTCCTCGAATCGAGCCCAACGACGGCGATGGATTTCGCCTTCTTCAGTTCTTCGATAGCAGGTTCCATGAGTACTCTCCCGAGTTTGCGGATTTGTGCCCTGATCGTGTCCCGTGGGCAACGCTCCGGGGAAGGGCCGGGCGGCCCTCACCGGTCAACGGTTGCGCCGTTTTCGTTTACCCCCGCCGGGCCCAATCACCGGGTTGCCGGTGTCTGTATCGATTTCCACGAGTTCCCAGCCTGGCGGGAGCTGCACCGTCGCCCCTGTGAGGGCGGCCACGGCGTTGCCAACGGCCAGGGTGCGGTCCATTCCATCGGTTGCGCCATAGGCGGGCACGGGCACCTGTGCGAGGACCAGGCGCTTGCCGCTCTTCTTCACGAGGATGAGCTGGAACTGGCGAAGGTCGTCGCTCTGGTCGTTCCAGCGGTCGCGCTCATCGCCCTCGATGGTTACCTCGAGGTGGTCGATCTTCTCGAAGGGCACGAGTTCTTTCGTCCCGATCCCCATGCCCAGGTAGCCCTGCTGCCATGTCGCCGAGTTCTTGGCGCGGTCGACGATAACGTCGGCACCGACAACACCACTGACGAACCCCATGACGGAAACGGGGACGAGGAAGAGGAGTACCACGAGCATGCCCATGAGGAGCCAGAGCGGAAGCCCGGTACCACGCGTGGCGATCAGGTAGATTGCGCCGGCCGAGAGGAGGATGCCGAGTGCGGGGAGGATGATGGTTCCGCGCGCGCTCTTGATCTCGACCTTGTCGGGGCTGATCAGTGCCATCGAACGGTGAAGGATGATCTCCTTGCGCCCGTCGCGCCGTTGAATCACTACATGCGATGGGATCTGCATGTCCATCGTGTTCGATTGTCGGCCGTGGAACGGCAAAGGCGCAAAGGAGGGCAGGGCGGGCGAGCCGGATATGCGGCCGGGGGAGCTATTTGCCGGGCTAGGGATTCGCTGATCATTGGCGTTCATAGACGGCGAGGACGGCAGAGACGGGGC
>CAZDUX010000008.1:0-139963 GCA_964508715.1 uncultured Anaerolineaceae bacterium | reverse complement strand
CCTAATACATTCCGCCAGCGTTTGTCCTGAGCCAGGATCAAACTCTCCGAAAAAACGCTTTCATCGTTCCGAAGAACGAGTAAGTCCGTTATTAACGGGTTCCCAACGTTCTCTATTCGTCCGCTATCCAGTTGTTAAAGTGCGCCGGCCTCTTTCAAGGCCCGAACGAGAAGACTATCGCCTCCTCGCACCCGTGTCAACCTGGCCAGGCCCGGGGGCCTTCGCCGTGGCAGCCCCCGGAGGGGCTCCCGTTTGACGGGGTTCGTTCAGCATTGCACCGGGCGACATTTCTGTCCAGCCCCAGGATTCGGGGCTGTCCGGCCATCGTAAACGTGCGAGGAGGGTCTGTTTCCCGTCCGCTCGCAGCCTTTCAGCTGCCGGTTCCACCGCCATCGGCGCAGGAACCTTTCTGAGAGTAGGGGCAGGCCGCCGCTTGTGTCAAAGCCGCTCTGTGAAGATTCGCCCACGCCGTACACGGCACCTGGTCGCTTCTCAGATACGCGTTGCCCGCGAGCTGCCGGCAGCGAGGACGACCATCAGGCTCTCGATGATGCTGAGAACGACGACGGCTTCACGGATGCCAGCAGCACTGATGACCACGCCGATAATGAGCGGCCCGGCCACACTCCCGAGACCTTCGGCGAAAAAGAGCCAGCCGAGGACGGTACCGGTGTCGCTGCCACCATGCGAGACGTCGAGAAGTGAGGCGTTGAGGAGGGGCTGGGCGCCAGCCAGGGCCACTCCAAGGGGAATTGCGACGATAGCAAAGACCCAGGGGCTGTGGACGAAGGCGCAGACGAGGACGACGAGGGCGCCGAGGGCATAGAGGACTGCAACCTCGCGGAGCCGGTTGCCGTGCCGTGAGAGACGCCCCGAGGCAAGCATCGAGAGTGCCGCAACGGCCGCGGCCGGTGTGAGCAGGAAGCCGGCCCTGAGGAGGCTGAGATGCAGGGAGCGCAGAATGAACGGCCCGAAGACTGCGAGGGTGGCCGTCATCGCCACGAAGTGCATGAAGATAACCACGGCTGCCACGACCCGCCGCCTGCCGATGGGAGGAGGGACGGTATCGCCAGCCGGAGGCTCCTGGTGGCCCCTGCCGGCACGGGACCGAGGTGGATAGAGACGGAGCAGGAGAAATGCCGACGCCGTGCACATGAAAAGAGCGGCAAGGAATGCCGATTCCCACCATTCAATCTGTGCCAGGACAGCGGCCAGACCAAACCCCGTTGCCGTCGCGGCCGCGGAGACGAGCCCCACGTACGCCGTGGCGGACGCGCGCGCGTCCGGGTCGGATGCATCGCCGAGCGCGTGGAAGACGAGCAGCCAGGCGAGTGCAATGCCGGTGGAGAGGAAGCCCACACCCACGAGGAATCCGTTCGCGGAGCCCGTGCCGAGGATGATGAGCAGGCCACCCGCCTCGGTGGCGTAGATGAACATGACGATGACGGCGACGCGCACGCGGTCGAGAAGCCACCCGCCGATTGGCGCCGTCACGAGCTTCACGAAGCCGTAGATGCCAAGGGCATACGCAGGGTAGGAAGCCGGCGCGTGGCGTGTCTCGATGAGGTAGCTGTTACCGAAGGCGATGACAACGAGGGACGTCATCGCATCAGTCGCGAAGACAAGGGCGAGGAGCAGGCCGAGGGGTGAGTGCAGGACCGCGCGGAGGGTCTCGCTCCTAGAGGTGGCAGCTCCGGAGGGAGTCGCGGCGGGCACTCTCGGGCGGATGGACGGTGTAGGCGATGGCATCGTCCCCTCGGTACTCCAGCTTGGCCTCACCGTTGGCCGCAAGGGTCTCGAGCATATGGAGCTCGCTCCCGCGGTAGGGCGAAGGATACTCGCTGCCCACAATGACACGGTCCACGCGTTTGGTCGCGAGGAAGCAGGTGTAGGCATCCGCGTTAGGCCAGGTCTGGCGGTGCTCGCTCTCGGTGAAGAACTCGTTGGCGAGGATGGCGCCTGCTTTCATGAACTCGACCATGCCGTCTTCGTGGTTATTCGAAACGAGAACGCGGTATGAGCTGCCCGGCTCGACAGGATGCGCAGTGAGGTAGCCTGCAAAACGGGGGCGGGATGACTCCCAGAGCCCGGACGGCGGCAAGTAGAGCAGGAGAGCGGCACTGGCAACGGCGAGGGCACCTGCAACCACCGCCTGGCGCATGTAGATCCGGTCGCGCAGTACTGGAATGGAGAGTGCAAGCAGGGGCACCGAAAGCCTGCGCAGGTTATCGAGGAAGCTGAGGGCTACCACGCTCACCTTTGCCTCTGAGACGAGCGGAGTGCTGAGGAAGAGGAAAACAGCCGGAGATGCGACCACGAGAGCGCCGCCCGAAAGCGCAGTGGCACGCCCTGGGAAGCGCCGGGTGCGCGCCCATTCCCATGCGAGATACAACGCGATTGTCACGATTCCCATCATCGGGTGGGTCGCAATGGCGGCGGCGAGGAGGACAAAGGCACTGACCTGATGGCCGCGTTCGAGCCGGGCGAGACCAAGAAAGGTGAAGGAGAAGGCCCACACCGTCGTGAGCTGGAACTGGGTGATGCCATTCCAGAGCAACGGATTGAGGACGAACAGCGCGAACAGGAAGGGGTTTCGGAGTTCGGGACGGAAGTACACCACCGCGAAAAACAACAGGGTGACGCCGGCGACCATCGAGAACGTCACGATCCAGTCGCCGAAAATTGGATAGAGGAGGGCGTCGGGGAGCCACGGAATGATGCCGTAGGGGAACATGACGGCATCGCCGTTTTCGAGTTGGGCGACGTGCCAGGGCCACTGGTGGTGCGTGAAGATGGCCTCCCGCAGGTACCAGATATGGCCGTAGGACTGCGCCGAGTCATCGCCCAGGTAGAAAGTGCGCGTGAGCATGAGCGCGAGGGCGATGACCGTCAGGGTGACGACGAGGGCCGGGACGACGAGCGAGAGCCTGCCGCGAGCCGCCTTCGGTATGTCGCGCCAGCAGGCCAGCCGGTACCACGCAAGGGGCATGCAGACGGCATCGACAGCGGCGTCGTAGAGGCGCGTGCGGGTGCGGGCCACCGGGATGTTGATGCGGTAGGTGTTGTCGACCTTGTAGCCAAGGCGCGTGAGGATAACCGCCACCTCGACAGTCTCGGAGTACTTATAGCCCTCGTAGTACTCCTGCGCTTCGAGCAGGGGGCCCACACGGAAGACGCGGTACCCGCTCTCGATGTCATGGAACTCGGCCCAGCCGGAGATGCGGCCGATCCAGGTCATCACCGCATTGCCGAACTTCTTGTAGGGCGAGTGGTACCCCATGTCGCGGTTACCGATCACGCAGACGGAACCCGTCGCGATGAGGTGCTCGATCATGCCATCGAGAGCGCCGGGTTCGTGCTGGCCATCGGCATCTATCGAGAAGGCGACGTCATCAGCGGAGATATCGCCGCGCGCGAGCATAGCGCGCACCTCTTCCCATCCCGCACGGAGGGCAGCGGAGAGCCCGCGATTCTGGGGGAAGTGGATGACCGTTGCTTTTGGCTTGCTCGCCGCCCACCGGTCGACGATCCCGGGGGTAGCGTCCTGCGAGCCATCGTCGACGATGATCACGCGATCGATGCGAGGATAGAGATCATCGAGGACGCCCTCTATGGTGGCTTCCTCATTGTAGGCGGGCATGACGGCAATACGCGCCGGGGCCGTCGTAGACACGGCCGGCGCGCTGCCGTTGGGGGCGGCGGAGGCGGCTAGACTACCGCCGGCTGTCGAAGGTCGGCCCACTTGGCGAGGAACCAGTTGAGAGTGCGGTCGAATCCCTGCTCGAACTGGGTGACCGGCTCCCATCCGAGGACGTCCTTCGCACGTTCGCGAGAAACCACGCGGCCCTGGTAGTCGCCGCCACGAGCCTCGGTGCGCGTGATCCCGGCGTTGCCCGGAACAGACGCGCAGACGGCTTCGGCGAGCTCGATGATGGCAACTTCGCGAGGCCCTTCGAGGTTGAACGTGCCGGTCGCCTTCCGGTCGAGAACACGGACATGGGCGTCGGCGAGGTCCTCGACGTAGACGAAGTTGCGGTACTGCTTGCCATCGCCGGCTACGGTCAGTGGCTCACCATTGAGCGCCTTCTTGATGAAGATCGGCATGACGAGCTCTTCCCGCATCCGCGGGCCGTAGGGAATACCGTAGCGGAGGATGGTGACCGGGATGTCGTACATCTTGCCGTAGGAGTTCGCCATCATCTCGGCACTGATCTTCTCGGCCATGTAGAGATGGCTCACACCGTCGGTCGCTAGTGGCGTGGATTCATCGACTTCGCGCCCCGAACTGGCTTCATAGACCCAGACGGTGGACGCGAGGACGAAGTGCATACCGCCAATGAGGCGCGCAGCCTCGAGGATGGTGGCCGTACCCATGACGTTGAGGTCAACCGATTCGGCGGGGAGGCGGGCGATATCGTTCACATTCGCCATGGCGGCCAGGTGGAAGACAGCGTCGCAGCCCTGGAGTGCACCCATCACCTGCGAGAGCCGCGTAATATCGACGGTCCGCCATTCGACATCGCTGCGATGTGGCTTCGAGCCATCGAGGACGCGGACCGAGTGGCCAGCATCGACGAGCTTGTCGACGACATGGCTCCCAATGAATCCAGAACCACCAGTGACTGCGACGTTCATGCGTTTACTCCCGCGGGGATGAGCCGGGCAAGGCTTTCGATGACATAGGTGGCGTCAGCCGGGGTCATACGCGCACTCACGGGCGGACAGACCTGGCGGGCGCACGCGAAATCAGCCCCCGGGTAAGCGCCGCGCGTGAACTGCTCGAAGATCGGCTGGGTGTGGAGCGGGAACTCGTAGACTTCGCCGCTCATGCCGACATCGAAGCGCTCGCGCATGGCCTGCTTGATCTCTTTGCGGTCCGCGCCCTCCGGCAGGTAGGCGACGAACTTGTAGAAGTTGCTCTCGCCCGTGAGCTGCGCCTTCGGGAGGGTGAGTGCACCGGTACGCTGAATCGCTTCTTCGTATGCCGCGGCCACTTCACGGCGGCGGGCGATGAAATCATCGAGACGCTTGAGCTGGACGATACCGATGGCGGCGTGGACTTCGCTCAGCCGCCAGTTCGCACCCAGGCGGGTGTGGAAGTTGCTTGTGAAGCCCGCCTTCCCCTGGTCCCGGTAGATTCTCGCTTCCTCGGCGATGCGGTCATCATCGGTGACGATCATCCCGCCTTCACCCGAAGTCATGACCTTCGTCGGGTAGAAGCTGTAGGTGCTGGCAACGCCCCAGTCGCTCGCATCGCGACCGTTGAGGGTGGCGCCGTGCGCGTGCGCCGCATCGCACATGAGGAACAGGCCACGCCTGCTGAGCTCTTCCTGCAGTCGTGGAAGCTCGGGGCTGACGATGCCGCCGATATGGACGATGACGACGCCGGCAGTCTTCTCAGTGATACGCGAGAGGACATCGTCGACACTGATGGCCAGGGTTTCGCGGTCGGTGTCGGCGAGGACGGGAGTGCCGCCGGCGTGAGCAACGGAGGCGGCGGTGGCGAAGAAGGTGTTGTCGGGGACGATGACTTCTTTACCTTCGACGTCGAGGGTGCGGAGAACGATCTCGATTGCGCTGGTGCCGCTGCTCACGGCGACTGCATGCTTCCGGCCGCATCGCGCCGCGAACGCTTCTTCGAACGCCTGGCCATGTTTGCCCAGCGTAAGTTGCCCGCTGCGCAGGCTGGATTCGATGAGAGAGAGAGCCTCGGCGATGTCTTCATCGGAAAAGACAATCGAAGCGGCGGGGACGCGCATGGTCACCTCGTTAGAGTTCGGTAGTGGCGGGGCGTGCCGGGCCCCGGAGCCGTTGCAGAGCGTGGCATGGCACACGCAATCCAATCCCAAATGAGCCTGAAGAAAGCCTGAAGTTGACCAGTGAGAAGCGAGGAGCTCAGCGATGTGACGACCGGCTATCCATGCCCGGCATCGGGAGGCTCAGGCGAGCAGCGGAAGCGTGACCCGGGCGACGGTTCCACCACCCTCGCGGGGGAGAAGCTCCAGCGAGCCGCCATGGAGCCGGGCGATGCGGTCGGCAATAGCCAGGCCGAGCCCCGAACCGGCCGGGAACATGCGCCGGGCCTGCCCTCCGCGGAAGAAGCGATCAATGGCGTGTACGGCTTCCTCGGCAGAAAGCCCAATACCGGTATCGCGAATCTCGACGACGGCATCATCTTCGATTCGGGAGAGCACGACGTCGACTGAGCCAGGTGCGGGGGTGTAGTGGCAGGCGTTTTCGATGAGGCTGCCGAAGAGGTCCCGTAACTGGTGCGGGTCGGCCGCGACCTCAATATCGGGCAGAATCTCACCGCTGATACCGAGAGTTGGTGCCGCCGTTTTCGCCGCGGCAACCTGTGCATCGAGGAGGGCCGAGAGATCGACAACCTCCCACGAGGAGCCAGGCGCCTCCGGCTCACGGGCAAGAAGGAGGAGTCCGTTTACGGCTCGGGCCATCGTACTAATCGAGGCACGGGCCTGGGCCACCACCTCCTGGCGTTCCTTCCCGTAGACGCCCTGTTCGAGCTGTTCGATATCCCCCTGGAGGACGGCAAGCGGGGTACGAAGGACATGTGATGAATCGGCGAAGAACGCCCGTTCGCGGGCGAGCGTTTCGCGCTGGCGTTCGGTGAGTGCGGAGAACGCCTCGCGAAGCTGCCGCGTTTCGAGGCTGCCCTCATTCGACGGGGGGATACCCTGTTCGAATCCCGAGGCAGCCGTCGCCTGGACGGCGTCCGTGAGTTCCTTGAGGGGCCGCGCCTCACGCAGCGAGAGCCAGACGGTGCCGATCACGGCAGCACTCATGCCCGCGATGCCTGCAACGATAATGAGCACGGCGAGGCTCTGAATGGCGTCGTCAACCTCGGGTATGGGGCTGGCGACGATGATATATCCCGAGAGTGTGTCGCCGTTGTATCGCGGGAAGCGGACGGAACGGAGCCTCGTATTCCGTGCCTTAAAGGTGCGGAAGGTCTCATGACCAGTAAGCCCGGTATGCACAAACGCAGGCAGTGGCCCGCTCGTAAGATTCGAGGAGTAATTGGTGACTCTCCCCTCCACATCCGTGAGCAGGATGAATTGGGCTGCCGATGAGAGCTCCTCAACCACCTTGTGTGCGTCAGCGTTGGGCTGCGCCAGGCGTTCCTCAACGGTAGTGGCTGTGCCCTCCAGGTTGTCGTCGATGGACGTCTGAAAGGTGCGCTGGGTGTAGTAGAGGGTGATCGCAACGACCGCACCGAAGGTGACGATGAAGAGCAGGACAAAGGAGACGCTAAGGCGGGTGGCGAGCCTGTCCGGCGTCCTGATCCTCATCTCAGGACGAAGCCGATGCCACGAACCGTCTGGATGAGACGCCGTCCACCGTTCGCCTCGAGCTTCTGGCGGAGGTTGGTCGCATGCGCATCGAGGAGATTGTCGTCGACCGACTCATTGGCGGGCCAGAGGATCGACATCAGGGTTTCGCGGGTGAAGACGCGGCCGGGCTTGCGAGCCATGACTTCGAGAAGCAGGAACTCCTTGGGCGTGAGGGGGATAACCCGCCCTGCCCGGGTGACCATGTGGCCTTCGACGTCGATGACGAGATCATCGTGGGTGATGTGTGCGGGGGTAACCGGCCGCCGGCGGAGAACGGCTTCGATCCGGGCCGCGAGCTCCTCCATCGCGAACGGTTTGACCACGTAGTCATCGGCGCCAGCACGGAGGCCTTCGACACGATCAGCGACACCATCGCGGCTCGTGAGCATGATTACCGGCACCTCTGCAACCTCCTGGAGTTGGTAGCAGAGGTCGATGCCATCGACATCCGGAAGGAGGAGGTCGAGGACGACGAGGTCCGGGATGTCACGGGAGAACGCCTTGAGCGCCGATTCACCGTCGCTGGCGGCAGTCACCTCGTAGCCCCGGCGCTGAAGGCCGCGCTGGACGATTGACAGGATATCCGGGCTGTCATCGACGATGAGAATGTGGGCGCTGCGGCGGTCTGCCGTTCCGGTCATCTGTTCGCCTGTCCGGGGCTAATGCTAGGGTGCGCAGGGCCGAACGTCACCGGCAATCACGGTTGACACGGTAAAGGTCGAAATCGGGGGATTGGCTGGACCGGGTCGCGCAGCCATCCGCGACGAGCTGGTTGAGCAAGTCATGCTCGTTGGTGCGATAC
Source organism: uncultured Anaerolineaceae bacterium (assembly GCA_964508715.1). Taxonomy (GTDB): domain Bacteria; phylum Chloroflexota; class Dehalococcoidia; order Tepidiformales; family Tepidiformaceae; genus JAKALX01. The sequence goes on along the minus strand of CAZDUX010000008.1, from coordinate 131,809 downwards.
CGATCGTCATAGGCGAAATAGATGATGACGAAGTCGGCTTTGCGCCGGCGCAGGAACGCCTGGTACTCAGCGAGGGAGTCCCATGAGCGGCGGTTGATGCTCTCCGGGAAGAACTCCGAATCGAGCTTCGCCCCGTGCTGGAGCAGCTGGTACATGCCAACCTTGCCGTCAGCCACGCGGAGGATGCGATAGGTGGCGCCAGGTTCGAAGGCGGAGGACTCGATGAACGGGATAAGCGCCGTGTCAGGCGTCCGGCCGAAGGCGTGCCAGGCGTACGACGTGTTGCGAACCGGGACCAGGACGACGTTGAGGAGCACGGCGACGGCGATGAGCCCGAGCATCCACGGGCGCTTGAGCCGCCGGTCGAGAGCGATGATGGCGAAAGGGGCGAGACTGACGCCTGCCCGCAGGCTCACGGTTCCAAGGAAGTTCGCAACGAGTGAATAGAGGCTATTGTCCTCGACCACTGGCGACAGGAAGACCATCGCAACACCAGGGATGGCAAGTGCGACCGAGACACAATACGCCGCGAAAAGGCGGCGCCAATTGCGCTCGAATGGCAGGCGGCCAAGGACCGTAAGACCGGCAAGCGGAAGGACAACGGCAGGATGGCTGGCCTGGGCCACAGCGGCGGCAATGACGGCGAGCCATGTGTGCTCACGCCGCCAGAAGGCGATAGCTGCGAACCAGATCGCGGTCGCCCAGAGGAAAGGCAGCTGGCCGAGGATAACCGATTCAATCATCAGCGGATTGAGGAGGATGAGCGTGAACGGGAGCGGCCTGCGAAGCTCGGGGAACGCCCAGAGGGAGGTGACGATCGTGCCGAGCCCACCGAGGACCAGCCAGAGTGAGACGACCCAATCCCCGAAGAGGGGTCGAAGGAGTGCGGCAGTGAACCATGGGACGAAGCCGTAGGGAAACGCGAGCGCATCGCCGTGGCCGAGTTCAGGGAAGCGATAGGGAAGGCCATCACCGTCCCAGAACACCTTCGCCACGTACCAGACGTGCCCGTAGTTCGAAAGCGAGTCGTTGGTGACGAAAACCTTGTGAGCGAGAATCCCGGCGAATCCGGCCAGCCAGGCAATGAGGGCGAGCGCGAGGAGCGCGCGGTCAAGTGTCACAGACCGCTGGCGCTTGATCGTGTGGGTCATTTGCGGACACTCTGCCAGCATGGCGCGACACGCGGAACTAACGGCCCCGGAGATTCGGAGCATACCGCCACGCCTTGAACTTGGAGCGGACATTCTCGCCGGAGTGCTGATCGGCGCGATCGCACTCCCGGGACTGGGGATCGCCGGGGCGCCAATTCATGCCGGGGCGATCCCGTCGATCCTCGCCGTCCTGCTCGCAGGAACCGTCGCCTTCTTCAGCTGGAAACTGGCCAGCCGCGCGATTCTCACCTACGGGATCGCGGAACTGGCGGTCTATGTCGCGTGTTTTCTTCTCAACGATGCATCGTATCCCGGCTCCGGGTATGTAGTGGCGGCACTCTTTGGCGCCGGTATCGGGCCACTGCTCCCGAGGGGGCGCGACGCACGCTCACGCTGGGGGCCAGCAGCCATTGGCGGGTTTCTGCTGATTGCGTGGGTCCGGGCGCGGGCGGGAGTGGGCGAAGCCGCCCTCCTGACCGCAATACTCACCTTTGCGGCAACCGCGACCGCGCTTGCCGCAAGGCGATACGAGATGCGCATGCCCGCGCGCACGAAGCTTCTCGCCGGAGCGACCGTGATGTATGCGGCATTCGCCGTGTTCTGGGTTGGGTCGACGGCACCCGGGGTCCAGTGGTTCGGATCGCTCGAGTTCCACGGCCCACGCAACGTGAATGAAGTAGCACTCACCTTCGATGATGGGCCGAATCCTCCCTACTCCTTGCGAATCGCGGAGATCCTCGAGGAGCACGATGTCCGGGGAACGTTCTTCGAGGTCGGGAAAGCGGTGGCAGAACGCCCCGACGTGACGAAGGAATTGATCGAGCGGGGGCATGTCGTGGGCAACCATTCCTACAACCACGGCGCCGTGAGCTACCTGAACCCGGAGTACCCCGAACTCGAACAAACCCAGCACACGTTCCGGGACCAGGTGGGGGTCTGCCCGGCACTCTTTCGGCCACCGCACGGCACACACACGCCATTCATGTCGAAGCTCGCCGACGATGCCGGGATGACACTCGTGACGTGGGACGTGTCGGCGAAAGACTGGGTCGAAACCGATTCCGACCGGCTGGCGAGGCATATCCTCGAACGTGTACGGCCAGGGTCAATCATCCTCCTCCACGATGGGATCGATGGGAATATCGGGGCGGACCGATCAGTGGTCGAAAAGGCGTTGCCGATCATCCTCCAGGGGCTCGAAGAGAAGGGCCTCAGGCCAGTGACGCTTGACAAACTCCTCGGCGTCCCGGCCTACGTCGCCGACTGCGAATAGACGTGGTGAAGCCCTCATGAGGGCTTCAGAAACCCTTCAGAAACCGGCCCTAGCATCGGTTGTAACCCCCTTCCGAGGGGTGCCTGGCAACGGAGATGCGACGTGCTGTTCGGGTTGATTGGTGGCAAGAGGAGTCGTGCTGAGCACTCGCGGAGTGGCAGCCAGGCAGAGCGCCGGTCACTCGTACTGGCGCACGGCTACAACGGGCTCGCTTACCTCTCGCTCTATCCCGGCTGGGAGTACTTCCACGCAACCGGGAAGGACGGTTTTGTGGCGTACGAGCGACACAACGGTGTAGCTCTCGCGGTTGGTGACCCGGTTTGCGCACCTGGCGACGTGACAGCGATCCTCGACGAGTTCCGCGAGTGGGCAGCAAGCGAACACCTCACGCCGGCCTTTGTCGGGTCGACCCCACGATTGGCCGAATCCGCTTCGGTGGCCGGCTGGAAGGCCCTGAAGATCGGCGAGGAGCCGTTCTTCCAGCTCGCTGACTATGCGCCGCGCGGCAACAGCACCAAGAAGGTCCGGTCGGCAGCAAACCAGGCAAGGAAGTCCGGCGTCACCGTCAGCGTGGTCCCCGCAGGGACACGACCCTCCGCAACCGTCGAGTTGGAAATACTCGCAGTCCAGGAGACATGGCAGGAAACCCGGAAAATCAAAGCGCTCGCCTTCACGCTCCGGCTTGCGCCGCTGGCCGGGATCGAGGACAAGGTGGTGCTGCTCGCCCGGCACAACGGGAGACTCGAGGGGTTCGTGACGTGCATCCCGGTGCCAGCTCGAGATGCCTTCTATATCGAGGACATGATCCGGAGGCCCGATGCCCCAAACGGGGTCTCGGAGCTTCTGTTCCTCGGGGCTATCGAGGCATGCAAAGAGCGAGGGGCGAAACTCGCGAACCTTGGACTTGCTCCGCTGCGAAACACGAAACGGCAGCCGGCGGGTCACCGCATCACCGGTAGTGCACTCGAGTTCACCTTCGAGCACCTCAACCTCTTCTACAAGTTCAAGCCGCTGGAGCACTTCAAGGCGAAGTTCGGCCCGGATCGCTGGGAAGACTCATTCCTGGTCTACCGGCCGGGACGCCTGGCGCGGGTAAGTATCGCGCTGCTTCATGCGTTCACTCCCGGGAAGCTCGGACCGCTGAGTGCTGCGGCCTCGCGCCTGCGGCCCCAGCCAGACGCATCTGGCGAGCGGCGGTGGTCGCCGGGGCACCTTGCCGGGATGGGCGTGAGTGCCGGGGTCGCTGTGGCCTACAGTGCCATGGCCGTGCACAACCCGGAACTGTTCACGCCGTTCGAGTTCGCCTCGCACCTGCTCACCGCACCGGTCATCGAAGCCGGTGAGGCCGCACGAGGACACCTCGTTCTCGATTCCCTGCTGCTCTTCGGCGCGGGTGGCTGGTATCTGTCGCGCGTACGGTCGCGAAGCGACCAGTGAGCGACAACCCACGCGTCAGGGCGGCACGGGAGCCTGCATGCTGAAGTGCTGGACCACCGCTTCCTCGTCTGATTCTTCGCGGTAGTTGCCGTTCGTAGCCTCCGCGATGGTGTGACGCCAGAACGCCTGGCCCGGAGCATTCGGCCGACGCTCGGCGACCTGCCAGTCCCCGGTGAGGGTTTGGAAGAGGATAAGGGCAGCCTGTCGCCCCACCCCGTGGCGGCGGTACATGCGGAGCACGAAAAATTCCGCCATCTGCCATGCCCGGCCGTCGGAGCGGCAAACGAGAGCGAACCCGGCAAGTTCGCCGTCGGCACGAATCAGGAACGGATGACGTTCTTCGTTGGCGTCGGGCGCCCAGTAGTGGTCGAGGTACCGGTACGGGTACTCCCCGTGCTGGTCGAGGTCCGCGGGGGCGAACTCGGTGAAGTCGTACAGGTAGAGCTGGAGCAGGCGCCGTAGCACGGGCTTGTCAGCGAGGGTAGCGGTTTCAACCGTCACCTTCACGGGGCGGCCAACCCCGTCTCGTGCTCGAGGGGGCCGGCCAGGAGATCGGCGATGTGGGGGAAAAGTGGGAGAAGGATATCGAGACCTTCATCGACGGCTTTGGGGCTTCCGGGGAGGTTGATGATCAGCGTTCTTCCGCGGGTGACGGCAACACCCCTGCTCAGAGCAGCGAACGGGGTTTTCTGAAGGCCTGCCATGGCGAGCGCGATTGGAATCGCCGGGACATCACGTTCGGCGATATCGCGAGTGGCTTCGGGGGTCACATCGCGAGGGGTAAGGCCCGTCCCACCGGTCGTCACGATGATGTCTGCGATTTCCTGGTCGGCCCAGGCTGCCAGGATAGCGCTGAGCGTGGCGCGGTCATCAGCAGCGATTTCGCGCCGGGCAAGCGCGTGGCCAGCCTCCACGATGCGGCGAGCGATGGTATCGCCACTCGTGTCGGCCCGTTCGCCGGCGGCGCCTTTGTCCGATGCAGTCAGGATAGCGATGCGAGCCATACGCGGATGGTACTCCAGGAAGGTTCGAGAACCTCAGGGAAACCCCGAATTCCGCTCAAACTGGCAGGCCCGGGCTGTTGACACCGCGGGTGGGGAGCGCATACAGTCGCGTGGGGCTAAGTGGGAGGATGTGGGGGAATCACCCCGACTCCACCCATGGAGGACGCCATTGTGGTGACTCTGCCCACATCAGCGCGAAGCGTGACGAATGGTCCCTCCGTTCACGGGCTCTGTGGAGTACCAGTTGGACGACCGGAACCGGGTGGCGGTGCCGCCCCGATACCGGGACCATTTTGATGCGCCCGCGATGATGACGACCGGAAAGGAGACGTGCATCGCGGTGTATACGCAGGCAGGGTTCGAAGAAGCGTCCGAGCGCGTCGAGGCAATCCCGCCTGATTCCAGCGAGGGGCGCAAAGCGCGGCGCTTCTTCTACGGCAACGCATTTCCGGTCGGCAAGGACGCGCAAGGCCGGTTCCTGATCCCGAAAGAACTGGTGGAATACGCCGGTCTGAAGAAGGACGTCATGGTCGTTGGTCTCGGCAAGTACTTCGAGATCTGGGATGCGGCCGCGTGGCGTGCGAACGAGGCCGAAGAGGCGGAGGTTGCCTGAGGTGGTGGTCATGGCTACTACACCCATGCATGTCCCCGTTCTGCTAACCGAGACTATCGGCCTGCTCAATGTACGCCACGGCGGCACGTACATCGACTGCACGACCGGCCTCGGCGGGCATAGCTTCGCGATTGCGGAGCGCATGGGCGAAACGGGCCGGCTGCTCTGCATCGACCAGGACAGCGAGGCGCTGGAGTTCGCGCGCACGAGGTTGGCGCCGTTTGGGAGACGGGTCAGCTTCGTGCACGGGAACTTCCGTGAACTCGCGAGCCTGGCAGCACGGGAGCATATCACAGGCGCCGACGGGATAGTGCTCGATCTCGGCGTGTCATCGATGCAGTTCGACCTCGGCGAGCGCGGCTTCGCGTTCGGACAGGACGGGCCGCTGGACATGCGAATGGATCGGAGTGCCGCGGTGGAGACCGCCGCGGATATCGTCAACACCTGGGATGAGACGTCGCTCGCCAACCTCTTCTATGACTATGGAGAGGAACGCCAATCGCGCCGAATCGCTGCCGCGGTGGTCCGCGCACGACCGTTGCGAACGACGTGGGAACTGGCTAGGGCCGTTGAGCAGGCCATGGGGAACGCGAGGAGACACCAAAAAATCCACCCCGCCACCAAAGTCTTCCTTGCGCTCCGGATCCGTGTCAATGGTGAACTCGACAGCCTTGACACGGCTCTTCCGCAAGCCCATCGCCTGCTCAACGTCCCTGGACCAGGCCAGCCGGGTGGCCGGCTCGCCGTTATCAGCTTCCATTCTCTCGAGGACCGGATGGTGAAGCAATACATCCGGCGCGAGGCAAGCGGCTGCATCTGCCCACCGGGCCTCCCGGTTTGCCGCTGCGGACACACCGCAACGCTCCGCGACCTCACCCGCCGTGCGATCCGGCCGGGCGAGGATGAGGTGGCCCACAATCCACGCGCGCGGAGCGCCGTGTTGCGCGGCGCGGAACGGATCGCCTAGCCATGGCTGCAATCAATCATCCGCTCGGCAGGCCGCGCCGCTTGCCGGTCCCGGCTCCGTTCGGAAAACCCAATTGGTGGGTCCTGGGTGGCGTGCTGGTGGCCGGGATCGGAGCGATGTTGCCCGTGCTCCAGAACAGCATGGCAACGAGCGAGGGTTTCAGCGCCCAGCGGTACCAGGCGCAGCAGGCACAGCTCAAAGGCGAGATCAGCGGACTGGAAGCGGATGTTGCACAGCTCACATCGCTCGCACGCATTCAGCGGCGAGCCGCGGAACTGGGCCTCGGCCCAGGTGAGAACCCGATCTACGTGACCGTAGAGGAGCCCGGCCCGGAGCCGGCGAAGATCCCCTCGGAGTATCTCCCCAAGACGGCGCCCCACCAGGAAGCGCCGGCTCCGTGGTGGCGGTCGTTCCTCGACTGGCTCCCGTAGGACGGGCGTTCCAGGCTCCGGGCGGCGCAGAGCCGTACCGGATGGAGGCGCGTTCGGATGGCGCAGCAGCGAGCGCATGGCACTCGCCGGGTGTGGGTGCCCGCGGCATTCTTTGGGGCGTTCGCGCTGGTTATCTTCGGCCGCCTCGTGCAACTCCAGGTGATCGATCATCCGAAGTACGCGGAAGCAGCCCAGCAGGAACTGCTGGGGAGCGAGACGAGCTACGCGCGGCGCGGTTCACTGCTCGACCGCAACGGGAACCTTCTCGCCATGAGCGTTGGCACATGGGATATTTATGTAAGCTCTCGTGCCTGGAAACTCGATCCCACGGCCAACAAGGCGTCGGAATCGCTCGCGAAGTTCCTGAACTTGGATGCCGCCCACCTTCGCAACACCGTGCGCCAGGCGCAGACAGTCGACGTTCTCGTGAAGCGTGAGGTCGACTATGACCTGGGCGAGCAAATCATCGATAGCAGCATTCCCGGTGTGATCGCCCTCCCCAATAGCGAACGGGTAAACCCGGATGGCGACCTTGCAGCCTCGATCCTCGGGCTCACCGGGCGCGACGCGCAGGGGCTTGCGGGTCTCGAATCGTCCTACAACGACGTCCTCCAGGGGAAGCCGGGGAAGACGGTGTACGAGCGCGATACGACCGGGGAGCCAATCCCATATGGCGAGTACATCGCGGTGGCGCCCGAGCCCGGTGACGACCTGGTACTCACGATCGACCGGTACCTGCAGCAGATGGCCGAGCAGCGGCTCCAACACGCGATCGAGGAGCACCAGGCGAAGGGCGGCACGATCCTGGTGCTGGACCCCCAAACGCTGGAGATCCTCGCGCTCGCATCGAGTCCGGGGCTGAAGTACAGCACTATCGACCTGAACGACCCAAAGCAGATCAGCCTGCTCAATAACCCATCGATCACCAACGTCTATGAGCCCGGGTCCGTCATGAAGATCGTGACGGCCGCCTCAGCTATCGACGCCGGTCTGGTGACCGCAAACACGAGCTATGTCGACACCGGTGTGGCGTACATCTCGGGCGTGCCCATCTACAACTGGGACCACATGACCTATGGCCCGCAAACGATGACGGGTGTGCTCCAGAACAGCATCAATACCGGCGCCATCTTCATGGTCGAGAAGATGGGTGCCACGCTCTTCCACAAGTACCTCGACGCGTTCGGATTCGGCAAGCCGACCGGTGTGGACTTCCCCGGCGAGGCCGACGGGATCATTCGAAGGCCATGGGACAAGGACTGGTCACCTGTCGACCTTGCGACGCAGTCATTCGGGCAGTCTATCTCGGTGACGCCTCTCCAGATGATGACGGCGATCGCAGCTGCGATTAACGGTGGGAAGCTCATCCAGCCGCACTTCGTCAAGGCACACATCAAGCCCGACGGGACCAGGGTCGACGTCCAACCGACAGTGCAGGGTCAGCCAATCAAGCCAGAAACGAGCGCAACCATCAGGTCGATGCTCGGCGAGGTGGTATCTCAGGACCCATCGGGCACAGGCCGCAACCCGAAGTACTACACGGCGGGCGGCAAGTCGGGTACCGCGAACGTGCCGGTGCCGAACGGATACAACGACACCCAGATCGCCTCGTTCGTCGGTTTCGCACCCCTGGATAATCCGCGGATCCTTGTCCTCATCAAGCTCGACCAGAACCAGGACCTCCAGACCGGGACGGTGGCAGCGGGCCCGATCTTCCGGGCCTTCGCCGACGACGCGCTGCGCTACATGGGCGTGAAGCCCGACAAGGCAGGTAATTGATGACGCAGCATCTGACCACGGCGTTTGCAGCCACCACGATGCGGGCTCGCGGTTACGAAGTGTTCGAAGGGCCGTTGCGTGACATCCGTGGCGGCGCAGCCGATTCGCGCCTCGTCAAGCCCCACGACCTTTTCACCGCATTTCCCGGTGAAAACGTTGACGGCAACCGGTTCGTCGCCGATGCACTCCGGGCGGGCGCAGTAGCGGCGATCTGCGAGCAGCGGCCCGCCGGCGAATGGCCCGACAAGACCATCATCGTCACACCGGACACAACCCGGGCAGTCGCCGAACTGGCCCAGGCATGGCGGCGGTCGGTCGCGCCACGCGTCATCGGTATCACGGGCACAGTCGGGAAGACGACAGCGAAGGACCTGGTCGCGGCCGCTGTCTCGGCGCGGTTTCGGACGCACAAGAGTGCCGGCAATTTCAATTCGCGCGAGGGGCTGCCGCTGGCACTCATGAGCCTCGAACGGGAGCACGAAGTGTCCGTGCTCGAACTGGCGATGGATTCGGTGGGCGAGATCCTCTACCTCTGCGAGATCGCTGAGCCAGAGATCGGGATCGTGCTGAACGTGGGACTTACGCACGTGGAGAAACTCGGCAGCATCGAGGCGATCCAGCGCGAAAAGCTCTCGCTCGCCCGTTACCTTGGACGTGACGGGACGGCAATCCTGAACCTCGACGATCCGCGCATCGCGCCGGTCGAGGTTGAACTCGATTCCCACGTGCTTTCGTTCGGAGAAAGCGATGGGGCGGCGCTGCGACGCGGGCCAGTCACCAATCGCGCCCTGGAGGGTACTTCATTTGAGGTGACCTACGAAGGCGCACGGGCCCAGGTGCACTCCCCGGTACCGGGCGAACACACCGTCCCGGCCGCGCTGGCAGCGATCGGCGCGTGCCTCGCCCTGGGAATGACCCTGGACGAAGCCGCGATCGCAGTCAACGGGGCCGATGTCGGCGGCCGCGCACGCATGCTTGCGAGCGACCGCGGGGCAACGGTCATCGACGATCGGTATAACTCGAGCCCGGCGTCGCTCGCGGGTGCGCTCGACATGCTGTCCAGGCTGCCCGGGCGGCGGATCGCGCTGCTCGGGCGGATGGCTGAACTGGGCACGTTCGAGGAAAGCGAGCACCGCAAGGCAGGAGAGACCGCAGCTCGAAGTTGCGACCTGCTCGTGTGCTCGGGCCCGGTGTGCCGGCCCATGGCTGAGGCGGCGGCTGGCGCCGGGTTGGACGAGGTGCACTGGTTTGCCACCAAAGAGGAGGCTGTGAGCTTCGTGCGCGAGATCTTGCGGCGCGGCGATTACGTGCTCGTGAAGGCTTCACGAGGCGAGGCCTTCGAGACCCTCCTCCCCCTGCTGGAGGGCAGCCAGTGATCCACGCACTCATCTCGGGCTGCATCACATTCGTGGTCGCGATCATCATCGGGCGCCCGATCTTGCGGTACCTCGTAGCGAAGAAGGCCGGGAAGAACATCGGTGAATACCAGCCTGAATCGCACCAGAAGAAGGCGGGAACTCCCACCTTTGGCGGGCTGATGATCTGGGCCCCAACCTTCCTGGTGACGGCAGTCGCCGTTGACTGGTGGAAGCACCATTCCATCCTCCTGCCTCTCGCGATGATTGGCATCACCGGGGCAGCTGGATTTGTAGATGACCTCGGGACACTCCAGCACCGCAAGCAGAACGGGCTTTCATGGCGATTCAAGACCTCGTTCGTGACGGTGCTCGCTATCGGTGCGGCGCTCGTGCTCTATACCGGCCTCGACGTCGAGAGCATCAATATCCCGTGGGCGGGGAAGTACGAGCTTGGGCTCTTCTACATCCCTATTGCTGTCGCCGTCATCGTCGGGACGACGAGCGCGGTGGCTGTCACCGACGGCCTCGACGGGCTCGCCGGCGGGACAACGCTCATCGCCTTTATTGCCTTCGGGGTCATTGCCTTCATCCAGGGGCAGCTCTACGTGGCGACCTTCTCGTTCATCATCGCTGGATCGAACCTCGGATTCCTCTGGTACAACGCCCACCCGGCGATGGTCATCATGGGCGACACGGGCGCGCTGGCCCTCGGCTCGAGCCTTGCGGTCGTCGCCCTCATGACCGGCCAATGGCTAGTGCTCCCGATCGTCGGCATCGTGTTCGTCACCGAGGCGATGAGCAACATCATCCAGATCGGCTACTTCAAGCTGAGCGGCGGCAAGCGGGTGTTCAAGCGGGCGCCATTCCACAACCACCTCGAGCTCTCCGGCTGGGCCGAACCCCAGATCGTAACGCGCGCGTGGGTCGTGAGCTTCATCTCAGCGATGCTCGGTGTGGCGCTCGCCCTGGCGGTGAACGAATGAGTGCGGCATTCGACCCGGGAGCCCTCCGCGGGAAGCGCACACTCGTCTACTCGATGGGGATCGAGGGACGAGACCTTGCACGTTTCCTGGTCAGGCATGGCGCCGTCGTGACGATGTCGGATACCCGTAACGAGGCCGCGCTCGAAGCGGCCGGTGTCACCGCTCCGGAGGGCGTAACCCGGACAGTGACAGGCGGCCCGCTGCTCGATCCCGAGGGATTCGACCTCGTCGCCGTGTCGCAGTCGGTCTTGCGCCACGACCCCGCGATGCGGCGCGCCCGCGAGCTCAGCATCCCAACAACCTCGCAGATGCGGCTCTTCCTCCAGCTCTGCCCCGGCAAGATGATCGGCATCACCGGGTCAAGTGGAAAATCGACCACGACAGCACTCGTTGGCGCGATGGCGGCCTCCGCAGGCGTCGAGCACGTCGTTGGCGGCAATATCGGTGAGGCTCTGCTCGGGCGTCTCGACGATATCCGGCCGGAGACCCTGGTGATCCTCGAGATCAGCCACACGCAGCTCCAGTACACCGACCGTTCGCCCTGGATCGCGGCGGTGACGAACGTGACACCGAATCATCTCGACCAGTTCAGCTGGGACGAGTATGTGGGCCTCAAGCGGAACATCCTCTCGTTCCAGGGGAGTGACGGGGTGGCCGTGCTCAACCAGGACGATCACACCAGCCGTGGCCTCATGACGAGTGTCCGGGGGCGGCTCGTGCGGACATCGGTGTGTGGTGACCCGGAAGGTGACGCTGCATGGTTCGCAGGCAAGAGTGTCACCTCTCGCAAAGGGATGCAGGAGCGGACCGTGATCCAGCGCAAGGAGATCCGCCTGCGCGGCGAACACAACCTTGCGAACGTGGTGATGGCCACGGCGATCGGTCGTGAGGCAGGCTTCAGCACAGAGAGCATGGCAGCCGCTATCCGGGAGTTCCGGGGCGTCCCGCACAGGCTCGAGGTCGTCGGGATGAGCGGCGGTGCGACATGGGTGAACGACAGCATCGCAACGAGCCCGGAGCGGACGATAGCCGGGCTCAGGGCATTCGACGAACCTGTCGTCCTGCTCCTGGGTGGCCGCGATAAGAATCTCCCGCTCGATGGGTTACAGGAACTCGCGGGGAAGCGTTGCCGGGCCGTGGTTTGCTTCGGCGAAGCGCGAGAGCTCTTCGCCGGTGCCATGCGCGACGTCGTGGGAGACGTTCGCGTGGTCGAGTCGCTGCCGGAGGCAGTTGAGGAAGCGCGTGGCCTGGTGCACCCGGGCGACGTGGTCTTGCTTTCACCGGCGGGTACGAGTTTCGACGCGTTTCCCACGTTCGAGGTGCGCGGCCAGCAGTTCCGGCAGCTCGTCCGCAGCATGCCCGGATTTTCCGTGGAGGGGCAGTGATGGCGATCGCACAACGAACGGGTGATTGGCGTCCTGGCCGGCCGGACTACGCGCTCGTCGCACTGACCACCATCCTTACAGTCACCGGGCTGGTCGCCGTCTATAGCTCGAGCTTCGTGATCGGGCTGGCGCAATTTGGGGATTCAAACCACTTCATCGTGCGCCAGGTTGCCTGGGCGATCCTTGGTCTCACATTGCTGGCCCTCGCAGCACGCTTCAACTACCAGAAATACCGGCCGGTAGCCGTGCCTATCCTGCTGATCACAATCGGCATGCTGGTGGCGGTACTCGTGATCGGGCGCGAGGGCGGCGGGGCCAGGCGGTGGCTCGGGCCCGGCGAACTGGGAGTGCAGCCCGCGGAGTTCGCCAAGCTCACGGTCATCATCTACCTGGCGGCATGGCTCTCCAGCAAGGGCGAAAACGTCAAGAGCATGGAGCAGGGGCTCCTGCCGTTCGTCATTCTTATCGGTGTCGTGGGCGGGCTCATCATGCTCGAACCCAATCTCGGCACGACACTCATCATCTGCCTGATCACCGTGACGATGTTCTGGGTCGCCGGTGCATCGATCGGCCAGATGGCCGCGCTTTTTGCGGCCGGAACCGTGGCGATGGCGTTCCTTGCTACCGCCGCGGGCTATCGTGCCGACCGGCTCACATCCTTCTTCGATGCCGAGCTCGACCCTCGCGGTGGCGGCTTCCAGACCCTCCAGTCACTCATCGCCATGGGCAACGGCGGCGTGAATGGTCTCGGACTGGGCGCGAGCCGGGCGAAGTTCTTCTACATCCCCGAGAGCCAGACCGACGGTGTCTTCGCAATCATCGGCGAGGAACTGGGCCTCATCGCGACGGCAGCCATCGTGCTGCTTTATATGACGCTCATGTTCCGCGGCTTCCAGGTGGCACGTCGCTCGCACGATGATTTCGGCCGCTACATCGCGACTGGTATCACGACATGGATCACCGTGCAGGCGCTGCTCAACATGGGCGGGATCACGCGCGTCATCCCGCTGACAGGTGTGCCGCTCCCGTTCCTGAGCTACGGCGGGAGTGCCCTCGCCTCCGTGCTGCTTGCGGTGGGCGTGCTCATCAGTATCTCGCGTTTCGGGAACGACCGGGACGGGTACTACGACCGGCCAGAGAACGCACACGCGCGGCGGATCATCCACCGGAGCCGCCGGAGGTGAAGATCGCACTGACCGGCGGTGGCACAGGGGGCCATATCCTGCCGGCGATGGCGGTGCTCGAAGCGCTGCGCGAGCGTGCCAGCGATAGCCTCGAAGTGCGCTGGTTCGGGCCGGAGAACCGGGGCGAGCGGGCCCAGGTCGAGCGTTTTGGCGTCCCATTCGAAAGCGTGTCCGCGGCAGGAGTTCGCGGAAGAAGCCCGGTACAACTCATCACGAGCGTCCTGCGCCTCGGGGCCGGGACCGCTGGCGCAACGCGGAAGCTGCGGAAGTTCGGCCCGAACGCGGTATTCAGTACGGGCGGCTATGGCAGCTTCCCCTGCAGCGTGGCGGCACGGCTTCTGTTCAAACCCCTCGTCGTCTACCTGCCCGATGTTGAGCCCGGCTGGGCAGTGAGGGCCGAAAAACGGCTGGCGACACGCATAACGACGACGACGGAGGCAGCCCTCGAGTTCTTGCCACGCAGGAAGACGGTGGTGACCGGTTATCCCGTGCGCAAGGAGTTCTTCGCGCAGACGCGAGACCAGGCACGGAAGGCACTTGGTATCCCGGAGGAGGAGCAGGTGGTCGTCATTGCTGGAGCCACCCAGGGAGCGAAGGCGATCAACGCGGCGGTATTCCGGGGCCTCCGGACGTTAGTCGAAGAGGCAGTCGTGTTCCATATCACGGGACAGGCGGATATGGCGGATGCTGCGGGATTCCGCGAGACGCTGGGGCCGGACCTGGCCGCGCGCTACCACGTCGCCGCCTTCCGCGATGACCTGCCGACGCTCATGCTCGCCGCCGACATCGGGGTGATGCGGGCAGGGGCGAGCACGCTCGGCGAAGTTCCCGCAGCCGCCATGCCCGCGATCCTCGTACCCGGGACCTACGCCGGCGGACACCAGCGGCAGAATGCAAAGTGGCTGGCCGATGGCGGGGCCGCGGAGATCCTGGAAGAAGCCGAAATTGGCCGCCTCGTGCCACGAATACTCGAACTGCTCGGCGACAGGCCGCAGCTCACCGCGATGCGAAACGCCGCGCGTGCGCTCGCCAGGCCGACCGCCGCAGACGCAATAGCGCAACTCGTGCTGGAGGTGGCGAAGCAATGAGCGATCTCACTGGCCCCATCCACCTCGTCGGTATTGGGGGCGTCCATATGTCGGCGATCGCGATCCTCCTCCGAGAGCGTGGGATTGAGGTCACCGGGAGCGACCTGCGGGCCAGCGGCCTGACGCGGAAGGCCGAAGCGGCGGGTGCGCGCGTCTTCATCGGGCACGACGCGGCGAACGTCGGGGGCGCCAGGCTCGTGGTGACCACCGCGGCTGCACAGGACGATAACCCGGAGATCGTCGAGGCGAAGCGGCGTGACATCCCCGTCATCCTGCGAGCGGAGATGGTCGCACGGCTGATGGACGGGAAGCGCGTCATCGCCGTCGCGGGGGCGCACGGGAAGACAACGACCTCGAGCTTCATCGCCTACATACTGCGCGAGGCCGGCCGGCAGCCGATGTACCTTCTCGGGGGCGAGAGTATCGACCTTGGGGGCCATGCAGCATGGGGCGAGGGCGACCTCTGCGTGGTAGAAGCGGACGAGTACAAGCGCGCCTTCCATGAGTACCAGCCAGCCATCGCTGTCATCACCAACGTCGAAGCCGACCACCTGGATTACTACGGCACGGAAGCGGCCTACCACGAAGCGTTTGAGCATTTCGCAGGCCTCGTGCGAGAGCGGCTGCTCCTTTGCGCGGATGATGAGGGCTCCCGCGCCCTCGCAGGTCTCGAGCGACAATCCGTGACGGAGCTCTACGGGACGGCGAGCGATGCCGGCTGGCAGGCACGGAACGTCCACCGCGACGAGAACGGGGCGGCCTTCGAGCTCTGGCACGAGGGCGAACGGATGGGGGAGATTGCGATACTGGCCCCCGGCGAGCACTTCGTGCGAAACGCGACCGCCGCCGCGGCTGCCTGCATTGGCGAGGGTGTGGCGTTCGAGCACGTACGTGCTGCACTTGGGAAGGTCCGTGGGGCACATCGCCGGTTCGAACGCGTCGGCGAGCGCCGGGGTGTCATCGTGATGGATGACTACGCACACCACCCAACCGAGGCTCGCAACACGATTGCAGCCGCAAGGGCCGCGTTCCCCGGGCAGAAGCTCATCGTGGTCTACCAGCCGCACACCTATAGCCGGATCGCGTACCTCTGGGATGAATGGCGGAGCTGCTGGGACGGCGTCGACGACCTCATCGTGCTGGAAACCTACGCCGCCCGCGAAAAGCCCGAGGCCGGGAGGAGCGCCCACGACCTGGCAACCGCGATTGCGAGGCCCGCGACCCAGTACGCGGCGACCTTTGAAGAAGCTGTGCGGCTCGCGGTCCACCTTTCGGAGCCGGGAGCGGTCATCTTCACGATGGGTGCGGGCGACGTGGTGGAAGCGGGACCCATGATCCTCGAGGCACTGCGATGAACGGCGAGCGGTTGGCTGGAGTCATGAGCCGTTTCGGGGAGGTGCGCCGGGAAGAGCCGCTTGCGCGACACACAACGTTCGGTGTTGGCGGGCCCGCCGACGTCTTTCTCACCGTCCGGACCACGGGCGACCTTGCCGCGGCGAGCGCAGCCGCACGGGATCTTAGCGAGGACGTCTTCGTGCTGGGAAGCGGGAGCAACATCCTTGTCGCGGATGCAGGGATCCGGGGGCTGACAATCGACAACCGGGCACGCGATGAGGAGCGGCTCGCCGACGGTACCACGTATCGCATCGGCAGTGGCGCCAGCTTCGCCGCGTTCGCCCGGAAGATGTGCCGGATGGGGCTCGATGGCCTGAGCTGGGCGGTCGGCATCCCTGGCACGCTCGGCGGTGCTGTCGTCTACAACGCCGGCGCCTACGGCGGGTGCCTGGCTGACGTCCTCACACGGGTACGCATCGCGGACGAACGCGGCCGAAGCGATTGGCTTAGCGCTTCGGAACTCGGGCTGGTCTATCGCGGAAGCGTCTTCACCCGCGGGCAATTCGAGGGGAAGGCGGTACTCGAAGCCGAAGTGCAACTCACTCCTGGTGACGCGAAGGCACTCATGGCCCAGGTGGCGGCGAACGACTCGAGGCGGCTGGCAGCTCAGCCCCGCGGACGAAACGCGGGTTCAACCTTCAAGAATCCCGCGGAAAGTCCGGCATGGAAGCTGATCGACGCCGTGGGGTTGCGCGGGGCGAAACGCGGCGATGCGGGCATCAGCGACAAGCACTGCAACTTCTTCGTCAATCACGCCAACGCCAGGGCAAGTGACATCGCCTGGCTCATCGAGGAAGCCGAGCGGCGTGTCTTCGATCAGTTCGGGGTCAAACTCGCGCGTGAAATCGCGTTCGTGGGGGCATGGTGATGGCGGAGCGTGTTGGGGTCATCTTCGGCGGACGTTCGGGTGAGCACGAAGTAAGCGTACGCAGCGCACGAAGCGTCATCGCGGCACTCGATCGGGAACGCTGGGAAGTTGTCCCAATCGGGATCACGAGGACAGGGAGCTGGATGGGGCCCGTTGAAACACAGCAGGCCCTGGATGAGAGCCGGGTGGCGTTGCAGGGAATGCATGGCGGAGTGCTTCGTTCACCAGCGGCCCTCGAGGCACTCGCGAGCTGCGATATCGCGTTTCCCCTGGTGCACGGGACTTACGGTGAGGACGGGACGCTCCAGGGGTTCCTCGAGATCGCGGGCATGCCATATGCCGGTTGCGGGGTGGCGGCAAGCGCTATTGGTATGGACAAAGCGCTGATGAAGGCACTTTTTCGGGAAGCCGGGATTCGTACCCCATTGTACTCCGTAATCCGATCATGGGATTATGCGCTTCACGAAATGGACGCCGTTCTGTCAATCGAGGAACAACTCGGCTATCCGTGCTTCATCAAGCCGGCCAACGGAGGATCGAGCGTCGGGATCACGCGCGCCAACTCACGCGAGGACTTGCCCGGCGCGTTCGCAGCAGCGTTCGCCTACGACGACAAGGCGATAGCAGAGGCAGCCGTTTCGGGGCGCGAGGTGGAGTGCTCGGTGCTTGGAAACGAGCGGCCTGAAGCAAGCCTCGTCGGCGAAATCGTGCCCGACCGCGACTTCTACGACTACGAGAGCAAGTACTCCAGCGATTCGGCGACGGCCCTCCGCATCCCCGCTCCACTTCCGCCAGCCGTAACCGAAGCCGTACGCGACCTTGCCGTTCGGATGTACGCGGTAATGGGTTGCGAAGGGTATGCCCGCGTCGACTTCTTCGTCGACGGCGAGACGGTCGTCGCCAATGAGATCAACACGATCCCCGGATTCACCAGTATCAGCATGTACCCGAAGCTCTGGGAGGCCACGGGCCTGGCGTATAGCGACCTGCTGACGCGCATCCTCGAGCTCGGCTTCGAGCGGTTCGAACGGAGGTTGCGACTATGATCGGAGACCGCAACAGCCGCGGGCCGAAGCCGAACCTCCCGCGGATGATCGTGAAGCGCCAAAAAGAAGTCGTCGGTGCGCACCGCGAGCGGGCCATCGTGACGAGGCCACGTGGCGTGGTCGAAGCGCGGCGGGCATCAACACCGGCCCCGTCGCGCGGCTTCCGAATCGGCATTCCACGGCGAGTACTGGTTGTGGCTGCCGCCGTTGGGGTGCTGGCCGCGATGGTGGGCGGCGGGGTGTACGCCTACGAATCGCCGCTCTTCCGTGTGGCCGAAGTGCGCGTCGACGGTACCAGCCGCATCGATTCCGCCGACGTCATCGCTGCCGCCGCTCTGCAAGACGAGAGCATGTTCACAGCGAACCTCGGGGAAGCCCAGCATGCGATTGCGACAGGGCTGCCACTCGTGAAGTCGGTGAAACTCGAGCGCGAATGGCCAGACACCATCCACATCGTCATCGAGGAACGGCAAGCCTGGGGCACGTGGGACCAGGGTGGCGCGCAGTACACGATCGACCGCGACGGCGTCGTCCTCGGACTGGGCGCCGCACCGGATGGCTCCCCGGTCATCAAGAGCTCCGAGCCGGGCAGCCGCCAGCAGGGTGACCGGGTCGACTACCAGGCAGTCGACGCCGCCGCGGAGATCTACGCCAGGCTACCGCAGGAGCTCGGCACGCAGGTCACCGAGGTGGCATTTGTCGCCGGCAAGGGCGTACAGGTGACGACGGCGAATGGCCAGTCGGCGCTCCTCGGCGACTCGAGCTCAATCGCCTACAAGCTGGCGGTCTGGGCGGCGGTCTCGAAGCAGGCAGACAGCCAGCGAATGAACTACACGACCATCGACCTCCGGTTCGGGAATCGGCCGGTGTTGCAGTGAGGGAACAGTTATGACGAGCAGAAGGCGAAGCACCGTTGCGGCAGTCGACATCGGGTCGACCAAGGTGGTGGTGCTCGTTGGAGATATTGGCGACACGGGAGAGGCCCGGATCCTCGGTGTTGGCGTCGCACCCGCTTCCGGGTTGTCGCGCGGCGTGATCGACAACATCACCTCCGCCCGGGACGCGGTGAGCATTGCCGTCGAGAAAGCCGAGCAGGCGTGCGGGATGCGAATCCTGAGCGCCACGGTGGGGATCTCCGGGATGCACATCGCCTCACAGAACAACCGGGGCATCATCGCCATCCCGGATCGAGCACGGCCGATCTCGGCGGATGACCGCCAGCGTGTGCTGGAATCGGCAGGGCAGATCAGCATCCCGACGAACCGGCAGGTGCTACACGTCATCCCACGCGGCTACTGGGTCGAAGGTACGGACCCGGTGAGCGACCCGGTGGGCATGTACGGCGGCCGCCTCGACGCGGAGACACACATCGTCACGGCGGCAGTTTCGGCGGTCCAGAACCTCACGAAGTGCATCGAAGGCGCCGGGGTCCAGGTCGACGAAATCGTGCTCGAATCGATCGCCTCGGCGACGAGCGTGGTCACCGAGCAGGAACGCTACCAGGGTGTCGCGGTCGTCGATATCGGCGGGAGCACGACCTCGGTCGCCGTATACGACGAAGGGACGATTGCGCACACCGCCTGCCTTCCGATCGCCGGGTCGCACCTCACCCACGACCTCGCTCGGGTCCTCCGTTGCCCATGGGAGAGCGCGGAGGAGGTGAAGTGCAGCTATGGAGCCGCGTACGCCGAGCCGTCGATGACGAACGAGACCGTGGAGATCCAGGCCTTCGGGACCCAGGCGACCAAGAGCGTTACGCGAGCCCACATCTGCGAAATCATCCAGGCAAGGACAGAAGAGATCCTGGAGATGGTTGCACTCGAGCTGAAGCGCGTGGGTTACCTCGACAAGATCGCGGCAGGACTCGTGCTGACCGGTGGAACGAGCCAGGTGCGCGGGCTCGCCGAGGTCGCGGAGGCACGCCTCGGGATGCCGGCCCGGATAGGCATACCACGCGGCTTCTCGGGTATGGGCGACATCATCGGGAGCCCCTCGTACGCGACGGCGATCGGCCTGGTCGAGTACGCATTGAGCGGCAAGGAACGCGTGGTCGAGACCCGCGAGCCACGGAACTTCGATGTGCCGGTGAGCGGCTTCTTCAAGCGGCTCGCCTCAGTAGGACGGGCGCTTATGCCCCAGTAGGAGGGAGGGACGCGAACCACGGATTGGCTTTTTCAACCCCCGCAGATGAGCCATTCAGGAAGGGAAGGACAGGACACATGAGCAACCGTTACGAGAACGAGCTGCTGCCGGATATCAAAGTCGTTGGTGTTGGCGGAGGTGGCTGCAACGCCGTCAACCGCATGGTCCGGGCGAAGATCCCGGGAGTCACGTTCGTAGCCTGCAACACGGATGCACAGGCGCTGGTCTCCTCCGAAGCGCCGAACCGGATTCGCATCGGTGAAAAGCTGACCAAGGGCCTCGGCGTTGGCGGTGATCCGGCCCGCGGCGAACGTGCCGCCGACGAAAGCCGCGACGAACTCTACGAACTCCTCCGCGGCACCGAAATGGTGTTCGTCACGGCGGGCATGGGTGGCGGCACCGGTACAGGCGCAGCCCCGGTCGTTGCCGAGATCGCCAAGGATTGCGGCGCTCTCACCATCGGCGTTGTCACGAAGCCGTTCGCATGGGAGGGCGCCCGTCGCTCCAAGCAGGCGGAGGAGGGCCTCGCCCGCCTGCGCGACAAGGTCGACACGCTCATTGCGATCCCGAACGCGCGGCTCCTCGATATCTGCCCTGCCGACACAACGGTGGAGCAGGCGTTCGAGACGGCCGACGACGTGCTTCGCCAGGCGATCCAGTCGATCTCGAACATCATCAGCCAGAACGGCTCCATCAACCTGGACTTCAACGACGTGCGAACCGTGATGAGCGAGGCCGGACCGGCACTCCTCGCCGTCGGCCGTGGCGCAGGCGAGAACCGCTCGGTCGAGGCTGCACGATCTGCGACGACGAGCCCCCTGCTCGATCAGTCAATCGACGGGGCGCACAGCGTCCTCTTCAATTTCTCGCACAACGGGCACCTGCAGCTGCGCGAACTCGATATGGCAGCGCGGGTGATCGCCGAAGTCGTCGACCCCTCCGCGAATATCATTTTCGGCACTGTGGTCGACCCGGCGGTCGGCGACGAGGTGCTGATGACCGTCATCGCAACCGGCTTCCCGCCGAAGGCCATGCAGATGGAAGACCCGCGCGAGGTGCGGCGCATCGCTGAGATTGGACTACCCGGAGTGTCGAGCGTGGAAGATGCCGAACTGCCCGCATTCCTGCGACGCAACATCCGTTCGCTGAACGCGATCAATGCCGTGGGTGATGGGGTAGTGGCAAAGCTGGCTGAAAGGAGGTAGCCATCTAGCCGAGCGCGCGACCTGCCCGAACGAGTTCGGGAACGAGGGGCTTGATGCAATGGGAGATGGCATCAAGCCCTTCTTATTGTCTCGCGACGGCCACCCCGCCGACAGCTACCCCCTCCCAGCCGGACACGCACAGTATCACATCTGGTTTGGCACTGACCAGTCCCCTGCCGGGAATTGTCGCTGCCGAGCAATCTCCAGGGCACAGGTCGCGGATTCGCGGGCACGCTACGGGCCACCGCTCAGAAGTAGATGTGGTCAACGTAGAGGCCGTGCTCCTCGGCATCGGCAGGCTGGGGGATAGTCGGCGTCCAGAAATGAAACGGTGTGTGCTGCCCGAGCGGAGAGAGCAGATCCCAGTGACGGGTATGCGGTGAACTGAAGACACTGAGCTCCTCCATGCCGCGCGCCGCCAGCCAACTGCACCAGGCACGCAGGAGATCGAGCAGGTCCGCCTCGTAACCCGGCAGGTAACCGAAGTCGAGAACGCAGGCGCCGCGCGACACCCTGGTCTCACCACTCGCAGAGGTGCTGCGGACCGACAGCACTTCGCCTTCGGGCCAGACGCCGGCCACCGCATGATCGGTCAACCAGAGGCGTCCCCATGTGTAGAGCGCCGGGTCACGGGCAAGCCGTGCCGCAAGTGAGTCCATCGTGTAGGGGAGGAACATCTCCTCGCCCTCATGGGCAGCGTTGATCATCTCAATGATGGCCGCTGCATCAGCCTCGGTGGCGAACCTGCCCGCCGGCGGGCCAGCAAGCGCCGCTGTATCCATGCCAATCATCGTGGGGCCGAATGTCCATCGATTCTGTGCCTTGCGTGCGAATCCCTGTGAATGCTCGTTCCCCGGGGCGATGTACCAGTAGGAGGAATCAACCCGGCCTTTATACGGTTCGCTGACAAATCCCGACATCTGCTTGCCAAGCCCGAGATCCTGGAAGCGCGGCAGGATGCGGGCGTGATGGATATACAGCATGTTCCGTTCGACGCCGCCGAGCAGTGCCCGGTGAAGCGCACCGCAGAATACGCCCGCAGGCTCCCCATCTACTTCGGCGAGGGCGATCGTCACCTCCTCCATCAACCGTGAAGCAGCGAAGTAGTCGTCGCCACGATCGATGACCAGTTGTGAACCATCGGTCACGAGCGGTGAAGATCGCTCCAGGTAGGCGAGTGTCGGGCCGTCTGCCTCGGTGGCACGCCGGATGGTGATCTCGGGCACGAAGGCAGTGTAGCGCGGATGCATCGAGTTCCACGACCACCCCGGCCCGGCTCGAGGGCGGGCGGTACTGATTCGTCGTGCACACTCTCGAGAGCATGGGGTTAGCGGCCGAAGGACGACCAGTGCGGGGGTAGGCGGTTGGCGAGTGGTTGGGCCGGACGGTTCGGGAATCGGGACCATCCTGGCCGTCGAAGGCCGCGGGTTCCCGGGATAGGGTTGGTTCGGGAACTAATCCGAGCGGCATAGCGTCCGGATGAATATGTGGACCAGGAACCCGGCAACACGTACCCATCCGCTGCTTCGGGCAGGGGTGTGGGCCGCGCTTTCGCTGGCACCGGGGCTCTTGCTCGGATGGTTTGCGGTCTGCGCACCAATTGCGGCGCAGGGTGGAGAGCACCAGCCCCCGGGAACCGTGATCCTTGACGCGCATGGGACGGTGCTACAGAGAGACGCCAGGAACGGGCTCCGGATACCGGTCCCGCTCGAATCGATCGCACCGATCATGCAGCAGGCGACTGTCTCGGCCGAAGACCAGCGGTTCTGGGAGCATCCCGGTATCGACCCCATCGCAATCACCCGCGCACTGCTCAGCCTCGGTTCACAGCGGTCGGGTGCATCGACCATCACGCAGCAGCTTGCGCGGGGACGGTACCTCAACGGTTCCGGCGAGCCGTTACTCGTGCGAAAGGCGCATGAGGCGCTCCTTGCCATCCAGATCGAGGGGCGGGAGCCAAAGGACCAGATCCTGGGCGAATATCTGAACTCCGTGTACTACGGGCGGGGTGCCTACGGCATCGAAGCAGCCGCTCGCGTGTTCTTCGGCGTAAGCGCGGCGAACCTGGACCTGGCGCAGGCCGCATACCTCGCGGGATTGCCGCAACTGCCCGGTGCCTACGATCCGGCCAACGACCCCTCGCTGGCAAAGGCCCGCCAGGCGTACGTCCTCGCCCGGCTGCTCGATGATGGGCAGATCACCACGAACCAGGTGGAGTCTGCGACAGGGGAAAGCCTCTACCTGCTCCCTCCACTGGCGCCGGTCATCGGGCCGCACTTCGTGCAGTTCGCACTCGGCGAGCTGGCGCGGGTGCGGCCGGACCTCGCCGGAAAGCCCGGGCTGATCATCGAAACAACGCTCGACGCCGGGCTACAACAGGAGGCCGAGCGAATCATCGGCCAGCAGGTTACGAAGCTCGCCGACCGCAACGTGACGAACGCCGCAGCGGTGTCCATCGACCCACGGGACGGGCGCATCGTCGTGATGGCCGGCTCGGCTGGCTTCGACGACGCGGCGCATGCGGGCCAGGTGAATATGACCGTTGCTCTGCGGCAGCCGGGATCGGCGCTGAAACCGTTCCTCTACGCGGCTGCCATGGAACACGGATTCACACCCGCGACGCAACTACTCGATGTACCTTCGAGCTTCCCAACGCCGGACGGAACCTACGTCCCGTTGGACTATGACCGGCGCTTCCGGGGACCGGTCTCCTTGAGAACGGCGCTGGCGTCATCGCTCAATATCCCCGCGGTGCGCACTCTCGACGCGATCGGCATCGACACATTCCTCGAGATGGCGCACCGGGCGGGGCTTGCGACGCTCACCGACTCGGAACGGTACGGCCTCGCGCTCACCCTCGGCGGAGGTGAGGTCCGGCTTCTGGACCTGGCAAACGCCTACAGCATTTTCGCAACCGGGGGACGACTGCCACAGCCCTACGCCGTCAGCCGGGTTCGTGACGTCAGCGGGAAGGTGCTCTACGAACACGTTCGCAGCGAACCGGCACAGGTACTCGACCCGGCAATCGCCTACCTGGTGGCGGATATCCTGGATGACCGCGATGCACGCATACCCGGCTTCGGCGAGGTGACGCCTCTCGACCTCCCGTTCCGGGCCGGGGTGAAGACGGGGACCACGACCAACTTCCGCGACAACTGGACGGTGGGCTTCACGCCGCAGCTCGTCACCGGCGTCTGGGTGGGCAACGCCGATGGGGCGCCCATGCACGATGTCTCGGGCGTGGATGGGGCAGCCCCGATCTGGCGCGCGTTGATGGCAGCTTCGGATGCGGGAGCAAGCGGCTGGCTGGAGCGGCCGGGGAGCATCGTCGAGGCAACCGTCTGTGACCCGACCGGGCTGCAGCCAGGCACCGCCTGCCCAACACCACGCCGCGAACTCTTCGTCGCTGGCACCCAACCACACGGCGTCGAGCACTACTACGTCCGGCGGCCGGACGGCCAACTGCTTGTCAATCCACCCCCCGAAGCGCGGTCGTGGGCAGCGGGTGCCGGGCTGACGGTCGCGTTCAACGAGCCGGCGCCGGCCCTCCACGTCGTCCAGCCGCCGGCGAACAGCGTGCTCTTCATCGCGCCCGAACTCTCTTCCCAGGAGCTCATCCTCCGAGCGACGGCTCCACCGGGGGCAACGAACCTGAGCTTCCAGGTCGATGGAGCACCGGCGGGGACCGCGCCGGGCCCCGATGCCCGCGTGCGCTGGCGGCTCGAACCAGGGACTCACCATGTCGAAGTCACGGCGGCCTACGCCGGCGAGACGCTCAGAGCGTCATCCACCTACGAGGTACGAACCCGATGAACATCTCACCCGAGACACTACGGACGTGGAGCCGGGATCCGCGGGCTCGCTACCTGGCGGCACTCACTGCCGTCGTCGTGGTTGGATTGGTGGCCTTCGTCATGCTGCGCGGTGGGAGCAGCAAGGTGCAGCCGACAGAGCCAGCGGGGTTCTCGGTTTCCCCGGAAGGCGACGATGTGGCGCGGCTTTCTCCTGTGAAGGTGACATTCGCGTCGGCGCCAAACGAGAAGGACGCCGCAAAGCTGCTGACTATCGAGCCCAAAGTGGCGGGGCAATACGCCTGGCTGAGCGAACGTACCGTGCTCTTCCAGCCAGATTTCCCCGGCCTGCTGCGCGGGGCAACCTACACCATCCACGTGCCGGCCCGCCCCGAAACCGGCCTCCAGCAGGCCGTGCAGAAGGAGTTCACGACGAGCGGCCTGCTCAAAGTCGTGCAGGCCATCCCGGCTGACGGCGACCGGGAAGTCCCGACGCAGGCACAGGTGCTCGTGCAGTTCAGCCGCTCGGTCGCTCCACTAACGACCCTCGCCGCGGCACGAAAGGACCCGGTGGTCGCGTTCGACCCGCCACTCGAAGGCAACGGCGAATGGCTGAATACGTCGCTCTACCAGTTCGTCCCGAAGACGCTGGCCCCGAACACCACGTATCACCTGAAGATCGCAGCCGGGCTGACGAGTGAGGCCGATGGCGTGCTGAAGGAGGATTACGCATGGAGCTTCACCACAGTCGGGCCGGCCATCTCGAGCATCAAGCCCGACCAGAACACCGTGCTCGGGGCGCCTCGGCAACCGGTGACCGTGGTGTTCAACCAGGCGATGGACCACACCTCTGTCGAGGCGGGCCTGAAGCTGCTGGACCCGAACGGCACCCCGGTGGCTGGCGCGTACACATGGTCGAGCGGTGGCGAGACCGCCACGTTCACCCCTGCAGCAAACATGGCCCCCGGGAAGACCTACAGCATCGTCATCTCGAAGGGCCTGAAGGGCGCGGGCGGGGGTGAAACGAAGGATGAGCGAAAGACCTTCTTCACCGTCGCACCGCTACCGGCGGTTTCGAGCACACGCCCGGCAAACGGTGAGACAGCGGCCGAGCGCTTCGGGGTGCAACTGAACTTCGCGACGCCAATCGACCCCGACCTCTTCCGTGAACGCATCAGCATCACGGGGTTTTCGCTTGCTGAAATACAGGATGGGATGTACCCGGGCGGAGACGAACGGAACCTCTACATCAGCGTGCGACTGAAACCATCGACGCGATATACGGTGAACGTCGCCGGCGGAGCAGTCGACCGCTTCGGACAGGAGTTACCGGCGTACACGTTCTCCTTCACCACGGGTTCGCTGACACCGTCGGTGAGCCTCGCCATCCCAAACAACGCAGGGACGTACGCAGCCTCGGCGGAGCCGATCCTTTACTACCACGCAACCAACGTGAACTCCGCAAGCTTCACGCTCTACCCCCTGACAGCGACCGAAGCGCACGCCTGGTTCATCAACGACTTCAAATTCTTCAACGACCCCGGCCGGTGGGTACCCTCCCAGAAGGCGATCCGGACGTGGACGGAGCCGGTGAGCGCGGCGAAGGACGTGGTGGCGATCGAATCGACGTCCCTCTCCGGTGGCGGACCCCTGCCGAAGGGGTACTACTTCGTGCGAACGGGCGGCACGTTGCAGTCGTACTTTGCATTCGCGGTAGTCGACACCGAGATCGTGCTCAAGCTCTCCCAGGATGAGCTGATGGCATGGGTCATCGACCACGACACGGGCAAACCGGTAAGCGGCGCAACCCTCGCAGCCGAGGGCGATGGCCTTTCGAGTACCACCGCCACAACCGATGCGAACGGGCTGGCCTCGTTCGGCGTGCCCGCGATGACGCCGGGAAAGGGGTTCAATCGCAACTACCTGGTGATGCTGGATAACGGTGGGCGGCGAGGCATCGCGACGACACAGTGGCAACAGGGCGCATACCCCTACCAGATGGGCATTCCACTCGAGTACTTCACGCGCGAGTACGTGGCAAACGTCTTCACCGACCGGCCAATCTACCGGCCAGGCGAGACGGTGAACTTCAAGGCGATAGTCCGGAGCGATGACGACGCAGCGTACAACCTCCCGCCCGCAAACCCGGGGCTCGACCTCGTGATCGTGGATTCGCAGGGGAAGGAGCTCAACCGGCAGCCGGTTACCTTGAACGACTTCGGTTCCTTCGCGGGGTCGTTCACGCTGCCCGCGGATGCAGCCACCGGCGATTACGGCATGCATCTCGACTACCAGGAGCAGATGAAACGCGGTTATGGAGTCAGCGGCACGAGCTTCCTCGTGGCGGAGTTCCGGAAGCCCGAGTTCCAGGTGGAAGTCAACGCCGCAAAACCAGCCTATGTCAGTGGCGACAGCATCGAAGTGACGACAAAGGCAAGCTTCTTTTTCGGTGGCGGCCTGGCGAACGCACCAGTCGACTGGAGCGCCCTCGCCTCGCCATTCACGATGACCGTCAAGGGGTACGAGCGCTACAGCTTCAGCGACTGGGACTACTGGCGCGAGTCGATCGTGAAGCAACCTGCCCGCGCCACTGGGAAAGCGACAACTGATGCCGGCGGGGTCGCGTCCTTCGCAATCCCGGCGACATTGAGCGGAACGGAAGGCGCCCAGACGTTCACCATCTCGGCGAATGTGACCGATCAGAGCGCGCAGGCCGTCGCCGGAAGCACCAGCGTGACGGTACACCCTGCCAGCCTCCAGCCGGGGATCCACCCGGTGGACTACGTCGCCAAAAGTGGCTCGGCCTCGAGGATCGAGCTGGTGAGCGTGGACCTCGAAGGAAAACCGGTGGCCAACCAGCAGGTGACGGTCAAGGTCTACAACCGGAAGTGGGTGACGACCAAGGAGCAAACGTCCGAGGGTGCGCGCCGCTACCGGAGTGAGCCCCAGGACACCCTCGTCGACACGCTGACGGCCACCACGGACAGCAAGGGCGAGGCCACCGTCGAGTACACGGTGAAGAGCAGCGGTACGCTGCGCCTCGTCGCCGAGATCACCGACGGCCAGGGGCGGATCGCCCGCTCGGCCGCGTACCTCTGGTGCTGGGGTGGTGAGTTCGCAAGCTGGCAGGTGACGAACGACGACACCGTCAAGCTCGTTGCCGACCGCGACAGCTACAGCCCCGGCGACACAGCGAAGGTGCTCGTGCCTGCACCGTTCGAAGGCGCGAAGGGGCTGGTCACCGTGGAACGCGGCAAGATCATCAGCCGCGAACTGCGCGACTTCCCGACCAACGCAGAGACACTCGACATCCCAATCGTCGATGGGAGCGTGCCGAACGTGTTCGTCTCGGTGGTGCTCTACCGGCCACCGACCACGGCTGACCCCGTACCGCGCTACAAGGTGGGCTACGTCGAACTCCCGGTTTCCAACGCCGGCAAGGCGTTGCACGTGGAGATCAAGCCGGGTGTCTCGCAGGCAAAGCCGGGCGACACCGTGCACTACGACCTGAAGGTCACCGACGCCAGTGGCAAGGGCGTGAAGGCCGAGCTCTCGGTCTCCGTCATCGATAAGGCGTTGCTGACCCTCGAACAGGAGCGGGCACTCGATGGGCTCAAGGCGTTCTGGTTCGAGCGGGGGCTGAGTGTGACCACATCGTCGTCACTCAGCGTCTCGGTGAACCGCTCGAATGACGTCATCGCTGAACCACCGGCAGGTGGAAAGGGCGGCGGTGGGCTGAGCGACGACCGCCTGCGCCAGGACTTCCGGAACAGCGCGTTCTGGCAGGCACAGCTCGTGACCAAAGACGACGGGACCGCATCGGTCGACGTGAAGATGCCAGACAACCTGACAACCTGGCACATGGACGTCCGGGCGATCAGCGGAGATGCGCTGGTTGGCGAGGGCCAGAACGAGATCATATCGACACAGCCGCTGCTGCTCCGTCCCGCCCTCCCTCGATTCCTGCGCGTGGGCGATACCGTCACCCTGCGGATGCTCGTCCGGAACGCAACGGCAAAATCAAGCGATGTCACCGTGGCGCTCGATGCTCAGGGCGTGGAGGTTACGGGCAACGCGTCGAAGACAGCGAAGATCGAACCCGGCCAGTCACTCGTATTCGAATGGCCGGCGAAGGTCACGGCCGAAGGAACAGCGAAGCTCACGTTCACGGCGACCGGGAGCGGCGGGCTGAAGGACTCGGTCGTGCAGGAGATACCGATCTCGCTCGACGTCACACCGGAGACGACCGCGACCGGTGGTGTGGTCATCGGCGAAGCACTCTCGGAAGCGATCTACCTGCCCGCATTCGCGATCCTGGAGGGCGGGTCGCTCGAGGTGACCGTACAACCGGCACTCGCGGGTTCAGCGGCGGGCGAACTGAAGTGGCTCGCACCCCGGCCGTACGAGTACTCGCCACAGATCGCGGCCCGGCTGATGGCAACGGCCGGCGTGCGGCGCGCGGACAAGTCCGCGGACAAAGACACGTCAGGCTACGACAGCCGCATCGCGACGGACGTCGCAGCCCTCATCGGGCAGCAGAAGCCGGGTGGTGGCTGGGGCTGGTGTGCGGCACCCGCATGCCTGTCGGACCCCAATGTGACCGCATGGGCGCTGCTGGCACTGGGTGAGGCCCGGCGCGATGGTATCGCCATTCCCGACGGCACCGTGAGTTCGGCACGGTCGTTCGTCAACGCCTTCATCAATCGTGTGGCCGACGTCGAACACCCGGTGGACCCGAGCCAGAAGGCCTATATGACAGCGGCACTGGCGTTGGCCGGAGACAGCAGCGCGCAATCAGTCGGGCGTTCGATCCTCGAGCAGTATCGGACCCAGTTGAGCACATGGGGCCGTGCATACCTGCTGATGACGTTCGTCGAAGGCGGCGCCAGGCGCGACGATCCCGGCGTCACCCAGATCATCAACGACCTCACGGCATCAGCCATCGCCAGTGCGAACGGGAGCCACTGGGAGGACCCGCGAAACGAGAACGGGATCATGACCAATACGTCGGCAACGGCACTCGTTCTCGATGCCATGTTGCGGGTCTATCCCGACCATCCGCTCGTGAGCCAGACGGTCCGGTGGCTGACCGTGGCCCGCGGAGAGTATCCGTGGCACACCTCCGTCGAATACGCGCAGGGTATCCTGGCACTCTCTGATTTCTCGGCAAAGACCGGCGAACTTGGCGGCAACTTCGGCTTCAAGGTGCAGCGTGACGGGAGCGACGTCATGAGCAGCAAGTTCCAGCCCGGCGACGGCGCGAAGACCGAGTCGAAGAAGCTCCCCCTGACCGATTTCACGGCAGGCAAGACCTCCGTGCTGACGTTCCTTCGCGACTTCAACAAGCCGGGGCGGCTGTACTACACGCTGAACCTCCGCTATCTGACACCCGCGCGGGGTGTCGAAGCCGTGAGCCGTGGCTTCGGCGTCTCACACCAGTACACCCTGCTCGACGACCCGAAGACGCCGGTGGACAAGGCAAAGCTCGGGGATACGGTGCGCGTGACGGTAACGATCGTCGCCGAGGCGGAGCGCCACTACGCCGTCATCGACGACCTGCTCCCCGCCGGGCTCGAGGCAGTCGATACGCGGCTGCAATCGGTGGACGCGAAGCTGAAGGCAGAACTCGATGCAGAGCGTCTGCAGGCAGCGAAAGAGCAGCAGGGCGGCTACTTCGCACCGTGGTTCGGGTGGTACTACTCGCCCTGGCAGCATGTCGACGCACGGGACGACCGGGTCACCCTCTTCGCCGGCACGTTGCCGAAAGGCGTTTACCAGTACATCTACTACGCGCGGGCAACTACCCCCGGTGAGTTCTTCGTTCCCCCCGTGCACGCAGAGGAGTCGTACTTCCCGGAGGTCTTCGGGCGCAGCGATAGCGGGACATTCGTCATTGAGGAGTGACCATTGCCGATTGGAACACCGGGCCTAGAATCCGGGCATGCATCCTGAACGAGAGATCACCGGGCCCGTCGACCTCTGCGGGCGAGACGGGAAGTTCAACCGGGCTGCGGTCGGCTGGTCGCGTCACCCGCTGCACCGCTGCAACGTAGCAGAGCCGCTCGAGCGCAAGAAGAAGTGGAACTACTGGGGTGTGACCAGCGACGAGTTCTTCTTCTCGACCACCATCGCGGATATGGAGCGCCTTCAGCTTGGCGGCGCCTACTGCATCGAGCGCAAAACAGGGCGGCACCTCGACAAGACCGTGACCGTACCGCCCGGGACGATCGCCATCCCCGAGACCGTTTCCGGGGACATGGTGATCGAGCACCCGGCGATGCAGGTCTCCATGACCGACGAGGGCACGGGAACACGCCTGCGCGTCGAATCGGACTACTTCCAGGGGCATCGGCTGGAGGCCAACATCCTCATCGAGCGGCCGGCAGGGCACGAGACGCTGAACGTCGTGATCCCCTGGTCGGACGTGCAGATGCAGTTCACCTCGAAACAGAACACGCTTCCGGCCACCGGGTATGTCATGCTTGGAGACCAGCGTTTCGAGTTCGGGCCCCCGAACTCCTTTGGTTGTCTCGATTACGGCCGGGGCGTCTGGCCCCTGCACACGGTCTGGAACTGGGGTGCTGCCTCAGGTATACAGGGCAGTCACCTCGTCGGCCTCAACATTGGAGGGAAGTGGACCGACGGCACGGGAATGACGGAGAACGGGCTCTGCGTCGATGGCCGGTTGACGAAGATCAGCGAAGACCTGGTGATCGATTACGACCGCAATGCATGGATGAGACCCTGGCGGATACGCACACCGGAGACCGACCGCATCGACCTGGTGTTTGAGCCAGAGTTCGAGCGGCATGCGACCAGCGGCCGCCGCGATGCATGGTTCACCGACGTTCACCAGATGCTCGGCACCTATTCGGGCCAAATCGTGCCGGGAGACGGCCAGCCCATCGCGATCAGCGGGCTCTACGGCTGGATCGAGGAGCACGAGGCCCGCTGGTAGCAGGGCTCAGTACACCCAGACGACATCGTAACGAATGAGCGAGACATCGGTCTTCGCCGGCTTGATGACACGTCGCTCGAACCGGGAAGGGTCCGGCGTGGAGACCTCCGCGAGCTGCTGCTGAGCCTCCTGGAGCTGGGCTTCGAGCGAGGCTTTGCGCTGCTCAGCAGTGTTCTCCATCCGGTTCTTCGTGAGGACGCCGCCCATACCCGTCGTGCTGACCTTGCCCTTGCCGCCACTCAATGACGCGAGATTGCGGAAAACGACGGTGAACACCGAGAGCCATTTCTCCCATTTGCGGCCCTTCACTTCTTGCTCCTTCGTCGCGATGTCGCGCTGGAGCTTCGCGATCTTCGTCTCGAGCGCGGTCCGCTTCGCCGAAACTCCCGGAGTGGCGGTAAGGCGCGCAGCGAAGGCGTTCTCGTCCTCGCCGAGATTGGAGAAGCGCTTCGTGACGGGGTCATAGATGAGTTCGGCCTGGAGCCGGTCATCGAGGCGGTCGCGAAGGGCACGCTCGAGTGCTTTGGCACCGTCCGCGGTGGCAAGGAAGGCGGGGAGATCGGCGTAACCAAGGCCGTCAGGAGCAGCGTCGGCAAGGCGCGTGTCATCGATCTCACCCGGGTCCTGGCTGAGGATCTCGGTAGCCGTCGCCGATGGTGTCATGCGGAAGCCGAGGGTGCGCTGGACCTCGTCCGTCGCGACGCCACCTGCCTTGTAACGCACCGCCGCGCGAGCGACGACCCAGGGTTCGGCCATGTTCCCGCCGCGAAGGTTGAAGTACCGGGCCTTGAGTGGCGCCGGGAGAGGCGGTGCAGCGGCCGGTGTGGCGGCCGCGGGCCTCGTGGCAGCTTCGGGGTTTGCCGCCGTGCGAACAACCGGCGCCGGTTTCGCCCACGCTGTCACGCCGGGCCCGAGGCGCTTGATCTCGTCGCGCGTGATGGGCCCGCGGAGATACGACATGGCGAAGCGTGAGCTGACAAGCGTCGGCGCCTTTCGGTGGATGTCGTGGATGAGGAAGACGCGCTTCTGGACGGCTGCGATCAGTTTTTCGAATGGGAGATCGCTGGCAGCATCGGCAAGTGCGGCCTGGATGCCCTGTTTCACTCGATTCTGGTCTTGCTCCGTCTGCAGCCGGCCAATCGCCCAGAAGCCCATGTTGGCCAGCCCTTTGTAGTCAAGGTCCACCGGGTTCTGGGTCGAAAGCAGGACGCCAATACCGTACGCGCGCGCCTGCTTGAGCAGGGTGAGGAGCGGCTTCTTTGTCGGCGGGTTCGCAGTCGGTGGGAAGTACCCGTAGATCTCGTCCATGTAGAAGAGCAGCCGAAGTTCGCTCGTACCGGGCTGCTTGCGCATCCAGGTCTTCAGCTTGTTGAGGATGAGGGCCGTGACGAAGACCCGCTGTTCATCATCGAGGTGCGAGGTGTAGACGATCGAAAGCTGGGGGATCCCGTCGGGAGAGCGGACCCACGATTCGATATCGATTGGCTCACCCTGGCGCCAGATTTCGAACGGCGGTGAGGCGACCAGGTTGTTGAGGGCAAACATGAGCTGGCTGCGGTCCTTCTGCGGGTAGAAGGCTTCCATCGGCAGCGCGCCAACCCGTTCGATCGGCGGGTTACCAACCTGGCTGATGAGCGTCTCGAGCGAGAGGTCCTGGTCCTGGCGCCAGGCATTCTCAATGAGGCTGAAGAGGAGAATGTACTCGCGGCTGCTAACGGGGTCGGCCTGGACCTTCACGAAGCCCAGCAGCGCGGTGACGACCGAGTCGATCTCGTCACGGAGTGCCTCTTCGTTGCCTTCAAACTCGATTCCGGGGGCAGCGAGTGAATCGATGAGATTGATCGGGATACCGGCGGAGGCGCCCGGGGTGAACACCCGGACTCGATGACCTTTCACGTAGGCCGCAACATCGGCGGCCTCGATACCAGAACCCTGGAGGCCCTTCGTCCATGTTTCGGATGCAGCCTGGGCCATCTCCGCCACCGTCTTGTTCTCGCGGGCAGCTTCGTCCTTGTCGACCCATGGCTCGAACTGGTCGGGCGCGAGGCGGTCGAAAGCAAGTGCCAGGTTTCCCATGTCGCCTTTCGGGTCGATGACGATGACAGGCACGCGAGCCTTGAGTAACTCCTCGATGATGTCGATAGAGAGGCCCGTCTTCCCGGAGCCCGTCATCCCGATGACGATGCCGTGAGTCGTGAGATCGCTGGAATCGAGCAGGAAGCGGTCGCCGAGCGACTTGTCGGCGGGATTGAATACCTTCCCGATGTAGAGGTCGGCCACGGATCTCCTCCGTCGAGAGCTTGAAAGCCAAGCCTATCGTCTTTGGCCCGAAGGCGGATCGGCAGTGCTGGCCTGGCTCCGAAAATCCCGGGGAGACTGCGCTGCCACCAGCTCACTGTCTTCGAATGC
The DNA here is from genome assembly GCA_964508715.1 of uncultured Anaerolineaceae bacterium. Classification (GTDB taxonomy): domain Bacteria; phylum Chloroflexota; class Dehalococcoidia; order Tepidiformales; family Tepidiformaceae; genus JAKALX01. The sequence continues at coordinate 97,342 of CAZDUX010000008.1, read as the reverse complement.
CTGAGGCTGGAATGCCGGGCGCCTGGATTTCACTCCATATGGTTCTACAGATAACGGTCATTCGGACATTTCTGAAGCCAGCGGATCGCCCGATGCTTGCCGCGACCGACCGGGGAGGCACGCCGTGAACGAGACACCGGATGGCACAACGTCCACCAGGGCACCGTGGCTCCCTCCGCGCTGGTTCATGCGTTCGTTCTGGGTAGCGCAGCGCGCGATCTACCGGATATCGGGCCGAAGGGTTGGCCTGCGGACCGCTACGGACAACCACCAGGGAATGATGCACCTGCGCACGGTGGGGCGCCGGAGCGGCAAGCAGCGGTCGGCGATTATTTCGTACTACGACGACGAACCCAACATCGTCACCATGGCCATGAACGGCTGGGGCAATGCGGATCCCGCGTGGTGGCTCAACCTCCAGGCCAACCCGGATACGATCGTGGACCTGCCCGGCGGGCCCCGCCCGGTCCATGCGCGGGCAGCAGAAGGGGAGGAGCGCGCCCGCCTCTGGAGCCGGTGGGCGACCTACGACCGGGGGCTGGACCAGATTGCGGCGCGGCGTGGCAGAGAAACCGCGGTCGTGGTCTTTGAGCCTCGAAGCTCGCCGGGCACCACGGTGAGCGGGGACAGGCAGAGTGACTGAATGCGCGTACCACCCACGACACACCCACCGGCGGCATCTCGCCCTGGAGGCCGGTATCAGGTGAACTGGTAATCCGCCGGGTCCGGCTCGCGGGTTTGCTTCCAGTAGTCAATGAGATTGAACGGCCAGTTCTGGGCAACGCGGCCGGTTTCGTTCTTGTACCAGCTATTCACCGATGAGACACCCCAGACACACTCGAGGTTGCCCTTGTCGATTCTCGCGTTGTACTCGTCATGGACGCCCTGGCGGCAGTCCATGGCACGTTTCCCCTGTTCGAGGAGAAGGCGGATGCAGCCAAGGATGTACTGCACTTCACATTCGCTGAAGTAGATGATGCTGCCGTTGACGACGATGTTCGTGTTCGGGCCATAGAGCATGAAGAAGTTCGGGAAGTTCGGGACCGTTATGCCCATGTAGGCACGGGCATCACCGTTCCATTGCTGGTGGAGTTCGATACCGCCGCGGCCGTGCACCTTCATCGGCGTGAGGAACTTCGAAGCCTGGAAGCCGGTGCCGTAGATGATCACGTCGGCACGATGTTCAACGCCATCCTCGGTGCGCACACCGCCGGGAGTAATCTCCTCGATGCGATCCGTCAGGAGTTCGACATTGTCGCGCTTGAGCGTCCGGGCCCAGATACCGTTGTCCAGGATGATCCGCTTGGAGGCCGGCGGATACTTGGGCAGCACCTTGTCGAGGAGATCCGGACGGTCGGCGAACTGCGACTGGATGTAGCCGGTGAAGAGCATCCGGAGCATGTCGTTCTCCGCGCTGACAGCGAGGCTGCGATCCGGCCACTCAGGATCGACCCTGGCCGCCCGGAGGAGGCCGTCGGTCGTGTTCCAGAAGAGCCAGAACCGGTACCAGTGCATGTAGTGGGGCACGTGCGTGAAGAGCCAGGTGAGCCCGGCCGGAACGTCGTCCTGGTAGTGGGGCACGGGCGCGAACCAGTTCGGCGTCCGCTGGAAGATCATGAGTTCGGCAACATCGTTGGCGATGACCGGGATGAACTGGGCGGCGCTCGCCCCAGTGCCGATAACCGCGACTCGCTTTCCCTTCAAGTCCACATCATGATTCCAGCGAGCCGAGTGGAAGGACGGGCCCTCGAAGCTCTGCATGCCCGCAATGTCGGGCAGCTTCGGGCGGTTGAGCTGGCCCACGGCGCTGATCACCGCCTGGGCCGTGACTGTATCCTCCGCTCCATCCGGTGTCCGAACGTGGAGCGTCCAGTTCGCCGACTCTTCATCGAAGTCGATCGAGGTGACTTCGGTGTTGAAGCGGATAGACTCGCGGATGCCGTATTCGTCAGCGCAATCACGGAAGTAGTTGAGCAGGACGTCCTGGGTGGAGAAATGCTTCGGCCAGTCGACCTTCTGCGCGAACGAGTAGCTATAGAAAGCGTTCGAGACATCGACGCGGGCGCCGGGGTAGGTGTTCTCGAGCCACGTACCGCCAACGTCAGCGTTCTTCTCGAGGATGACGAACGGAACTCCCGCCTGCTCGAGGCGAATCGCTGCGAGAATTCCCGACATGCCCGAGCCAATGATCGCCACGGAGAAGCTAACCGATGGGTCCTTTCGCCAGGCCGGTGCGCGCGGGTCCTGGCCCTCCGGTGCGAGCTCTTCGAGGAGGAGCGGGATGTACTCCTCGGAGGCTTCCGAACCCGTCATCCACGCCGTGTTCTGCCTGAGCGCTTCCTCGACAGGTGCAGGACAGAGGTTCGCGGCATCGTCGCGAATGCGCCTGATGGCATCGAAGGCGAGGACACGCGCTTCAGCCTGGGCCGAAGGCGACATGCCTCCCTGCTCAACCCCTGGGGCGACCCCGGCGGGACGAAGATCATCGCGCAGCAGGCTGAAGTCGCCCGTAGCCTGGGCAAGAGCCGGCAGGAGCGCCGGAAGGAAGGCGTCCTCCAATGCAGCACGAATGGCGTCGTCGTCAGCGGTTATGGGCCTGGTCGTACGTGCGATGGCCATGATCTCGTGGTCTCCTGGGCGCACAGCAGCGCGGGGAAGCTGTAGTTGTGCGTAGATTAGCGAGATGGCGGGGATTCCGCTCGAAGAAAGGCTACATTCCGGTCCAGGATTAGGAGGCGATTACCGGCCAGTGCGTTGCCCCTCGCTCACGAGCACAAATGATTGGGCCTGGCGGGGGAAAGGGCCCCCTGGGGGAAGCGGTAGCGGGTATCGGTTCAGGCGCGCCGCTCGGCAGCGAGAGCACGGAGTTGCCGGGCATGGTCGCTGTCATGGACTTCGACGAATGCGTACCAGGCCCGGGCGTGGAGGGGGCCAAAGAGCGGGTGATCGACCGTGACCCCAACATCCGGCTGCGATGGAAGCGTGAGATGGAGCGCCGCGAGACTGGCCGATTCATCAACGATGAGACGGCGGAGGTCACGCAGGGATAGCGACGGATCAGGAGCCAGTGCGCCCCGCGGATCTTTTGCCACGCTCTGACCTGCCGCTGTCGCTGTGATGATCTCGGTGACGTTCCGCGTGTAGGCGAGGACGTGCCGGGCAACCTCGTAGGCGCTCCATGCCGATTCGCCCTCGCCCGAACCGGGCCGCTCATGAGCCAGGGCTTCGGGAATGGCGGCGAGCGCTTGCACCAGTCCGGTACGGGCCGCCATTACGGCGGGCCAGAGCTCGAACCACTCCTTTGCAGCGGTGGCGACGAGTCGCGCGCGAATAGGCTCAGCCTGCGATTCCAGGGCCGCCTCCAATTTTCAGGTGAGACCGGGATTGTGCGCGCTGGCCCGGGCCGGTGGTGATCTCAGGCCCTCAACTCGGCCTGGCACCCTGGCCCTGGCATCGTGAAGTACCCGGCGTCCACGTACCAACCATACGCTGGCTCACCATCAATTTCGATTGATTGCCAGACCCCATCCGCTGCCTGCCGTGTGGGCCTCATGACGCGACAGGGCCATGGGAACCGGGATGGCATTATTCCGTGAACGGTGTCACAGCGACTCTGCGGCCGAACGCTTCCAGACGGACCCCGCGTACTCGTATTGCTCGAACCAGTTTCGGTAGTCGCGCCCGATTCCACACTTCTTGCAGCAGCCGTGGCTCGTCTGACCGTTTGGGCTATCGATGACGAAGTGGTGCGGCGGGCACTCCCCGGCGTCGCGAGGGAGAGTGATTGCATCTGGAGCCGGATCGGTATCGAACATGCGCTGCAACTGGCTTCGGTAGGGCATCTGCGGCAACTCCTGGCGCGGACAGAACCTCCGGCTGGGACCGGATGGTATGCCGCGCACTTCGGGTACAGGGAACCCGATCGGGGCGCGAGGAACCATCGACCACGGCGAGCGATTGGTTGAGGAACCATCACAACTCGTTCGCGCGTCTGAAATCAGCGTGCAATTACCGGGCCCTCGTAACCGGGGCTTCACCGGTTCGCTCATCGGTCGGGGCGTGCAAACGGGCAGCCGGGCACGACGGCGATCCTGCAGAAGGTGTTTGCCTGCCCACCGTCTACGGTGCAATACCGGGCGATGAATCCGGGTCAAGGGTCGATGAGGACACCCGGGTTGAGGATCCCGGCCGGGTCGAGCGTCTTCTTGGCTGCCCGAAGTGCTTCGGCGAAAAGTGGCGGGCGTTGCTCGTCGTACCAGGGACGATGATCGCGGCCTACGGCGTGGTGGTGGGTGATAGTCCCGCCGCCAGCGATAACCGCGTCGGAAGCCGCCTGCTTGATGGCTGACCAGATCTCGAGTTCTGCTCCACGCGTTCCGGGTGCCTGGAAGCTGTAGTAGGGTGCAGGGCCATCCGTGTAGACATGGGTGAAACGGCAGCTCAGTGTGCCGCCCCCGGCAACACGCTTCATCACATCCATGACAGCATGGCGCACGGACTCGTCGAAAGCAGGCCAGCGGTCCCACGTGATGGCAGTCTCGAAGGTATCGCCCACGATGCCCATACCGGCTGTGAGGTTGCGCTGGTACGGGGCACGAACGAACGAGTTGCGCCACGCCCCGACTGCACCTTCGCGGCCAACCTCCTCGCCCGCGTGCGCCCCCTCGTCGGCGATGCGGATGGCAGCGTCATCAATCTGGCCACCAGCTTCGCGGGCGATCCGCACCGCCTGGCGGATGAACGGCTCCTGGGGTACCTCGGCCGACTCGAAGGCAACGATGAGGAGCGCCTGGTCGCCCGAGAGACCGGCGGCCGATCCGGCCTCGGTGGGGTCGAGGAGGCGGCAGTTCGCAGGCCAGAGCTTGGCCTGGACAACGGCGCGAGCAGCTTCGTAGCCAGCCTTCCACGAAGCGAAGGTAATGCCCGCCGACGCGCGGAAGCGGGGCCGCGCCTGGATGCGCATCCACGCCTCGGTGACGATACCGAGGATGCCCTCGCTGCCGATGACCATGCGGTCCGGGCTGGGCCCCGCACCGCTCCCCGGGAGGCGGCGGGATTCGATGATTCCCCGCGGGGTGACCGTGCGAATCGACTCAACGAAGTCATCGATATGGGTGTGGTTCGTGGCATAGTGGCCCCCGGAGCGCGTCACGATCCAGCCGCCGAGGCTCGAGTACTCGAAGCTCTGGGGGAAGTGCCGGAGGGTGAACCCGTGCGGCCGAAGTTGGTCCTCCAGCGCCGGTCCGAGGACACCACCCTGGATGCGGGCCGCCCGGGAAACAGGGTCGATCTCGAGCACCTGGTTGAGGTTCGACAGGTCGATCGTGACAACAGGACGGCCACCGCCGGGAGGCTCAACGCCACCCACGACCGAGGAGCCCCCTCCATAGGGGACAGCAACAACGTCCGCACCGCTCGCCCAATCGAGGATGGAGACGACGTCATCTTCACTCTGGGGGTATGCGACGACATCGGGTGGATTCGAGAAATCCCCCGAGAAGGCGCGGACGATATCGCGGTAGCTCTTTCCATAGGCGTGAGCGGCGCGGTCATACGAAGCCGTTGTAGCGAATCCAGCGAGCGACGCCGGAGGCAGGACGCGTGGCGCCGGTATCACCAGCGATTCGAGGACCGGTGCTGGCGGAGCACTGATCTCCCGGCCGAAGCGCTTCGAGAGGCGGGCGGCGGCTTCGTCGCGCTCCGCCTGCGATGGTTCATCGGTCTCGAGCCCCCAGGCCCAGATGCTTCGTCGTGCCATGTTTCACCTCGCGCGCCCCGTTTGGGGGACAGGGCGGAATCTTACGCTACCCGGCAATCGGGCGATGCGACGTTGCAGGAACAGCCTGTCCGGCCGCCCTCCAGCGGGAGACACCAACCAATGCGAAGAAGCAGTGGCAGACCACCATTGCTTTGCTGCCTGCACGAGCCGGAGGGGCAGCAGCAGCCTTCAGTGGCCCATCACTCTTGCCGATAGCAACGGCAGGAGATGGTTCACCACGCCGCTACCGCAGGGTAACCAGTACCGCTGGACGATGGACCGGCCCGAAGACACCCAGGAGACGAACGATGGTGGCATGCCCCCATTGCATGGCGCGATTCTCGGCTACCCGCGAGGCTGAGCAGGTGTGGTACGAGCACCACCTCGCGCGGTCGCATGGGCCACAGCGGAGACAGGTGGTGGGCACGTGGCGCGCCACACAGGTGAAGGTTTTCCCAGAGTTTACGCAGCGAAGGGCTTCCTAAGGGAAGTCACTGATTGGAAACCGGGCGTCTCCCGTAGATGATCACCAGCAGAGGGCAGCACCGTCCCCGGAGGTGAGACGTGACGGTGATATGTGCATGGTGCGGCCAGACGCTCAAGCACGGCAGTGGACAGGTTTCGCATGGCATCTGCGAACGTTGTTTCCGGCGCTTCGAAGCGCGGGCAGCCCGCCTCCTGCGCCACAGTGCAATGGAGACCCCCTGAGGGGGCACATGGTGGCGCTCAACGATGGGGGTGAGCGCGAAAGAATTCCCACATGAGCTGATTGGCATTGATGACATCGGTGGCCGGACCAACTCCGCCCATCAATGGGTCGCCGCCGGGCCAGACATGTCCAACATCCTCCATGACGTAGAACTGGACGTCGCCATCGTTGCAGCTCCATGACCGTAGCTCGACACCCTCGGCGGGCCGCGAAACCTCGGGGTCGCTGGGGCAGGCGTTGTGGCTCACCCAGCCGAGCACACCCTCCTCGCTCTCTTCGAGCGGCACGTTGTAGTCGGCATCACCCTGGAAGGCGATCATCGGGACACCGGCGCCAGTGCAGTCCTGGAAAACCGCGCCCGAGACCGGTGCGGCGGCGGCGATGAGCCAGGGCAGATCACAGGCCACCTGCGATGCCATCTGTGCGCCGTTGGAGTGGCCGGTGGCGAAGATGCGGCGTGCATCGAGGCAGAGCGTATTGCTGAGATCCGAAACGAGTTGGTTCACGAACGCGACATCATCGATCCCGTTTTCGTTATAGACACCGGGGATGTCCCACCCTGCAGGCGAACCGCTGCCTTCGGGTGTAACGAGGATGAAGCCAGCCTGGTCGGAGAAAGCCGGGAGCAGCGAATACGCATCCTGCTGGGCCGCATCCTGTGCGTAGCCGTGGAAACTGAGGACGAGCGGCGTCGCACGGCGCGAGATGTAGGTGGGGGGGACATGCAACCGGTACGAACGGAGTTCACCGCCCGATTCGATCTGACCGATGGAATTGCCGGCGGAGAAAGCAGCCTCACAACCGGCGGTCCGGATCGGACGGACCTGTGGTGTCGCCCGGGCGCGAGCAGGTCTGGACGAGCGTGACGGTGAAGCGCGCACGGTGGCACTCGAGCTGTGATCTGCGGTGGATACCGCGGGCGAGGAAACCGGAGCCGGCCCGCCGCGTCCGCACGCGACGCCCACCAGGAACACGAGGCAGGCAATACCGGCAGCGAACGGGCGCATCGCTCGATTGTACGAGTGGGCGGAAAAGTACCGGGAAGACGCCAGGATAGCGCGGAAACCGTGCGAATAAGGGAGATACATGTACAATCGCAGGCGGTGGCGAGTCTGAGACGGTAGCCGTCTGCAGGACTTTCGCATTACACGACTTCGCCAGCAGGCGGGCAGCGAGCAGCCGGCCGCGCTCAGCCCGTGGCTGCCGGCATTCACCGTGGCCCTGGCAACACTCGCCGTGAGTGTTGGAGCACTCGCCTTCGTAGCGCTCGGGGTGTTGATACCCGCGCCAAGGATCGCGGGCGCCGGGGAGCCAGCAGAGACCGCATCACCGGAACCCGTAGTGCTCGCGCCGCACGTCGCACCACCGGTCACGAGCGTCCGCGGGCCGGGAAGCTACGAGCTCGCGACCGATCCGCGGATGCGTGCGGCAATAACAGGGGCATTGGGCTCCGACTTGCCACACTACTCCATCGTCGTGCGGCGCCTCGGCGATGGCCACGGTGTGGCAATCAACGCCGACCGGCAGTTCTACGCGGCCAGCACGTTCAAGCTGGCCGTACTCTACGAGGTTGAACGGCGGCGTAGCGACGGCCTGATCCACGGAAACGACGAACTCCAGCTGACCGACGCGGACCTGGCCGAGGACCTGGGCACGATCTCGGAAGTCGCCGTGGGTGCCGATGGCAGGCTGCCAATTTCGAAGGCACTGGAGGCGATGGTCACCCTCTCGGACAACGCGACGGCGGTCGCCCTCATGCACCTCGTGGGGGCATCGAACATCGACGAAACGCTCATGGCACTGGGCCTTCAACACACCTCCGTGAATACAGAAGCCCTCCCAACGACTGCCGCCGATATGGCACTGCTCATGGAAGCGATCGTCGAAGGGAAAGGGATGAGTGACGAAGCAAAGGCCGAGATGCGCGAGCTGTTGCTGGGGCAGAAGACGCGGACGGGCATACCGGCGGGGCTCCCGGCCAGCGTGCGCGTTGGTAACAAGACGGGCACATGGGAGGGGATCACACACGACGTCGCATTCGTGGAGGCTCCGGGCGGAACCTACGTGATCGCCGTGCTTTCCGACCGCGGCTGGGCATGGGACCCGATCGCACGCGTCAGCAAAGCGGTATACGAAACGTTCACGAATGAATAGATCCGCAAGCCGGTTCCTCCCCTCCTGGTAACCTTTTCCGCCTCTCAGACATTAACGTAAGAGTGAGGTGTGCGGTTCGCGCCTGAGGGGGTGCGCGCCACCGGCATTCGCTCTTCTTGCAAGCTCGAACGGGGGACCATGGCTACCGAGCAGCTCGATCTGCGTGCAGGCAGGAATCTCATCCTGCGGCAGATGCGCGCGCAGTGGGTTTTCCTCCTGATTGCACTCCTGGCAGGGCTCTCCTGGGGGCTCATGCGCATCATCATCCCTTTCGTTACCGGCTCGATGATCGACCGGGCAATCATCCCGCATGACACGGGACTGCTCTTGACGCTGGCGCTGACGATCGTCGGCCTGGCTGCGCTCCAGGCGATCTTCGGCGGGACAAGGCGGTATTGGGCGATGCGGGTCAGCTACCGGGTCGAGACTGACCTGCGCACAGAGCTTTACAACCGCGTCAACCGGCTCTCCTTCGATTACCACGACCGGACGGCGACAGGACAGCTCATGTCGCGAGGAAGCGCCGACCTCCATGAGGTCCAGGGCTTCCTCGTCAACATCCCCATCAACATGGCTTATCTGCTCATGGCGACGGGTGCCTTCGTGATGCTCATACGGACTGACGTGACCCTCGCGTTTGTGGCGATGGCGGTCTATCCGGTCGTCACACTGCTCAGTGTCCGTTTCTTCCAGAAGCTGGCCCCGGGAACCGAACACGTCCAGCAGGGGCTGGCCTCGCTGGCGAGCGTGGTGGAAGAGAATATCGCTGGGGTGCGGCTGGTCCGGGCCTTTGGCCGCGAGGACCACGAGATCGGCAAGCTCTCGAAAGTCGCCGACGAGATCCACGGCGCGAGCATGAACGTGGCCCGGCTAAGGACATGGTACTCACCACTCTTCCAGTGGCTGCCCGGCGTCGGGCAGCTCGCCGTGCTGGCTTATGGTGGGTGGCTGGCCATCGACGGGAAGATGTCGCCGGGCGACCTCGTGCGCTCGCTCCAATACCTCACGATGCTCGTGTGGCCCGTGCAATCACTCGGCGACATGGTCGCGAGCGGCCAGCGGGCGCTCATCTCATCGGCCCGTGTCTGGAACGTGCTGAAGGAAGAACCGACCGTGCGTGAACGACCGCACGCAAAACCGCTGGCGCCGGGGCGCGGACGGATTACGTTCGAGGACGTGACCTTTGGTTACGAGCCACAACGGCAGGTGCTCGATGGCTTCACACTCGAAGTACCCGAAGGGCGGTCTGTTGCCCTGGTCGGGTCGACAGGGAGCGGGAAGTCGACGGTGGCCCGGCTCTTGCCTCGCTTCTACGACACCACCGGTGGTCGGATCCTGATCGACGGGCATGATATCCGCGACGTACGCCTGCGCGACCTGCGGCGCGATATCGGCATCGTCTTCGAGGACACGTTCCTCTTCTCGGATACCATTCGAAACAACATCGCCTACGGCAGGCTCGATGCCGATGACGCGGCGATCGAGCACGCGGCACGCCTCGCCCACGCTGCGGATTTCATCGAGGAACTGCCCGATGGCTACGACACGATCGTCGGCGAACAGGGTTTCTCACTCTCGGGTGGCCAGCGACAGCGCATCGCCATCGCCCGGGCAATTCTCACCGAGCCACGCATCCTGATACTCGACGATGCAACGTCGAGCGTGGATGCCCGCATGGAGGAGGAGATCCGGACGGCACTGAAAGAGGTGATGGCCGGCCGAACGACCGTCATCATCTCACACCGGCTTTCCACGATTTCGCTGGCCGACCAGGTGGTGCTGGTTGACGGTGGACGGGTCGCCGACACCGGTACGCACCTCCAGCTCGTCCAGAGTTGCCGGCGCTATAACGAGGTGCTCGGGCAGATGGAGGCAGCCGCGGTATGAGCGAACAATCACAGCCGCCGGAGGTATCGGCGAACGGGCTGAAGGGTGCGGCCGAAATGCTCGCCCCTCGCTGGCCTGCGATGCTCGTCGCCGTCTTCTCGATTATCACGTTCACGGCTGCGAGCCTCGGCAAGCCGCTGGTCATCCAGTTCGCGCTCGACCATGGGGTCGATGGGCATGACAAGCAGAACCTCGTTATCGCGGCGGTGTTGTTCATCGCCCTCATCTGCACCATCTACGTCTTCCAGGCGATAGCGACGTACACCGTGAACAAGCTCGGACAGGACTTCCTCCGCGATCTCCGCATCCGCCTCTTTACGCACCTGCAGAAGATGTCGCTGTCGTTCTTTGGGCGCGAGAACGCGGGGCGCCTCGTGTCGCGCATGACTGCCGACATCCAGACGCTGACCGACGTGTTGAACAACGGCTTCCTGATGCTGGTGCAGAGCACGCTGACACTTGCCGGTGCGATCGTCATCCTCCTGCTCCTGAGCTGGAAGCTATTCCTCATGACGGCGGTCATCCTGCCGCCATTGCTGCTGGCGACGGCTCTCTTCCGCATCGCCTCGCGCAAGGCGTACAACTCGGTCCGCGAGCGCATTGCCGATGTGCTCATCCACATGCAGGAGACGTTCGCTGGCCTGCGCGTGGTGCAGGCCTTCGCCCGGGAAGAGCAGAACATGGAGCGCTTCGGAGCGATCAACGAGCGCAACTACGAGGCAAACGTGAAGACGGTGCGAATCTCCGCCCTGTACTTCCCGCTTGTCGAGTGGCTGGGCGGTCTCGGTATCGGGGTAATCCTCTATTACGGCGGCCGGCAGGTGGCAGCCGGCGAGGTCTCTGTCGGGACCGTGGCGGCCTTCGTCTTCTACCTCGACTTCATCTTCCAACCGATCCAGAACCTCTCGCAGGTGTACGACATGCTGCAGAGTGCCGGTGCAGCCCTCAACAAGATCTTCGGGCTCCTCAACGTACGGCCCGACCTGGCAGAGCCGGCCAATCCGGTGACCCTGCCTGCGCGAGTGGATGGCCGTATCGCCCTCGAGAATGTGGAGTTCGGCTACAAGCCCGGGCGGCCGGTCTTGTGCGACATCAATCTCGTCATCGAGCCGGGGCAACACGTTGTCCTCGTGGGCCCCACCGGGGCCGGGAAGTCAACCCTCGCGAAGCTGATGACCCGCTTCTACGACCCGGCAACGGGGCGAGTGACACTCGACGGCCACGACCTCCAGGAGATTGCGGGGACAGACCTGCGCCGCAGCATCACCATGGTGCCGCAGGAAGGGTTTCTCTTCAGCGGAACCATCCGCGAGAACATCCTCTTCGGGCGGCCCGATGCGACCGGCGACGATCTCGACGCAGCCTGCGCCGAACTCGGGATCCAGGAGTTCATCGACTCCCTGCCCGAAGGGATCAATACGTACGTCAGTTACCGTGGGTCGCGGCTTTCGGCCGGACAGAAGCAGCTCATTTCAATCGCGCGGGCATTCGTCGCCAACCCGCCCGTCCTCGTTCTCGATGAGGCGACATCGAGCCTCGACCCGGCGACCGAGGGTGTGGTTGAAGAGGCCCTCGGACACCTGCTTCGCGGGCGCACCAGCATCATCATCGCTCACCGCCTGAGCACGGCAGAGCATGCCGACCGCATCCTCGTGGTCGATGACGGCCGCATCGTGGAGGATGGGTCACACTCCCGGTTGCTGGCGATGGGTGGCTACTACAGCGCCCTCTACCGGCAGTGGACGCAGGGGCGCCGGCCTTCGGCACCAATATCCCTCCACCCGGCACCAGGCGTGGCCTGAGCCACGAAGTACCGGGACGGGAGGATTCTGCTCCCATGCGCCCGGGGCAGAGGCATTCGTCGTCGATCCATCGTGAGGGTCATCGATTCGAGACGTGCAGGTGGGGCGGGTACCCCCTTCGCCGGCCCCGCTCACGCCTCAGATGACGAGCACGGCGGCGCCCTGCACGGCGCCCGAGGCGATGCGTTGCAAGGCACGGTTCGCGTCCGCAAGGGGATGGGTCTCCGTGACCGTCTGAATTGGAACTTCAGCAGCGAGTGAGAGGAACTCGGCTGCATCGGTCCGTGTGAAGTTCGCCACGCTCTTCAGGCTCCGTTCGCGCCAGAGCAGGTCGTACGAGAACTCGGGGATGTGGTCGAGGTGGATCGCATTGATGGCGACCGTGGCGCCGGGGCGGATGGCACGAAGTGCCGCCACGACCACGCTCCCGGCGGGCGCGAAGGTGACTGCAGCATCGAGTTCGGTGGGGACCGGTGTCTCGTACCCGCCGGCCCACACGGCACCGAGTGATCGAGCCCGCTCCTGTTCCGGCTCCGATCGCGTGGCAACAAAGACCTCGCACCCCCAATGGGCTGCGACCTGAGTGGCGAGCAGTGCGGAGGCGCCAAAGCCGAAGAGCCCCAGCCTTCCTCCAGGTTTGATTCCCGAGACCCTCAGTGCGCGATAGCCAATGACTCCTCCGCAGAGAAGTGGTGCAACGGCGAGGTCGTCGAATCCGTCAGGCAGGTGAAGCGCGAAGCGGGCATCAACCGTCATCTGTCCCGCGAATCCACCATCACGATCCCAACCAGTGAAGCGGGCATCGGGGCAAAGGTTTTCCTGCCCCTCGATGCAATAGGGGCAGTTCCCGCAAGCCGAGGCAAGCCAGGCCACGCCCGCTCGGTCACCCACGTTCCAGCCCGTCACCCCCTCGCCCAGCGCGGCTACACGTCCGGCCGCCTGGTGCCCGGGGATGAGCGGCACGCGCCTGGCCGCGATATCGCCTTCCGCGAGCTGCAGGTCCGTACGGCACGCGGCACAGGCCACGACATCGAGGAGCAGTTCGCCGGCTGCAGGCACCGGCGGTGGTGCCTCTTCGATGGTGAGCGGACCCGTAGCGATCGGACCAGGCGTCCGAAGCATCGCTGCATGCATGGCTCTTCCTATCCAGGATACCGGGTGAGAATGAGGGGGACCGGCGACTGCGAGAGGAGGTCGAGTGCGTTGCTGCCCGCGATGAGGTGGCGAAGAGCGCTATGGCCATGCGTACTCAAGGCGATCGCATCGGCCCGGTAGCGCTCCGCCGCCCTGAGGATGTCGTTGGCGACCGTGCACGCATCACAGCACACGGCGGTCTCGACCTCACTCTGAAGGGTCGGCGGAAGGATCTTGCGGATGCCCTCGAGGTGGCGGTTGGCGAGCGCAACTTCGGTCTCGGGTGCGGGCCTCCCCGAACGGAGCTCGCAGATGTGGAGCAGGCGCACATGGCCATCGATAGCGGCAAGCACCGGGGCCATGGAGATAACGACGATATCGGACGCGGGCGACCCGTCACTGGTGATGATGAGCCGGTACCCCTCGCGGTGGATAGCCGGCGGGTCGGCTGCATGGGGTCCGGTGAGCATAACCGGGAGCGATGTTCCGCCGAGTACTCCAAGCGCAACACTCCCCAGCAGTGCATGGCGGATTGCGCCGGCGCCGCGGGAATGCATGGCAATGAGCAACGCGTCATGCTCCTGGGCAGCAGAGACGACCGCGTCGGAAAGCCGTTCAGCCTCGCCGAGAATGCGAACCTCGGCCCTGCCACGGATCTCGCGATTTGCAAGGAGTTCGGTCAATTCAGCCTGCCAGCCTGTTACGAGGGCGCGGATGACGGCCGGACGATCGCGGGCGGCAACATGTGTGAGCTCCGCATCCGGGTCGAGAACGCGGAGAAGGATGAGATCGGCCCCTGCGTTCCCGGCAAGGAGTGCAGCATGGGGGAGCGCGCGCAGCGCTTGCTGGGAGCCATCGTTGGTAACGAGGATTGTGGGCGGCATGTCGGTACCCCTCCTTCAGCTTTCGGGAGCGTTACTGGCTCCCCGGGTGGCGGAGAAGGATTGGCACGCCAGAGTGGCGAATACAGGCGTTCGCCACGCCACCGAACGCGATGCGTTCGATCCCCCGGCGGGCATGGGTCGTCATGGCGAGCATGGCGCCGGGGCGCGTTCGAACGTACTCGGGGATCACCTTCGCGGGGTCGCCGTGGAGGGTTTCGAAACTCACGGGGACCCCGGTATCACGTTGCAGCGCCTCAGCGTGGCCACGGACATACGATGATTCGATGACATCACCCGGGCCAGGGCGGTCGACGGAGGGAATGACCTGGATCAGTTCGATCCCCGCACCTATCGCCTTCGCGAACTCCGCGGCAACAGGGATCATTGACTCGGCGAAGTCAGAGCCATCGACCGGGACGACGATCGTCTCGATAGGCATGCGGCTCTCGGGGGCCGCTTCCTGGCCGGTTGGCCGGTAGACGATGACCGGGCGTGAGAGCATCCGGACAAGGGTGAGAGCGGTGCTGCCCATTACCTCTTCGAAAAGGCGTGAACGGCCGTGGGTGCTCATCGCGACGAGGCCGCCCGGGTCCTCATCGAGGTGATTGAGGATCGTGCGGAAGACGTTGCCGGACACGACGACGCTCCCCGATGTGGCGCCGTGCCGTGCTACGAGATCGTCCATCTCCTTCTCGGCGGCAGCACATTCGAAATCGTAGCGAGTGACCCGCAGGAGGTGCAGGCCAGCACGGAGACGGGCCGCGATTGCCGCCGCGACGGGGATGGTAGCCTCTGCTTCCGGAGAGCCATCGACAGGAACGAGAAGATAACTGACCATCGGGCGTCCTCCGCCGGATATCCAATCCAATCTATGGTGCCCGAGAACGACCGGGGATGACAGGCCCAACCGAACCAGAGGTTGGGGGCCGATGCGGCCAGGGTGCATGTTCAGCCGAGTGGGCCCGAACATGGGTTCGGAGGGCCCTGTCGAGGTGGCCGGCATTCAGCGACGATGGAAGCCGGCGGATCCTCGCCGGAGATTGGGAGGTGTGGAATGACCACGGATCAAACCAACACGCCAGTGTTCCAGGATGAAGAGTACGCACAGCAGGTGCGGAGCATCGCCGATGACCTCGCGCTGGAGTTCGCGCGGGTTCGTTCAGAACCAGACGCCGATCCCGAGGCCTTCCTCGACCACGTGCGCGCGGACCTCGGGCGGATCTACGAGGTGTCCGGCCGTGACGAAGCAGTTGCTGAAGGCATCCGCCTGTTCCTCGATGAGCTCACGACAGAGCCGATCTAGCGCCGCGGGCGCAAAGAGCGCGACTCGGAAGTCGTAAGGCGGCCCAGGCGGTGGTGGGGGGCACTGATGTAAATGAGTGTGCCCGTCTGCGGGTCGAGCATCCGGGTAAGGATGCGTGGTTGTGCGGCCTGCAGTTCGTCAATCGGGCGGTCGGAGGTCACCACGGTTGGGAGACCTGCGACCGTCCGATAGTTGACGACCTGGTAGAGCTTCTCCTGGGCCCACGGTGTGCTTTGCTGGGCGCCGTAGTCGTCGAGGACAAGGACATCGGCGTTCCGGATCGTGTCGAAGAGTTCGTCGTAGGGCACATCATTGCCCGGAGCGAACGAGGCCCGCAGATGGTCGAGCAGATCAGGCACGACAGCAAAAAAGACGCTTCGGCCGTTCGAAAGGCAGCGGCTGGCGATGGCACAGGCGAGATGCGTCTTTCCGCAACCGTTGCCGCCAACGAGGAGGAGCCAGCCACGGGGATCTTCGGCAAAAGCACGGGAAGCACTGAGGGCGGCTTCGAGGGACTCACGTTCCTCGGTGCGCAGGCCGGGCGAGCGCGTGTCGAAATCACGGAAGGTGTGCCCGGCCAGGCGCTCCCGGGTCATGCCGCCAACCTGCTGGTAGCCGCTACTGGCGGGCCCGTCGAGCGATACGATGGTTGCTATCTCGGGGTTTGAGAGACGGCTGGCCAGGCGATCGTCGAGCTGCCGGACCGGCGTTGTCGTCGTGAAAACGGTCGGCAACTCGGTGTTATACCGGTGATTGACCACCTGGAAGAGCTTCTCGCGGCCCCAGGGTGTGCCGCTCGTGGCGTCGATGTCGTCGAGCACGAGAAAGGGCGCGTTGCGCACCTGTTCGAAGAGTTGATGGTAGCCCAGCTCATCGCGTGCCGGGTCCTGGCTGGCGCGAAGGTGATCGAGCAGGTCGGGGACGACCATGAAGAGCGCGGGATAGCCACGAGCGATACGGTCGTTGGCGATGGCGGCGGCAAGATGCGTCTTGCCCGTTCCCGATGAGCCGGTGAGGACGAGCCAGCCGGCTGCCTCCGCCGCGTAGGCTTTCGCATTCTCGGCAGCGGCGTCAAAGGCATCACTCTCGCGGCCGCGGCCAGCGGGTACGAGCGAATCGAAGGTGAAGCGCGTCAGGGCGCCGAGATTGGAGATGCGTTCGAGACGGCCCTTGCGCACGTCTTCGGCCTCCTGCAGCACACAATCACACGGCTCGGCCTTGCCAAAGCGCGGGTCGTCGACCGGGCGTGCACGGCGGACAAAGCCCGCCCCATGGCAGATGGGACAGGTATCGCCGGGGCTGGCATCATCGGTGTCGGTTTGCGAGATGCTCGAATCCTCCAAGGAAGCGCTGCTTTTCGTCTTGGAGAGGATCTCGTCCAGGCGTTTCATACGAGCGGCCCTCCTCGGCCCACCGGATCAGGATGCGTTCGATGTAGCGCCAGGAGCGCACGTTGAGCTCGGCCGCCTCGCGAAACGCCTCGGCGATCCACTCCGGAGAATAGCGCTCCTCGGCCTCGATGAGCTTATCGCCAACCATCGGTGTAATGGTCCCGATCTGTTCCTCGTAGAGCCGGAAGATATTGGGGCGCTCCCCGGGGTCGCAGGTAGGCTGGATGATTGCCGCAGGGCGCAACTCGAGGTCTCCGCCACGCGCCCGCGCGATGAGCCGGCGCGAGGCGGGATTGTTCACGAAGTAGAGCTGCTCTTCACCATCGGCACTGGCAAGGGAGAGTGCCAGCAGTGCGCGCCTGCGGACGAGCGCTTCGAGAGCCAGCGTGAGGCCTTCACGGCCAGCCCCCAGGCGGTCGAACGAACCGCGTGCGCCCGGATAGGCCCACACCTCGTCTTCAGTCACGAATCGTTCGCCGGGCGTCCGCTCCTGCGTGATGCGGGAGACCCAGAGGAATGCGAGCAACTCCGCCGGGGTTTCGAGTTCCGGCAAGACGGCGGTGAAAAACAGGTTGGGGATAGTGGTCGCCTTGCTGATGCCGGGGAAGCCCTGGAAATCGCTCATTCTTCCTCATCCGGGCGGAGCACCCAGTCCTCGAAACGGGCAAAGCGCTCACGGAAGCGGAGCTCGACCATTCCCGTGGGACCGTTGCGGTGCTTGGCGACATGCACCTGCGCCACGCCCTTCGGGTAGGCGCTGGCCGGGAGCTCCGGGTGATCGGCCGCCCACTGCTCGGGGCTGACATACATGTCTTCGCGGCTGAGGAACATCACGATGTCGGCATCCTGCTCGATGGAACCCGAATCGCGGAGGTCCGAGAGCATCGGGATGCGGGGATTGCGGTTCTCGATGGCGCGCGAGAGCTGGGCGAGGGCGACGATTGGCACATCGAGTTCACGCGCCAGCCCCTTGAGCGTGCGCGAGATGTAGCTGATCTCCTGGACACGGTTCTCGTTGCGGCCACCGTGCTCACCCTGCATGAGTTGCAGGTAGTCGATGATGATGAGGTCGAGACCCCCGGCTTCGTTGGCAAGGCGGCGTGACTTCGCCCGCAGCTCGGCGGCCGTGAGAATCGGCGTATCGTCGAACCAGATGTTGGCCTCGGAGAGGCGGCCAGTCGCAGCGACGATACGGCGCTCCTCCATCTCGGTGTTCTGCCCGAGCCGTAGCCGCGTCCCATCGACACTCGACTCCGATGAGAGCAGCCGGATGGCGAGTTGTTCGCCCGACATTTCGAGCGAATAGAACGCCACATTCCCGCGCTGCATGATGGCCGCGTTCCGGGCGATCCCGAGCGCGAAACTCGACTTGCCGACGGATGGGCGCGCGCCAACGATGACCAGGTCGGACCGCTTGAGTCCACCGAGCAGTGTGTCGAGATCGGAATAACCGGTACGGATGGAGGTGAGTTCCTGGCGCTCCAGGTCGTCGGCGTCCTGGTCGAGGTAGGCACTCAGCAGCTGGCGGATGTGGACGAAGTCGCGGAAGTTCTCGCCGCCCCGAAGCCGCTGCAGGAGGTCTTCGGCGCGAGAGAACACCTGCTCCAGCTCGGCCGGGGCCTCGTACGCCATCTGCATGATCGCGGTGGAGGCAGCGATGAGCCCGCGATAGGTGGCATCGCGCTTGACGATACGGGCGTAGAACTCCGCACCCAGGCTGGTGGGCAGGCGGCGGATAATGTCGGACAGATACGCCTGGCCACCGGCATCCTCGAGCTGGTCGCGGCGAGCGAGTTCGTGGGCGACGGTGATCTGGTTGATCGCCTCGTCACGGTTCCATAGTTCGACACAGGCGTCGTAGATCCAGCCATTCTTCTCACGGAAGAAGTCGATGGGCTTGAGGATATTGTAGACAGCGAGGATAGCCTGCGGGTCGACCATGAGGGCCGCGACCACGGATTCCTCGGCCTCGATATCGTGCGGGGGAAGGCGTTCGAACGGTGCGAGGGTCATGAGCGGAAGGAGGAGCCGGCGCTGCAGAAGGGTGCCAAACGCAAGCAGGCTGGTTCCCGGCTACCTCCTTTCCACGAGTGCCTTATTCGCCCGACGGTTCGGTATCGTCGCCGGCTTCGGCGGCAGCCTTTGCAGCGGCTTCGGCAGCGGCCTTCGCTGCAGCTTCGGCAGCCTTCGCCTCAGCTTCGCGTTCGGCAAGGAGCTTCGCGACCACCGGCCTCGACGCCTCGTCTGGCTGGACATCGACGATTACTTCCGACGAGACGTTCCGCGTGAACTTCACGGTCACCGGGCGCCTGCCAATCTCGCGAATCGGCTCAGCCAGGAGGATGGTGTGGGCATCGATGCTCACACCGGCCGACGCGTTCAGTTTCTCGGCAACATCGCGGTTCGTAACCGAGCCGAAGAGACGGCCCGTCTCACCGACGCGTGCCTCGATGGTGACGGTGTATCCCTGGATGCGGTCGGCGACGGAGCGGGCTTCGGAGTCGAGCTTCTCCTGGCGGCGTGCCTCCTTCTGGGCGAGGGAGTTGGCGCGCTGGAGGTTATCGCGCGACGTGGGGCCCGCAATGCCGCGGGGGAGCAGGAAGTTACGGTAGAAGCCATTCTTGACTTCCTTCACCTCGCCGACCTGCGCAGTACCTTCCACGTCTTCGAAAAAGACGACCTTCATTGGTGGACCTCAGTGTTACGGGATGGCCCGGCCGGTTGTGGTGGCGGGGCGGACGAGCCCGCCGGGCAACCCCGCGGGCAAGCATAGGCAACCAATGATAGGGCGTCGCCGCGTTATCGTCGCGTTGGCAGAATCTTGGCGGAGTCTTGAGGGCTGCATGGTGTTATGGAGAGCACCGTACCCCGCCTTGGCGACACCTTCTGTCGCGCAATGGGAGTCACAAGCGGCTCCAGAGGATAAGTGAGCGGCACGGAACCATCAGTGTCGGGGCTCTTCCCGGGGTCTTCAGCGCCCATTGCGCCCGCACGCTGGGTTTCAGCTAAGATAGGCTCGCGATCAGAACATCCGTGCGCGATTATGTAGGGAGAGCATGGCGGACAATCAACTCACTTCGGTCGAGATCTGCGCGGGTGCCGGAGGTCAGGCACTCGGGCTCGAAAAGGCCGGTTTCGCCCACCTTGCCCTGGTCGAAATCGACCCTCACGCATGTGCCACGCTCCGTCACAACCGCCCCGAGTGGAATGTCATCCACGGTGACGTGACGGGCTGGTCTGGGTCGGAGTACGCAGGAGTCGATCTACTCGCAGGCGGCGTTCCGTGTCCACCCTTCTCCAAGGCTGGCTTGCAACTGGGAAAGAACGACGAACGCGACCTCTTCCCGACCATGCTCAGGCTCGTTGAGGAAATCGAGCCACGTGCCGTGATGATCGAGAACGTGAGAGGTCTTCTTGACCGGGTCTTTGACGATTATAGGGAAGAGATAAATCTCCGATTACGATGGCTGGGCTATTCCCCCTCGTGGCGACTGTTGCATGCGTCCGACTTTGGTGTTCCCCAGCTCCGCCCGCGCGTCATCTGTGTCGCGATGAAGGACGAGTACGCCTCAGCGTTCAGATGGCCAGAGCCAGGCAATACCCCTCCACCCACCGTCGGGGAGGTTCTCTTGGGCGAAATGAAGCGGATGGGATGGAAGGGCGCCGATGAGTGGGCGAGTCGAGCGAATCAGATCGCACCTACGCTGGTAGGTGGCTCCAAAAAGCACGGGGGCCCAGATCTGGGCCCAACACGCGCCCGAAAAGCCTGGGCGGCACTCGGAGTGAATGGCAAAACGGTAGCTGCAGCCCCCCCGCCGGCCGAGTTCATTGGTGACCCATCCCTCACGGTACAAATGGCCGCCCTCATCCAGGGTTTCCCCGCGGAGTGGCAATTCACAGGCGCGAAGACATCGTCGTACAAGCAGGTCGGAAACGCTTTCCCACCGCCTGTTGCCCAGGCAGTCGGCAACAGCATTCGCGTCGCCTTGAACGCACGGGACGACCCTACGCAGCAAGGAGTGGAAACGAGTTGGCAACTCGAATTGGTGCCCGCGCCAAGCTTCGCACATTCCTGAATCAGCATGTAGGCGAAGTACTGGATTCTGACACCCTGCGCCAGGTGGCCGGTACATCCGAATGGGGGCGACGGCTTCGAGAGCTTCGCGAGCAAGAAGGGATGCACATCGAAAGTCATAACGATAGAGATGACCTCCGGCCAGGGCAATATGTCTTGGTGAGTACGAAGTCTCGGCCTGCGTTTGAGAGGGACGTTTCGAAAGAGACCCGCGCTTACGTACTGGATAGGAACGGCTTCACCTGTCAAATGTGCGGCACTGCAGCCGGCGATCCCCATCCTTACGATCAGAGAAGGACGAGACTCCATATTGGGCATATCATCGATAAGTCAATGGGCGGGACGGATGATCCATCAAATCTCCGGGCAATTTGCTCCGTCTGCAATGAAGGCCTAGCTAACACCTCATTAGAACGCCCAACATCTGCAAAGCTATTGGCTCAAATTCGCCGAGCACCAGGAGCAGATCAGATTAAGACGATGGAATGGCTTATTCATAAGTTCCCCCGGCAAGCAAGTGCGATGTTAGTAGATCATAATGATGAAGTAAGTCAATAAGCTGGGTAGTCTCTTCCTTATATCTACATTCATGAACGACTATAATATTCCATCCAGATTCTCTTAGCTCTTGATGTCGTACTGAGTCTCGTTCGATATTGCCAGTAATCTTTGCTTGCCAGTAGCCAGTATTCGTCTTCGGTAAGTGCCCTTCACTACAGTCGTGGCCGTGCCAGAAGCACCCGTTGACGAAAACTACCATCTTGTACCTCGGAAGAACGATGTCGGGCTTACCAGGGAGATCCTTCCGATGGAGCCGAAAACGGAATCCTGCCGCATGCAGTGTCCGCCTGACGTATAGCTCGGGCTTTGTTCCTTCGCTCCGGATCGCAGCCATGTTTTTGCTTCGGATCTCGGGTGAGTGGACGTCCATCCCTGCATTCTCGCATCACGGCATCAGATCGCACCCGCTCCCTCCCCCCGGTTCTGCTCTACCGCTGCCACCCACCGATAGGCCCTCCCGGTACCCTCCGCTACCACATCCCCGTGCCCTCCATGCATCTCAGCGACAACCCATCTCTCAACCCCCGGAACTCCCACGAGGAACCCTCGCTGGCTCACCACTCCAACACGTATGCTGCCCACGGTGCGTCCAACCCCGGCAACCCACCGGTGCTGTACACCGCGACGCGCGATTCCAAAGCCGGCTCTCGAATGAGGCAGTGGCAAGGGTTGCCCCACCCTTTTCTTCCGCTCAGCACGCAGGGCCCTCCCCCGGCGGCGAGCCGCTACCGCGCGGTGAACGCTGCTTTCACCTCTTGCAGGAGTGCCGGGTTGGCGATGAGGTCGATGGCCGTGTGGGCGAGGGCCTTTGCAGCACGGATGGTGTTCTCGTGGGCCCGTGGAGTTGCGGCGGCTTCGGTGAAGCCAGCGGTGTGGTTCACGGCCATCGCCGGGATGGCGAACGACGGGTGAATCGAGGGGACGAGGTAGCTGATATTGCCCATATCCGTGCTGGCACCACCGATGCCGTCCAACCCTGCGCTCTTGCCGGGGAGGTCGACCCCAAGAGCGGCCATGTTGGCGCGGTAGGCTTCTGCCATCGGGTCATTGTTCACGACTTCGGCATAGGTCTTCCCGATCGTCTCAACCTCAACGCTGCAGCCTGCGGTGAGGGCTGCACCTTCAAAGCAGCCCACGACCTTCGCTCGCAACTCCTCGAGTTCGGCCATGGTACGGCTGCGAACGTAGTACTCGGCGGCAGCAAGGTCGGGGATGATGTTGGGTTTGACCCCGCCATTGGTAATGACCCCGTGGACGCGGTCTGTTGGACGCATCTGCTGTCGCATCGAAGAGATCGCCGTGTAGGCGGTTACCAGGGCATCGAGGGCGTTTACACCCATCCACGGCGCGGCGCCAGCATGGGCGTTCCGGCCGCGATAGCTGACATGGAGCTCCTCGCGGGCAATGAGGGTGGACCAGGCGCTGCCGGCCGGTGCGGGATGAAGCATCATGGCCGCGTCGACGCCATCGAGGCCACCGCGTTCAGCGATGTATACCTTGCCGCCGCCGCCCTCTTCGGCCGGACTCCCAAGGATGACGATAGACCCGTTCCCCTCGCCCAGCGCGGCCTCGAGACCGAGGCCCCACGCGATACCGGATATGGCGATGAGGTTGTGACCACAGGCGTGGCCGATACCGGGCAGCGCATCGTACTCGCAGAACACCGCGAGCGTCGGCGTGCCGCTCCCGAAAGTCGCGCGGAAGGCGGTCGGCATCTCGAAGGCGCCGCATTCGACCTCGAAGCCCGCCTCTCCGAGGTAGCTGGTGAGGACGCGATGAGCATGGTGCTCCTCGAAGCTCAGCTCCGGATGTGCATGGATGTCGAGGCTCAGTTCGCGGAGCGACGGCGAGGCAGCATCGATGGCGGCGGAGGCGGTCTCCCTGGCTTCAGCGAGCACAATCATGGGGCACACTATACGCCCCGGGGATTCGCGGCAGGCCTCCAGGGCGCGTACGCTGATGGGGTGGGATACGAGCGCCCGGTCCTGGTCGTTTTCCACGGTGCGACCGGGGACGGTGAGGCCGAGCGCATGCTCTCGCGGGCACGAATAGCGGCGGCGAAGAGCACCATCCGGAGCGCGCTCACGGCAGGGTTCGAAGCAGCCATCGTCGCCACCGACGAGCGCGGGGCATTCGAGGGACAGCCGGGTGTGCTCGTCGATCCTGATCGCCCGGGGGAACCGTTCGCATTCCACGAGCGGCTACGCACAATCGTGTCACGTTACGGGTTGCTCAGGCCTGCGGTGATGGGATCCGGGTCCGTGCCGTTACTCGGCGAACCGGAGTTCCGGCTCATTGCCGAGCAACTCGAGTCGCGCGATGGGCGGTTCGTGACCAATAACTTCTTCTCGGCCGACCTGACGGCATGGACGCCGGGCGAAGCGATCGAACGCTGCCGCGAGATGGGCCGGGACAACCTCCTGCCGCGCCGGCTCCGTGACGACGCCGGGCTGGCACCGATCATCCTGCCGCGGACAACAGCGACCCAGTTCGATCTCGACACACCGTCAGACCTCGCGGTACTGGCACTCACCGAGGAGCTGGACCCGGAGCTCGCCCGGTCAGCCACGGAGGCGGAAGCGGTTGCTGCGCGATACCGGCGATTCCTGCCGCTCCTTTGCGACCGGGGCGCGGAAATCGTCGTCGCGGGGCGGGTAGGTGCGATGACGTGGCAATACCTCGAACGGGAGACCGCCTGCCGGGTACGGATGTTCAGCGAGGAGCGTGGGCTGGCAACAGCACCGCAGGGCCACCGGCCGCGATCAGTCCTGGGGTTCCTGCTCGAGGAACTCGGTGCCGAGCGGTTCTTCGCACGCATGTCGGAGTTGGGCGATGCCCTTGTCCTCGACACCCGGGTCATTGAGGCACACCTCGGCATCGCGCCATCACGCGAGGATCGGTTCCAGAGCGACTTGCTGGCGTGGGAGCGCATCGCCGACCCGGACCTTCGCCGCCTGACAAAGGGTGCGGCAGAGGCGCCAATGCCGGTGCTGCTTGGGGGTCACTCGCTCGTTGCCGGCGGGCTAATGGCGATCAATGACGCAGCCTGGCGGGAGAATGACCGGCGGCGCGCGGAGCCGGGCGGGGGTGACCCCTAACCTTCACCTTGGAACGGCATCTCAGGGAGCTCGATGGTGATACGTGCACCGGCGTTGGGCGCCATGTTCATGGCTGAGACCTGGCCACCATGGGCGCCAACGATTGACGCGACGATTGAGAGTCCCAGGCCCGAGCCGCCACTATCACGGGAACGTGACGCGTCGGCACGATAGAAGCGCTCAAACACCTTCCCGTTGACACCCGGCGGGAAGCCTGGACCGTTATCCTCGACTTCGATCACTGCGCCGCCCTCGCGGCGGGCAATTCGGACGGTGACGATAGTGCGGGTCGGTGTGTGCACGCGCTCGTTCGCCAGGAGATTGGCGAGGACCTGGCGAAGACGGCGTTCATCGCCCTCAACCACAAGCGGCACAGCCTCGAGTCGGTACTCGCGATCGGAGTCCGCGACGGTCGCGTCCGCAACGGCATCGGCGGCGAGGAGCGCGAGGTCGACTGGCTGGCTTTCGAGCGGCTGGTGCTCATCGAGGCGGGCAAGGAGGAGGAGGTCTTCGACGAGTGAAGACATGCGCGTCGCCTGCTCATCGATGCGCTGCATGGCCCGGGCCGTGTCCTCGGCGGGGCGCCCCTGGCCCCCTGAGAAGAGCTCTGCATAGCCACGGATGGAGGTAAGGGGCGTTCGAAGCTCATGGCTGGCATCGGATACGAAGCGGCGGAGACGCTCCTCGGTAGCGAGTCGTTCCTGGAAGGCTTCCTCTATGCGGGCGAGCATCTCGTTGAAGGCAATGGCGAGACGGCCCACCTCCGTGCGGGGGTTCGCATTCTCAGCCCGGCGAGAGAGGTCACCAGCAGCGATGTCGTCGGCAACCGCGGCCATCCGCTCGAGCGGACGCAGCCCTTCGCGGATGAGCCAGGAGGCAAGGATAAGGGCGGCCAGGCCGGCGACGCCCGAGACACCGAACTCGATCAGGCGGAGTTGCGAAAGCGTATCGTCGACATCGGTGAGGGGTACAGCGATCACGATGGTATCGCCTGACGGTGAAGGAGAGACAAGGACTCGGTAGCTGGCAGAGCCATCCAGGGCAGCGGTATCGAAGCGGCTTTCGGCCAGCCGGCCGCCGCTCGTGCTCGGTGCCGATAGCACACCAGGCAGGTCGGGAGGAGGTTGCACATCGGTACCAAAGCCGTAGTAGCGTGCATTGACGAGAGTGCCAGTGGAATCGCGCAGTTCAATGTAGGTCCCGGGCGGGAGGAAGGACGGCATACGCCCCCCGCCGTCATGGGGAGTTGGGCGATTCGGGGCGAGTTCGATCATTGCTGGGGCGCGGGCCTGGTCGAGTTGGACGTCGATGCGGTGGAGGAGGAAGCGTTCGACGGCGAAGTAGGTAGCGAGATTGACGGAGACGAGCGCGACCACGAAGAGGGCCAGCATGCCGGCGATAAGGCGTGTCCGGAGGGACATATCAGTTCCCGCTGGCTGCGCGGAGGCGATACCCGAAGCCACGTACTGTCTGGATGAGCGGCGGGCCCGCAGAGTCGAGCTTGCGGCGGAGGTAGCTCACGTAGGTTTCGACGACGTTGGGGTCGCCTTCGAAATCGTAGTCCCATACGTGGTCGAGGATCTGGGGCTTGGAGAGGACACGGTCGGGGTTGAGGACGAAGTAGCGGAGGAGCTTGAACTCCGTGGGAGAAAGGGAGATGTCGACCTTGCCGCGGCGAACCTCGTACGTCTCTTCGTTGAGTTCGAGGTCGGCGAAGCGCATGGCTGCGGGGCGAGCTGCAGGCTTTGACCGGCGAAGAGCGACGCGCACCCTGGCAATGAGTTCGGCGATGGAGAACGGCTTCGTGATGTAGTCGTCGCCGCCGAGGGTTAGGCCGCGGACACGATCAGTGGTGCCATCTTTCGCGGTGAGGAAGAGTACCGGGATATCGACCTGTTCGGCGCGGAGGGAGCGGACGATCTCGAACCCATCGATATCGGGGAGCATGACGTCGAGGACAATGACGTCGGGCCGGAAGGTCTCAATGGAGGCGAGCGCAGCACGCCCGGTACCAGCCGACGCAACCTCGAAGCCCTCATAGCGGAGCGCCGTGGAGACGAGCTCAGCGATTGCAGGCTCATCATCGACAACGAGAATGCGGGCCGTGGGACTGGCACTCATGGTGGGTTCAGTATGGCTGAGAAAGCTTGGAGTTTCCTGTGAGTGTTGTAGCGAGAGGGCAACACTGCATGGTTGCAAGCAGAGGCGGGCGGCGTATCGTTTCCGCTCACTCGCGAGCAGGAGGACAAGGGAGATGCCACGACTGAAGCAGGTCTCGAAGGCGGAGGCAACACCGGATGTGCAGCGGGTGTACCAGCGGCTATTCGGCGACCGAGACCCGGTTGCTGAGCCGGGAACGGCGACAGGCACGCCCGGTAACTGGTGGACGGTATTCGCGCTGTCGCCTGATGTGCTCGAGCATGCACAGGCGGGTTTCGCCCTTCTTTCGGGCAAGGCGAGGCAGATGACACCGTACCAGCGAGAGCTGGCGTTGATGCGGTCGGGGTTCGCAGGAGGCAGCCAGTTCGTGTTCTCGCAACACTGCAAGGCTGCACGGGCGGCGAAGGTGCCAGAAGAGAAGATCGCAGCGATCCCGGCATGGGCGGTGTCGGATGTCTTCGATGCCCAGGACCGGGCGATCCTGGCGTACACAGATGAACTCATCCTTGCCGACGGGCGGGTGCAGAACGGAACATTCGAGGCCCTTCGCCAGCACATGGACGACGTGGGAATCCTCGAGTTGACTTACGCGATCGGGACGTACCGGTTGCACGCGATGGTATCGCGCGCGCTTCGATTGGAATACGACGACGTGGACGAGCGAATTGTGGAGGTCGCGATGCCGGCAGGCGGCGGGGCCGACATCATGGCCCAGATCTCGCGTTAGCCTGACTGACCCGTTTCGCTGGCGAGAGCGGCATAGGCGGCCCGGATGAGGCTTTCACCACGAGCATCGCCCACCAGGCCCGCCTCCATACGGTTCATCATGTAGGAGATGGTCATTCGGTTGTCGAGATCGACGATGATGAGCGAACCGCCCCAGCCGCCCCAGAGGCAGATGCGCCCGTCCTGGGGGAGGTACGGGAAGGTGGAGTTCGGCAGGCCATAACCGATACCGAAGCGGGCCGGGACACCCAGTACGAGGTCAATGCCGTTGGCCTGCTCCTCGAAGATCAAGTCGATCGCCTCGGGCGAAAGGAGGCGGAGGCCATCGATTTCACCACCGCAGGCGACGACTGACTGGATGCGGGCAACGGAGCGGGCGTTGCCGTGCCCGTTGGCGGCGCCGATTTCGGCCTGACGCCAGGCGGAGGTCCATGCAACCGAGGCATCGGGGGCGGGGCCGGTGAAGGTCTTGAACGCGACACTTTTCGGGTCCATCGCCCCTGCATCAATAGGGAGTGGGGGTGGCGGAACGACGTTTGAGACCCTGTCGAAGTCCTTCGGGTCGAGGCCGATATGGAAGTCGGCCCCGAGGGGCGTGGCTATTTCGTCGGCGAAGAAGGTGCCGAGGGACTTGCCGGTGATGCGCCGGATGATCTCGCCGACGAGGTGCCCCTGGTTGAGAGCGTGGTAACCAGACGCGGTCCCCGGTTCCCACCAGGGTTCCTGGCGAGCGAGCATCGAGGTTGACTTCTCCCAGTCATAGAGGTCCTCGACGACGACAGGCTGCGCCCATGCTGAAACGCCGGAGGTATGTGAGAGGAAGTGCCGGACCTGAATGGCCTGCTTGCCGTTCTGGGCGAACTCCGGCCAGTAGCGGCTCACCGGCGAGAAGACATCGAGTTCGCCGCGGCTCGCGAGGACGAGGGCGGCCAGGTTGGTCATCGTCTTGGTTGTAGACCAGACGTTGGTGATGGTGTCGGCCTGCCATTCCCTGGTCTTCTCCTGATTGGCCCAGCCACCCCAGATATCGACCACGGTTTCGCCATTGAGCGTGACTGCGACCGAGGCACCGAGATCGGCGCCTGAGTCGATGTTGGCCTGGAGGATGTCGAACATGGCGGCGAACCGCGGGTCGCAGGTGCCCTTGATATCTGGCATGTAGAGATGCTCCGTGGTTGAGTGACGGGCATTCTAAACCGGGATTGGCAAGGGCGGTACGGGCCTACTCCTCATCGTTACGGCCGGTCTGCATCGGGCTGCCCTCAAAGCGCGCCGGGATCCATTCCGCGAGAAGGGTGTCGATTTCATCTTTCGCCTGGATAAGCGAGTGGCCAGCCTCGGCGAGGAGGACGAGACGCCTGGGCTCAAGGGCGCGGCGATAGACGTCTTCGCTGGCAGCGTGGTCGAGGATGTTGTCGGCCATTCCGTGGATAAGCAGGAGCGGCTTGCCAAGGTTTTCGACTTCCCGGGTACCGTGCAGCTGGGTCGACATGCTGACGACAGCGCGGACGATGGGCGTAAGTTCACCGGCCTTGATAACGACGGCGCCGCCAAAGCTGTGACCAACGAGAACCACGTCGGTGGCACCGATCCCCTTGAGGAGTGAGCAACCGGCGAGGGCATCGAGGACGCATTCCTCGAAGTTGTTGGGGAGGCGGTAGTCGATGCGGAGGACCGAGACATTTGCGGAGGCGAGCAGTTGAGGCAGGCGAGCATAGAGACGATCGGCGGGGCCATCGAGGCCGCCCATTGCGCCGCCAACACAGACGACGGCGGCAGTTCCCCCTTCGATGGGGTGAAAGACGCCCTGGATCTCGCCGCGGGTGGTATCGATGAGGATGTTCATCGTGGCAGGGTCATCAGTGGGAGCGGCAGCGACGCGGAGGATGCGGAGGTCGAGATCATCTGGCATTTCAGTTGCCGATTGTTGATTGTTGCGTGGGATCCGTCCAATAGCGTGTTGCAGGGGAAGGTGCCCGGGCGCCTGCCGGAATTTGTGGCATGTGGTGGCGCGGCTGCTACCATCGGGGCGGGGGTACGGAATCGCGTGTGCGGTATCTGCGGGATCCTGCGGACGGATGGGGCGCCAATTGCGCAGGGGCACATCGATGCGATGGTGGCCACGTTGCGGCACCGTGGGCCGAACGGCGAGGGGTCGTACTTCGGTGAGGGCGTGGCGTTCGGGCACTCGCGGCTGGCGATCATCGACCTGACAGCGGCCTCGGATCAACCGTTTTTCGACGATGCAGCAGGCCTCGCGATGACCTTCAACGGCGAGATCTACAACTACGTGGAGCTTCGGGCAGAGCTGAAGGCACTGGGACACCAGTTCCACTCGACTGGCGACACCGAGGTGCTGCTGCGGGCGTACAGGCAGTGGGGCCCCGATTGCCTGCCGCGGCTGAATGGCATGTTTTCGATCGCCATCTGGGACGGCCGGAAGCGGGAGCTCTTCCTTGCACGCGACCGGTTCGGTGAGAAGCCGATGTACGTGGCACGAACTGGCCGGAGCGTGGTGTTCGCGAGCGAGATGAAGGCGATCCTGGCCGTCCGGCCAGAGCTGCGGCGGGCGAATCGCAAATCGGTATTTCGCTACCTGAGCCGCGGTGACCTGGACCTGGACCACGAGAGCTTCTTCGAAGGCATCGAGAGCCTGCCACCATCGCACTACCTGCTGCTGGATAGCGACGGCCAGGGGAGCGCAAGACGGTACTGGCGGGCAGCCGAGGGCGATGTGCCCGGGAACCGCCTGGCCGCAATTGAACGGTTCCGCGAGTTGGTGTTCGACTCGGTCCGGTTGCGGCTACGAAGTGATGTGCCTGTCGGGAGCAGCCTGAGCGGTGGTCTCGATTCGTCGAGCATCGTGGCCACCATCGATGCGCAGAAGACGACACGCTGGGTCCACCAAAAGACGTTCAGTGCGCGGTTCCGTTCGCGGCAGCACGATGAGGGGCGGTTCATCCACCTGGTGACGTACCAGGTGGATGCGGATTGTCACGAGGTATGGGTGGACCCGGATGGGTTTACGCAGGAGTTCGCGAAGCTGCAATGGCACCAGGAGGAGCCGATAGCCAGCACGAGTCCGTTTGCGCAATGGCGTGTGATGCAACTCGCAAAGGAGCAGGATACGACGGTGCTGCTCGATGGCCAGGGGGCAGACGAGATCCTGGCCGGGTATGACCAGGCGCACGGGATGTATTGGGCGCACTGGTTGCGGCGCGGGCGGCTCGACAAAGTACTCAGGGAGATGGTGGCGTTCGCGCGACGGTACCGGGCGCTACGCGATCCGACGCTATTTGCCGCTTACTACCTGTTGCCGGGCGGGATACGAGATGGGCTGGCGGAGTTGTACTACCGGTCGTCAACGGTGGTCTCACCAGAGCTGCACCGGGAGTTCTCGCCATCGCACGTTGAGACGTATGAGCCGTTCGGCGACCGGCTGAGGAACGAACTGGTGCGGTGGCAGACAACCACGCAATTGCCGGAGTTCCTGCGCTACGCCGATCGGAACAGCATGGCGTTTTCACGTGAGGTGCGGCTGCCGTTCCTCGACCATCGGCTGGTGGAGTACTGTTTCGGTTTGCCGCCCGACCTCCTACTGCACAACGCGGTTACGAAGGTGGTGTTGCGAGAGGCGATGCGGGGGATCGTGCCGGACGAGATCCTGGATCGGAAAGACAAGCTTGCGTATTCGCCACCGCAGAGGCAGTGGAATCGTGGGCCGCTGCGACCGTGGCTCGAAGAGATGCTCCGGAGTGCCGAGCGACGGACCGAGGTCTTCAATCCCGAGACTGTGCGGAACGTGCGGGATGAGCTAAAGCATGGCCGAGGGGATACGCTTGTCTGGCGTGTCGCGAGCACCGAGGCATGGTTCCGAGCAATGGTGGATTCGGCGACGCGTCTGCGGGCAGGCGAGGCGGAACTCAGTGCAGTTACGTGGTAGCCTCGATAATTGCACGGATGGCGAACGTGCTTCGGATTCGATCGAAGGTGTTCGCCCCGAATGAACACACAAGAAGAAGGTAATCAGGAATGAGTATTCGATTTGATGGGCAGGTTGCGGTAGTAACGGGTGCTGGTGCGGGTCTCGGTCGTTCGTACGCACTGGATCTGGCGGCACGCGGCGCCAAAGTGGTTGTCAATGACCTTGGCGGTGACCCCCACGGCCAGGGCGAGAACCGGTCTGCCGCGCAGAAAGTGGTTGATGAGATCAAGGCTGCCGGTGGGGAGGCGGTTCCGAACTACGACAGCGTGGCGAGCTATGACGGCGGCTTCAATATCGTGAAGACGGCGATCGACACGTGGGGCCGGCTGGACGTCGTCATCTGCAACGCGGGCATCCTGCGCGACGTGGCGTTCCACAACATGAGCGAGGATGACTGGGACAAGGTCTTTGCCGTGCACATCAAGGGTTCGTTCACAGTGCTGCGGGCAGCGTGGCCGGTGTTTCGCCAGCAGTCGTACGGGCGCGTGGTGCTTACGACGTCGTCGTCTGGTATTTACGGGCAGTTCGGCCAGGCGAACTATGGTGCTGCGAAGACTGCCATGCTGGGCCTGATGAACGTGTTGAAGCAGGAAGGGGCGAAGTACAACGTACTGGTAAACACGGTGGCCCCGGTTGCTGGCACGCGCCTCACCCAGACTGTGATGCCACAGGAGATGGTTGAGAAGCTGAAGCCGGAGATGGTGACACCGGCGGTCGTCTACATGGTCTCGAAGGAGAACACCGACAGCGGGATGATCATCGAAGCTGGTGCCGGCAACTTCAACCGGGCGGTCATCGTGAAGAGCAAGGGCGTTCAACCAGGCATGGATGACCTGAAGGACGCGGAGTGGATCCAGCAGAACTGGGGCGGGATCACGAACCTGGAAGGCGCCGAGCCGATGTGGCGGACGGGCCAGACGCTCGCAGCGCACCTCGCGGACGCAAAGTAGCCGGCGGATTCCCAGGCTCCCGGGCAACCTGGCTCCTCACGAGGGGGTGCGCTTGAAGCGCACCCCCTCGCTTGTCATGGAGCCGGTTCGGGAACATCGCCAGAGTCACTCGCTATGAACGGTCAGAAGGGGATCAGATAGCCCGATACATATGGAGGTGGTGCAGCCGCGCACGGTCAGGCACTGCAATCACGTTCCAGGCATGCCACACGGAAGCTGTCGAATCAAACAGAGAGCGTGGCGAGGGTCAGCTGACCCGGCGGGCACTGGAGCGGTGCGCACGATACGCATCGGCGAAGTCAATGATCTGGCCCTCGGGGTAGTAGTCGCGGATGAGCTGGCGGCGAAGGGCCTGTGGATTGGTAGCGAGACTGCGGGGGCGGTCGAGGACAGGAGCGGGAGGATCGCCTTCGGCTACAAGGTCACCACCGGCTGCACTGAGGAAATCGAGCGGCCCACGGAAACGCTCTGCTGAATACTCGGTAGCACGGACATCGATTCCAACATAGAGGGGGACCTTCACCTGGGCCACGGAACGAATAGGGCGGTTGCTCGCGGCGAGAGAGAGGCGATCGCCGAAGATACTGGCGTCGTCCTCGGTGCACTGAGTGAGGAGCACAGCGAAGCGGCTTTCATCGATTCGGGCGGCGAAATCGGAGGCGCGGCCAACGCGGCGGATGGTATCGGCAACGTGGAGGATTGCCTGCCTTGTCGTCTCTGCTCCCCACGAGGCGCGAAAGTCCGGGTATCGCGTGAGCTGGATGATGGCGAGCGAGAGCGGCTGGTTGTATCGGCGGCTGCGGGCGATCTCACGTGGGAGTTCGTCGATGAGATGAGGACGGTTGGGGAGGCGTGTCTCGGGGTCGAAGTAGAGGGTGTCTCTTGCGGCCTCGACGGTCGGGGCAGAAGCGGCGGCACGGAGCTTCTCGACGATGGTGTTTCGAAATACGAGGGCGAGACCGGCAGTGGACAGGATCATGGCGGCGCCGATGAGGAACGCGAGCCGGGTGAGAACAATCACTTCGGTGAAGGTAAGAAACAGCCCAAAGAGCAAGGCGATTCGGCGCCGTGTGAGGGTGGGCACGCCCAGGTGGGCCGGCGTGCCGGTTTCCAGGTAACGAGACATGGAACGGCCGAGGCTCTGCACACGGTTCATTCGCCTGGATTGTCGGTCGCCATCCCGCAACCGCATAGTGGCACGGGGGTAGCGAGTTGTGGGCGCCGAGTTACGAATTGGGGCCGATAGGAACAGTTGAAATCCGGCGACACGGGGTGTAGCGTGCAGAGGACAATAGAATAGCTGTTCGGGATCGCTGGGGGTGCCCTTCGCGGGCTGAGATCAGACCCCTTGAACCTGACCACGTTGATACGTGCGTAGGAAAGCGGTCGGAGATCCTGGTGCTACTACACGAGGAGGCCGGCTTTCCGGCCTCCTTTTTTGATGGGGCCGGGTGCGCGCCTCCCGGCGAAGCCCGGCGGCGGAAGGAACAGATGATGTTCAGGCAGACGATTTTGTTTCTGGCCCTGGCAGCGGGGGTGGCAGTGCTCGTTGCTGCGTGCGGCGACGACGGTGGAGGCGAGGACGGCTCACAACTCGTGGTGATCACGCACGATTCTTTCAACCTCACGAAGAGCCTGATCTCGGAGTTCGAGAAGGAGAACAAGACCACGGTCAAGATCGTACCAAAGGGGGATGCCGGTGCGATGCTGACGAGCCTCATCCTCACGAAGGGCAACCCGGAAGGAGACGTGTCGTTCGGGGTGGACAATACGTTCCTATCGCGGGCCCTCGAGCAGGGTGTTTTCCAGGAGTATCAGTCACCACTGCTGGATAAGATTCCTGATGACCTCAAGGTGGATAGCACGAAGTTCGCGACGCCGATCGACTACGGGTATGTGAACTTCAACTACGATATCGAGGGGTTGAAAAAGGCGGGAGCACCAGTCCCACAGAAGCTCGAGGATCTCACGGACGGAAGCTACAAGGGCCTGGTGGTCGTGGAGAACCCGGCTTCGTCGTCAACAGGGCTGGCGTTCATGATTGCGACAGTGGACTATTTTGGGGCGGACAAGTGGCTCGACTGGTGGAAGGCGATGCGAAAGAACGACATGAAGGTCGTGGATGGTTGGGAGACGGCCTACAACGTGAACTTCAGCCTGCACGGTGGCGGGCAGCCGATTGTCCTGAGCTATGCGACGAGCCCGGTGTATGAGCAGATGGCCGCAAAGCCAGCACGCAGCGATTCCCCGACAGCGAACTTCATTCCGCCAAAGGGGGCATTCCGACAGATTGAGTACGCGGCGGTGTTGAAGGGGACAAAGCGCTCGAAGCTGGCGGAGAAGTTCATCGATTTCTTGTTGAGTAAGGCCGTGCAAGAAGATGTGCCGGGGCAGATGGCGGTATACCCGGTGAACAGTGACGCCGCAGTATCCGATGCGTTCACGAAGTTCGCGAAGGTGGATGTGCCGCCGGCAAACGTCTCGCCAAATGACATAGCCAAGAATCGTGACAACTGGATCGATCAGTGGACGAAGGCGGTCGTGCAATAGAGAGATGGTGAGCTTCGCGCGGGGACGGCGATTCCACGATGGGCTCACCATTGCCGGGCTGCTGGCAGCGCCCGCAGGGTTTGTCCTGGTGTTCCTCGCCTATCCGCTGGGAGGGATGCTTCGGGAGTCGTTTTTTCGCGCAGGCGTGGGCGTTGACGACATCCGGCCGTTATGGGAAGACGCGTATTTCCGGGAACGCGCGTGGTTCACGCTCTGGCAGGCAGTCGCATCGACCGGGATAACGCTCATCCTCGCGATGCCTGCGGCATGGGCGATGGCCAAGCTCGAGTTCCGTGGAAAGTCGCTGGTGGTGGCACTCGTAACGGTTCCGTTCGTACTGCCGACGGTGGTGGTGGCAGTTGCGTTCACAGCCTTAGTCGGGCCACAGGGCGCGGCGAATAGCGCCCTCCAGTGGTTGTTCGGAATCGAGGAGCCACCGATCGACCTGCTGAACTCAATCTGGATCATCCTCCTGGCACACGTGTTCTATAACGTTGCGATGGCTGCACGGATGATCGGCGCGGCATGGGCGGGCGTGGACCAGCGAATCGAGGACGCGGCCGCCGTCCTTGGCTCCGGGCGTTGGGAGACATTGCTGCGTGTGACGCTACCGCTGCTACGGCCAGCGATACTGGCGGCAGCGAGCCTGGTCTTCCTGTTCTGCTTCACGAGCTTTGGCGTGGTGCTGATTCTCGGTGGGTCACGCTATGGAACCATTGAAACGGAGGTGTACCGGCAGACGGCGTTCCTGTTCCACCTGCCACTGGCGGCAACACTGGCCCTGCTACAACTGGGGTTCACATTCCTGGTGATGGCGACATACACGCACTTCGAACGAGGAGTAGCCGGCGAGCAGGCCGGAAAGACGCGGCGCCTGCCAGGTCACCAGGGGTTGCTCGCCGCGATGATCCTCCTGGCACTTGTTGCCCTTACAGTGCTTCCGCTGGCGGCCTTGGCGGAGCGGTCCGTACACGGGACCGACGGGTACACCCTGCAGTTCTATCGCGAGTTGGGGCAGAATGCCGCGCAGAGCGTGGTGTTCGTCGAGCCGTTCGCGGCAATCCGGCACTCACTTGGATTCGCGCTGGCAACGATGTTGCTGGCTGTTCCGCTTGGGACGCTCGGGGCGTACGGTTCGGTGCGTTCGGGGCGAGCGGGGAACTGGGTACAGGCTGCGCTCCTGATCCCGCTGGGGGTCTCGGCTGTGACGCTTGGGCTGGGTTTCCTTGTGACGTTCGACAAACCACCGCTCAACCTCCGGGGGACGTGGATGCTGGTGGTAATCGCCCACACGCTCGTTGCGTACCCGTTCGTGATGCGTGCGGTGGCCGTGGACCTGCGATCGATGAATCCACGCCTGCGAGAGGCAGCACGGGTGCTGGGGGCGAACCCGGTGCGTGTGTTCATGGAGGTCGATCTACCGCTCATCTGGCGATCGCTCGCGGTGGGCGGGGTGTTCGCGTTTGCGACGTCGCTGGGAGAGTTCGGGGCGACTCTGCTCATCGCCCGGCCAGAATGGGCGACGATCCCGGTGGCGATCTTCCGATTCCTCGGGCGGCCGGGGAGCCTGAACTATGGCCAGGCGCTGGCGATGAGTACCATCCTGATGGTGGTGGCGACGGCCGGGTTCGTACTAATCGATCGACTGCGGTTCCGCCAGCCAGGGCCGCTGTGAGCAGCAGGCGCCTCCAGATTGAAAGCGTATGGTTCGCCGTTCGCGAGAAGGTGATCGTTCGGGATGTTTCACTCGATGTGGCGCCCGGCGAGACGCTGGCGGTTGTCGGACCGAGTGGCTGCGGGAAGACGACACTTCTGCGGTTGGTGGCGGGGCTCGAGCAGCCGACCCGAGGGCGAATTCAGTTCGCCGGAGCAGCGATCACGGGGATGCCATCGCACCGGCGCGGATTCGGGATGATGTTCCAGGACTTCGGCCTGTTCCCGCACCTGGACGTCGCAGGAAATGTGGGATACGGGCTTCGGCGCGGCCACGGTTCGCGGCAGGAGCGGGTGAATCGGGTGGGCGAACTGCTAGAACTCGTCGGGCTCAGTGGGTATGAGCGGCGATCGGTGGGGACGCTATCTGGCGGCGAGCGGCAGCGGGTAGCGCTGGCCCGCGCATTGGCTCCTGAGCCGCGGATGTTGATGCTGGATGAGCCGTTGGGGTCACTCGATCGCGGCTTACGTCAGCGGCTCCTTGTGGAAGTGAAAGCGATCCTGGGGAAGTTGCGGATCCCGGCGATCTATGTGACGCACGACCAGTACGAGGCATTCGCCATCGCCGACCGGATGGCGATCATGCGTGAGGGTGCGGTGGTGCGAACAGGAGAGCCCAAAGCGGTGTACAACGACCCACAGACGGAGTTCGTGGCACGCTTCCTGGGGCTCGAGAATATCATCGACGGCAGCCGGAGGGCGGATGGCCTGGTGGAGACGGAAGCGGGTACGTGGAGGGTAGAACCAGGAGAGTCGGAGCCGGTGCGGGTGCTCTTGCGGGAGGAAGGAGTTTCGGTGGCGAGCGAGGATGGGGAGGGTGTACTCACGGGGGTACTCGAGGCACGGCTCTTCCAGGGAGCGTCGACACGGGTGCGTGTGGCCGCGGCGGGGGAGTCATTAGAGTTCGCGCTCCCGGACGATCGCGGGCTGCCAGGGGAAGGAGAGGTCATACGGCTGCGGATTCCGGGAGTGCAGATTGTCGACGGTTCGCGATGTGGCGAGATGGATTAGGCTACGGGATATGCCAGTAGACCTTTCGCGCCAGGGACCCGTCTTCATCATCACGCTCAACCGCCCCCAGGCGATGAACAGCATCGACCCGGAGATGTTCGCCCAACTCGGAAAGGCGTGGGACGAATTCGAGGGGGACGATTCGCTCCATGTAGCCATTGTGACGGGGGCCGGCGAGAAGGCGTTCTGTGCGGGGCGCGACCTGGTGAAGAGCGTCGAAGATAGCTCGAACGACTGGAGCCAGCGGCGGCATGCAGGGGAAGCAGCCGGGCGGCTAACTCCAGACGGGATCTGGAAGCCGGTCATCGCGGCGGTCAACGGCCACTGCCTTGCGGCGGGGCTAGCGCTGGCTCTTGGATGTGACCTGAGGATCGCAAGCCCGAACGCGACATTCGGGACGATGGCGGCGAAGCGCGGGATCGTGGCAGGGGGCGGACAGACCCAACGTCTCCCGCGCTATGTGCCGTTTGGAATTGCGATGGAGATGATCCTCTTCGCCGAACGGATTCCTGCGGAGGATGCGTACCGTTTCGGCCTCGTGAACCGTGTGGTACCGCAGGCGGAGTTGATGGATTTCGCACTCGGATGGGCGAACAAATTGTGCGAGAACGGTCCGCTGGCCATCCGGGCGATGAAGCAGGCGGCCTACGAAGGGGCGTTCGAGATGCCGTTCAAGGAAGGGATGCGGCTCGAGGCGCGGTTGTACTCGCAGATCATGAAAACGGAGGACGCATCGGAGGGCCCGCGGGCGTTCGCAGAAAAGCGGGCGCCACGGTTCAAGGGGAAGTAGGGTCCGGGTGCCGGGTACGGAGTACTGGTAGGCTTGGGACATGAGTTCGCTAACGTTGTGGAAGGCCGTCGTGGAGAACCGGTCGGATTTTCTCGAACGGCTGATTGCACCGCTCCACGGGGCGAACATCCATGACGGCGTAATTGGCGGGGTGGGTGGGGACACCTACGCAGAGTCGGTCATAACGCAGGAGCGGGACATCATCGTTGCGACCGAACAGGCCGGCGCTGCAGGGGAATTACGTCACCGGAAGTACCCGGTTCGGGAGTTGGCACATAGCCTGAACGTGCATGATCCGGGGTCAAAGCTCCAGGTCGAGGTTCGGTCGGATAGGATCGTGGGCGACTTCGTTGAGCGGAATGAGGTTCGTCAGCTCATGATTCTGAAGCTGCCCGTCGCTCTACCCGAAGATTCGATGCGGATGAAAACCCCGGCGACAATCGACAGCACGGGTCGGGGAAGCAAACGTGCGAAGGACACCGTCCGCACCGCGCGACTTGTGATCGCGTTATCCGAACTTCATGACGCGGTCCCTGGTGGGCTTCGCACAAGAGTCGAAGAGGCGATTGACTGAATGAACGGACCACTCGAGGGGATTCGGGTGCTGGACTTCACCTGGGCACTGGCAGGGCCGTTTGGAACGATGCAACTGGCAGACCTGGGGGCAGAGGTCGTGAAGGTTGAGTACCCGGAGACGCACGAGAAGGAGCGGGGATTCGGGCCTTATCACGAGGGGATTTCGACATTCTTCTTCAGCCCGAACCGAGGGAAGAAGGGGATCTGCATCGATCTGAAGCGGCAGGAGGGCAAGGAACTCGTGAAGCGGCTCGTACGGAACGCAGACGTGGTCACCGAGAACTTCCGGCCGGGAACGATGGATCGCCTTGGGTTGGGATTCGAGGTGCTCTCGGCGGAGAATCCGCGGCTCATCTATGGGGCACTGAGCGGCTTCGGCCAGACGGGGCCGTATAGCAAGATGGCCGCGGTGGATGCGGTGGCACAGGCAATGGGCGGGACGATGGGGATGAACGGTGCGCTCGGAGGCCCACCGATGCGCATTGGGGTGAGCATCGGCGATATGGTGGGCGGGCTCTACCTGTCGATCGGGTTGCTGGCGGCGCTGCGAGCGCGGGACATCACCGGGGAGGGCCAATTCCTCGATGTGGCGTTGATGGAGGCTCAGATGGCGCTTTGTGAGAACGCCATCGTCCGGCGGTCAGCGTTCGGCGAGAGCCCAACGCGGCAGGGGAGCCGCCATGCGCTCCTTGCACCGTTTGGGCCGTTTCCGACGAAAGATGGCTGGATCGTCATCGCAAACGTGAAGGAGTGGGAGTTATTCTGTGCGCTCATCGACCGGGATGACATGGCCTTCGATGAACGATTCGCGACAAACCGGGCACGCCTGTCGAATATCGAAGCGCTGGAGGCGGGGCTCATTGAAGCGCTGGCAGCACGGACAACCGACGAGTGGTTCGATATCATCGAGCCAGGGAATGTGTGTGCGGTAGGGAAAGTAAACAGCATTGCAGACCTCTTCGAGGATGAGCACGTGGCAGCCCGAAACATGCTTGTCGACATCCCGATGCCGTATGGGTTGCCGGGGTCACTCAAGCTGCCGAACTCGCCAGTACATCTCTCGAAGACACCCGTGGTGGTAGGAAAGACAATGCCGGAGCACGGGGGTGACACCGACAGTGTGCTCATGGAATGGCTGGGGATGGCGGCGGAGGATATCGAGCACCTACGGGCAGCCGGAGCGATCAAGTAACGATCGCGGCCTGATTCCAGGCGGGCATTTCGTTGGAGGCGAAGAACGCCGCTACGGAAGCCCGGCTATCAGCGTTGGCTCGCGGCGTCGCGGATCGCCTGGAACTTGGGATCGAGGCCGTCGTAGAAGGTCCGGTAGTCGGTCACGTTGCGGCTCTTGATGGCAGCGCGGCCCGCGGCGAGGAGAGTTATGTAGTCATCGAGTGCAGCATCTAACCGGGCTTTGGACTGCTGGAACTGGGATCCGGGAGGTACAAGGGCCTTGATACCGAGGGCGGTGCAGGCCGACTGATCGATAAAGGAGGCGACGTCTGGCCGGAACGTGTCGTCGCGTGAGAAGCGGTTGTTGGGGTGGTCGAGCTTGAAGCGCTGAAGCCGGTCGTGCAGCTGTTCGAGCGAGTTCTGGAGGGTCATGAAGTAGGCGCGCCCCTGCGTGACTCGTGGAGTGGCAGCGGAGGTAGGAAGCGGTGATGGAGTTGGGCAGGCATTGGCTTCGGCGAGCGATGGCGTTCCACCACAGCCCGCAAGAGAAGCGGAGGCAAGGCCCACAAGGGTAAGTACAGCGAGCAGCGAATGAAGTGGGCGGGTCACGACGGTAGTAGCGAGCGGAGGTATTCACGGGCAGCACGAACTGCCTGTCCACGGTGGCTGATGAGATCCTTCTCTGCATCGGTCAGTTCGGCCTGCATGCGACCGTTGACCATGAAAACAGGGTCGTAGCCGAAGCCTCGCTGGCCACGAGGCTCATAGCCAATTCGGCCTTCCTGCACACCTTCGAACAGGCGGACTTCACCGGTAGGTAACGCCACGGCGACGACTGCCCGATAGCGCGCGGTGCGGTGTTCATCTGCAATGCCGGTGAGTTCCTGGACGAGGAGAGCCGTGCGGGCCGCGTCATCGAGGCCGGGGCCTCCATAACGGGCGGAGTACACGCCGGGCTTGCCGTTGAGGGCATCGACTTCGATACCGGAGTCATCGGCGAGGGCGATGCAATTAGCCGTTCGAGCAAAGGCAACAGCTTTGAGGCTGGCATTTTCGGTGTAGGTTGTGCCCGTCTCGTCGACCTCAAGCGAGATGTCCAGGTCAGCGGGGGTGACGAGATCGAATCCGGAGCCGTCGAGCAGGCGGCGAAATTCACGCACTTTGCCGGGGTTGTTGGTGCCGAGCAGCAAACGGGGTGGAGGCTGGTTCACGATCCTCGGGTTCCGAAACGGTACTCAAGAGAGTTTCGCATGTGAGAGCCGGCTCGGGGCAAGGTGGAGGGATAGGTACCGAAAAGGCGCCTCGCGTATAGTCGCCGGGAGTATTCGGAGGAGGAATGGGCATGCGTGCAATGGTATTGCGGGGCAAGCGCCTCGCCGTCGAAGAGATGGCACGGCCAACGCCAGGGCCCGGCGAAGTGGTCGCCAAGGTACTGGCCTGTGGAATCTGCGGGAGCGATCTGCACGCAGCGAGGTTCATGGACGACATGGTGGAGAACACGCGGCGGAGTGGGCAGACCGCGTGGGACACGATCGACCTGAACAAGGGGATGGTGATGGGCCACGAGTTCGTGGCGGAAGTGGTGGAGAGTGGCCCGGGCGCCGAAGCGTGGTCTGTTGGGGCACGTGTAACGAGCTTCCCGGTGCTCATCGCCCCGACGGCACCGAATGGCATGTTGAGCATCGGGTATAGCCCGGAAACGCCGGGGGCGTACGGCGAGTACGTGCGACTGAGTGCACCGCTGTTGCTTCGCGTACCCGACGGGTTGCCGAACGTGATTGCTGCGACGACCGAGCCCTGCGCTGTGGGGTTGCATGCCGTTCGCCAGGCGAAGTTGGAGCCCGCCGAGACTGCCGTGGTGATGGGCGCGGGGCCGATCGGGCTAATGACGCTGCTCTGGCTGAAGAAGGAAGGGGTGCACCATGTGACAGTGACGGATCTCGCGGAGCCTCGGCGTGACCTTGCGAGGCAGCTTGGCGCGGACCTCGTGCTGAACCCAAAAGATGGTCCGGTCGGTGAGCAGATGATGACGGGCGGGGCCCACGCACCACAGGTGGTGTTTGAATGCGTTGGCGTGGAGGGAACACTGCAGCAGGCGATGGAGCTCGTGATACGCGGCGGCCGGGTAGTTGTCGTCGGTGTGTGCATGAAGCCAGACACGATCTATCCGATGGTGGGGATCAACAAGCAGCTGGCACTGCAGTTCGTACTGGGATATACGCCCGATGAGTACGCCGAGGCACTGACTGCACTCGGTGACGGGACA
This sequence comes from uncultured Anaerolineaceae bacterium, assembly GCA_964508715.1. GTDB lineage: Bacteria > Chloroflexota > Dehalococcoidia > Tepidiformales > Tepidiformaceae > JAKALX01. The sequence continues at coordinate 54,686 of CAZDUX010000008.1, read as the reverse complement.
ATCGATACGGCGCCACTGGTGACCCGGACGGTAACGCTCAATGAGTTGCCGGCGGCCTTCGAGTCACTGGCGGATCCGCGGGACTGCAAGGTGGTGCTGGTGCCATAGGCACGAGCGGACCGTGAACAACACGACGCAGGCATCAGGCCGGTCACCGTGGACGGAGCGCGTGGCGGGGTCATTGTTGGGCAGGTGCTTGCTCTCACCGTGCGTCCATCGCCGTCGAAGCTGATAAAGTAAGGTCCTGGCCCGCCAGAGCCGGCCACAACGGACACTATCAGCCCGGCCGTGAAACAGAACATCGTGCTGAGTGAATTGCAGCCGTCTCGTGGGTAAGGCCTACAGCGGCGTACGACACCAAAGAGGGTGAATGTGAGCGATTTCTCCTGGTTCGAGCATGAGCGTCTTTCGGCCATGCGAGTGCTCCAGACACGATGAGCACCTTCGTTGGAGTCGTCACGTCGCTTTCTCCAGCGTCCAAAGGGCGCCACGAGCGGGCAACACTCAGTGCCGCCTACATCAAGGCTCTCGAAGAGGCGGGGCTCATACCGCTACTCATCACCCCGGGGATGAGACCGGAGACGATCCACAGAATCGTGGACGTCAGCAATGGGATCTGCCTGACCGGCGGTGGCGACATCGATCCTCGGCGGTATGGGCAGCGGCCGAGCGGGACGATGATGGATTCGGTAGTCGAGGCCCGGGATTCGACAGAGATCGATGTGCTGGCATCCGCCGACCGCTCGGCACTACCTGTGCTGGCGATCTGCCGGGGGATGCAGCTCTTGAACGTGGGCCGGGGCGGCACGCTGCATCAACATGTTCCGAACCACTCACAGACTGACGACGGGACTCCGCGTGATCGGCTGACACACGTGGTTCGGGTCAATGCTGAGACACGTCTGGCCCGGATCCTCGGTGTCACCTCGCTGGGGACCAATTCGATGCATCACCAGGCCGTGGACAAGGCCGGAGATCGGCTCACGGTCACCGGATGGGCAGGGGACGGGACGATCGAGGCGATCGAGGAGCCAGGAGAGCGATTCGTCGTGGGGGTGCAGTGGCACCCGGAGGAACTGGTAGCGACGCAAGAGGAGGCCCGGCGGCTATTCTCCGCATTCGCACGGGCGTGTTTCACTCGAATGGCATAGCAATGTGCTGCGCGTTGTGGACGGAAGGGGGATCCCCGCGAGGGAACGCCTGACGGCCCTGCGAGCGCAGACTACGGGCTGGATGAGGTTCGAAGAAGAGGGAGCAGCCTCTCGGCTGCTCCCTCTTGAGGTACTACGAGCGCCGGTGATTAGCCGAGCTTCTTGATCTCCTCGATCAGGGCCGGGATGACCTTCTTATAGTCATCGACGATGGCGAACTTGGAGACCTTGACCATGTTGGCGTCGGCATCCTTGTTGATGGCGACGATATTCTTGGAACCCGCCATACCCGCCATGTGCTGGCTGGCGCCGGAGATGGCAACAGCGATATAGAGGTTCGGGGAGACGGTCTTGCCGGTAAGGCCGACCTGCTGGGAGGGCGGATACCAACCGAGGTCGCAGGCAGCGCGGCTGGCACCCGTGGCTCCCTTGAGGAGGTTGGCGAGTTCCTCGAGCATGGCAAAGCCACTGGCATCGCCGAGGCCACGGCCACCGGAGACAACGACCGGAGCGTCCTCAATTCGGACGCCGGTGCTCTCGGCCTTGGAAACGCCGAGTACCTTGATGCGAGCCTCGCCTGCAGCATCGATGCTGGTCACATTGCCGGAGCGGCCCGAGTCAGCATCGAGAGGATCGAACGACTTCGCCTTGACCGTCACGACCTGGGGATTGTTCTTCCAGGTGACGTCGGCGCGGGCGTTGCCGCCGTAGGCCGAGCGGGTGGCGCGGAGGCGGCCGCCATCGATCTTGAGTTCAACACAGTCCATGGCGACGGCGGTCTTCAGGTTGAAGGCAAGTGCGGGGCCGAGATCGCGGCCGAGGCTTGTCTGACCGAGGATGACGATATCCGCACCGGACTGTTCGAGAGCGGCCTTGACTGCCGGGATGTAGGTCTCGGCGGTGCCGGCGGTAAGCGCCGCATTCGTGCCGGCGAACGCCTGGTCCGCACCGTGAGCGATGAGGTCGCTGGCCTGGGCTTCGGTCCCGGCGATGAAGACCGAGATGCTGCCGCCACCCTGGCTGGCGAGTTGCCGGGCAGCACCGAGCAGTTCGTAGGAAATCGGGGCGACGCCGCCCTCGTTGGCTTCTGCGATGACGAGAATGCCTGCCATTCGGATCCCCCTTTAGACCAGCTTGGCCGCGCGAAGCTTCTGCGCGAGGTTTCGGGCCTTCTCTTCGGGGGAGTCGCCCTCGATGATTTCGACGTTGCTTTCGACCTTGGGCACGTAGAGGGCCTCGAGGGGGAGCCAGCGGTTGGCTTCACCGGTCTCGTCGGCACCAAGGCCGAGGTCGGCTGCATTCCAGACCTGCACGGTCTTCTTGGCGGCGAGCATGATCTGGCGGAGCTGCGGGTAACGGGGCTCGCCGAACTCATTGGAGACGGAGACAACAGCGGGGAGGTTCACTTCAACGGTCTGGAAGCCGTCATCGAGAACGCGCTCGACCTTGAGACCGCTACCGCTTGGTTCAACTGCCTTGGCAATGGTGACGACAGGCATACCGAGAATCTCGCCAACACCCACGGGAACGACGCCCATATCCCAGTCGGCGGAGGAGCGGCCCATGAGAACGAGGTCGGCGCCGCCGACTTTCTGAATGGCCTTTGCGAGAGCGGTAGCAGTCTGGAAGTTATCGATACCCTCGAAGGCGGGGTCGGAAAGGAGTACGCCTTCGTCGGCACCCATCGCGAGGGCGTGCTTAATTGCATCGCGAGCACTATCGGGGCCGAGGCTGATAACAGTGATTTTGCCATCTCCACCGGAGGATTCCTTCAGGCGAAGGGCGGCTTCGGTGGCCTGCGGGTCGAAGGGATTGACGACGGGTGCGATACCCTGGGCGGGGATGACCTTTTTCGCCGCCTCGTCCACCTTGAAGGACGCGGCCGGCGTTTCAGGGTCCGGGATTTGCTTGACGCAGACTATGATGTTCACGCGGTCGAAGGGCCTCCTGCGCAGCACCGGAAAGCCGCGAGCCCCCGGCGCGAAGTACACACCTGAATCTGAGAATCGGGAAAACCGGGGGGATCGTACCACACCGGGCGCGGATTGTGAAATATCGCACGGAGAGAATCGAACGAAGTTCACATCCGTGTTTGTTGGAGATAACAGCCGCCGGCGTGGCAACGATCAGACACGAGGGACGGAGCGGGCAAGAACGGACTGAGTGAAGTCCATCGTGTTGAGGGTACCACCGAGATCACCGGTCTTCTGGCCGCTGGCGATGCAGTCGTGGACAGCGTCAATCACACGGCGGCCCATATCGAAATGACCGCAGTACTGGAGGAGGTAGCCAAACGCTTCGATAGCGCCCGACGGGTTAGCAATGCCCTTACCAGCGATATCGGGAGCAGTGCCGCCAGCAGGATCGAAGATACCGATGCTCGGCTGGTGGCTTGGGGTGAATGCATATGACGCGCTGGCCCCGAGACCGATGGAGCCGATGAGGCCATAAATCGCGTCGCTGAGGAAGTCACCATATTCGTTTGGAGTAACGATGACGTCGTAACGCTCGGGATGCATGATGCATTTCGCAAGGAAAGCATCGAAAAGCTCTCTCTCGTGGGTGGTATTGCGGTATTCCTTCGCCACCTCATCGACGATTTCTTCGAAGAGTCCATCAGCAGCACGCTGAATCGTGTACTTGCTGGTGGAAACGAGGTGATGGCGACCGCGTTCGGCGAGACGGAAGGCGAAGTGGGCGGCGTGTTCGACAGGAGTACGCTCCATGACACGGACACTGACAGCGGAGTGGTAGCCGATCCGCATGCCGGCGTCTTCGTACGTGCCACCGGTGGCGACACGGACGACGTGGAGGTCGATATCCCCCGTGTAGTTCTTGCTGACACCCGGGTAGGTGCGGCAGGGGCGATGGATCACTGCAAGGCCAAGGCGGTCGCGGAGAACCTGGTTGGGGCTGAGGGTCCTTGTGACCGTCGGGTACTTCATAGCAACGCCGAGTTCACGGGTGAGTTCGATGCCTTCATCGAGTGCAGCAGGCGTGGACTCGCGGCGTTCGACTGCCCAATCGACTGGTCGCCAGGCGACGGGGCTCCCGAGTCCCTCGTTGAGGGCGTGAATCGACTCTCGCAGTTCTGCCGAGATGCCATCGCCATTCAGTTCCGCGACGTCGCGCATGTTGTCACCTCCGTGGGCTCGACCAAGAGGGTACGACATGGACACGTTCGGGGCGTGGCCATATCCGAACTGGCACCTGTGGTACCGCCCTCGAAGCCAGGCATGCCTGCCTTGCACTGGCCGGGATTGGGTCTGGCTTTGAAAAGGCACCAGCGCCCTGCCCCGTGGCCCGGAGGGTGACCATCAGCGGGATCGGGTGGCGAGGACGACAGTACGCATCGGGTAGCCCTCGGAATTGGGAGGGCCGCTGCACGTCATGAGGGTGATGCTTTCGGCACCTTCGCGGCCGAATAGCACGGCACCCATATCGACCTGGGCTATGGTGTAGTCGATGGCAGATGTGACGACGTATCGGAGCACGGAGCCATCGGAGAGAGTGACGGCAATCTCGTCACCTGGTTGGAGCGTTGCGATCTCGTTGAAAACGCCGGGACGGCCGGCATACTCGAAGTGGGCTGCGAAGAAGGTAGCACCGCCGGTACCCGGAAGGTCGTTATAGGCAGGATTCCAGCCGACGGTGCTGGTGTCCTGGGGGACGTCGAGACGGCCGTAGGCATCGAGACCGAGGCGTGCGACGAGGGCGTCGACACCCAATCGGGGGATGGCCAGGCGAGCAACATCGACGGGGCCAGGCGTAGGAGGTGGCACTGGCTGCTGCTCATCCTTGCCGTAGCGTTCGACGGCGCGTTCAACATCGGCGATGAAGCGATCGTTGACAGATGTGGGCTGGCCGGTAGCTGTATCGCGCCCGATATAGCGGAGCTGACCAGGGAGATCCTGGGGGCTCGCGGATTCGGCGCGTGCCCGTGGCGCGGAATCAAGCCGCCACGATGCGGAGGCAGCGAGGATCACGAGAAGCGTGACTGTTACGAGCAGAAGGGGGATCCGACGCACGGGCGGCATGGTATGAGGGTAGCGGACGAGGAACGGCAGGGGTATCGGGGTTGGCCCGGCGATTGCCTGGTAACAAGTGGTGAAATTGGATCCTGCGGAATCTTGCATTGTGCGTTAACCTTGACGCAGGTACAGTCGTTAGTATCAATCAGGACGCGGTCACGTAAGCGAGAAGGGAGAGGACGATGGTCATTTCAGACGGACACCTCGCAACCGCACGCGGTAAGGCGCCAAACGTTTAGGTTCTGTCGAGGCAGAACGGCGATTTGGCCGTACCGCCAGGCGGTACGGCTTTTTTGTTACCTGAAGGGACCGATGGACCAGTAATGGTTCCCCGCGATGCGGGGTACCTCGGTATTTCGTTCGCCTTCGTGTAGCTCATGTATTCGAACATCGCCTGTTCACCGGGCACCGGATCATGGTGTGTAGCGGAGCATGTGCTTCTTTCGGGCAGGTACCAGCAATACGCACAAAGGACACAACATTGGATTACGTTCGATTTTTCTCACCAGAGTTCGCGGAGCTGACACGGGGAGCACGTGCGGGAAGTACGCATGATGCGCCCGGGCATCAGCGTCACGAATGGCAGACGCTGAAGCTTCGAGGCAAGCGGAGCCGCCAGGAGTTCTGGCGGCGTGCGTCCAGGGGCGAGGCCCAGCCGGTTTCACCCCCAAGCAGGCAAGGAGCCCAAGTATGAACCAGTTTCTTCCCCTGAACCCGGACGAGGCTGTGATGGTAGCCAACAAGCGAATCATCCTCCCGGGCAGGCAGGAGCCAGAATGGCTGAAGTTCGCAGCAGAGCATGAGCGGGTGCTGCGAGAGATTGAGGCTGAGCAAAGGGCAACCCGGCCGGCGCGGCCAGTTCGGGTGGTCCGGAAGCTGCGGACCGTGCTGGCTCGCAGTTGAGGTTGGCGATTGGAGCGGATAGTACAGAAGGGGCTCCCGGAATCCGGGAGCCCCTTCTGTACTATCGATGACCAGGGGATGGTTAGCTCTCGAGGATTTCCCGCATACGCATGTTGAGCCCCTTGCGCTGGAAGGTAGCGGCTTCGAGGTCGCGGAGGTAGTTCTGGACCTGGAGCTTGCGAAGGGCCTGGAGCTTCTGCTTACCCTCTTCGATGTTGGCCTTGCCACCACCAAGGAGAACAGCCAGGGGCTCAGAGACGACGGGATCGCTCCAGTCGCGATACATGCGGCCTTCAGCCTTGCCGAAGTAGAGGTTCTGCTCGTCCCGGCGGTCCGGGGTCTTGAAGATAAAGTGCTTCAGGCGCTCGATGTGGTATTCCATCATGCGCTTTCGGTCCCTGGCGACGAGTGCGTAAAGGTCCCGTTCGACCTGGTTCTGAGCGAGTTGCTCACCCTGTTCGAAGAGGGTGAGGAGCATGCTGTCCTGAACGAAGAGGGTGGCGGCAAGTTCGACGAAGCTACGGGCTTCTTTGGCGCAGCGAGAGAAGTCCGTCGGGGCCTGGAGCCCAAGGCCGCCGCCGTTCGAGAGGGCACGCTTCCGGAAGGCCTCAGCGTGGCGGGCAAGGTCGTAGATGATAGTAGAGAGGAAAAGCTTGAGCTCGAGATAGCCGTAGCTGATCTCGGGGAGCCAGCCGCTCCAGAGGGCACCGGTGAAATAGGCGCGGTCGGACTGCTCGGTCATGAACTGGCAGACGGCTTTTTCGATATCGTCGGGAAGTGGTTCGAGGCTCGGCCAGCGGAGATCGGTGGAGGATATCCAGCGGTCGCGAATGGCGTCCTCGTACAGGGGGATGCAGCAATCGGCCCAGACGACGGCCTTATCGAAGATGGTGTAACCCATGTCTTCGTTCATCGGGCTGGGGTAGGAGCCACGGGCGATTTCGCTGCGGTTGTACCAGACGTCGGGGATGTCGCCGTATGTGCCGATATTGAGGTCGCCGATGGTGAGGCCCATTTCGGGGTTGCTGGCACGGGCCTTGATGCCCCACTCAGAGGGGACTTTCATCCAGGCGAAATCGGGGCGGAGGAAGGACGCGCCTTCTCCCGCGAGGAAGCCTTTGGCGGTCTCGCCATCGACTTTGGCGCGAAGGGCTTGCCAGACTTCCTGGAGGCTGTGGCCTTTGCCGATGGCAAGTTCGATCAGGCCATCTTCCCAGCCAAGTTCACGGGCCTTGTCACGGGCTTCCTGGGGGATTTCAACGGGGCCCTGCGCAGCCTGGGCACGCGAGAGTGCTTCGCCGGTAGACATAGTGATACCTCGGTGTAGTGGGGTGAGGGGGGTCGAAAGGCTCCCGGCCTGGGGGCCGGGAGCGAGCATTCCAGGTGAACCGCTCTCAGGCGGGGTCGACGAACTGGGCCATCAGAGGCCCGATGCGCTGTCGGCGGTCGCCGAGGCCAGCGACCTCGAGGCGGTGCAGGTACTCATTGATCTGGCGCTTGCGGAGGAGGAGGAACTTCTGGAGGCCTTCGTCGAACTTATCGGGGCCGCCGCCGAGGAGAATGCAGAGGGACTCGAAGACGGGTGGGAAGGTCACGTCGCCGGAGCCGCCGCCGGCTGCATCGCCTTCGGCCTTATCGAGGTAGTGATGGATTTCCTCGCGGCGTTCGGGCTCGGTATCGAGCACGTACTTCAGGTGCATAACGCCGAATGCGAGGTGGCGGGATTCGTCCTGGGCGCTCATGCGGAAGATTCGCTTGTCGGCATCGGTCTGGCCGATGAGTTCGCCCATGCGGAACATGGACTGGACGAAGCCTTCGGCCTGGACGTGCATGAGGACGGACATCTCGGTGAAGTCGCGGGCTTCGATGAGGGTGCGCAGGCCGAGGCCCGAGCCCTGAGCGAGGAGGCCTCCGCCATTGGCGAGGGCGCGCTTGCGAAAGACATCGGTGTGGCGGGCCTCATCCATGATCTGGGACATGAGGAAGAGGCCAGCTTCGAAGTCCTGGGCTGAAACGAAGGGCATCCACTGGCCGGGAACGTCGCCGGCGATGAACTCGACTTCGGTGAGCATGGTGCAGAGCTGGCACATGGCGCGCTCCATCTCATCGGGGAGTTCCTGGAGGGTGTCCCAGGGGATATCGCGGGCGGAGGCCCACTGGCGCTGGGTGGCCTCCTCATAAAGCATGATGCAGTTCTCGGACCAGACGTCGGCTTTGGACTGATAGTTGGCACCGAAGCGCTGAGCGCCAGGGCGGGGAATTGCGCCGCGCATGCGATAGGTCATATCACCGGCGCCACGCCTGTCATCAGCATAGCGGCCGAGGTTGATTTCCTTGAGGGTAAGGCCCTTCTTGCCGGGTGTTGCGGAGGTTGGCTCGTCGTAGAGATTGAGCCAGGAAAGATCGAGTCTCGATTCGGTCACCGGATTTGCGGCCATGCGGAAAAGTCCTCCTGATATCGATAGCCGCCATAGTCTACTGCCACATATGGCGGCTGTGAAGCGCCTTTATTACCGGTTGGTAAGTTAACCTGTCTAAAGGTATGAGGTGAGGCGAACTCACGGGATTCGGGGGCGAGATGGTGGCGGGTGAGGACATTCATCCACCCCTCAGAAACGGGATTGTCGTGCCGAAGATCTGAGGAAGATGGGGGTGACCGTCATGAACCGGAGAGATCGACTCAAGCTTGCCTGCCCATTTACAGCAGAGGTGCGGGCAGCCCATTGCCGCAGTTGCATCGAAGTGAATGCGCAGATGCCACCGTGTGTGGTTTCGTGGCTACGGGCAGAAACGCGGCGCATGGAGCAGCCAGCCGATGTAATCCCGCTATGGATTGAGCAACGGAAGGCTGCCTGACCATGGCGGCCTCAGCGAGGACGGGGAATTGTAGCCTGCGAGGCAAAGCCGTGGCACGATACCTCTGCTATGCCGAAGCAGGTTTCAAATGTCGCCAGTGACGATTACCTGACGACGATCTACCGACTCCACAACGATGAGGGCCAGGACGTGATAGCGGTGCGGCTGGCCGACCGGCTGGAGATCACGCCGCCATCCGTCGCGGGGATGCTCAAGCGGCTGGTGCGCGACGGGCTGGTGGAGATCGACAGCAAGAAAGTGATCCGCCTCACGAATGAGGGGCTGATGCGTGCAAAGCAGATGATTCGGCGGCACCGGCTGGCAGAGTGCCTGATCACGGATGTGTTGAAGGTGCCATGGTGGCGGGCATATGAAGAGGCGCACCTCCTCGAGCATGGGATCTCGGACGTGACGGAGACGTACCTCGTGCAAGCGCTGGGGAATCCGACCAGGAGCCCGTTCGGGTATCCGATTCCGTCGGCTGACGGGAGCGAGCCCCGGACCCTACCGATGGCGACGCTGGCGACAATAAAACAAGGTGAGACCGTGAAGGTTGACCGGGTGTTCGAGGAAGACGAGCAGTTGCTCCAGTTCTTCGATGAGGAAGGGATCCGGCCGGGTGTTCTGATCATGCTCGAATCAGTGGCTCCCTACCGTGGCACGGTGACAGCGACCCTAAACGGGCGGTCGGTGGTGATGGGGAGCCAGGTAGCCGGCCATATCTGGGTGACAGAGACGAAGTAGCAGCTGGCCGGGTGCGATGCGGCCAATTTCACGAGAGACACTCCACCAGTCCAGATTCGCGCCGATAACCACGGAGTGGAAACAACCGGGGTTCGATCTGGGCGGGGTCCGCTTCGCGTCCTTGTCATCGAGGATGACCCGGCACTGGGGCGGCTCATCCAACTGGTGCTAAGCCAGTACACGGGGCTGGTTACGGTGGTGCGAAGTGGCCAGGGGGCTCTGGGCGAGCTAGCGGCACAAAGCTTCGATGCAATCGCCTGTGATATCAGCCTCCCGGATATGTCGGGACTCGACGTGATTGAGCGAGGACGGCGGCTGGCACCGAGTGCGGGCATCGTTGCCATTACCGGGTTCGTGGATGTGGATGTAGCGGTACGTTCCATGAAGGCGGGTGCGGATGACTTCCTCGGCAAGCCGTTCGACGCTGACATCCTGTGGCATCTACTCAACAAGGCAGTGGATACGCGGGCGAGCCGCCTGGCGGCGGAGCAGGCGGCGGCGTACCGGAAGCTCGCCTATACCGACGCTCTAACGGGGTGTCCGAACCGGCGGTTCATCGATGAGTTCATCGTCGACGCGGTGGAGCGATCACGGCTCGAGGGTAGTCCTCTCGTGGCCGGGTACCTGGATATCGACAACTTCAAGTTGCTCAACGACTTCGTGGGGCACGAGCAGGGCGACCACGTGTTGAAGCGAGTGGTCCAGGCGTTGACTCAGCACATCGTGGAGCCGGCAACGTTCGCACGTTTTGGGGGCGACGAGTTCGTCGTGGTTTTCCCGGGGGCCTCCGAAGCGGAAGCACGGGCGGTGCTCGAGCGTGTACGGACGTCCGTATCACATATCGAAGTGGTGAACGGGTCACGTGTGACGTTACCGACGAGGGTGAGCTACGGGCTGGCGCAGTTCCGTGGATTCGAGAGCCCGCGGGACCTGATCGCAGAAGCCGAGGACCAGATGTACCTCGACAAATCGATGTCCGCGTCGGCGGGGATTGCAGCCGCTGAAACGGGCGAAGGTAAGACGACGGGTGCATTCCTCAAGGTGACGAACCTGAAGGCGTTGCGGAACCTGGTGAAGGCGATCGACCGGCGCGATAGTTACACGCGATTCCACAGCGACCACGCGACGCGGCTCGCGCTGAAGGTGGCACGGAGGATCGGTCTCGAGGATGAGTACCTGAGCGCGATTGCAATCGGAGGGCCGATCCACGACCTCGGGAAGATCGTTGTTCCGGATGAAATCCTGCGGAAGCCGGGGCCGCTGACGCTGGAAGAGCGAAGGACGATGGAGGAGCACCCGGTGATGGGCGCGGCAATCACCGCCGCAGTGACTGACTTCGACACAGTGGTCGACCTCGTGCGGCATCATCATGAGCGGTTCGACGGTGAAGGGTACCCGGGACGGCTCCGTGGCGCCGAGACGGCCCTGCCGACGCGGCTCTTCACACTCGCGGATGCCTACAGCGCGATGACAACGGACAGGCCATACCGGAAGGGCCTGACGGTGGAGCAAGCGGTGGAGCAGATCGTACGGGGGAGAGGGACGCAGTTCGACCCAGACCTGGCAGCCGAGTTCGTTCGGATGATCGACCGTGAGTACGGTCGGAACGAGGCAGCAGCGTGAGGGACCGGGTGTACTGGTTGTTCGCACTCGTAGCCTGGCCCGCAGCGCTGTGGGGAGTAATCGAGTTCGGGCTGCGCGTATTGAGTGGTTACGGTGAGGGGACCGGGGCCAACCTGATGTTGACGATGGCAGCGGGAGCAACGATCGCAGTGACCGGGTGGCGGCGACAAGGGATAAGGGCGCGGGAGAGCCAGGGAGGGCAGGCGCAAGCACATTAGCAGCTTCTGAGCGCTACACTCGCGCCCAACCTCACGCAGGAGCCACGAATGAGCCGGTTGCCCAACGTTTCGAAGACGGACATTCCTGAAGAACTACATTATGTCTGGGATCGGCTTGCGCCGACGCCAGAGGCAGTGCCCAACATTTTCCGTGTGATGGGGAACAACCCGAAGGTATTGCGGAGCTATCTACGGCTCGGGAACGGGCTCTGGGCGGCATGCGGCCTGGACGTGAAGACGCGTGAACTTGCGATCTTGCGAACCGCCATCCTGCACCACAGTACTTATGAGTGGCAGCAGCACGTTCGTATCGGGCGGGCGGCCGGTTTGAGCGATGAGCAGATCGTGGCGTTGCATCACTGGCGGGGGAGCGAGCTCTTCTCGCCTGCGGAGCGGGCAATGCTGGCATATGTCGATGCCGTGGCAGCCACCGAGCACCCATCGCAGGAGATCCATGAGGAACTGGCGAAGTATTGGCCAAACTCCGCAATCGTGGGTATCAACCTGCTCGCCGGGTATTACGAGATGACGGCGAAGTTCCTTGGCGCCATGGAGGTCGAGCCTGAAGAGCCATTCGTGGGGTGGCAACTCCAGGGAGGGGCATGACCCCCGAGGAGGCACAGCCAGCAGACGGGGCGGCCATGGCCCGGCGAGTGGCGCTGCGAATTGGCGAAATCGACGGCGTTATTGCGGTAGTCCACGGGCGACCCGAAGCGGGTGGCGAAGCCGGCGGGTGGTCGGATAGAGGGCTTGGAATCTATTATCACGCGGCCAGCCCGCCCCCGGTGTCTGCACTTCGGGCACTCATAAACGAGCTCGATGAGCTAAATGAGGATGGGCTGATAAGCGGGTATGGCGAGTGGGGGCCGTGGGCGAACGGCGGCGGGCAGTTGTGGATCGGCGACTCGAAGGTGAGCCTCCTCTATCGCGAGATCGAGCGGGTGGCGGGAGTGATCCAGGACTGCCGCGCGGGGCACGTGACGTGCGACTACGGTCCCGGTCATCCGCACGGGTTTCACAACCACATTTACCTGGCCGAGATCGCGCTGTGCACTCCCCTGTTCGACCCGGGTAACACCATAGCAGCACTCAAGCTGTTGGTGGCCCAGTACCCGGCGCAAATGAGGCGCGCCATTGTCGAGCGGTATATGCGCGAGGCGCGGTCCATGCTCGACATCGCGGGAAAGGCCGCGGCGCGCGGGGATGTGTTTGAGGTTGCCGGCTGCCTCTTTCGAGTGGTGGCGGCCCTCGTACAGGTGCTGTTCGCGGTGAATGAGCAGTACTTCGTGAGCGGGGAAGGCGCGCTGGATTTCGTGGGCGAATTCGAGCTGACTCCGAAGCGGTTCGTAACCGAATCCCGGGCCGTGCTGTCACGGCCGGGAGACACGCCGGCGAGCCTCATGGCCTCGGTGGAACGCGCCGAACGACTCATCGCGAGTACCCGGGAGGTTATCTCCGATGCCCCCTTGCTGCGGCGCAGGCGCCGGCCGAAGTAGTGGCCGCCGGTGCTAGGATGCGCGCACGCATTCGAACCGAGGTAGAACGATGACGGCAACTGGAAGCAGTGTCCAAATGGAGTGTGTTGGACCAGAGCGTCCCGGTGGGCAGGGGCTCGACCATCACCAGGAGGAGTCGGGGAACCTCGCCATCTGGAAGTTGCTCACGAGCGACGACGGGCGCGCGTGGACCGACTTCGTGGCGACGGCCCGGCAGGGGAGAGATGGCGGGTGGAGCTACGAGGCGTGGAGCGTCCGCGGGATGGTCCGATGGGTGCGGTCCTATGGCAACAACGGTGGCTATTCGTACCAAGTGGTGGAGGTGCTGGGTGAGAACCCAATCGAACGGCAGGACCCGACCGCGCTTTCGACGTTGGAGGAGGAGTTGGCAGCAGGCGCGGACCCGTCGAATCCGCAGCGGGCATTCGTGGGGCCAGACAGTCTGACCTATCCGTATGCGTATGAACGGATCTCGCAATTGTTCGACAGCCCAAACGCCCCGGACCTGGTGGTGAATCCAAAGAGCTACACGTACGGACGGCAACCAGGCCAACACGGCGCACTCGACGTCATTCAATCACGGTCGCCACTGGTATTCTGCGGGCCTGGAGTGCGGACGGGCGAGGTAGAGGCGTTCGCACGGCAGGTGGACATCGCGCCAACGATTGCGCGGCTGATGGGGTTCCCACTCATCGATGGGAAGGACTCGAGCGGGCGGACGAGCAGCGCACGGGGCGTTGGCCCGGACGTGTACTTCAAGCGGCAGGATGGGCGAGTGCTCGAGGAGGTGCTCGATGGTTCGGGGAAGCGCCCAGAGCGGGTGTGCATCCTGTTACTCGACGGGCAATCGCACACGGAACTCCGCCACCGGCTGGCGACGGAACCGGAGGCGATCCCAAGCCTGCGGCGGCTGATCGGTCGTGGTGTGATGTTGCGATGGGGAAGCATCACCAATTTCCCGAGCATCACGTGGCCAAGCCACAACGCCATCGGGACGAGTTGCTGGAGCGGGCACCACGACATCGTGAATCCGACGTACTACCTGCGGGCGACCCGCGAGACCGTATCGCCGCAGGGGCAGCAGTTCGACACGGGGAGATTCCTGAACACCGGGGTAGAGACGATCTACGAGGCGTTTCACCGGGTATACGGCGAATGGGACGGGGCTTTTACTGGCGCACTGACGGCGTCGGTCAATGAGCCGTGCACGCGTGGAGCCGACCATGCATCGTTGGAGCGGCAGTTGGTGGGTGACCGGGGTGAGCTGATCGTGCTGACGAAGGAGACGGAGCACGAGATCAGTCCGCGGTGGTTCAACGAACTGGAGGAGCAGGGCCACAAGCTCATGGGGCAGATTGATAACCGGGCGTTGGCCCAGGGGCGGCAGCTCTACCGAGACAAGACACACGCGGCTCCGAAGTTGATGTATTTCGAGTTCAGCCAGCCTGACGCGGCGGCACACGATTACGGTCCACATCATGAGGGGGCCCGACAGGCACTCGATGAGACGGATGTGCGGATCGGGCACCTGTTGCGGGAGATCGAGGAGGCGGGGCTCCTCGAAGAGACCTTATTCGTCGTAACGACAGATCATGGGATGGCAGTACAGGACATTTCGCTGCTGGCGAACCCGGCACGGATTCCACAGCGGGACGGGATGGAGGCGGTGACGACGGAGCCGTTTGTGTATCTGCGGGACATAGACGTGGCCATCGAGGTAGCCCCTGACGGACGAACCGCCCAGGTGACCGTACTCGACAACGATCCAGACGGGCGTGGGGAGAAGCTGCCCGTGGCGGGGGCGGAGATCGTGGTCATGGACCATCGCGACGGGCTGGTGGCGCGGGCACGGACGGATGGGATGGGCAACGCGGGGGTTTCGTTGCCAGCGGAGCTACGGCCGAGCGAGATGCACGCAGCGGTGCGTGCGGAAGGGTTCAATTCGAGACACTTGCGGCTGGACGGAGAGAACCTGGTGGTGAACTTGCGCCGTGTGCTGTATGGAGCAGGCCAAACCCAGGATGGGTCGGCGACCCCGAGGGAGGGTTGACCACCGGGTCGAGCTTCCAGGTCGATCAATTGGCCCACGAGCAGCACGTTGTGGTGCGGGGAGATGCGCGACTGCTTCATTACGCTCAGCATTTACGGGGCGGGCTGCACGGCGACGAGTACGGGAGCGTGCACGGATACCGCAGTCGCCTGCCATTTCACAGCCAGCGTGAGGCAATGGTGAACGGGCAGCATGGAGAGCAGCCTGGGAGATGAGCCAGGCCTCCCCGGTGAAAGCCGACGAGCAGCGGTCTGTGGAGGTGAACTATCCCTTACGGCCGGATCTATGGCCAACCGTTTCCCTGGCGGGGGACCGGTGCTTACGGCCCGATGGAGGGTATCAACTTGCCCGACCCTTACGTTCACGGTAGATATGGACAGGCAATCCTGAGCCGGAAGCCACGGGGCAACCGGACTCTACGAAGAAGGCAGGAACGAACACTTGGCGGAATCCCGCAAAGCCCTTCCTCAGCCGACTCCAGAAACGCAAGAGTTCTGGGACGGCACCAAGGCCGAGGAGTTGCGCCTCCAGCGCTGCAACGATTGCTCGGCCGTCTATTTCCCTCCGCGACCGTTTTGCCCGGAATGCGCCTCGAGAAACGTGGCGTGGTTCAAGGCGAGCGGCAAGGGCAAGCTCCTCAGCTACGTCATCAATCACCGTCCGGCGCCGGGATTTGAGGCGGAAACACCGTATTCGATCGCGGTGGTACTGACCGATGAGGGTGTGAAGATGATGACTAACATCCACGGCATCGACCAGACACCAGAGGCGCTGAGACTCGACATGCCGCTGGAAGTGACGTTCGAGAAGATCACGGATGAGATCACGCTGCCGTACTGGAAGCCGGCCGCGGGAGGTGCAGCGTGAAGCCCGGCAGCATTGCGATCGTCGGAGCAGCCGAAACGACGGAGATGGGGCTCATCCCCAACCTCTCACAGCTCGGGCTGCATGCAGATGCGGCGCTCAACGCGCTGAAGGATGCTGGCCTGACGCCGAAGGACATCGACGGAGTGGCGACAGCGGGCGAATCGCCGGTGGCAGTCGCACATTACCTGGGAATTAGGCCGACGTGGGTGGACGGCACGAGTGTTGGCGGCTGCTCGTTCATGCTGCACGTTCGTCATGCATGCGCGGCGATCCTCGCGGGGCAGGCAAGCACTATCCTGGTGACACACGGCGAGAGCGGGCGATCGCGCGTGGGTGCTGGGGGATGGAGCACGGCACGCGCCAGCCTGCAGGGCCAGTTCGAGACACCATTCGGACCTTCGGGCCCACCAAGCACGTTCACGGTGCCGGTGCTCCGCTACATGAAGGAGTACGGGGTTACGGAAGAGCAGCTGGCGATGGTTGCCGTGGTACAGCGCGAGTGGGCCGGGAAGAACCCCCGCGCCTCGTTCAAAGACCCGATCACGGTCGAGGATGTCCTGAACTCCCGGATGATTGCCTATCCGTTCCACCTGCTGGAGTGCTGCCTGGTAACGGACGGCGGTGGTGCACTGATCATCACGTCGGCGGACCGGGCGAAGGACTTCCCACAGAAGCCGGTCTATGTGCTGGGGACTGGTGAATCGGTGGAGACACCGATGGTCAGCCAGATGTACGACTTCACGTCGTCGACAGCGTTCCGAATTTCGGGGAAGAAGGCATTCGACGAGGCGGGGATCAGCCACGATGATGTCGACCACCTGATGATTTATGACGCGTTCGCGCACCTCCCGCTGTACGGCCTCGAAGATCTGGGGTTCGTCAAGCCGGGTGAGGCCGCGGCGTTCATCTGGGATGGAAATACGCGGCCCGGCGGGAAGCTGCCGTTGAACACGAACGGTGGCGGCCTGAGTTACATGCACTCGGGCATGTACGGCATGTATGCGCTCCAGGAGAGTGTCCGGCAGATGCGTGGCATCGCACCGGCACAGGTGCCAGGGGCAAAGGTCTCGGTCTCGCACGGGGTCGGCGGCATGTTCGCCGCGAGCGGGACGATCATCATGTCGAACGAACGGCCCTAGACCAGTCACGAGTGCCCGCTCATCGGTAGCCTGCTACCGAGCGGTGACCGATTTGCGGAGCCGGTCGAAAGACCCGGCTGCATGGCAGAAGGCGCGAGCACTCAATAGCGCGGTATATTCGGCCACACGGGGCCGGCGCTCGCCAGGGATCCTGGACTTTCGAGCCAGATCCAGCGGGTCTCGGTTTCCGTGCTGGCCAATATCACCGAAATCACCGAACGGTTCGATCGATACGGGATGGGGAGTTCGAGCAGTGCTTGTCGATGTCGAACAGGTCGGCAGCGGAGCTTCGATGGTACCTCCACGCTGCATCGGATGCGGGCAACCTCGGTCCTCGAGCATTCGGTGAATGGAAGAGCGAAACCCAAGAAGTCAGTCGCCTGGTTGCTGGTCTCTGCCGTTCTATCACTCAGCGGCGCAAGCCTCACGAAGAACGAAGAGACTCAGCACTCAGTACCAAGTACTCAGCCGGAGGAACGACCATGGTTCTAGTCATCGGGTTGGCCGGGACGATTGCAGCGGGCAAATCGACCGTCGGGGATATGCTCGAGGCGCGTGGTGCGGTGCATTGCGATGCAGACAAACTGGTGCACCGGCTGTATGACCCGGGGACTCCCGGGTTCGACCGCGTGGTGGAGGCATTCGGGCAGGATATCGTCGGCGAAGATGGGTTCATCGACCGGAAGATCCTTGGGGCGAAGGTGTTCGGCAAGCCCCTGGAGATGGCCCGGCTAACGAAGGCGATCGGGAGCATCACGGATGCAGTGCACGCGGAGATCGACAAGTGGCGGGAGACGCTCGGGCCTGACGACATCGCGGTGATGGAAGCAGTGAACCTGATGGAGGCGGGGTACGCTCGCTGGTGTGACCAGATGTGGCTCGTTGGTGTCGACGATGCAGTCGCTGTGAAGCGATTGCTAGAGACACGGGGGATGAGCGAGGAAGAGGCGAACCAGCGGCTACGGTCGATGCGGCCGTTCGAGCAGCGGGCGCCCGGTGCGGACTGGACGTACATGAACAACGGAACGCGCGAGGAGCTGGAGGCAGCGGCCAACGTGGAGCTCGACAGGATCGTGGCGCTGAAGAAGGCGGGGAGACTGAAGCGGTCGGTCTTTGGACCGTGGTGGGCCGACCACCTCGAGGCCGGCAAGGAGGTGCTCATCAAGAGCGGGGTGAAGCTGCCAACCGACGAGGAGATCGCGGAGTTGCGGCGGCGAGATTAAGTACCGACTGTGGCTCGCATTGCCCCACCTTCGAGCATTCGGTAAAGTTCGCGGCCACACACCGACGAGGGTTTGGCGATGCCGTACGCACAGGTAGGCGATGTCCGTTTGTTTTACACGGACGAGGGTTCGGGTCCGCCCATGGTGCTGGTACATGGGTGGACATGTGACGGAAGTGACTGGAGCTGGCAGATCCCGGCGTTTCGGGAGCAGCACCGGGTAATCACTGTCGACCTTCGTGGGCATGGACGGAGCGAGGTGACGGAGGGCGGGTATTCGCCAGAGCAGTTCGCAGAGGATGTAGCGGGGTTGTTACAGGAGATGGGGACGGGCCCGGTCGTAGCGATGGGTCACTCGCTCGGCGGGCAGATCGTCATGGTCCTGGCGGCGCGACACCCGGACCTGGTGCGCGCGATCGTCCCCGTGGATGCGGCGAGTGGGTGGAAGGATGAGCAACGTGACATGCTGACGGGCCTGGCAGCCGCGATCCAGGGGGCACAGGGGATTGAGGCTGCAACGGGTGTCTTTGCGACGTTTTATCCGCCAGCGTGCCCTCCGCATCTTGCGGTGCTACATCAACGTCGCCTGCTGGGGATGTCACCCGAAGTGATCGGGAAAACATTTGCAGGGCTCGTGGGGGGTAGCGGACAGTGGTCGTGGCGTGACCGGACGGAGGAACTGGCCACGAAGGTGGGCGTACCGGCACTATCGTTTCGGGGCGGGGCGGACCCGACCGGAATGGCAGCATGGGAGCGGTCGATCTTCACGAGGGCCGGGTCGAAAGCCATCGCCTGGGAAGGAAGCGGGCACTTCCTCCACCAGGAGCGGCCGGCAGAGTTCAATGCGGTGACACTCGCGTGGATGGAGGCCCTGGACGTGGCCGTTGGGTGACCCTTGCCGCGGAACGGCCAAACCCATGTAACGCGGCTGGGGTACCCTAGTCGGCATGCCGTTGCTGGAGACACGGGCGCTCACGAAACGCTATCCGGGTGTCACTGCGCTCGATGAGCTTACGCTGAACCTGGAGCCCGGCATTATCGGGCTGGTGGGTGCAAACGGAGCGGGGAAGAGCACGCTCCTGAAGATACTGCTCGGACTCCTCGATGCAACGAGTGGGTCGGCACGGCTTCTCGGGTTCGATGTAGCGAACGAAGGGCCAGAGCTGCGGCAGTTCGTCGGATATATGCCCGAGCACGACTGCCTGCCAACCGACGTGAGTGCCACGGAGTTCGTGGTGCACATGGCGCAGATCAGCGGCCTGCCACGGTCTTCCGCACGGGAACGAACGGCTGAGACGCTGCGGCATGTAGGGTTGTTCGAGGAGCGGTACCGGGAGATCCGAGGGTATTCGACGGGGATGAAGCAGCGAGTGAAGCTCGCGCAGGCGCTGGTGCACGATCCACGGGTGATGCTGTTGGATGAGCCGACAAACGGCCTGGACCCTGAGGGCCGTGAAGAGATGCTCGACCTCGTGCGGCGGACGGGGCGGGAGTTCGGGATCGCGATCGTCATGGCGTCGCACTTACTGGGGGAGATCGAGCGCGTATGTGACCACCTGGTGGTCATCGATGCAGGGAGGTTGCTTCAGTCGGCACCGATCGGGGAGTTCACCCGGCAGACGCAGGTGCTTGCAGTGGAAGTGGAAGGTGACCCGGATCCGCTCACGACGCGGCTCGTAGCAGCGGGGCTCATGGCGCGCAGTGAAGGGCGGCTCGTCCTGGTTGGCACGGAATCGAATTCACAGCCATACGACATGATTCGGGATGCCGTCGACGACCTGGGCCTGGGGTTAGTGCGGATGGAACAGCGGCGGCAGAACCTCGAAGATCTCTTCCAGGGGCCGGAGCGGGAGGGCAGCAATGCCACCATCTGAGCAGGCAGGGAGCATCTACGATCTCGGCTATCGGCGCTACGACGGTGCGCGGCTGGGGCGGAGGCACGCTATCCAATCGCTGTACCTGTTCAGCCTGAGGGGTGCATTTGGGCTCGGACGGCGGGCAACGAGCAAGATCATCCCGGTGTCGATCGCGATAATCGCGGCGATCCCGGCGCTGATTCAGCTCGGGATCGCCGCCATCGCATCGTCAAGCAATGTCGAGATAATCCGGCCCGAAAACTACTTTATGTTCATCGAAATCACGCTGGCGCTGTTTTGTGCGGCAGTTGCTCCCGAAATGATGGGACGCGACCAGCGGACACGGACTCTGCCGCTCTACTTCTCCCGTGCGCTTTCGCGGCAGGACTATGTGCTGGCGAAGATGCTCGCCTTATCGAGTGCGATGCTTGTGTTGACGCTGGCGCCGGAGCTCGTGCTGTTCGTGGGAAATAGCTTTGCCGGGAACGATGCAGTGAAGTTCTGGCGGGACAACTGGTCCGACCTGCCACGCATCGTGGCTGCGGGTGTACTGGCCGCGCTGTTGTTTGGATCGATTTCGCTGCTGGTGTCGGCACAGACAGCACGGCGTGCCTACGCGACGATCGCCGTCCTGGCGGTATTCGTTGTGGCCGACATCGTGGCGGACATCGTGATCAATGTGGGGAGCGAGACCGTGGCAAAGGTCGCGACGCTGCTTTCGCCCGTTCAGGTAACGAGCGGGGCTATCTACTGGGTCTTTGGGCAGGATCCTGAGCCCGGGAGTTCGATGGCGACGGCGGGATGGGGCGGGTATGTCTACTTCGTGGTTGCCGTGGCAGCAATAGCAGGTGCGACGTGGCTGGTGGTCCGTAAGTACCAGAGGGTCCCGGCATGACCAAGACGGAGCCAGTGGTGAGCATGCCGGGGGTGCCGCCGGCAGGTATCGAGGTGACAAACGTCTCGCGGTGGTATGGAAACGTGGTCGCGGTGAACGATGTTTCGTTCACGCTTGGGCCAGGAATCACGGGCCTGCTGGGCCCAAATGGAGCGGGGAAGTCGACACTGCTTCATATGCTCTCGGGTTTCTTGCAGCCCTCGGCGGGGAGTGTACGCGTGCTCGGGCAGGAGGCCTGGCGGAACTCCGGCCTCTATACGCTGGTTGGACTGGTGCCAGAGCGAGAGGCGATCTACGGGTTCTTGTCGGGATACGAGTTCGTCCGGCTCAGCGCGCAGCTACACAAGTTGCCCGATCCGGATGGTGCGGCACGCAAGGCGATCCGGATGGTCGATATGGAGGCGGTACAGGAGCGCCATACGGGCGGTTATTCGAAAGGGATGAAGCAGCGGATCAAGGTGGCGGCGGCAATCGTGCACGAACCGGAGGTGCTGCTTCTGGACGAGCCGTTCAACGGGGCCGATCCGCGGCAGCGGCTGCAGATGATGGAGATGCTACGAGCGATGGCGGCGGCGGGACGGGTGATCGTCTTTTCGTCACACATCCTGGAGGAGGTGGAACGGCTCGCCGAGAACGTGCTGGTGATCGTGTCGGGCCGCCTGGCCGCCTCGGGTGATTTCCGGGCGATTCGGAAGTTAATGACGGACCGGCCGCACACGTTCACCATCCGCTCGAGCGACGACCGGAGGCTGGCATCGGCCCTGGTTGCGCACGAGGCCGTATTCGGAGTGCAGCTGAATGATGGCCGGCTGACAGTGAGCGCGGCGGACTTTGCAGCGTTCACGAAGGTCGTCGCTGGCGTGGCACGACGGGCAGATGTGACCCTTATGGAGCTGATGCCGACCGACGAGTCGCTCGAGAGTGTGTTCTCGTACCTGGTGAAACGATGAACGCGGCGATCGTGCGCCTAACGGCGCGGCAGTTGCTGGGGCAGAGGCGGACATTGCTGATGCTGGCTGCGGTACTGCTCCCGGTGGGGATCGCGATACTGTACCGGCTCAACGGCCAGAACGAAGACCATGCGCAATGGACCGCAAGCGTGCTGGAGTCACGGCTCCTCGTGGGGACGTTCCTGCCACTCTGCGCTCTCATTTTCGGGACGGCAGCACTCGGGTCGGAGTTTGAGGATGGAACAGCGGTGTACCTGCTCTCGAAGCCGGTCGCACGGTGGCGGGTCGTCCTGTCGAAGCTGCTTGTGGCGTGGCTGGCGACGGCTGTGCTCACCGTCGTCGCAGCGGCGGTCTCGGGGGCCATCGCAATTCGATATGTGTCGGACCAGGAAATCCTAATTGCATTCAGTATCGCACTGCTCCTGGGGTCGCTGGTGTATTGCGCAGTGTTCGTATTGTTGAGCGTCATCACGGGGCGGGCGCTCATCACGGGGCTCCTCTACGTATTCATCTGGGAAGGGCTCATTACGGCGTTGTTCAGCGGGACACGGGTGTTGAGTGTCCGGCAGTACACGCTCGGTATCGCGAAGGCGATTTCAGACACGACGACGACAACGTTCGATGCGAAGCTCGGGGGAGCGGAGGCTCTGATGCTGATGGTGATGGTGGCGGCCATCGCAACATGGCTGGCGGTTCGGGCACTGGAACGGTGGGAGATTGGCGAGACGGGGTAGGGCGATCGCGGTACTCCAACGCGGCGCCCTTTCCCAGGACGGAATCAGCCGCCGGCGAGCCTGGGTTTATGACCGAGGGCAGTCAGCTTTTCGACAACGCGTTCGCGCTGGTCGCCCTGGATGATGAGCGTTCGGCCATCACGGGAGCCGCCTGCGCCGCACCATGTCTTGAGTGTCTTGAGGAGGGCATCGAGTTCGGCGTCAGTGCCGGGGATGCCGGTGATACTGGTGGCCGTCTTCCCGCCGCGGCCCTTCCTGTCGCGCTGGACACGAACGACGCCGTCATCGGGTGGGGAGCCGGGCCGTGACGACACCACCGGTGCAGCTTCGAGTTTACGGTTGTGGGGCGTGAGTGGAGGCTTCACGCGGCCACCATCAGTGGAGTAAACAAGGCGGCTTCTCTCGGATGGGCCGGGCATCGGATCTAGTTTCGCACCCCGACCTTGAGGCCGAGCTCGTGCAGGTCGCGACGATAGTCGGTAACGGTGGCCCCGGGGAGGTGGTTTTCGCGGAGTTGCCGGGCGATATCCGGGCGGCGCGGGTTGTAGCCGCGGCCCTCCAGGATGGCGAGTTCGCGGGCAGCGATAGCGAAGTACTCTTCAAGGCCGCGGGTGGTGTTGGCGAGGCGCGTGACGGTGCGGGCGCGGTCGGTTTCGACATCAGCGACCGAGCCACCACCAAGGTCGGTAAGGAACGCTTCGAACTCTTCATCGCCCATGGCGCTTGCGGCCTGGCCAAGTTGCTCGCGGAAGCGTTGGGCTCGGGAGAGGGGATCGACGGGGGCGGGCACGAGACGGACGGAGCCATGAAGCCCTGCCTCGTAGCCGAGGGCCAGCCCGGTGAAGTAACGGATCCGCTCCATAGCCTGGTTGAGGCGGGCGACGTGCGAAACGTATGCGTCGTAGGGTGACGCGAGTTTCCAGGCGATTGCCTTGAGAACCATGGTGTCTCCTCCCGGAATCAGGAGTCGGTGCCTCCACGGAGGAAGTCTTCGACGTCGCGGAGGATATCATCGGCAGATGGCAATTCTGTTTCGGAACCGGCAGATTCCTCGGAGGGTTCGCCGTAGTGCTCTTCGAGGGTGCGGACATAGGCGCCGATCTGCTCATCTCCACGGGAAGCTTCTTCAACGCGCTCGGCAAAGCGCGATTGTTCGTCTTCGAGTTCGCCAAGGTCGGGGACCACACCAATGACCGGGTGGAGGGCACGAAGGAGGGCCATGGTGGCGGCGGGATTCTCTTCGACATTGAGGTAGTGCGGGACACCGGCCGCGAGGCTGATGAGGCCAGCGCCACGGCGGCGCAACACATCGTGAATGACCCCGAGGACGCCGGTTGGCCCCTGGTAGAGGGAGCGGCCCAGGCCAAACCTGGCTGCGAGCGCGGGGTCGGCGGATGAACCCGTCACCGGGATAGGCCGGGTATGTGGAGTTGCTGCCGGACGAGCAACGAGGGTGCATACGAGGGACGGGTTCGCAACCATGAGGGCATCCGCAAGCCGTTCGGAGAAGGTTCGCCAGCGGAGGTTTGGCTCGATTCCACGAACGATGATGAGGTCGTGGTCGGAATCGGGGAGTTCGGCCCAGTAGGCTTCATTCTCGGGCCAGACGAGTTCGCGGACACCGTGTTCATCGAGGCGGACGCTGGGGCGCGTCTCCGTAAAAACGAAGTACTCCTCAGGGTCGATGGAAACGAATCGGTGTGCGTCGTAGGTATCGATCAGGTGCTGGGCGGCGTCGATGGTGACGGTTCCGGTATCGCTCCAGCCACCGAATGCGAGGACGACAACGGGAGAGCGAAGGGCAGGGATCTCGGAGACGGTGAAACCATCCATTGGACGCATTTTACTGCCCTTCGGCTTATGCGTCGGCGCGGGGAGATGTCGTTCGCCGGTACATGACCTGACCGCTGGCGCCGCGGCGAAGCATGATCACTTCGGCGACGATGCTGACGGCGATCTCCTCGGGGGTTTCGGCGCCAATGTCGAGGCCAATGGGAGTACGGACGCGAGCGAGCTCAGCGGGATCGAAGCCCTCATCACGAAGGTGCTGGAGAACGGTCGCTGTCCTGCGTTTTGATCCGATCATCCCGAGGTACCCGGCACCGCGGCCGAGGCACCGGCGCAGAGAGATCTCATCCTGCTTATGACCGCGAGTGACGAGAATGATGGAGGTTCCGGAGGCGATTGGATAACGATCGATGGCGGCTTCGAAGTCGTCGCAGATGACCTCGTCGGCGTCGGGGACCTTCTCTGGGTCGGCGAACTCCTCGCGGTCGTCGATGATGGCAACGTAGAAGTCGAGGAAGCGGGCAAGCCTGGCGAGAGCGCGCCCGATGTGGCCTGCACCAACGATGAGGAAGACGGGCCTGGATTCGACGACCTCGATGAAGACACTGAGTGCGCCAGGAACCGTGCGCTGGCTGAGACCGCCCTCTGCAACGTAGACAGTCTCGACGGCGTGGCGGGCGAAGGTCTCGGATGCGGAAGCGGCAATAAGGGCATCGATGGCAGGATCGCCCAGGGAGCCGAGGGTGGTTCCATCGCGTTCGACGAGGAGACGGGAACCGGGCGTAAGGGTGGTAGGGCCTGGTTCGAGGACGGAGGCGACGAGCACGGGGTCGCCGCCCTGCGCGGCCTGGAGGAGGCGCTGTGTCAGCTCGAGCATAACCCCGATTCTAGAGATGCGAGTTGCGAGTTGCGAGTTGGTCCGGCGCCTCGTGGGCGGGTCACCGTCACGGGGCTCGCTGTCGGCCGTGGGTACTACATGCACGTCCGGGCGGCGGCGGGTACCCTTGGATCATTCCCTTTCCCGAGGCCACTCCTATGTCCGTGCTGTCGCAACGCGACCCCGAGGTAGCTGCCATCATTGCCGACGAGCGTATCCGCCAGGTGGAGACGCTGGAGATGATCGCGAGCGAGAACTATGCATCCGCCGCCGTACTGGAGGCGACCGGTTCGGTATTCACGAACAAGTATGCGGAAGGTTACCCGGGAAAGCGGTACTACGCGGGCAATCAGCACAGCGACCGATTGGAGCAACTCGCGATTGACCGTGCAAAGGCACTCTTCGGTGCGGCGCATGCAAACGTCCAGCCAAGTTCGGGTGCCGAGGCGAACATGGCGGCGTACTTCGCGGTGGTGCAGCCGGGAGACACGATCATGGGCATGGAGCTCACGCAGGGTGGTCACCTGACGCACGGTTCACCAGTCAACTTCAGTGGCCGCCTCTACAAGTTCGTGCCGTATACGGTGGACCGGGAGTCCGAGGTTATTGATATGGCTGCGGTGCGGCGAATTGCGGCTGAAGCGAAGCCGAAGGTCATCGTGGCCGGGGCGACAGCGTACCCGCGAGTGATCGATTTCGCGGCGTTCGCCGAGGTAGCGCAAAGCGTCGGCGCGAAGCTGATGGTGGATATGTCGCACATTGCGGGCCTGGTGGCGGGAGATATGCACATGAGCCCGGTCCCCTATGCAGATATTGTGACGACGACCACGCACAAGACGCTGCGTGGGCCGCGGGGCGGGATGATCCTTACGAGCGAGGATATGGCGGCGGCAATCGACAGTGCCGTATTTCCGGGGACGCAGGGCGGCCCCCACCTGCACACGATCGCGGGGAAGGCAGTCTCGTTCGGTGAGGCCCTCCAGCCCGCGTTCAAGGATTATGCGCGGCGAATCGTGGAGAATGCGGCCGCGCTGGCCGAGGGGTTAATCGCAGGTGGGTTACGGCTGGTTTCTGGCGGAACAGACAATCACCTGATCCTGGTGGACTGCAACGCCAAGGGGATCAGCGGGATGAAGGCCCAGAACGCGCTGCAGGGTGCCGGGATCATCACGAACAAGAACACCATTCCATATGACCAGCGGTCACCGTTCGTGACGAGCGGGCTCCGGCTGGGTACGCCGGCGCTGACATCGCGCAATATGGGGCCGGTCGAGATGAAGCGCGTGGCTGCATGGATCACGCGAGTGCTCTCGGACCCCGATGGTGACGGCGTACGTGAGGGCGTGCGGCAGGAAGTGGCGGAGTTCGCAAAAGCGTTCCCAGTACCAGGGATTACAGACGTGCAGGCGGCGGTAGCTGTCTAAACTGGCAGTTGGCAACAACCGGCTCACGGCTCGCCGGCCAGGGATGTCTCTCGTGCCGGCGTGCCGTGGTCAGGTTGTACCAGGCGGTGGCCAGGTTGTGGCGGGCGTTGAGGAGGAACTGGTCGTGGACGGCCGGGTTGGTGATTTCAACGAAGTCAGTCGCTTCCTCAGCCACTCTGGTGTGGCCCGCCGGCAGGTGGAAGAAGTCGCCGGTGGTGAGGGTCTCCTGTGAGCCATCGGCGTAGGTGACACGAAGACGACCCTTGATGAGGTAACCCCAGTGGCCCCCGGAGCAGAGGTCGCCGGGGAGACCGGCAAGGAGCGGACCGAAGTCGGTACTGGCCGGAACGGAAACCAGCCCGACACGAAGGCCGTCCCAATCGGTGCCGCGAACCTGGGCTGGCCCGGCCTCGAGTAGCAGGGGGAGTCCGTGTACGGATGCGTGCATGTGTTGTCTCCTCGACTGGTGTCCCGGTCTTCACCGGTGGGGCAATGTTGGGGGGACATGGCAGAGGTAACGGGTACAGGATCCGGACTGGCTGAAACGGAGCAGGGTGCGGGGCCAGGAGCAAGAGCATCGGATTCAGCGGGAGTGTAGGATCTGGGCGATGGGTGTGGCCTTCCAGCAGACGCTTTTCCCGGACTTCTTCGAGGAGCCCAAGGATGCGCTGCCGACGCCATATACACGGGTCGCACGGGAGCTTGCGACACGGCTCCAGTTGAGGCGGCCACTGGCGTTTCTCGATCTCGAGACGACGGGCACGAGTGTCCAGAACGACCGGATTGTGGAGATTGCCGTCGTGCGGATCTTCCCGGACGGCCATGGAGACGTGCGGAGCGAGCGGGTGGATCCAGAGGTGCAGATCCCGGCGGAAGCGACTGCGGTGCATGGAATCACGGATGCGGATGTCCATGGCAAGCCGGCATTTCGTGACCTCGCCCCGGGGCTCGCTGAACACCTGGCCGATTGTGATATCGGTGGGTTTGGGG
Source organism: uncultured Anaerolineaceae bacterium (assembly GCA_964508715.1). Classification (GTDB taxonomy): domain Bacteria; phylum Chloroflexota; class Dehalococcoidia; order Tepidiformales; family Tepidiformaceae; genus JAKALX01. The sequence goes on along the minus strand of CAZDUX010000008.1, from coordinate 26,872 downwards.
TGGTGCGATTCGACCTGAAGCTGCTGGAGGCGGAGTTCCGCCGGGCGAAGGTGGCGTTCTCGATGGACGGACGATTCGTGGTAGATGCGATGGCGATCTTCTTCGACCGGGAGCCCCGGAATCTTGCAGCGGCAGTCAAGTTCTACTGTGGCAAGGAGTTCGAGGAGGCGCATGCGGCACGGGAGGACGTCCTGGCGACGATTGAGGTGTTAGCGGGGCAGTTCGAACGGTACGACGGGTTGCCAACGAGCCTGCCGGAGCTCGACGACATCGCTCTGCGGCGAAAACCGGATTGGATTGACGGGGATGGACAGCTGGTGTGGGTCGACGGCGAGGCGGCGATAGGGTTCGGGAAGAACCGCGGGAAAACGCTGAAGGCGCTGGCGAACGAGGACCCGGGATACCTGGACTGGATGCTGCGCGGAGACTTCAGTGACACGGTGAAGGGTCGCGTGCGGGAGGTGTTGGGGGGCAGGGCGGGCTGATCACGGAGGCATGAGCCAACCACGGGCGGCCGATGCCTCTCGTGAATCGCACGATGATACGGCTGGCCGTGTTAGCCGGCGGCTGCGGCGGCGGCCCCTTCCGAAACCTCGAGGAGGAAGCGGTGGCGCACTTCCATCGCACCGGGGGCGACTTCTTTGCAGGCACCGCAGCGGATGCACAGGGAGTCGACGACAGCGTAACTCCCGGGGCTGCCCTGAATCGCGTTCGTGGGGCAGATTTCGACGGCGTCGGGGAGGTTGGCGTCGGACTGGGATTTCACCGCGTACTGGATAAGGCCGGAGCAGACGCCTGCACGGCACTTCTTCTCTTCAATGTGCTCAACCCACTCGGCGCGGAAGTGCTCCAGTGTCGTCTTGATGCAGGTCATGAGCGACTGGCCGTGGAGGCAGTTTGACCAGCGGAGGGTGCTACAAAGCTCGGTGAGGTTCGCGAAATCGGAGTCGCGGCCACCGCCATACTGGATGCGCCGGACAATCTCGACTGCCCGCTGGCTGCCATTCCGGCAGGTGGTGCAGCGGCCGCAGCTTTCGGATTCGCAGAACGCGAGGAAGTAGGTGCAGAAGTCGACGATGCAGGTGGAATCGTCGAAGAAGACGATGCCGCCACCGCCGAGGAACATGCCGCGGCCACGGAATGGATCGAGGGTGAGGGTGAAATCAATATCGGTGGCGGGGAGGATGCCGGAGAGCGGGCCGCCGGGCTGGTAGCCCTTGAGCGGACGGCCGGAGTTCAACCCTCCACCCCATTGCTCCAGCGCGTGCCGCGCGGTTGGGCCGAAGGGGATCTCAACACAGCCAGGGGTGTTGATCGGGCCGGAGAAGGTGAACATCTTGGTGCCCTTCTCCTTCGCATCGCTGACTCCTGCCCACCACTCGGCGCCGTTGCGGAGGATCATGGGAGCGTTGGCATAGGACTCGACGTTGTTGACGTTGGTGGGCTTGTTCCAGAGGCCCGCCTGGGCAGGGAACGGCGGCTTAATACGGGGCATACCGCGGTAGGAATCGATGGAGTTGATGAGGCCGGTCTCATCGCCACAGACGTAGGAGCCAGCACCGCGGTGGACGATTATCTCGAAGTTCTTTCCGGTGCCCAGGATGTTGGTGCCAAGGAGACCCTTTTCGTAGGCCTGCTTGACGGCGACCTGGAGGCGCTTGTACGCGAGGGGGTACTCGTAACGGATATAGATGTACCCGGCGTCGGCTTCTGTGGCGAGGGAGGCGATAAGCATCCCTTCGACGATGAGGTGGGGGTCGCCCTCGAGGAGTATGCGGTTCACCCAGGCGCCCGGGTCACCTTCGTCGGCGTTGCAGATGAGGTACCGGGGGTGCGTCGTGGCTGTGCGGAGGAAGTCCCATTTCCGGCCTGCGGGGAACCCGCCACCGGCGCGGCCGCCGAGCCCGCTATCGACCATCTCCTTGACGATCGCTTCGGCGTCTAGCTCGAGGGCCTTGCCAAAACCAACATAGCCTTCGTGAGCGAGGTAATGCTCGATATTTTCAGGGTCGGTGAGGCCGAGGTTGGCCATGAGGCGGCGAACCTGGCCCTGCATGAATGGGTGGTCGGAGAGCGCCGGGATATCGACCGTGGAGGTGCCTTCGGAGATACCGATGGCCCAATCGGGGATGTGACGGCCCTCGACGACAACCGCCTGGAGGAAATCGGCAACGCGGTCGGCGGTAATGTTGCCGTAGAGGACGGTCTCGGTGCCGGAGGCGTTACGGACGGCGATACACGGTTCCATCCAGTTGAAGCCCCAGGAGCCGGCGATGGCGACGTCGGCGTTCAGATGCCGGCTGGCGACTTCAGTATTAATCGCATCGAGGGTTTCCTGGGCGCCGCGCGCGAGCGACGAGGTGTCGATAACGACGGTGAGCCGGACCTTGCCGCTGGACATCTCACGCGACCAGGCGTTCCTGGCATCCGAGATGATTGCTTCGAGGCGCGCGTTCATTCGGCGGACTCCTTCCACTCGCGAGCCATGCGGATGGCCTTCGCGACGGTGAGATTGCCGGCGACCTTGCCGTTCACCCAGAGCTGGGGGGCCTCGCTACATGTTCCCTGGCATTGCCCCATGTGGAGGCCGATCTCGTGGTCATCGGTTTGCCCACCGAGGGCCAGGCCGAGTGTCTGCTGGATGGCTTCGCGGATCTGGTCGCCGCCCTTGAGGCGGCAGGCAGGGCCACAGCACCAGGCGATCTCGGTATGAGCCGGGGGATGCGTGCGGTAGTCGTCGTAGAAGGAGACGCAGCCGTAGACGAGGGCCGGCGTGGTGTTGAGCTGGGCGGCGACAACTTCGATCGCCTGGCGGGAGATATAGCCGTAGGTGTCCTGCACCTTGTGAAGGGCGGGCATGAGGTGGCCCTTACCCGGCTCGAACTCGGCAACGAGGGATCGGAGTTCGGGGATAGTCGGTTCAGCAGCCGCCATGGGCGGTCTCCTCGATTGTGAAATGCGCCACTACTCTACCAGTTAGGGGTTGCTTGGTGCGAGTTGGGAACAGGGTTGGCGGATCAGCGGGCCAGGTCCTGGTCGATGAGGGCGGCTACTTGCTCGCCGAGGAGGAGCGAGTAGTTCTGGCCGCGGTCCTCGGGGTAGACCTGGGTGGTGTTGGAGAGGTAGAGGCCGTCGACGCCCGTACGCATCTCGGGAATAGAGCGAGAGTAGTAGGTGGTGATGACAGGTTGGCCGCCAGGGTCCTTGAAGAGCCACTTCTCCCGGATCCACGAAGGGTCGAAGGAGGGGTTGAGGCGGCGGATGCCGGGGAGGTAGGCCTGGAGGACCTGCTCCGCATCCATCTGGAGGATGGGGTCATCGGGCGGGGTGTAGTTCGAGAGGTAGATGATGTGGTTGCCGCCATATTCGGCTGGCGGCATGAAGTTGGTGTGTTCGATGGCGGCGACGAAATTGAGGTCGTCACCGATGCTCATCCAGTAGTAGTCCGTAAGGGGACGGTCGAGGGCGAGGATGAGGCAGGTGGCCCACTGGTAGCGGACGCGGTCGAGGACTTCCAGGTAAGCGGGCGGGAGGTCGCGAGCGATCTTCCTGGCGATGATGTTCGGGACGGTCATGAGGACGGCGTCGAAGGGATGGAACTGGCCATTGGCCTGGATGCCGGTGGCGTGCCCGTCTTCAATGGCGATCTCGTCGACCTGCGTGGTGAGGTTGATGACCCCGCCACGGGAGGTGATGAGGTCGGCGAGCTTTTCGTAGTAGCCGCGGAATGAGCCGCGCAGGTAGCCGAGCGATTCCTTCGCGCCAGAGCCCTGGCGGGAGGCGAAGCGGAGGTAGATCTTGTTCCAGAGCCAGACCATGCCGACCCGGTCAGCCTGGTCGGCGAACTTGCCCTTGAGAAGCGGGCCCCAGAAGGCATTGAAGGCTTTCTTGCCGACGGCCTTCTCCATCCACTGGCGAGCGGTGACGCCTTCGTACTTCTGGAGGCCGTTTTTCTGGCGACGCAGCCAGAGGGCAACAACACCAAGGCGGATGCGGCTGGTAATTGGAATGGCGCTGAACTTGAGAAGATCGAATGGGGTGACGAACGGGTACATGCGCCCTTTGACGAAGTGGGCGTTACGCGGCTCGATCCAGAGAAGCTCCTTGCCGAGGCCGAGGTCGTTGATGTAGCGGATGACCGTTGTGTCATTCGTGAAGATGTGGTGGTAGAAGCATTCGAGGCGCTGGCCACCGACTTCGAAGGTAACGACCTGGCCTCCAACCTCATCTCGGCTTTCGAAAAGGGTGACCTCGTGCCCACGATCCTGGAGCACCTTTGCAGCGGCCAGACCGGCAACACCTGCGCCAACAATCCCGACTTTCATGGGGCGGCCGCTTCCTCGGGGGTTTCGATCCGGGCTATGCGGCGGAAGGAGATACCGAAGCTCCAGAGGAGACCAAGGCCCATCACCGTCGTGGGGATGAGGATGAGGGCATGGGCGATGATCGAATAAGCGGAGGCGATCCCGGCATCGACGTTGGCACCAAGGAGCACGAGCCTGGCAGCCCATTCGAACGGCCCGGTACCACCGAAAAAGGTCGGAATGATGATGGCAAGGTTGGCGGCGGCGAGGAGGAGCATGTAATGACCAAACCCAACACCGAGGTCGAAACCCTGGCCGATCACCATGTAACAGGCGGCTTCGACGGTCCATGCGAGGACGCTGAAGATGAAGACGAGGGCGAGGGAGCGCGGATCGTGGACGGATCGGAGTGAGGTGACGAGCTGGTCGGCCATGTGTTCGGCGACGGACTCGAAACGTCCGGGGAGGAAGCGGAGGAAGAAGTGGATGACGCGCTTCGCCCGAGCCTCAGAGAGGGTGAGGATGTAGAAGCCGGCCAGGGCGGCAAGGAAAAAGACGCTCGACACGAGGGCGATGATGCGTAGCCTGTTGTCTTCGAACCCGACATAGGAGCCGGCAACAAGGAGCATGAGGACGAGAATGCAGCCATCGAAGAGGCGTTCGACGGCGATGGTGCCGAAGGTGCCCATCTTCGAGACGTTCTCGCGGTCGCCGAGCACGTAGGCACGCACGACTTCACCGGCGCGGGCAGGGAGGAGGTTATTGGCCATGTAGCCGATGATGGCGTAGGGGAAGAGGCGCCCAGGACTCATGGGGGCGACGGGGCGCATGAGGACCGACCAGCGGATACAGCGAAGGCCAATCGCGACGAGCAAGACAGCGAAGGCAGGGAAGAGCCACCAGTAGTTCGCGTCTTCGAGGGCGGTTCCGATTTCGCGGGGGTGGGTTGCGCGGAGGAAGAGGGCGATCAGGACGGCACTGATGGCCAGACTCGCCCAGAATCGGAGAGATCGGAACAAAGAGGCAACCGCCTTCGACGGAGTTAGGAGATTGCGAAGAGCCTGAGCCGGCCGCTGCCGCCTTCGACAACCCAGAGTTTACCATCCGCCGTTACGGCCATCCCGTAGGGGCGGTTAAGCGGCTCTTCCGATGGCGCAATCACTTCGAGCTGGTTGCCGCCCCGATCGTAGATGCGTACCTGCCCCTTGCTCGGAAGGCTGACGGCGACGCGATCGTTGCCGATGGCACGGATGTAGGGTTTGTCGGTGACTTCCTGGCCGCCCCAGCCGTCGACGGGGAAGCTGCTGGAGTATGTTCCATCGGGGTGTAGCAGGACGACGCGGCGGTTGTGCATATCGGCAACAAAGACGGTGCCGTCTTTCGCAATATCGATGCCGACGGGCTCATTGAACTGGCCGTTGCCACTACCCCTTGCACCGACGGTTCTCACATACTGTCCAGTGAGCGTGTAGACCTGGATTCGGCCGTTACCGGTGTCAGTGACCCACATGTCGCCCTGCTGATCGAAGGCGACATCACGAGGGCCGAAGAGTTCCATGTTTCCAGGGTGTTCGGTGTCCTTGGGCGGGGTTCCGAACGTAACGCCCGTGGGCTCGAGATTGCTATCGAAAACCTTGATCCGCCAGCCGAAGGTATCGGCGACAACCACGTCGCCATTGGGTGCGATGCCGAGGCCCCAGGGCTGTGACGCTTCGTTCGGGTCGGAGGGGTTGTTGCGGATGTCGACGGCGGCGAGGAAGTTGCCGTGCTTATCGAACTTCTGGAGCTTCTTCGTCTGGGTATCGATGACGTAGAGGTTTCCCTGGGGGTCTACTTCGACGTCGGTGGGGGCAAAGAACTGGCCATTCTGGGGACCAATCCCGCCGAAGGCCGGGCGGCCGGACTTGTCGACGCCCGGCTTCGGTGGCTCGACAGGTTTGGCGGAGAGAGTGCCTGCCTTGCGATCGAAGTTGGCCGGGAAGTAAGCGTAGGCGTCGACGGAGCCGTTGGCGTGATGAGGGTCGTGGTCGCGCCAGTATTCGGCCCACGTGGTGAGCCATCCATCATTCTTGATACCGTCGGCAATACGCTTCCAGGTAGCGGGTTTGAATGGGCCACAGTCGCCGCTGAGGCCTGTGCACGGGCCATCGTTGACGGCCATCGCAGCTTTGTAGGTTTCGTCGAACCACCAGCGATGGGGGTACTTGACGGGGCTACCGTAGCGGCCAGAGCCCTGTTGGGCGAGTTGGTCGTTGACCTTCGCTACGTTCGAGGAGTTGACGAGGAGAACAGCGTAGTCGCCCTGGGGTGCTCCGTTGGTGAAATCGACGTAGGCGACAGCCTTGTAGTCGCGAAGATACCAGGCCCAGGGCCAGGCAAAGGAATCGGTAGAATCGACCGCGATTGGGAGCTGATAGCCCTTACCCGTCGCGGTAGCGAGGGCATCGATCTCGTGGGCGATATCGAGGAGTTCGCCGGAACTCTGGGTGTAGATGAGGAGGTCCTTCGGGTCATCGCCGCGTACGAAAGAGGCCATGATCGTTGAACGGACCGAGAAGAATGCAAGGGCGCCGACGACGGCAACGACAAGCACCACCCCGGCGGAGCGGCGGCCATAGGGCCATACGGCATAGATGATGAGGGCTGCAGCCCCGCCGATGATAGCCAGGCGAATGAGGTTATAGGTGGCACCACCGGGGAGGAATGCGACGAGCGCAAAGGCACCGGATGCCACAGCGGCAACACTCGCGAGGACGACGACCGCGCGATTCCAATCGGGGTGTGGGTGCCATGCCCGCCATGCGCGGGCAACTGTCCAGGCTGCAAGCATGCAGACAGGCAGGGCGATATGGGTGTTATTCCATGGCATCTTCTCGGATGCGAAGGAGAGCATGAGCCAGATGCCGGCGCTCCAGAAGACGAGGAAGCGGGAGAAGGCATCGCCCCGGATGGTGGACCACCAGAGCCCGCCAACGGCGATGACGAGCGGCAAGAACTCGTACATCGGCATGAGCATGTAGTAGTAGAACCAGGGCTGGTCTCCGCGGGCGACGTCCTGCTGAGTCTGCCAGTAGTCGAGGGAGCCCCATGGGCCGCTGACGAGGCCGTCCATGTTCGTCCAGAAGGAGGTCATGAGGGTGAGATAGACGAAGCCGCAGGAGAGGAAAGCGATAGCCCAGACGCGGGGTTTCCACTGGAGGCCAACGAATGCGGCGGCAGAGGTCGTGACGGCGAACAGACCGGCGAGGGCAAGGCGGTCATTGATGGCGATGTTGCCGGTGAGATGTTTCTCCCAGTTGAGGCGGTCCTTGTCGACGAGACCGAGGGGTTCGAGGAGGTACGTTCGTGAAAGGGGAGTGAGAAGCGGGAGCATTATTGTGCCAAGAAGGACAAGAAGGTCACCAGGAGCGGGTAGGTCATCCCAATCCATGCGGCGCTTGAGGGTGCCGATGAACGGCCAGAGGGCAGCGAGGGCCCATGCGTAAGGCGCGAGTGCAAGCGCGAGGAGTGCGCGGCGCGGGGTAGAGTCGAGTTCGCGGGCGGCGAGGGTTTGCTTTGCGAGAAGTGCGGCGACGTGAAGGTCGAGGAAGATGAGGAAGATACCCGCGGAGATGAAGGTGCCTTCCTTGGTGAGGACGGAGCCGGTGAAGGCAGCAGCCGTGACGTAGAGCCAGCGATCACGGCGTTCTTCGATATAGCGCCAGAAGCCGGCGACCATGAGGAGCGTGAAGAACGCCATGTAGATGTCTTCGCGGAAGAAGCGGCTGTAGTAGACGATGGTTGGCGAGAAGGCGATGAACGCAACGGCGGCAATGGTGCCAACGGCCCCGAGGCGGCGGCGAAGCAGGAGCGGGAGGACACACAAGGTGAGACCAAAGATGGCAGCCGAGAGGCGTGCGGTGTAATCGTTCGCGCCGAAGAGGAGGAAGACGAGCGCCTCCACGTGATAGTAGAAGGGCCCGTGGAAGATGGGGCTGTGGTGATACTGCCCCTGGAGAAGGCTCCAGGACCACTGGGCGTGGATGCTCTCATCGTGATGGAGGGCGCGGTCGCCAAGGTTCCAGAAGCGGAGGGCGAATGCGGCGAGAAGGATGACGGCGTAGATCGCGGCTTCGCGGCTCACGCTCAGGCGGGCCGAGAGGAGCCGGTCGAGAGTGGCGGGCCGGTAGGAGCGAGCGGTCTCGCCAGAGATAGCTGTCATTGGCGTGGTTTCACATATACGACAACGGGGTCTTGTGTGTGCGCCAGGACGTTACGGTTCGTAAACCAGCGGAGGTACTCGAGCCAGTTCGCAGTCGGGGGAACGGGTTTGCGCAGGAACGACCATTCGCCGTCGAGCGAGTTGAAGCCATCTGGCCTGGGTGCATCAGCGGGCCAGACGAGAACCGCGGCATCGGCGGGTGCTCGGGAGGCAAGGATTATGTCTCCAGAATCATGGAACGGCCAGGTCATCTCCTCGCGGAAGTCGGGATGGACGACGATGAGCCCATCATTCTCGTGTGCGAGTTGGAGGACGTTGTTTCGGAGTTCGCGCGCCTGTTGCGTGCTCACCGGGGAGGGGATGGGTTCACCGGCAGAGCTGAAGGCAATACCGAGCCCGCCTGAAACGAACGGGAATGCTCCAACAACGAGGGCTGGCACCAGAAGCGAGGGAGACGCCTGCCTGTTCCAGGCAACGAGGCCGAGGGAAAGGACGGCGAGCACCAGGAGGAGGGCGACAATCGTCTTTTCGGTGGAATCGCCAGCCTTGTCGTTTCGGGCCCAATCGAGCATGAAGCTGACGGCCACAAGGGCGACAAAAAGGGCCAGCGGGACGAGGTAGCGCGCATTTCGCCAGTCGGCGTCGAGCATCGCCTGCCAGGCGCGTACAACACCAGGCCCCGCGAGGATAGCGAGGGGCAGGGTGAGGCTCGTAACGGGCACCGGGCTCTCGGAGGCTGCTGAAAATATGAACCAGGAGAGGGCGATGCCCGCCCACGCGAGGAGCGTGAGCTCAAATGTCTCATAGTCGGCATCACGGACACGGCGAACGAGGATCGCCGCCCCGGATGCGATCCCGGCGACGATTATTGGGAGGACGTAGAGGACTGCGATCTCCAGCGTGCTGGCGGTGGCCCAGGGGCGATCGAAGGAGGCTGCGAAGAGGTCGAGAGGAGGGACGCGAAGGCCACCATCAAGGCCGAGGCCGAACTGGAAGGTTGCGGCCAGCACGCCGGCAACGACACCAACACCGGCCCAAACGGCAATCTCAGGCCGGGGATACTCCCGGCGCGCGAGAGTGACGGCACCCCAACCGAGAAGGAGGAGCAGGGGGAGCGGCCCGGCAGTCACGAGGAGGAAGGCGGCCACGGCCCATGCCCATGTGGGAAGGGTGCGGCGCTCGATCGCAACGGCAAGCCAGGTTACCAGGGCGAGGTCGAAGCCCATGGCGGACGCCGACGTGCCGAGGGCGATGCCCGGGCCATCGAGTGCAAGGAAAATGAGGGCAAGGAGGGCGCCGGCTTCGCCGAGGCGGACGCGGAGATAGTAGATGGCGCCCGGGATTGTGGCCGTGGCAAGGAAGGCGAGGATTCGTCCAGGGATCTCGCTGTCGGACCAGTGGAGGAGGAGGGCGACGATGGCCTGGAAGAGCGTGGGGATGAAGCGCTCGTCGGCAACGCCAACGCGGGCCTGCCATGCGCCCGAGAGACCATCGAGTTCCGGGCCGCCAACGGATGCGTGCCAGATGGTGCCGAGGCGCAGGAGCATGAAGGCGGCACTCAGTCCGAGCCATGCGAGTACGTCTGCCCGGAGTGTGAACAGGGGTCGTGCGGGCTCGTCGAACGGTTCGACCTCGTCCTCGGGCCGTGCCATCGCGACGGTTGGTTCGATGAGGTCCCGTTCGGGTTCGCTCACGAAGTGGCCACCGTTTCGAATGAAGGGAGGCGGTAGACCTCGAGGTCACCCGACTGGAATACGAGATCGAGGAACTGGTCGAAGGCAGCCATGTGGTCGACAGGATAACGGGACTGTTCGAGTCGTCCCACGACAAGGTAATGGGCTCCTGCCGAACGCATCGCTTCGAGGACGACGGCGGGTTCTTTGGAGGTATAGGCAGCATCGGCGATGGCCTGGCGGGCCTCGAGATTAGCGCGCATGGATGGAGTGTCGCCGCGCCACTGGATTTCGTGGAAGTACCAGCCGATAAGGGTGGAGCGGCCGGTTCGCTGGCTGATGCGTGCGGCGTCGGTGTAGTCGACGCTGGCGTCGACGACAGTGAGCTGGTTCTGCTGGTTGACCCCCCACTTGCGGCCAGTGGCTTCGAGGATTGTGTCGGCAGGGTTGGTGTGGTTGCGGATCCACTGCTCGATGGCGTACTCGGCGGGATCGGCTCTTCGCACGAAGTCATTGCCGTCGATGGCGGTATCCCTGGTGAAGCCCTCGGTCCGGTTCATGGCGGCGGTCACGGGATAGACAAGGCCGGCGAGGAAGACGAGGGCAACCGGGAGGGTGAGCCAGCCCGCCATGGTTCGGTGCTGGACTGCCGAGCGCAGTGCCGCAACAAAAGCCACGGAGGCGCCGAGTGAAAGGAGGATCCACGCCTGATAGGTGAGCTTGAAGACGGTGTTGAGGCGCGGTGAGACGTTGTTGAAGATGTCGCGGATGTAGAAGAGTTCGGCGCCGAAAATGAGGAGGGCTCCGAGGGCGCAGAGGGCGGCGACGGTAGCAGCGGCGCTGCGCTTTCGCCAGAGGACGACGGCTGAAATGGCCATGAGCCACGTGGCGCCGGCATAAAGAAAGAGCGTGACCCAGCCGCTATTGGTTCGCGCGTCGATCGCGGTAGAGAGTTCGCCTTTGGCGGCGGCGAGGGCTATCCAGGCGAGGAACGGGAGGAGCGGCAACCAGAGCGTGGCGAGTGCGGCATCGAGCAGATGGTCGAATTGGGCGCGGCGGAGGGCGACAACAGCGATGAGAACCCCGGCGAGGAGAAGCGGACCAAACTGCAGGAAGGCGTGGGACGGTCGTGTTCCGGCGCCGGCATAGGGTTCGAACCCGGATGCCTGGGAGCTGAAGTCGACGTACCAGGGAACGTAGAACACCACTGCCAGCACCAGGATGGGGAGGATGAATCCGAACGTAGCGAGCAAGGCCGGGAAGCGTGCGGAATCGCCAGGGGCGCGGATGAGGGGGAGGCGCCTCAGGTTGCGGGCGAGGACAGCGACAAAGAGAACCGCGGTGAAGGTGAGGATATCCCAGGCGTTCTGGAATGCGAGGGCTCCGATGAGAACGCCGAGGAGGGCTGCAAGGGCGGGCTTCCGGCGGAGCACTCTCCAGGAGAGTGGCCTGCGTCCTCGCCAGATTGAGGCGGAGATGCCGAGAACGAGCAGCACGAGCGGAATGGACATGACGTGGGGATGGAGGTCGCCAAGGAGGAAGCTGAAGAAGGGGAACTCGTTGATGGTGTCGGGGATGATGCGGGTACCACGCCACCAGAACCAGAACTCGGTGGGGTACCACTCGGTGGTTCGCGGGTTGGTTGGGCCGGTGTAGCAGTCTTTCGTATCGCCGCCCGGGGTGCAGGGGATGAGCCACTCAACGCCCATCTTGCCGTAGAGGCCGCGGTTGTAATCGCCATGGGCGGCAGCGAGTTCAAAGACGGCGGAGAGTGAACCGAGGAAGAGGAGCATGCCAACCGCGAGTGCGGCGGCGCCGAGGGCCCAGTTTCGGGCGCGGGAACCGAGCGTCCAGCGGGCGAGGGCGTAGGCGAGCGAGGCGATCGCCGTTGCGGCAGCCGCGAACGTGTACGCGAGCGTGAGATTGTAGCCCGTTGCCGGCGTGACACCCGAGACGGAAGTAAGAAGCCCCGCCTGAAGATAGCCGAAGTAGTAGTAGCTGGCCTTCTCGCCAGCAAGCCATGCGTCTTTCGGGGGGTAGTCGCGGGAGGTAAGCGTGGAGTTGAGGTACATGAAGTCCATGGGCTGCTCGGTGCCGGTGATCTCGGCGTTGTACGAGCGGAAGGCGGCGTAGACAAAAAAGGCACAGGTGAAGATGCCGAAGACGGCGACAAGCGAGGGAGCAGCGCGGCGGAAGGTGGAGAGGAAGTGCCGGTCACGGCCGATGGTGGTGCAGGAGAAGAGGGCGAGGAGCGCGAGGGCGAGGATGTAGCCACCTCGCCCAAAGGGAAGGACGCTGGCCACGCGAAGGATGAAGTAGCCCCAGCCTGCCAGCACCAGGCCAAGTGGCATCGCGAAGGCAGAGCCCGCATCGGGGAGGCGGCGAAGAAGTGCGAAAGCAATGGGAAGGGCGAGGATACCCACGAGAAGGGAGGTGGCCCAGAACGCAAGCACCTGGGCCACCCTGGGGCTCCTATGCCAGCAGCGAATCGACGAAGTCGCGCGCATCGAAGGGCGCGAGGTCGTCCATCCGCTCGCCGGTGCCGATGAATCGCACCGGGATGTTGAGTTCATGGGCGATAGCGAAAGCGATGCCCCCTTTAGCCGTGCCATCGAGCTTGGCCAGCACGATACCGGTGACGCCCACCGCCTCGGCGAAGGTGCGGGCCTGGGTGAGGCCGTTCTGCCCGGTGGTGGCATCGAGCACGAGGAGCGTCTCGTGGGGTCCATCGGGATGGTTGCGCTGAATGATGCGGTCCATCTTCTTCAGCTCTTCCATCAGGTTGGTCTTGGTATGGAGGCGGCCCGCGGTATCGACGATGACGATGTCGGCGCGCGAGGCCTCGGCTGCGGAGAGGGTGTCGAAGACGACCGCTCCGGGGTCGGCGCCAGGTTGATGGGCGACGACACGGACGCCGATACGTTCGCCCCAGACCTTGAGCTGGTCGGTAGCGGCGGCACGGAAGGTATCGGCGGCGCCCAGGACGACGGTGGCGCCGTCACGCTTGAAGGCGTGGGACATCTTGGCAATGGTGGTGGTCTTGCCGGCGCCGTTGACGCCAACGACGAGAAGGATGAGGAGCGGCGGGATGGGCTTTCGTGCCCATGCAGGCGGCTGGTGGGCTGGGGCACGCAGGATATCGATGAGTTCTTCGCGGAGAATTTCGCGGACGCGGGCGCTCTGCTTCACGCCTTCATCGCGGACGCGCTTGCGGACGCGGGCAAGGATCTCGTCGGTGGTGGGCAGACCGGCGTCGGAAGCAATGAGGACTTCTTCGAGGTCATCCCAGAGCGACTCATCGAAGTCAGAGCTCTGGAAGATGCCTGCGAGGCGGCCAAAGAAACCGCGGCGTGTACGCTCCAGGGCACGCTCGGTCTGTTCGTGGACTTCGGCCTGCTCTTCGGGGGTGTACTCCTCGAACTCATCATCGACGTCATCGAACTGTTCGAGCTCGGGTTGCTCTTCGATGGAGGTCTCGGGCTCGAGGGCCGCAGTGGCGACAGCAAGGGCTGCGTCGCCGGGCCGGGGTGTGGCCTCAGCGGCGGAAGGGGCTTCATCCTGCTTCTTCTTGCGCCAAAACCGCACGGGCCGGGGGCTCCTTGGGGTGGTATCGGAGGATGGTAACCGGGAGTGGGCGAGGGGGCGAGCGGAAGAGCCGTGGTGCCGGGTGCCCGCACGCGGAGCAGGGTCACTCACATGCCTGTGAGGCGACGGGTGGGCTTCAGGGCCGAGGGGTTGAGGCCGCCGCCGAGCGAGAGCTTCGAGCAGGCCAGGCTAATTCTGTGGGAGGTCGGCGAGGCGAAGGGAGAGGACCTTCGAGACACCGTCGCGGCCCATGCTGACACCGTAGATAGCGTCGGCGACTTCGATGCTGCGACGGTTGTGGGTGACCATGAGGAACTGGGTCTTTTCGGCGAGTTGGCGCAGGGATGATGTGAAGCGCCCGACGTTGGCTTCGTCGAGGGCGGCATCGACTTCGTCGAGGACGCAGAAGGGGGCGGGATTCGCCGAGAGGAGGGCGAAGAGGAGTGCCACGGCGGTCAGGGAGCGTTCGCCGCCGGAGAGCAGGCTGAGGCTCTTGATCCGCTTACCGGGTGGCTGGGCTTCGATCTCGATGCCAGACTCGGCGACATTTTCGGGGTCCGTGAGGAGGAGTGCTGCGGAGCCTCCGCCGAAGAAAGCGCTGAAGTATTCGCCGAACGCCTTGTTGACCTTCTCGAACGTGGTGGAGAAGCGAGTGCGGATCTCGTCGTTGAGTTCGGCGATAACAGCACGGAGTTGGTCTTCGGCCTCGGACAGGTCGTCCATCTGGGTAGTCAGGAACTCGTGGCGTTCCTTGAGTTCACGGTAGTCCTCGGGGGCCTCGGCATTGATGGCTCCGAGGCGGCGGATCTGGCGGCGGATGTCGTCGATGCGGAGGCGTGTCTCTTCGAGGTCGATGCTGGCGCCCCCCTGGATGATGTGGCGGGTCTCGCCGATGTCGAAGAGGGGATCGGAGGCCATGGCCTGGTCGAGGGGTACAATCTTGCCGGTGCGGTCGGGGCCGAGGCCTTCGCGTTCCATCTCGGTGCGGAGGTGCTCGATATGTTCGTTGGTGCGGGCGAGTTCGGCCTCGAGGTCAAGACGCTGGCGGTCGATCTCGAGGAGGCGCTGCTGGGCTTCGGAGTATTCGTCCTGGACGGCTCGCTCGTGGTTTTCGAGGCGGTGGAGTTCGTCACGGTCGGGGGCGGCGTCTTCAGTGTAGCGAGACTGGTCGCCGCGGATGGTCTCGAGTTCGTGGGCGAGCTTGGCGAGGCGCTCATCGATGACACTGGCTTCGAGCTCGAGGTTACGTGCCTGAAGGCGCCTGGCAGAGATCTGATTGGTGAGGCGCTCGATCGCCTTGTCGTGCTGTTCGCGCATTGCCTGGAGTGTTCGGCGTTCGCCCTCGATGGTCGCGAGCTTGGCGCTGGCCTCGCTCACCTGGCGAAGGGCGGATTCGCGGCGCTCGGTAGCCTCGCGAAGCTCGTCTTCGAGGGCGGTCATCTGGGTGCGGCGTTCGTCGCGGCGAGCTTCCAGTTGCTGGGCGGCGAGCTGAGATTGGGTAATCTGCTTCTCGCGGCCCTCACGCTCACGCTCGATATCGGCCTGCTTGGAGCGCACAGCGTCCATGTCGCGGCGGTGCCGGTGGAGTCGCTCGCGCTCACGTTCGAGTTCGAAGCGGGCAGCATCAGCGGCACGACGGAGGTCATCGTATGACTGCTCAGCCTCGCGGGCGCGAGCGGTGAGCTGGTCGATGGATGTGCGAGCACTTTCGATACGGGCGCGTGCGATATCGGCACGTTCGCGGAGGGCGTTGATGCGCTCGGGGAGTTCATCGAGCTCACGCTGGCGGCTGAAGACGCTCTCGTCGGCGCCTGATGCGCCGCCGGCCATAACCCCGGTTGGCTCGATGTAGATACCGTCGAGGGTGACAACCGCACCAAGGGCGCGGCGGATCATGCGGAGGCCTGTCTGGGTGTCTTCAACGACAATGACACGGCCAAGCAGGGTATCGACGAGCGGCTTGTACTTCTGGTCACAACGGACAAGCCTGGCAGCCACGCCAACCACGCCCCGCTCCTTCTGGAGGTTGAGCGGGTAGACGTGGCGAACTGATTCGAGCGGGAGGAATTGGGCGCGGCCCTGCTTGCGGCGCTGGAGCAGGGCGATGGCATCGAGGGCCGCGGCTTCACTCTCGGTGATGATGGCGTGGAGGCGGCTTTCGAGGGCAGCATTGATAGCCAGTTCGAGGCCGGCGGGAACCTTGATCTGACGGGAAAGGAGTCCGAGGACACCGGGCACCTCGGGAGGTTCGCCAAGACTGCCAGGCTCGACGCCGTCGATGAGGGCCTGGCCCATGATGAGGGCGTTGCGGGTTCCGGCGGCGACACCGTCATGCTCGGCCTGGACACGGCGAAGGGCATCGAGGCGGCCTTCGAGGTGGTCGAGTTCACGCAGTTCCTGGTTGGCCGCGTTTTCGTACGTACGGACCTCTTCCTGAACACGGTTCAGGCGTTCACGAGCCTCGTCGGAGTGAGCGCGGCCGGCTTCGAGGGCGAGCTCCGCCTCGATGGCGGCAGAGCGGGCGTTGGCATAGCGGCGGCCGAAGCCGATGAGTTCGACGATGACCTGTTTGCGGCGAGCGATAGCCTGTTCGGCCTCGTGTTCAAGTTCGGCAATGCGGTGCTGGGCCGACTCGATGTCATGTTGCATCGCCCCGGCCCGGCGCTCATCACCGTCGGCTCCATCACGGAGTTCCTGGACGCGGCTACGCATCTGCGAGTACTCGCGCTCGGCGTTATCGAGGACGGTACGGCACTGGCCGACGGCCTTCTTCGCCAGGTCAAGTTCACCCTGGATCTCGATGCCGCGGCGGCCTTCATCGACGTCGGTGGTGGAGAGGCTGATTTTTTCCGCTTCGAGGGCCTCGATCTCCATCCGAAGCTCCTCGCTCCGGCCGGCGACCATGGCGTGCCGCTCGCGATCCAGGGCCATAGCCTGCTCGGTGCTGGCAAGGCGTTGCTCTATCTCTGTGTTCCGGGTGTCACGGCGGGAGATGGCATCGCGGCGCTTACGAATCTCGTCGCCGAGGGCGCGAAGTTGCTCGCGGATCTGGGCGACACGCTCGGCCGCATGGGCATCCTCGGCGCTGCGCTGGTCGAGGGCGGCACGGGCACGGACGAGGGCGTTATGGGCGTCGTTCCAGCGCTGGCCGTAGTAGGCGCGGAGGAGTTCGGAAAGCTCGGCTGAGAGGCGAGAATGCTCGGCGGCACGCTCGGCCTGGCGGGAGAGCTGGGAGAGACGGGGAGCGATCTCGGAGACGACGAGGGTGACCTTCTCGAGGTTCTCGCGGGTAGCGGCAAGGCGGTCCTGGGCGTCGCGAATCCTGGTTCGGAAGCGTTTGACGTCGGCGGCCTCATCGAGGAATCCGCGGCGTTCGTCGGGGTTCATGGTGAGGACCTCATCGACGAGGCCCTGACCCATGATGGAGTAACTGTTCTGGCCGACATCACCTTTCATGAGAAGGTCTACGATGTCGCGCAGGCGGACGCGGGAGCCATTGAGGAGGTATTCGGAGTCGCCGTTGCGGTAGACGCGGCGGGCGATTTCGACTTCAGCGAAGTCGACGGGGAGCCAGCGTTCCTCGTTGTCGAGTGTGAGGATGACCTCGGCCATGCCGACGGCGGCACGGCCACCGGTTCCGGCGAAGATGACGTCTTCCTGTTTCTTTGCGCGAAGGAGGCGGGTTGATTGTTCGCCAAGGACCCAGCGGATGGCGTCGCTGACGTTGCTCTTGCCAGAGCCATTGGGACCAACGACGGCGGTTACACCACGCCCGTATTCGAAGGTGGTGCGGTTAGCGAAACTCTTGAAGCCCTGGATTTGCAGCTTCTTGAGGTACACGGGCTACTCCCCGGCCTCGCGCACGCGCAAGGTCTCGACAGCCTGCTGGGCGGCGCGTTGTTGCGCTTCCCGCTTGCTGGCGCCCTGGCCGCGGCCAAGCGACTCGCCCGCGACGCGCACTTCGACCGTGAAACGGCGCCCCGCATCGCCGTTTTCCTCCTCCAAGGTGACATATTGTGGCGGTTGGTGCCAACGTGCCTGGACGAGATGCTGGAGTGTGGACTTTGCATCAAGGCTGGAGCCTTCCTCGTGAAGCTGGCGAAGCTCGGGACGCAGGAGGCGGAGGATGAAACCGCGAGCGGCACGGTAACCACGGCCGCGATAAACGGCTCCGACGACGGCTTCCATGGCGCCGGCGAGGTTGCGTTCGCGGGTGCGGCCACCGGCGGCTTCCTCTCCGCGGCCAAGGACGAGGTAGTCACCGAGGCCGAGGCGGGCGGCAGCGGCGGCGAGGGTTCGGCCGCGGACGATATCGGCTCGCATGCGCGTGAGCTGGCCTTCGCCGGCATCGGGGTAATGGTTGAAAAGCTCGGTGGCTATGACCATGCCAAGGACCGCATCGCCGAGGAACTCGAGGCGCTCGTTGGAGTTGGTGTCGGCACCAGATTCATTGAGGTAGGAGGCATGGGTCATGGCCTCCTGGATGAGATCCGGAGGGAGGCCGGTGACACCGAGGCGAGCGGCAAGTTCATCAAAACCGGGTGACGGAGCCAGCGGCACGATTCCTCCCTCGGTGCTGAGCGCTCCGGCGATCAAAGAATTGCTAAAGCGCTATGATCATAGGGACGGCGTTTTGCACGCGTCAAGGATACGGTATGCTCGAAAGAGGGCTGCCTCGGACTATGACAAGTGCGAAAACTTCATGTTCGGTCTGTGGCGAGGAACTCGAGGCGCACCTCGAAGCGTGGTGCAATGCCTGCGGCCTGCCATATCACCTGAACCAGCGTACGGATCTACCGGGAAAAGACTGCGGACAGGTGTGGATCAATGAGGAGTTCCTGGCGCTGGAGTTCGCCTGTAACACGTGCCTGAACCCACCGAAGCCGGAGCTTGATGGTGCGCTGGATGACGTGCTGGATATCCAGGAGGCGTCGAGTGCTGTGGGGGTAAGTGAGCGAGACCTGCAGATGGCGGCTGACGATGGGCGCGTGCGACATCGGAAGACGGCCAGCGGCGTGTACCTGTTTCAGCGGGGAGATGTGATCGAGTTCGCCCAGGGGCGGAAATGAATGGGGAGTGTTGCGAGTGCCGACAACCGATTGGGCGGCGAAGCGCACTGGTGTGCGCAGATTGCGGGCAGCTGTTTCACTTTCCCGATGCGCGGGTGAACGAGCCAGGCGAACCTTGCGGGAAAGCGGTCATCGGGTTCCGGGACCTGCTCGGCCGTGACATCGTACCGCTCTGCCTGCGCTGCGATATGGCGTTTCGCCTGAGATTTGGGGTGCCTTCATGACGACGACGAAGAAGCGCGGCGTGCGCCGGAGGGGCGGCGGCGCCGGGAGTGTACCGCCGAGTGTTGAGCAGCGGACCGCAAGCAGGTTGCCCGTTTGGCGATGGCGGACGTTCCCTGTGTATTTCGCGTTCTCACTGGGGGCGTTCCTGGGGGTCTACCTGGGGTTCATCGCCGGTTACATCCAGGGGCATGACGACAAGTCGACCATGGGCTACGTGCTATTCATCTCGGTTGCACTACTGATGGGGTTTGCGTTTGCGCGGTTGACGACGCGTTACCTGCTGACGCGACGGTTTGCGAAGCGGGAATGAGCCAATTTCTCATCGCATTTCCCTGAAACTGGCTCTGCGGGGCACGGTGGCAAACGTTAAAGGTACTTCGTGTCGGCTTGACACGAAGTCACCTCGAGGGGCAGAGTATGCGTGCGAGTTAGTGTAGAAGTGACACTAAGTAAGTTACGCGGGGGAAGCAGATGACAGCGACGATGACGAAGCAGGCGCTCACTGAAGACGAGGCGCTGGCGCTTTATACGAACCCGGAGACGTGCCCGGCGGACAAACTGGAGCCGATACCGCTCGCGGAGGAGCCTGCGTTCATTGCCTGGCAGCGGGACATCCCGAAGCAGTACCTGGACATGAAGCCCGAGGAGCTGGATGTACGCATCTCCCACGCACGAGCAAAGCTCGGCGAGCGTGTCATCATCCTGGGGCACCACTACCAACGCGATGAGGTGATCAAGTACGCGGACTATACGGGCGACAGTTTCAAACTGGCCCAGTACGCGGCGGCCCAGGAGAAGGCGGAGTTCGTCCTCTTCTGCGGGGTGCACTTCATGGCCGAGAGCGCGGACATTCTGACCCGGCCGGACGTGAAGGTGCTGCTGCCGAACATGGCCGCGGGATGCTCGATGGCGGATATGGCCGACCCGGACGATGTGTACGAGGCCTGGGACATCATCGCGGAGACGCTCGGCGAGGATGTGAAGGTGATTCCGATCACCTACATGAACAGTGCGGCCTCGCTGAAGGCGTTCGTTGGCGAGCGCGAGGGAATGGTCTGCACATCGAGCAACGCAGGGAAGGCGTTTGAGTATGCGTTCGAGCGAGGGGAGAAGATCCTGTTCTTCCCGGACCAGCACCTTGGCCGCAACACGGCCTGGGCGGCCGGGATTCCACTGGACGAGATCGTGCTCTGGAATTGGCTATTGCCGGATGGCGGGCTGACACCCGAGCAGCTAAAGAAGGCGCGGGTGATCTGCTGGCAAGGACACTGCAGCACGCACCAGCGGTTCAGCGTGGAGCAGATTGAGAAGGCGCGGAAGGAACACCCGGGGATCAACATCATTGTCCACCCTGAGTGTCGCTGGGAGGTTGTGCAGGCAGCGGACCAGAACGGCTCGACGGAGAAGATCGCGAAGGCGATCAGCGGGGCGCCAGCGGGTTCTGCCTGGGCAGTCGGGACGGAGATCAATCTCGTGAACAGGCTCGCCAAACAGAATCCGGATAAGACGGTGTTCTGCCTGGACCCGGTGATCTGCCCCTGCAGCACGATGTACCGGATCCACCCGGCGTACCTTGCATGGGTGCTCGAAGGGCTCCTGCAGGGTGAGGTAGTGAATGAAGTGGTCGTGGAGGGTGATACCCGGAAGTGGGCACTGGTGGCCCTGGAGCGAATGCTGGCACTCCCGTAGGCAGAAGGAGGGCCCAAAGCCCGGCCCAGAAAGTCGTGGCCCCCGCCTCATTCGTGCGGGGGCCACTTTGTTGGTGGCAGAGCGGGCATGGCGGCGAGCGCCCAGGCCCTCGATTCAGCTCAATTCACCGAACCAGTGGTCGATCGGCTTTTCGGCGTGAGACGCAAACGGGAGGGCGATGGTGCGGGCGGTGCGGGCAGATTCGTAGGCCGCGCAGATAATCTCGAGGACACGACGGCCATCCTCGCCGCTCGACCGGAGCGTTTCGCGTCCGGCGCAGACGTCGACGAAGTGGCGGAGTTCCTGCTCAAAGCCGAACTGCCAGGCTTCTTCGTACATGGGGAATTGCCAACCATTCACCGACCTGGCGGGACCGGTCGGTTCCTCGCCCGGGGTGGTATACATCGCGATTGCCGGTCCGCGTTCGAGGTTGGCGGTGAGACGACCCCGGGGACCGTAGACCTCGAGGTAGTCGAGCCCACCCGGCATGGCCCAGGAGACTTCGGCCTGACCGATGGTGCCACCGGGGAAGTGGAGGGTGATCTCGGCGTGGTCTTCGGCGACGGTTCTTTCGGTGTGGGCAAAGCGGCCGAGGGTGGCAGTTACGGCTTCGGGCCAGGCTCCGATGGTGTGGCAGATGCTGAAGATGCTGTGGCAGCCCATGTCGAGGAGGACGCCACCGCCAGCACGGTCAATATCCCAGAACCAGGGTGAATAGGGGCCGCCGTGGCACTGGGCCTGCTTGACGAGAAATGGCTGGCCGACACTGCCTTTATGGGCGAGGGTGCGAAGGCGTTCGTACATCGGGGCGAAGATGAGATTCTCTGCGTACATGAGGGCGACGCCGGCACCTTTACAGGCGGCAATCATCGTGTCCGCTTCATCGAGGCTGAGGGCCAGGGGTTTTTCGCAGAGGACGTGCTTGCCAGCGTCGGCCGCGGCCAGGCAGACGTCGTAGTGGAGGTCGTTCGGGGTGGCGATGGCGACGGCGTCGATGTCGCAATCCTCGATCATCGAGCGGTAGTCCTTGTAGTGGCGCTCGATGTGCCAGCGCTCGGCGAACTGTTGGGCGGTGTTCGGCGAGGCGACTGCGACCACCTCGGCATCGCCGACGCGCTGAAGCGAGTGCAGGTAGACGTTGCCGATGAACTGCGTGCCGACGAGCCCAATACGGAGAGTCACTCGCGGGCACTCCCCGAATCGGCCGGAGGGTGCTTGCGACGGCGCTTCCGGGGGGACATGAGCATCGGCATCACCCAGTAGAAGGACATGCCGCTGATGGCGAGTGCAACGGTGCCGTTGTCGACGCCGCCGAGCTTGCGGCCGGTGCGCGTCTTCGCGGCGCCGGTGGGTGCGGGCTCCATGCGGATCTGGAACTGGCCCTGGTCATTGCTTCGGCGGCCTCGCATGCTGCCGGGGCGTTCGTCGAACACACTCATAGGGCGCCTCCGTGGTATGGCTGAGAGTATAGGGCGCAGCGTGTGTTTACGTGGCGGAGATATGGCGCGGGGGCGGCACGTTGCACCACCGACCGGCGCGTTCAGTCTTCGAGAGCACTGGCGGTGCCGGCGATGGTCTTAGTGCCGTCGAGCTTCTCGGTCCAGACATCCAGAATGGCGCGGGTTCGGGAACCTTCGCGGCGGCGTTCGCGGACGAGGCCACGCGCGGTGACCTGCTCGCCGCCCCAGAGGACGTTGGTGAGATTGAGCGACATCCTGCCGCCGGCGATGAAGCCGAGGCCGTAGCGGTTCGTGAGCATCTCGGCGATGAAGGTGGTGCTCATCGTCCCCTGCACGACGACGTCCGGAAAACCGAGCTTCTTTGCTTCGTCGAGGTCGTTGTGGTAGTTGCGGTTGGGGCCGCTGAAGGCCATGCAGAGGCCGAGGTCGGCGACTTTCGTGACGGGAGCCAGGTCTTCGAGGATGGGGCGGTCATCGACAGGGCGCGGGGCCTTCTTTGCCGCGGAATCCTTACCGACCACCGTCTCACCGGTGTGGACGTCAAGGAGAAACGACTGATGGCAGCGGCCACGCGCGACCATGACGTCCGCTCCGTCGAAAACACAGAACTCGAGAACAACGACATCGCGGTCCTTGCGGATGTAGCGATCGACGATCATGCCGTGAGTCCAGAGGTCGGAGCCGAGAGGAACGGGGCGAAAGAGGTCCCATTCCTGCTTGATGTGGAGGTTGCCGTAGAGCTTCGGGAGATACCAGTCGCGGAGGGCGAAGGCGTACTGCTCGCTATGAAGGAGGAGGGCGGGGGCAATGGCGGCGCCGCCGTGGTAGAGCGGGTTATCATCGCGGGTGGCAGCGACGTGGCGTTCGATTGCGGCTTCGTCGACGCGGTAGTCGTGGCGTCCGAGGTACTTCCCGACGTAGCTATCGTCGATCGACTCGGGCATCAGTTACCTCCGGAGCGCGAGGGCGCGCAGGCGATTGTGACACCGGTGAGGCGATCGGGCCATTGCGGGGGTGAAGTTCGAACCGATGAACAGAGGCGCCTGTGTTGCGCCGGAGGGGTGTGATCGTGCGGAATAGGGAGGTGGAAGTACGGGCCGACCTCATCCTGGCGAACCGGGCATACCTTGACCACGAGGCTCCACCGGGGGGCACCACATCGCCGGAGCCGGTGAATGGTGGCCTACTGGCCGCGTTACGGCCGGTAATAGCTCCATGGGATGGGCGTTCGGGGACAACGTGGATCGGGGCCGGGCGCGGGAGCCACGACGGGGCATGGGTGGATGAGCGCGGCTACGAGTTCATTTCGACACCGCGGGGACCGCTCCGGCACCGGCGGCTGCTATTCGACGAGGCGATGTGGCGCGGACACTACGGCAGGGTGGCTAACGGCCTGCTCTGGCCGCTGTTGCACATCGTCCGGGAGCCACTCCCCGACCTAGCCGCGTACTATCCCGCACCGGCATCACCAAGCCAGGCTGACTGGGTGCATTATGTCGCTGCGAACCGATATTTCGCGATGGCGGCGCTGGACGAACGGCTACGGTCGGGAACGTGCTGGATACATGACTATCAGCTTGCGCTCGTCCCGGGCATGTTGCGGGCGGCCGGATTCAGCGGGCGAATCGGGTTTTTCCTGCACACCCCGTTCCCGGATCTTCGGGTCGCGGGGCGGTACGTCGGGACACAGTCCCGGGCATGCTTGCGAGAGATGATCAGCGGGATGCTTGGCGCGGACCTGGTGGGATTTCAAACGCATTCCGACGCCAGCCGCTTCGAGAAGAGTGCCATGGAACTTGTTGGGGCAAACGAGACGGCTGGTGGCCTGTTATTCGAAGGCCGGAAGGTGCGGGTGAACTCGTATCCGGTCGGCATAGATATCGACGAACTCATTGGCGAAGCACGGCGTGCCCGGGCTGGCGAGCGGTTCCATGCGGCAAAGGCAACGGGCCTGCCAGTAGTCATCGGGTTGGAGCGGGCAGATTACACGAAGGGCATCCCGGAACGGCTCCTAGCGATCGCGCGGGCCTATCGCGAAGGGGTGAGGTTCGCGTACATAGGTGTGGCGGCACCGACCCGGGAGGGTGTTGACTCCTACGTGGCGTTACAGCCGGCGATTGAGGAAGCGGCCAATGAGGCCCGTGCTGCCGCTGAGGCCACGGGCTGCTGGCTGCGCCAGACACGTGAACTCATTCCATGGGAGGAAGTTGTGGCCTTGCAACGTGACGCCGACGTCGTGTTCACATCGTCGCTGGCGGATGGGATGAACCTGATACCGATGCAAACCGCGGCGGTGCAATCGACGCGGGCAGAGGCGGAGCGTGGAGTGATCATCGCCGGCAAGGATGCGGGAGTCTCGGAGGTATATGGGGGGTACGAGCGCGATGGGCTTGTGCCGGTGGACCCATTCGACCAGGGTGCGATGGTAGCCACGTTACGAGAGGCGATCGCGGGGCGGCCGGGCCGAATCAATGGCCGGCTGGTTGCAGCCATCCGCGAACATGACGCACGCACCTGGGCGACACGGTTCCTGGGCGACCTGGAGGGATCGACGTGCTGACACTTGCATCCATCGAGCAGCTACGAGCGCTGGCACAGGCGCGCGGGCCGCTGATGATAGCCTGTGACCTGGATGGGACGCTCGCTCCAATCGTGCAACATGCATCGGATGCGCGTGTTCCGCCGTCGACACTAGCGGTACTGGACCGGATTTCGACGGCGGCGCGGGTGGCAGTGATCACGGGCCGCGATCTGAACACGGCGCGGCGAATGGTACCCGTGCCGAAGGTGGCGGTAGTCGGGAGCCATGGACTCGAGCCGAGTTTCGAGAATCCCCTCCTGCCGTCGGTGGACCGGGTAGCACTGAGCGGCGCACTCGAGCAGGTGGAAGCGAAGGTGATCTCATCGATCCCGAGTGCATTCCTGCACATCGAGCGGAAGGCGATCTCAACGGCGTTTCACTATCGGAGCGCTCCGGAACTGGAGGAGCCGCTGCGGGAGGTGCTGGATAGGCTGCCGGAGGGGCTACGATTGCGTGAGGGCCGGATGGTGCTGGAAGTGCTGCCGGACGCGCAGGGCGGGAAGGACCGCGCACTGGGGGCACTGGTGGACCACTTCCGGATCAAGGCGCTCTTCGTGATGGGTGACGACGCGACGGACGTTGCGATGTTCCGGACAGCGCTGGAGCTCAGCAGGGATGGAATTCATGTGCTGCTCGCGGGGGTTTCGGGCGGGCTCGAGACGCCGCCGGAAATTGCGGAACTTGCGGACATGCTGTTGCGGTCGACAGACGAGGCGCTGGAAGCACTCGAAACCATCGCGCGGGCGCTTGGGGTATGAGACGGGCTTCCCGGCCAGGCAGCCTCGGGTGGCTACGCGGGTACTTACCAGCTGCTGGAGCGACTCGAGGTAACGGGCGCCGGCCTCGAGGTGTTCCCAGTACGGGACGGTGCCGGCGTCGCCAGACCTGGAGTCGATCTCATAGGCTTCCCTGGCAGCTTTCCTGGCGTTCCGGCCTTCCTTGCCCTTCTTGTTGGTCGCGTAGAGCCGGATGATGCGCGCGCGTCCAGCGTCGAGGCCCGCCGCTAATTGGGCTTTGATGGCATCTTCGCGCGTACCGCCCGGGCCGGGTTGCCGGAGCCATGCCTTGATCTGGGCATCGCCACCCTCTTCGCCGAAGCGGACGTCGTTCGTAACGTTGAATGTGAACCTCTCGACAAGCGCTGGTGTCTTGCTGGGAGCGAGCTGACCGAGGTGCATCGTCCTTCCGATTAGGTCCGGGCTTTGCCAGAGTGCCCGGGCGCTGTTATCCATGTTGTCTATGAGCTGGATGGCGTTGTTGGCGGCAGTCATGAAGTTGCCAAAGTTCGCCGTGGCGCGGTCGCCGTTTTCGAGGAAGTAGTCGGCAGCAGTGAGTTCACCGAGCTTGCGGACGTAGGCAGGATCACTCAGCGCGGAGCGATAGGCACTCACACCCTGGATGATGGTCTTGTCCTGCTGGGCCAGCTTGCGGGTTGAGTCGCCGGTGGCAACCTGCATGATCTGGACTTTTGGCTTGCTCCGGAACTGGTCGGCCATGAAGAAGCGGGCCTTCTGCTCGGGTGTGTTGCCGCGGGTGCCCCCGGGCTGACCGGTGGTCATGTCAGACTCGGTACGCGGGACAACCCAGGAGTTGCAGTCCCTGGCATTTCCGAGGGCCTCCCACTTGTCTGTTGGGCCGATCGCGGGGTTTTCCATGAGGTCGATGAGTGTCTGCTTGGAGGCAGTCCCGTCCGTCGTCCGGATGGTGGGTGTACCGTGGACCTGGCGATGCATGAACGCACTGAGCCGTGTGGCGCCACATGGTGCATCTTCGGACTTGATGACAACGGGCGGTTCAGTCGCGTCCTTGATAAATAGGAGTGCCTGGCCGCTCATGAGCGGTGTCATTGGTCTCGTCTGGGTGAAATCGGGTTTCGGTAGGCCAGCGATGGATCAGGTTGGCGTCAGCCCGGGGGTGTTGGCCAGCGGATCGAGCGATGTAGTGCGCGGTCTGCTGGTTACCAACTGCGCGTTGCGGCGCACTGGCCTGGATATGGGAAGGGGGACTTCCGAGGGGCACGAGGCCGACTGGGCTGAAGTATCTCCAAGTGATGTAGACACGCGTTTCACCTGGGAGGCTGGGGGT
>CAZDUX010000007.1:0-168042 GCA_964508715.1 uncultured Anaerolineaceae bacterium | reverse complement strand
GCTCACCCGCTGCCGGCCCGTCCTACGCACCCGCGCGGTACTGCCACTCCGCCCGTTCTGCTCTGGCAGGTACCGAGGGGCGAATTAATCAGCGAATCCCTAGGCCGGGGAAGGGGTAGCCGGTGCGGATCGAATGGAAGTCCGAGCAACACGGCGTCGCGCGCTGCCCGGCTGACTTCAAGGTCCTCGGAGAAGCCGAGGCGGCTGGCACGTTCGAGGCGTACGTCGCGATCTTCAGCACGCCCGACCGCCCAGACTTCTTCGGCGACTCAGACATCATCGAGTCCGGCGCCTTCAACCAGACCCTCCAGGAGAAGGGCCTCCCGCCCGTCGTTTGGTCGCACGTCTGGACGATCCCGCCCGTGGGCCAGACGTTCCAGGCGTTCGAGGACGCGAAGGGCCTGCGGATCAAGGCGCGGCTCTTCCTCGACGACGATGGCATCAGCGGCCAGTACG
Source organism: uncultured Anaerolineaceae bacterium (assembly GCA_964508715.1). Lineage (GTDB taxonomy): Bacteria > Chloroflexota > Dehalococcoidia > Tepidiformales > Tepidiformaceae > JAKALX01. Next base: position 167,586 of record CAZDUX010000007.1, on the reverse strand, counting down.
CCCGCTCCATCCACACCGGCATGACGGCAACGCCGCCCGTCGTGCGTGAGTTCTCCTTCGCCTTCGAGGCGAAGGAGTGGAGCGACGAGAAGGCCGCGAACGGCCAATTCAAACGCCACCTGAAGCGCCTGGAACTGTTCGAGGTCGGACCCGTGCTGGTTGGTGACGGCCGCGAGATAGCCGAGTAGCACGAAGGGCTCGTGGAGTTGCGTCTCGTGCGTGTACGGGCCGGTCAGGCGGGGTTCACGGTCGGGATGCGCGCCAATCACGTGGTCGTACACGAAGAGGTGAGAGAATCCGAGACCTTCGGCGGTCTGGGCGAAGTCGCGGATGACGGCCGGATCCGTGCCGATCTCGGTCTGACGGAAGACAGATCCTATCTTCATGACGGTGCCTCCGTGTTGATTTTCCTTCGTATACGAAACATCTGATACGCGTGCCCGAGCTTACAGGCGGGGATTGCCGACAACCTCCGAGACTGGGTACTGAGCACGCTCCGCAGGGGGCGTTCGATACCTTCGTCAACGCCTACCCGCCGGCCACCGGCGACCCGAGCACCGCGCCTAACCCGCTCGGTGCGCCACTCGTGCGACAGTCGGCGGCCGAACTCATCGCACAGATGGATGAGCTGCGCGAGATGCATTTGCTCCGAACGAAAAGTCCAGGAACCGCCTTGGAGGATTTGCCAGACTACTCGGCGAAAGATGCGGGACAGTCACCGTCGATACCCGACTCGACAATCCTGAGGCTCCCCGTGTATGACCCTGCCGCAACACTGGCGCCCGGAAGGAGGCCAACGTCGAGCCGCGCGATATCCCCTGGGCAGAGCACCGATTGCGGCCGCCCGAATTCGGCGGTTAGCCCCGACGGGATGCTGTCGATACATTGCAGCGGGTTGCTCGGCTTCCCGAGGCACGCCGCGAACTTCTCGATCCGTTCGCTTCCAGGGCCTGCGCCGGCGGGACTTAGTGCGTCAAAGGCGATTGCGATCCTCGCCGGCATGTTGCCATCGTTTCTCAACGTCGGATGCATAGCTGCGACGTCCGACCAGGCAAGGTCACCACGAAGCCATTGCTCCTGCCCGGCTGCGACGTTCCCCCACTGGATCGTCTCGAAGTCACGGCCTACCGACGTGTAGCACACGTCATCGAACGTCGACCAGAAAGGCGCGGGCGAGTTGACGCCCTGAGCGACGGCTTCAACACGATATACGCCGCAGGATTGAAGGAACGACAGTGCGAACTGGCCGTGAAATACGGCAACCTCCCCTCGGACACAACGCGCAACAATCCCATCGCGCGTGGCGCTTGCGATGCGAGTACTGACCTGGCCTGTTCCGACCGCCGCATCCAGCATTGTGCCCGCTATCCCAGCCCCGCCGAGCATCGCCCAATCGGATGACGCAAGCAGCCTTCCTGGCACGACGGTTGCCGGGCCGCCGCCTGGGCCAGTCACGGACCACGAGAGTGCGGGCGGCTTCGCCGTCCCCTGCGTCCGGACCATGGCCCAGGCCTCCACGACGCGTTTCGCGGGACGGTCACCCGGATACGGGCGGGCCTGCATCACGTGCGTTGAGCCATTTGGCTGACCGGCACCCCCAATTCCCGCGTCGCAAGCCATAGCGGCGGACGGCCCAAGCGTGGAATCGTCATCGTGTTCTGCAGGGTTCCCGGGCGGCGCATAGAGGACTGCCCCTGGCGCAGGAGTGGCGCCGGCGATCGGAATGCGCATGTCGGGGAGAATCCATTGGCACTCGATGAAAGCAGCCGTTCCCGGGGTGGCCGTTGGAGCGGCCGATGCGGAGGCGGTGGCAGCTGGCGATGCACTCGCGGATGCGCCGGGCGAAGGCGTGCTCGTCGTCGCGGATGCGGCCGGAGTGCCGGCGGTGCCAATCGAACCAATCGAAGTAGCAGAGGAAGCAAGAACCGAGCCACCTGCGGCAGCGGCCATGTGCGAGGCCGGGCAGGGTGTACCCAACGTGCCCTCCGCCGCTGCCGAGGCCGAGGCCGAGGCGTTGGACCCCGGCGATGGTGAGGGCGTTGGGCTCGGCGACGGTGTCGGGCTCGCCGACGGCGATGGAATCGGGCTCGGCGATGGCAATGCTGTCGGGCTCGGCGATGGCGACGGCGTCGGGCTCGGCGACGGCGATGGAATCGGGCTCGGCGATGGCGATGCTGTCGGGCTCGGCGATAGCGACGGTGTCGGACTCGGCGACGGCGATGGAATCGGGCTCTGCGATGGCGACGGTGCCGGGCTCGGCGATGGGGAGGGTGTTGCACTCGGCGAAGGCGATGGAGTCGGGCTCGCCGAAGGCATTGGACTTGGCGAAGGCGATGCAGCTCCCGCAGGAGAGGCCGACGACCCTGGTGCCGACGTGCTGGTGTCTGTCGGGTAAACCGAGGTACTGGTCGTCGCCGATTCAACCCCCAGGATGGGAGTTGTCGTGTCGTTACACATTTCGGTTCCCGGAGTCTGGGCACGCGCCGGACCACCCGACACGAGGGCCGCTCCGGCGAGCACCATCGACAACAGGCCAACGACTGTGCTTGTCCCGCTTACCATCCTTCGAAGGGAGCGCCGAACCGTTGCGTGGGCCACGCCTACGCCACCTTTCGCGAATCCTGGTGCGCTCGTTTGCGAATGTAGAAGGCGGCCACCCCACCCAGCAGCACCAGCCCCGCGCCACCCACGCTGTAGACCGGTGCCATGTTGGTGGTCTCCGAGGAACCAACGGTGAATGTCAGTTCGCGGACGTCGGAGTCCTGGCCCTCGAAGTTCACCTTGCCCTGCACTTTGTAGGTGCCAGCAACCGGGAGTTCGATGAGCGCCTCCAGCTGTTGCACCTCGTCGCGACGGACCAGCTTCTGCAGGCTCGTTACCGATTTGATGAGCTTCCCGTCGCGGTACACCTCGCCCGAGAACACGGCGAGAGCATCAACCTGGCCCGTGTTGCGATACGACGCGACGACGCGTGCAACGGACCCGGGAACGACCTCGTTCGCGAGCCGAAGGCTCTCGAAGCTTCCCTGGCGGGTGAGGCTTCCCCTTGGCACGATTCGAACCTGGCGTGTGCGCTGGCCGAGCTGCACCCCGGGGAACGAAACGGTCGTCGTTATCAGGTAGTCGCCGGGGCCCGCGATATTGGTGTCCCACTGCGACTCGATGTCGCGGTACTCGTTCGGGGGAACGGCAACGTCGTTCGTATCGATCGTCCCGATGACCTTTGCGGAGGTGCTGATTTCCACATGCACCTGGGGGAGGACGCGGACGTTGCCGTCGTTTTGGACTTTGGACGTAACACGCAGCGGATAGCCCACTTCGATATCGTTCGCAGCCAGCTCGAGGAACTTCCCCGCTACCCGCTGCTTGCCCGAAACCACAGCTTTCACCTCAATCGACGCGCCCAGGCTGAGCGTTGAGCCGGAGCCATCGATCTTGCCCCCGTCGACGACGGCGACGGTCCGCACCTCGCCAGTGTACAAACCATTCTGGGCCGAGTCGGGCACCGTCAGGCGAACGTCCGCGTGACCGTCCGCGCCCGCGCTGGTGGTCATGTGATCGATGTTCTTCGTGCGGTCGGCGGGGTCGACGAAGGATATCCACGACGCGATATCGCCGGTCGCTTCGAGGGTGAACGTTCGCGACTGGGCGCCATGGTTGATGACGCCGATGCTGGAGAAGTACTCGCCGCCACGCAATGTGTCGCTGAAGGTGATTTCAGCCGGGTATACGCCGATACCGTCGGCTTTCGCAGGAGCCGCGCCCACCAGCATGAGCATGATGCAGAAGACCAGGCCGGTCATGACGCGGCGGGGAATGCTCTTCGTGGTCATGGTCGAAACCCTCCGGTTTGTCATCGCTGTGGTGGGGGCGGACTCGATGCGCGCGACCCGTTACTGACTGACCACCGGGGAGGATGAGTCGCAGGATCCTCCCCGGTGGTGCGGCGGGCAGGGGGGAGACCAAACCCGCCGCCCGAAAACGTCAGCGCTTACGAGCTGGCGCCGACGGGGTCGGAACCAGCGCCCGGAAGCGGGCTCACCGAACCAGCGTCGGTCAGGCAGATGGGCACACGTCGAGCGATGACGGTGACCTGGCCGGTGTAGACGCCAGAAGGAAGCGTGCTAGGCGGATGGACCGAGAGGTCCAGCTTGCCAACTCGGTTCGGGCAGAGGACGCGCTCGGCGTTGTCATCAAACGGGGTGACTGTCCCGGAGAGGATGAACGGGATATCCTGGAGCGTCGAAGGAGTCCGTCCGAACTTGGCGTCGAACTGGGTGATGTGCTTCGCGAGCACGGGATCCGGGGAGTTCACCATGTCGGTGAACAGGAGCGCGATGCCCATGCCGGTGTTGCCCGTGTTCTTCACCGTCGGCCGAGACGGGGTCAACATGTCGAGGTCACCGAGGACGACCTTGTCGAGACCCGCCGTCACGACGCCGAAGTCGACGTTCGTGAAGTCGGTGACGAGGTTGTAGAACGGGATGACGTCGAGGTAATTCGTGAGCGAAACCGTCGCACCCGAGCTGACGGCGGTCAGGCGGACGCGGTACTCGCCAGAGGGTTGATGCTTGGAGATGTCGAACCAGTAGTGGTAGATCGCGATGCCACCTTGCTGGCAAAGCGCGACGAGCCCGTTGTTGGTGTCGTTGATCGCGGCATTCGAGAGCTGCCCGGTCACCTGGGCGGCGGCGAACATACCGGTTGGGCCCGTGCAACTCAGGTCACGCACTCCGTGGACCTGGATCTTCGCCATGCCATCGGGATGGAAGATGTCCCAGTACACGTCGCTGATGTTGCTGATGCCGGCCGGGTGGCCGACGGCGGCCCAGAGCTCGACCCTCTTCTCCGTCGGCTTATCTTCGGCGTTCGGGAGCACCTGGATCATGTTGTGGACGCTGTCCGCCATACCGACGACGCCTGAGGCGAGCTGGCAGGGGACGCCCGGGTTCTGGGAGGCGTTGTCGTCCTGGCCGTACTGGATGCCGTCGGCCGAATTGTCGTTGACGTCAGGCAATTCCCATTTGCAGGCGATGGTGGGGGCCATGCTGCCGGTAACGACCGTGGCTCCCGTGGGGACTGGCTGGTCGGCACGCGCCTCGCGGGCAGTGCCGGCGAGGGTGATCGCGCCAAGGGAAAGCGAGGCCATCAGCCCCAGTCCGAACTTCTTTCCGAGATTCATCGAGAATTCTCCCTGTGAGAGGTCGCTGTTGGCGGCGGATGCCGCCAGGTGCGAAGCCGCTGCCCGCCACAGAGGGCTAGAATCTATGCGGCAAGGCGTTGACGTGGTGTCGGTCTTGCGTTGGCCCTGGCAGGCGGTCCGTGCCTGCCAGGGTTGCTAATCATCTCGTTCGACGGCCACCTCCTTGTGAACTTCGCCACGGGATTCCGGTTGGCGGGGCATGAGGCACGGCTGTTTTTGCCGGGGTGCCTCTTCTGCCCCGCCCGGCGCCGGGCGGGCACCGGGCACCGGGGCCGAGGCGCTGGTCCCGGGCTCGCGCCCGTTGCAGCTACCGTTTTCTCTCAAGGCCGATTACGCCTCACACAGGGGATCGGGTGGAATCACCGCGTAGCTCGCGGTGTTGTTGGCCTCGTTGGTCTCTTTGATGAGGTTCCAGCGGTCGACGATCACGCGGTTGACCAGCCCGGTGCAGGCGTTGAACGTCGAGTTCAGGCGCACCGTGATCTCGATCACCCACTCTTCGCCGGGGGCCATCTGACCGCGCGAGCAATCGACGTATGGGTACCCCGCCCAGCCGGTGCACTTGCCGCTGCTCGCAATCCAGAACACGAACGTGCCGACGCCCGTCAGGTCGTCGCGCATCATCACGTCGGTTGGAGGCGGTGGAGTTGGGCGGTTCCCGACGTTCTTGACGCGAATGATGAAGGACGTGAGCCCACCCGGTACCGGCCGCGGGAGACCTGGCTTGAGCGACTTGGTAACCGTCAGGTCCGGGCCGTCGCCGCTGCCGCAGGCGTCGATAATCTTCTGTATCGCCGCACCGGTGCCGGTGCCGTCCGCGGCGGCCAGGGTGAACACACCACCAGATGTGGTGGCGTAATCCTGCATGATCGGCGTCGCCGCCAGTGTATCGACACGGCCACCGATGAGGACCGATGAGATCTTGATCCCCTGCGCGGCGGCGCTCAGAGCGACGTTGTGCGCGTTGGTCACGTCCGCGGGCGTGAACGAGTCATCGAACCCACCGGGCCGTGCATCCGTGACGAGGATGGCGATCTTGAGTGCGGCCGGGTTGAATGCCGGGGAGAACGCGATGTTCTGTAGCCTCGTGCCGACGGGCAGGGCGTTGATCACGGTGTTCAGCGCCTCATCCGATGCCTCGGGTTCACCCGAGCCACCGCTCGCCACAAGGGCCGCCATGTCGGCCTGGACCGCCGCGGCGTTTCCCGGTGCGAACACCTGGCGGACCGTGATGTCGTCCTTGAACGTGGTAAGGCTGAGGCGGTAGGCGCCGCCCGAGGCCGTGTTGATGCTGGAAACGATTCCGCTCAACTGGGAGTTCACGTTCGCAAGGGCGCTTCCCATGCTTCCCGTGTCATCTACCACGAACGCCACGTCCATCGGGCCACAGATGCGGGCGACCTGGGCATTCGCCCGTGTGGAATCACTCGCGAATGTCCCAATAGCGATGACGATGGCGACCAGAACTCCCACGGCGGGCAGTAGCCCAATCGACTTGTTGGTTGTCATTACCGAACCTCCACGGCCGCACCGTCGCCATCAACGATGGGAGAGCGGCACGGCGCGACACAGACCACGCGTGGCGGCTGCCTGCCACGCCGGATGTGCGAGGTGCGAACGAGGGGGAGTTGCCAGTACCACAGCGTGGCTCGGCGCACAGCCCGCGAATGCACCGTCTGGTCGCCAGGAGGAGCGGGAGATTTCGCGGTCTTTCCCTCGGGCAAACGCCGGGGAACAGACACACACTCACAACGCGGAGTTGATGCTATTATCCGCTTTGCAAGGGGGCCCCAAACCGCCATCCTTGCGACCGGCCCCGCTAAAGTGGCTGCTTTAGCGGGGTCTTCTATTGTTCGAGTTCAGACAAAGGGAGAGCGCGGCGACACGTGCCTGGATTGATACTTCACCTCCTGCACGGGATTGTGACGCCAGGTCCAGGCCCGGCGGTGTCCCCGGACGAACGACCCACCAGGACCGCCGACGCGGCGCCACTGTTGCATGGCGCCTGCACGGCAAAGGAACGCACTGGCTGTTCACCAGGCGTTGCTCCAATCCTGGCTACCACATCCTTATTCCGGTTCCATATCAGGAACTGAAATTGAGTGAACGTGGGGTGTCACGTATAGCATGTTTCGAGGCCTTGTCAACGCTGTTGTTATTCATCGTGTTACGATAGACAATGGACTCGATATCGAGCTGTCCGGGGTGGTGCTACAAGCGGCGGCAGATTCAATACGCTGACTTAAATGATCCGGATCGTATCAACTCCGACGGGCGCGTACTGCGAGCGGTTACGGGGTGGGCTCGCGAGATACGCAGGTTGCCGGGAGAATCTTCACCAGGAGAGCGATATTACGTCGAGCAAATCGGCTTGTGCCTGGACGGAATCCGCGGAATGGCAGCGTACCGGGCCGTCCAGGACCTCCGTCGGCGAGTGAGAGGATGGGGACCGCGAGCCGCAACCCATGACCATTATTGTCCGGTCTAGCTTCACTTCAACATGCTCTGGAGCTGTTTCGCAGGAGAAGCGTCGTTCATTTGGACGTGCTGCCTCATATGGCTCTTGCCGTCAATAGTGGAAATCCCCCACCCCGAGCATGGTGACCTGCGAAGACCACGGCGAACGAGTTGAAACCATAGCCGTTCTGACAGCGGTTCCGCGGCGACCTTTGACGGCCTTTTGACCTGCTGACCGCGCCTCCGCACTGGGACAAAGGCCGAGATGTTCCTCGAGGTCCATGCGAGAGTGCCCAGCGCGTCGTGCCCCGCCAGCTCAGAGGCTGGACCGGTGGCGGAGTGGGCGTGTTCGGAGTGATCGTGATTTCATGGTCGCGTCCTGTTGTTGGGTACCCCCTATCTCATTCGCGCTGGGCAGACGCGAAAGGTGCCGACTGCGGCTAGACTCTTTCTGTGACGATCGAAAGAAGCGCGTGGCACCCGCACGACAGCGCCGTGTATTGCATGAAGTGCGGCCAGCGGATGGCTCGGGCGGTGGCCGGCATCGGGAGCCCGGGCGCCCTCGAATGCCTCGACTGCGGTTTCATCCACGAGATGCATCCCCGGCCATGCGCGGCGGTACTGGCCGTACGCGGGGGGCGCGCACTACTCGTGCGGCGTGATCTCGAACCGCGGACGGGGTTCTGGCAGGTCCCGGGGGGGTTTATGGAACTCGGCGAGACGGTGCAGGAGGCTGCTGCCCGTGAAGCGCGGGAGGAGGCGGGCATAGAAGTGGCTGTCGGCGGGCTGCTTACCGTGCACTCGGTCCCCTACCGGAGCCTCGTCGTGGTCACCTTCGAGGGCCAGACCGAGGACGAAGGTTTCGCCGGCGAGGAAGTACTCGAGGTGGGTTGGTTCGCGCCGGGAGAACTCCCGTGGGAAACGCTCGCCTTCGACTCGACCGAGGCGCCGCTCCGGGAATGGCTTCGCCGCCAGGGAATCGCGCCGCCGCCACGGTGGCTCACCAACTGGCAGGGGTAGGCCCGGGCCGGTTGCGGGCCGATCGGCGCTCGATGCAGGTTCATTCGCTCATGGTCAGGGCCCCGAGGAAATGCTCTGCTTGAAGACGGAGGCGTAACGCCATGGGCGCCAGGCACATAGCCATCGTCTTTCACACGGTGGAAGGGCACACGAATGACGTGGCGGAGCGCATTGCGGCACGGTTCCAGGCGGCAGGGAATGACGTGCAGGTGTTTCAACTCCCCGACTCGCCCGACCTCACGAAGTTCGACGCGGTACTCGTTGGTGGTTCCATCCACATGGGAAAACACCACAAGGAACTGGTCACGTTCGTCCGTGCGTATCGCGATGCGATCACAGCACGGCCGAACGGCTTCTTCTCGGTGAGCATGACGGCGATCACGCAGGACGAGCAGCACACAGCACAGGCGCAGGGGTACGTCGACCTGTTTCGCGAGGAGACCGGTTGGAACCCCGGCATGGTGGCACTCGTGGGCGGAGCGCTGCAGTACACGAGATACGGCCACCTGAAGCGCTGGATGGTCCGGAAGATCGTCGGCGCCAGCGGTGAAGGCCTCGGCACCGACACCCACCGCAACTATGACTACACCGACTATGGCGCACTCGACGCGTTCGCCGACGACTTCCTGGCGCACGCGGGGGTCGGTGCGGGTGGGTAGAGGCGGGCGATTGCTGTTGACCAATTAGCCAGGCTCTGGATTCCTGCCTTTCCTGTGTGCGCGAGCAGGGCGGGAGTGTGAGCGATGTGACCGTGGATGCCGACGGCGATTGGAGACGCGGCTACGCATATCCGCCGGGGATTCTTGAAGCTGTTGCGGGCCAACTCGGCACCCGGTTCGGCCTCGAGGGTTTCAGCGGCTAACCGAAGACCGTCTTGCTGGCGGGCTCGCGAACGGCCGCTCTCGCCGACCGCCAGATGAGCCAGGCGCTGGCGAGGAGTGCAAGCGTGGTGGGCGGCCAGAGGACGATGCGGCTCCAGACGACGAACTCCGCGACGGAGAGACTGTGCCAGAGCGCCGCTTGAACCGCCCCGTGGAAGACGTAGAAGATCGCCCAGAAGACCGAGAGGAGGCGATAGATCGTGGCATCGAGTGGGAGACGGCCAGCGACCGTTGGCACCATCTCGCGGGCGATACCACCCACGAGCGGCCTGCGGACCACGACGCTAACGGTGTACACGGGCACGAACAGGAGGTCGGTCACCCAGCCCGCCGCAAGGTACGACTTCTCATCGTTGAAGATAATGCCAAAAACGGCGTGGATCGCAGCGATACCAAAGCCGAACGTGGCAATAGCACCGACGAGACGGCTGTGGCCCGAAACGAAGTAAACGACAACCGTGGCCCCGAACCCGGCACTGATCGACGCCCAGGCCGGTGCGAAGCGGCTGACGAGCAGGAAGAGCCATGCAGGCAGGATGCTCAGGACAAGGCGCAGGCGAACGACGATCGGCTCGCCCGGCCACCACCTGAGCGGGACGCGGATACTCATGCGTCCGGTGAAGCGATCTCGTCACGGTTGAGTTCGCGGAGGCCGGCCGCATGGTCGCGAGCGAGTCTTGCGTAGCGCCCGGGGTTGCCCGTGATCCACTCCTCCGATGGTGTGCCCGCGATCGCTCGCTTCACCACGGCCGGCGTGCCGGCAGCGAGCACCCCCGGGGGAATGACCGTCTCCGGGAGGACCACGGACCCGGCCGCGATGAGCGTTCCGGCGCCAATGACCGCGCCATCCAGCACGAGGGCGCCGTTGCCGATGAGGGCCCGTTCGCCGATCCGCGCACCATGGATCACGCAGCCATGCGCGATGGAAGCCTCGGCCTCGATGATCGATGGCAGATCCGCACGCCCGTGAACCGCAGCCCCATCCTGGACATTCGCGCCGCGATGGATTTCGACGTAAGAGGTATCACCACGGACGACAGCGCCGTACCAGACAGAAGCGCCCTCATGGATCGTGACATCCCCGACGACTGTCGCTGTCGGGGCGATGAAGGCGGTGGGGTGAATGCGCGGTGCTTTGTCGCCAACGGCAAAGATGGGCAACTTCAATCTCCGAATGCCGATTGCGGGTTGGGCTGCGCGGCTCAGAGCGATTGTGGGCTCGCCCCCCGGTTGGTGTCGAATCGAAATGGCTGCCGCCACGCGGGCAGCCGGCCCATCGCCGGAACGGCCGTGGCGTGCGCTGGCTCATCGGGTAGTATCGTAGGGCCGCCGGGCGGAGGTACAGGATCGCAGGCACGGGGCCGTCATGGCCCGTTCATCAATGGAGGGAGTCGTATGGAAATCACGGGTAAGGCAGCGGTGATCAGTGGCGCCGCATCGGGCATCGGGCGGGCAACGGCGCTCGAACTGGCCAAGCGCGGCGCGAAAGTGGTCATCGCCGATCTCGATGAGCAGAACGGCCGGAAAGTCGTCGACGAGATCGGCGCCGCCGGCGGTATCGCCGTGTTCCGGCACTGCGACGTAACCCGGACAGAAGACCTGGCGGGCGCCTTCGCCTGCTGCTTCGATCACTTCGGGAGCTTCGATATCGCACACAACAACGCTGGAATCGCCGGCGATGACCTCTTCGAAGATACCAGTGGCTCCTGGACACGGATGGTCGACATCAACCTGACGGCGGTAATCGACGCAACCCGCATCGCCGTGCGCGAGATGCGCCGCGGCCCGGGCGGGGTGATCATCAACACGGCATCGATGGGCGGACTGCTCCCCATGCCAAACTCCCCCGTCTACGCGGCAACGAAGGCCGGCGTCGTCAACTTCACCCGCTCCTTGAGCTACCTGGCAGAGCAGCACCAGATTCGCGTCAACGCCATCTGCCCTTCGTTCACCGACACGCCGCTCGTGCGCCGGGGTGAAGATGGCGATGCGCGGATCAAGGAGATGGGGGCCCTGGTGGGAGGCGTTCTTCAGCCGGAGGATGTGGCAGCGGGCGTGGTCGAGATGATCGAAGATGACTCCCGGGCCGGTTCAATCATGCGGGTAACGGTTCGTGGAGGACGCGACTACTTCAAGGAGATCCGCCCGTACTAACCAGTGCTCGGGCCGTTACTGGCTCGCGGCGTCCGCGATACGGCGCCACGGTGTGCGATAGACCACGAAAGTGGTCTCCCGGGGATTGACTGGCTCGACCGATTGCTCGACCCCTTCGATCCGTGCTTCAGCCGGGCCCCGCTTGCAGGCGACCACGAACTGCTTGACGAGGCGCCTGTCACCCTGCACCACGACTTCGCAGCGTCCATCCTCGAGCGGGCGGACGCTCCCCGAGAGGTCGAGGGAGTTGGCGACGTTTCGTGCCCAGAGAAGAAAGGCAACCCCCTGGACTTTGCCGCTAATCGTAATGCGCCGGCGCTCCGGGATGACGACGTTCATGGCTCGGCAGGCCCCGGGTTTTCCGTGGTATCCCGGCTCCAGAGGGTGTGCCAGTGAGGGTCACCGGTGACAGCCTGGCGCATCGCCGCCTCCTCCATCGCAACGAGGTCACGAAGGGCATCGTCCGCCTGCTGGCGGGCAGTTCCTTCGAGGCGTGCATAGAGCGGAGCGAGCGCGTCACCGTCGGTAAGACTGCGAACGGTGAGCGGCCAGACAAAGAAGGAAAACGCGCCGGGTGCGCCAAAGCTCCCACGATGACGGCCGAGCCAGAGGTACCGCTCCTGGACGGAACGAACGGGCTCCACGATCGTCACGAACTGGCCATCGGTAGGATTGGTCCGTAGATCGGCAAGGAGCCGTTGGGGGAAGAGGGTGAAGCCGATGGTGACGACATCGGCACGGCGCAGCAGTTCGGCGAGTGCGTCATGGTCGACCTTGATGCCGTTTTCGGTACGCATTTTGCAGAACTCCGGAAGGTACTCCTCAGTACCGGGGCCCGCCCGGCACTCTCCGATGGGATGCCACAGGGGGTGCGGCCCGTGCCGCACCCCCTGCAGAGTATTCACCTACATCTTCGGCCCGGACTCCGCATTTGCGCAGCCCGGGAACGAGGCGGGGCGAGAAGCCTAGTACATCGGCGGCGCCGAAGGCATGGGAGTTGCCGGTTCGGGCCGATCGGTTACGAGGCAGTTGGTCGTCAGCACCATCGCGGCGATGGAAACGGCGTTCTCGATCGCCGAGCGGGTGACCTTGGCCGGGTCGATGATGCCCTTGCCAACCATGTCGCCGAACTCGTCCTTCTGAGCGTCGTAGCCCTGGCCCTTGCCGAGCTTCTTCACCTCTTCGACGATGACCGAGCCATCCTTGCCGGCGTTGATGGCGATGCGCCGCAGCGGCTCTTCGAGGGCGCGGCGGAGGATGCGGACACCCGTCGCCTCGTCGCCATCGAGCTTCACCTTCTCGAGTGCCGGCAGCGCGTTGATGAGGGCCACACCGCCACCGGGGACAATGCCTTCCTCGACGGCTGCGCGGGTTGCGCTGAGGGCGTCCTCGACGCGGTGCTTCTTCTCCTTGAGCTCTACCTCGGTAGCCGCGCCCACCTTGATGACCGCGACAGAACCGGCGAGCTTGCCGAGGCGCTCCTGGGCCTTCTCCCGGTCCCAGTCGCTCTTCGATTCATCGAGGATGGCGCGCACCTGGGCGATGCGGGCATCGACTTCCTTCTTGCGGCCCTTCCCTTCGATGATGGTCGTCTCTTCCTTGGTCGAGACGACGCGGCGGGCGCGGCCGAGGTCCGAGAGGTCGACGCTTTCGAGAGTACGGCCGATCTCCTCGGAGATAACCGTGCCACCGGTGAGGACAGCGATGTCGCCAAGGTTGTCCTTCTGGCGGTCGCCGAAGCCCGGGGCCTTCACGGCGAGGACATTGATCGTCCCGCGCAGCTTGTTGACGGCGAGGGTGGCGAGGGCCTCCCCTTCGCAATCGCCGCAGATGAGGACCACGTTCTTCGTCGCCTGGAGCAGCTTCTCGAGGACGGGCAGGAGCTCCTGCACACTCGAGAGCTTCTTGTCGGTGATGAGGATGTACGGCTCCTCAATCACGGTCTCCATGCGGTCGGGGTTCGTGACGAAGTAGGGGCTGATGTAGCCGCGGTCGAAGGCCATACCGTCGACGTACTCGACTTCCGTCTGGATACCCTTGGACTCCTCGACGGTAATGACGCCGTCCTTGCCAACCTTCTCCATGCACTCGCCGATGAGGTTACCCACCGACGGGTCGTTGTTCGCGGAGATGGTGGCGACCTGCGCCATCTGGTTGCGCTCGGTGACCTTGATGCTGTTCTTCTTGATGGTCTCGACGAGTGCGGCGGCCCCGGCTTCGAGGCCGCGCTTCAGGCCCATCGGGTTGGCGCCGGCGGCAACGTTCTTGAGACCTTCCTGCACGATCGCCTGGCCGAGCACGGTAGCCGTCGTGGTCCCGTCACCAGCGATGTCATTGGTCTTGGAGGCAATCTCCTTGGCGAGCTGGGCGCCGATGTTCTCGAACGAATCCTCGAGCTCGATGTCCTTGGCGATGGTGACGCCGTCATTGGTGATGGTGGGGGCGCCGAACTTCTTGTCGAGAACAACGTTGCGGCCCTTGGGCCCGAGCGTGATCTTGACTGCGTCGGCGAGGGCGTCGATACCACGCTTCAGCGAGTGGCGTGCCTCTTCTTCGAAGAGCAACTGCTTGGCCATTGAGGGGCATACTCCAGAGAGGGTGTTTAAGGCTTGCAGGGAGGATATTAGCACTCCCTGTCAATGAGTGCTAATCGATCTTCGCGCCCCCTCTCGTGCCGTGCAAGCAGGCCCATCACCCTGCTGATGGCATACTTGGGGGTATGGTCTACTGGCCCATGCCGCTCTGCGTGCGCGAACGCGTCACCGGGTCCGGGCTGTCTCTCTCGATGCACCGCTGGTATGACGGCTACGAGGGTGACCCGCTCGTGCTTCTCCACGGCATCACCGGCTCGGGCGCCGATTGGGCAGCACTCATGCACCACCTCGCGCCCTGGCCGGCGATCGCGCTCGACGCGCGCGGCCACGGGGAGAGCGAATGGGACCCCGGCGAGGCCTACAGCGGCGATGCCCACTTCGCGGATGTGGTCTCGGCGGTTGAGGCGCTCGGCCTGGAAAGGTTCTCCCTTGCCGGCTTCTCGATGGGGGGGGCCGTGGCGATGATGGTGGCGGCGGCCTTACCAGAGCGGGTGAGCCGGCTGGCCGTCATCGACGCCTACCCGGACCCCCACATGACGCCAGGCTCGCGGGCGATTGCGGGCTGGGTCGCGAGTTGCGAAACGAGCAGCTGGTTCGATCCGGCTATCGCCCGGAAGTTCCGGGAGCAACTCACCGAAGGGAGCGACGAGCGGCTCGACCTGTGGCCGTTGTGGGAAGCGCTGCGGTGTCCAACGCTCCTCGTACGCGGCGCACGAAGCGATGTCCTGCCGGAATCGATGGCACGGGAGATGCTCGCGCGGCAACCCCTGGCCCACGTCCAGACTATCCCCGGCGTGGGCCATCCGATCCCGTTCGCAGCACCGGGAGAGCTGGCAGCAGCACTGCGGCCGTTCCTGCAGTCATCCCTTGCAGTTGACGACTGAGCAGCGTTAGCCCGGGAGACGGAAGTCGGCACCGATGACTATGACGACATCGGGCAGGGTCGCGTCGTCGCCCTTCGAGCCCACCGCGATCTCACCTTTGGGCACGTTGAGCCACTTCGCGATGTCCTCGGCAAGGACACGCTTTTCCGGGCTGTAGAGGGTGATCGTCGTCCTAGCCTGGGGCAGATGGTCGGGGCCGACGTTCACTTCGGGAACGCCACGAGAGTAGGCGAGGTAACGCCCCAGCGAGGCTGCCGCACCCGCCCCTTCACCAATTCCGTCCTGGATCTCCACGGTCGATTGCGCGTAGGCGGCCCGCGAGAATGCCTGTCCAAGCCAGTACTGGATGTTTTCGGGGTCCCAGTAGACGACGGACGCCTCACCCAGGGACCCGGTCCAGACCGACTCCTTCCCGTTCACCGGGTCAGCGACCGAGTACATCTTCGAACGCGAAACCGCGCTCTTCAGGAGCGGGGCTATCCCGAACATCCGGGCCTTCGCCATATCGGTGTGGATCGTGGTGCTGTAAGCGTCCCAGAGCTTGGGCCAGGAGGTTGGGTCGAGCAGGCCGCCGCTGATGATGCTGCCGAGCGCGCCCTCGAGGACGACCTGCTGCCGCTTCACCCGGGCAAAGTCGCTCGGGTCGCGGTTACGGCCGAGTGCCACGGCTGTGTAGCCATCGAGGTGTTGTTCGCCTGGCAGCACCGTAACGTAGCGGCCCGCGTAGTCGTCGTCGCTGTACCACCAATCGTAAATGGCGAGTTCATCGGGGACGCGAACGTCGACCCCGCCGATAGCATTCACCAGTTCTTCGACTCCCGAGAAGTCCATCACCACGTAGTAATCGATGTCGATTCCGAAGTTGCCGAGCATGTCCTTTTCGAGTTGGTGAGCACCTGTGTCGACTGACCCGCCATCCTTGATTCCTGCATCGTACGAGGCGTTGATCCGGTCCTGGTAGGGTTGCTGCCCAGGACGCGAGATATCGATGACCATGTCGCGCGGGAAGCTCAGAAAGCTCACGCTCTTACCCACCGGATCGAGACTCGCCACCATGAGCGTGTCGGTGTTGCCGTCGAAGCGCACCTCGGGTGGCGCATCCTCGAGCCCGGGCCGCCGGTCGACACCGATGATGAGGAGATTGACGCGCTGCCCGAAGGCGGTGTTCTCGATTGCCGGCGCCTTGATCGGCACCCGCTCGATGAGGTCGCCGATACCCGGCGCATCGGCGAGCACCTTGCCGGGGAAGAGTGCAGGCGTTATGTGGGTAAGGAGATCGATTGCCGCATACCCCGAGGCGCTCGCGAAGAACATGAGCGACAGGGTGAAGAGGAGGCGTGGGATGCGCCCCGGCCGCCGCCGTGCCAGCCGGGCGGCAAGGCGCTCCGAACGGATGGGGAGGATGGCTGCCTCCGGCAGAGGTGGCATGGCATGAAACTACCCGACGGCCGGGACCAGTGTCGATGCCGCCCGCGCTCGCGGGCGTTCTCCGCAGGCCAGCCCGTACTGGCCCTCACAGCCGGGCGCCGGCCATGTCAGTACTTCGAGACGTTGATCTCTTCCATGTGCCCGGTCACGAGGTAGATGACACGTTCGCAGATGTTGGTGCAGCGGTCGGCGATGCGTTCGAGGTTGTGCGCGCACCAGATGAGGTACGTGTTTCGCTGGATCGTCGCGGTGTCGTTGATCATCGCCTTGATCGACTCTTCGTAGACGCTGTCCTGGAGCCGGTCCACCTCATCATCGGCGTCACAGATGCGGCGGGCGGCTTCGACGTCGTGCTCGATGTACGCCTTCAGGCTGTCGCGCAGCATGCTCACTGCACGGTCGCCCATGGCAGGGATGTAGCCCAGCTTTCGCGGCAGCGGTTCATCGCTGAGCATCAGGTTGAGGCGCGCGATCCCCTCCGCATGGTCGGCGATGCGCTCGAGGTCCGTGATGATGTAGAGGATGCTCGCGAGGGCCCGAAGGTCGCTGGCCATGGGCTGCTGCGAGGCGACAACGAAGATGCAGCGGTCCTCGATCTCGAAGCGTTTCTTGTTGATCCGCTGGTCGTCATCGATGATCTTGCGCGACCATTCGTGGTCCCCATCCCGGAGGGCCTGGAGCGCATCGAGAATTGCCTTCTCGGCCATGGAGCCGAGGACCAGGACCTCGTCCTGGAGTTGGCGGAGCTCCGTCATGAAGAGGTCGCGAGCCATGGAGGAAGCCCTTTCTACCCGAAACGGCCGGTAATGTAATCCTCGGTCCGCTTGTCGTGGGGATTCGTGAAGAGGTCGGCTGTCGAGCGGTATTCTACGAGATGTCCCGCGCCATCCTCACCCATCAGCAGAAAGGCCGTGTAATCGCTCACCCGCGCCGCCTGCTGCATGTTGTGCGTCACGATGATAATCGTGTAACGCTCCGCGAGCTCCCGCATCAGGTCTTCGATCTTCAGTGTGGCAACGGGATCGAGCGCTGAGCACGGCTCATCCATCAGCACCACTTCCGGCTCCACCGCGATCGTGCGGGCGATGCAAAGCCGCTGCTGCTGGCCGCCCGAAAGGGCGATGCCCGGCTTCTTGAGGTCATCTTTGACTTCGTCCCAGAGAGCCGCCGCCTTGAGGGCCGCTTCGACCCGGTCGGCGATCTCTCCCTTGTTGCGGACTCCCATGAAGCGAAGTCCGGCTGCCACGTTCTCGGCGATGGACATGGTCGGGAACGGGTTCGGTTTCTGGAACACCATCCCGATTCGCTGGCGAACGCGTGTGGGGTCCACGCCGGGAGCGTAGATATCCTCGCCCTCGAGGAGGATCGTCCCCTCGACACGGGCGTTTGGGGCGAACTCGTGCATCCGGTTGAAACAGCGGATATAGGTGGACTTGCCACACCCCGAAGGCCCGATGAGCGCCGTGACTGCGCGGGCCGCAATCTCCATGGAAACGCCCGTAACCGCCAGCTTCGCGCCGTACCATGCCGAGAGGTTGCGGGCACTGAGCGCGATCGGCGTGTCACCGGGCATCGGCCGCGACATCGGCTCAGCTCGGCCGGCGCTCACCATGCTCACGCCCCTTCCGGGCGCGGCCGCAGCGGGCTCGGTCGTCGTGCCGCTCGTCTCCAGGTTGGTCATTGCGGTACTCCTACTGGCGGACCGTGACACGGGAGCCAAAGAGCGCCCGTACCCCGAGGCTGATGATGAGGATGATCCCGACGAGCACGAAGCTCATGGCCCACGCCTGTTCGTGCCAGTAATCGTAGGGGCCAGTGGCGTAGGTGAAGATGCGCAGGGGCAGCGCATCCATGGCGGACGAAACGTCGGTGGTGAAGAACTGGTTGCCCAGGGCGGTGAAGAGCAACGGCGCGGCCTCGCCAGCGATGCGGGAGAGGCCGAGCATGACACCCGTGATGATCCCGGGGAGGGCCGTTGGGATGACGATGAACAGTACCGTCCTCCAGCGCGGCGCACCGAGCGCATAGCTCGCCTCGCGCAGCGAACGCGGGACGAGGAGGAGCATCTCCTCGCTGATGCGTGCGACGATTGGGACGAGAATGATGGCAAGCGATACCGCTCCTGCAAACCCCGAGAAGTGCCCCTGGTTGACGACGAGGAGTGTGTAAACGAACAGGCCAATCGTGATTGACGGGATACCGGCCATGACTTCGATGATGAAGCGGACGAAGCTGCCAACCCGGTTCTGCCCGTATTCGGAGAGGAAGACGGCTGTCCCAATCGCCACGGGGACGCCCATCAGGAGCGCGAGACCGACCATGATCGCACTGCCCGCGATGGAGTTCTGAACACCACCGCCGGGCTTGCCGGGGCGATTCGGATCCTGCGTGAAGAGTTCCCAGCTCAGCCCCGGGACGCCCTCCCGCACGATGTAGAAGAGGATGAGGAAGAGCGGCAGGACCGCGCAAAGGGTGGCGGTAACCATCGCCACGGTCATCAGCCGGTCCAGCGCCTTGCGCCGCCGGTAGAGGTTCGCCGAGCGGGCGAGGACCGGCGAGCGTTCGATGCTCGTCATTCCTGTACCACCACGCGCTGCCCCCTCGTCACTCGCCAGACGAGTAATCGGGCGATGACATTGATGATGAACGTGATGACGAGAAGGAGAAGTGCCACCTCGATGAGCGCCGAGCGGTGCAGGCCCGTCGCCTCGTTGAACTGGTTCGCGATGACGCTCGCCATGGTGTAGGCCGGAGCAAAGATGTTGTCCGGTATCTTTACGCTGTTGCCGATGACGAGGGTGACGGCGAGCGTCTCACCCACAGCGCGCGCAAGCCCGAGAATCGCCGCACCAAGGATGCCCGAGCGGGCATACGGAAGGACCGCGATCCGGATCATCTCCCACCGTGTGGCGCCAAGTGCGGTGATCCCTTCACGCTGGCTGCGCGGCACTGCGGCGATGACATCTCGCGCCACCGCCATGATCGTGGGGAGGATCATGATCGTCAGGATGATGCACCCTGAGAAAAGTCCAGTGACGAGCGGCTTGCCATCGAAGATCGGGATCCACCCCAGCACAGAGACCATCCCCGGGCCAAGGTGGTCGCGGATGAAAACGCCCATCACGAAGACACCCCAGAGCCCGTAAACCACGCTCGGGATGGCGGCGAGGAGTTCGACCAGGTACGACACAGGCCGGCTCAGCCATGCCGGCGCGATTTCGACCAGGAACAGCGCGACGAGGACCGCGATGGCCGTCGCAAAAACGAGCGCGACGAGCGATGTGATGAAGGTCCCGAGGATGAACGGCCAGGCTCCGAACATCGCCTTTCCCGGGTCCCAGGTGGAGTGATAAATGAAGCCGGGCCCCGAATGGCGGATCGCCTCCCACGACTCGCTCGTGAGCTCGTAGAAAACGGCGAGAATGGCAACTACGACGAGGGATGCCGCAGCCCCGGTGAGGCCGGTAAAGATCCAGTCACCGATCTTGAGGCGGTTGTGAAGGTTGATCGCAGCGCCCCGGGGGCGGCCACGGCTGGTCAGAGCCATCGGCGGCTCCGGTGCAACTTTCGTCCTGGAACGGCGGCCGTTCCTCGCGAGGCGGCGGCGCCGGGTATCCCGCCGCATTGCGCGCGCCAGTGCTGCATCCGCGAGTTCCTGCTCGAAGCCGGGGTAGCTCTCACCATGGTTCCAGGCCTGACGGTAGGGGCGCCTGTTTAACGCGTGATTAATTGGCATCCAGGTCGGCGCCGCGCCACTCCGGTCCCGGGATTGGCGAAATCCGGCACACATGCGCGAAGGACGCGGTTTTACGTGGCGTTGGCCCGGCCCACATACGGAGATTACGGAAGCCCGCGAAGATGACTGGTGGCGCACAGGGACGACGGCCCCCTGTGTACCACTCACCCCCTGGTGGTCGAGGGCTCCTGGAATGCCCGCCAGGTGCACACCCAAGGACTCGGGTGGCAGGCCAGGAGCCCCCGGCGCATACTGAGCACGTACCGGGCGGCTGGCGCCGCGCCGGCGATCGAGGACCGATGGCCCAGAAGATCCTCGTTGTCGACGACGAGCAGAACATCCGCGATCTCGCGGCCCTCTACCTGGAAAAGGAAGGCTTCAACGTGGAAGAGGCCGCCAACGGCCGCGACGCTCTTTCACGCTTCCAGCAAACCCAGCCGGCGATGGTGATCCTCGACGTGATGATGCCCGGTATGGACGGCTTCGAGGTCTGCCGCGAGATCCGCCGCGAACACGACGTACCAATCCTCATGCTCACAGCGCGCGGGGATGACGTGGACAAGATCGTGGGCCTCGAACTGGGCGCCGACGACTACATGACGAAGCCCTTCAATCCGCGCGAAATGGTGGCCCGGGTGAAGGCGATCCTGCGCCGCTTCGAGGGCGGGCGGAAACCGCAGAACGCGATAACCGTCGCAAACCTCTCGGTCGACAAGGCACGGCGCGAAGTGAGAGTGGCGGATGAGGACCTCCGGCTACGGACGAAAGAGTTCGACCTGCTCGTCGCTTTCGTGGAGAACCCGGGTATCGCGCTCACGCGTGACCAACTACTCGAAAGCGTCTGGGGGTACGAGTTCGCCGGCGAAACTCGTACGGTTGACGTTCACGTGCAGCATTTACGGTCGAAACTCAGTGGAGCGGGTGTGCAAATAGAGACCATCCGCGGTGTGGGCTACAAACTGGTTGAAACGCCTGCCTGAAAAGGGCCCCGGAGGACGCGCTGCCATGGGCAGCCTGCAGTTTCGGCTCTTCCTCACCTACCTGGTCATCATCTCGGTGACACTGGGATTGACCGCGTTGAGCCTCTTTCTCCAGATCGGCGGCTACCGCGATTCCATCTCCTACGGGAACCTCGAGGACCTCGGGCGGCTCATCGACTACCAGGCCCAGAGCGAACTGCTCCATCCAACCACACCTGTCCCGGGGAATGAGCAGGGCGACTCCGCCGTCCCCGAGAGCAACGATCTCCTCCTGCGGCTCCGCTCATTCCTCTCGACCCAGGATGAATCCCGCCGCGTCGCCGAGGACACATCCGTCGCACTCATCGATTCCGGCGGCAAAGTGGTCCCGGGCCTGTCGGCCAACGGCGGCGTGTCGCTCGATGGCGCCGTCGTGAAGGACCTCAAGGAGCAATCCGTCTCGGCAGAAGCACAGCCCGACCGGACTCCCCGGCGCTGCAGGCTCGAACTCGTCGGCCACCCGTCGCAACTTTGCGTGAGCATGCCCCTGAGCAAGACCGTCCTGGAAGCGTTCCCGGGTACCCCTGCTTCGGCCATCATCGTCGCGCGCCCCGCAGCCTCGCTCGGCGAAGTAGTGGCCGATCTCGGGCCGCGATTATTGTTCTCGGGGCTCATCGGCGTGGCGGCGGCGCTCATCCTCGGGTTCCTCCTGTCGCGCAGCGTCGCGGCGCCGTTACACAACATCGCCCGGGCAGCGCGGAGCGTGGCACGCGGCAACTACCGGCAGCGCGTTCCCGCGACGGGCCCGCAGGAGGTCCGCGAGCTCGCATCGGACTTCAACCTGATGACCGAGGAGGTGCAGCAGGCACAACAGACCCTGCGCGACTTCCTCGCGAACATCTCGCACGAACTGAAGACGCCCCTCACGTCGATCCGCGGATTCAGCCAGGCGATGCTCGATGGCACAATCGACGATCCGAAGGGCATCGAGCGGTCGGCGCGGATCATCAGCGACGAATCGAACCGGGTGCTGCGGCTCGTCCAGGAGCTACTCGACCTGTCGCGCATCGAGAGCGGGCAGGTATCGATGCAGCAGGAAGATGTGAATCTCAACGAGCTCTTCGACCACGTCGGCGAGGTATTCGCACTGCGGAGCGAAGAGAGTGGCGTGAAGCTCGAGATGGACCTGGACGGCAGCTCGCACATCCGCGGCGATTTCGACCGGCTGGAACAGGTGTTGAACAACCTGCTGGACAACGCCTTCCGCCACTCACAGGAGGGGGGAAGCGTCAGGGTCGCATCGCGCGACGCACAGCCCGGAATACTGCAGGTGAACGTGAGCAACAGCGGACCGGGTATCAATCCGAACGACCTGCCTCACCTCTTCGAGCGCTTCTACCGGGCGAACGGCTCCGGCAACTCGAAGGGCTACGGGCTCGGACTGGCCATCTCCCGCGAGATCGTGCGCGCACACGGCGGCGAGATCTGGGCGACGAGCGAACCTGGCCAGGGGACGACGTTCGTCTTCACCCTCCCTACCGCCGGGCGGCCTCCACGCAAGGCAGCCGTACGCTGACGCGCCAACCGTCAATCCTCCCGCGCGGACATGGCCATGATGCGCTCACGTGCCGGGCAGCCGGCGATATGGTCGTTGACCATCCCAACGGACTGCATGAACGCGTAACAGATGGTGGGGCCCACAAACGTCATGCCGGCCTTCTGGAGGGCTTTCGCCATCGCATCAGATTCGGGTGTATGAGCGGGAATGTCGGCGGTCGAACGAGGCGCGGGCCGATTGAGGGGTGCGCCACCGGTGAACGACCAGATATAGCAGTCGAACGTGCCATGCTCATCCCGCAGGCGAAGAAAGGCAGCCGCATTCCTGGCCGCCGCGCGGACCTTCAGCCGATTACGGATGATCCCCGGATCGGCGAGAAGGCGCTCGATGCGCGCTTCGTCATAGGCCGCGACCTTCTCAGCGTCCCAGCCATCGAATGCCCGGAAGAAGCGCTCGCGCCGGGCGAGAATCGTCGACCACGAGAGGCCAGCCTGGAAGCCTTCGAGCATGAGGCGCTCGAAAAGGCCACGGTCATCGTGAACAGGGACGCCCCACTCTTCATCATGGTAACGGGCATCGAGCGGCCCAACGTCACCCCAGCAAACGCGAACCTTTGGAGCAGATGGACCGGGCACTGGCAGAGCATACCGGCGAGTCTGCCGGGAGGCGACATCAGAGGCGCGAGCGCGCCGAAAACCCCCCGGAGAGCGAATGCCAGTACTGGATGTCGGGCTCGCCCAGCATGTAGCACAGGTAGACAACCTCGCCGTCGCGCTCGTGATAGAAATCAATGAGCCCCTTCGCCGGGTCCTTGAGTTCCACCCCCCACGTATCGAGACGGGCGATGTCCTCGCGCAGCTTGCGGCCGAGTTCCTCCATCCGATTGGTGGATGGCTCGCCCGCGCCCTCCCAGGGGTCGGCAACGAGATGGCCATCGCCACTGGCCCCCCGGCGCTCGACGGAGATCGCCGCGTTGATCGTTCGGAGTTCGACGAAAGTCGCCTGGATCTGCTCGACCACCGGGATGATGTACGGGAGGAGCGAGCGTGCTTCAGCCTCGGTGTACAGGCGCATCGCGGCAGTCATACGAAGAGATGGAGCGGCATCTGTGTCGGGTGGATCGAAGACCCGCTCTCGAGCACCGCACGCTCGAGCAGTTCATCGTGAACCCCCGGCCCGATCACCACGTTGCGGCCAACCCGCAGCGCACCGGGAACCGTCACCCGCTTGCCGACAATCGTGATCCCCGTGTTCACGATGTCGGGACGCTCGAAGTTGGCAACAGAAGCGTCACCCTCCCCGAGAACTGCACCGCGCCCGACGGTAACCTCCTTGTCGAGGATGCAGTGGTCGACCACTGCGCCTGCCCGGATGATGCAGCGGTGCTGGATAACCGAGTCCCGGACCTCGGCCCCCTCCTCGATGATGACACCCGGGGAGATCACGGAGCGATGCATCGTCCCATCGACCTGCGAGGCGGGCGAGACGAGTGACTCGTGGACGCTCGCCCGGGGCCCAATGCGTGCCGGGGGGAGGATGCTCCCGGCCGTGCGGATCAGGCGGTCAGGATCGTTGAGGTCGAGTGGTGGGTGCGGCGAGAGCAGGTCCATGTGGGCAGAGTGGTACGACTCGACGGTACCGACATCGCGCCAGTAACCCTGGTACTGGTAGCCAAAGACACGGTGGCTCTGGTACATGCGGGGGATGATGTCACGGCCAAAGTCGTGCTTGCTCTGGTCACCCAGGTCGGCATCCGCCTGGAGCTGCTCCACGAGGGTGTCCTTGTTGAAAATGTAGACGCCCATCGACACCCATGGTGATCGCGGGTAGCGCGGCTTCTCCTCGAAGTCGACGACCCGGCCGTTCTGGTCGAGGTCGAGCACGCCGAACCGGTGCGCTTCCTCGTGGGGGACGGAGTAGACCGCAACAGTGACATCGGCCATCTGGGTGCGATGGAAGTTGAGCATGCTGCGGTACGACGTCAGGTAGATGTGGTCGCCAGCGAGGATGAGGACTTCTCGCGCACGCGACTCCTCGATGACATAGAGGTTCTGGTAGACCGCGTCAGCAGTACCCTGGTACCAGTCCATGTCGGCGCGGCCAAGATAGGGCTGCAGGATCTGGACGGAGCCGTCGAGGCTGTCGAGCCCCCACGGCCGCCCGGCGCCAACGTGATTCGTCAGCGAGCGTGGCCGGTACTGCGTGAGAATCGCGACCTTCGAGATATCGCTGTTCGCACAATTGCTGAGGGCGAAATCGATAATCCGATACTGGCCACCGAAAACGACCGCCGGTTTCGCGCGCTGTTCCGAGAGGATAGAAAGGCGGTCACCCTGGCCGCCAGCAAGGATCATCGCAAGGACATTGTTCAACCGCGGCCCCCAGGGAGTTCGCTGGAACCTTTGCGCATTCTACGCAAACGGGCCAGCCCCGAGGAATGCAGGCTGGCCCGTTTACTTTCGGCTTCGTTGCATGAACCCGCTGGCGCTAGGCAGCACCCCCAACGGCCGCCGCTTCCGAGCGCACGACCATCGCGAACGCACAATCACGGCAGATCACGGTGGCATAGGCCGACCGGCGTGAGCCCCCGACAGGCTCTACATCGGCGACCACCAGCCGCGAATGCGCGCGCGTCACGCGTCCGCAAAGGGGACAGGGCGAATGGACACTGTGGCCTCGAGACATCTCCCTACCTCAAAGCCCCCGCCAGGACGCATATTCTCCGATCCGGCCGCCGGGAGGGAATCGGGCATCTCTCTAAGGGAAACACCGGACCCGCGCATCCGAACAGTGGCGGGTCACAGGTCGCCAGGGCCAGCCACCGGCGACCGGCACATCCCGTCAACCACCAGGCCCGGCCGTTACTCGATCAGCCCGGCCGTCCGTGCATCAGCGAGAAACCGCTCGATCCCGGTGTCGGTCAGGGGGTGCTTGAGCAGTTGGTAGAGGACTGCTGGCGGGATGGTGGCGACGGGTGCCCCGGCGAGCGCGGCCTGCGTCACGTGCAACGGATGGCGGATGCTCGCTGCGAGTACCTGCGCCTTCAGCCCGTGGATCGTCATGATATCGACGCACTGCCGGATGAGTTCGATGCCGTCATAGCTCACATCGTCGAGCCGCCCGACGAACGGCGAGAGAAAGGTCGCACCGGCAAGGGCAGCGAGCAGTGCCTGGTTCGGATTGAAGATCAGCGTGGTATTGATCCGAATGCCCTCGCGGGAGCAGCGGTGAATCGCTTCGAGCCCCTCCGCATCGATGGGGATCTTGACCACCACGTTCGGGTGCCACGAGGCAAGTTCGCGAGCCTCCGCCACGAGTTCATCGGCAGTCCGGGTCACACACTCCGCCGAGATCGGTCCGTCGATGACTTCAGCAATTTCGAGGATGCGCTGCTTGTAGCTGACGCCGCCCTCTTTTGCGAGGAGGCTCGGGTTGGTGGTGACGCCGGAGATCACGCCGAAGCGGGCAGCAGCCCGGATATCGTCGATCGAGGCGGTATCGAGAAAGAGTCGCATCGGGAGTGACCTTCAATTGCGGGAGATGCGCCAATGGTAGGGGAGCGGCCCGGCAGGCACGAACGAGAGCGGGCGGAAAGTGCCCGGGATTCCCCGTAGCCTCATCAATCCCGGGATGAACCAATGATGGCTGGCCAGGTACGGTGTGTGCCGCCGATGCGCAGAGGCGGACGCTCGGGCGGGAGGCCCGTCCTGTTCACCCACCGGCCTTCTCACCCGCGACCAGGCGTTCGACCTCTCCGGTGTGCCAGTGGGCAGCTGCCAGCATGCCCGTGGAGATAGGAGCAAAGGCAGGCTCGTTGTTGGCCGCATCCCAGGCCTCGTAACGCGCGAGGGCGGACTTCGCAGCGGCGAGATAGGTGGCCGCCTGGCCACGGAGACCGTCGAGGGCCGCATCCCACGCCGAGACGCGGTTCGCAAGATGCGAGGCGATGTTCGCCACACCTTCCATCTGCCGGGCTTCACGCGTAAGCCGGTCCACCTCTACGGGGTCGGTGGCGCGCAGCGCCGCAACGCGGCTGGCAGCCTGCTGGAGGAGCAACGCCCCTTCGAGCGACTCGGGGGCCTTTGCCGAGAGGGTACGCCGGGGCTCCGCGGAGAAGTCGAGGACATCGTGGTGAGGGGCGGCCTCGAGGTTGTGCAGGCTCAAAAAGAGGCGGTAGGCCCGGTCGAGATCACGAAGGACCGCCTGCATTGCAGCGCTGTTCTCCGGGAAGGCCGCGTCGCAGAAACGCGCGATCTCCTCACCCGCGGATAGTTGCGGCGACCAGCAGCAGCGTGCCGTCCACCAGGCGTGCCATGGCGTACCGATCCACGGGCGATTGCCAACCACCAGGTCCTGGAGATTGGAGACGCCCGCAGTGGCGTAGGCCGCGGTATCGAGCGGGAGGACCGCGAGGTGCGTTGGCGCCATCCCTTTGAAGAGGATTGCATCCGAGTAGTACTCGAATACATGGATGCGCGCGGGATCGTGGCCGAAGAGATCGAGCAGACCGGTGAACGGCTCCCAGTACTGGTTGTGGTTTTTCGTGCAACGCTCATCGGCGATGCCGTGCGCGTAGCACCGCTCCCGCGGGGCGAAGAGGAGCGTCACGTTCGCGGCGGGGCGCGTCCTTTCGGGCGGCTTCAGGGTGTCGTGGTAAGCCAGGTGAGAGAGACGGGCACCGGGACGAACGTGCGCGAGCACCTCCGCAACCGCATTGGTGGCGATGAGCGCCTGGTCGGAGGGGCTCAACCCGCCGCACGATTCACACGTGCACCACCCACCACCGGCGATGTCATCGGCCCAGGCGTGGTAAACATCGGCGCCGGCGAAACGGTCGAAGAACGCCTCGGCGCCGCGCCGAAGCTCCTCGAGTGCCCCCGGCGAAGTTGGACAGAGGTTGAAACGCGGGTCGCGGCGGCCCTTGCGCAACGGAAACCATTCAGGATGCTCGTCGAACGCGCTGCGCGGAATGAAACCCGGCAGGTGGTGCCCGCCAAACTGGAGGCTCATGCCGTTGAGCCCGGCTTCGCGGGCGATTGCCGTGCCATCCACATCCCATCGCTCGAACATCCAACCACCACGGTCGGCGAGGTAATCACCGGCGGTCACCGGGAGTGGCCGGGCAGGTTCGCGGTGCCTGCTGGGGGGCGTGTCGTGGAAGAAGAGGTCGTTGTAGCGGTTGCGTGAAGCCCACGTGAGCCAGCCCCGCCAATCATTGTGGGAGGCGTCACCCCCAAGAATGAGGGTCCGGCGCGGAAAGGCGGGAGTCTCGGTGTACTCACCTTCTGCGAGGCTGCGGGGCGTGTAACACGCGCCGCCGTCGCCCGGTTCCACCCACGCAAAACCCACACGTTCGAGGAGCCAGTAGGCCGCGTTGAGCGCTCCCCGGGGGTTCGCACCATGGAGAACGACGCGGTCGGCAGTGGCCGAGACGGTGAACTCATCGACCGGGCCATCGCCGGCTTCGATCACGAGAGTCCCCCGAACAGGTGCCGCCGGGATGCGCTCGAGATGACCGCGAAGTTCGGCTGCTGCGTGAGCGATGGGCGGGCTATCGCCCACGATGGCAATCTCGAAGGCGGCGAGGGTGTGAGCATCGAGCGGCATGGATCCCCTCCAGTGGGAGCGATGCTACCGGGCGCCGTGAGCCAATGGAACGGTGCCAGCGCGAAGCCTCTTTCCTTTCCAACAACGGGCGGTAGGCTACGTGGCATGCCAACTGTTCATGCCAACGGGATCGACATCTACTACAGCCAGCGGGGCGAGGGCCCGGACCTCGTCCTCGTGATGGGGCTCGGCGCACACTCGGGCGCCTGGGCCCTCAACGCACCGGAACTGGCGAAGCAGTTTCGCGTCACGACATTCGACAACCGCGGTGCGGGCCGCACCTCCGCGCCCGATGAACCCTACTCGATCCGCCAGATGGCAGACGATACTGCCGCCCTGCTGGAGTCGATCGGGATCGAGCGCGCTCACGTGGTTGGCGCGAGCATGGGCGGCATGATCGCCCAGGAACTCGCCATCAACTACCCGGACCGCATCGACCGGCTCGTACTCGCCTGTTCGCGCGCGCGAACGAGCGAGATGCGGAAGCGTGTGGCCGTGGCACAGCGGGCGTTACACGAAGCGGGCGTACCGCGGGAATCGATCATCGCCATCCAGCAGCCATGGGGTTCCACGGCGACACTCCTCCAGGACCCGGACAAGCCTGCAGCCGCCATCACCCTCGCACTGAAGGATCCGCACCCAATCGCGAAGCACGCCTATCTCCGCCAGCTCGACGCGACCATGGCCCACGACACCCTCGATCGGTTGGACCAGATCCGCGCGGAAACGCTGGTGCTCGTTGGCGCGGAGGATATCCTCACACCGCCCTACGAAAGCGAGGAACTCGCGGCCCATATCCCCAACGCCACGCTCCGCATCCTGCCGCGCGGCGGGCACGGATTCACAGGCGAATACCCGGCCGAGTTCAACGCGGCAGTGGCCGGGTTCCTCACCAGCTGAGGACCACCCGGCCACGTAATGGGAATCATGAAACCGTGGTAACCCGTGCGTGGACCGCCACGTTCCTTACAACATCGGCCCCGCGGCCGGTCTCATCCGGGAGGACACCATGGCGATAACGTACCGGCCAATCGATGCCGGCGAGGTACCGGCATTCTTCGAAGTCCAGGCGCGAGCGTTCGGGCACGACCTAGACCCCGCCCACCTCGAGCGCGGCGAACGGCTCCGGAACCTGGAGCGCAGCACGGCCGCCGTCGCAGGCGGCCAGATCGTCGGGACAGCCGGCATCTGGGAGTTCGAAATGACCGTCCCCGGCAACTCCCTCCCGTGCGCCGGCGTCACCTGGGTGTCGGTTGCCGCGACCCATCGCCGGCAGGGCATCCTCACGGGCATGATGCGTCGCCAGCTCGATGAAATCCGCGAGCACGGCGAGGCGATCGCAGCCCTCTGGGCCTCGGAAGCACCGATCTACGGCCGCTTCGGGTACGGCCTGGCAGCCGAGGCTGCGGAAATCCGCATCCTCCGCACGCGGAGCGCCCTCCGTCACATCGTTCCCTGGACCGGTTCATGCCGGTTTGTGAACCGCGACGAGGCGCTGGCATGTTGGCCCGATCTCTACGAACGCGTTCGCCGCACCACCCCCGGCATGATCTCCCGCAGCCAGGCGTGGTGGGAGGTGCGCCACCTCCCGGAGACGGAACTGCAACGGCCCGGCGGTTACAGCAGCAGCTTCCGCGTCCAGTACGAGGAAGACGGACATTGCCTGGGTTATGTACGTTACCGGATGAAGGAAGCGTTTGAGCTCGGTTCCGCCGTGAACGAGTTGAGCATCGTCGAACTCGTCGCTGCGACCGATGCTGCCTGCTCCGCCCTCTGGAGTTACGTCTTCGGCGTCGATCTCGTCGAGACGATCCGCTGCGACTTCGCACGGATCGACGAGCCGCTCCTCCACATGCTCGAAGATCCCAGGCGCCTCATCCGCCGACCCACCGACAGCATCTTCGTGCGCGTGGTGGACGTCGAGCGGGCCCTTGGTGCACGCCGCTACGCGATGGACGGCTGGCTGACCTTCAGGCTCACCGACCCGTTCTGCCCTTCGAACGAAGGGACCTACCGGCTCGAGGGCGGACCTTCGGGTGCAGAATGCCGGCGCGTGACGGGTGAGACGCCAGAACTCGACCTCGATGCCGAAACGCTCGGCGCAGTCTACCTCGGCGGGATGCGGTTCCAGGCGCTTGCCCGGGCCGGCCGGGTACATGGCTCCAGCGAGGCGATGCGCCGGGCGGACCTGATGTTCGCGTGGGACCCGGCTCCATGGATCCCGGAGATCTTCTGACCGTGCCGGAAGCCCTGGTCAGGCTCGAACGCCCCGGTGACGAAACCAGCATCAGACACGTCCATCTCACCGCCTTCAGCGACGGCGGCCGCCGCGATGGCTCCGGTGAGGCTCGCCTGGTCGAACTCCTCCGCGCCTCGGATGCGTGGCTGCCACCGCTTTCCCTGGTCGCCGAAGAGACGAAGAGCGGCGCTCTCATCGGGCATCTGCTCTTCTCACGGGCCGTTATCGAGACTCCGCACGGCGAGGTCGAGACGCTGGCCCTCGCACCACTCGGCGTCCTCCCCGGCTACGAGCCACTCCACGCCGGGACGCGCCTCATCCGGCACGGCCTGGCAGAGGCGCGGCGGCTCGGCTTCCGCTCGGTCATCGTCCTCGGCCACCCGAAGTACTACCGCCGCTTCGGCTTCCGCCCGGCGAGCCGCTTCGGCGTCGAAGCCCCGTTCCCCGTGCCCGACGAAGCATGGATGGCGCTCGAACTCGAGCCGGGCACGTTGGCCGGGGCGGAGGGGCGGGTGCGGTACCCGAGTGCGTTCGACGTGGTGTCGTGATAGGCCGGTACGGACTGACTCATTGTTCAGTTGAGGATAATCCTTAGTCTGACAGGGAATTGACACGCATCGTGTTGAATTCGGGCCACGATGGGCCCATCATGCGTGGCGGGAGAGGGCGGTGTAGCCATGTGGCGAGCCGTGGGGAATGCGGAGGCGGCGGATGGCCATACGACAGCGGGAACTCTCAGACCGTGAGAAGCAGATACTTGCGCTCGTTAACGAGGGTCTTTCGAATCGAGAGATCGCGGCCTAACTGGTTGTGACACTGAACACTGTCGAGACGCACATTGGTCGTATCCTGCGCAAGCTTGATGTTCGGAGCCGTTGGCAGGCAGGCGATCACTATCGGGCCAAATTCACTGATTCGGGGACAGACGCGCGGATAGGTAATACCTAAGGTACGGGCATCCGAGTTGAAGGAGGGAACAAATCTTTCAATCACGACGCTTCGTGCACCTGGGCATCCTCGTCCTCATATGTGCAATGGCTGTCGTGGTGGCGATCAGACTGGCAGGAGCAGCGAATCCTGCATTTGTTTGGCCGACATCCGGGTACAACACACCCAATGCCTACCCGAGCGCACCGCTCAACTGCCCGACGACGACGTATCAGCACGGATGGGCGGGCTATTTCTACGACGACACATCATCCCATCAGATAACCTGGACGTACTCCGACGCCTACAGCGGATCCCCAGCCTGGAACACCATTTCTTGGCAGTGGATGTTCCTTGTCGATGGATTCTCCTCAACGAACACGATGCGTGCGTACCCCGCTCCATACACGGACTGGGCAAACGACTGGACGCTCTGGGGGAGCCAGATCCCCGGTGGGAATCATGCTCTGAACTACGACACCTCAGGGCACAACGTCTACGTGAACACCGGTTTTGGCAAGGGCGGAAGCTGCAACCAGTCGAGCGACATTGTGCTTCGGCATTGATTGGAGGCTAGAAAACGACCAAGAGAATCGTGTTTCTCGCGATAGCCGCGGCGGCGGTTGGCGTGGCTGGCAGTGTAGGGTTCGCGTGGCTTTCGGGAGACAGCGACGCGGCTGCCCAGGTTGAGGTTCGCTCGGAGGGCACTGCCGTCGCAACATAGGACCCGGGTACAGCGCTGGGCGACGCGTCCGCGAAGGTCGGCTTCACCGTGCTTTCAATCGGGGAATTACCTGCACCGGGGATGCATCTTTCGTACGTCGACACGCACCTCGGGCCGGCAGAGACACTCAGCTCTCTGAGGTTCGCGGTGGTGGGCTATTCCGCGGGCGGGCAAGCGGTCGATGCCGCCACGCCCACGCTGACGGTGTTCCAGTTCAACGGGAGAATGGAAAGCCCTGCGGTGCGTCCATCGACGGAAGGCCAACCGCGTGTGGTTGATGTGGGCCTTCCTGGAGTCGCGCTCTGGAAACACGGCACCGATCTGTACACCCTCATCGTCGGAGATCGGACATTCGATATCGAGACTGCTGGACTGGCAGAACTCTCCAGTGACTACCTCAGCCGCCTGGCAAAGTCACTGAGGTAGTCCGGCCCGCGCGCTGCCTACCGCTCATCGGAGCCCGGGAATTGAGTGTCCCCGGGCTCCGGCGCAAGCTCCTCGGCCAGCTGTACCCGGTCGATCAGCTCGCGCCGAGTAATCATCCCGATCATCCGGCCATCTTCGAGCACCGGCACCTGGTTGAGGCGCTTCTCGGCGAGCAGCATCAGCACATCGAGTGCTTTCGCATTGCCCTGCACCGTGACGACCTGCGCCCGCGGCGTCATCACGGCCTGTGCGGGCGTATTGGCCCACTGGTCACGCGGCACGCGGTGCACATCGCCCACGCTGAGGATGCCCTGCACCCCGGCATCGTTCGCAACCACCAGCGCCCGCTCACCCTTGCCGATCATGTGGTCATCGACGACTTCCTGGACGGGGAGCGCGGGGGATACGGTCGCGAACTCCGTGTGCATCAGGTCCCGGGCCGTTTGCTTGCCAAGGATCGCCTCGAGCTGCAGGTTCTGCGATTCGCTCTTGGCTGCCCCCAGCAGGAACCAGCCGATGAACATGAACCAGATGCCATCGAAAACGAATCCTCCGAAGAGCATGAGGACGCCTGCCGCCATCAGCAGGTAGCCTCCCATTTCGCCCACACCCGCCGCGACCCGCGTCGCCCGCCGAAAGCTGCCGGTGCGCTTCCAGACCATCGAGCGCAGCACCCGGCCGCCATCGAGTGGAAATCCCGGGACGATATTGAAAACACCGAGGAGGACGTTGACCACCGCCAGGTACCAGAGGGTGCCCGAGACCTTGTCATTGCCCACGAGGAACGCGATCCCCCCACAGATAGCAGCAATGACGATGCTCGTGGCCGGGCCGGCAGCGGCAATCTGGAACTCTTCACCGGCGGTTCGCGGCTGGCGTGCCATGTGCGAGACGCCGCCGAAGATGAACAGGGTGATTTTCGGGACTTCGAGCCCCCGCCGGATGGCCACGACCGCGTGCGCCAGTTCGTGCACCAGGACTGTCACGAAGAGCAGCAGTGCCGAGATGCTTCCGACGATCCAGTAGGCGGCGGTACTCCAGCCGTCATACGTCTCGGGGAACCAGCCAACGGAGAGGGTGTAGGCCACGAGAACGAGGATGACGAGCCACGAGGGGTGGATCTCGATCCCGATTCCGCCGATCTTTGCCACCTGGAACGACTTGCCGAACATAGCTCTACTCTACGCCATGCGTGTCAATCGCCGCGGGGCAATCAGGGTGCGATACCCCGGTCGGGATCACTCCACCGGGCCCTCCGCGACAGGGAGTGACGCGGCCGGCAGTAATCCTCGCCCGGGAAGGTGCGAAAATGACCGCTCGCCAGCCAGCTAAACCCGGCCAGCACGTACGAACCCGCGACTGGTTCCTGCTCGGCATGCTCGCGGGTCTCGTCTATTCCCTCTGGAAGAACCCCCAGGGGTGTGCCTGCGCCACCGGCTGCCTGGGGATCCTCATCATCGTCGCCATCGTACTGATGAGCTCGGTGATCTATGCGTTCTGGTCATGGATACCCCCCGTCATCGGCCTGGTGATATTAATTTGGTGGCTCCGAAAAAGGGACAGGGAGCGGTCCGGCCGCTCGTAACGGGTCGAGGCACCGGCGCGAGAGCAGCCCCGCCGGTCGTAGCGTTGTCTTCAGGCCGAGAGACGGCGGCGTTGCCGCCAGAGATGCCATGCGCCCGGGGCGGTGCTCACCGCTACCGTGAACGCCGCGAGGAGCAGGAAGAACAGCTCGAGCTTGTCGCCCACGCGCGTGCCGAAGAAGTACCCGATCCAGAGCATCGACATCACCCAGCCAACTGCCCCGACGACGTTGAACAGGACAAAGCTGTGGTAGGGCATCCTCGCGGCACCGGCCACGGTAGGTGCGAATGTGCGAATCAGGGCGAGAAAGCGCGCGATGACGATCGTCTTGCCGCCATGCTTCTGGTAGAACTCCTCGGCACGTTCGAGGTGCCTGCGTTTGAACAGGCGCGAATCCTCGCGTTTGAAGAGCCGCGGGCCCGTCTGTTTCCCGATCTGATAGCCGACAAAATCACCGATCACCGCTGCCACGATGAGGAGGGGAATGAGCCACCAGATCTCGAGCTTGCCGCGCTGCGCGATGAGCCCCGCCGTGATGAGCAGCGTGTCGCCTGGCAGGAAGAAACCGATGAGCAACCCCGTCTCGGCGAAGACGATCAGGAACAGCCCGGTGTAGCCAACAGCCTCGATGAGCCCCTCAACGTCGATTCCCACGCCGTAAGCATAGAGGTGGCCGCCGCTAACGTCCGTAGATACGCGAAAAGGGCGGTTTCCGGGTTCGCCGGACACCCCGGCTCATCTTGTTCGCCCGCTCGCGCCTCGTTCGCGAAGGCCAGTTCGCATCACGAGGGCTGGCCACGCCAATCACCCGCCCGGGTGAGTCACTCAACGCGATAGACTCGCCACACCAAGGAGGGACAGGACATGGATGCCTACCGCGCTATCGTTACCAAACGGGATACCCGGAACTTCAGCCCCACGCCGATCCCCGGCGACGTTCTTCGACGCATCCTCCAGGCAGGCCGCATGGCCGGGAGTTCGAAGAATACCCAGCCAGTCCGCCTGGTCGTCATCCGCGGTGAGGAACGGCTCGCAGCGATCGCCGCCTGTGGCCAGTTCGCCAGCCACGTCCCCTCGGCGGCGGTGGCAATCGCGGTTGTCCTTGCACCTGGAGGGGGTGCATTCGATGCCGGTCGCGCAGCCCAGAACATGATGGTCGCCGCCTGGGCAGAGGGGATCACGAGTTGCCCCACTTCCATGCACGACGCTGAGTGCGCGCGAACGACCATCGGTGCACCGGACGGGCACACCGTCGCTATCCTTCTGGCCATGGGCTATCCGGCCGAGGGAACATCACTCCACGCCGGGCGTGCCCGCCTGCCCCTCGACGACTATGTCCACTGGGATCGATGGCCAGATGGCGGGCAATGAAGCCGTACCCGGGTGCGGCCGCCAACCCTCTCAGTCTTAGCGGGAAAGCACGAGCGACAGGTTCGTGCCACCGATTCCCATGCTCGTTACGAGGATGCAGTCGAGCTTTTCTGCTTTCGATTCGCGGATGAAATTGAGCGCCAGTCCCTGCTCGGGAGATTCCAGCCCCTGCGCAGGCCTCTCGAGGCCCGCGACAGGGAATACCTCTCCACGCCGCATCGCTTCGAGCGCAATCGCGACGGAGAGTGGCCCGCTGGCCGCCAGCGCAAACCCGAGCGAACCGGCGATCGTCGTGATACCGGCATAGTAAGCGTGGCGCCCAAAAGTGCGGAGCGCCCCAAGGCCGTCCGCGTAATCGACAGCCGGGCGGCCATCAGCACAGGAAATGAGGAGATCCACCTGGTTCTGCAAGTAACCGGCGTCGCTCAGCGCGGCCTGCATCACCCGGCCAGCCTCGGTGGCATCGCTCAGGTTGAGGGGCTCGGTGGCCGAATCGAAAAGTTCGCCAACCCCGGCGATGGAGGCGATGGGGGTGCCGCCGCGTTCGGCCAGGTGCGCCTCGGATTCGATAACGAGATAGGCGGCGCCTTCGGCCAGCACGAACCCGTCGGCGGAGGCGTCGAACGGCCTTGCCGCGGTCCTGGTGGCAAACGCCTGGCCGCGCACGTGCTCACAGAGGGGGAGCTGTAGCGCCTGTCCCGCGCCTGTAACCACGACATCGGCGGCGCCCGTGGCAACAAGCCTGGTGGCTTCGGCGATCGCCGCCATGCCCGAGGCTTCGTGGCCACCAACGGTGACAACCGGCCCGCGCGTCCCAAGTGCGCGCGCGATCGCATGGCCGTAGGGAACGAACAGCGCAGGCTGCCCGGGCGCCCGGTAGGGCAGCCCGTCGCACACCGCAAAGCGCCGGGAATCACCCGCTCCCGCGCCAAGTCCGGCACTCTCCACCGCCTGGAGGGCAGCGTCGAGGGCGATCAGCGCACCCCGATCGAGAAAATGCACGAGGTTGCGCGGGATACCCGGGTTTGGCCGGTAGTCCTCGGGGACAGGTGCGGCGAGGAACCGGTCGGGGCCGTCATCGGGGTGCCACTGCCTACCCGCGGGTTCAGCCGCGGCAAGCGAGGCCCATGCCGCATCGAGGCCAGCCCCTCGATGGCTGACCACGCCGATCCCGGAAACAACAGCCGGTTTCACTGGTGATTCGGGCGGCGCGGCTACTCGAGTTCCTCGTCCAGGAATTCGTCGTCATCGCGCTGGCGCCGGAAAAACATCACGGCCGCACCGATAGCGCCGAGCAGGCCAAACAGGCCGAGCCACTTCTTCATCTCGGGATCCTCCACTGCACGGTGACGCCGTTTGAATTCCGGCCCGCTCCGGGCAGAGCCTGAGTATACGGCACCGCCGCCCGAGAAACACCGATGCGAGCCGTTTCCTGGCGGGCGTGGTGTGCCGTACGGCGCCATGCAAGGGGGGCCCAGACCGGGTGCTGGAGATCCGTTCCCGTGCGAGAAGGCCGTGGCACATCCCATTCCGAAAGGCCGGTCCGCTCGCTTTACCGGCAGGAATGCGACAAACTCCCCTCCGTTCGGCAGAGCCGGGCCGAATCGTGCGGGATAGCCTCCCCAATCACACAGAGGAGCCTCTATGAACTGGCGAAAACCAATCCTCATCGTCGCCCCAACCCTTGTTGCCGGGTTGAGCCTTGTGGCCTCAGCGTCCGCGCAGGGCCCAACTCCCTCGGGCCCGGGTGGGAGCTCCAGCAGCCCAACCACCGTCAGTAACCCCACGACCACCAGCAACCCGACGACCGTCAACACACCGCCAACGGTGACGAATCCGACCATTGCAACAGCCGCCAGTCCGACAGCAACAACTGCAGCCAGCACGCCGGCTGCAACCGCTACCTCCAGCGCGACAGCAAGCCCAACTTCTCCGTCGACGCCCACGGCAAGCGCCACGACAGCACCGCCAAGTGTCATCGCAACCGCACCGCCCGGCACGGGCGGCGCCGGAGTGGTCACCATCACTGGCACGCTTATCGACGGGACCGGTAAGGCACTCGGACCCGTCCAGTTGACTCAGACCGCTAACGGCACCGTCAACATCCTCGTCCAGGCGAGCGGCTTGCCAGCGGGAACGCACGGCATCCACATTCACTCCGTCGGCAAGTGCGAAGGCCCATCGTTCACGAGCGCAGGCGCCCACTTCAACCCTGCGGCGAAGCAGCACGGGCTCGAGAACCCGGCCGGCCATCACAGCGGCGACCTCCCGAACCTGGTGGTAGCTGCCAACGGCACCGCCATCTACACCGCGAGCACGAAGGACATCACCCTGCAGGGTACCGGCGGCTCCAGCATCTTCGACGGTGATGGCGCGTCCCTCGTCATACACGCCAATCCTGACGACCTGAAGACCGACCCGACCGGGAACTCGGGCGACCGGATCGCCTGCGCCATCATCGCCGCTCCCAACCCCGCGCTCGCCACCGCTGCTCCGTTCCCGCCCAACACGGGGAGCGGGGACCTCTCCGCGGGCGCCAGCTTCCCGTTGATGGCGCTCGTTGGCGCCGCGGTACTCCTCATCGCGGTCGGCGGGAGCACCATCGCGATCGGGCGGTGCATCCGCTAACACTACCGAATTCACCCCGTACACCACGAGAGACGCCCGGCTCAGAGCCGGGCGTCTCCTGGTTCGCCCCCAGGAGCAGGTGAGCCACCAGGGCGGCAATGGCGCTACAGTCTTGGTGTGCGGCACAGGCAATCGTTCGAGGGCTACTTCACGCAGGCGGAAGCACGAGCGCTCATCTACCACTACCTGCCTTTCGAGGTTCCCGCCCGGTGCGGGCGGATTACCGTCTCATACGCGTGGCGTGCGCCGCATGGAGAAACC
Organism: uncultured Anaerolineaceae bacterium; assembly: GCA_964508715.1. Classification (GTDB taxonomy): domain Bacteria; phylum Chloroflexota; class Dehalococcoidia; order Tepidiformales; family Tepidiformaceae; genus JAKALX01. The sequence continues at coordinate 128,945 of CAZDUX010000007.1, read as the reverse complement.
CCCTGCACGGTCGATATCGGGATATTCGACATCCGCGGCACGGAGCCGCTCACGGGCGGCTTCCGCGGCTGGTCCGGGTCGGCTCGCCGTTCATTCGTCATCGAGCGTGACCATGCAACGCCCGGCTACATCGCAGGCCCATTGCCGTCGGGAACATGGAGCATCATCCTCGGGTTCTACGAAATACCCGGCTCTGGCGTGGCCTGGTCCGTCTCAATCGAGGCCGATTCAAGCGCGAGCGGTGAACTGCCCCGGCTGGCGGCAGGCCAACCGGAACCGGCGCGCGCCGTGCGCCCGTTCGCCCACCCCCGCTGGCTGCGCGGCGACCTGCACACGCACACGGAACACTCCGATGGCGTGAACTCGATCGCCGAGGTCGCTCGCCATGCGAGGCTGCTGGGTCTCGATTACCTGGCGATCACCGATCACAATACGGTTTCGCACCACGCCGAGATCGACGCGAAGCGCTGGCCGGTGCTCCTCGTCCCGGGCGAGGAGGTGACCACCTACACCGGCCACGCCAACGTCTGGGGCCTGCGCGAGTGGGTGGACTTCCGCTTCGTCACCGACGCCGAGATCCAGCGCCTCCACCGCTGGGTCCAGGAACGGGACCGCGCCATCTCCATCAACCACCCCAAGAAGGTTGGGCCGCCGTGGCTCTTCACCGACCCCGGCTTCGGCGTGCGCGAGGTCTGGCAGGCGCCCTGGCGCTGGTACAACTGGGAATCGGTGGGCGAATGGGAGCGGCTCCTCGCCGAAGGGAGGCGTATCACGCCGGTCGGGGGAAGCGACAGCCACTGGGTGCCGCCCGCCGAGCCGGTGCACCCCCATACCATCGGCACCCCAACCACCTGGCTTCGCTGCGAAAGCCGCTCAGAAGCGGCGATCCTCGATGCGATCCGAATGGGGCGCACCACCATCTCCGACAGCCCCAACGGCCCGTTCGTGACGCTCGAGCGCGACGACGAAGGGCAGCTTCGCGCAATCGTACGGCGTGCCGCCGGCTGCACACTCGTAGTCGTCGCGGATGGCGAACCACGCCACCGTGAGAAGCTGACCCGGCCCGCCGGCTCTATCCACCTGCCGGACAGTCTCCGGTTCGAACGGTACATGAGGGCCGAACTTCGGAGCCCCGGCGAACGCGGCCGCGAAGACGTGCGGGCACTCAGCGCACCCGTTTACGCACCGTAGCGGGCAACGTCGCGCTTCAGGTCCAGGGGCATCACAACGCCCCGGCTCTCGAATTCACCCCACTGGTCGCGAGGAACCATCCACATGACTTCGAACTCGTTGCCATCGGGGTCGGCCCCATAGAGCGACTTGGTGGCGCCGTGGTCACTCTGGCCGGTGAGCGCGCCCATGCTGGCAAGAAGCGTGCGTGCGGCTTCGAGGTCGGTGATATCGGGAACCTGCCAGGCAAGGTGGTAAAGGCCCGTCGCGCCGCGGGGAGGCCTGGGAGCATCCGGACCCACTTCGAGCAACCCCAGGTCGTGGTGATTATCGGAACCAGCCGCGCGCAGGAACGCCATCCTGCCACCTTCACGGCCAATCTCCTCGAACCCGAATGCCTCCTGGTAGAAGCGGGATGCACGGTCAGCGTCACGAACGTAGAGCACCGCGTGATTCAGGCGTGCGACAGGAATCGCCATGCGTGGACCTCCATCGGCAGGGGCAAACGGCCCCGGGCCTCCATTCCACTCTCGCACCGAACTTACGCTATATCAATAGCTTACGAAACGTAGCTCCGTGCCATGCCGAAGTCCGAGTTCGTCCCGCAACAGCCGGTTGAACTCGGTGGCCGCCACCCCCCGCTCCGAACGCGCCTCACCCTCGGTTTCGATGAAACGGCCGCGTGAGTACGTCTTGCGGCCCGCCGGCGTCGCGAGTGACACGACATCGCCCTGCGTAAACGACGATTCCGGCGACGTTTGCAGCCAGCGGCAGACCTCGCCGAACTCCTCCCATTCGCGAGGCCTGAGCGTAAAGAGGTAGCTCGAACTTCCCGAGCCAGGCTCACTCGCCGTCAGCAGCCAGTGGTCTTCATCGTGATCCACGCGCAGCCGCCGCGTGCCCGCTACGACCGGCTCGCGCGAGCGGAGCCGCACCGGGACCGGGATCCTTCCCCCAAATCCAACATCGGCAAGCCACGGCTCATCGAGATGGACGAGGAGTGCCATGTGCTCCAGCGGGTGCCCGAGCAGCCCGTCATCGATGACCCGTGCACCGAGTACATCAACCTGGAAGCCGATCTGCCGGAGGGCCCTCGCGAACAGGCCTGTAAGCTCCAGGCAGAACCCGCCACGGCCGTTGCCGACGATCTTCCGGAAGTTCACGTCTCCGTCGACTTCTATGGGTACGCCTCGGGCGATATCGAGGTTCTCGAAGGGCACATTGAAGAAATGAGACTGGTGCATGCCGAGGAGCGTTTCGAGGTTCACACCGACAGGCCCGTGATAGCCGATCCGGTCGAGGTACGCAGCGACATCCATCATCGGCACCATCGTCCACCTCGCGCTGCCGGGCGACAATGACCTGCTGCACATCCGTTCACAGTGCGGAAATTCGCACTCGAAAAGCCCTCCGCCGCAGGGCGATCTGCTAGACTTGGTGGTTGAATGGCGACGCTCCCAAACCCCGGCACGCACGTCCTCGAGGACACAGGAACCGACCAGGAACTCGACAAACCCTGGCACCTCGTGCTGCTCGATGACGACCACCACACGTACCAGTACGTCATCGCGATGGTGAACGCCGTCTTCGGGTATGGACCGGAGAAGGGCTTCGCCATCGCCTGCATGGTGGACAGCCAGGGCCAGGCGATCCTCATGACCGGCGGCCGCGACGAGGTGGAGCTCAAACAGCAACTCGTCCACGCCTTCGGCCCCGACCCCCTGATGGAAACGTCGGCCGGAAGCATGACAGCGATCATCGAGCAGGTTCCTTGAGGCCGGTTGGCACAGGGAACTAGGACTGAACGGCCGTTCGTTCTACAGCCAGCACTAGCCAGAATGATCTCATCGCGGTGGCGATGGGACGCGTTGCGCTCGCTGTCCTCTCCCGATCCATGGTGTTGCTCGCACCATCGCCACCACGACAGCCCTCCTCAAGCGCTGGGTGTTGAATGCCGGGGGAAGTCGATGACTTTCCCCGGTCTTCGTTAATCCCACCGGCGCGTGGCGCCGGCTCTCCATCGGCCATCGTGCCCCTCATGCAAGCACATGGCGAACTCCGCACGCTGGCCATTCATTCTTTCTCACAATTCCTGTTATCGGGTAGTGAATCCCCGCGGCGCGGCCCGACAATGCGATCCATGCGAATGGGTATGCACTACGGAAGCCGGACCGCGGACCGGCTGACCGACCGCCAGCGCGAGATCCTCGCCCTCATTGCCCACGGCTGCACGAATGGGCAGATCGCTGAACGCCTCGGCATCACCCTCGATGGAGCAAAGTGGCACGTCTCCGAGATCATGGCGAAGCTCGGCGCCTCCTCACGCGAGGAAGCCGTTGCCGCATGGCAGGCCGAACGGGCCCCGCGCGCCCGCATCGCGCGAGCCGCCCGTTGGGCCGGCGCGACACTCTTCACCAACCAGGCAGCCGGCATCATTGCCGGAGTGACTGTCGCAGCGGTTGTTATCGCTGCCGTGGTGGTCATGGTTGCAGCCAGCAACGGTGGCAACGACTCGAACCCGGCTGCCGTCACATCGCCCACCTCCGGCACGACATCGACGCCCGCCACCAGCGCCACGGCGGCTGCTTCGCCCTCGAACACTGCTGCCGCAGTTCCTTCGCCAGCAGTAACGATCCCCGGCCCCCTCGTACCCCCGGCTTCGCTAACGAAGTTCGAGATGCTCGATGGCAACAACGGATGGGCCTTTGACGCAGGAAGTGCCGGTAGCCATTTCATTCTCCGGACGGCAGATGGCGGCCATAGCTGGCACAACGTCTCGCCGATCCCGGACCAGGACAAGACCATCAACCAGGCATTCTTCCTCGACCGCGACCACGCCTGGGCACTGGTATCGACCCGCTCGAACGGTGGGCAGGAGGTTGTACCCCGCATCTTCAGGACGAGCGATGGCGGCGCCACCTGGCAGGCGAGCGACCCCTTCGCCGGCACCATCCCGGAGGGTTCCCTCACATTCAGCGATGCGAAAAACGGCTGGTATTTCCAGGACCTCGGCGCGGGTGCCGGCAGCCAGGGGATCGCCATCTACCGAACCACCGATAGTGGCGCCACGTGGGCCAGGGTCGGCCAGACATCGGGCGGCGTCGGCAGCCCCGGCCCTAACCTGCCACTGAGCTGCATCAAGAGCCAGCCGCTCCAGCTGACTGCCACAACGGGCTTCGCCACCGCAAGCTGCGCCGGCGGCCCGCCCTTCCTCTATCGAACCATCAACGGTGGTGCGGACTGGATCCTCGTCACGCTCCCCGACCCGGCAGATGGCTCGACACCCCTCACCTCGTGCCTCTGCAACATGAGCACACCCGTCTTCCCAACCAGGACCGACGGCTTCGTGTTGATGAGTGGCGAACACCGGGGGATCTACGTCACCCACGATGCCGGGGCGACGTGGAACGCCCTGCCGTCACCCATCGGCCAGCCCAACGGCGTCGTAGCCCTCAGCTTCAGCGATGCTCAGCACGGCTGGCTGTTCGATCCCTCCACGCTGTACACCTCCACCGACGGCGGGTCGTCATGGACGAGTCCCGGACCCCTCCCCTTCCAGGATGCGTTGTTTACGTTCATCTCGCCGGCCGAAGGGTTCGCGTGGGCCCGTGCACCCGGCCAGGGCGGCTCCACCACGGCGGCCCTGTTCCACACGACCGACGGGGGCAAGACCTGGGTGCCCGTGCGGTAGCATCGCGCACCACCTCGGCCGTTGGTGGCTTCTTGCCCGCCGCCTGCTGCGGGAGTAGCGTTGCGTCACGCAACTAACGGTGGTGAGTCCCATGGATCCCGAAGCCGAACGCATCCGCAGCTACCTCCAGACCCAGGCCGAGAAACTCTCCCTCCCCGACCTCGTCGCGAAGGTCGAGACAGATATGCGCCAGGTCTATGAGGCGTTCAGCACCTTCCCCGAAGCACGATGGAACGACCGCCCGGCCGCCGGGGAGTGGAGCGGTAACGAGGTCGCCAGCCACCTCGTGAACACGAGCAAGAGCGGCAGCGTGAGCATCATTCGCGCAATCGAAACCGGCGAGAAGCCAGCCGGGATTCGCGACCAGATCGAACATGGAGCCGAAGCAAAGACACCCGCGGACTGGTGGACCGCCCTGGAACAGGACCGTATCGCCCTCTTCCAGCGGCTCTCGACAGCAACCGGCAACGAGCACCTCGATGTCACCTGGCTCCACCCGATGTTCGGTGAGCTCAACTGGCGCGAGTGGCTACTCTTTCTCCGCATCCACGACCTCGACCACGCACGGCAGGTCCAGGGAATCGCCCGGGCCCTCGCGGGATAATCGTCCGCGCGCGATACAAACCCACAACCGGGCAGACGAACGCCGGTAAGGGTCCGGCAGGCCCGATGCTGACCGGTTGGCTGCGGCTTCCCCCGTCGTCCGGGTCCCGCATTTGGGCCTGGTTGAATCGTGCGCGAGGGAACATGCCACCCTCAGCCGACGATAACGACCATCTCTTCGGCTCCGTGGATGCCGCGGACAATCTGCTTCTCGATGTCGGCCGTTCGGCTTGCACCGGTCAGGATGAGCGCGTCGCCATCCCCGAGGTAGGGGGCGATCTCGTGCGGATGGTGCACGATCGTCACCGGGTCGACCCGTACGACCACGCGCTTGGCCGAGAGAAGCGGCCGCCGCGCCGCTTCAGCACCGGTGAGGAGGACGCTCCCGGTATTTGCGATGGCCGCAGTGGCCCGGAGCACGTGGTCGCCCTCGCGCGGTTCGAGTTCGGCCACGACCTGGACGCCCAGTGCCCGTGCCCGGTAGGCGAAGAGCTCACCGGTATCCTCGGGGGCAACCTCCTCGGGAGAAACGACAACCATCGGCGAGCGATCCTCGGTCGCCTGGAGGAGAAGCTCGGTGTCATGGCTCCCATCCGGTTCGGGCAACATCCGGGGGTCGTCTTTGTCGCCATGGGGGCGCACGATTCGCGCCGCACCACGGAGCCCGATACGCGCCATCGCCGAGGCTGCGCGAGCCCGCGTCGCCCCGCGAAACGTCTCCGCATAGGCTATCCACGCGGCCTTCTCCTTCAGGCTCCCGAGGCGGCCCTGCTCGACACCGTCCGAACGGAGCTCCAGCAACATGCGATGGATCGGGATGCCGACGGGGCACACCTCGGTACAACGTCCACAGAGCGTCGAAGCCATTGGCAGGTCCGCATAACGGCCGTCCGGGTAGAGCAACGGTGAGATCACCGCACCGATCGGCCCCATGTACGGAGAACCGTACGAGAGCCCGCCCGCCGTGCGGTAGACCGGGCAGGCGTTCATGCACGCGCCGCAACGGATGCACTTGAGGATCTCCCGGTAGCGCTCGTCCTTCGCGATCTCCGAGCGGCCGTTATCGAGGAAGACGACGTGGCGTTCCTGCCCGGGCATCGGGCCGGCAAGGAAGTGGGTAAACGACGTCAGGGGCTGGGCCGTTGCACTCGGGGCGAGGACTTCGAGCACCGCGAGGGCCGCGTCCTCATCTGCCACGATCTTCTCGAGACCGGTGATGACGATGTGCAGGCGGGGGTGGCTGACGCCGAGCGAGACGTTGCCCTCATTCTCGACGATCCCAAGGCGTCCGCTCGATGCAATCGAGACGTTCGTCCCCGTGATCGCGGCATCGCACTCCTGGAAGTAGGCGCCAACGACGTCGCGGACGTATTGCGACAGCCGCACCGGGTCGTCGTCAGGGAAGCTCGCGCCCGTCCGTTCGAAGAGTTCACGGATTCGCGCCCTGTTGAGGTGGAGCGCGGGAGCCGTGATGTGACTGGGGCCACGGCCCTCGAGGTCGACGATGTACTCGCCGATATCGGTTTCGAGGACGTCGATGCCCTCACCACGCAGCGCGTGGGTGAGCCCCGCCTCTTCCGCGACCATCGACTTCGACTTGGCAACACGCTTCGAACCGGCGAGAAGCTTGCGGAAGATGGCGACAGCATCCTCGGCCGTTCCCGCGCGGTGGTAGTGCACACCACGCCGCTCGAGATTTGCACGCATCTCCTCGTGGAGCTCTTCGAGGTGCTCAACCGCGTACATGCGCGCGGCCGTCGCACGCTCCCGCGCGTCAGCAGGGCCCCGCGCGAGCATCCGGGCAGAGTCGTCCAGCAGCTTGCGCATGATCGGCGTGACCGTTGCGCTCGGGCGCTCCTCGCGGATCTCCTTTGCAGCGCGTTCACGGTAGCCGCTCACTCCAGGGCCCTCGCGAGGATTTCGGCGAGTGTCCACGTTTCGAGCTTCATGCCGAGCCCCTTCGCCCCCGCTTCCAGGTGGGCGAGGCACGAGTAGTCGGCCGAGACCAGCACCTTGGCGCCGGTCGCGGCGACATCATCGAGCTTGGCGGTCATCATCGCGACGGAGATCTCGGGCATCTTGACGGCGAAGGTTCCGCCGAACCCGCAGCACTCCTCTTCATGGGCCAGCCGCCGCACTTCGAGACCCTCGATCCGCGCGAGCAGCGAAATGACATCGTTCGTCATCCCGAGTTCCCGGCGGCCGTGGCAGGAATCGTGGTAGGCCACCGTCCCCGGCAGCTTCAGGCCGAGCTTCGCGACATTCGGATGATGCTCGACGTAGCTTGCAAACGGCTGAAACCGGTTGGCGATGCTCTGCGCGCCTGCCCGCCGCTCGCCGTCCCAGAGCATCGGCAGGTAGTGCCGGACCATGGACGTGCAGGAACCCGAGAGCGAGACGACGGTGCTCCACGGCTGGGCAGCTTTCAGGAGTTCGCGGCCGGCAGTCTTCGCCTGGTCGCGGTAGCCGCTGTTGAACGCCGGCTGCCCGCAGCAGCGTCCATCGATGAGCGAGGTCTCATCGCCCAGGGCCTCGAGTACGCGGCGCGCGGCATCAGCATCAGCCGGCCGGAGAGCCGCCATGTAGCACGGATCGAAGAGCGCGACGGAAGCCACACTCGAACACTAGCACAACTGGCCGGTCCGGTTGGCCGCGCTGAAACCGGGCACCGCAGGCGATGGCAGGGAAATGCTGTAGAGTCGGGGAAAATCTCTTCGCACGGAGCGAACCGATGGCCTTCGAACAGATCACCTACGAAACACGCGGCAAGGTTGGCCTTATCACGCTCAACCGGCCAGAGAAGATGAACGCCTGGACCTACACGATGATGGGTGAAATCCGGGAAGCGATGAACCAGGCGAACGCCGACCCGGCGGTCGGCGCGATCGTCATCACCGGGGCCGGCCGCGCGTTCTGCGCCGGGGCCGACATCTCCGACACCTTCAAGGCCCAGATCGATGCGGGCAGTACCCGGCAGGCGAGCGCAACCGGGGCCGAGAACTGGGTCCAGTTCGTTCAGCAGAACCCGAAGCCGACGATCGCGGCAATCAATGGCGCCGCCGTTGGCATTGGCATCACCCTCATCCTGCCATTCGATATCCGGCTTGCGAGCACCGAGGCGCGGATCGGGATGTTCTTCGTGCGGATGGGCCTCGTCCCCGAACTCGCCAGTTCGCACCTGTTGCCGCAACTCGTTGGCAGCGGCCGGGCACTCGAATGGTGCCTCACGGGGAGGATGATCCCGGCAGCCGAGGCGCGCGAGGCCGGCCTTGTCAGCGAAGTGCTCCCCGCCGATGAACTCGTCAACCGGGCGCTGGCGCTCGGAGAACAGCTGGCGAACCAGTCACAGCCGGCGATGAGCATGATAAAGACGCTCCTCCGCCAAAACGCCAACGACGCGGATATCGACGCGGTAAGCCGTCGCGAAGGAGAGTCGCTGGCAGTCGCCTACAAGTCGTGGCAGCACAAGGAAGCCGTCTCGGCGTTCCTCGAAAAGCGTACCCCGGACTTCAGCAAGCCGCGTTAGGGCAGCCTTTCGAGGAAGCCAGCAACGCCGGGCACTACGGCGGCTCTCGTAAGCCATACCCCCGGCGTGGGGCGCTCTACTGCGCCACCTTCCACTCCACGGATGACGTTCCCGTGATCGCGAACCAGTAGGGCCGGCCGGTCTCGAGGGTGGTGAGCGTGTTCGCGGCCGGAATACCGCTGGCCCCGGGGAACCAGGCGAGCCACTTTCCGGCCGCCCCATCCCAGGCGTAGACCGCTGTCACCATCGACGAGATATCGCTCCCACCGTTCGCTGCCCCCGTGCCCCTGAGCGCATCGGAGAGGGCTGCGTCGTTCGCACCAGTCCAGGCGACGAGGCTCCACCGCGGGGTGAGTGTCACGGTCGTCGTCGCCGGAGCGTTCACCAGTGTATCGAACCCGATATCGCCCGCATCGTCATGGAAGATGGCGAGGACGTTTGCGGCGCCGCCCGTGGAGGTCACAACCTTGACCCACGCCTGGCACTCATCCTGGGCTCCCGCCACCAGCGGCGGGAACGCCTTGATCGGGCTGCCGGCCTGGGCGTTGGCGTAGGTCGAAAACGTGTTGAGACCCGTGACGCTCCGCACCCCGGCTGCCGGACCCGCGTTCGTCTCCGTCATCACCCCGTCTCCCGAATCGATCATGACATCGAGCGTCGCGCGCGGATTTGGCAGGCCCGTCGTGCCGTTGACCATCGTGTCGTTCGGGGCATCGGTGAGCACGGGGTGCAGGCTGATGGCGCCGAAGGCCGCCGCATCGCAGAAACCATCGCGGTCGATAGCGTGGAACACCACGTACGAAACCCGTGCACTCTCCTGCACCACCTGCACCTCGCTGTAGCCGCCACCTGCCAGGTGATTTCCACCGTCCGCACTCACCGGTGAATGGCCTGCCGCGAATCCAGCCATCATCGCGATGGCCGCGAGAGCCAGCCCGATCGATCCCCGCATCACACCCTCCATTGCCGGCCACCAGCCGGTAGCCATCGATTCTACCGCGCACCCCCGGTTCCAACGGCAGTCCATGTGAAGGCTGCCCGTGCACGGTCCGGGCCAGTTGCCGCCTGTGGCAGCCGCCAATACGGGTCGGGATATACCCCGATCTTTGGCAGAAGGCAGCCCGTGGGCACCCCTTCGCCTGTCCAAACGGGCATAATGCGCGTGCAGCCATCAGTGCGGCCTCGAGATGGCATGACCCGGATGTGAGGCTCTGTGAACGTCGTTCCATTCCCTGCCACAGTGCTGTCGCCCACCCTGGCCCGAGTGCTTACGGCCCTCGGGCACGAACTCGCCGACAGTCCGGGCCCCGCGATGCTGGCCATCGCCGATCTCTCCCATGGTGTTCCGCCGCCGCTCTTCCCTGGCGCTCTCCGCGAGTATCGGCGAGCACACCCCGGCCAGCCGCTCCTCATCGTCCTTCCTCCCGATTCGGAGACACCGGTGACGGACCTGCTCGCCGCCGGGGCCGACGAGATCCTGGTGGGGGAAGCCAGCGAGGCCCGCCTGGCAACCGCGATTGCAGTCGCGGTCCATCATGCAGGTAACCGCCCTGCCGTCTCAGCCTGGGACCAGCGCCTCCAGCAGATCATCGATTCGGCGCCGGATTCCGTCGCCATCCTCGACGCCAGCGGGCGGATGCGCTTCGCAAACCAGGCCCACAAGCGGCAACTGGGGTACGAGCCGCACGAACTCACCGGCGCCGACAGCTTCGATTACATGCATCCGGATGACATCGACATGGCCCGCACGGCGTTAGCACGCGTGCTCACCGACCCGCTCAACCAGGACGAGGTGATCCTCCGAATGCGCCACGCGGACGGCCACTGGGTCCCCCTGGAGATCGCCGCCCGGGAGCTTCGAAATGACGCAGGCGAGACCGAGGGATTCGTCATTGTTGGCCGCGATCTCACCCAGCGCATGGCGATGGAGAACGCAGTCCGCGAGAGCGAGGCTCGCCTGCGGACCATCTTCGAGGCTTCCCCGGACCCGATCGCGATCATCGGCAGCGACGACCTGATCCAGGCTGCAAACCCGGCTTTCGAACGTATCCTCGGGTACGATGCCGAAGCCCTCATCGGGACATCCGCCCTCGAACTGCGCCATCCGTCGGAAGCGGGGCTGATTACCGCGGCGTCCAACCAGGCTGCACCGGCCCTTTTCCCCGCACGTCTGCGTCACCGCGACGGCCACTGGGTCACGCTCGAGATTTCGGCCGCCGCCATGTACGATGGCGATGGCAACCGGACAGGAATGGTCGCCATTGGGCGCGATGTGAGCGACCGGGACGACGCCATCGCTGCCCTGCTCGCCAGCGAGGCCCGCTTCCGCCAGCTCGTGGACACCTCACCCGATCTCATCGCCGTCGTCGGAATGGACAACCGGGTAATCTTCGCCAACGCCGCGCATGAACAGATCCTCGGCATCGACCCGGCTGCATTTGTCGGCGCTGACGCGGCAACGATGATTTCGGAGGACGACACCGAGCGGCTGGCACTTGCGACCGATACGGCCCCGGGCCAGTTCACGAGGGTCGATGTGCGCCATTCCGACGGCTCGGCGGTCCCGGCCGAGATCTGCGTCTCACCTCTCTTCGATGCGGCCGGCCAACCAGAGGGCTACGTCACGATTACGCGCGACCTGAGGCAACGCCTGGCGGCCGGCGAGGAGGTGCGGCGCCTCGAGGAGCGCTTCGCACGCGCCTTCCAGTTCGCGCCCTACGGGTCACTCATGACTGACCCCGAGGGACGGATCATCAACGCCAACCAGCGCGTTGGCGAGATCCTGGGACGAGATGCGAAGGACCTCATCGGCAAGACCACCCGCGATCTCGGTATCTGGGCCGACAGGGCTGTCCGCGAGGAGATCGTCGCAGAGGCGTTGCACGGGGGCCATCCTGTCCGCCGCGAAGTCCAGGTCATCCGGAGCGACGGCGTGGTGCGCGATATCACGCTCTCGATGGTCGCAGTCGATGTTGGCGGCCAGGCGATGCTCCTCACCGGCGCCGAGGATATCACCGAGCAGAAGCGCGCCCGCGAGGCCGTTGCCCGCCTCACCACCATCCTCTCCGTGGAACAGGAAACGTCCGTCGACGCGATCCTCGTTGCCGGTGACGATGGACACGCCATTACGTGGAACCAGCAATTCCTCCGGATGTGGGGCCTCACCGACGCCGACATGCGCGCCAGCCGCGACCGCCGTGCCGCAGCCGTAAGCGGCCTCCTGGCCGACAGCCACGAACTCGGCCGCCTCGTGCGGGATATCTATGCCCGGCCCGACGCCATCGTCGATCGCGAGTTTGCCTTCCGTGACGGCCGCATCATCGAAGGTCATAGCGCCCCCCTCATTGGCTCCGATGGCACGCGTTATGGACGTGTCTGGACCTATCGCGATATCACCGAGCGGCGTATGGCCGAGGATGCCCTCCGTGCGAGCGAGGAGCGCTATCGCCAGCTCGTCGAGATGTCGCCGTCTGCCATCGCGGTGCACCAGGAGGGCCGGATCGTCTACGTGAACGCAGCGGGCCTGGCACTCTTCGACACCACCTTTGAGGAACTCGCCAGCCCGAAGATGGTCTCCCTTGTACATCCCGATGACCGCGAACGTGTCCGGCACTCCATCGCCGGTGGCGGGGTGAACGCGGCCCCGCGTTTCGTCGAGGCCCGCCTTGTCCGGTTCGATGGCACGACGCTCGACGTCGAAGTCGCGTCCGTCCCCACGAGCCACGAGGGCCGGCCCGCGGTCCAGACGGTCGTTCACGATGTCACGGAGCGGAATCGCGCCCGCGAGGCGCTCCTCCAGAGCGAACGGCGCTTCGCACTCGCCTTCGCCGAAGGTGGAGTTGCTTCCATCATGATGCGCCTCGACGGGACATACATCGACGTCAACGAACGGTTCCTCGAGCTCGTTGGCGCCCGGCGGGAGGAGATCATCGGCTCCTCGGCGCTTGCCATCGCGTCATTCGAGACGGCCGCAGAACGCGACAACCATCTCCAGCGTGTCCTCTCCGAAGGGCAGGTCCGGGATGTCGAAGGACGCCTCCGCCACTCGAGCGGAGAACTCCTCGATGTGCTCACCTCATCCGTACTGATCGACCTCGATGGTGAGAGATGTATCCTCTCGAGCCTGGTAGACATCACGCTTCGCAAGCGTGCCGAGGCAATCCTCCGCGAAAGCGAAGAGCGCTACCGCCAGATCGTCGAGCTCTCTCCCGATCCGATCGTCATCGCCAGGGACATCCAGATCCTCTACGCAAACCAGGCGATGTGCAGGCTCGTCGGCGCGGAGTCCGTGTCCCGGTTGATAGGCCTCTCGCGCGATCTCTTCGCCGATGAGTCAGACATGGAGCGAACCCGGGACCGCCGCAAGCGATGGCGGGAAGGGCGCGACCTGAATACCTTCGAGCCCCTGCTCTTGCGGACGTTGCATGGCGGGATACGCGAGGTCGAAGTCGCCGGCGCGCCAATCTCCTATGGAGGGGCTCCCGCCTTCCAGGTGGTCATCCGCGACATGACCGATATCAACAGGCGCGAAGAGGAACGGCTCACGCTGGAGCGGAAGATGCTCGAAGCGCAAAAGCTCGAGAGCCTGGGCGTCCTCGCCGGCGGAATAGCCCACGACTTCAACAACCTGCTCGTGGCGATCATGGGAAATGCCGGGCTGGCCGACCTCGAGGTCGCCAGCAATTCGCCTGTCCGTCAGTACCTCTCCGAGATCCAGACTGCCTCCCAGCGTGCAGCCGACCTGGCCCGGCAGATGCTCGCCTATTCGGGGCGGGGCCGGTTCGTCGTTCAATCGATGGATCTGACCAAGGTGGTGGAGGAGATGGCGCATCTCCTCGGCGTCTCCCTGCCAAAGAAAGCCAGACTCGTACTCAACCTCGCACGCAACCTCCCGCCAATCGAGGCCGACGCCACCCAGATCCGCCAGATCGTGATGAACCTCGTCATCAACTCCGGCGAGGCAGTCGGCGACGATGAGGGGGTAATCACTATCTCGACCGGCGTTATCGATGCAACCCCGGAGTACCTGGCATCGGGTATCCACGCACCCGAGCTGCCGGGCGGGCGTTACGTCTACCTGGAGGTCGCTGATAGCGGCTGCGGGATGGATGAGGCGACGCTCAAGCGGATCTTCGACCCGTTCTTCACGACGAAGTTCACGGGACGGGGTCTTGGCCTTGCCGCGGTGCTGGGGATCGTCCGGGGGCACAGCGGGTCGATGCTGGTAGCGAGCCAGCCCGGCTCCGGCAGTACCTTCCGCCTCCTTCTCCCCGCACAGGTGAGCGCCGTGCCCGAGGCCGCGGCCCCACCGAGCTCCCAGCCGTGGAAGGCAGCCGGGACTATCCTCCTCGCCGACGATGAGGACACCGTTCGCCTCGTCACAGCCCGAATGCTCCAGCGGCTTGGCTTCGACGTTGTCCAGGCCCGCGATGGCGCCGACGCGGTGCAGCAGTTTACAGCGATGAGCCACGCCGACCTCGTGCTGCTCGACCTCATGATGCCCCGGCTCGATGGTCAGGAAGCGTTCGCCGCAATTCGCCAAACCGACCCGAAGGTGCCGGTTGTCATCCTGAGCGGATACTCCGAGCAGGAAGCGGCCGGCCGCTTCGCCGGCCATGAAGTCGCCGGCTTCCTCCAGAAGCCATTCACCTTCGCCGAGTTGCAGAACGTCGTCCGCGCGGCCCTCGGCTAGCCAGGGCCAGCCGGCCCAATCACGTTCGTCAACCGGCCATCACCTCCTTCCCCAATGGGCCGCTGATTCCCATTGACACGGGCCGTAGAGTTGCCCCAGATCCCCGGTTTGCCGGGATACGGGAAGGGCAGCAATACATGAAGGTCTTGATCGCCTACGACGGAGGAGAAGCAGGCAACCGCGCACTGGCCGCTATGCACAACTGGGCCACATCGACCCAGCCGGAAATTCACCTCATCACGGTAATTCGCCCCGGAGACGTCCACGACACTACCTTCGGACGGGGGACCCACGCGCTTACCCCGGCAGGCACAGAATCCGGGCAGATGCTCAACACCGCCGAGCCGGTCCCGGCGATGGCCGAAAGCCGCTCGCAGGCGGTGGCAAGCGCCCTCAGCGAAGCTGAAGAGCGCCTCTACACCGTGGCAACGCGCGCACTCCCGGGGCTGGATATCCACGTCCACACCGACATCAACGAGCGCGTTGCCGAGGCGATCATCGCCACTGGCGTCCGGCTCGACGTCGAGCTCATCGCCGTCGGCACGCATGGGCGCACAGGCATTGGCCATGCCCTCATGGGCAGCGTTGCGGAGCGCATCATCCGCCAGTCCCCCATCCCGGTCCTCGTTGTGGGGCCGCGAGTCGGTGAAGAACGCCCAGACTGAACGAGAAGGTCCCCGCCATGGGGGCGCCACAAAGCGAGGCGGGTGGTGCAACGGGAACTTGGTTACGACGAGTGTATCGCGATGCTCGAGGCACATCGGTTTGGCCGCCTCGGGATTCGCGACGCGGACGGGGTGTACATCGTTCCAATTTCGTACGCCTTCGCGGCCGATGCGCTGTATGCCCACGCCCCGCCAGGCCACAAGCTCCAGCTCATGCGTCTCTGGCCCCACGTCGCCTTCCAGGTCGATGAGATCGATGACAGCGCGCACTACCGGAGTGTGCTCGTCCAGGCCCATTTCGAGGAGCTCACGGATGAGGCTTCGCGCCACGATGCCCGCCTCCGTCTGCTCGCTGCCGCCGGCGGAGATGTTGCAGCCGTAACCGCCGGGCACGGCCACCGTGTCCACCTCGCGGATGCAACCGTCTTTCGTCTCCGCATCCAGGGCGTCTCCGGGCGGGCGGAGAGCTGGTGACCGTGATGCGGCCGGTACTTGATACGACCCATGGCAACTACTACGCTGGAAGCACCATCGTCGTTACGGGAGCGCACGCATGAACCTTCAGAAGTTCACGGAGAAGGCCCAGGAAGCGGTCGCGGCCGCGAAGCAACTCACCGAGGACCTCCAACACCAGGAGATGTCGGTCGAGCACATGCTGGTCGCACTCGCCGAACAGAAGGATGGCGTGGTTCCGCGGCTTCTTCGCCTGCAGGGCGCCGACCCGTCGGGGTTCGCGCGCACCATGCGCCAGGTGCTCGATTCAAAGCCGAAAATCTTCGGCGATTACACCGTCTACCTCAGCCACCGGCTATCGACGGCACTCACCACGGCCGAGCGCGAAGCCGGGCGGATGAAGGACGACTACGTCTCCACCGAGCACATCTTCCTCGGTTGCGTCGAGCAGGCCGAAGGCCAGGCGGCCACCTATCTCAACACCAGCGGCCTCAATCGCGATGCCGTGTACCAGGCGCTCGTCCAGTTGCGCGGAAGCCAGCGAGTGACCGACCCCAACCCGGAAACCAAGTACGAGTCGCTCGAAAAGTATGGCCGCGACCTCACGGCCCAGGCCGCGGAAGGCAAGCTCGACCCGGTCATCGGCCGCGACGAGGAGATCCGGCGAACGATCGAGGTGCTCTCCCGGCGGACCAAGAACAACCCCGTGCTCATCGGCCCCCCCGGGGTCGGCAAGACCGCCATCGTCGAGGGCCTTGCCCAGCGCATCACCAGCGGCGACGTGCCGGAGGGGCTGAAAGGCAAGCGGCTCGTGAGCCTCGACCTCGGCGCCCTCGTGGCCGGCGCCAAGTACCGCGGCGAGTTCGAAGACCGCCTGAAAGCGGTCCTCAAGGAAGTGCAGGACGCCGCCGGCCAGGTCGTCCTGTTCATCGACGAACTGCATACGGTCGTCGGTGCGGGTGCGGCCGAAGGCGCCATGGATGCCAGCCAGATGCTCAAGCCGATGCTCGCGCGCGGCGAACTCCACTGCATCGGCGCAACGACCCTCGATGAATACCGCAAGCACATCGAAAAGGATGCCGCCCTCGAACGCCGCTTCCAGCCCGTGAAGGTTGGCGAACCAACCGTGGAGGACACCGTCTCCATCCTTCGCGGCCTGCGCGAACGGTACGAAGTGCACCACGGCGTCCGCATCAAGGATGCAGCACTCGTCGCAGCAGCCGTCCTCTCCAACCGCTATATCACCGACCGCTTCCTCCCCGACAAGGCGATCGACCTCGTCGATGAAGCCGCGGCCCGCCTCCGCACCGAGATCGATTCGCTCCCCGTGGAGCTCGACGAGGTCGAGCGCCGCATCCTCCAGCTCGAGGTGGAGCGCGAGGCGCTGCGCAAGGAGGAGGACCCGGCTTCGCGCGACCGGCTGGAGCGGCTGGAGCGCGAACTCGCTTCGCTCAAAGAGGATCAATCCGGTCTCCGTGCACAGTGGCGCCAGGAAAAGGAGCGCATCGAAGACGTCCGCCGCGTGAAGGAACAGATCGAGCGCACCCACTACGAGATAGAACAGGCCGAACGCCGAACCGACTACGAAGAAGCGGCACGCCTGCGCTACACCCAGCTCTCCCAGCTCCAGGATCGCCTCCAGGCATTGGAGACCGAAGCCCGCGATGCCGGCGTGAACCAGCTCCTCAAGGAAGAGGTCTCCGAGGACGACATCGCCGAAGTCGTCGGCCGTTGGACTGGCATCCCCGTGTCCCGCCTGATGGAGGCCGAGACGCAGAAGCTCATCCGCATGGAGTCGCGCCTCCACGAGCGGGTCATCGGCCAGGACGAACCCGTGTCCGCCGTCGCCAACGCCATCCGGCGTTCGCGTGCAGGGCTCCAGGACCCAAACCGCCCGATCGGGTCATTCATCTTCCTTGGGCCAACGGGCGTGGGGAAGACGGAGCTCGCACGGGCACTCGCCGAGTTCCTCTTCGATGACGAGCGGGCCATGGTCCGCATCGACATGAGCGAGTACATGGAGAAGCACTCGGTCTCGCGGCTCATCGGCGCACCTCCCGGCTACGTGGGCTACGACGAAGGCGGCCAGCTGAGCGAGGCGATCCGCCGCCGCCCCTACGCCGTCGTCCTCTTCGACGAGATCGAAAAGGCGCACGGCGACGTCTTCAACGTCCTCCTGCAGGTACTCGATGACGGGCGGCTGACCGACGGGCAGGGCCGCACGGTCGACTTCAAGAACACCATCATCGTCATGACGAGCAACCTCGGGAGCACCTACCTCGTCGACCGCGGCCTCAGCCAGGAGGAGAAGCACGACCTCGTGATGCAGGCCGTGCGCCAGCACTTCCGCCCGGAGTTCCTCAACCGCGTCGACGAGATCGTCATGTTCCGTCCGCTGAGCGAGGAGGACATCCTCGAAATCGTCGATATTCAGCTCGCGCAAGTGGCGCGGCGATTGGCCGGACGCCACATCACCCTCGAAGTGACCCAGGCAGCCCGGCGGGC
The DNA here is from genome assembly GCA_964508715.1 of uncultured Anaerolineaceae bacterium. Classification (GTDB taxonomy): domain Bacteria; phylum Chloroflexota; class Dehalococcoidia; order Tepidiformales; family Tepidiformaceae; genus JAKALX01. Next base: position 110,640 of record CAZDUX010000007.1, on the reverse strand, counting down.
ACTCGGGGCCGAGGGCTACGACCCGCTCTATGGCGCACGGCCGCTCAAGCGGCTCATCCAGAAACTGGTGCTCGACCCGCTCGCCCTGCGCCTGCTCGACGGCGAATTCCATTCAGGGGAAGAGATCGTCGTCGACTGGGACGGCAAGGCATTCACCTTCCATGCGGTCGTGAGCGGCGAGGTGGTGGCCACCGACGCGTGAGGACACGACAGGGAGTGAGGAGATGAACGGCCACGACGAAGCCCCGCGGAGAGTAGCGATTGCCGGTGCAAGCGCCGCAGTCTCCATGCATCCACAGACCCTGCGGAAGTACGAGCGGGCGGGCCTGTTACGGCCCGCCCGCCGAAGCGGCGGCAGCCGCCACTATTCCGCCAGCGACATCGCACGCCTCGAACTCATCAAGCAGCTTGCCGACGTCCGCCGCATCAACGTGGCGGGAATGAGCCTCGCCCTCGCGCTCCACGACGAGATCATGGCGCTCATCAACACGCTGGAAGCAGTGGAACCAGCAATGGCGCGAGAGGTCACGCGCGAACGCCTGCAGGCCATGATCAGCCTGATCGCCGGGACGGCACACAGCAGCCGCCGCGCAGGCTGATTCAGCCAGCCAGCGCGGTTTCAGTATCACCGAAGTCCCCCCGCCCGGCGCGCCACCTTGCGAGGATCTCACGCGTACTGTTGAGGAGCGTCTCCGGCGAGATCGGCTTGGGCACGAACTCGATCCCCGGACGTCCAACCGCCCGTGAGATGACTGATTCCTCCGCGTAACCCGACATGAGGATCACCGGCACGGGCCCAACCATGCGCAGGAGTACATCGATCATCGTCACGCCATCCATCCCCGGCATCACTACATCAGAGATGACCAGGTCTAATTCGGCGCCGGCACTGGCGAGCTCGAGCGCCTTCATCGGGTTCGGTGCGGCAATGACCGTGTAGCCATGAGACGTGAGGACGCGTTCGATGAGAAGGCGCACCTCCGGCTGGTCCTCCACGAGGAGGATGTGGGCCGAGCCCGGCGCCTGCGGCTCGTGCGCCGCGCTCACCGCCGTGAGCGCCACCGGTTCGGCCCCAACCCGCGGCAGGTAGATCTTGAAGGTAGTCCCAAATCCCGGTTCGCTGTAGACGCTTATGTTGCCCCCGGCCTGCGTCACGATCCCATAACAGGTGGCAAGGCCCAGGCCCGTCCCCTTCCCCTGCTCCTTCGTCGTGAAGAACGGTTCGAAGATGTGTTCGAGCACGCTTGGGCCCATTCCCGTCCCGCTGTCGGTAACCGTGACGAGGACGTAGGACCCCGGCTGCATGTCGGGGCGCGTCGCGGCATACGTATCATCGAGCATCACGTTGCTCGTCTCGATCGTTAGGCGGCCACCATCCGGCATCGCATCGCGGGCGTTCACCGCAAGGTTCACGAGCACTTGCTCGAACTGGCCGGGGTCGACGCGCACCACGAGTTGCTCGGCCGATCTCTTGCAGAGGAACTGGATGTCTTCACCGATGAGCCGGCGGAGCAGCTTCTCGAGGTTGGCAACCAGTTCGTTCACGTCGACGTCGACCGGGTCAACTATCTGCCGGCGGGCGAAGGAGAGAAGCTGCCTCGTGAGAGCCGCCGCCTTGTTCGCCGCGGAGATCGCCTCCTGGATGTCCTCGCGTGCCGGGGCATCTGGTTCGAGCCCGGCGGACGCCAGTTCGCTGTAGCCGATGATGGCACTCAGCAGGTTGTTGAAGTCGTGGGCGATGCCTCCTGCCAGGCGCCCAACACTCTCCATCTTCTGGGCCTGGAGCAACTGCCGCTGGAGGCGGGTCCGTTCCGACGTATCGACCGCCACGCCGACCATCCCCTGCACCTTCCCATCTTCGATCAGGGGGACCTGGGCGACATCGAAAAGGGCGTCTCCGAAGTCGGCAACGTAGGACAACGACTCACCCGCCAGTGCCCGCCTCGTGGCATCGAGGATGGCCGGGACATCCTTGTATATGTCGAAAATCGACTGCCCGACCGCTTCACCGGGCTCGGCCCCCAGGCTGGCAAGGCCCAGCCCCTGCGACACGGTGAATATCCCGTTCGCGTCGGTGGAGTAGAGGACGATGGGTGCACTGGCAACAACTGCAGCAACGAGGTCGCGCTGCTGGCGAAGGGATTCCTCGGCCTCGCGTGAGCCGGTGACATCAAGGACCGTCCCGATCATCCGTACGGGCTCGTCGCTGCCATTGAAATCAACATGGACGACCGCCTGCACGAACCGGACCTGGCCGTCACCCCGGATGATGCGGCAATCGAGCGGCGCGTTGGACTCACCGGCGAATGCACGGGCGATACTCGCCTCGAACGCCTCCAGGTCCGCCGGATGCACGAGGCTCATGAAAAGCGCGTAGGACGGCTCAATCTCGGCCGGTGTCAGCGCCAGGAGGGTGAACATCCCCTCGGACCAGGTGATCGTGTCGTCACGGATGTTCCAATCGAAACTGCCAAGCCCCGTAAGACGCTGAGCCGCGCGCAGGCTTTCCTCGCTGCGGACAAGTGCCTCACTGCGCTCCCGGTCGGCGGTGATGTTCATCACCGTGCCAAACGCCCGCACTGGGCGGCCGGCAGCGTTCTGGATGACCTCGCCGGCAACCCGAAGCCACCGCGACCGGCCATCCCGCGGGCTGATATACCGCGTCTCCAACTGGAACCGGCCACCACTGCGGATCGCTCCAGTGAGCGCACTTGCGAACGCCGCACGGTCCTCCGGGTGTAGCACGGCGGCCAGGCTGGAGACGTTGCGGCTCACCCCCGGCATTGGTGCTTCGAAGATCGACTCCAGGCTCTCTGACCACGAGATGGCCCCGGAGAGAAGATCCCACTCCCAAGTACCGATGTCGGCTGCTTCCATGGCCAGCCGCAGTTGCATCTCGCTGAGGCGCCTCGCTTCCTCGGCCCGCTCCCGTTCGCCAACTTCGCGGATGAGATCGCGGTTCGTCGCCTCCAGCTCATGCGTCCGCGCTTCCAGGTCACGGGAGAGGTAGGCCTCTACCTCGTTTGACCTGCGCGTCAGCTCATCACGCAGGGTATTTACCGACTGGGCCAGTTCGGCCATCTCGCGGATACGGCCAACAGGTGCGCGGCGCGCGTCGTCTCCCGCGGCCATAGCGCGCGCCGCCGCGCTCACGCGCTGAAGGGGCGCGGAGAAGAGCTTCCAGAGTGCCCCGATGAGCGTGAAGATCATCGCCAGGGAAAGAACGCCGACGGCGATGAGCGCGTAGAACAGGTTCCTGTGAGCGGTATTGGCGGTGGCCTGGCTCTCCCGGGCGAGCGTGGTCTCCTGTGTTATCGCCTGCTCCATCGTCCCCAGGAGCACCGTCATCTTGCCGGGAAGGCCGCTCTGGAATGCGTAGGAAACGGCTGCATCCGGGCCGCTGGAACGGTTGAGTTCGATCGCGTGGGTAACGACCGGCTCGGACTCCGCATCACCGGCCAGGATGCTCTCGACGGAGGCCTCGAGCGGGTCACCGGCGGGCACCAGCTCCGAAAGGCGGCCGATGCTCGCGCCAAACGCGTCATGCAACTCACCAAGACGGTCGAGATGCTCGGGCTCATTCAGGACAGCGGCACTTATGAGGGCACTGATCTCGGCGAAAAGCGAACCTTCCGCATCGTCGAGCAGCCGGATGCGCTCTGCGTGCGCCCAGCTCACCTCCTGTGTCGAAGTCGCCGTGCGATAGAAGTCAGAGGCGATATATCCGAGCACGGCCGCGGCAACGAGGACCAGGGCAGCCGCACCAGCGACAAGCGCTGTAACGGAGGGTCGCCTCGACATCTCATACTCCCGCGCGTGTCACGAGGCCCCCGGGCCGTCACGCCATAGAGATCGTCGGCAACTCCGGCGATGCACCGAACAGGCTATTTGCTCTATCGCTGGGAAGCATCTACGGAAACACCCCTACACGTTCAAGCGATGGTCCGGGGCCGGGCATCCTCTTCCGGCAACATCCACGGGAACATCGCGCCCTGCCAGGTACGCTGCAGGGGATGACCGGCGGCGGCACGTGTGCCGGTCAAGCCTGTGGCGCACCGGGTACGTAGCACGAGGCAGACTCCGCTCAGTCGAAGCGGGCAGGCATTTTCAGGTAGTGGAGTTCGCCCTTCCCCACTTCCTCGACGATTTTCTGCCAGTCGTCGAGCTCCCATTCCCCAACGAAGGTGTAGGCCTGGCCCCGCTTCCCCGCGCGCGCCGTCCGGCCAATGCGGTGGATGTACTCTTCGGCGTTCTGGGGCACATCGTAGTTGATAACGTGCTCGATATCGGGGATGTCCAGCCCGCGAGCGGCGACGTTGGTCGCAACGAGAAACTCGAGCTTGCCCGAGCGGAAGTCGGCCATCACCCGGTCGCGCTGTGATTGACGAAGGTCTCCGTGGATGGCTTCCACACCCATACCAACACGCTGGAGCTGCTCGGTCAGGCGGTCGACACCGATCTTCGTGCGCCGGAAGATGAGCGAGCGGCCGAGGTCGCGTGTCTCATAGAGATGCCGTAACGCATAGAACTTGTCGCGCTCGGATACTTCGCAATAGAACTGCTCGACGTTCTCGGCAGTGCGCTGCTCGGGTTCGATGGCCACACGCTGCGCCTTTCGCATGTAGCGATAGACCAGGCGGCCGATACTCTCGGGCATGGTTGCACTGAAGAGGGCAGTCTGTCGCTGCTTCGGTGTCACGCGGAGGATGTAGTCGATATCCCGCGCGAAGCCGATGTCCAGCATCTGGTCGGCCTCGTCGAGCACCGCGAACCGGATACCTGCGAGCGAAAGCGTGCCGCGCTTCATGTGGTCGATGACTCGGCCCGGCGTACCAACGACGACGTGGGCGCCGCGCTGAAGGCCGGCGAGGTCCGTCTTCACCCGCCCGCCACCGATGAGGCCTAACGTGGTGAACCCATAGAACTTGCCCAGGTGCTCGATGACGTCGCGCACCTGGTTGGCGAGTTCGCGAGTGGGTACGAGGACGACGGCCTGTGTTTCATTGATGGCAGGGTCAATCGAGCGCGCCAGCGGCAGACCAAAGGCGATCGTCTTGCCAGTACCAGTCTGGGCAAGACCAACGAGATCCTCGCCATCGTAGAGGATCGGAAGTGACTCAGCCTGGATGGGGGTGGGGTCGGAGTATCCGAGGGCAGCGATAGCATCGAGGCCAGTTGCATCGACGCCGAGCCGGCGAAACGCATCGGAAATGGGCGCCCGCGCCGCCGGGAGCCTGGACGTTACTGCCGCCGCCGGGCCTGCAGCATCATCACCGGCACCGGTGCGGCGGCGCCCGCCCCGCGATCTCTTCCGGTGTGGAGTCGTCTCCCCGGTCTGCGAGGACGCGGACTCCTCCGCGACGGTCCGGGCTGGCGCGGCGGGGCGTACGAGTTTTGCAGGCCGCGCCGGTGCACCAACCACGGCCTCGAGGATTTCGCTGGGAGAGACAAGGGATTCGTCCGCGGGAACGGACCAGGTTGGGGCCTTCTTTCGGAAAAACAGCAGCTTGTTCAGCATCCTTCTCGATGTTCGGTGCGCGCAACGGCCCCTTCAAAGAATGACGGTGAGGGGGTGCGGCGCAACAAAAGGTGGGGCGACGCGGTTCGGGTTGCGAAGGCTGCAAGAGCGGGCAACGCCACCCGGCGTGGCATTCGAACGTGATCGTTCAACAACAACGTACTGTCAGTATACCACATCCAGAGTACCCGGTGCGGACGCTACGAGTCATGAAGCGTGCGGCGCCCGTGTACGATGGTTTCGATAACGAGGCCACTCGCAGCAACCCGGTAGACGACCCTGTAATGCTCGACAATCACCTCACGCAACTGCACCTGTTCAAACTCGGGCAGCATTCGGCCAGAGAAGGGCATCTCGCGGAGGCTTTCGACCCGCTCGATGATGTGCTTCACAACCTCTGCCGCTCGGTCCGGCGACCATGCACTGAGATGCGCAGCGATGCCGTCAAGCGCCGCAACCGCCTCATCAGTCCAGTTGATCTCCACTCAGCTCAGACCGAACTTCTGCTTCACATCACCATGGCTCATCATGCGGCCTGCATCCGCATCGGCAATCCCTCGCCGAATTGACGCCCGATCGTCTTCCGACAACGGCTGCTGCACACTCCACTCGTAATCATCGCAGCGGATACGGTCCCAGAGCGACCGCGCCTCCTCATCGCTCAGTCCGTCGATGTAGTCACGCAGTTCCTGCTTCACACTCATGTGCAAATCATAGTCCATCGTGCCGGCAGGCCGTCAGGAACATCGCCCGCGCCGCACCGGGAACCGCGAAGGGAGGGAGCTCCGTCCCGGCCAGGGTTCAGGCGGCAGGACGGGCGGCCTGTGCCAGGAGTGGCGGAGAGGGGGAGATTCGAACTCCCGGTGACTTGCGCCACACCGCTTTTCGAGAGCGGCACCATCAACCACTCGGACACCTCTCCACTCGCGAGTGTAGCAAGCCGCGCACGTTTCGAGCGAGCCGGATACCGGCCCAATCCCGCCATCGCCCTCGGTCCTTCACCGCACACAGTCAGACAGCCGGACGGTTCAAACCCAGCGGGCAACTGCGGTCAGCCGGTCCTGGCTGGTCTCAGCTATTCGCCTTCTCCGAGATGCCCGAGAGGAAGCGTTCACGGTCGAGGACAAACCGGCTGTGTGTACCGTTGCCAACCTGCTCCCGGGCATCACGGGCGGTCCATTCGAAATCGACACGCCGGCCGTTGATCGCGACCACCCGGACCTCGGCCGTGACGTTCATACCGATCGGTGTCGCCGCGGTGTGATTGATGACGATCTGCGCCCCGACACTCGTTTCGGTATCGGCAATCTGCCGTTCGAGCCAGCGGGCGGAGGCAGCCTCGATGAGACCGCCAAGCGCCATCGTCGAAAAGACATCAGGCGCGCCATAGAAGATGAGTGAGGCGGAATCGGCCGGGCGGGCGGTAATGGTTGCCTGCTCGACCTGGCCCACGAGGTCGGGGGAAAGAGGCATGCGCGGCTCCCGAGGGGTTTGGCCGGAAGCTACGAGGTAATCGCCACCCATGTCAAACCGGTGATTTTCGATTCGCGATTCACGGTTTTCAATACGAACGCTGATGATGCCGGCATGAGCGACCCGAAGTATCCATCGGCCTGCAATGAATGGGAGTGCCGCCCGCTCAATCCTCTCAGGCGATACGGTCGTCACCGTGGTGCAGGCGCGGGCGGAAGGTCCAGGTCACCTCGCCATCGGGCTCCCGGTGACTGGCCCAGAGACCATCGAGCGACGAGCGAAGGGCGGCGATGCGCGCCTGCTCGAACTCGAGCCGGCGGGCGAACTCGGCACTGCGCTCGAGAAAAACGATGACCTGGGGGTCGCCGCGCTTGTCCATGCCTTCATCATCGGCAGGGACACCGCACAGGTGCAGGGATATTTCCTCGAAATTCAGGGGAACCGCGTGTCCCGTGCGGGAACCTGCTGGCGGGAGTGCATGGGAGTCGAACCCACCCATCGCCGCGCTTGCGACGACGCATCGATTTTGAAGATCGTGCCCGACACCGGCCGAGATCCACTCCCGGATGAGGGTCTCATTGTGAGTTGCGCGCGGTGATGCGCGCAACGGCACAGGAGGGGGCAGCCCCCTGACACCCTCCCGGCGGCCGTCCCGGAAGAGGTTCAGCGATCTTCCAGGGCACGGACGACAGCTTCCCGAAGCTCAACGAGTTGGAAGGGCTTCTGCACAAACCCCGCACGGCCATGGGCGGGCAAGCGGTCGGCAACATCGTGTTCGTTGTAACCACTCATGACGACGATGGGGAGGCCAGGCCGGATCTCGTGAATGCCCATGAAGGTTTCGGCGCCCGACAGCCCGGGCATCGTCAGATCGAGCAGAACGAGGACGATACGCCCTTCATCGGCGCCAAGGAGTTCGATCCCCTCGGCGCCGTTTGCCGCCGTCACCACGTCGATGCCCCACGTTGCAAGCGCGCGGGCAGCGACGCGGCGGACGTGCTCCTCATCGTCGATGACCAGGACGCGGTGGCCGCCAAGGTCACCTGCCGCTGCTCGAGCCGTCGCGGGATGGTTCTCCGGCCTCCCCGCGGCGGGCAGGAGGATCTTGAAGGTCGTGCCGTGGCCGGTCTCGCTGTAGACGCGGATCGCGCCACCATGGCCACGAATGATCCCAAGCACAGCCGCGAGCCCGAGACCACGGCCGGCAGGCTTCGTGGTGAAGAACGGATCGAAGATCCGGACACGTGTGACCTCGTCCATGCCCTTCCCCGTGTCAGATATCTCGAGGAAGACGTACTCCCCCTCGGGGAGTTGGCTCGCGAGGTACACCTCGTTGAGATAGTCACGGTTGGCACTAATCCAACCCGTGGTGACCGTAATTGTCCCAACACCAGCCTCAATGGCATCGGATGCATTGACGATAAGGTTCATCACGACCTGCCGGATCTGGGTCGCATCCGCTTCAATCAGCGGAAGGTGCTCATCGATGTGATAGTGCAGCTCGATGCCCCTGCGGATCGAAAGCCCGAGGAGATGGCTCATCTCCATGACGAGGGCGTTCAGGTCGGTACGTTCGACGGTCAGCGTTCCACGCCCCGAGTAGGCGAGCAGTTGGCGTGCGAGCTCGGCAGCGCGACGGCTCGTGAGCTCGATATCCTCCACCGATTCGCGGAGCGGAGAACCTTCGGAGAGACCCGCGAGCAACAGCCCGGTGTTGGCGAGGATGCTCGTAAGCAGGTTGTTGAAGTCGTGCGCAACGCCCCCTGCGAGGACACCGAGGCTCTCGAACTTCTGCGCCTCGAGAAGCGCCTGCTCGGCACGCTTTTCAGACGAGATATCGCGCGCGATGACAGATGCGCCGGTGATGTTCCCCTCGATATCACGCAAGGGTGAGAGGGTAAGCGAGACGTCGAGGATCTGCCCGTCTTTGCGGCGCCGGCGGGTTTCGTGCATCGCGATGCGTTCACCAGCGCTGAGGCTGGCGAGCAACGCACGGGTCTCGCCAGCGCGCTCGGGGGCCTCGAGGAGTTCGGCGTTCCGTCCGAGGACCTCATCCGCGGAGTAGCCGTAGAGGCGCTCGGCCGCACGATTCCAGGCGATGACCGTACCCTCCATGTTCCTCGCGAGGATGGCATCCTCGGCGCCTTCAACGATCGATGCGAGCCTGCGAATTTCCTCCTCGGCCTCGTACCGGTAGGACTGATTGAGGATGAAGGCAACGATCCGCGGTTGGGCGCCGGCCGGGCGGACGGCAATCGTGAGGCCCACAGGCACGTCATGGCCATCCCTGTGGCAGGCGTGTACACGGCTGTACCCGTTGGCCCAGCGTACCGCCGGCTCACAGATGCCCGTGGCGCTGCGATTATGGGCCTCGCGTTCATCGTCGGTGATGATGCCTGAAAAAGGCTGTCCAACGATCTCGGCCGCAGTCCAGCCGAACATCATCCCCGCGGCGCGGTTCCACGTCACCGCGCAGTTCCCTTCGTCGATACCGACGACCGCGTAGGGAGCACTCCCGATGACCGAATCCGCCCATGCCTCATCCGGCAGCGCACGGCCATGGGCAGCCGATAGCGGGCGGTCATCATTCACGGCGTACTCCGGCAGGCTCGTCGGGGCAGCCACCATGGAATCGCCCTGCGAGTCGCCACCCAGTATGTCGCACATTCGCCAAAGTTGATATTGGTAAAATCCCGCAACGACGGTCGCCAGTGGGGTGAAGTGATGGTTTCGCTCAGTGGCCGCTGCACTCAGAATCCCCATCACGATAATGGCGAAAAGGCTGGGTGTTATGGGTGATTGCATCGTTGAAACCACGGGCGGCGTAATGGTCATTCGCTTGAACCGCCCCGAGCGTATGAACTCGCTCGGCGGCACGCTGCTCCAGGAACTGAACGAGGCCATCAACGCGGGAAGACAGGACGACTCGGTGCGCTGTTTCGTCGTTACCGGCGAAGGGCGGGCATGGTGCGCGGGAGCGGACCTCGTCTCGATTGGGACGGGCGAAAAGCCGAAGAACCCCCGGGCGATGGCCATCGACGCCATCGGCGAGGTTGGCCGCACCGTCTTGAACCTCCGTGCAGCCGACAAGCCAACGATCGCCGCCGTGAATGGCGTCGCCGTCGGTGGCGGCTTCGGATTCTGCACGGCCATGGACATCCGCATTGCAAGCGAACAGGCACGCTTCGGGACGATCTTCATCAAGCGGGCCCTCGCGCCCGACTGCGGCCTGAGCTGGTTCCTCCCGCGCCTGGTTGGGCCCGAACGGGCGGCCGAGCTGTTCTTCACCGGGCGCATCGTCGATGCCCATGAGGCGCTGGACCTCGGGATCGTATCGAGGGTAGTGCCGCACGAGCAGCTCCTGGACCAGACCCTGGAGTTCGCCGCCGGGCTCGCCAAGGCTCCGCCAACAGCCCTCACCTACACGCGGCGGGCACTCCACAATTCACCGAACGCGACGCTCGAGAGCCAGCTCGAGTTTGAGTGGGTGAACCAGAAGGCAGCCCTCGCAAGCCCGGAATTCGGTGAGGGCGTGGCAGCATTTCGTGAAAAGCGGGAACCCGACTTCACGAAATTCTAGGATGGCCACGGCTCCGTGCCACGACGGCAGGCGCGTGCCGCAAGACAACGAGCTGGCTGGAACCGGGCCACGGGTAACGCGGCGAGGCCGTGAAAAAGGAGGAAGATGATGCTGACGAACAAGATCGCACTGGTCACTGGCGGAGCGCGGGGAATCGGCGCGGGGATTGCGACGGTAATGGCGCGGCAGGGCGCGACCGTCGTCATCGCCGACCTGGACGGTGAAGAAGCGGCGAACACAGCCGCCAGCCTGGCGACACCGGGGCTGGGGATCGGTGCCGACGTCGCAACCACCGCGGGAGCCGCGGCAGCCATCGCCACAACGGTACAGGAGCTCGGCGGACTCGACATCCTCGTGAACAACGCTGGTGCCGGGCGCGGACCCGTCGACCCGCACATGCTCGGCGGAGTGCAGGGCGGCCACGTGGAAGACATGGCGGTTGAATCGTGGGATGAGCAACTCGGGCAGAACCTGCGCACGACGTTCCTCGTCTCGCAGGCTGCGATCCCCGAAATCCGGAAGCGCGGCGGTGGGGCCATTATCAACATCGCCTCGATCGCGGGGCTCGTGGCGTCTCCCACGCTGCCAGCCTATGCGGCGGCCAAGGCCGGGGTGATTTCGCTAACGAAGAGCCTCGCTCTCGAGCTTGCCCCGGGCGATATCCGGGTCAACGCAATCTGCCCCGGGTTCCTCTGGACACGGGCATGGCAGGGGCTCGCGACGGGGCTGAAAATGACCGTGGCGCACTACTCCGATGCCGACCCGCGCGACATCTTCCTCGAGGTCGTCAAGCGGGGCGTGCCGATGGGCCGAGAGCAGACACCGGAGGATATCGGCGAACTTGCAGCGTTCCTCTCGAGCGATGCTGCCCACAACATCACCGGGCAATGGATCGCCGTCGACGGCGGTATCACACTCCGCCAGTAGCCACCACGCCTGGTCCAGGGCCGTGGCTGCGTCACCTTTCGCCGGCGCAATGCCATGAATCGATCATGATAGCCTTGCCCCGTGTCTCCCTCGCCCTGGGCCTCGTCATGTTCATGCTGCTCTGCGTCAGTTGTTCGGCCAGCGACCGTTCCACGCCGTCACCCACCGTTTCGACAACGGCGGAGAGCCCTTCGGCCAGTGCGACTGGCGGTGACCATCATGAGGCGCTCGCAGCCGGCGTCTCCCATGCGTCACTCCAGTACGGCGGCGAAAAGCGCACGTACCGCGTGTTCGTCCCGCCAGCTATCCCGGCGGGCACGCACGTTCCACTGCTCGTCGGACTCCATGGTGGGCTCGGTTCGGGCGACCGGTTCGCCGAAAAGACCGGGCTCGAAGATCTCGCCCGGCAGGAGAAGTTCGTGGCTCTCTTCCCCGACGGTAACGATGGCACCTGGAACGCCGGGGGTTGCTGTGGCAAGGCCGCCCGCCTCCAGACCGATGACGTCGGGTTCCTGGCAGCCCTCATCACGCTCATTGAGCAGGAAGCGCCAATCGACCCGTCGCGCGTGTTCATGACCGGCCACTCCAACGGCGCGATGATGGCGTTCCGCTTCGGCTGCGAACGCGCCGGTCTCGTGAAAGCGATCGCCCCGGTCGCAGGCTCGCTCGAGATACCTTCATGCACGCCCTCGCGTGGCGTCAGCGTGCTTGCGATCCACGGCGATGCCGACCAGAGCCACCCGATCGGTGGTGGCCAGGGCGCCGACTCCATCGCGCGCGTCAACTTCCGATCGATGGCGGAGACAATGGCGATGTGGACCGGCGCAATGAAGTGCGCCCCGCCAGTGACATCGGTAGCTGGCCCGCTGACCACGACCGATTGGAAATCATGCAAAGATGGCACGCTGGCGCGCTACATTATCATCGCTGGCGCCGGGCACCCCTGGCCGGGTGACCGGACTGGAGCTTCAGGGAGCGCGGCGCAGGCACTCGACGCTACGAACGCGATCTGGTCATTCTTCTCCGGCCTCTGAGGAGAGAGCAGGCGAGGCGCACTCACCGGCGGCTCGACCGCCGGCGTCCGACGATGAACACCGCCGCCACAATGACGAGAGCCGCGACCCATGTTGCGGCCAAACCAGCCGGAGCCCGGGCCTCGGCGGGCGGACGTTCCAGGGCGGGGCCGGTCACTTCGCCCGGGATGTCATCGGGAACGGACAGCGCTGGCGCCTCCACGGCCGCAGAAGGCTGCGACGGCTCGGCTGGCCCGCGTCCGAGGATTGGGGCGGCACGGATCCGTGCACTAGCGATGCGCAGTCGAAGTGCGTGAGTGCGCGACTCCCCGGGCGGCAGGGGCCAGCCTGCAGCAACCTCCGCAGTGGCACGTGCCGCTTCCGCGCCGACAAGCATCACCTGGCTCGCAAAGTAGATGAACGCGAGGAGCAGGACGACGAATCCAAGCGATCCATAGGTCCTGTCGTAGTTCCCGAAGTTCGCGGCGTACTGCCCGAAACCGCCCTTCAGCAGCTCGAACAGGAGGCCCGCGAGCAGTGCACCGGGGAGCGCCTGCCTGGTACCGGCAGCCTGCACCGGGATGCGCGTGTACAGCAGCAGGAAGAACCCGACCGAGACCATCGGCGGGATAGTGAAGTAGGCAGCGCTCATCGCGATCCGCGTGAGCGTGGCCGCGTCACTCCCCACGAGGTCCTCGGCGAAGCGAACGAGGAAAGTGAGCGCAAAGCTCGTACCCGTGGAGAGCACCATGATGCCACCGAAAAGGAAGACCATGCCAATGTCGATGAGCTTCCCGGCAACTAACGACCGGCGTTTTTCGCCCCCGAAGATACCGTTGAGCGCAACACGGACAGAGGTGAAGAGCGCACTCCCCGTGTAGAGGCCACTGAGGATGCCGGCGATCCCGAGTGTCCCCCTTGCCGCCACGATCGAGTTGATCACGCCGGCAAGGTCATCGCGGCCGCCCCCCTCCTGGATAGGCAGCCGCTCCATCACCGTGTCGAGGAGCTGTTGCTGGCCACTCTCATCGCTGAACACGAAACCGGCGATGCTGAGGCCCACGAGCGCGAGCGGGAAGATGGAGATCAGGGCGAAGTAGGTGATACCCGCCGCCGCGATGCTGCAGCGGTCGTTCGAGAACCCGGCGCCCGTGCGCAGGGCGATCTCGGTTGCTTTCGCGGCGAAGGTCGTTGGCTGCATCTGGAAACGATGCTACCGCAGGACGCCATCTGGCCGCGTACGCCGCACCGGTACAGTCTCCCCTCGTGAACTCCCGGCTGGCGCCGGCGGCCGTCCCGGCAGAATAGCCGGGCAGCGGGTACGCTTTGCTCAATGCAGATTCGCGCGGTTATCGCTGCAGCAGTTGCGGCGCTCGGCATCATGCTCCTGGCGTCGGCGTGCGCGCAGGACGACACCTCGTTCGAGCCGTCTCCATCTCTCCGGACACTCCTCGGAACCACCACGGGAAACCGCATCATGTCACCACCCGGTGAGCCGCCAGCACCACGCGATCCCCCCGCGAACTGGCAGGAGTCGCTCGCACTTGCGGCATGGACGAAGCTTGCGAACGGGACACCCGCCTTGCAGGTGGTGCTCGAGGTGAAAGCCCATGAAGGAGCGGGCATGGACATCTGGCTCACCGACGACTCGGGCGCGGCCATCGTCGAGTGGGCAGGCGGACACACGGAAACGTACGGTGGCAGCGTGTGCTTTCAGCTCTCCCTCCAGGAGAACGGGCAGGCCATCCCGCTCGTCCCTTCCAGGCAGTACCGGCTGACGGTTGCATTCATCGACGTTGCCAGCGGAGATGTGGTGTCTTCGCGGCACGCCCCCGTTACGAACGATGTGCCGGCACTCACGGGAACGACGCCAGCGACAGGCTCCAGGGTATTCAGCGAGGCGTACGCGTGCAGGCGGACAAGCTGACCGGCAGGCGCGCCGGCGAACAACGGCTAACCGACGCCAAAGAACCCGAACATCTCGGGGTACTTCTTCAGGCTCGCACCGCCGTCGATATAGAGCGTCTGCCCGGTCATGAGCGTCGAGTCGTCGGAAGCGAGGTAAAGCGCCAGGCCAGCGACATCCTCCGGTTCGCCCGCCCGTCCGATCGGTGATTCGTGGACAAAAGCATCTTCGACACCAGGGATCGCCAGCATCCCGCTCGTGAGGGGCGTGTGGATGATACCCGGCCCGATGGCGTTCACCCGGATCGTGTGGCGGCCAAGTTCGAGCGCCCCAACTTTCGTCAGCATCGCGACCCCGGCCTTGGCCGAGCAGTACGCCGCAAAGCCCTCGGTTGCCTGGGTGGCGTTGAGGCTTGCGATGTTGATGATGCTCCCACCCTGGCCCTGCGGGATGAGCCGCGCCGCTTCATGCTTCATGCAGAGAAAAACACCCGTCAGGCAGGTGCCGATGACCCGATCCCACTCCTCGATGGGGTAGGACTGGATGGGGGAAAAGCCACCTGTCCCGGCATTGTTGAAAGCGATGTCCAGCCGTCCGAAGCGGCGAAACGCCTGGTCGACCATGCGTTCGACCGCAGATTCGTCGCGGACATCGAGCGTGGCGCCATCGGCGTAGTTGTGGCCGAGCTTGCCGATCATCTCGCCAACCCCGTCCGCGTTCAGGTCGCCGATGATGACGCGCGCGCCCTCTTCGACGAACAACTCCGCCGTCTTCTTGCCGATACCGGAGGCGCCCCCGGTAACGATCGCGACCTTCCCATCGAGCTTGCCCACGTTACTCCCCCTGCCAGGACGATTGGCGCATCTTGGATGCAACGGCGGGTGAAGCGCAAAGGCCTCGAGCCCACCGCCGTGTAGCCCGAGCGGTACACAGGTGACAACGTCAGGCGAAGATCCTTCCCTGTAACGCCACTCTCTCCGTGCCCTGGTGGTTCCCGGCGTGGCTACAGGTTCGCGCGGTAGAACTCGAGCATCCGGCGCCAGCTATCAGCAGCAGCCTCCGGATGGTAGATCTCGGGCCGCTCGTCGTTGAAGAAGGCGTGCTGGGTCTCCGGGTACTGGTGGGACTCGTAGCGCTTGCCGCGCGACTTCAGCGCCTCCTCGTAGGTCGGGATGTTCGGGTTCACGAAGTCATCGTGCCCCGCCCAGAAGGCGAGGACCGGAGCCGTCAGCGTGTCCCAGTCGTACGTCACGGCCGGGTGGCCCCCGTAGTAATCGACACAGGCGCCGACGTCGCTACCGGCCTTGCAGGCGGCGAAGAGGCTGAGAGCGCCACCCATGCAGAAGCCGACCGTGCCAACCGGCCCCCCGGTGAGGTCCTTCAGATAGGTGATAGCGCCACGAAGGTCCTTTTCCGCCCGCTCGATGTTGAGCGCCATGAGCATCTTCCCCGCCTCGTCGGGCTCGGCAGTCACTTTCCCGTGGTAGAGGTCGGGAGCAAGCGCGACGAAGCCCTCGGCGGCGAAACGGTCGGCAATGCCCTTGATATTGTCGTTCACTCCCCACCACTCCTGGATGACGATGACACCCCTACCAGTGCCACTCGCTGGCTTCGCGAGGTAGCCGCCGGCAGTGCTGCCATTTGAGGGGAAGGTAACCATCTCGGCCATTGTTGGTGTTTCCTTTCTCGGCAATGAAGGTTCGGCGTCAGGTCAGGAAAGGCTATCAGATTGAGTGCACGAAGGTTACGGCATGGCAGGCCGGCTAAGATGCCGCGTGCCACGGCCAGTGCCCCGTCTTCCCGGGCTGCACCATCGGGCTAAACGAGGCGCGCGGGAAGAGCCCCCTCGAGTTCGAGCAGAGCCTGTTTCATCGCCAGGCCGCCACCAAAGCCATGGAGGCTGCCATCACTGGCGACGACGCGGTGACACGGGAGCCAGAGCGGCACCGGGTTCGCACCAACCATCGCGCCGATAGCCCGCGGCGATTCGGCTCGCCCGACGTGACGGGCGAGCCAGCCGTAGCTGCGCGTTTCACCTCGCGGGATTTCGCGCAGGGCTAGCCATGTCTCTCGCTGAATCGGTGTGCATTCCGGGAGGTCCACGGGATAGTCGTCGAGGCTTGCACCATCGCCGGCAGCATAATGCTCGAGCAACGCCCGAATTTCCGGTGCACGGGGGTCATCAGCTTCGACCGCGCCGAAGGCGCGAAGCTCACCGGCGCAGGCCTGGCGAGTGCGATGAAAAAGAGTGGCATAGCGAATACCGCGCTCGCTGAGCGCAACACCCGCCCAGCCCATGGCAGTCTCGGCGATCACGGCGGCGAGCCTTTCGGGCGTGTCCATGTTCCTAGCGTACCGCGTGGAATGGCCCTCGAACATCACAGCCCTGTGCCGGTGCTCGTGAACCTGTTCACATGGATTTCATAGCGCAACGAGAGAATGGTATTCCGGCGCCGCTATACTGCATGAGGTAGGAGGCACGCCCTTCACCATGCGCACCGTCTTGCTCGTCACCCGCCACCCGGATGTCGCCAGGCTGGGGCCGGTGCTCGAGCGTGCGGGGTTCTCCGCGCCAGTGGTCGCACCGGAGCGACTCACCGCCGATGATGGTGGCCCCGACGCCGATGTCGTGGCCCTCGACCTGCGCGATATTCCACCGGCAGCATTCAACCTCCTCGCAGAAACCTACGCCGAAAACGGCACCGTGCTCTTCGCATTGCTGGGCGACGAGCAAGTCGATCGCCTCACCGCCGACCTCCCGATCGATGACTTCCTCATGTTCCCTGCAAGCCCCATCGAGCTCGCCCGCCGCGTCGAACGCGCACTCTGGCGGCGCCACGGCATCGATAGCGAGAACTTCGTGCGGTGCGGCGCATTGACGCTCGATCTCTCGAACTACCGCGTGACCATCGACAGCGAACCGGTCGTTCTTACCTTCAAGGAGTACGAGTTGTTGCGTTTCCTCGCCATGAACGCCGGGCGGGTGTTCACGCGGGAACAGCTCCTCAACCGCGTCTGGGGCTACGACTACTTCGGCGGAGCCCGCACCGTCGACGTCCACATCCGCCGGATCCGCGCCAAGGTCGAAATTCATGGACGGGCATTCATCGAGACGGTGCGCAACGTCGGATACCGCCTCGTAGCCGACGCACGCCCGGACGACGATACAGAGTAGTCACCCTCCTATCAGTTTCCGCACCTACCATTACCGAGCATGTCCGGTCGTGTTATTTCCTCGGAATATGCTGTGAGTTTCTTGGGAAGATGGTGAGAATCGTAGGCACCACTCCTGCACTCAGCCACACTGGTACTATTCACCAGTGTCAAGATCAGAACCGATTCTTTTCGTAGATTCGTTACTATTTGCACATGGCCATCATCGCCATACCAGTGAATGGAGGTAGTGCATCTTGATCCCAGGCAAGCGAGTTGCCCTCGCGATTGGTGTGCCGCTGGCGGCCCTCGCCATGCTCGGCGGGTCGGTCGCGTTCGCGGCGAGCCAGCAGGCAGACCCAACGCCATCGTCCCCGGCAACCCCCACAGACCCGGCACAGCCGGGAGGCGGGCAGCACCCCCGGCACGGCCACGATGGCACCCAGGACGGTCGCAAACACGACTGCCCGAACATGGATGGTTCAAACCCAGGCGCCGGGCACGGGGGGAGCAACACGTCCTCGCCGCAGACCGGTTTCCACAACCGGGCCCGCGGCAGCACCATGCAGACCCGCTACCAGTAGGAGCCTGCTCCACCTGCGAAGGCCGCAGCCCGTGGACTGCGGCCTTCTTCGTGTCTATTGGCACCGCAGCCGGTAGGCTGATCGGCATGGCTGAGCTTCGTGTGCCGTTCTTTCGCCCCAGTATCGACGACGACGACGTGCAGGCCGTCGTCGACACCCTGCGCAGCGGCTGGCTCACCAGCGGACCGAACCTCACGGCACTCGAAAAAGAGCTGGCCGAATACTGCGGCGCGTCATACGTGAACGCTGTCAACTCGGCCACCGCCGCCATGCACCTCGCACTCGCCGCCTGGGACCTCGAACCTGGCGACGAGGTCATCGTGCCCGTCTACACCTTCACCGCCACAGCCAACGTCGTCGTTCACACCGGCGCCACTCCGGTGCTCGTTGATGTGCGCGAGAGCGACTACAACATCGACCCGCTGGCGATCGAGCGCGCAATCACCCCCCGCACGAAGGTCATCATCCCCGTCCACTTCGCCGGCGAGGCGTGCGCCATGGAGGCGATCAACGCACTCGCGAAGGCGCATGGGGTCAAGGTGCTCGAAGATGCCGCGCACGCCATCGGCACCTTCTACCACGGCCGCCCCATCGGCACGACGAGCGACGCCGCCGCCTTCAGCTTCTACGCGAACAAGACCATCACCACTGGCGAGGGCGGCGCGCTCGCAACCAACGACGAAGAGCTCTCCGACCGCGTGCGCGTCCTCACCCTGCACGGCATGTCGCGCGATGCATGGAACCGCTACGACGCGGGCGGCAGCTGGCGCTACGACATCAAGGAGTTCGGGTTCAAGGACAACCTGACCGATATCGCGGCCTCGCTCGGCCGCACACAGCTCCGCCGAATCGAGGAGTTCATCGAGGGCCGCACCCGTGTTGCGCAACGCTACTTCGCCAACCTGCGCGACGAGGACCTGGTTATCCTCCCACAGTTCGATGAAGCGAACCGGCACGCCTGGCACCTCTTCCCCATCCGGGTCAAAAACGAGGAGTCGCCCGTCCAGCGCGACGACGTGATCCGCGAACTCTCCGCCCGCGGGGTCGGGACATCGGTGCACTTCATCCCGCTGCACTACCACACGGCGTTCAAGAATCTCGGCCGCTGGCAGCCCGGCGATTTCCCGGTGGCAGAGCGGCTCTTCGCCGGCGAAATTACCCTCCCGATGTTCCCGCTGATGACCAACGAGGAAGTCGACTACGTGTGCGAAGCCCTGCGCGAGATCCTGCACCCCTGACCGCCATCAGCCGGTGACGACCGGCCAGGTTCAGCTGCGAAGAGGGAAGATCGCGAAGCTGCCAAGCGCCTTCGCGACCAGACGGCCGTCGTTCGTCACATCCGATTCGAGGAACGCGACCCGGCGTCCCTTGCTCACGAGGCGTGTCTCACAGACGAGTTCACCCTCGCGAGCGGCGGCGATGTAGGCCATCTTCACCTCGATCGTCGCACACGACTCGTTCTCGTCGAGCACGGAATAGACGGCGGCGCCCATCCCCTGGTCGGCCATGGTGTAGAGCACGCCGCCGTGGACCGTGCCATGGGGGTTGAGGTGCATCGGCGTGATCGTCACGCGGTTCGTGCTTCGCTCATGGGCGCGCTCCGTCGTCTCGATCCCAATCTGGGCGCCAAACCCGTGGTCAACCGATGCCGTCTTTGCCATTGCGCGCAGTCTAGCCAGCCCGCCGCGATGCTGCCAGCAACGTGGCGTTAGCGGCCGAAGAGCTTGCCGAGTGCCCCGGTAGCCTCCGACACGACATCGCCGGAGATGAGGCCCTTGAGCTTCTCGGGGTTCTCCTTGAGGAAATCAAGGATCGTACTCACTACCTGGCGGGCCTTGTCTTCATCGAGCCCGGCACGGTCTTTCAGCAGGCCAATCAGCTGTTCATCCATCCTGGGGCCTCCCTCGTGGCACGCACGGGGAACGCAGAGGCCGGGATCCCTGTCTGTCTCTGGGCCTCTACGTCTCCCGGCTTCTCGTTTGCGGATTAGTAGGTGATCGCCGGGGGAAGGGTCTTGGCGTCGGCGATCCAGGCCTCGACCTCATTCGCGGTTGGCACGCGGCGCACGAGCTTCTTCGCCTCGTTCACCTCGAGCATCTTGGCGAGGAGGTTGTCGGCGCGGCGGGTAGCAAGCTCTTTCACCGTATCCACACCGGACGCCTCGAGGAGATCGGAGAACTCCGACCCCACACCCTTCACGCGCATGAGATCGGCACGGTTCACCCATTCGAGAATCAGGCGCTCGCTGATGCTCGTCTTCTCGGCGAGCTCCTTGCGGCCCTTGGCGGTGCCACCGACTTCGAGGAGCTTCTCGGTCGTCTTCACGTCGGCCGCCTCGAGCGTTTCAGCGTACTTGGGCCCAATACCCTCGATATCGATCACTTTGGTCATGGACGAGACTCCTTCGGTGCGAATCATGTGCGAACTCGGCCCGCAGCACGGTAATAGTATGCCGCCGCAATGCTTTTCACCATCGCAGCCATGAGACCGATACATCCGCAATGACAATCCCGTGTGCAGGCCGATGGGGAGCAGCCATTGAAGAGTCAACGTAGAATCGCCGGGCAGGAGGGCAACATGACCGACCAACACCCGGCGCAAGGGCGGCCGAAGAACGCCATCGTCATCCTGCTCGACAGCCTCAACCGGCACATGCTGGGCAGCTATGGGAGCAACGAGTTCCAGACACCCAACCTCGACGCCTTCGCCGCTCGCTCATTGCGCTTCCAGAAGCACTACGCCGGCTCCCTCCCCTGCATGCCCGCACGCCACGACATCCTCTGCGGCGCACTCGATTTCCTCTGGCGGCCGTGGGGTTCGATTGAGATCTGGGAGGACGCCATCACCGTCCAGCTTCGCAAGGCGGGCGTGACATCGATGCTCGTCTCAGACCATCCGCACCTGTTCGAGGTTGGTGGAGAGAATTACCACACCGACTTCACGGCCTGGGAGTACGAGCGCGGCGGCGAAAGCGACCCATGGAAGACACGCCCCGACCCGAGCTGGCTCGGCACACCCATGTTCGGGCGGCCCCTGGTGGAGTACGACACATCCCGCGGCTGGTTCCAGGACGAGGCGGACTTTCCCGGCCCTCGCACAATGGCCGCAGCGGCAAAGTGGATCGACGACAACGCCGGCTACCACGACCGCTTCTTCCTGTTCATCGATGAATTCGACCCACACGAGCCGTTCGACACACCCGAGCCGTACGCCAGCATGTACGACCCTGGCTGGGAAGGCCCGCATCTCATCTGGCCCCCATATCACGCGGCGGCACAGCGCAAAGGCGTGCTCAACGAGCGCCAGGCACGCCAGATCCGCGCCTGCTACGGCGCAAAGCTAACCATGATCGACCACTGGTTCGGGCGGATGGTCGAGGCGATCGATCGCAATAACCTATGGGACGACACCATGGTGGTCATCTGCACCGACCACGGGCACTTCCTCGGCGAAAAGGACATCTGGGGGAAACCGGGCGTTCCCATCTACCAGCCCCTCGGCCACATCCCGATGCTCGTCGCCTGGCCCGGAGCGGAAGCCCGCGATGTCGATGCACTCACGACATCAGTCGATATCCACGCGACACTCCTCGACCTCTTCGGCGTGAAAGTCGAACACCGTACGCACGGTACATCGCTCCTGCCGGTACTCGAAGGGCAGGCGAATTCGGTGCGCGAGTACCTGCTTACGGGCACCTGGGGCCGGGAAGTCCACCTCGTGGATGAACGTTACAAGTACGCGCGCGCTCCCAAAGACGGCGTGAACTACCCCATGTCACTCTGGTCGAACCGCTGGTCCACCATGCCCGCTGGCGCCGCGAAACTCCGCCTGCCAATGCCCGACCGAAGGGCCTGGCTCGACCGCATGCCGGGGGCAAGAGTGCCCGTCATCCGCCAGCCATTCGAGCCCGGCGACATGTTGCCTTACTGGGCCAACGCGAAGTTCATCGGCAACCTCGCGTTCGATCTCGAGCAGGACCCCGCTGAAGAAGAGAATCGCGCGGGCGAGCAGGTAGAGAAGGAACTCGCCGACAAGCTCCGCCAGGCACTCTTGAAGATCGAAGCCCCCGGAGACCAACTCGTGCGCCTCGGGATGGTCTGATGGTCACCCCGGGCCAGGCCACGATCGAACGGTCGCGGGTGATACGCACGGCTACCGCGGCCCGGTCAGCATCCGCCCGCGCATCCCGTAACTCGAACAGGAGGGGGTAGCACTGCTACTCCGGCAGGCCTGCCTGCAAGTAACAACCAGGCGGATGACGCGGGATCGTGGAGCGCGATCGAACGGTGGTGGCGGAGAGGGTGGGATTCGAACCCACGAACGACTTGCGCCGTTACACGCTTTCCAGGCGTGCCTGATCGGCCACTCCAGCACCTCTCCGCGGGCAAGAACGGTGGCCTTCGCGCGCGATCGTATCAAGGGCCACCGTTAGGCGTTAGGCGCACCGGCCGCGCGTGGCGGGATGACCGCCAGGCGACAGCCACGTGCAGGGAGCCTTGAACTCCCTCGGCTCAGCGCTTGCGGCGATACCTGGTCTTCGCGTCGAAACGCTTCCAGCCTTCTTCGTAGGCCTCGTGCGCGCCCTTGCGGCCCTCCGCCAGCATATCCTCGGCTGTGTCGCGGATGCCGAGGGCGACGGCCCGTGCCCAGCCCACCACGGCACTCTCGTTCGCGCGGGCACGGAGGCGGTCGCGTTTCCGCTCGCGAACGGCGGCAAGGGGTTCGGGCGGCACTTCCGGCATCTGTGCCTCCGCGGCCGGCGGCATATCCGCGGGTTCCAACGGCGAGGTCTCACTCGCACCGGGTTCGGGCGTGGTCACTTCTTCCCCCGGCGCTTGCGAATACGGTCGCCAATGCCCGTAACAGCGCCGAGTCCGCTGCGGACGCCCTTGACGACGGCATAGGTGCGGATGAGCGGACTCGCAACGGTCTCGCCGGCGAACTCGGTGGTGCCGCGGACGTTATCGAGTGAATCCTTGAGGGAGTCGAGTGCCGGTACGGCGTTCTCCTTGAGAACCCGCCGCACGAGCAGGGCGAGCATGAGAAGGGCCCCCATCAGGGCAGCGAAAAGCACCCCGCCAATAACGAAGAAGATGGCGGTGAAGACGATCAGGATATCGCGCCAGGTGGCCCAACTGCTCGGCGGCGCCCACGAATCGGGGACGGCGCCATCGGGCACGAAATGGCCGCCGAAGTACGACGCGACCCCGGCAACAATCATCCAGACGAGGAAGAGTCCGATGATCGCGAGAATCAGTGTTCGAAGTGCGGGCATGCGGTGGAATTCCTTCCCCGGGGCTCCGGCGATAGTACATGCGTGCAACGAGTTGAGGAAAGGGTAAACATCGGCCGGTGGAGAGAGCCCTATAAGGGTTCACCCCGATGCCGCCGCCCCCGGCAGTCGCAGACAATCATCAATGACTGCCTTTCCACTTCGGTGGGCAACCTTTGTGAGGAGCGAACTCCGCGTGACCCAGGCGTCCCCCCTTTCGCTTGTCTCGACGGATCGCGTCCAGGAGTGCCAGCAATTGCCGCCCGTAATCCTCGTGGTGGATGACGACGACCCGGTCCGAGTCATGCTCGCACGCCTGTTGCGAACACAGGGATACAGCGTGCTCCAGGCGGCAAATGCCAGCGACGCGCGGCGGCTCCTGGCGTCGCAACAGCCCGACCTCATCATCAGCGACATCGTGATGCCCGGCGAATCGGGTATCGAGCTGCGCAGGCATATCGCCTCTACCTGGCCAGAGCTCCCGGTCATCCTCATCTCCGGGTACAGCGCCGAGGGGCCGGCCGAGTTCGCCGCGCGCACTCCCCGCACCATGTTCGTACAAAAGCCGTTCGCCGCCGACCAGCTCCTCTCACTCGTAGAGCAGACACTGCCTTCCGGGCACGGCGGGTAGCGGCCAGAGGCGATCGCAGGAGCCGCCCCTCGCTGCACGCGACAGCACCGATAGTGGGCAGACCCTCCCGGGCCCCACGACTATGCCCGGCGGCTCAGGGCTCGATGCGGGCGGTCTCTCCACCAACCCCCCTGATGCGGGCCTCGAACTCCTCAATAGCGTCCTCCCCCGCCTGGAGAACGGCATGGAAGCCCGTCCCCGCCGTATGTGAAGCCGCATAACCTGGCCCGAGGTAGTGGGTGTTGCACGAATCCATGAGCGCGATGAAGTTGCGCAGCTCGCGGGGATCGGCATCGGCAAGGAGCTGATCGGCATCGGCGATGAAGATGGCGGTACCCGGGAGGTAGCCTTCGTTCTCGACGAGATCATCGAGGGCATCCCATGTTTCGCCAAAAGAGAGCGGCAGCTGCATGACTGCACCGATCTCGTCGAAGAAGCCCTGCAGGGAACGGCACTTCGCCCCACGGAGGCGATACACGCCTTCGTCGCCATCGGCCACGGCATCACGGGCATCGGCGAAGAGCGCGTCAAGGTCCTCAGCCTCGGCGGCGATGGTGTAGAGCGCTGGTCGCTGGGCGCGGAAGAGGAGATCGAAGTCCATACACGTGGCCTCTCAGGGGCGGGATACGCCTACTTCGGGGTGAAGGGCGAAAAGTTCTTGTAGTGATCGTTAGTGTAGTAGTAGGTCTTGGTGCCGCCCTTATCGCCAATCACAACGCGCTCGGAGCCACGGGCCGCCGGATCACCCTTGTACGTGGCGATGTCGTACTCCTTGTACGTCGCGTCACCGGGCAGGTCGCCGGACTTGTTCTCATAGAGCTGGTTGCCGTGGATCTCGCCGGTTTGGAGAAGCAGCGGGCTCGCGAGATCCCATTTCGATTGGTCGTCGCCGAAGATCGCTCTCATGATCTTGCGGGTGTTCGCGTTCGCCCCTCCGCCCCAAATATCGCCGGTGGTACTGGGCTTGAGAACCGGGCGCGGCGTCTTGTCGAGGGCGGTACTGACGATGGTCGCGAGGTTGAGGCCGTCCTGGTAAGCCGGTTCGGCGGAGAGCGCGGCCAGGATCGCACGGTCGGCACGGTTGCCAGGGGCAGGAGTAACCTCACGAAGAAGGGCCGTCGTCCGCTGGTTGCCAACCGATCGCTGGAGCGCCAGGACGCCGCGAGGGCCGCGGGCAGCGCCGGGAGTGGTGAGTGCGGGCGCCTCGGCCGCCCCGCCCATCGGCTCTGAGGCACGCTTGCGTCGCAGCTCTTCAGCACTTTCCGTGGTTTGTGACGGGATATGCCCTGGACCGCTCATGGCGAATCCTCCGGGACGCGGGTGCGTCGCGAGGCAAGGGTCGGCTTATGGCGGACGCGTGTCAAGGCACATTGCCGGCACCCAAACCAGGTCTCCCCCGCCCTCTGTCGTATGGGGCACACGCTGATCTCGTCGGCGCGTCGATGACCCGGCTCAATACACCCTGTGGCTCTCAGCCCGGCAGGGGCACGAGGCCCAGGGCGCGGATCGCACGGGCGAGGGTCTCCGGGTCCATCGCACGGCCAACGAGTTCGTCCAGGTACTTGAGGTCGAAAGGCGAGCGTGCCGGCATCCCGGCGAGCTTCGCAAGGTTCGCGGCGTACGCCTCGGCAACGGGCTCCGGCGGCGACGTGGCAGCCTGGATATCCGGGTAGGCGGCGACAATCATCTCGGCGAACGATCCGAAGGTCGAGTTCGTATTGGGAATGGCCCGCGTCACGCCGGTGCTCGGGAGGATACCCACGGATTCGGGCACACGGCGGCCGCTATTGATGAACGCAACAGTATCGAGATTGAGCTCGCGCGCCGCCTTCGAACGCGCATTCACGAGCGTCGGATCGGCTGCAATGAGCTGCGCATAGAGGAACGTATCGAAGCCCGTGGCAGCGACTTCCTCCGCCCGGCTGTCATCGCGATCACAGTGGATGGTCTCGTGGGCCAGGAACGGCATGAGGTGTTCGATCCGGTCGCCTTCGAGTTGGGGGTTGATGGATATGACGCGCCGCTCACCGTCGAACGTGAGTCGCGCGAGCAGCTCGGGGAGATCGGGAGGCGGCTGAAACGCAATGCGAGCGACGGGCTTGCCGGTGCAATTCTTGTCGGTGAAGAGGCTGTCGAGCGCCGGTTCAGCGAACGTCCCGGTGAGGGCGGCAAGTGCAGCTCGTAGCTTCGCCGAGGGGACGACGTCTCCCGGGATAGCCTCGTAGCGCGCGATCGCTGCCGCGCGAACATCGGGCGAGACGCCGCGCCGGTCGAGGTGATCCTCGAGGGCGGTCCGCTGGATTGCAGGATAGTGGTCCCCCGGGGTCGCGGGTGTCACCACCGGATCATCGAGGAGTTCAGGCCCCGGAATGGCGAGGGCCGTCGAAGCAAGCAACACCGCTGTGGGCGTCAGGCTGCTCTCGACCTCGATCGTGAGGTCGCCCTGGGCCCCTGCTGCAAACGCAGCTTTCGCGATCTTCAACTTCGATCCCTGGGGTATGAGGCGGCGCACCGCGAGCTTCACCACGCGACGGTCATCCTTGTCGGGAAACTCGGCCGCCTGGACGAAGACGCGGCTGGCGGTGTTCCCGGCCGCGGGGAGATGCAGCTCGAAGAACGAGGCAAGTGGAACCTTCGCGGGTGCGAGCTCGTAGGACCGGTCGAACTGGACCGTGATGGTGGTGGACAGGAGGGCAGCACCGTCCTGGGAGATATCACGCTCGGCCTTCGCACCCGTCAGCTCGGGCGGTGCCGCTGGCGCCTTACCGCCTCCACACGCAGAGGCTGCAAACAGTGCCACCATGGCAACGAGTGCAAGCGAGCGGCGCACACGGCCAGTCATCGGTCGGTCAGCGGCCGCGGTAGTCCGGCTTCCGCTTTTCAGCGAAGGCGCGCGGGCCCTCCTTCGCATCTTCGCTCAAGGCGATGCGGGTGAAGAGCGCATCCTCGAAGGCGAGACCGTTATCCAGCGACATGTCCAGGCCGCGGATGATCGCCTCCTTCGCCGTTCGGACAGCGATAGGCCCGCGCTCGCAGATGGTCGAGGCGATCTGCGTGGCACGGTCGAGGAGCTCTTCCTGCGGGACGATATGAGAGACGAGGCCGAGCCGAAGGGCAGTCTCGGCATCCATCTGCTCACCCGTGAGGATGAGGTAGTTCGCCCACGCCTGGGGCAGGGCCCGTGGCAGCCGCTGCGTGCCACCGGCGCCGGGGATGAGCGCCCAGCGGACCTCGGGCAGGCCAAAACGCGCGTTGGGCGAGCAGATACGAATGTCGCAGGTGAGCGCGAGTTCCATCCCGCCCGCGAGGCAATACCCGTTTATGGCAGCGATAATCGGCTTGAAAATCGGTAGCCGCTTGGTGAACCCGCCAAACGGCAGGTTGTCCGCGCCAATCTGGCTCTCACCACCCGCAGTGGCCACCAGGTCCATGCCCGTCGAGAACGACTTCTGGCCAACGCCCGTGAGGATCGCAACACGGAGATCCTGGTCATCCCGGAAATCAGACCAGGCAGCGTAGAGTTCGCGCGTTGTCTTCTGGTCGACCGCGTTGAGAGCACCCTCACGATTGATCGTAATGACCGCGATCGGGCCGCTCTTTTCGTAGATGATGGAATCGAAGGCGAGACCAGGCATGGTGAGTCCTTTCGCTTGGAGAGAACTGGTGGACGATGAGCATACGCCGGGCAACCCGAACACGGGGAGAGCCCCTATCATCGAACGAAAGCAGAAACCGGACGGGACATGGCGGGAGTATGAGTGCACGCTCCTGCATCGCGAGCCAGGCCTCGTGATCGTCGAGTTCGTGATGGCGAAGGGCGGATCGATTTTCGGCACGCCGATCGATGTCCCGCCAGGCTCGTTCTCGCACGGCTGGTTCTGGAAACGGCGGCCGTACAACCTCTACCGGATGCGGCGCGCCGATGGGAGCCTGATCGCTCACCGCTTCGATGCCGTCGCCGATGTGCGGTTCGACGAGCGCAGCGTGAGCTACCGCGACCTGGTACTCGATTGGTGGGTATTGCCCGACGACACGCTCATCGAAGAAGACCGCGCCGAGCTCAATGAGCTGCAGGCAGGCGGCCGCATCTCGGAGCGTGATCTCGAAGCCACACATGCAGCAGAGCGCGCCATCTATAGCCGCTACCGGCACATCATTGATGACGTCGTGGATGCCGAGAGGCGTCTGCTGGGGCGAAGCTGAGACCATCCAGCCAGCGCCCCGCGGCCGTTTGCGACACCCGGCGCGGCCTGGATATTAGGCGGGCCGCGGATTTCCTCTATACTGCTGCGCATGTGGAGTTTCTTTCGTCGGCAGGCAACCTATTTCGTCTGGGGCTTCGCCATCGCGCTGGTCGCCATCGTGGCATACAACGTGGGTGTATCGGACCTGGTGAAGTACGTGATCACGGCGGCAATCGTCGGGGTGGTGGTTTCGGCCGCCATCTTCTTCCTCGAACGGCGATTCCCGGAACACCGGAACGTTGGGAACGACCCGACAGCCACGAACTGACTGCTCCATAGCCACCCGCGGGGTGTAGGCTTCGTGGGTGAGTGCCGTCCGAATCCCGGCCGTCCCCACAGCATTTAGCTCGCTCCCCGAACACCAGCAGGGGATCGTCGCCGTGCTTGGCGCAGCGGTCCTCTGGAGCAGTGGCGGGCTCTTCATCAAGGCCGTCTCGCTCGATGCCCTTGGCGTCACGATGTGGCGCTCATTGCTTGCAGGCGCCACTATCTTTCTCGTCGCCCGGCCACCAATGCCCGCACCGTGGAAAACAAACAGGCTCACGTGGGCGCTGGCTGTCAGCTACGCGCTGACACTCGTCATGTTCGTAAGTGCAACGAAGATGACGACGGCGGCGAACGCCATCTTCCTGCAATACACGGCGCCGCTCTACCTGCTCGTCCTCGGAGCGGTCTTCCTCAACGAGCGGGCCACGAGACTCGATCTGCTCACCGTGGCCATCGCCTTTGGCGGGATGGCGTTGTTCTTCCTTGGACGGCTCGAGCCACGAGATACGGCCGGCAACGTACTCGCCGCAGCCTCGGGGGCGACGCTCGCGATCATGTTCACATTGCTGCGGCTGCCTTCGTGCACGAAGGAGCAGCGGCCACAATCGATGCTTTACGGGAACCTGCTACTCGTCGTCGGGCTACTGATCATCAATGCCGCGCGGCGGGAGGGGAGTATCTTCACCCCGGGCCCGGGAGATATCGCGGGGCTCGCGTTCCTTGGGATCGTGCAGATCGGGCTCGCATACCTGCTCTTCGGCTTCGGGGTGGCACACGTCGGCGCGCTCGAGGCCTCGCTCATCGGCATGCTCGAACCGGTGCTCAACCCGTTATGGGTTTTCCTGGCACTGGGCGAAACGCCAGGCTGGTGGGCCGTGCTCGGCGGCGCCATCATCATCACCGCCGTCACGGCCCGCACGATCCTGGTCGAACGCGCACGCGCACCGGAGCCACGCGAGGAGTTCGGCGTGCTCGGGACCGAAGCATAAATGGACGCACCTGCGAAGACAGACCTGCTGCTCGGCATCTATCGCGAGCTGGAAAAGATGCACGCCTGGCGTGGCTGGCACTGGTGGCCCGATGCCGACCCGTTCGAGGTCGTGGTCGGCGCAATCCTCGTGCAGAACACATCATGAACCAATGTCGAGCGGGCCCTCGACCGGCTCCGGGCGGCGAAGGCACTTGACCCGCGAGTAATGTCGCGGCTGGCCGATGATGCGCTCGAAGAACTCGTGCGCCCGAGCGGCCAGTACAGGCAGAAGGCAAAGAAGCTCCGCGCGTTCATCGCAACTGCCGAAGCTCACGGCGGATTCGAGGCATTGCTCGCACTCGACCCCGGCGAGCTACGCGACGCCTGCCTCGCGACATGGGGTATCGGCCCGGAAACCGCCGACGCCATCGTGAGCTACGCGGCACGCCAGCCAGCGTTCGTGATGGATGCCTACACGCAGCGGCTCTTTGGCCGCCTTGGCATCGGGCCGGTCGAATCAACGGACTATCACGACTGGCAGGGTTTCTTCCTCTCGAATCTGCCCGCGGGAACGCCGCTGCCAGCGGATGCGCCCACACTGCGTGACCTCTACTCGCGCTACCACGCCCTCATCGTCATGCACTGCAAGCACCTCTGCCTGAAGCGTTCGCCCCGGTGTGGCATGTGCCTCCTGGCCCCGCGATGCCCGTCAGCCCGACTGTGAGCACGTTCGAGCCCCTCCTGCGGCGGATGGCTCCGTGGCTCTGGCGCGCGCAGATGCTGCGCTGGCGGCTGCTTCGGCCAACAGTCGTCGGCGTAAAGCTCCTCCTGGTCCGCGAAGGACAGGTGTTGCTCGTGCGGCAGACGTACCTCCCGGGGTGGCACCTCCCCGGCGGCGGAGTGAAGCGCCATGAAGACCTGGAGCATGCTGCCCGCCGCGAGGCCAGGGAGGAAGCCGGCGCCACGCTCCACGAGATCCGCTTGCTCGGCGCCTATAGCGAAGCGGCCGCAGGCAAGAGCGGCTACATCGTGCTCTTCGAATCGAAGAACTTCACCCGGCAGCCATCGAGCGACTGGGAGATCGCTGAGCTCGAGTTCTTTCCGCTCGGATCACTGCCAGTGGACACCGACCCCCCTACGCGCCAGCGAATCGAGGAGTACATCGCCGGCGGCGAGCCACGCGTTGGAGCCTGGTAGCGATGGCACTGGAGAGTGCAGTCCGCAGGCAGCAACGAGGCAGATTAGCAGTCGAGTGCTGGTGGCAGACGCAGCTCCACGACACATGGTCCGTTACGGCGCGTTTCATCCAGGGCGACCGGCGTCCCGAGCGCTTCTTCACCTCGGAATCGGCGAACCCGCGACAGCATGCCATGCCCGCTTTTCGGGAGCAGCTCGCCGCCCGCCACAGGCGGCGCGATATACTTCGGCCATGGCCACGAAGACACGCATCTCGCTGGAAGAGTTCCTGGCGATGCCAGAGACAGAGCCGCCCTCGGAGCTCATCGACGGGGAGGTGGTCCAGAAGGTGGCACCCAATATCTACCACGCCATGCTCACGGCACGGCTCATCACGCTCCTCGGCCAGTATCTAGAGGGACACCGGGAAGCCTTCGTTGTGAACGAACTACGTCACGTCGAGTTCGGCGAGCAGCGGGTCTATTTGCCGGACATCTCCGTGTTCGCGATTACCGACAGGCGCCGGGTATTGGCCGCAGCGACGCAGCGGCCCGTCGATGTTCCACCTCTCTTCGCGATAGAGGTCTTGTCGCCCGGGGTGAGCTTCGGGCGCATAGCCGAGCGCGCAGCCTTCTTCATGCGAAACGGCACGCAACTGCTTTGGCTCGTCGACCCTGATTCCGAGACGATTACCGTCTACCGGCCGGGACAGGAGCCGGTCCTGCGCCGGGCCCCCGGCAAACTCGACGCGAAGCCCGTGCTGGCCTCATTCGGCGTCGATCTCGCTGAACTCTTCGCATCACTGCACGAAGACGAGGGGCGGCCATAGCGATCGAGACCCACCCCCGGGAGTGACGCCTATCTCCTGCTCGCGCCCACCGGTACCCTGAT
The DNA here is from genome assembly GCA_964508715.1 of uncultured Anaerolineaceae bacterium. Classification (GTDB taxonomy): domain Bacteria; phylum Chloroflexota; class Dehalococcoidia; order Tepidiformales; family Tepidiformaceae; genus JAKALX01. Next base: position 79,035 of record CAZDUX010000007.1, on the reverse strand, counting down.
CGCATGCAACTGGGGATCATCGGTCTCGCCCGCTCGGGTAAGACAACCGTTTTCAACGCCGTCACAAAGAGCAAGGCCACCGTCGGCGGCTATGGCGCATCGAGCCAGCCGAACGTCGGCGTCGTGAACGTGCCCGACGAACGCGTCGACCGGCTGGCAGAGATCTATCACCCGAAAAAGACGACCTACGCCACCATCCAGTACGTGGATTTCCCCGCAGCTGGTGAGTCGTTCGGCAAGGGCGAGGGACCCGCCGGCAAGTTCATCAACGACCTGGCGCGAATGGACGCGCTCATCCATGTCGTCCGCGCCTTCGACGACGAGTCCGTGCCTCACCCCGAGGTCACCGTCGATCCCGACCGGGATATCGCCACGATGGATCTCGAACTCGCCTTTGCCGACCTTGCAATCATCGAAAAGCGCCTGCAGCGGCTCGAAACCGAGCTGCGCTCGCTGAAGCCCGGCGAACGCGACGCGCTCCAGCGGACCAGGGATGTCCTGCTACGGCTCAAGGCAGGGCTCGAACAGGAAACGCCGATCCGCGAGCTCGGACTGACGGACGAGGACCGGAAGGCGCTCGAAGGGTCGCAGTTCCTCACCTGGCTGCCGATGCTCATCGTCGTGAACATCGGTGACGCCGACCTGCCGAAGCGCGCCGGGCTTGAACAGCAGTTCCGCGAAAAGTACCGGAGGCCCGGCCGCGACGTGGCCGTCTTCTGCGGGAACTTCGAAATGGAGCTCAACGACCTCTCCGATGAGGAAGCCACCGAGTTCCGCGAATCCGCCGGCGTCACCGAAAGCGGCATGGCAAATGCCATCCGCATGAGCTACCAGCTCCTCGGCCTCATCAGCTTCCTGACCGCCGGGCACGACGAGTGCCGCGCCTGGACTGTGGAGGAAGGTGCCACGGCCCCCGAAGCCGCCGGCAAGATCCATAGCGATCTCCGCCGCGGATTCATCCGTGCTGAAGTCATCAAGTTCGAGGACCTCATCGCGTGCGGCAGCGAAGCCGAGGCTCGCAAGAAGGGCCTCCTCCGCACCGAGGGCAAGCAGTACGTCGTCCACGATGGCGACATCCTCAACATCCTCTTCAACGTCTGACCCACTCGCCCACTCGCCCACTCGCCCACTCGCCCATTCGCCAATTCGCCCTTTCGCCCTTTCGCCGAAAGCGGTGGTAGACTGCCCTTCCGGGCATATGTTCACCCATCTACACACCCACACCGAGTACTCGCTGCTCGATGGCATGAGCAAGATCGCGCCTCTCATGGACCGCGTGAAAGCCCTCGGCCAGGACGCCATCGCCATGACCGACCATGGCGCGATGTACGGGGCAATCGATTTCTACCGCGAGGCGACCGCACGCGGAATCAAGCCGATTATCGGGCTCGAAGCGTACGTCGCCCCCGGCAGCCGCCATTCGCGCGAAAAGAGCGAAGGCTCGCCTTATCACCTCGTGATGCTCGCCCGCAACCTGGCCGGCTACAAGAACCTCATCGCTCTCGTCACGAAGGCCAACCTCGAGGGCTACTACTACAAGCCCCGCATCGACCGCGAACTGCTCGAACTCCACCACGAAGGCATCACCGTCCTCAGCGGGTGCCCATCCAGCGAGTTCCATCGCAAAATCCAGGACGGCGATCGCGATGGCGCGATCAGGGTCGCCAACTACTATCGCGACCTCTTCGATGGCCACTACTACCTCGAAGTGCAGGACCACGGCGACGAGAAGTTCACGAAGCTGAACGCCATGATCGCCGACATCGGCCGCGAGATGGGCGTCCCCGTCGTTGCCACGAACGACAGCCACTACACGCTCCCAACCGAAGCAGAGGCCCACGACGTACTCCTCTGCATCGGCACCAACGCCACCGTCGACCAGCAGGGACGCTACAAGTTCGATGGCCACGGCTACCACGTGAAGAGCGAAGACGAGATGCGCCAGCTCTTCCCCCAGGAGTTCCTCGACAACACGATGCTGGTGGCGAAGGATATCGACCTCGACCTCCACTTCGACCGCCAGCTCCTCCCCGAACCACCCGTCCCGCCAGGGCGCACGAGCGAGGACTACCTCGAAGAGATCTGCTTCCGCGGGCTCCGCAACCGCTTCGAAAATCCCTCGGCCGAGCTCGAACAGCGGCTCTCCTACGAGCTCGATGTCCTGAAGCAGACTGGCTTTACCGACTACATTTTCGTCGTGAAAGAGATCGCCGACTTCGCCCGTAAGGCCGGCATCAAGATGGGTGTCCGCGGCTCCGCTGCCGCCTCCATGGTCCTCTACGTCCTCGGTGTCACCGACATCGACCCCGTCGCCAACCGGCTCGTCTTCGAGCGCTTCCTCAATATCGAGCGCCGCGAAATGCCCGATGTCGACTTCGACTTCGCCGACGACCGCCGCGACGAGATGATTCGCTTCGCCTACGAACGCTACGGGCAGGACCGGGTCGCCCAGATCATCACCTTCGGGACACTCGGCGCCAAGGCCGCCATCCGCGACGTTGGCCGGGCACTCGGCATGTCCTACGCCGAAACCGACCGTGTCGCCCGCCTCGTGCCCAACGCCCTCCACATCACCCTCGCCGACGCACTCGAAACCTCGGAGATGAAGGAGGCCTACGAGGCGGACCCGAAGGTGCGCAAATTGGTCGAAACCGCCCGTCAGCTCGAAGGCGTGTCGCGCCATGCAAGCACCCATGCCGCCGGCGTCGTCATCTCGCGCGACCCGCTCGTCGAGCACGTTCCCTTGCAGCGCCCGAACCGCGGCGACGAGTCCAGCATCCCCACCACCCAGTTCGCCATGGAACAGGTCGCGAAGATCGGGCTGCTGAAGGTCGACTTCCTCGGGCTCTCCAACCTGACCATCCTCCAGCACGCAGTCGACCTCATCCGCGAGACAACCGGCGAAGAGCTCGACCTCTGGAAGATCCCCGATGGCGACCCCAAAGCGATGGAGATGCTCGCACGGGGCGAGACGTTCGGCGTCTTCCAGCTCGAGTCCGCCGGGATGCGCCGCTACGTCCAGGACCTCCAGCCCACGAACATCTCCGACCTCTGCGCCATGGTCGCCCTCTACCGTCCGGGCCCCATGCAGCAGATCCCGCGCTTCATCGATGGCAAGCACGGCCGGGTCGAGATCACCTATCCTCACCCCGCACTGGCCGAGATCCTCGACGAGACCTACGGCGTCATCGTCTACCAGGACCAGGTGCTCCTCATCGCCCGCCAGTTCGCCGGCTACTCCCTCGGCCAGGCCGACATCATGCGCAAGGCCATGGGTAAGAAGAAGGCCGAGATCATGGTCGCCGAGCGTGAGCGGTTCATCTCTGGCGCAATGGAGAAGGGCTACAGCGCCGGGGAAGCGGGAGCCGTCTTCGACCTCATTGAACCGTTCGCCGGCTACGCCTTCAACAAGGCACACTCATGGAGCTACGGCAACATCGCCTACCAGACCGCCTACCTCAAGGCGAATTACCCCGTCCAATACATGACGGCGCTCCTTCAGCTCACCAAGAGCGCTCCCGATACCTATGCACGCATCGCAACCGCCGTCGCCGAGTGCTCAAAACTCGGGATCGAAGTGCTCCCTCCCGACCTCAACGCCAGCTTCGACAATTTCGCCGTTGAGCGGCGGCAGGACGGTTCGCTGGCAATCCGCTTCGGGCTCGGCGTCATCAAGAACGTCGGATCGAGCGCCTGCGAGGGGATCATCGCCGAGCGCGAAAAGAGTGGCCCGTATCGCGACGTTGAAGACTTCTGCAAACGTGCAGACCTCTCGGGAGCGAACAGCCGGACACTCGAGCACCTGGTGAAAGCCGGCGCACTCGACCTCCTCGGCGACCGTGGGACGCTGCTCATGAACAGCGAGAGGCTCATTACCCTCGCCCGCAAGGAGCGCGAACTCCGGGAGAGTGGCCAGGCGACCATGTTCGATCTCTTCGGCGGCCAGGCCGATACCCCCCTTCCCGCCCTGGAACTCGACCACTCACCGGCACGCAAGGAAGACATGCTCGCCTGGGAGAAGGAGCTCCTCGGCGTCTACGTCTCTGAGCACCCGTTCCGGGCGGCCGCGCAGGGGATCGCCGCCTACACGACCCACGAACTGGCCGAAATCACGGCCGAGCTGGCCGGGCAGAACGCCACCGTTGCCGGTCTCATCACCCGTGTCCAGGCCCGGACGACTCGTGACGGCCGGAAGTTCTACATCGCCGACCTCGAAGACCTCTCGGCCACACTCGAACTCACCGTCTGGAACGACACGCTCGAGCTCACGGGCGAGGAGATGTGGGTGGAAGGGAATGTCATCCTCGCCTCCCTCGAAGTCCGCGACCGTGGCGACCGGCTCAACGTCAACGTTCGCAAGGCGGCACCCTACGACCAGACAGAGGGCCGTGTGGTGGGGTTCGCGCCCGAGCAGTGGCAGGTGGAACAGCCGAAGCAGCGCAAGCAACCAGCGAAAACGGAGCAGGCGCAACGTCCCGGAACCGGCTCCGCGAGCCCAATAGCCGCCAGTGTGACGAACGGGGCCAACGGCAATGGCCGCGCGCCCGCCAATGCGCCCGTCCCGGCAGCCACTGCCGAGGCCGCTCGACCCGGTGTCATCCCCCCGGTGAGCGGCGACACCGCGCGGCTCGTGGTAACCATCTACGAGACCGAGGACGTGATGGCCGACGAAGGCCTCCTCCGCGCAGTGGTCGGGATGTTGAAGTCCGCACCCGGGAGCGACGACGTGCGGCTCGTCGTCCACGACACGGCTGGCCTGGAAACAGAGTTCGACCTCCCGCACGCAGCAGTCACGGAGGAACTCGCCCACAGCATCCGGAAGGTGCTTCGCCAGAACGGGCAGGTGAAGCTGACCGGCGCACGGATGGTTGGAGCGGCATAGAACACCCCTGGCCGCCGAATCCCCCCATCGTGTAGCAACGCCGGAGAGCCGGAAGAGCCATCGCGGCCCGGCCGCCCGCACACCCCCTTGTCAGCCCGCCGCCAAACCTGTCAGGATCGAAGAAATGCAAGACGAGATATTCCGAGAGATCGCCGAGGCGCTGGAAAAGCATGAGCCCGTCGTGCTTGCCACCGTCGCACGGACACGTGGTTCGACCCCCAGGAAGCCCGGCGCAAAGATGGTCGTCCGGGGCGATGGCTCGTTCTTCGGGACCATCGGTGGCGGCTGCGGCGAAGCCGAGGTGTGGCAGGAAGCGATGGCCGTACTCGATGACGGGAAGGCCCGCATTGTCACCGTCGACCTCACCGAGCCGACCGATGGCGAGGACAAGATCTGCGGTGGCGTCATGGATATCTTCGTGGAGCGCCTCGGATAAGAGCGCCAGCCGCTCCTGTTCCCGCCTCCGCATTCCTTAGCCGCCGGTAAAGCAGCGAGCGTTTGCGGGAAGGCAATTTCCTGTACCATGAGAGCGTGGCCACGGAGAGCCGGGGCCGGAAGAGAGTCAGGTTATGTTTGGTTCGCTTGGAGCACCCGAGCTCATCATCATCGGCGTCATCGTCATCCTCCTTTTCGGCGTGGGGAAGCTCAGCGGCCTCGGCAAGGACCTTGGCAGCTCGGTGAAAGAGTTCCGCAAGGCGATCAAGGATGAGGACGAGCAGCCAACACAGGTGCAGACACAGGTCCAGCCACCGCAGCAGCAGTACGTGCCGCCGGCGCAGCAACCCCAGCAGCAGTTCGCACCACCTCCGCCGCCTCCGCCCGCCCAGGGCGACGCGCAGAACAAGAATATCTTCTAGCGCACCCCCCAACGAAGACCATCTGAACGCCCCGTCCCTCATTCAGAAGGATGGGGCGTCCCCGTTTGCTGCGGTGGCATAGAACGCCACCGAATCGCGCCTCGAGAGCTGGCCCGGTCAGGCTCACGGCAGCCACAACGATTGGCGATAGCCCTGTGCCTCCGCCCCCCGGCACGGTAGACTGAGCACTCCGGGCAACTGGCGACACGCGGAGCACCGCGGGGGAGCCCGGTCTCACCAGCATGGCCGCTCGCCTGGGCCGAAAGCACCGGCGCATACCCGCTTCCGGCTGCTTTTCGCGATCACCCGGCGAAAGGACCCCCTCATGCGCGCACTCCTCGGCGTCTACGACAAGACCGGTATCGACAGCTTCGCTCGCGGGCTCACCGAACTCGGCTGGCAGATCTCATCCACCGGCGGAACCTACAACACGCTCGTCCAGGCTGGAATCCCCGTCGGCAAGGTCGAAGACCTCACCGGCTTTCCCGAGATGCTCGATGGCCGCGTGAAAACACTCCATCCCGCCGTCCATGGAGGCATCCTCGCGCGCCGCGATCTCCCGGCCCACCTCGAAGCGCTCCGGCAGCACGACATCGAACCGATCGACCTGGTCGCCTGCAACCTGTACCCGTTCTATGCCACGGTCACCAGGCCCGGCGGCGTTTCGCTCGCCGAAGGAATCGAGAACATCGATATCGGCGGCCCGACGATGTTGCGAGCCGCGGCAAAGAACCACGACAGTGTCGTTGTTGTCACCGACCCGGCCGATTACGAACCGATACTGCAGGCACTGCGGTCGGGCGGCGTCGGCGAACAGATGCGCCGCCAGCTCGCATGGAAGGCCTTCCAGCATGTCGCCAGCTACGACAGCGGAGTCGCCGAGTGGCTCTGGAGCCATGGCGCCGATGGCCTGCCGAACGATGCATTCCCGCCTGCCCTCAGCATCCCCATGGAAGTCGCCCAGGAGCTCCGCTACGGCGAAAACCCCCACCAGGCGGCCGCGTTCTACATCGACCGGTCACTCCGCGAGCACGGCCGCGGGGGTATCGCCACTGCCATCCAGCATCACGGCAAGGAGATGTCCTACAACAACTATCTCGACGCCGACGCTGCATGGAATGCTGTCAACGACTTCGCCGATCCCACCTGCGTCGTCGTGAAACACACGAACCCCTGCGGGGTCGCGAGTCGCGACGACATGCTCGAAGCCTACCGCCTCGCCATCCGCGCCGACCCAACGAGCGCGTTCGGCGGCATCGTCGCCTTCAACCGCGAGGTCGATGAGGCCCTGGCCCGTGAGCTCCGCGAGTTCCGTAACCCCAACGACGGTGAGACGCGGATGTTCTACGAGATCGTCGTCGCGCCCGGCTACACCGAGGCCGGGCTTGCAACGCTCCGGGGAAAATCAAAGGACCTCCGCATCCTCCAGGCCGAACCGCGCAAACCAGGTGGCCGCTCCTACCGCCAGGTCGGCGGTGGGTGGCTGGTGCAGGAGAGCGACGACCGCCGCCCCGAGGACATCGAATTCAAGCTCGTGACCAATCGCGAACCTCTTCCCGGGGAGCTCGCGGATGCGAAGTTCGCATGGCGCTGCGTGAAGCACGTCAAGAGCAACGCCATCACCATCGCCAAAGACAATCGCCTCCTCGGGATGGGAAGCGGCCAGCCGAATCGCGTGAAGTCAGTCGAGATCGCCATGGAGAAAGCCGGCCCCGAGGTGCAGGGATCGGTCCTCGCGAGCGACGCCTTCTTCCCCTTCGCCTGGAACGACTCCATCGAGAAGGCCTGCCAGGCCGGTGTCAAGGTCATCGTCCATCCCGGAGGCTCCATGCGAGACCAGGATGGGATCGACTGCTGCAACAAGTACGGTGTCACCCTCCTCCTCACCGGGATCCGCCACTTCCGGCACTAGAAAACGCCAGGTGCACAGCCCGCCCTGTTGCCCGCGTGCCGGCGCCAGCAAACAATGCCGGGTACAACCCGGTCAGGACTCTGCTCATGCATTTCACCTCTGAGAGCACCGAACAGGGCGTCACGGAGCGCGCGTTCGAACTCGAAGTCGCGGGCGAGCGGGTGCCCGGCATCCTCTGGACACCCGGCGACGCGATCTCGCCACGCCCCCTCATCCTCATGGGCCATGGCGGCACGCAACACAAGCGCACCGAGACGCTCCTCGCCCGGGCACGGACATTTGTCCGGCGCCAGCGCTGGGCGGTGGCCGCTATCGACGCCCCGAACCACGGCGACCGAACCACACCCGAGGCGAATGCAGCCGCCAGGGCCTCCCTCGAAGCGCGCATGGCATCGGGCACGCGACAGGTCGATGCGGAGTTTGCACACCGGATGGAGCAGCAAATCACCCGGGCGGTGCCCGAATGGCGTGCCACGCTCGACGCACTTCGTACGGTCCCCGGGGTTGGCGATGGACCGGTTGGCTACTGGGGTGTCTCGATGGGCACATCCATCGGCGTACCCCTCGTCGCCGCCGAACCACGGGTGCGGTGTGCGGTATTTGGCCTCAACGGCCTTCGCCCTGGCATGGATACAATGGGAGCACTGGCAGCCAGCATCACGGTCCCCATCCTCTTCGTTTTCCAGTGGCACGACGAACTGGTAACGCACGAGGCCGGGCTCGCACTCTTCGACACCTTCGGTTCAAGAGAAAAGACGATGCACATCAATCCCGGGAGCCATGTCGCTATCCCTGCCCACGAGCGCGAGGCGTTCGAACACTTCTTCCTCCGCCACCTCGGCCCGGGTCCGGCGTAGAGACCCCGGTCACATCCCCTGCCGATCTTTGTGGTTCAATGGACTGGTGGATCAACAACGGCCGGCTGAAGGAGACGTGCAACTCGAGCCGCCGAAAGTGAAGAGCCACGAGGTCGTCCCGGCCCCCGAAGACACGTCGTACCTCGCCTACATCGCCTCCGCCCTGATTGTCGCCGTCGCGGGCGGATTCCTCCTCGCGGTCGTCCTCCCCCTCGCCGAGACAGGTATGTTCTGGGCCGATCGGGTCCCCCACCTCATCCAGGCGCACGGATGGGCGCAGTTGCAGGGCTGGGCGGGCCTGTTCGTCGCCGGTATGGCCATGCGCCTCATCCCGCGCTTCGCGGGCTGCCAGCCGATTCCCGAACGCGTGACCGTGCCCGTCCTCGTCCTCCTCGTCAGCAGCGTGGTGGTCCGCACCATTGCCGAACCGTTCATCTCCGGGACAACCGGAGAAGTGCTCGTCGTAGCCGCCGCCCTGCTTGGTGCCGCGGGCACGCTCGCCGTTTCCGCCACGCTCCTCCGCACACTCTCCCGGGGGCGGCGGAAGCAGGAGCCGTGGCGCTACTTCGCCTTCGCAGGAGCCACATGGTGGGCCGTCTGGGCGGTGTTCATCCTCAGCGCCGGCTTGAAGTCGGTCTCCAACGACCGGTATGTTCCCTACAACCTCGATGACGCGCTAACCTGGATCGTCATCCTCGGCCCCATCGGCAACTTCGTGATGGGCGTGCAGAGCCGCTCGGTACCGGTCTTTTTCGGCCGGAAGACACCGCCGATGCGGCGGGCCCTGCCTCCCGGCATCGCCCTCAACCTTGGCGCGGCGCTCATTGCCCTCTCGCTTGCACCATTCAGCTCCGAGCTAAGCTTCCGCCTCGAAGGGGCGGGGTTGCTCCTCGGCGGCATCGCGCTCGCATGGCTGGCACCCCTCGCCGGCTCAGGCTGGGGCAAGGCGAGCAGGTTGCGCCCACGCGCCCGCTCAGCTTCGCGTTACGTCCTTGGCGCCAACCTCGCGACGATTGCGGGGGGAGCCTGCCTGGCCTGGGCGGGCGCCCACACCACATGGAGCGGGGCGTTCGAAGCCTATGGCTTCCGCGATGCCGCCCGCCACGCCTTTGGCCTCGGGATGATGACGATGCTCATCTTCGGCATGGCCCAGCTCGTTGCACCGATGTTCGCGCTCGAACGCGCCGAGGCACGGCCCGCCGCCCTCCACGACCGCCTGCCGTTCTGGCTGCTCATCGCCGCCATCATCCTGCGGATGACTGCTGGTCTCCTCGCCGGCCATGTCGATATCAACGCCCGGATGCACACCGCCGCGCTCGCCGGCACCCTTGGCTGGCTGGCAATCATCCTCTTCGCGGCCACCGTCTCACGCGCCATCCGCAACCAGCCGCGCATGAAAGCCATCCTCTACGGCCAGGCGAAACCGAAACAGTAAGCCCGCCTCCGTGCCCTGCCACCCGTGCGGCCGGCAGGTGCGATGTGGCAGCCTCCGGGGGCGCCCTGGCGGCCCGCTTACCGGTTCTGCCAGCTGGCCGGGCGCTTTTCGAGGAAGCTGTTCATGCCCTCCTGGCCATCGGCGGTCTGGCTCGCCGATGCCATCACTTCCACCGCGTAGGCATACGCTTTCGGCTGATCCATGTCGACCTGGGCATAGAAACTCGATTTCCCGAGCCCCTTCGACATCGCACTCCCGCGCGTCGCGCGCCTCAGGAGATCCAGCGTCTCGGCTTCGAGCTCCTCGAGTGCCACCACCCTGTTCACCAGTCCCCAGACGAGCGCGGTCGAGGCATCGATCGTGTCGCCGGTCAGCGACATCTCGAGCGCACGCTTGCGGCCGATATTCCGGCTCAGCGCCACCACCGGTGTATGGCAGAACAGCCCGCCCTTGCCACCCGGAACGGCGAACCCGGCGTTGTCCGAACATACCGCGAGGTCGGCACTCGCGACGAGCTGGCACCCCGCCGCCGTGGCCAGCCCGTGGACCCGCGCAATGACCACCTGCGGGATCTGCTGCATCAGCGTCATCAACTCGGTGCACGTCCCCAGGAGACGGCGCATCTCGGGCAGGTTCGAACCCGACATGTCGGCAAAGTCGTGCCCGGCAGAGAACACCGGCCCGTTTGCAGCGAGGATGACCCCGAGTGCATCACTCTCGCCTGCCTCCCGGAACGCATGGATGAGCTCGCGCATGTGCGCCATCGAAAGCGCGTTGCGGCGCTCGGGACGGTTCATCGTGATGGTGATGTAGTTGCCATCGCGTTCGCTGAGGATGTTCTCGTATGCCATACCAGGGCCTCCTCGCGGCATTCTACCCCTCGCGCGGCGAGACTCCCCACCGCCGCCGCCTTGCCGTTCGGTCCCGCTACTGCTGCGCCCGTGCGAGCGTCACCTGCATACCCTTCGCCGCCCCGTTCCGCGAGATAGTCAGCGAGACGCGATCCCCGGGCTTGTGGCCGTTGAGCGCCTCCGCGAGAGACGACTCGGTGTCGAGGCTCTTGCCATCGAACTTCGTGATGATGTCGCCCGTCTGTAGCCCCGCCTCGCTCGCCGGTGAGCCCGTCAGTACCTGCGTAACGACCATGCCATGCTGTTCCGTCGTCTGCAGGCGTTGGGCCAGGGCAGGTGTCAGCGGCGTGTAGGAGACGCCAAGCAACGGGTGCGCGACCTTGCCATCCTTCACCAGTGCATCGGCGATCGGGCGTGCGGTTGCCAGGGCGATCGAGAACCCGATGTTCTGGGCCGCCACGCCCGGCTCGGCCTGCCCGGCAACGAGCGTGTTGATACCGACCACCTCGCCATCGAGGTTGATGAGCGGACCACCGGAATTGCCAGGGTTAATGGGCGCACTCGTCTGGATGAGGTTGAAGAGGAAAGGCCCGGCACTGTTACTGCCGTCGCTGGCCGGCTCCTGCACCGTCCGGCCAATGGCACTCACCACGCCCGCCGACACGGTTGGGCCACCGGGCAGTGCGAGCGCGTTACCAATCGCTACCACCCAGTCGCCGGGTTCGAGCTTCGAAGAATCGCCGAGCGCAGCCACCGGGAGGTTGTTCCCATCGATTTTCAATACGGCAAGGTCGGTCTGCGGGTCGGCGCCAACCAGCGTCGCCTTGAAAACCCGCCCGTCCGTCAGCGATACCTCAAGCCCGCTTGCCCCCTCGACCACGTGGTTGTTGGTGAGCACATGTCCCGCGGAATCGTAGATCACACCGGATCCCACTCCAGCCGGCACCGTCGCCTGCCCGAACTGCCCGATCTGCACCTGCTCGTTCGTTACCTGCACCACCGCTGGCTCGACCTTCTTCACCACCGGCGCGAACGACGGCAACCCGCCATGGGCCGAACCCGCGACAGCCGCCTGCGACGTCGCCGTGGTGCTGGCCGCTGCTGCCGGAGTACCTGCTGTCCCGGCGTGGCTGTTCGTATTCGAGTCGCTGCACGCCGCCGCCCCGCCGAGCGCGAGGCCGAGACAGGCAACGATGGGGGCGATGCGGCGCATCGTGTTCGAGCGGAGAAAGACATGGCGGTACATGCTTCGAGCCTAGACACCGGTCGTATCGAAATGCGCCACGACGGTCCCTTCTCCTGTGTCGGCCGTCTTGCAGCCGCCGCTCTTTACCGGGGTAGAACCCCGCACCGAGGCAAGACCTGCCGTGCCACCACCGGCTCGACACTGTAGGATTCGTAGTTACGTAAACGTTCATGATCTATCCGGAGAGGACCTGTCCATGGAGATCGATCGCGTTATCCGCGTCGATATGACCGCGAAAACGATTACCGAAGAGACCGCACCGGCAAGCTGGCGACTGCTCGGCGGGCGCGCGCTCACCGCTCAACTCCTGCTCGATGAAACCGACCCGCGCTGTCAGCCGCTGAGCCGCGAGGCAAAGCTTTTCATCGTTCCCGGCCTCCTCGGCGGTACAGCCGTAACCACGAGCGGGCGGACGAGCTTCGGCTTCAAGAGCCCGCTGACGGGCGGAACAAAGGAATCGAACTCCGGCGGCCAACTCGGCCACCGCCTGGCACGGCTCGGGATCAAGGCGATCATCATCGACGGCGCGAGCGCCGATGGCTGGTACCGCCTCGACGTCGACCAGCACGGCGTACGGCTTTCCAGGGCCGATGACCTCGCGGGCCGCTCCAACTACGACCTCCACCGAGAGCTCGTCGGCGAGGCACTTGCATCTCGTGCCGCCGCCACCATCGGCCCTGCCGGCGAACACCGCCTCGCAGGAGCATCCGTCGCCATCACCGACCCCGAGGGCCGGCCGACGCGCCATGCCGCTCGTGGCGGGCCCGGCGCAGTCATGGGCGCCAAGGGCCTCAAGGCGATCGTCGTCGATGATACCGGCGCTCCCCGCATCGTCCCGAGCGAACATCCCGACGAGTACCGCCAGGAAGTCGTGAAGTTCTCAAAGATGATCCTCGAGGACCCGCGCACCCATAACCTGAGTAAGACCGGCACCGCGGGCGTCATCAAGTTCGTCAACCGCGACAACATCCAGTCGATGCCCACCCGCAACCACCGCCACGGGACGTGGAGCCTTGCCGACACCATCTCCGGGCAGCACATCGATGAACTCGGGCAGACCCGCGGGGGCAAGATGCTGCCCTGCATGGCCGGTTGCATCATCAAGTGCGCCATCCTCTTCAACGACGAGGCCGGGAACCACGTGACAACCGCCCTCGAATTCGAGACCATCGCCCTCCTCGGCTCGAACTGCGAGATCGGCCCGGCCGATGCAGTCGCCCAACTCGACCACATGTGCGACGACATCGGGCTCGATACCATCGAACTCGGCAACGCCGTGGGTGTCGCGATGGAAGCCGGAGTGCTCCCCTGGGGCGATTGGGAGGGCACGAAGAAGCTGCTCGAAGAGGTGCGCTCGGGCACGCCCCTCGGCCGGATTATCGGCAACGGCGCAGCGCATGTAGCGAAGACCTTCGGCATCGACCGCGTCCCTGTCGTCAAGGGGCAGGGTCTGCCCGCCTGGGAGCCCCGTACGCTCAAGGGCATGGGCCTCACCTATGCCACGAGCCCCCAGGGGGCCGACCATACCGCAGGCATGGTGACCGCCCGCGGCGCCACCGCCGAGACGCTGGTGAAGCAGAGCCGCCACGAACAGCTCGTCATGATGGCCATCGATTCAGCCGGTGTCTGCCAGTTCTCCAACGCCCTCCCCGGCGACATCGCCCAGTTCGTCGGCCACCGCTTCGGCGTCGACTGGGACGACGAGGCGGTACTCGCAATGGCCCGCGCCGGGATCAAGGCCGAGCGCGAATTCAATCGCCGCGCTGGCTTCGGCAAAGGGGACGACCGCCTCCCTCAGTGGATGCTCGACGAACCGCTGCCCCTCCCCGATGGTCCCGCTGTATTCGACATCGATGATTCGCTGATCGATGCCGTCTGGGGCGACTTGTAGCAAGCGAGGCGTTCTCCGCGCACCAGGCGCGATAGACACCCCGGCAATCTCCGGGACAACCCGCGGGACCCGGCTCAGAACTCAGCTTTCGGTCGCCACGAGCGACTGCTCCGTCAGCCGGCTCCAGCGGTTCGTCGTGAAGATGTCCGCGTCGATGGGGCTCCGTTCACCCAGGGCAAGCCGGTGGCCCGCAACCGCACCGATCATCGCCGCATTGTCCGTGCAGAACTTGATCGGCGGGATACGCACCGGAACCGGGCACCTGCGAACCAGCTCCTCGCGCAGCCGTTGATTCGCGGCCACCCCGCCCGCTACCAGCACCTCGGCCGCCCCCAGCTCCCGCGCCAGCCGCGACGTCTTCCCCGCGAGGACGTCGACGACCGCCTCCTGGAACTCCCAGGCGATCTCCGGCATCCCGTACTTCCCATCGCGGACCACGTGCAGCACCGCCGTCTTCAACCCGCTGAAGCTGAAGTCGAAGGTCCCCGGCATCCACGCCCGGGGCAGGTCGAGCGCCGACTTGCCGCCTTCGAGTGCCGCCTTCGCCACGTGCGGCCCCCCCGGGAACGGCAACCCGAGCAGCCGCCCAACCTTGTCGAACGCCTCGCCCGCGGCATCGTCACGCGTCCCGCCAAGCCGCTCGTACTGCCCATGCGATCGCATCAGCACGAGATCGGTGTGCCCGCCCGAAACCACCAGGCAGAGCGCCGGGAACTTCGGCTCCGGGCCCTCCACCAGCCAGTTCGCGTAGATGTGCCCCTCGAGGTGGTTGACCCCAAGGAACGGCAACTCGCGCCCATAGGCGATCGCCTTCGCCGCGTTGAAACCCACGAGCAACGACCCCGCCAGCCCCGGCCCGCGCGTCCCTGCCACCGCATCGATGTCGTCGAGCGTGCACCCGGCCGTCTCGAGCGCTTCGACGATCACCGGGATGATGTTGAGGAGGTGCTGGCGGCTCGCTACTTCCGGGACGACCCCGCCGTATTTCGCATGAAGGCCAACCTGGCTCGCCACCACCGACGACCGGGCTACGCGGCCGTCCACAACCACGGCTGCCGCCGTCTCGTCACATGAAGATTCGATCGCCAGGACATTCATCCTTCCAGTAGACAGGGCCATACCGCCGAGTGACAAGTGGCGCACGACCGCACGCTTACGCGTCACGTGCATACGAGGGAAATCCCCGGTTCATGCACGTGGTCTCCCGCCCGATACCTCGCCTGTCGGCATCGTGTGCAGCCATCTCCCCGGCTGCACCATCCCGCATCGTGGTGGATGGGGCACGCGACCCGGACCGGGCGCCTTGTCCGGCGGTGGGCGAACACCCCGGCGTGCTCGCCCACCGCCGCTTCTGCCGCGAATACCCTCAATGTACGACCGCTCGACCCCTCAAACGCGGGTCTCCCCGTCTTTGCGGACACATCATCCGGGCGCGACGATGCGAACATGGCAGATATCTATGACGTGACGATCATCGGCGCGGGGCCAACCGGCCTCTTCACCGCGTTCTACGCTGGCCTTCGCGACATGCGCACGAAGATCATCGAGGCACTTCCCGAGCCCGGCGGCCAACTCGCCGTCCTTTACCCCGAAAAGCTCATCTACGACGTGCCCGGCCACCCGAAGATCCTCGCCAAGGATCTCGTCTCCCAGCTCATGGCCCAGCTCCACCTCTTCGAACCGACGATGATCTTCGATGAGCGTATCGAGACCCTCACCCGCACCGTCGCCAGCGACGGCGAAGAGATCTGGCGCCTTGGCACCCCGACGACCGCCCACTACAGCCGCACCGTGGTTGTCACGGCCGGCGTCGGCGCCTTCGTCCCGAACAAGCTCGAAAAACCCGGCGTCGACCAGTACGAGGGCAACGGCGTCTATTACTTCGTCAACGACAAGCGCCCGTTTCGTGGAAAGAAACTCCTCATCGTCGGCGGGGGCGATACCGCCTTCGACTGGTGCCTCAACCTCAAGGACTGGGCAAACGAGATCACGCTCATCCACCGCCGCGACGGCTTCCGCGCCCACGAATCGACGATCGCTGCAGTGCGGGCTGCCGGCATCCCCATCCGTACCTTCTGGGAGATCAAGCGCGTCATGGGCGAAGGCCGCGTCCAGCGCGTCACCATCTACGATAACCGCACCGGCGAAGAGGAAGAGATGGACGTCGACGCGGTGCTGGTCAACATCGGCTTCAAGGCCGCCCTTGGTCCCATCAATAGCTGGGGCCTCGAGATGGCCGATGTCCGCCACGTCCGCACCAATGGCTTCATGGAGACGAATCTCCCGGGCGTCTACGCTGCCGGGGATATCGCGTCGGTCGACGGCTCAGAGCCGCTGAACCTCATCGTCACCGGCTTTGCCCAGGCAGCGATTGCTGCCAACGCCGCACGCCGCTTTGTCCATCCCGGCGAGCGCCTCTTCCCCGGGCATTCGAGCGAACTCAAGCTGCGCTGAGTTCCCACTGGTGCACGATGTGTACCGCTGCCGCACCCGCTTCCCTTCCCCTGTAAAGCCAGGCCAATGCACCGGTCACCGGGCCTTACCTCCCGCGGTCCATGGGCGAATCTGCATGCGACCTCGATTCGTGCCATCTCCCGGCCTCTCAGAACTGGAGGATGAGCCGCCGGAAGCGCTCGAGGTAGCGGCCGTCCACCGATTTCCAGGTCTCCCGCGCGAACTCGACGAACTCCGACCGATTCGCAAACTGCGTCGCATGCGCGGTGAGCGCGTCGATCTTCGTGTCAAGCTCCGCCGTGATGTCAACGTCGAAGTTGGGCTGGTTCGAATTCCAGAGCAGCACTTCCCGGACCTTGTGGGGTTCGAGGCCCTCTTCGAGATGTTCGGGAAAGTTGAGGTGATCACGGGCCGTCGGGTAGATCGCATCGAGTGCCGCCGTGCCCGTTACCCGGTGGTCAGGGTGATTGATGAAGCTGTCCGCAATGATGATGTCACTCGGATCATGTGTCAGGACGGTATGCGGCCGGATCCGGCGGATCTCCCGCACCAGCTGCCCCAGGAACCGCCGGTCGTACACCAGCTCGCCGTCTTCGTTGCCGAGAAACGTCACATCGCTCACACCCAGCCGCCGGCAGGCTTCCCGTTGCTCCTCCTGCCGCAGGGCGATGAGCCGTTCACGCGTCATCGCCCGGTCCTCCGTGCCTTTCGCGCCGTTGGTGCAAACCAGGAAGTGCACCTCCCAGCCGCGCGCAGCAAGCTGGGCCGCGTACCCCGCACAGCCGAAATCACCATCGTCGGGATGGGCGGCGATGACGAGCGCGGTATGGGCGGAGTTGCGATTGGCGCCGGGCATACGTCCTCATCGTGCACGCTCGTCTTCGGCCCCGCAAATCGCGGCACGGGAACAGGCCAACCTGAGATTAGCAATCGAACGTTCGAACGCTGCCCGGTGTTCCGAACAAGATTTGACGATAATCCACCCGTATTGCTAAATTGCTGTACGAACATTCGTTCGAGGATGGCAGCTCTATGGCAGATCTCTCCGGCAAGCAGCTTCAGATCCTGGACTTCCTCCGTGCCTTCGTGAGCGACAAGGACTACCCACCGAGCATTCGCGACATCCAGGAGGGCTGCGGGATCAGCTCCACCTCCGTGGTCGACTACAACCTCCGCAAGCTCGAGGAGAAGGGCTACATCCGGCGCGACCGCGAAGTCTCGCGCGGTATCGAGATCCTTGGCTCGCGCGGCCGCCGGCCCCGTGTCATCGAAGTCCCCATCCTCGGCGCTATCGCCGCCGGCCAGCCCATCCCCGTTCCGACGAGCGAACGGTGGACGAATGACGCCGAAGACACCGTCGTCGTCACGGATGACATGATCCGCGGGCGCACCAACGTCTTCGCCCTCCGCGTCAAGGGAACGTCGATGATCGAGGACCTCATCGACGATGGCGACATCGTCTTCCTCGAACCGTGCCAGGCGGCCGAAGATGGCGACAAGGTGGCCGTGTGGCTCAAAGACCGCGGCGAAGTCACCCTCAAGCGCTTCTATCACGAGGGTTCGCGCGTGCGGCTCCAGCCCGCGAACAGCACGATGCAGCCGATCTACACGACCCCCGAGAACGTCGAGGTCCAGGGAAAGTTCGTTTCATCCTTTCGCCCAAGCGCCTGACCGTCGCGCCCCCGCCGGGGGTACACTCGGGGGCGGGGGTACTCCCCGTCTGCAATCATGACCGACCCCATCATCAGTGTCCGCAACCTCTCCGTGCGCTACCGCACGAAGGACGATGTCGTCCACGCCGTCGATGACGTCTCCTTCGATCTGCAACGAGGCGAGGTCTACACCCTCATCGGCGAGTCCGGCGCAGGCAAGTCGACCGTCGCGATGTCCATCCTCCGGCTGCTTGCCCCGGCCGCGGAACTGCTCGGCGGCGAGGTGCACTACGCCGGCATGAACCTGCTGGCAATGGACGAGCGCGAACTTCGTGCACTGCGCGGCCGCCGCATTGCCATGATCTTCCAGGACCCTGTTGCTGGCCTCAACCCGGTACTCACCGTCGGTTCCCAGGTTGAGGAGATGCTCACCAGCCACCTCGAGATCGGCAAGAAAGAAGCCAGGAAGCGCGCCCTCGAGATCCTCTACGACGTGGGGCTGTCCGACCCGGCACGTGTCGCGAAGTCGTACCCGTTCCAGCTTTCCGGCGGCATGTGCCAGCGTGTCATGATCGGGATCGCCACAGCACTCGACCCCGAGGTCCTCGTCGCCGACGAGCCGACCAGCGCCCTCGATGTCACCGTCCAGGCACAGATCTTCTATCAGCTCGCACGGCTTCGAGAGTCACGCGGGACATCCATCCTGCTCATCACCCACGATTTCGGCGTTGTCGCCCAGGCGGCGGACCAGGTTGGAGTGATGTACGGCGGGCGCCTCGTAGAAACCGGTGGCGTCGTCGAGATGATGAAGTCGCCGCTCCACCCCTATACGCACGCCCTGCTGGGCACGCTCCCCCGCATCAACGAGTCGCAGCATCATCTCGCTGCTATCCCGGGCAGCCCGCCAGAACTCAACGCCCCGGCCGGGCACTGCGCATTCGCACCCCGCTGCCTCAAGGCACTGAGCATCTGCAAGAGCGAGCCACCGCCACCACTCACCGCGGGCGAGAGCCGAAGCCACCCCGTCGCCTGCTACAACCCCATCTGGCAGGGCTGACCCTGCAGCCTGCTACGAGAGCCGTGGGATCAGCGCCGGCCCGCGGCGGCCGGCGGGCGTGAGAGCTCGCAGAGCCTCATGAGGAGGATGTCGAACGCCACCTCCTCATCCACCTGGCCCAGCTTGTGCGACCGGTCCGCCTCCACGAGATGTTCAAAGGCCAGCCGGAGATGGCCACCCTGCAGGCGCCGCGCACGCCGGATATTGTCGGCCCGCAGTTTCGGATACTTCCCGGCGTTCCCCATCAACCGCCCCAGTTCATCATCGCTTGCGCCACTCTCCAGCCCATCGACCACCGGCACGATCCGCCGGTACCCGTCCATGAGCAGGTAAAGGAGGCCATTGAACTCCTCGCCGTCACGCAGGAGCCGCCCCTTGAACTCGAGCGCCTTCCCCAGGTCCCCGTCGAATACCGCGTCACGGAAATTGAAGCCGGTAGCGGTCCGCTCTCCCGCGCAAACCCGGTTCACCTCGGCGACCGTCACGTCCTGTCCCGGGCTGTAGAGAGCCAGCTTCCTGAGTTCGCTCGAGATACTCAGGGTGTCAGCCTGGCAGAGATTCGCGATGAGCAACGCCGGGTCGCTCTCCTCGGGCATCGTTTCACCATTCCTCAGCCGCTCCGGGAACTTCCCCGGCCGGAAGCGGATACCAAGCTCATGTGCGCGTTCGCGAACGAAGCCGGGTATCTCCTTCGGGTCGATCGCCGCACGGTGCTCGTTGAGCACCCCGGGAATCTTCGCCAGCCGCGCCACGAGCTGATTCTGGGGGCTGATTGTCTCGGCATTCTGACCAGTTCCATACGGCAGCCCCAGGAAAACGAGGATGGTCGATTCCGGGATCCCTGCCTCGAGCGCTGCGAGGAGCGGCTCCCAACCCTTCGGGGTTGCCGCTTCACCGCGAGTGGCCCGGCGCCCCTGGAACCGCTCAAAGACACGCTCGACCAGAACGAGCCGCATCGGCGAGAGGAACGGCAGCGACATCGCCGCCGCAAGGATCTCGTTCGGCTTCGCATCCCGCCCATCGATGATGTTCTGGTTGCTGTCGAGCATCCCGCTGCCGCCATCAGCAAGCTCCCGCAATTCGCGAAGCCGCTGTTGGATGGCCAGCTCGTTGCCGCCGTAGAGAAGAATGATCACGCTGGTAGCTTACGCGAGGGCTGCCGACAGGGAACGTCGCCGGGCGCCGCTCAATCGGAAAGGAAACACGCCTGGATGCTTGCCGCCAGTTCGGGCGGGCCCTGGAGTTCGCCGACGCGCTCGGCCGGCGCTTCGCCGCGCAAGAACCGGAAAAACCCGGCCGTATCCGTCCGCAGGTAGAGATCGCTCCGGTCAGTGGGCTTGCGTCGGGGGTGGATATGCCCTTCGTGGATGTCGAATGACCACGTATTGCACGTCTCAGAATCCACGATCTCCAGCGTCATCGTCGCGCAGAGTCCGGCCGCCCGTTCGGGGTGGAACGAGAACGCAGGGAGCATCCGGACGGCAAAATCGTGGGTCACGTCCTTCCCCACCTGGTCGGGCGCGATACCACCGAACTGATCGCGTCCCCATTCGAGAAGGGCGAGCAGGATCGGGCGTACCGTCCAGCCTTTGTCGGTCAGGCTGTATTCCACCCGGGGCGGAAGTTCTCTGAAGTACTTGCGTTCGACGAGGCCATCCGCCTCCAGCCGTTTGAGGCGATCAGAAAGGACGTTGGGAGACATTCCGCCGCAGTTCTCGAGGATGTCGTTGTAGCGGTGCAGCCCGCCCATGAGGTCCCGGAGGATGAGGAGCGTCCAGCGGTCACCGAGCACATCGAGGGCCTGCGCTATCAGGCAGGGGTGGTTGTAGCCCCGCCGTGCTTCGACCATCGCGCTGCGCTGACTCATAGAGCGAACCCCTGCCTTGTTGATGTAAAGATTGATAGCCGGGCTATCTCTAGGACTATTGACTTGATAGCGCCCGGTGCTAGTATTCCCATACACAAGGCACTACGAAAACACTAGTGCTAGAAGTCACACAGAACAAGCCTAGCCGACTTGCGAAAAGCGAGTCAACCGAGGGAGGACAGCGAGAACCATGGCAGAAGCCACCACCACCCGACCCGCCGCATCCGCCGACGGCCATTTCCATCGCTGGCGCATCGACGAGCCCAGCGGCCCCGTCAGCCAGGGCGTCTGCAAAGAATGCGGCGCCACCAGGACTTTCAAGAACTGGCTCTCCGATGGCGACTTCATCACCAACGAAGAGCACCGCGTCGCAGCCGCCGCCTGATTCCACCAGGGTACTCTCCACCGGCGCGCCCTCTCCCGTGCCGGTCCACTCGCCGCCGCCCCGCTGCTCAAAGCGCGGGACGGCGGTTTCACTTACCCCTCAGATAATCCCCGCGGCCCGGTACCCTTCATACTCCTCGGCGCCCAGGCCCAGCACCTCCCGGTAGACCTCGTCGTTGTGCTCACCCAGGCGCGGGGCGCGCTGGCTCACCGCTCCCGGCGTTCCATTCAACCGCGGGACGATCCCCGGCTGCAGGAGTGCGCCATACACATCACTCTCGACCATAAGCACCTGCTCGCGCGCATCGACATGTGGATCGGCCACCACATCGCTGATTGCGTAAACCTTCGTCGCAGGCACACCAAACCGGTCCAGTTGCTCCTGGCAGGCGGCCAGGGTCCTCGTGCGCACCCATTCTCCCAGGATGGCATGGATCGCGGCGTGGTTCGCCATCAGCTTCGCCCGGGTATCGAAACGCTCATCCTGCACGAGTTCGGGCTGACCGATCGCCGCACAGAGCTTCTCAAAAGACCGCTGCGTGGTGGCATTGATCACGAGGTGGAACCCGTCGGCTGTCTCGAACTGTTCGGCCGGCACCACGCCGGGAAAGTAATTCCCGCTGCGTTCACGGTCGTGCCCGTTGATCCCGAAGCTCGCCGCATGCGTCCCGCTCATCCGCCAGACAGCCTCGTAGAGCGCCATGTCGACATCCTGCCCGGCTCCGGTCTCGTCCCGGTGACGGAGGGCTACGAGCGCCCCGAACGCAGCGAAGACACCGGCCCCGTAATCCGCCACGAAGTACGCTGGCCGCACCGGCGGGCGATCGGCGTAGCCGGTGAGACCCGTCATCCCCGCGAAGGCGAGAGCCACCCGGTCGAACCCGGCCCGGTCGCGGTACGGCCCGTCCTGGCCATATCCACTGATGCGCACGACCACGAGCCCCGGATTCGTCTCCCGGAGCGTTGCCGGGGCGAGCCCCCACCGTTCGAGCGTGCCCGGGCGGTTGTTCTCGATGAGCACATCCGACTTGTCGCACAGGCGCCGAAAGAGAAGGCGCCCCTCGGGCCGCTGCAGATCGAGCGTGATCGCTTTCTGGCCCCGGTTGTCCTGCTCAAAAGAAACGCTGCCGCGGTTGGCCTCACCCGTTCGCGGCGCTTCGACCTTGATCACCTCGGCGCCAAACTCCGCGAACAACGTGGCACAGAACGGCGCCGCAAGGATCTGGCCCGCATTGATCACGCGGAGCCCGGCGAGTGGTCCCCCGGAAGCATTCGTCATCGTGACCCTGGATAATACATATCCAGTGCCACCACGACACTCCCTCAACACCGAGAGCTTCTACGAGCGCGTCTACGCCTTCGTCCGCCGCGTACCACCGGGCACGGTGGTAACCTACGGCCAGGTCGCACTCGAGCTGGGGGCGCCCGCAGCGGCCCGGGCAGTCGGCTACGCCCTCCATTTCCTCCCGAAGTCCGGCGTCGAAACCGTCCCCTGGTGGCGCGTAATCAACGCCCGCGGATCCATCTCGCTGAAGGGGCGCGGCCCGGAAGCCGACCGGCAGCGCGCAATCCTCGAACAGGAAGGCATCCCCTTCGACTCGGCCGGCCATGTCGACCTCAACCGCTACCGCTGGTGGCCTCCCGAAACACCCGGCCGCTGGTGAGCGCCGTGCCCGTGCGCCATCGCTCGAAGGGCACACTCATTCAATGAGCCGTTTCCGCATGCCGTAGAGCGCCAGCCAGAAGAACCCGGCAGTAGCCACCAGGAGCCAGGCGAGATCCACGAACATCGATGCGTGCAGGTGCCCGCCGAGCAGCCCCCGGTAGAGGTTCACGACGTGCGTCAGCGGGATGAACCAGCCAAGCACCTGGGCCCACGTGGGGAGTTCATCGAACGGGAAGAAAGCGCCACCGAACCAGAACATCGGGTTCACAATCAGGTTGAAGAAGTAGCTGAACTGGCTCATCGCTCGGGCCAGGCTGGCAAAGCAGATCGCAATCGCACTGAACAACACCCCGGGGATCAACGCCAGCGGGATCACCAGCAGGGCAAGAGGCGACTCCACCATGTGCAACCACGGCGTGAGGACGATGGCAACGAGCAGGATGTACGAGGCATTGATCGTCGCGCGCGTCATCCCCCAGAGAATCTCACCGGTGATAACGTCGTCCATGCTCACGGGGGTGGCCATCACCGCCTTGTAGGTGCCCTGCATCTCCAGCTTCACGAAACTTCCCCAGGCGCATTCGAAGATGCTTGCGAACATCGGGAACATCGCGAGCAAACCAGGCGCGAGGAAGGCCACGTAGTCCTGGCCGTTACCGAGTTCGACGAACTGGCCCAGCCCAAGCCCCAGCGCGAGGATCACGAACACCGGCTCGAGGAGTTGGGCAACGAACTCCGACTTCCACAGTTGCAGCAGCACGTCGCGATTGCGCTGCCATACCCGGTAAGCACCGATGCTGATGTCGGGTGTGACGGAAAATGCGGTCAATCCAGCAACCCCCTTCCGGTCAGGCGCAGAAACACGTCCTCCAGGTTTCCCGGGCGCAGGAATGCCCGGTTGGGGTCCGCAACCGCGTCCGCAATACGGGCCGCCGCGTGGCCACCCCCGAAGACATAGACGATGTCCTCGACCTCCTCGATCGCCACCCCCGCGATCCCCCGCAGCTCGCCGACGATCGGCGCACGTTCAGCGACCGTCATCCGGAGTTCGAGCACACGGTCGCCTGCCTGCCCGGCGATGAGGGCATGGGGGTTCCCTTCGGTGAGAACCTTCCCCCGGTGCATGATCACCAGGCGATCGCAGAGGTGCGCCGCCTCGTCCATGTAGTGGGTGGTAAGGAGCATGGTGACGCCACGCGCCTTGAGCAGGCGAAGCTTCTGCCACACGAGGTGGCGGGCCTGCGGATCCAGCCCGGTTGTTGGCTCATCGAGCACCAGGATCCGCGGCTCATGCACGAGTGATCGCGCGATCACGAGGCGGCGTTTCATACCGCCCGAAAGGTCATCGACTTTCGCCGATGCCTTCTCCGTCAGCTGGAACAGCTCGAGCGCCTCGTCGATTCGTGGCGCCGCAACGCGCCGGTCGAGCCCGTAGTACCGTGCATACACCTCGAGGTTCTTGCGCACCGGCAGGTCCGGATCGAGGTTGTCGTCCTGCGGCACGATACCGAGGACACGCTTCACATCACGAGCGCGGTGGCGCACATCGAGTCCCGCCACGCGCAGGTCGCCACCGGTAACGGGCGAATTGCACGAGATCATCTTGATGGTCGTGCTCTTGCCCGCACCATTCGGCCCAAGGACACCGAAACACTCGTTTTCCTCAACCGAAAAACTCACACCATCGACCGCAGTAAACGCGCCGTAGCGTTTCACGAGGCTGCGGGCCTCAATAGCTGCATTGGTCACGGAGAACCCCAAAAAACCGAGGAGCGGCGTATCGCAAAGCCGCGTGGGCGAAGAGCGACAGGCGGCTACACGGCAGGACGCGCGGCAATAGCCGGGATCAGCGGAGGCAAACGTTCATCGTCTCAGCATCCTAGCGATTCGCCACTGTCGTGACAATGCGCGGGGATCAGTCGAACGATTCGTCCTCGGCTTCGATGTCGACATCGGGCCGCGTAGCATCCACATCCTCGCCCGTCTCGCTCCAGCCCTCGGTCTCTTCCTCTTCCTCGAAGTCGTCGTCCGTGTACTCGATATCCTCCATCTCCTTGCGAAGGAGGTTCTTGCGCGTGTACGCGCGGATATCGGTCGAACGGGACTGCGGAAAGCTGACCTTGCCGATGTTCGAGGCATGCTGGAACGTCTCGCGGATCACCACGCGCGTATCGCCCTGCGTCGTGACGATGGCTGCGGCGTATTCGTTACCCGTGCTCATCAGCTGCGCGAGGCGCAGTCCGATGCGCGGCTCCACCATGCCCACGTACTCACCTTTGGTGTTGAGCACGTTGACAGCGTTCCCCTGCACCTGGAGGTCGACGAGGTCGCCCGCATCGAGCAAGGCGACAGACTCCGCGTTGGTGGCCTGCAGGTTCGCAATGGTCGAGGAACCTGTCTCCTCCACGAACAACCGCGTGTCCAGGTGGCTCGGCGCAGCCGCTGCGACCGCCGTATCTTTCATCACCGCCAGGCGGTCGAGGTTGCGCCGCGCGATCGTGTTCGATGGCTCGAGTTCAATCGCTCTGCCATACGACTTGCGTGCCTCGGTAACCTGGCCAAGCTCCGTCTGGGCTTTGCCCAGCCGGTTCCATGCCTCGGCCTCATCGCCAAACAACCGCAGGAAATCGCGGTTGACGGAGGCTGCTTCGGCCCATTTGCTGGCAATCGCGAGCTTGACGGCCTGGTCGGCCATCTGCTTGCGCACTCGCTGCCGCTCTTCGGGGGTCATTAGGTCGAGATCGAGTTCGTCAGTCATAATTCGGAAGGTGCACCGCCACGGACGCAAAAGGTTACGTCGCCGCGGCCTCTTGGGCAACGCATTTCCGGTTCGCTACCACCCAGGATTGAGGACTACGATAAAAGGAAATGGCAGCACCCGATCCATTGCTATCGCGGATGCATTCCGTGTGGGAATCGGTGGCCGAACGGTTCACCGCCTACACCCTCGCACTACCCGCGAGCCCGGCGTTCATCTGCCAGCCGCAGGTCTGCGATGCACAGTGCTGCCGCCGCTTCAGTGTGAACCTGGGCGACACCGAGGCCCAACGATTTGCGAAGGCAAGCGGGCTCCAGTGGAGCGACTTCCTCGAGTGCGAGGACGGCAAGCCCATCGCCCTCCCCATCGCACAGCCCTACCTGCTGGCAAGGAGCGGCGGCGCCTGCAAGCAGCTCCGCCCCGACCTCGGCTGTGGACAGTATGAAGGCCGCCCCAATGCCTGCCGCCTCTACCCCCATTTCATCCTCTTCATCGACCCCGTGCCGGCACGTCCCGTTCATGGCGACGAACCCGGGATGGCTCGCTCATTCAGCACGGCGATGGCCGGGGCCGAACCCGCTCCCTACGTTCCCCTGCTCCTGCGTCATGTCGATTGCCCCGGCTTCACCGGCGCGCCGATGGGTGAAACGGAGTGGGCGCGCCTGTTCACCGAAACCCGGCTACTCCAATATCCCGGCCTCGCGTAGGGCGATTGGCCGAGGCGCGAAAGCTCATTACCCGCTACGCTCGCCCGCGAGGCTCATCTCTTTCAGGTGACAACGAGACAACTCACCGTCCTGCTCGTACTCGGCGCAACCTGGGGCGCGTCGTTCCTGTTCATCAAGGTGCTGGTGGATTCCAACATGGCACCAACGGGAGTGAGCGCCGGCCGCTCGGCACTCGGCGCCCTCACCCTCCTTCCCCTCGCCTGGCATGCCCGCGACCAGTTCCCGCGCGATCTCCGCACATGGGCAGCCCTTGCTCTCCTCGGTTTCTTCAACTTCGCTTTCCCGTGGACGCTGTTTCCAATCGCCGCAAAGCACTCACCGAGCGGTGCATCAAGCGTCGTCAATGCCCTCCAGCCCATCTGGTCGACCATCTTCGCCCTGGTGCTGCTGAAGGCAGACCGCATGAGCGGGGCACGGATGGCCGGACTCCTGCTTGGCTTTGGTGGCGTCTTCATCCTGATGGGCCAGGACATGCTGAACGCCGACCGCGCCGGCATGATCGCAATCCTCCTGATGGCCGCAGCAACGGGCTGCTACGCGCTCTCCAACGTGTGCATCAGCAGGTGGTTGAAGCATGTCAGACCCCTCCCACTCGCCGCCTCGCAGATCACGTTCTGTGCGCTCTACCTCATGCCTGTGGCGTTGTTCACCGGTGCCTACTCGGAGATGAACGTGTCAGCCGGCCCAATCGCAAGCCTTCTTCTCCTCGGCGGGGTCGGTTCGGGTGTGGCGATCGTCGCCTTCACCTGGCTCCTCAAGGAGGCGGGTCCCGTGCGCTCCGCCGTGGTCACCTACCTGATGCCCCCCGTGGGAGTCTTCCTCGGCTGGCTGGTCCTCGATGAGGTGGTTGGCTGGAACCTCATCCTCGGGCTTGTGTTCATCATCTCCGGCGTCGCACTCGTCCAGCAGGTCCCCCTCTCCTCGCTCTGGCGGCGCGTGGCCACCCTCACCTGGCGAACCGCGGCCGAACCAGCAGACTGAATCCCCCTTTCGCAACCGAAGCCGGCCAGGCACCGGCACCGCTTCCTCCAACGCGCAATCGACAACCAGCGATCGACAATCCTAAGCTTCCGCCTATGGGAGACGGCTTTCTTTCGATCCGGCCGGAGGTTCGCGCCTTGCGCGAGCGGCTCATCGCCACGCGCCGGGACTTGCACGAACACCCGGAGCTGTCCTGGAAGGAAACACGCACCCAGCGAGTCATCCTGGAGCGCCTCTCGCAACTCGGCCTCGAAGATGTCCGGCCCATCGCCCGGACTGGCGCAACCGGCGTCATCCACGGCTCGCGCCCGGGGATTGGTGTTCTCTGGCGAGCCGATATCGACGCCCTCCCCGTACCCGAAAAGACGGGCCTCCCCTTCGCCTCGAGGAACGGGGGCGTAATGCACGCCTGCGGACACGATGCGCACACGGCGATCGCCCTCGGCATCGCTGAGGCGTTGCAAGCACGGCGCAACGCGCTGGCAGGGTCGGTGCGGTTCGTCTTCCAGCCAGCAGAGGAGGCCGCCGGAGGTGCCCGCGCCTGCCTCGACGAAGGCGTGCTCGAATCGCCACGGATCAGCCGCGCACTCGGCCTTCACATCAGTGCCGACGTGCCGCTCGGGGCCATTAACGTGGCGGCGGGCCCATTCTTTGCCGCCCCCACCTGGTTCGAAATCGAGGTCGTCGGGCGCGGCGGGCACGCTGCAGCACCGCAGCAATCTGTCGACGCCGTCCTCGTCGCCGGTCATATCATCACCGCCCTCCAGTCCGTGGTCAGCCGCTCGCTTGCCCCTGCCGACACCGCAGTCCTGACGATTGGCACGATGAACGCCGGCTTCCGCTGGAACGTCATCGCCGAGTCCGCCACCCTCACCGGAACGATTCGCACCTATACCGACCGCGTTCGCGAGGAGATGCTCGTCGCGGCGGAACGTGTCGTTGCCGGCGTCTGCTCCGCGTTTGGCGCCGGCTACCGATTCCAGCAACAGACGAGCTGCCCGCCCCTTGTCAACGACACGGCGGTAACCGCCTACGTGATGGACCAGGCAGCGGCATTCTTCGGCCCGGAAAACATCTACAGCTTTGCCAGCATGGGGGCCGAGGACATGGCCGAGTTCCTCCAGGAAATCCCGGGTTGCTACTTCTGGCTCGGCGCTCGAAACGAACCCAAGGGGATCGCCGGCCGCCACCACGACCCCGGCTTTGTCATCGACGAAGACGCCCTCCCGCTGGGCGTCGAGTTCGGCCTCCGCCTCATAGAAGGGTCGGCCACGGCCGCGCACTGAACCGCTGGGCCATCCGGACAGCGGTATCCCCCGTCCCCGGTCAATCGTGGGCAGGCGGCTCGCAGAACTGGGCCATGATGAGCGAGTGCTCCACGGTGAGCATCGTCTGGAGCGAGGCGAGGATGCTCTTCGCGCGGCGGCAGACGCGGTCAGTTGCGCGGCGGATATCCTCCTCTCCCCGGAATTCCGCGTGGGCCCGGGCGATCTCGAGGTCCAGCTTGTCGTGATGCTGGAGCAGGTGTTCCACGTGCGAAAGCAGCCAAGGCCCCTCGGTCGCTATCTCATCGGTGAGGCCCTGGGTCCGGATGTTCGCCCGGTGCCTCCCGAGTTCCTCGCGCAGCCCGATGAGGTGGTTCACCACGTGCTCGCCGTCGTCCTCCGTGCGCTGGCAACCCTCGAGCGCCTCTTCGAGGAGGTGGCTCGCATCCAACAGCGCGAGGTGCACCTGCCCCGGTTCCGGAAGCTTCTCCAGGTCGACCTCGGTGAAGACCGTCTGCCAGCGTTCGGCGATATCCGCATCCCGCAGCGCCCGGTCCGGTTCGCCGGCGCCACTCGTTGCCGTGAACGAAGGTGGGTCGCTAGCAGGGAACGACTCAAAGCCGGCTTCGGTAACAAGATCCCGATCCATAGCCACACCGGCGGCCACTCAACAGCAGGCTCAACGCTGGAGCCGTTCGACTCGCGGCTCGCATTCAACGCCGAGGCACGCCGGCCGCCGCCTTGACATTGAGCGTACACCTTTCGGATACCCTTCCGGTTGACTCAGGTCACAATTGCACCTTTCTGTATAAACCATTCGCCGCCCGGCAGTCTCTCCAGAGGAGCAGGCGAAGCGTCGTTCCTCCCACCGCTGGACGTCTGGCGGCCGGCGGTAGACGCTGGGCTGGGTGCGACCGTGCGGGAGGCTGCTCAGCGGGCCCCGGCCAACCGATCATCAAGACACGTCCAGGTGGGCGTTCCGGTCGCGAGCGAGGGAGGTTCATCTCGAGGAAACATGACAGCGCCGCGCAGCGCGTTCGAGGCGGCAGCCTTCGCATCATCAATGGTACGTTCAAAAAGGACACGGATCGGATGAACAAGCACGATAGCTCTTCAAACCATGCCGACACGCCTCCACCGGTCGTCAGCTTCAACGGTCGTTCTCCGAACACAACGCACGACGACGCCCGGTCGCTCAAGCGTGAGCTCATGAGCGTGCTCCGGACGATGCTCCCCGCTGATGCAGAGATCGACGAAAACACGCTCGACGCCGTGGCCGACGCTATCCATACGACGAAATGGGTACCCATCCCCGAGGAGGTAATCCTCCGCGACGAACTCACCGACCTCCACACCTCGCGCGAGTTCATCCAGCTCCTTCGCACGAAGAACGTCAGTGTCGGCCGGATCAAGAAGGCGATGCAGTACGAGTACGAACTCGAGCTCCTGCAGGTCGAACTCGTAAAGCTCCAGCGCTGGGTGCAGAGTAGTGGCCGCCGCGTCTGCATCATCTTCGAAGGACGCGACGCCGCCGGAAAGGGTGGCACCATCCGCCGCTTCATCGAACACCTCAACCCCCGTGCCATGCGTGTCGTCGCGCTCCCAAAGCCCACCGACGACGAGACCGGCCAGTGGTACTTCCAGCGTTACATGCGCCAGCTCCCCAACCGCGGCGAAATCGTGTTCTTCGACCGTTCCTGGTACAACCGCGCCGTGGTCGAGCCCGTCAACGGCTTCTGCACACCCGAGCAGTACGAACGCTTCATGCGCCACGTCCCCGAATTTGAGCACATGCTCGTCGAGGACGGCGTCGACCTCGTCAAGTTCTGGTTCTCCATCTCCAAAGAGGTGCAGCACGCGCGCTTCGAATCGCGCCGGAACAACCCCCTGAAGCAATGGAAGCTGAGCCCCATCGACGAGCGTGGCCAGGAGCTCTGGGACGAATACACCCGCTACAAGGAGATGATGTTCGGCCGCACCCACACCAGTTTCAGCCCATGGATCATCGTCAAGGCGAACGATAAGCGCGCGGCCCGCCTCGAGAGCATCCGCTACGTCCTCAGCTCGTTCGATTACGCCGGCAAGCGCGATGCGAAGACCTCCATCATCCCCGACCCCGATGTGGTTGGACGTTTTCGCCGGTCCGCCATTCGTATCGACTGACCATCTTGGCGGGGCCGGGTGGTGTCAGATCACCCCGTCTGCCGCCAGCTTTCCAAGCCGGTCAGCGTCGATGCCGAGTTCGCTCAGCACATCGAAGGTGTGCTCCCCGATCTCCGGCGCCGGCCCTCGCACACCTGTGTCGCTGCCATACAGGTGGAACGGCGTGTCCAGCGTCTCGAACGTCCCGAACTGCGGATGCTCCACCTCCGTTATCCAGCCCATCTCCCGCACCTGCACACTGTTGGCGACCTCCTGCACCTTCGCCACCGGCGCCCAGATCAGGCCATGCGCATCCATCTCCCGCATCCAGTGAGCACGGTCGTGCCGGATCATGATCTCGTCGATGGCCGCCGCGAGTGGCGCCGTATCAGCCCGAAGAGCGGTTAAATCCTTGTAGGCCTCGGCCCAGTCTGGCCGATCCACCATCGTGCAGAACCGTGGCCAGTAGAGCGGGAACGGCACCGGCATCACCAGCAGGAGCCAGCTTCCATCGGCACAGAGGTAGGAGTTCCAGATCGGGTTCGTCGGCGATTTCCGGCTGATCCGGGGAGCGTCCATCTTCGAGGCAAGAGATGCCGCATAGTCACCCGCAATCGTCCACATGCCACTGGCCTGGAGCGTCGTCTCGACGTGCTGCCCCTCACCGCTGAGGTCACGCATCTTCAGCGCCGCGAGAGTGGCCGAGAGGATATTGAGTGCCGTCGAATGGTCGCCCTGGCCGCCGCGGCAGAGCGGCGGCGGTGCGTCCGGCTCCGCAAGGAGCCCCATGATGCCGCTTGCCGCCCAGAACGCAGCGAAATCGAACCCCGAACGTGTCGCGTCGGGCCCCCGCGTACCGTAACCACTGAACGACACGTACACCGCCTTCGGAGCAACAGCGCGTACATCCTCAACCGTCAGCCCGTACTTCACACGCCGTTCTTGCACCAGGTTCGTCACGAAGATGTCGCAACTCGCAGCCAGTTCCCGCACGATCTCCGGGCCACCCGGCTTGTCGAGCCCGACCGTCACCGACTTCTTCCCACGGTTATCGAGCTGGAAGGCGTAATTCGTCGCAAAGTCATAGTCGTAACCCATCGAGCGAAGGACAAAATAGCGGTAGATGTCCCCCTGGAGCGGCGGCTCGACCTTGATGACTTCCGCCCCGAGGTCGGCCATCAGGGCTGTCGCAGCCGGGACAGCGAGCCAGTTCGCCACCTCGAGTACGCGTATCCCATCGAGCGGAGCTGCCATTCCAATCACCTCGAACCGTGATGGCCCCGGATTCTACGAGAGATGCGCAACCCTTGTGGCGAAGCCGACGCCTTGCCACCAACCTCGCCCTCCCGCTATCTCCTGCGTGACCGGGCGAATCCGCTTATTGCAGTTGAATCACCGCAAATGGCGCCTGCGCCGGCTCGTGCGCCCCCCGGTCTTCGATGGTGAACACGAGCGCCTGGTAGCCACCGAGATCATCCGGCGCGCTCAACCAGACCCCGCCATGGCTCGTGGTGAAGGTGCCCGCCTCGAAACTCGCACCGTCCTTCGTAACCCATGCTTTGTATGCCTTGCCCGCCGGCAGCGAGGGCATCCCGCTCACCCGCGCGAACCCCACGCCCTTCCCGGGGGCACGGAAGAACGTCACGCTCACATCCCCCGCGATCACGCTGGAGCTGAGCACATCCCCCTGGGCGAACGCCTCCAGGAGATCCCCCTGGCGCGCTGCCTCACGCTCTGTCGCACTCGGGTTGGCCTCGCGAAACGCGTAGCCGGCAAAGCCGCCGGTAATCATCATGAGAGCGATTACCGCGACAACCGCAGAGGCCCAGCCTGCGATGGCCCCCGGGCTTCGCCGCCTCTTCTGGGCCGCCCGCACCTGCTCGGCAAATCCTCGCAACTCCGCAACCCGCGCCGCGCATTCCGTGCACACCGCGAGGTGCGTTTCCACCTCTGCCGCTTCGTCCGTGTCCAGGGTACCCAGGACCAGCCCGGGCAGCAGGTCGGCCGGATGGCCGCGCTCAGGAGTGGCCACGGTCGCTCACCCTTCCGCAATCTGTGCGCTCACCGGGCTCCAGTGGTGTCAGCGCCAGGTCGCACGGTAGTCGCGTCGAAAGCGGGTTCCCCATGGATGCAAACCATACGCCTGCAAGCGGCCCCATGGTGCATCCCGACACCCCTGGTGTTGCACAGCAACCCGCCGATGCTGCCTAATCGGAGCATGATCCCCGATTCCGCGGCCTTTGAACGCTGGTTACGGAACGAGCTTCCCGGCTACGAGGCCGCGACCGTCCGCTCCATCGCGCCGGTGGAGGGCGGCGCCTCCAATATCACCTGCCGCGTCGAACTCCGCAGCCCCGCCGCCACGGTCGCGTTACGGATGCAGCGCGACCGCGGGATCTTCGAGCCATACGACGTGCTCCGCGAAGGCGAGGTCCTGCGCCGGCTCGCCCATTCCACGGTGCCCGTGCCCGCCGTCCTCGGCGAGGAGCGTGACGGCAGTGTCCTGGGCGCGCCGTTTCTCGTCCTCGAATGGGTGGACGCACCGCACATGGGCAACGCCCCCGATGCCGATTTCGGCGCCTTCACAGCCATGGTTGCCCGCATCCACTCGCTCGATTGGCGGGCGCTCGGCCTCGGCATCCTCCATATCCCGCCCGGCCCGAGAGAAGCGCTCCTCAGCGAACTCGGTATCGTCGCCGCACGCATGCCCGCATTTGGCTGCAAGGACGACCCACTCCTCTCCCGCGCCTACGAGGCCCTTCGCAGCACCGTGCCCGGCGATGGGCGCCTCAGCCTCTGCCAGGGCGACATCAACGTCTTCAACTACCTCTTTCGTGGCGGAAAGGTCGTCGCCGTGGTCGACTGGGAGCAGGCGCGCATCAGCGACCCGCGCAGCGATGTCGGGCACCTCCTCGCCCTCACCCATCTCAAGGGTGCACCCTGGATGGAGGCGGATTCGATGCCGTTCGCGATGGCTTACGCTTCCGCGTCGGGAGCGCCCGTCCACGGCATGCACTGGTTCCGCGCCCGCTGGCTGTTCGAACTCGGCGTCATCTGGCACGGCTGGGTGAGCTTCAACGGGTCTTCGCCGTGGTACACGCGGGAACACCTGGAATCCCTGCTGCGACGCGCCATCGGCGAACTCGAGCAGCTCTGAGATGGACTGGCGGCCGAAACTCGAGGCGTACATCGCCGCCACCCTTCCCTCTGCCCGCGCCGTCAACGTTACACGGGTCGGTCGTCTCCCCGCCGGCGCGAGCAACGAGACCATTTCGCTCGATCTCCGGCTCGAATGCGACGGAACAACCTTCGAGGTTCCCCTTGTCCTCCGCCCCCAGCGCCAGGACGGCCTGCTGGCGCCGTACGACATTGGCCGCCAGTTCCACGTGATGCGTGCCCTCGCCTCCTCCGACGTTTGCGTCCCCGCAGTCGCCTGGCACGAACCCACCGGCCAGGTCCTCGGCACTCCGTTCTTCCTCATGGAACGCGTGAAAGCTGAGACACTTCCGCTCTTCTGGTATGGCCCCAGCGAACGGCTCCTCGCCGCCGCGGCTGCACTCGCACGCATCCACGCCGTCAACTGGCGCGGCTGCGGCCTCGAATTCCTGGCGCCATATCCCGAGCACGAAGAACTGCCATCACCACTCGAATGCGACGTCGCCGTCTGGCGTGCTCGCGCCGAGCGGATGCGGATCAGCCGCGCACCCATGCTCGTCGCCCTCGCCCACTGGCTCGCCGAACACGAACCGGACGACGCCCGCCATGCACTCCTCCACGGTGACCCGAATCCCGGCAACTACCTCTTCGCAGGCGAACAGGTCGCCGCTGTTATCGACTGGGAACTCGCCGCGATAGGTGACCCCCGATCGGACCTCGGCTTCTACTCAGCCCTCCTCACCATCTTCGGGGGGTTCCCCGGCGACAGGGGCCGCACGCTCCTCTCCGATGCCTACGAAGAAACCACCGGCAGCCCCCTCACCCATCTCGAGTACTACGAGGCGCTCGGCCTCTACAAGATGGCGGTCGTGATGAGTGGTTGGGCCGGCCCCTTCGGACGCGGCACCTTCGGCATGGACCGTATCGGCCGGCGGCTCGAGGCACTCCTCGGCCCCAACTGGGCCATGTGAGGAGCGCCCCGGCCGAAACCCGCTACTTGAGCCGCGTGGCCACCTTCTTCGCGAGGTCGGCGAGTTGCGCATCGTTCGCCTTGCCGCTCGTGATGAGGCTCACGTTGAACGTCGCGCCATCTACCAGGACATTCAAACCGTTCTTCGAGCGATAGGCCGCCACGCCAACGCCAGTGACATCCGTTGCGTCGGTGGCGATCTTCTTCCCATCCTCGTAGAGCTTCTTTGCGGTGTACCCCTGGTCCTTCAGCGTCTTCGCGAAGTCCTTCGAGCGCTCGACCGAAACCAGCAGCGAGTTGGCCGAAAGCCCGCCCTGGCCGCTCCACGTGCAGATCGCCTGTCCAAGGGGTGAGCCCTTCGCCTCACCGGCCTGGCCCTCGTCCACGGGGTTGCCGATCGCAGCCGCGACTTCCTCGGCCGTGAGCAACTTGCACGGATCGAGTGACACGTTACTCACATCATTCGCCTTCGTATCGTTGGCCTTCTTTTCAGTGGAGACGGGGGAATCGTTCGAATTCGAAGAACTGGAACCATCATCGTCCCCGCCACAGGCGGCGGAGAGGAGAGCGGTGGCAGCCAGGGCGGCGATAAGCAGCCGGAAGGTAGTGAAGCGGGACAGGGTGGAACTCCTTCGTGTGATATGCATGGGACACCGGTAAGCCAGATCTCTTACACACGAATCTGCGAAAACGAGACCGGCCGCGGGAAGTGCCGTACCGCGTCAGGCTCTGGCGCCGGCTTCACGCCGTTCGAAGGCGATCGGCAGCTTCCGCACACCCCGCATGATGAATGTCGGCACACGGGGTAGCAGGGCGGAGTCCGTCCGGCGGAAGCCCGTCACCTTCGCCAGGAGCGTCTCCATGGCGATGCGTGCCTCGAGGCGGGCCAGCGGGGCACCGAGACAGAAGTGCGGCCCGTGGCCAAACGCAATGTGGCGGTTGGGCGACCGGCCAACGTCGAACACGTTCGGGTCGCGGAACACCCGCGGGTCCCGGTTCGCCGCAGCGATCCAGGTGAGTACGCGTTGCCCCGGCGCGATGGTCTTCCCCGCGACGATGTTCTCACGCGTCGCTCGCCGCACCGTTGCCTGCACGGGCGACGAAAAGCGCAGTACCTCTTCGATAGCGGAGGGAAGCAGCGCGGGCTCATCGAGGACTCGCTGGAGTTGATCGGGATGATTCATGAACTCGATCACGCAGTTCCCGATGAGGTTCGTGGTCGTCTCATTTCCCGCGACCAGCAGCAGGATAAGCATCTGCAGGAGTTCGTCGAAGCTCAGCCGCTCACCTTCGAGTTCGGCTGCAACCAGGCCCGAGATGAGGTCATCCCTGGGGTTGGCCCGGCGTTCTTCAACCATCTTCGTGAAGTAAACGCGCATCTCCTCGAATACATCCACGGCAAGCACGCGGTCCTCGGCAGGTACCACGCCCGTGCCAAGCGTCGACACCACGTCGTCCGACCAGGATTTGAAGCGGTCGCGATCTTCGGGCGGGACACCAAGGATCTCGGCGATGACGATGACGGGCAACGGATACGCGAGTGCCTCCACCAGGTCTGCACTCCCGCTCTCTGCCATCCCGTCGACGAGGCCGCTTGCGATTTCGCGGATGCGCGGTGCGAGTTGCTCAATCATCCGGGGCGTGAACGCCTGTGAAACGAGGCTTCGCAAGCGCCCATGCCGGGGCGGATCGGAGCCAAGCATGCTGGGAGGGGGTGCGTCACTCTCCGCCGGAGGTGCGAACTGCGATGACCACGCCTGGCTATCCTTGAGGATCGCCTGGACGTCGTTATACCCGAAGACGAGCCAGATCCCCTGGCTCTCCAGGTAGAGCGGGCTCATCTGTCGTCCCATCTCGTAGAACGGGTACGGGTTCTCGAGGAATGCCGGATCGGCGGGGTTGAATGTCACCATTGCGGGCCTTCCGAATGAGGTTTGCCGCCCCGTGCGACAACTGTTAGCGGAGTCTATCAGGGCTGAATCTCATTCGAAAATGACGGCTCGGCGAGAACACTATCCCCATCCTCGGCCGACGCGAAGCACATGGCGCCCAGGCCTTGGCCATCCTGTAACGAGACGCCAGCTCGCCTACTGCTTGACGTCGATGACCACGCGCGGCGGGTTATTGAGCGTCGACACCTTGAAGGCCTGCTTTCCGGTGAGCGCAAAATCCCACGTCACATGCCCCTCGAAATCACACGCCTGGACACCGTTCAGCACCGTCGTACCCGGGCCGGTGATGGTGTTCGGGATCGTCGCCTTTCCGGCATTGTCATGGGCCTGGGCGCTGATGAACGCAACCTGCAAGATCGCCGCGCCCTTCAACCCTTGCACCGGTTGGCCGCTCCCGCAGCTCAACGCCTGTTCCACGTACTGGACGGTGGCCGGTGGCCAGGCGCTGCCATCGAACTCGAAAACGATCCGCTCCCAGCCACCCTCCTCAGGGTGCACACCCATGCGAATCGCCTTCACCGTCGCTATCCCCGCAACGGGCTCCTTCGAAGGCTTCACGACCCAAGGAGTCGTCTGACCGGCGCCGAGCGGGTCCACGGTCCCCTCGGCCGTGGCGCCCGCCGCAGGCGATGCGGGCGTCGTGGAGTTCGGTTTCACCGTTGGCGTCACGAGCGTCGTAGCGGTCGCGGCAACCGTCGTGCTCGCGGCCGTCGTGCTCCCGGGTTTCGTCGGCGTCACCGTGTTCGAAGTGTTGTCGCCGCCGCCACAAGCGGCGCTACTCGTGAGCAATCCAATAGCAGCAACGGCAATCGGCAAACTGCGGATGTTCATCGCCACACCGTAACGGTTCGAAGGCGGAAGGGTCACGTGGCCCCGTTCACGGACACCCGGCTCCAGCGAAGGTCGCGAGAGAAGCAGGGGTCCCGCCTCTACTGTTCCTATCGATGCCCCGCCCGGCCCTACAGAGTAGACTAAGTCCGGGGACTTAGTCTACTCTGCTCCTATGGCCCGTACCGTGAACATCCACGAAGCAAAAACCCACTTCTCGAAGCTCGTCGAGGCGGCCGAGCGCGGCGAAGAGATCATCATCGCGCGCCGTGGCAAGCCTGTGTTGAAGCTCGTCCCGGTTGAGCAACCACCACGGAAGCTGCGAATCGGCTGGGCGAAGGGTCTCTTCCCGGAGATTGAAGCAATCGCGAGAGAGTCGTCGCTCATCAAGACGGCCGATGAGGATTTCGACGAGTGGTACAAATCCTCCGGAGATGCCGAAGAATGGGCCCGGTTGTTGGAGAAGCCCGCCCCTTGAGACTGCTCCTCGACACGAACGTATTTCTCTGGACCGGATTCGTCCCCGACCGATTGACGAGCGCCGCACAGAGGGCATTGGCGAATCCCGATAACGAGTTGTTCGTGAGTGTGGTCACCGCATGGGAGCTATCGATTCGACTGGGACAACTCCGCGCCTCTCGAGGCGACATGGTCGAGCGATACTGGCAAGCGCATCTTGCGAACCTCGCGGCAACCGAACTCCCTATCGTCGCGACCCACGCACTGGCAACCTATCGCCTGCCCTTCCACCATCGCGACCCCTTCGATCGCATGCTCATTGCCCAGGCACTGGTCGAAGGGCTCGCTATCGTGACAGCGGACCGGCAGTTCCAGAACTACGGCGTCGACCTCATCTGGTAACCACCGGTCCCACCGCAGCCGGTCGCCTGCCTACCCGTAAACCAGCGCCCGATCGATCATCGACCTGCTGATGACCACCCGCTGGATCTGCGAGCTACCCTCCACGATGACGAGCTGGCGCGCGTCGCGGTAGTGGCGCTCGAGCGGGTGGTCTTTCATGTACCCCTGGGCACCCAGCACCTGCAACGCATCGAACGCCACCCGGTTCGCCATCTCCGTCGCAAACGCCTTCGCAATGGAAAGGTTGTGCGCGTATTCCCGCGTGTACTTCCCCTGGTCCACCAGCCAGGCCGCCTTGTACACCAGGTTCCGCGCCGCCTCGATCTGGATTGCCATGTCGGCAAACATGAACTGGATCGCCTCGAAATCGATCACCGCGTTCCCGAACGCCTTTCGCTCACGGGCCCACTCGAGCGCATAACCCGCCGCACCCTCGGCGAGGCCCACACCACGCGCACCAACCGTTGGCCGCAGCGTGTTGAGCGTCAGCATCGCCGTGTTGAACCCCTGCCCCTCAACCCCCCCGAGCAGGTTCTCCGCTGGCACCCGCACGTCCGAGAAGCTGAAGTGCGCCGTGGGGACCGACCGTACCCCCATCTTGTCGTCCGTCCGGTCGATACGGACCCCCGGCGCGTGAGCGTCGACCACGAACGCACTGATCCCCTTCGCCCCGGGCCCACCTGTGCGCGCAAAAACCGTGAGCCAATCGGCCACCGTGCCGCCAGAAATGTAGACCTTGTTCCCGTTGAGGATGTAGTCGTCACCATCACGGACCGCACGCGTCTCCAGGTTAGCCGCATCAGAACCATGGTCCGGCTCCGTCAGGCAGAAGGCCGACTTCGTCACGCCAGCAGCTACGTCGGGCAGGAACTGCTGCTGCTGCTCGGCGCTCCCGCCCAGCACGATCGGCCGGTTCGGAAGCCCGGTGAGCACGAGCATGAGCCCGGCGCCGCACTCATACTTCGCCACCTCCTCGATCGCAAGGCAGATCGGCAGAACACCGTTCCCTGTCCCACCCATCGATTCCGGGATCGCCATCCCGAGCAACCCCGCCTGCTTGAACGCCTCGAAGAAGTCGTGCGGGTACTCCCCCGTCTCATCGACCTCCTTCGCCCGCGGCGCGACAACCTCGCGTGCAATCCGGCGTGCCGTGTCCTTGATGAGCCTGTGTTCTTCGCTGAGTTCGAAATCCATGGCGCGAGCCCCCGGTCGATGTGCCCAGCGAGTGTAAAGCGGCTCAGGCCGATGAGCGAAGCGAATCACCCTCTCGCCCTCTCGCCCTTTCGCCCTTTCGCCCATTCGCCGGCTCCCCACTGGCACGTAGCCCGTGAAGGCGTTTCGCTGGTAATGCCGCCAACAGCGAGCCAGCATCCTTCCGAGGTCACCCATGGAGCAGGCCCACCTGCCGTTCACGCTGCGGCGAACCGCCGGGATCCTCCTGCACGTCTCCTCGCTTCCTTCGGGTGACCTCGGAGATGACGCCATCCGCTTCGCCGAATACCTCCGTGAAGCCGGCCAGGCCGCCTGGCAGATCATGCCCCTCGGGCCCCCCGGACCAGGCAACTCCCCCTATGCCGCACGCTCGGCGTTCGCTGGTAACCCGGCCCTCCTCTCGTTCGATCGCCTGCACGAAGAGGGGCTGGTAACCGCCGGGGAGATCGCATCGCTCCGCTCGAGCGGTCACCTTCACGACCCGGGTGTTCGCGAAACACTCCTCCGGACGGCATATGGCCGGTTCTGCCACCAGGGCCACACCGATGTAATTGACGACTTCGAACAACGGGGCTGGGTGCGCCCCTACGCACTCTGGATGGCCCTCCACCATCAATTCAAGAACCCGTGGTGGGAGTGGCCAGTGGAGTTCCGTTCGCCCGGCGGGGCATTCGCCACGGCCGGCGAGGCACTCCATGGCGAAGCCCGATTCCATACCTTCATCCAGCTGATGTTCGAATGGCAGTGGCAACGGCTTCGCCATCGCGTGAACGAACTCGGCATCACCCTCATCGGCGACCTGCCGATCTTCGTCGACCGCGACAGCGCCGACGCCTGGGCCAGCCCGGAGATCTTCAAGCTCGATGCCAGCCACCAGCCGTTAGTGGTTGCCGGCGTGCCTCCCGATGCCTTCAGTGCCACCGGCCAACGCTGGGGAAACCCCCTCTACGACTGGGATGCCCTCGCCCGCACCCACTACAGCTGGTGGGTCGAACGGATCAAACGCACCTTCGAACTGGTCGATATCGTTCGGCTCGACCACTTCCGCGGCTTCCAGGCAGCCTGGGAGATACCGGTTGAATCCCAAACGGCCGTCAGCGGGTCGTGGGTCGATGGTCCCGGGCTCCCCCTCTTTGCCGCCCTCGAGACAGCAGTCGGCAAGGGCCATTTCATCGTCGAAGACCTCGGCATGATCACCGAGGAGGTCCGCGAACTTCGCCGTGACCTCGGCTACCCGGGCATGGCCGTCCTCCAGTTCGCCTTTGGCGACGAGCGCTACACGTTCCAGAACCCGCACCTGCCCCACAATCACGAGGGCAACCTCGTTGTCTATACCGGCACCCACGACAACGACACCACGGCCGGCTGGTACGAAACCCTCGATGCATTCAACCGCTCGAACCTGGAGCGTTACCTCGGCTGGAAGCCCGCCAACGCGCACGCGGCAACCGACGCCATGGTTCGCCTTGCCTATGCCTCTCCCGCACGAACCGCGATCGTGCCTTTCCAGGATGTACTGCAACTCGGTTCCGAAGCGCGGATGAACATCCCCGGCGTTGCCGAGGGCAACTGGACATGGCGCTTCACGTGGGACCAGGTCGATCACGGGCGTACGCACTGGCTCCGTGAATTGGCCGAGACTTATAGCCGCTTCGGTGACCTCAAGCCCGCGTAGCAGTCGCGCCCCGCACGGCATGGGCCCCGTCGGGGGAGCGCTGACGACCCGCTACCGCGGACCCTTCGTTCCGCGCCACATCCAGCTCGCCGATTCCAGACGGCCCGACTCCTGCATAGCGGCTATCTGGGCCAGCAGGCGATCTCGCTCGGCACGCAGGTCCTGGATGTGCTCTCGCAACGCAGCCACGAGCAGGTCGACTTCGCTGTAACGCGTTTGTGCCTCCTGCCGTACGGCGCGGATCTCCGCCGCAACCTCACGGCGGCGCGAAGGGGCGAGCCCGTGCACCGGGAGATACTCAGTCACGGTCGAAGAGCTGCGGCCGCGGTGGTGGCAGCGGGTCGCTGGCGGCGGCACGCAAAGGCTGGGGCTGCTGCGGCTGGGCCACGCGGCGTACCTCGCCGCCCCGTTCGAGCCGCAGGTCCTCGAGGTTGGCATGGAGTGCCCCGATCACCTCGTCGAGCGTCGCCATCCGCCCGGCCACCTGCGCGTGCGTGATCCGCAGCGCCCGCAGCTTCGATTTCAGCGTCGCGTTGCGCCGCGCCTGCCGCCCGAGCTCTGCCAGCATCTGCTCGTTCCGCTCGTTCGCCGCCACAATCGCGCGGACGAGGACAGCGGGCGGGAGCGAGGCCGCGCCCTCGGGGTCGGCGATGACCGCCGCAATATCCGCCTCGAGGAACTCCCCGCGATCGCTCGCAATGGCATCAAGCGTTTCCCGTAACTCCTCCACTTCCCCGCGGATCGAACGAACGAGGCGCTCGGTGCGGGCATCCGTCGCCGTCGCCTGCGAACGCAGCGGGATCCGTGCGAATGCCCCTGCTTTCAGAGCCGGATCCAGTGCAGGAACAGCAGCAGGCGGCTCCGGAGTGGATGGCAGCTCAGGCGATGGCGCTGGCTGCTCTGCCCGCGTCTCCGGCGGTGTCACCGGGTCCGGCTCCGGCGCAAGCCTGTTGTCGTGTCGTTTGAGCGGATTTCGCACGTGATCGCCCTCCCCGGCGGGCCCGGGAGCCCTGACTATACGCTCGCCGTGATGGACAGACCCCGTCTCCAACCGGCGAGCCCGAAAGATGGAGACAGTCGCAAGAGTTATGACGATGATCCCCGGCGCAAGTACCACGCCCAGGAAGCCCACGGGCTGGCCGGCCCATTGCGCCGCATAACCGAAATACGGCAGT
This sequence comes from uncultured Anaerolineaceae bacterium, assembly GCA_964508715.1. GTDB lineage: Bacteria > Chloroflexota > Dehalococcoidia > Tepidiformales > Tepidiformaceae > JAKALX01. Next base: position 36,321 of record CAZDUX010000007.1, on the reverse strand, counting down.
GAGAAGACATACTTCCCGCGCAGCGCTCCGACAGGCACCGGGTTCGCATCAGCCGCATCGTTGGCGTCACCCCTGGTCACGACCATCGCCCTGTCGGCCGTCACGGACGCAACACGATGGGTAACCTGGCGGCCGTCGGGGCCCGCGAACAGCACGATGTCGCCGCGGTAAACACCCTCTGCAGGAATACGCCTGAAGAACGCCAGGCTGCCTCGACCGATAGCAGGCTCCATGCTCCCGCTCGAAACCACGACGAAGTGCCCGCCAGGCATCCGTAGCGCGATCCCCACCATTGCGAGCAGGGCGAGCCCGAGGCCGAGCAGGGCCCAGCCGAGCAGCCGGGCTGCACGGCGGCCAGCATCGTCATCGGTCAGCCGGTGAGCAGCGTGAACCGGTGCAGCCGAAGCAGTAGCCACATGGTGAGCATCGTCAGGGTGGCCCCCTGTGCGTAGCACGGCAGCGGTCAGGAATGTGCAGCCGGGTCAGCAGGCAGGCTGAGACCCCGGCAAACAGAGAGTAGTTGAGCGGTAATCGTGGACTCCCGGTGTCATTCTTTCGCAGGCCGGCGCGAACAGCTCCAACCCGCACACCCACGCGAACGCGGACGTGCAGTGTAGCCGATTCACTGGACATCCCCGGCGCCATCACCCTCGCCTGCAACACCACCAAACTGCAGAATCGGCGGCATGGCACGCCCGTTCCTCAAGTGGGCCGGTGGCAAGGGCAAGCTCGCCCCGCGCATCGTGGCCGCCGCCCCGGGGGCGTTCGCACGCTACCACGAGCCGTTCCTCGGCGCCGGCGCCGTCTTCTTCGCCTTCGAGGCAGAACACCACGGAATGCCGGCCACCCTCTCCGACGCAAACACCGAGCTCATCGCCACATTCGCCGCCGTGCGCGACCACACCGGTGCGGTCGCCTGCCGCCTTCGCGAACTCGCCGAACGCTACCGCGCCGCAGGACAGGAAGCGCGCGCCGCTCTCTACTACTCCATCCGCGCCGAATCAGCCGCCGATGCGGTTGCTGCGGCGGTGCGCTTCATCTTCCTCAACAAGACCTGCTACAACGGCCTCTATCGAGTCAACGCGGCCGGTGCGTTCAACGTCCCCCACGGACGCTACGTTCACCCTCGCATCGTCGACCCCGAAGCGCTTCACGATGCGGCAACGGCACTTGCCCACGCCGACCTCCGCATCCAGGATTTCGCCGCCGCCTGCGACGCCGCCAATCCCGGCGATTTCGTCTACCTCGACCCGCCCTATCAACCACTCAGCCAGACTGCCAGCTTCACCGCCTACACGAAGGCAGACTTCGGCGCAGCCGACCAGGAGCGCCTTCGCGACGCCTTCGACCGCCTGACACAGCGCGGGGTCGCCGCCATCCTCTCGAACTCGGACCACCCCGCGATTCGCGACCTCTATGCGGGCCGCGGCTACAGCCTCGAGGTCGTCGCAATGTCACGGGCCATCAACTCGAAGACATCGGCCCGAAAACCCATCGGCGAACTGCTCATCAGCAACCTCCCGGCCCTCCGCTGAAACTCACTCCACGCGGTTGCGCAGCACACCGGCCCCGGTGATTTCAACCTCCACCACGTCACCGCTCTCGAGCGCGTGCGGTTCGCCCGGCGTCCCCGTGTAGATGATGTCGCCGGGGAGCAGCGTCATCACCGCCGCAACCAGCCGGACGATCTCCGGGACATCACGGATGAGTTCGCTCGAGAACGCGTGCTGGGCCTCCTTGCCGTTCACGCGGGTGGTCAGCTCAATCTGGTCGAACTCGAGGCCCGTTGCAATCGCCGGCCCGAAGTTCCCGAACGTGTCGGCACCCTTCGCTCGCCACCACTGGCCGTCGGCATTCTGCCAGTCCCGGGCCGAAACGTCGTTTCCACACGTGTACCCGAAGACCGCTGCGAGCGCCTGCTCGCGGCTTACATTCCCCTTGATGCGCCTGCCGATGACGATGACGATTTCCCCCTCCGGATCGACCCGCCCGGCACCCTCCGGGAGGATGATCGGCTCCTCCGGGCCATTGATGCTCGAAAGCGGCTTGAAGAAGAGCGTCGGCGGGTCCGGCACGGGGCGCCCATGCAGGTGGCTGCTGTAGTTCAGTCCCACGCAGACGATAGATCGCGGCTCGCACGGTGGAAGCAAACGAACGTCTCCGAGAGCGGCCACCTCACCGGTCCGCTTCGTCGCTTCCCAGAACGGTTCCTCGATGACCTGGATGTGGTCTCCTTCGATGATGCCCGCGCCACGTCCGCCATTGCGGCGCTCGAATCGCACATAGTTCGCCATAGCCTCTCCCCCGCGTTGCTCTCTGGAGTCTACCCAGCCGATGAGCATCGTGCCGCCCCAACACCACCCCGGTGATTGTTTCAGCCCCTCGATGCGGCGAGGACGGCCGTCTTCAGCGACGTGAAGAGCGCCGGATTGGCAGCAACGATGCATGGGCTCGCAGCGAACGGCGCCTCGGAGAGGAACGCAACCTCGCCCCCCGCTTCCCGCACGATGAGTTCACCCGCGCCCCAGTCCCACGCGTTGAGCCCCTGCTCGTAGTACCCGTCGAGCCGCCCACACGCCACGAAGCAGAGATCAAGCGCCGCCGAGCCAGCCCGGCGTACATCGCGTACACGGCCGATGAGGCGGGCGAGCATCTCGCCCTGCTGCTTGCGGCGCTCAGGGTCGTAACCGAAGCCCGTTGCAAGGAGTGCACGGGCGAGGCTGGCTTCCGCCGAGACGCCGATGGCTTCGCCATTGAGCGTGGCGCCGCAGCCTTCACCGCCGGCAAACAGTTCATTCGTTGCGGCATTGAACACGGCCCCCGCCACCGTCCGGCCATCCACTTCGACAGCGATCGAGATGGCGTACATCGGGAAACCGTAGAGGAAGTTCGTGGTGCCATCGAGCGGGTCGACCACCCAGCGGACGCCGCTACGCCCCTCATGCGATGTGCCCTCTTCGCCCAGGATCGCGTCGAACGGACGAACGGCAAGAATGAGGTCGGTGATCATGCGCTCCGACTCACGGTCAACCTCGGTCACCATGTCCGTCGGGCTCGACTTGGTGCCCACATACCTGCGGACTTGCGGCTGGCGTTCACTGAGGAGTTCGCCAGCCTGGATAGCGATATCGGAAGCGAGTTCGAGCAATTCCTGGGAGTCGTTTTCCACCATCGCATCCTACGACAGCCACAGTAGTTCGCGTGCGAGCAACATACGACGTGTAAAAGACGTATTCGTTGTCGTACGATAACCACATGACTATGGACCAGGTCCTCGCCGATAACCGCGCATTCGCCAGGGCATTCTCCGCACAGCCTCTCCCGGCACGGCCCCGGCGCAAGCTCACAATCATCCTCTGCATGGATGCCCGCATCGACCCGTACGCGGCGCTCGGCCTGAAAAGCGGCGACGCCCACATCCTGCGCAACGCAGGCGGTCGTGTTGCCGATGACCTCCGCTCACTCGTGGTTTCACAAACCCAGCTTGGCACCGAAGAGGTCGCAATCATCCATCACACCGAGTGCGGCATGATGACGTTCCGCGACGATGATATCCGCGCCACCATCCGGAAGGAGCGCGGCGTCGATGCCTCCCACATCGCCTTCCTGCCGTTCACCGACGTCCAGCAGTCCGTTCGCGATGACCTCGCCTTCTACCGTCAGCAGCCGATGCTCCGCCAGGATATTCCCGTGCGCGGGTTTGTCTATGACGTCAACACCGGCCTCCTGACCGAGGTCGAGGAACTGCCAACCAACGAGACGTCCGCCGAGCTCCATTAATCTGGCTCGAACCAGGCGAACCTCGAAACGCTACCCTGCCCCCTCAGCCGGCAGTGGCGTGGGCTTCCTCCTCGCCCGGTTGCACCTGCATCGCGCGCTCCACAGCCGAACTGATCGCCTCGTCAGCCGAGAACCCCGCACCCGTCGCGACCAACGTCGTCCCGGACCGCAGCACGGCGGTCCAGATCTCGCTTCAGCTGTTGACGTTCGCCTCGACGAGAAAATCCTTCTCCCCAATCGTCACGCTTCTGGATTGAAACACCGTCATCGCGTCCTCCCGTCGTTCCCTGGTTCGCGGCGCCGCCGACTAATGCATCCGTGCCACGGGCGTTAGAAGTATCTCCTCGCACCGCCACGTTGTGAAGCACACCGGGCCCGCTTCGCGCAGCAACACCCCGGCTCCCACAGGTCCCGCAGCCTTGCTCGCCCAGGGCCCTGGTACCTCTCGCGTCCCGCTATCCCATCCGATCGACCGCGGGCGAGAGGAGTTCGGCGAGACGATGCTTCCGAAACTGGCGGATATCGTCCGCGTGCTTGAACACACAGCCGATTGTCTGTTCGGCCATGTCGGGGTCCAGCGCATCGCGCCGGAGTGCCACGAGCGCCATCCCCCAGTCGATGGTCTCCGAGATACCCGGTCGCTTTCGGAACGGTTCCTGCCGCAGCCGCGCCATGACGTTACAGAGTTGTCCCGCGAGTACCCTGCTGATCCCGGGAACCTTTGCCATGAGGATCCCGTATTCGCGTTCGAAGCTCGGGTAGCCGACCCAGAAGTAGAGACACCGCCGCCTGAGCGCCTCGTGGACCTCGCGGGCGCCATTGCCCGTGAGCACCACGAATCGGGGCCACTCCACCTTCATCACCCCCATCTCGGGGATGACAACCCGGGAGTCGCAGAGCAGCTCGACGAGCAGCGTCTCGAACTCCTCGCCAGCGCGATCAATCTCGTCGATGAGCAGTACCGGCGGGTCCGGCGCATCATCTGTGAGCGCCGCGAGGAGCGGGTGTTTGACCAGGTACTCCTCGCTGAAGATCTCCCGCTCCGCGCGTTCGGCCGGCTCACGGCCAGCCTCAGCCAGCCGGATCCGGAGGAGTTGCCTGGCGTGATTCCACTCGTAGAGTGCGTTGGCCCTGTCGAGTGCCTCATGGCACTGGAGCCGGACAAGCCGGGTACCGAGCGCACGGGCAAGTGCCGCCGCCACCTCCGTCTTCCCCACGCGCGCCTCGCCCTCGAGCAGCATCGGCTTTCCAAGCCTGCCCGAAAGGTAGACGGTCGTGGCGAACTCACGGTCCACGAAATACCCCGCCTCACCGAGCCGCACCACGACGTCATCGATTGAATCGAACATCGCTGCCCATAGTACGAGCCAGGCACCCCCCGTGCGGTTTCGACTGTGGAACGACTCGCCCTATTTCGCCCATTCGCCCTCTCGCCCATTCGCCCACTCGCCCCGGACACGCCACAATCTCGGTCATGCCCGAGTTCACCGCTTCCGATGGCGCCACCGTGGTTTTCGACGATTGGGGCGATCCCGAAGCGCCACCTGTCGTGCTCCTGCATGGCTTTACGAGCGATAGCCGTTTGTGGCAGCCACACATCGAGGCGTTCACCGCCGATTATCGCGTCATCTCTCCAGATCTCCGGGGGCATGGCCGGAGTTCGGCGCCGGAGAACCTCGAGTCGTACACAATGGAGCGCTACAGCGAGGACCTCCGCGAACTCCTCGACCACATCGGCGCGGACCTCTGTGCGCTCGCCGGCTGCGGTTTCGGCGGGATGGTCGCCGCCGATTTCGCCGTGCGCTGGCCCGAGCGAGTCGCCGCACTCGTCCTCAGCGACACCTCGCCCGCATCTTCGCACCCCGATTTCGATGACGCCTTCGCAGATCATGAATCAACGATCGCAGGATCCGAAGAGCTCGTTCGGAAGTTCGGTACGGCGGTGCTTGGAAAGCGCGCCTCGGCCGGGATCCGCGACGAATTCCTCGCCGAAGGCATGCGCACCCGGTATGCACGCCTCACGCGCGAGGGTTACCTGGGGGCAGCGAAGGCCCGGCGCGAACGGCCCGATCTCCTGCCCCTCCTCGCTGGCCAGCTGATGATGCCAGTGCTCATCTGCATTGGTGAAGACGACGCGGTGAAGAGTGCCAGCGACGTGATGGCCAGCAGACTCCCCGGCGCCCGGGTGATCGAGTTCACCGAAACGGGACACGGCGTCCCGGCTATCCGGCCCGAAGCGTGGGGCACCGCCGTGCTCGAATTCCTCGCCGACGTCGAAGAGGGCCGCCCACTCGCCGGCCGACTGCGTATCTAGACCGGAACATCCGCACCCCGGAGGCATGCTTCACGATTCGAGAACGGGCGCCGATGGCCCTGGTCACCGCCTGGTCACCACGAAGGCACCAAATCTCTCCCGGGATTCTTACGAATTTTCCCCTACGCAGGGACGTCTCTCTGCCGAGGCGGTGCTAGGATTGCGCCGAGGAGCGAGCACATGATTGGTTTCAGCTGGGGCGCCTTCTTCGTTTATATCGCGGCGCTAAGCTTCATGGTGCTGGGTGGGTTTTTCGGGCTCATCCTCAGTGGCCACCCCGCCTTCCTGGTGCCAATCCTGCTCGGGTTGTTCTTCTTCTACCTCTGCTGGGAAGCAGTGGTTGGCCCGCCAGAGCCCGGGAAACCGCGGCGCGGCCGCTCATAGGAGTTCCGGCAGGCTTCCCGAAAATGACCGGCATGGCAAAGCGGGCCCTCGAGGGGGCCCGCTTTTCGCTGCGGCCTCGAACGCCGGTTAGCGGGCGCCCGCTGGCTCGGCGAAGGTGGTCTCCATCTTCGCTGCGTTGTCGAAGTACTCCTGCAGCGTCTGGTTGAAGCGATAGAAGATGTCGCGCCGATGGTAGTCCTTGCCAACCGCGAACTCCTCGGCACTCTGAAGGTCCAGCGAGTTGAGGGTGAAGCGGTGGGTGGCGCGGCCATTCTTCTTGATATCGTCGAGCATGTCGCGCCACGCCTGCGGAGACTGGACCAGCGTGAAATCGAGCTCCTCGGCGCGGCGAGCGTCAATCTGCTTGACAGACTTCACCTCGAACGCTTCGAAGTCGATCTCGTAGTACTCGTCACCGACCTGGACACCCATCTCGCAGTCCGTCGCCCCCAGGCGCTTGAAGCTATCGGACTTGTTGAGGATATCGGCGGCTTCCTGGAACCACTCGACGGATGGGAACTTCGGCATGACAACCTCCCGGAGATGCTGCATTTCGTGTGAGCCGCGAGTTTACCGCACGGTAGGAACCGATTCAAACGGTCTTCTTTACCTATAGGGTAGACCCATGCCTGCCTAGCAGCTCCCCGTAACGGCAGCCGATGCATGTCCCGCCCCATCGTAGGCAACAGCGCTGAACGCCCTGGCCCCGAGAAGGCCCGTCACGCTCCAGTTGCTCCCACCGTCGTGCGTGGCATTCACCTGGCCACTCGAGCCATCGCTCCGCGTGTACGAGACCACCACCGACGTCACACCAATGTCATCCGTCGCTGCGAGATACAGAGACAGCGTCGGTGCGGTAAGGCCGCAGCTCTTGCGCAACAGCGACAGTGATGGCGGCTCCCCGCCACGGGTGACCGTCACGGGGATGACGACCGAGTTATTCGGCCCATCGATCTGGATGTTGGCGCTGTACGTTCCCTCCCCGCCGGGGAGGCTGACGGCGTTGACCATCACCGTGATGGTCACGTCGCGGTACGCCGGAATCGTGCCCTGGACGGGCGACACCTCGAGCCACGACGCCCCGCCCGCGGCGAGGAAGCTCGCCGGGCCGCACAGCTCGGTATTGAAGAGCGGGAACGATCGCGTCTCGCCGGGCGACATGGCGAGCTGCGGCACCTGCACGCTCAGGCTCGGGTTGCATGGCGCCTGTGTTTTCGTTGGCGATGGCGTCGGCGTGGGCGTCACCGGCGTGGCGGTGGCGGTCGGCGTTGCCGTCCCGGCCGGCGTTTGCGTGGCCGGCGGAGGCGTGGGCGTGCCGCCGCCACCCGGGGGGGGCGAGGTGACGGTATTCGTGGCCAGGCCATCGCCATCGAGCGCCTCCGACGTGCTTGTCGCACTGGCAGTGGCTCCAGGCGGCGGGCTGGGAGACGCCGGAGGCGTGGGCGAAGGGCTCGGGCTCCCGCCAGGTCCGCCGGCCAACGGAGCGCTGGTGCCCGAAGGATCCGTACCGCCATTCGAATTCGCCGTCGTTCCCGGTGTGTCATCCCCGCCAGCGGCAGGAATGATTCGTTCGCTCCCGTCGTGTTTGGTTATGGCAAGCGGGCTTACGGGAATGAAAACCGCACCGAGCAACAGCACCGCGGCAAGACCGAGCCCGGCCACCACCTTCAGCAGGGGCTGGCTGCTCCATGCCGTCCCCCTCGACCCTCTCGCGGCTCCGCGAGTCGCCGGACCAGTGCCATCTCCTCCACCACTCGCGGGCCCGGGCCACTGGCGCATGAGCCCTTCGAGTATCTGCGGCTTGAGCCCGGCCGGCGGCCCCGCCATCGCGAAGGCGCCAAACACCGCCAGCGGCGCGACCAGCTTCCGCTTGCGCTCTTCACACTCGGGGCATTGGGCCACATGCCGGTCAACCAGCTTGCGGACCTCGGGCGTCATCTCGGCGATACCCGCCCGCGAAAGAGCCAGGTCGAGCGCCTCACAGGAGCGGCGGCCGTCGTGCAGCATGATGAAGGCTCCTATCGCTTCTTCGACGGCCTTCTTCAGACGGTTGAGCATCACGTAGCCGTTGTTTTTCGTGACACCCAGTACGTCCGCGATCTCCCCGCTATCCAGCCCCTGGCGCAGGTGAAGGTCGAGCAGCGAAAACTGCTTCGGATCGAGCCCCGCCGCCGCACGCCAGACGAGTGAGCCCATCGCCTCTGCCTCGGCCGCCTCCGCCGGGTCCGCAAACCGGTCGGTGTCGACCACATCGAACGAGACCTCGCCGCCTTCCTCATCCTCGAATGCGAGGGGACGCGTGCGCTTGTTGCGTTCGATGCGGTTGAGCGCCGTGTTCCGCGCGATAGTGAAAATCCAGCTCTTGAAGCTCGCACCCTTCTGCAGGCCGCCGAGCGCATTCATCGCCTTCAGGAAGGTGTCCTGCGCGATATCGGCAGCCTCATCGCGGTTGCGGGTCATTCGAGCCACGAAGTCGTAAACCGGGTCGAAATACCGGCCGTAGAGCTCGGCGAAGGCGGCCTGGTCGCCCGCCTGGGCCAGCTCGATGAGCTTCGTGTCGGAGAACTGCTCCATCTCGCCTTCTTGCCAGGGGAGGTTACCCATCCCGCGGCTTCACCGGGTTCCCGCGAGCCACCCGTCCGTCGAAGCCGGGGGCTCAACAGTACGACAGGTGGCCAGCCGCGATCTTACACAGCCCCGCTGGCAGTCCCCGCTTTGGGCTACCACTAGCTTCTCATCGGCCTCCAAAGGGACAAGAAACAGGAAGTCTGGAGTGCGAAAGCCATGCCACAATCACCCCGGCGCAGGGCACTTCGCGGCCCGGGGTGACGGATTTCCAGCTTTAAAGCGTATGCTGGGCATCTCGAAGCAGCGGAGGTCTATCCAATGCCGGGGCTCACCAGCGCAGCGCTCATCGCTGAGACAAGCACCGATCCGTTCTCTTCGTGGTCGTATCTGCCCACGCTGGAGCGCCTCGCGCTGGCGATCGGCCTCGGCCTGCTCATCGGCCTCGAACGGGAGCGGCGCGGCAAGGACGCGGGCGTCCGTACCTTCGCCCTCATCGCCCTGCTCGGGTGTGTGGGCGGGCTCCAGGGGACCTCATTCGCGATCTTCGCTCTCGCCTGCACCGCGATTGTCGTCATCTTCATCAATGCCAATAACCTGCGGCTCAACGAGGAACCAGAGCTCACAACGTCGGCCGCACTCTTGCTCGTGGCATTCGTCGGCGTGCTGTGCGGCGAAGGGCATACGTTCACGCCCGTCGTCGTCGGGATCGCTACGGCGACGCTTCTCGCCTGGAAGGAACGCCTTGTCGCCCTGAGCGTGGGCATCACCGAAGCGGAACTGCGCTCTGCCATCCTCCTCGGCATCCTCGCGTTCGTCATCTATCCGATCCTGCCCAAAGGGGCGATCGGTCCCGGTGACGCGATCGAGCCACGAGCGGCCTGGATCACCGTCATCCTCATCGCCGGGATCGGCTTCGCGAACTATGCGCTCCTCAAGATCCTCGGGGTGCGCGGCGTGCAGGTCGCCGGCTTCTTCGGGGGGCTCGTGAACAGTACCGTCACGATCGCCGAGCTTTCGGCCCGGGTCAAAGAGACCGATGGCGAAGTGAGCGATGACGCCTACCGCGGGATCATGCTCTCCGTGGTAGCAGCCGTATTGCGCAACGCGGTGCTGCTCTGGCTGGTCGCCGCCAACACCCTGCCGCCAATCATCGTGCCACTTTCGTTGATGGCCACCGTCGGCACCGTGCTCGCGGTGGGGCGTTTACACCGGCCAGCCCCGGGGCCGGGCCCGGTGCTCACCATGACTTCCCCGTTCTCACTCAAGTCGGTCCTCCGTTTTGGCACCATCTTCGTCGGCCTGCAGGTCGTGGGCGCGGCCGCCACGAACGTCATCGGCCCCCTTGGGCTCTACGCCGTGAGCGTCGTTGGTGGTGTAGCGTCGAGCGCATCCGCCGTCGCCTCAGCAGGACTCCTGGCAGCCCACGGGCAGACTTCCCCGGGCGCGGCAGGCGTGGCAGCCGTAATCGCCACGATTAGCAGCATCGCCTTCGACCTCCCGATTGTTGCGAGTGCACGCCCGGCTCGCCGGTTCACGCGCCGGGTGGCGTGGTCGCTCAGCCTGGTCGCGGGGGTGGGCATCGCATCGGTCGCCACCGAACTCATCTTTTTCTGGCCGCTCATCTCCCGCCTGCAGAGCTGACAGGCCTCCGCGCCGGACAGAACCCCGGGCGGTGAACAGGAGGATCCTCCTGCCGGCCGGACACACCGGCTACGGCCCGGGCGTTCAAGACGCCGCCATCACTCCTCCAGCCACCTGTTGAACTTCGGCTCACGCCGGTCGCGGAAGGCAGCAACCCCTTCGCGCGCATCGGGGTGATGGTCCGAGACCATCGTTTTCGAAGCGATCTCATCCATCGCCTGCTGGAGGGTGAGCTCCGCCGCGTTATAGATGCTGCGCTTGAGGAGGCGCATCGCCACCTGCGGCCCGTTGGCGAGCTCACGCGCGAACTCCATCGTCCGCTCCATCAGTTGCCCGGGCTCCACCACTTCATGCACGAGATTGAGCTCCTTCGCCTCGGCGGCGCCAACGATCCGCTTTCGCATCAGGAAGTCCATCGTCCGGGCCACACCCATGAGCTGAACGAGGAGATGCTGGCCCCCTTCATCGGGCAACAGGCCGAAGCGGAGGGTCGCGCTGCCGAGACGCGCTTCGCTCGATGCGATCCGGAAGTCGCAGGCGAGCGCAAGAGACATCCCGGTCTGGATGGCGATGCCGTTGATCGCCGCAATCGAGAGCTTGTCTAGGTTCCGGATGGCGAGATTCACCGGCTGGGAGATGCCACGCAGCCCCTCATACGTCCCGATATCGTTATGGTGGCCGCCGAAGATCTCTCCCACCAGCGCCCTGCCCTCGCCGGGAGCGGGCCGCCCCGTGATGTCGTCGCCCGCGCAAAAAGCACGCCCGCTGCCCGTGAACACCACGACCCGGACACGATCATCCATCTGCGCCTGGAGGAGTGCCTCCACCAGGTCACGCTTCGCCTGCTGGGTGAAGCCGTTGAGCCGCTCAGGCTGGTTGAAGGTGAAAACAGCGATGCCCGGCTCGTGCATCGCAACCTCGAAGCCACGGAAGTTGCCAGTTTCGAACGCCACGAGTTCCTCCATCGTCATCTTTTGCCCGGTTGGAAACCGTGACATGGCCAACCGGACGTGGCGGCGACACCACCGGCGGGCGATCCTCGCTGCGAGACAGCCCCCGGGGCCGACCATACCCCCGCTCGTTTCCCGATGCCAGCGAGGGGCCTATGCTGCGGGCACGAAAGAGGCCACCGATGCCGGAGATTCATGACCAGCTCGCCCGCTGGCAGGCAGCCGGGCTCATCGATGCCGAAACCTCCCACAGGATTGCCGACTTCGAAGCAGGGCGTGAAACCGCCGCCGCACGAGTTGCCGGCGAGCGGCCAGGCCTGCTCGAAGCCGTCGCCTACCTCGGCGTCGCTATTGTCACCGTTGGCATCTTCGTCCTCCTGGCAAGCGCCTGGGACGGCATCGCCGAGCCCGCCCGCCCCTTCATTCCTGCAACCGCCACCGTCCTCGCAATCATCGCAGGGATGTTGATGCGCCAGTCCTCCGAAGGGGGAATCCGCCGCGGTGGCACCTCCGCATGGGCCGCCAGTGTCGCTCTTGCCGCAATCGCGGCAGGCCTCTGGGCAGATCAGGCCGGCAACGAGAACACGATTCCGCTGGTCGCAGGGATCGTTGGACTGAGCCTTGCCGTCATCCTCTGGATCGCGTGGCATTCCGCCATGCAGGTCGTGGCACTCGCCATTGGCGGATCGATTCTCACCGTCGGGGTCGCCCAGGTAACCGATACCTGGACCAGCCTGGCCCCCAGCGCGGTCGGCGGATTCTTTCTCCTCGGCCTGGGGGTCATCGCCATCTTCGAAGCAGAGACGGGCGTTCTCGTACCCCGGCTCCCGGGGCGGAGCATCGGTGCACTCGAGGCCGCTATCGGAGCGTACATGACGGGCATTCAGATCGGCATTCTCGAACTGGTCCCACTCGCCACCGGGGCCGGGCTTATCTGGCTCAGCATCCGCACGGGCTACTTCGGGTACACCTTCGCCGGCGTTGCCGTCATCTTCCTCGGGTTGTTCACCAGCGTTGTCAAGCACGTCGGCGATCCGACACTCGCAGCGCTCCTGCTCATCGTCATTGGGCTTGGTCTCCTGGCAAGCGTCGTCCTGATTAGCCGCCGGAAACCCTGGGAAGCTGCCGCGCCCGCATAATCCGTGAGGATCGCCATCCACTTCGGGTATGCTTCCTGCGTGAAAGTCGGGAAGCTGGAGATCGCCGAGAGCAGCCTGCGCACCTTCTGCCAGAAGTGGCGGATTACCGAATTCGCGGTCTTTGGCTCCGTCCTGCGCGACGATTTCGGCCCCGAAAGCGATGTCGACGTCCTCGTGACCTTCGAAGACACCGCCCGCTGGCGTCTCGCTGACCTGGCGGCGATGCGGCAGGAGCTTGCGGCTATTGTTGGCCGACACGTTGATCTCGTGGAGCGGGCTGCGGTCACCGAGAATCCAAACTGGCTCACACGCCATGAAATTCTCGAGTCAGCGCGAGTCCTCGATGTCGCGTGACGACAGGCCCCTCGTGGATATCGCTATCCGATGCCGGGCCATCATCGCCCTGGCCTCTCCGCTCAATTTCGATGACTTTTCGCAGGATCCGACGGCGCAGGCTGCAGTACAACACTACCTGAGCATTATCGGGGAGGCGGCGAAGCGGCTCTCACCCGGGTTCCGGGAGACACACCCCGGCGTGGCATGGGCTGAGATCGCGGGACTCCGTGACGTGATCATTCATGCCTATCATCGTGTCTCTGTCCGGCGTATCTGGGAGATAGCCCGCGGTGACATCCCTGAACTGCTCGCATACATCGAACCACTCCTGCCCGAAGATCCGCACGAGTAGCGCGTCAGGCAGGCCAGCTCCATGGCCGCGCCTTCTCGAACACCGCGCTCACCGCCAGCACGAGCGCATCCGCGTGGCGCGGGCCAACCACCTGGAGCCCCACCGGCAAGCCGTTCGAGGCGAGGCCAGCGGGGAGCGATGCCGCAGGATGCCCCGTAACATTGAACGGCGGCGTGAACGGCAGGTAACCGGCCGCCGTCACCTCGCGACCCTCGATCTCCCGCGGCGGTGGACCAGCCTTCGGGAACGCCGTGCAGGCAACCGTCGGCGTGAGGAACAGGTCGTAGCTTTCAAAAAGAGCCGTCATGGTGCGGTTGAGCTGGTGGCGCTGTTCGAGCGCATCAGCCACCTGCACGCCGGTGATCCCGCGCGCCTGCTCGGCAAACGCGAGAAACCCTGGTTCGAGGAGGGCGCGCTCATCGGCCGTCATGTGGTCGATGAGACGCGTATCACCCGGGGCAGCAATGGTGTACCACGCTGCCATCGGGTCGCTGAAGCCAGGATTGGCGGCAACCAGCTCGGCGCCCAGTGCCTTCGCCAGCGCCTCGGCCGCTTCCCCCGCAACACGGCGGACCTCCGGGTCGACGGGTGCGTAGCCAAGGTCCGCGCTCCAGGCGATACGGCGAACGTGCGGCGTACCCCCGGTAACGGCCGCTTCGTACCCGCCCCCCCAGGAATCGAGCGAGTCGAGATCGTTGGGGTGCGGGCCAGCCACCACGTCGAGGTAGCGCGCACTATCGCGCACGGTGCGGCTCACCGGCCCACGGATGCTGTGGCTCCCCCACGTGGGGGCGTGTTCGTCACCACGTGGCACACGCCCTGCCGAAGGCTTGAAGCCATAGCACCCGGAAAACGCAGCCGGGATGCGAATCGACCCGCCACCATCACTCGCCGTACAGAGCGACACCATCCCCGCCGCAACCGCCGACGCGCTCCCGCCACTCGAACCGCCGGGCGTCAGCTCCGGGTTCCAGGGGTTGCCAGTCGCCCCAAAGAGCCGGTTCTCCGTGAAACCCTTGTACCCGAACTCTGGCGTGTTCGTCTTCCCCACGACGATCGCCCCCGCCGATAGCAGCCGGTCTACCTGGATGCTGTTCGCCTCCGCGACACGGTCAGCGTAGACCCGTGACCCATCGGTGTGCGGCATTCCGGCGACTCCTTCGAGGTCCTTCACCCCGATCGGCACCCCGGCGAGCGAACCAGGGTCTTCGCCGCGCTCAACCATCGCGTCGATCTGCTCGGCCCGGCGCATGGCGCCCTCTGGATCCACGTAGATGAAGGCGTTCAGTGCCGGGTTCTTCGCCTCGATGCGGTCGAGCGCTTCCGCCACGGCCTGGCGGGCTGAAAGCTTGCCGGAACGGACTGCCTCGGCAGTCTCCCATGCTGGTTTCGGGTTCATCTCGTCGTTCCTCATCGGGTGGTTCCGGGATGCTACGCCCTTGGCGGCCCGCCGACGAGGGGTCAGGTCGCTGCAGCCCGGCTCCGGCTTTCAGCGGTGCGTGCCGCACTCGCGTGGGCAGCCCCCTCTACTCGGTCATCGAGCGGCGGCAGTTCGATACCGGGCCCGTAACGGCGCCGAAGTGCCGCCACGATGAGTTCGTCGGCGAGCACCGGGTTCTTCGGCAGGATGCTGCCGTGCAGGTACGTGCCAATCGCATTCCTGGTGCGCGCACCCTCCGTCCCGTCCGTGGCATTGTTCCCAAAGCCACGCCTCACCCGGCCAAACGGCTGCTGGTTGGGGCCGAGGTACGTCCGCCCGCCGTGGTTCTCGAAACCCACCACCTCGCCGATCTCCGTCTGCAGCACCACATCGCCGATGCACCGGTCGGCCAGCGGCCCCGGGTGCCGCGTCTCGAGATCGAACACACCGATCCCGGGGATCTCGCCACCCTCGTTGTCCACGTAGCGGTGGCCAAACAACTGGAACCCGCCGCACACCGCGAGGGCCGGCATCCCGGCATCCACTCCCGCGCGAATCGCCGGCCCTTTCGCAACGAGATCCTCGGCGACGCGGCGCTGCTCCCGGTCCTGCCCGCCACCAATGAGGATGAGGTCGAACGAGTCGGCGTTGAACAGATCACCGATGTTGATGTCGGTCACGTCGAGCCCGATGCCGCGCGCCTCGCACCGGTAGCGCAGGGCGATGACGTTCCCGCGGTCGCCGTAGATGTTCATCACGTCGGGGTAGAGGTTCGCGAGACGGATCGTGTAGCGCGGTTCATCGGCCATCCCACGAGTGTAGCCGCTTCCGGCAGCACCGGGCTCGCGTAGACTGCGCGCATCACTCGCTACCACGCAGGAGCCAGCCGATGGAAGGCAATACCGTCCTCTACGAAACCGAAGGACCGATCGCGAAGGTTACCCTCAACCGCCCGAAGTACCGCAACGCCCAGTCCTACGAACTCCTCGACGAGCTCGATGCCGCCCTCGATCGCGCCGTCGCCGACGACGAGATCAAGGTCATCATCCTCCGCGGCGCCGGGGGCAACTTCTCCTCCGGCCACGACCTCGGCACCCCCGAGCAGACCGCCCTCCGCGAAGAGCGCGGCATCCCCACCGAGGGCATCGGATTCTACGAAAACTTCCGCCACTACAACCTCGACATCACCGTGAAATGGCGCAACCTGCCCAAGCCCACCATCGCCATGGTCGAGGGGTTCTGCATCTTCGGCGGCTGGATGATCGCCGCCTCGATGGACCTCGTCTTCGCCTCCAGCGAGGCGCTCTTCCTTCCCGCCCTCCTCGAGTACTACTCCGTGCCCTACGACATCGGCCCCAAGAAGGCCAAGGAGCTGCTCTTCGAGAGCCGCTTCCTGACCGCCCACGAAGCCTGCGACCTCGGCTTCGTCAACCGCATCTACGCGCCCGGGGACCTCGAACGCGAGACCATGCTCTACGCCCTTCGCTGCGCCGAGCAGAGCCACTCCGCCCTCCGCATGGCGAAGCTTTCGACCAACAAGGCGCAGGACCTCATGGGCTATTCGAACTCCGTCGAAAACGCCTTCGCCGACTACCTGGTGATGATGAACATCCGTGGCACCGGCCGCGCCGAGGGCAACGACCGCCGCCTCACAGGCGTCGACCTGGCGTTGAAGGGGCTGCGCAAGGAGCGGCCGGGACTGGGCTGATTCGGGACCTGCGCTGCAAGCCGGCACGCCGCTCGCTGCGAGATACCGGGAACTCACGCACTCACAGATGCGACTGGAACCACGCCAGCACCCGCGCGACGGCATCCTCGCGGTGCTCGGCTGGTCCGGTGCGCATGAAGAGGTGCGAGCCGCCCGGGTAGCGCGCGAACTCCACTTCGCAGCCGGCCTTCTTGAGGGTCACGAACATCTGCTCACCCTGGCCCACCGGGCAGCGCTCGTCCGCTTCGCCCTGGATGATGAGCGTCGGCGTGCGCGTGTTGTGGGCGAACTGCGAAGGCGAGTGCGTGGCGTACCACTCGCGGTCCTCGTAGGGCGCGCCGCCCCACTGCAGCGGGCCGAACTTGTGGGAGATGTCGCTCGTCCCGAACATCGATTCGAGGTCGAAACAGGGCGCACCGCAGACCGCCGCCTTGAAACGGTGGTTCTGGCTGATCGTCCAGGCCGTCATGTAGCCCCCATAGCTGTAGCCCCAGATGCCCGTCCGCGCGGGGTCGCAGTACGGCCGCTCGAGCGCCTCGTCTATCACCGCCATCAGGTCGTGGTAGTCCTCGCCGCCCCAGTCTCCGGTCACCTGCTGCGTGAACTCGCGCCCGTACGACGAGCTCCCGCGCGGGTTCGAATACACCACGATGTAGCCGTTCGTCGCGAGCACCTGCTGGATCGCGTTGAACGAGTAGCCGTAGAAGCCGTTCGGCCCGCCATGGATATCGAGGACCACCGGGTACTGCTTCGCAGGGTCGAAATCGGCCGGCTTGAGCATCCACGCCTCAACCACGTACTTGCCGCGCGGCACGTCGAAGCGCTCCCATCTCGCCATCGGTGACACAGCCAGCAGCGGCTGTGCATAGCTCGTGATCGTCGACGTGATGCCCGACTCGCGATCGGTGACTACGAGCTCCGCCGGGCTCTCGAGCGAGGTCGCCGTCTGCGCAACGAAACGGCCCCGGCGATCCGTCGAGAAACCCACGCTGAGGCTCTCGCCGCCACTCTCCTGCGTCGCCTCCCGCGTCGCCAGGTCGAAGATCCACAGCCCGCTCGCACCCCGCTGATTCGCATGAAACAGGACGCGGCCATCATCGAGCCAGCGCGGCTGCGACGGGGGTTCGATGGTCGGGAACCCGGAATACGGCAGGCACTGGAGGTCGTCAGTCAGGCGTTCGAGAGCGCCACTCGCCACGTCGTACAGGTAGAACTCCGGCTGGTAGGTGTTGCCCGGGTCCGCCGTGAGCACGATCCGCGACCCGTCCGGCGACCACGCCCACGTCCCCAGCGAGAAATCATCGCCGCCGACCACCACCGCCGACCCTTCGCCACGATCGATCGGCAGCAGCTGCAGGTGCGATGTCATCCCGTTATCGATACTCGTGCGCACGGCCAGCGTTGAGCCGTCCGGCGACCACTGCGGGCTGCCGTGATCGATCGCCTCGGCGGTCACCTGCCGCCGCTCTCCCGTCGCCACCGTCACGATAAAGACTTGCATTCGCGCGTCCCCAAGATAGCCGCGGTTGTCCTGCTTGTAGTCGATACGGGAAGTGACCCGGACGGGTGGCGGTGCGTCGGGAGCAGGCTTCTCGCCATTTGGGTTCGCAGGGTCGACGAGCGAGGTGTAGGCGATACACGTGCCGTCGGGCGACCAGGCAACATCGCCGATTGAATTCGCATGGCGGCAGAGCTCGCGCGCCTCGC
The DNA here is from genome assembly GCA_964508715.1 of uncultured Anaerolineaceae bacterium. Lineage (GTDB taxonomy): Bacteria > Chloroflexota > Dehalococcoidia > Tepidiformales > Tepidiformaceae > JAKALX01. The sequence goes on along the minus strand of CAZDUX010000007.1, from coordinate 18,022 downwards.
CGCCCTCCATCGGCATCACGAAGAGCCCGTTCTTCTCCACACGGTCGGAAACGAACGCGAGCTGCAGGCCATCAGGCGACCAGCGCGCACCACGGTTGCGGTCCCCGTTCCACGTCAGGCGGCGCGGCTTCGAACCATCGATTCTGCACATCCAGACCCGGCTGCCAGCCTTCTTCGTTTGCCCATCGACAAGGCCGAGCGTGTAGGTGAGGTGACCGCCATCCGGCGCGACATCGGGATCACCTGGCGACGGGAGATCATAGATGACGGACTTGGCTGTAAGCGGGGCGGGCATGGCAAGCACCTCCACGAAGGTGCGGGGAATTGTCGATTGCTTGTTCCCGCTTGTCGATCATCGTCTCCGCTCACGGTGTTTCCGCGCGGCCTGCTGCGGCTGACGCTTACGCGCCTTCACGCTACGATTCGTTCGGCCCGCACGAAAGACGCGCCGGTCCCTATCCCGGATCGTGCCAACACCACCGCCAGCCACAGGGGAGCAGCCATGCCCAACGTCCAGCTTCGCGACATGATCATGTACTACGAGGAGACCGGCTCCGGTGAGCCACTGGTCCTCATCATGGGTCTCGGCGGCGACCTCCAGGGCTGGGCACTCCAGGTACCCGCACTCGCAAAGCATTTCCGCGTCATTACCTTCGATAATCGTGGTTCCGGCCGCAGTTCGGCGCCCGACCGCATGTACAGCATCAGCGGCATGGCCGATGACCTGGCGCACCTCCTCGACCACCTGAAGATCGACCGCGCACACATCCTCGGGTTCAGCATGGGGGGCTACATCGCCCAGGAGTTCGTCCTGAAGTACCCCGCACGCGTGGGCAAGCTCATCCTCATGGCCACATCAGCATCAATCGATGGCTACGGCCGGAACATCCTCAAGGGCTGGATCAATCTCCGCCGCTCGAACATGAGCCGGGAGCAGACAGCACGCCTGCAGGCGACCTGGCTCTACGGCCCCGACCTCCTCGACGACGATGCCCTGTTCGAGCGGTCAATCCTCAACTCCCTCTCGAACCCCTACCCGCAGCAGGACCATGCGTTCATCCGCCAGGCCCAGGCGATCCTCGGATTCGACGCCTCCGACCGAGCCCCGAAGATCCAGGCCGAGACGCTGGTCATAGCCGCAAAGGACGACATTCTCGTACCACCACGCAACACCGAGAAGCTCGCCAAGCTCCTGCCAAAGGCGACCCTCCAGGTGCTCGAAGGCGGCCACCTCGGGTGCATGGAATACCCGAACGAGTACAACGAGGCGTTCCTGGCATTCCTCGGCGTCACCATCCCCGCCTGAGCGATTCACGATTCGCGATTCGCGATTCGCGATTCGCCCTCTCGCCCTTTCGCTCATTCGCCCTTTCGCCCTTTCGCCTCCAGGGTGGCAGAGGCGTGCAGATCTGGAATAGGATCCCCGCGCATGTAGCCGGCAATCCGGCGTATCGCCTGCCAAGGAGAATCACATGGAATTCCAGGACACCGCCGAAGAGGCGAGCTTCCGCCAGGAGGTCCGCTCGTTCATCAAGGGGAACCTCCCCAGCAATATCCGCTCCTATGGATTCATGGAGGAAGAGAGCGACTCGGAACGCGACTTCCTGCCGAAATGGCGCAAGGCCCTCTCATCGAACGGCTGGATAGCACCCCACTGGCCGAAGGAATATGGCGGCGCAGGGATGACCCCCGTCGAGCAATTCATCTTCAACGAGGAGATGGCCGAGGCACGCGCCCCCCAGGTTGGCGGAATGGGCGTGACCATGATCGGCCCCATCCTCATCCTCTACGGGACCGACGAACAGAAGAAAGAACACCTCCCGCGCATCACGAGCGGTGAGGTCCAGTGGTGCCAGGGCTACTCCGAACCCGGCTCCGGCTCAGACCTCGCCAGCCTTCAGACCCGCGCCGTCCGCGACGGTGACGACTACGTCCTCAACGGCCAGAAGATCTGGACCTCCGGCGCCCACCGCGCCGACTGGATGTTCTGCCTTGCGCGGACCGACCCGGACGCACCCAAGCACCGCGGAATCTCGATGCTCCTGTTCGATATGAAGACCCCGGGCATCCAGGTTCAACCGCTCATCACCATGTCGGGCGACCACGTCTTCAACCAGGAATACTTCGATAACGTTCGCGTACCGGTGAAGAACCGCGTCGGCGAAGAGAACCGCGGCTGGTACGTGGGTGCCGCCCTCCTCGACTTCGAACGCTCCAACATCGCCGCCTCCATCGGCATGAAGCACACCGTCAACGACCTCATCGACTACGTGCGCGAGGCGAAGGGCAGCAACAAGCCGCTCCGCCTCACACCCGGGCTGAGGCTCGAGCTTGCGGACCGCCGTGTCGAGGCAGAGATCGCACGCCTCATTTCCTATCGCGTGATTTCGATGCAGCGCCGCGGACAGGTGCCCAACTACGAGGCATCGATGAACAAGCTCTACCGCTCGGAAGCCTCCCAGCGCGTCGCGAATACGGCCGTGAAAGTGCTCGGCACACACGGCCAGCTCTACCGTGGCGAGCCAAACGCACCGGTGCGCGGCCGCTTCTCCCACATGTACCTGTCGAGCGTCTCATCGACCATCGCGGCAGGCACGAGCGAGATCAACCGGAACGTCATCGCAACCCGAGGCCTCGGGCTGCCCCGCGGCTAAGCCGCTCCGTTCCCCGGTTACGCAAACCAGGCGAGCCCCTGGCGACCACCGGGGGCTCGTTCTGTTGCCACGGCCGTCACCGCTGTGTCCCGTCGCTCGCCTACACCGCCGGCGGCAGCCCCTGGACGCGGAACGGCAGGTTGCGCTCTTCCGCATCGTCACCTTCACCAACGACGACGTGGACACGGTAGCCACCGAGCGCGGGAAGCTGAATGGAGACGTTCGCGGCGATCTGCGAAAGCTGCGTCGACCCCGGCGTCGCACCGGGCGCACGAGTCGCCGAGACAGCGCCCTGGATACGAACGTACTCACGGCCGTCATCGTCTTCAATGGTTATCAGCACCGGGAACTGGACATCCGTCTCGTTCCAGCCAATGCGGACACCGACCGCAACCGCCATGCGGATGACAGCCGGGAGCTGCGCCGCGGTCGTGGTATCCCACCCGCCGCCCATCAGGTAGAGCTTGCCGTTCATCGCCTCGGCGTAGTCGGCAAGCAGTGCAAAGTCGATCTTCATCGCGCCAATCGTAGCAGAGGGCTGGCAGCAGGCCCGGCCTCGAATCCGCACCCGTGGGACGGGCCTCCGCACTTCTCTAACAGCTTTCTAACAGGAGGCATTCAGCCTCCGGGAGCAGCCCCTGCGCCTTTCCCCTTCTCCGTTGCCCGCATAGCATTCCCCCATGCCGCTTCATGGGACACCTGGTGAACGCATCGCCTATGAGGTGTACCCGTCGCGTCCCGGCGGCGGCCCGCCACTTGTCCTCGTCCACGGGTTCACTGCGTCGAGCGTCGCCTTCGACACGAACATCGAACCTCTCCGCGAGCACTTCACCGTCATCACCGCCGACCTGCTTGGCCACGGAGCGTCGGATGCACCGCCCGAACCGGATCCGTACCACGCCGAAGCCGCGGTGCAACGGCTCGTCGGCCTGTTCGACGAACTCGGCCTCGAACGGGTGCTCCTCGCCGGCCACTCGCTGGGCGGCGCGGTGGCGTTGCGGTTGGCCCTCGAGCACCCGGAACGCCTCGCCGGCGTCGTCGTAATCAACTCGATGTCGGCCGCCGGTGACCCTGCCTGGCGGCAAACCGCCGCGGCCAGCATGGCCGAACTCGGCAGGCGCGTGCGTACCGAGGGAACCGCCTTCCTCAAGAAAACGCGGCTCTACCCCGCCCACAGCAAGCGCCTCGACGACCGGAGCCGCCAGCTCCTCGTAACGGCGTTCGACTCTATCCCGCCCGAGGGAATCGCCGGAACCGCCGAGGCGCTCATCCCCTCCGTCAACGCATGGGAACATCACCCCGGCCTTGCCGTCCCGCTCCTCGTCGTCGTCGGCGACCGTGACCGAGAGTTCATGGAAATCGCCGGCGCATTCGTTGCGCGCTTCCCGGCAGGCATGGTCCGCAAGGTCACCCTCACTGGCGCCGGGCACGCGGCGAACATCGAGCAGCCGCGCGGCTTCGAAAGTGCCGTAACACAATTCGCAGAGGAGATCGGCTTCCTGCCCGCGGCGAGCACCCCGCCGGGCCCCGGTAACCGGTTCAGCCGAAACGCACTCACGGCCGTTGGTGCACTCCTCGTGGTCGGCGGGATCGGCCTCCTCGGAGCCTCTCTTGTCGTGGGTGGTTCACAGCGAGCGAAGCAACCAACCATGGCAGCCGCCGTGGCGTCGCCATCGAGCACGGTGGTTACTGCCGTCGCGGGGACGCGCGTCGCAGGCCCGAATGCGATCGAGCCGGGGTCGCCCGCACCCTCTCCTGTCGTCGTAACCACGACCGCCACAACCACCCCGGCGACCGCGACCGCCACGGCTACCAGCACGCCCCAAGCGGCGGCCACGCCGGTACGTGCCGCGAACACGCCAGCACCAGCCTTCACCCCGACACCAACCCCGACTCCGGCGCCCACGAATACGCCAACGCCGTCGGCCACACCTCGGCCGGCGGGTCCATATGCAGCCATGAGCGGGCCGACGAGGGTCGCAGTGGGGGAAACGGCGACATTCATCGCTGCAAGCGGGCCGGGCGGCGATACCTTGAAGTCGGATTGGGCCACCAGCGGTGAAGTCGTGTCCCAGACCAACGCGAGCGTGCTCCGTGTCCACTTCTCCACGCCCGGGTGCTACACGGTCAGCATTACTACCTACTTCCGCAGCGGCGTTTCCCGGACAGCCTCGACCGTCGTCGCAGCCGGCGACGTTGACTGCCCGTAGACCACCCCCGCGCCATCTGCCGCATCCCCACAGGCTCCGCGGTGTCCGGCGTACACGAACGGCCAGCCGCTCCGCTCCTTCTGCCATCGGGCGGTGAAAACCCACCACCAACTGCCGGCCGGATGCGTTCACTCGCGGAGGATTAGCGGGCATCCGCCGCCCGTGTCGAGATCGCATGGCCACTACTTCGGCTGCAATAACGCGAAGGCGCCCTTCATTGGATGGGCGCCTTTGTCGTGTTGGCGCCGCGGTCACGCGCGCCGCCATCGCAAACACGAGTACCCACTGCAAGTACTGGCTCTTCTATCCAAATCACAGGGGAAACCCCTATCAGGGAAACGCCCCCTGCGCGCGATCCTCATGCCGTATCGGCACACCACATCCACCAAGGAAAGGGAATCACAACCATGTCCTGGATCAACAACCTCCGCCTTCAGCCCAAGCTGCTCGGCGGATTCTCCCTCGTGCTGGCACTCATGGTGACCATCGCGGTGATCGCAGCGCGGGAGTTCAGCTCCTCTTCGAGTGACGTGCAACACATGTACGAACACGAAGTCGACGGTATTCAGAACGTCCTGCTCACCAACTGGGCCTACACAGCCTCCGCCCGCGACCTCCGTGGCGCCGCTCTTACCAACGACGCTCCAACCCGTTCCGCCACGCTCAAGCGGGCCACCGACGAGCTCAAGCAGGGCCAGGACGCGTTTACGAAGTACGAGGCCACCCTCGACACCGAGGAGGAGCGGCAGCAGGTCGCCGAGCTCAAGCAGCTCGTAACCCAGACGACTGCCACGCGCCAGAAGGCACTCGACGCCATGCTGGCCGGCGACATCGACGGCGGCCTCAAGCTGGAGATGGACCAGACCGACACTGTCGTCCGCCAGAACACCCTACTCGATGAGGCCGGCGCCCGGGCCGAGGCTGCCGCACGCACGCGCGCTGGCGACCTCACGAGCGCAACTTCGAGTGCCCAGCGTATGGTCATCGTCGTCTCCGTCGTCGCCGTCCTCCTCGGTCTCGGTATCGCCTTCTACCTCGCCCGCCGCATCAAGTCCGACGTCGCCCTTGTCTCGAGCCGCATGAAGAGCATCGAAGAGAACTGCCTCGTCTCCCTCGAGCAGGGCATCAAGGCAGTCGAAGAAGGCAATCTCCTCGTCGCGGCGCATCCCGTCACGCCGAAGATCGACCACTGCGCAAAAGACGAGCTTGGGGAAATGGCGACGACCATCAACGGGATGATCGACAAGCTCGTGAGCACCATGGGCAGCTACAACGCCATGCGCGATGGGCTGTGCGTCATCGTCTCCGGCGTTGGCGCCAATGCCACCAGCATCCTGACAGCCTCCGAGCAGCTCCAGGAAGCCAGCGACCAGATGGCCGCCGCCACCGGCCAGATCGCCACCGCCATCAACGAAGTCACCCGCTCAACCGTCGCACTCAGCGGCCTCAGCCAGGATAGCTCACGCGAGATCGAGCAGGTCGCCGCCGGGAGCCAAGAGCTCGCCGCCAATGCCCGCGCCAACACCGACTCGGCCACCTCGAGCCGCGACGAAGCCCTCCGGATGGGCGACCAGATCGCCCGCGTGGCGAAGCAGTCCGAAGCTGTCGCGGCAACAGCCAACGAATCGCGCCAGGCCGCCGTCGAGGGCCAGCGCGCCATCCAGCAGGCCGTCGCCTCGATGGAGAGCATCGCAAGCGCCGTGGAACGCTCCTCCCAGACAGTCGACCGGCTTGGTGAATACGGCCAGCAGATCGGCGACATCGTCAAGGTCATCGACGAGATCGCAGCACAGACCAACCTCCTCGCCCTCAACGCGGCCATCGAAGCCGCCCGCGCCGGCGAACAGGGCCGGGGATTCGCGGTCGTCGCCGATAACGTCCGCTCCCTCGCCGAGCGCTCCAGCCAGAGCACGCGCGAAATCGCCGATCTCATCTCCAAGGTCCAGTCAGGCACGAGCGAAGCCGTCGAGGCGATGGCGCTGGGCGTCAAGGATGTCAACGACGGCCGCGCAATCACCACCCAGGCGGGCGAGGCACTCGAGGCGATCATCGCAAGCGTCCAGTCGGCCGCCGGCCAGATGCAGGCGATCGCGAACGACGTCCAGGGCCTCTCGGCCGGTGCGGAGAAGATCGTCGGCGGAGCCGAAGCAATCGCCCGTGGCGCCGATTCCGCCTCGACGAGTGCGGCGGCAATGGCCGAGGCAACGGGCCGCGTCACCGAAGCCATCCTCCAGGTCTCGGCAACCAGCGAGCAAACATCAGCGTCAGCCGAAGAGGTCTCGGCATCCACGGAGGAACTTTCGGCACAGTCGGAGGAACTGTCGGCAACAGCCCAGGCGATGAGGGAGATGGCCGAGGAGCTCAACGCCGCCGCGAGCCGCTTCACCTGGCAGGAACGCAAGGACACCGCCCCGTCCTCGATCGACCGGCGGCGCCAGGCCCGCGGAAAGGCGGCATAGCCCCGCCCCAATGAGAGATGCGCCCTTCCCCCCGAAGGGCGCATCTCTCGCCACCCCCTCCAGGCACCACGTGGCGATTGCGTAACAGCCTCGTGGCCAGGACCAATTGAATCACCTGTTGCTATCGCAACAGCGGACACGAAGGGCACCTTTCTCCGTGCTTCTCAGGGTTTCCACTACCGAGGAGCCAGCAGCTCGCTCCTGATAATCACCCTGTCCCCGGCCGCGAAACTCAGACGGCGGCCGGCGTGGTTACCAGGGAGGAAAGCGAGCATGAAATTCCGCCTTCGGGAGAAGCTGCTTGGCAGCTTCGCCGTCGTATTGGTGCTCAGCGGCATCGTCGGGGCCGTTGGTATCTTCCAGCTCAGCGCAGCAGCCAATCGAACCGCCGATATGTACCGGCAGAACGTACTCGGCATTCAACACGCCCTGACCGTGAACAACGCGATGACCGCGAGCGGCCGGGAAGAGGCAAAGGCCGACCTCGCAGCCAATGGTTCCGCCGAGCAGAAAGCGCTCGTCAAGCAGGCACAGGACGAACTGGCGGAAGCAGCAAAAGCGCTTGACGCGTACAAGGTCAGCATCGCCAGTGCCACCGATGAAAAGCAGTGGGATGCTGTCACAGCCAGGGTTCAGCGCGTCATCCAGAACCGCGAAAAGGTCCTCGCGGCAATCGAATCGGGCGATGACGCCACCGTCACTTCGGTCCGGACCACGATGGCCGGCGATATCACCGAGATGAACAAGGCCCTTGCCGATGTCGGCCAGTTCAACGCTGACCTGTCGAAGAGTAGCAAGGATGCCGCGGCCTCCGCGGCGAGCAGCGCCCGCACACTCCTCATTGGCCTCAGCATCCTCGCGGTTGTCCTCGGCCTGGGCATCGCCTATTTCCTCGCCCGGTCAATCTCCAACGCCGCGAAGCAGGCAACGGTCGCAGCCGACTCCATCGCCCGCGGCAACGTCAACGTCAGCATGTCCGTCAAGTCCCAGGACGAAATGGGCGACCTCGCCCGCTCCTTCGGCCAGATGACCGAGTACCTGCGCGAGATGGTCGGGGTCGCCGAATCGGTGGCCGGTGGCGACCTCGCCGTCGAAGTCAACGCTCGCGGCAAGGACGACGCCCTCGGCAACGCCCTTCATTCGATGGTCGAAAACCTCCATGGCCTGATCGGCGGCGTCCAGACAAACTCAAACGCTATCGCCTCGGCCTCCGACCAACTCCGCGATGCCTCCGACCAGATGGCTGCAGCCACCGGCCAGATCGCGACCGCCATCAACGAAGTCACCCGCTCCGCCGTCTCCCTCTCCAGCCTCTCCCAGGATTCGGCCCGCGAGATCGAGCGCGTCGCCGCCGGCTCCCAGCAGCTCGCCGCCGCGGTTGGCTCGAATGCTGACTCCGCGACCGGCTCCCGCAAGGAAGCGATCCAGATCGGCGACCGCATCGGCGTCGTCGCCGCAGCCTCCGAGCAGATCGCCCTGGCCGCAACCGAATCACAGTCCGCCGCCGAGCAGGGCCAGCAGGCCGTCACCCAGGCCGTGAGCTCGATGGAGGCGATCGCAACCGCCGTCCGCCGCGCCTCATCCACCGTCGACCAGCTCGGCGAGTACGGCCAGCAGATCGGCGACATCGTCAAGGTCATCGACGAGATCGCAGCACAGACCAACCTCCTCGCCCTCAACGCCGCTATCGAGGCCGCACGCGCCGGCGAACAGGGCCGCGGCTTCGCCGTCGTCGCCGACAACGTCCGCTCCCTCGCCGAGCGCTCGAGCCAGAGCACCAAGGAGATCGCCACCCTCATCTCGAAGGTCCAGCAGGGCACCCGCGAGGCGGTGGAAGCCATGGCCGCCGGTGTCCAGGATGTCGACCAGGGCCGCGAGATCACCAACCAGGCCGGCGTTGCCCTCGAGACGATCATCTCCAGCGTCCGCCAGAGTGCCGAGCAGATGCAGCAGATCGCCCGCGACGTGCAGGGCCTCGCCGGCGGCGCCCAGCGCATCGTCGCGAGCGCCGAGGAGATCGCCTCCCTCTCCGAGCAGTCCGCACAGTCGGCCAACGAGATGGCCGTCGGCACGGGGCGCGTAACGGAAGCGATCATCCAGGTCTCGGCGACCAGCGAAGAGACCTCGGCCTCGGCCGAGCAGGTCTCCGCCTCCACAGAGGAGCTCTCGGCCCAGTCGGAGGAACTCGCCGCAACCGCCAACCAGATGAAGGAGCTCGCCGAAGAGCTTCGCACCTCAGCCGCGCGGTTCCGGCTGCGCGGCCACCGGGCCTGAGGTATATCCCTCTCCCCCAACGCGGCGGCCCCGGGACGAGTCACCCCGGGGCCGCACCATCGATCCTTCCCACCAGGAACGAAATACGCAATATCTACTGTCTGTTCATAATGCGCCGTGTTAACTCCGCGGGTTCAACCCGGTTCCCACATGGCGCGAACAGGCCGTAGTGTTGATGCATCGTCACGGTAAAGGCCGTAGCACCGGTCTGGAGCCAGGCAGAGCAGACCATGGCTGAATATCGGGATAGTCCGCCCTCCGATTCCCACGTCTCCGAAGTGCTGCGCATGGCACTCGCACAGGCCGCCGACTCCGTGATGGTGACCGACTCACGCGGCAAGATCCTCTACGTCAACGCCGCGTTCGAGCAACTCACCGGCTACCCCGCGGAAGAGGCAATCGGTAACACACCGCGAATCCTGAATTCCGGCAAGCACGATGCAGAGTTCTACGCCCGCTACTGGGCCGAGCTGACGGCTGGCCACCCATGGCGCGGGGAACTCATCAATCGCCGGCGCGATGGCACCCTCTACACCGAAGAGCATGTCGTAACCCCCGTCCTCGATGAGCACGGAGACGTCCAGATGTTCATCTGCATCGGTAAGGACGGCACCAGGCGCCAGCAGATGCTCCGCGAATTGCAGCTCCTCGAACGGCTCACAGCCATCATCGCCGCGGCCGACGATACGGAGTCCGCGCTCCAGAACGTCCTCGCCGAGGTCTGCGAAGTCACGGGCTGGGATATCGGCGAGGTCTGGGCCGACCCGCGCTACACCGGCGGCCTCGAATGCGTCGCGTGGTTCGCACCCGATGCCGAACGATTTGCCGAGTTCCGGATCGTGACGGAAACGGTATTCCTCCTTCCTGGAGAGGGCATGCCCGGGCGCTCCTGGCGTCGTCGAAAGCCAGAGTGGGTCGCCGATGTGAGCGCGATGCCGACGGGCGGATTCCCGCGTAAGCTCGCCGCCGAATCCGCAGGCATCAAGGCGGGGTTCACTATGCCGATTCACTGGCAGGACCACGTCTTTGCGGTCCTCAGCTTCTTCGTCACCGAACAGCGCGAGGAAGACACCTACCTCCTCGGGATCATCTCCTCGGTTGCCTCGCAGCTCGGTGAACTCTTCCAAACCAAGCGCGTCCAGGAAGAGCGGTTGCGGCTCGCCGCAATCGTCGAATCGTCGGTCGACGCGATCATCAGCATCGATACGCGCGGCATCGTCAAGACATGGAATCGCGGAGCACACTCCCTCTACGGCTTCCGTGCCGAGGAGATGCTGGGACGGACGATCCGGAGAATCATCCCCCTCAACCGCCGGGATGAGTACAACGAACTCCTCAGCGCCGTGCTTTCGGGCAAACCGGTCCGCGACGTGGAAACGACGCGCACAACACGCGATGGCCGCACCGTCGATGTCCTCCTTTCCCTGTCGCTCATCACCGATGCCACGGGCAAAGTCGTCGAGATCGCTACCATTGCACGCGATATCACCGAGCGCCGAAGGGCCGAACAGCAGCTCCGCGAGCAGGAATACGCCCTGCGAGAGGCACAGCGCGTCGCACGTGTTGGTAGCTGGCAGTGGGAAGCCACGAACGACGTCATGTACTGGTCCGACGAGATGCACCGCATCGCCGGAACAAGTGCCGATGGGGATATGCCGGATCAAGACGCTCGGCTGGGCATGTACACCGCCGAGAGTTCACGCCGGCTTGCCGCCGCACGCGATGCAGGATTGACCTTCGGCACTCCCTACGCGCTCGACCTCGAGCGGGTCCTCCCCGATGGAACGCACCGCTGGGTAACCGTCCGGGGCGAACCGCTCCGCGCGGCCGACGGCACCATCATCGGCCTCCGCGGCACCATGCAGGACATCACCGACCGGCGGCGAATGGATGAGCAGCTTCGCCAGGCCCAGAAGATGGATTCAATCGGCCGCCTCGCAGGCGGTGTCGCCCACGACTTCAACAACCTGCTCACCGCCATCATGGGCTTCACCCACCTGGCAATCGAGGAATTGCCCGACGGCCACCCGGTGCGCGCCGACCTCGGCGAAGTACTCGCCAGCGCCCGGCGCGGCGCCGAGCTGACACGCCAGTTGCTCGCCTTCGCCCGTCAACAGCCCGCAAATCCCTCGGTACTCGATCTGAATGATGTCCTCTCCAACCTCTTCCGGCTCCTGGAGCGGCTCATCGGCGAGGACGTCTCGCTGACGCTCGAACTCGCTCCGAAGCCCGCACGGGTGCTCATCGATCGGGGCCAGCTCGAACAGGTCATCGTGAACCTCGCCGCGAACGCACGCGACGCGATGCTCGGTGGCGGCCGGCTGACCTTTCGCGTTGAACAGGTGCCGGGGTCCGGGTTGGTCCGGCTCTACGCCCGCGATACCGGAGCCGGCATCGATGACGAGGTCCTGCCACATATCTTCGAGCCGTTCTACACCACCAAGGAGCAGGGGAAGGGAACGGGCCTCGGGCTAGCAACGTGCTACGGCATCGTCCAGGACGCGGGCGGCGAGATCACCGTCGAGAGCAGCGCCGAGAGGGGAACCACGTTCATTATTTCGCTCCCCGAGGTCGATCCGCCCGATGCAGCCCGCCCGGGAAAGCCCCGGGCCCTGGGGGCCGAGGCTCGCTAGCGACAGGCCAGGATCAGCGTGTGGGCGCCACCGTCTCCACTTCGGCTACCCCCGAAGAGCCCCGGAGTTGCTGGCGGCAATTCCGGATCAGCAACACGGGGATGTAATCCGGCACCGTGGCGTGAGCGGCGAGTGCACGCGCATTGCGGTGGACACAGGCAACGACTTCAGTCCGCGAGATGCGGGGCGCGAACTCCGCCGCCAGGAGATCGGTGATCCGCGAGATAGACCTTTCGAGCTCGGGATCGATTCTCAACATCGCACCACACCTCTCGCTCACGATTGTAGCCAGCATCTGCTGTCGTTCGATCGGGCTCACCGGGGGTGATTCGTGGCGCCATTGGGCCCTGGCATGGCAGCGGGCCGGGTCGCCCCGGCCCGCCGGCAAAGCGAATGAGTGGCCGCACGCGTTTCCCGTGCGGATTTACCGGCCCGGCGGCGCAACCCGCGGCCGGGCCGGGGCCGCCACGCCCCGCGCTGCAGGAGCGGGAACGGCGGTTCCCCTTGCGGTCGCCCGCCCGCCAGCGCGTTGGAGCTCGCGCAGGTGACCGGACATCGACCAGCGGCCTGCCTGCCGCCACCGGGTTTGGCGAGTTGTTCGCATCGGTATCTCCCCCGTATTGGTCTTGATCCGGCCACTATCGTACATATACCCGGTATTGCGTCCGTAAGGCCCAATGGGACCGTCTGCACGAGCCGGGCGGCCCATCGTCCGCAAAGCAGCGGCACGGGTTGGCCGCTACCCGCCAACTGGTACCATGGCGCCTTCGGGAGACACCACCGGCAGCCATGGAACCAACGGCCATCACTCTCCGCGTGCCAGCGACAAGCGCCAATCTCGGCGCCGGATTCGACTGCCTCGGCCTCGCGCTCGATATCTTCGCCTCCATTACGGTGACGTTCTCCAGCACCGAACAGCCGCCAACCGACGACGTGGGCGAGAAGATGGTCATCACCGCCATCAAGCAGACGTTCCTCCGGCTCGAACGCGACGCCCCCGCCGGTATCCGCGTCCGCTACAACCTCGCCATCCCCCTCGGCCGCGGCATGGGCGCCAGCGCCGTCGCCCGCGTGGCCGGTGTCCTGGCGGCGAACGAGATCACCGGCCATCCCCTCGATGACGACGAGATGCTTGGCATCGCCTCGGACCTCGAAGGCCACGGCGATAACGCCTGCCCCGCGATGTTCGGGGGAATGCAGGTCTGCGTTGCCCACGAAGGACGGTACATCCGCGCCGCCTGCCGCTACCCCGCCGATACTGCCATCGCACTCCTCATCCCCGACCACTCGATGGCGACCAAAGACGCACGCAAGGTGCTCCCGGAGAGCTATTCCAGGGCCGACGCCGTGCACAACGTTGGGCGCGCCGCACTGTTCGTCGCCGCGATGTCCTCCGGCCGCATGGACCTCCTCGATGCAGCAACCGACGATCGCATCCACCAGCGCCAGCGGTCCGCCCTCTTTCCGCCGATGTTCGATATCTTCACGGCGGCAAAAGGAGCGGGGGCACACGCAGCGTGGCTCAGTGGCGCCGGCAGCTCCATCGCGGCCATCGCCCCCGAAGCGGCCGGCCGAGATGTTGCAGCCGCCATGCTCCGGACGCTCGAAAGTGCAGCAATGACAGGGCGTTCCCTCGTCACCCGCATCGCCCGCGAAGGGGCGACCGTCGCAAAGGTCGAGCTGGTCGAGGCGTAGCACCATGCTCCTCCGCACAGCACGCCCGGAAGACCTCGACACCATCATCACCCTCATCCACGGGCTCGCGGAGTACGAACGCGAGCCCGCCGCCGTGAAGCTCGACCGCGACGAGTTCGCACGCCACCTGTTTGGCGAGCACCCTTACGCCGAGGTCATCCTCGCCGAGACCGGCGCGGGCGATGTGGCAGGCTTCGCCCTCTTCTTCCACAACTTCAGCACCTGGGCCGGCAAGCCCGGTCTCTACCTCGAAGACCTCTTCGTCAAACCGGAGCACCGCAAGCATGGTTACGGCAAGGCCCTCCTCGCCGAACTCGCGCGGATCGCAATCGAACGCGGCTGCGCCCGTTTCGAATGGTCCGTTCTCGACTGGAATGAACCGTCAATCGCCTTCTACAAGGCGCTCGGCGCACGGGCGATGGATGACTGGACCACGTACCGTGTCGACGGCGAAGCGCTCATTCAGCTCGCCGCCCGGGCACCGCGGCCTGCCTGACCCTACTGGTTCACATCGAAGTACAGGTCGCCGCGTGAGTCGTCCGGACTGAACTGGACGAAACGCACGCGTTCACCCGCCGGGATCTCTCCGTCGTACCCTTGTATCTTCCACCCGTCGGTGTACCCGGCGCTCTCCAGGTCCTGCATCGGAACTCGCTGGTTACTCGCCAGGTAGAGGTACCAGTTCCCGCCATCAGTGCCACGAACCTTTGTGCCGACCTGGACACGCTGGTCAGAGACCGTCACGCTCGTGATGGTCACCGTCACGTCGAGGCCAGCTTCGGTCCTCACCGACGCCGACGTCCCCTTCTCCAGTGCCGCATGCACATCATTCCCGGGAATCCCTCCGCTATCGCCGCCACCAACAAACACGTTGACCAGCCCGGCCACCAATACGAGCAGCGCCAGCGCCGCCCCGATCCCGATAAGGATCTTGATCGCCCGCACCGTGCCGCGCAGTTCGCGTACGGCATCGATGACTTCGCGCTCGAACTCGTCACTATGCTCGCCCATCTCGTGCTCCCACGGGCACTATACAGCGGGACGCAAACAGGCCCCGGGTTGACCGGGGCCTGTGTCATTCTGCTTCTTCACCGAGTTGCCGGGCGGTAACCCGGTGGCAAGCTCCACTCGATACCTCAGGCCCGTTGCCCCATCGCCGCTCCCTGAGGGAGCGATCCGGGCGCCACCGCCTCGTGCGGTGTTTCTGCGTCCCGGGCTGTCATGGCAATCCTCGTGGGGTTCGGCCTCGAGTGGATGCCGTGCCTGGTCTGCTCAGCGCAGACCCTCGCTCTGCACAATCCAAACTCCATAGGCTGCGTGAAGCTTGACATTGATCATCGTCGTCACCTCCCGGGCCTTTCACGACGGCTCCCCTCGCCGGGGGTTGCCTGCGTCGTGCTTCGCCTTCAAGGTACACCCCCTGCGATCGAAGTCAAGGGGCCATCTGGTGAAAATTTTCAGGCCCTTCCCGCCCCCTTCGGCCACCCAAACCTGCGCGCCCCCAACACCGCTTCTCCCGCCGCCATCGATTGGCCGCCACCGCTTGCGATGGGTGTTCACCACACCGCGAATCGGGGTTTCCCGCATCGTCTCGCGCGCGAGCGTGACGATAGGGTGGTCGGGATGCATCAGCGGCCGTCACCTCCGCCTCCGCTCATCCCGCCCGCCGCCCTGGCATGGCTGCGAAAGCCGCAGTTCCTCATTCCCATCGCCGTGGTCATCGGGATGACGGTCATCGCCTTCGGCGTCCAGCCCGATGGCGCCAGGGGAGAGACGCCCTCCAGGACCCGGACGACGGTTCCGGCGCCGACCGCCCAACAGAGCCCGGCGCCACCCACAACCCCCACCACGCAGCCCTCCCCGGCGCTCACACAGCAAGCCCCGCCGTCCGTCTCCACCACCGCGACCGCCGCGGCCAGCGGGCAGAGCCAGCCCGGCCCCGCCTCCGACGTCGCCGGTATCCAGGGCACACCCGCCGCCACACCAACCGCCGCCGAGGCGAGCCTTGCCCGGCAGTCCACCCAGTGCGGCTCTATCCAGGAAACGGCAGTCCCGCTGGCCGTCGAGCAATCGATCAATGGGGTGTCGGTGAAGGCGGTGAAAGCCTCCACCTACCCGATCGAGTACTTCCGCTGCATCCTCATGGCAACCGGTGGGCAGGAGGCGTACTCGCTCTCCAGCGCCGTCTCGAAGGCACAGAGCGGCGGCATGACTCATGCCATCCTCGTCGACCTCTGGATCACCAACGCCGGCCGCGATTTCGGGCAGGTCAACCTGAAAGAGAGCCAGCTCGCAGCTGCGGGCCAGGTGTTTGCCCCCCTGGCGACGCTCGGCGGGCGGGCCGAGGTCGTGGTTTCCAGCGGCCAGGGCCGAAACGTCACGCTCGTCGTCGCGATCAAGAACACGGTTGGCAATACGACAGGCCCGGTAACGCTCACGATCAACGCCCCGCTCTTCGGCGGCAAGCCAACGCAGGGCAAGTACTCCCTCTTCCTCCCGACTCCCTGAACGAATCGCCAGCGGGCGGTTCCCCATGACCGGCCGCCAGCACGGCAGAAAACCGGGGCACCAGGCGGCAGCGGACACAGGTCGCATCGTGACGCACAGCCACGGACCGACCCGGCAATCGACACTCGCCAATCAGCAATCGACAATCGAGCGATGGAGCCACGCACCACGGTGGCCGTCTGGGCGGGGAAAGCCGCCGCTGGCGCCAGCCGCGCGCTTGGCCGCGGCGGCGGAACCGCCCTTCCGGGCCTCGTCGCCGAGAAGGTTGACCCCGGTATCGTTCGTGGCCTTGGCCGCACGCTCGGGCGCGGACGCGTGATGGTCACCGGGACCAACGGCAAGACAACCACAACCCGGATACTCGCACGGGTGCTCCAGGAATCCGGGGTGCCGTACATCCACAACCGCGAAGGCTCGAACCTGATGCGGGGCATCGCCAGCGAGCTCGTCGCCCGCGCCAGCATCAGCGGCTCGATTCCAGGGGCAACGGAGATGCTCGGCCTGTTCGAGACCGATGAGGCCACGCTGCCGGCCGCCACGCGTGCCCTTGCACCCTGCGCCATCGCGTTCACGAACCTCTTCCGCGACCAGCTCGACCGCTACGGTGAAGTCGACACGGTCGCGTCGTTCTGGCGCCAGGCGCTCGAACACGCGCCCCCCGATACAACGCTCATCCTCAACGCGGACGACCCCAGCGTCGCGGAACTCGCCGTCGGCTGGAACGGCCCGGTTCACTGGTTTGGGCTCAACGATGAAGACCTCACCACCGCCGTTGCGGGAGCCTTCGATGCCCGCTGGTGCCGGCAATGTGGCGGGTCATTCGCCTATGACCGCCGCTACTTCGCTCACGTCGGCTGGTGGCGATGCCCGGGCTGTGGACGAAAGCGGGAAGAGCCCGAGACGTCGGCAGAAGAGGTGAAGCTCACGCTCGAGTCGTCGTCGTTCCGCGTGAGTGGCATCGGGGAACTCACCATGCCTCTCACCGGCCTCTACAACGTCTACAACGCGCTCGCGGCCATCGCCCTCGCAAAGGTACTCCTGCTCCCCGCCCAGGGAGTCGTAGCCGGCGTGGGACGCGTGAAGGCTGCCTTTGGCCGGCAGGAGGTCATCGAGCTCGAGGGACGGCGCCTCCGGCTCATGCTCTGCAAGAACCCCGCAGGTGCGAACCAGGTGCTTCGCCTGCTCGCAGCCATCGACCCGGGAGAGGGGCTGCACGTTGCAGCACTGCTCAACGACCGTTTCGCCGACGGCCAGGACGTGAGCTGGATCTGGGACGTGGACTACGAACTCCTCCAGGGCCGTGTGCTTGACTGCTGGGCCGGCGGCGACCGTGCCGAGGACATCGCCCTCCGTTTGAAGTACGCCGGCTGGCCGCCCGCACACCTGGCCCATCAACCCGCCGAACTCACGACCGCAATCCTCCAGGAAACGAAACCCGGCGATGACGTATTCCTCATCCCCACCTACACCGCGATGCTCGGCCTCCGCGCCGAACTGGCCCGCCGGGGCGCCACGACCGATTTCTGGAAACGATCCTAGGGATTCGCTGATTAATTCGCCCCTCGGTACCTGCCAGAGCAGAACGGGCG
>CAZDUX010000006.1:0-185248 GCA_964508715.1 uncultured Anaerolineaceae bacterium | reverse complement strand
ACCCCCAGCCTCCCAGGTGAAACGCGTGTCTACATCACTTGGAGATACTTCAGCCTAAGGCCGGGCTGACGCCTGCCGGAGTGAACGGGCATGCCTCCGCTTGAGGCGGCGAAAGCACGGCGTGCAGATGCCGTGGGAAACCGCTCCGCTCCCCTCTTGCAGAAGGACGTCGCACCAGGCACAAACAACACGCATCACCGAACTCCTTCCCAGCTACTGTGACGCCCTGCCGCATTCCCCGAATCAGGGGATTCCCTGAGGAACCGTAACCAGTCCGTAAACCTTGCGTCATCTCTTGTCGCGGCCTGTACCGAAGCCTGCCTCCCGCGCTTCCGTGCCCCTGGTAGCGCCGTGCAGAGGCGGCCCGGCGCCTCGTCCCTCGGCGTGCCGCAGCCGAGTACCGGAGAGAACCGTGAGGGAAAGGCGCGGCGCGGACAGAGGCCAGTGCGTTACAATAACCGCTCACCTCAACCGGAGTCCCAGCCATGCCCGAACTCGGCCGCATCCTTACGGCGATGGTCACGCCATACACCGAAGCAGGGGAGGTCGATTATCCCCACGCCCGGCGGCTCGCCCGCCACCTGGTGCGCTGTGGCAACGATGGTGTCGTGGTGGTGGGCACCACGGGCGAATCCCCGCTGCTGACCGACGACGAGAAGTACCGGCTCTGGGACGAGGTGAAACAGGAGCTCGGCGATTCCGCCACCGTCGTCGCCGGCGCGGGCACGAACGACACGCGCCACTCCGTCCACATGGCGAAGCTCGCCGAAAAGGCCGGCGCCGACGGTATCCTCGCCGTCGCCCCCTACTACCTGAAACCACCTCAGGAGGGGATCTTCCGGCACATGAAGGCCGTTGCCGAGACGACGCCGCTGCCGGTCATCCTCTACAACGTCCCCGGCCGGACCGGCACCGACATGACCGTCGAGACCATCCTTCGCTGCGCCGAGGTGCCGAACATCATCGGCGACAAGGAAGCGAACGGGAACCTGGCCCACACTGCGGCGATCATCGAGGCCCGCCCCGATTTCAAGATCTGGAGCGGCAACGATAACGACACGTTCCACATCCTCGCCCTCGGCGGGTATGGCGTGGTCAGCGTCACAGGCCACATTGTCGCCGGCCAGATCCGGCGGATGGCCGAACTCATCGGCGCGGGCGATGTACGTGGCGCGGCCGCCATCCATCGCGGCCTCTGCCCGCTTACCGATGCCTGCTTCCTCAACGGCAGCCCGAGCACCATCCGCTACATCCTGCGCCAGCTCGGCTTCGCCATCGGCGAGCCGCGCCTCCCCGTCGTTGAACCGGCGGAGGCCATCGGCGCAAAGGTGATGGCCGAGGTGCGCAAGCACGCGCTCGACGTCGCCGTGCCTGCCTGAACGCCAGCAGCCAGGGAGCCCACGGGGGCGCCGATTCGCCCGGCAGGTAGCAGCCGCCTACCATCACACGGGCGCCATCGTGCGCCGGTAAGTTCCCACGGCCAGGGGGCACAGGTGACAGAGGTCATTCATCGCGGCGATACGGGCCGGGCGTACAACGGCATCCCGATGCACGCCGCACCCGGTGCCCATGAGTTCGCGGCGCGGCTCGTGGCATCGCGGCTGCCCAAAGGCGCCCGCATCCTCGATGTCGGGTCCGGCTCGGGCGCGCTTGCCCAGCGCCTCCACGACGATGGTTTCGACGTCCTCGGGTCCGACCTCGATGTCTCCGACTACAAGGCCGGGACGATGGCAGTCGAGTGGAACGCCTCGGCCGCCAGCCTGCCACCCGGCAGCTCGCCGGGCGAGTTCGACTGCATCTGCGCCGTCGAAATCCTCGAGCACGTTGAGAACCCGATGCAGGCACTCCGCAACTTCCGGGAGCTGCTGCGGCCTGGCGGCCTCCTCGTGCTCTCGACCCCGAACATCGGCCATCCGCGCTCCCGCCTCAAGTTCTTCCTCACGGGCGAGCCGAGCTATTTTGGCCGCACCGAGTACTACTCATCCGGCCACCGGTGCCTCCTCCCCGACTGGATGGTCGAACTCCACCTGAAAGAGGCGGGATTCGAACGGACGAAGCTCGCCTACGCCGGGTCCCTTGGCCTTTCCGGCCCACAGAAGCTCGTCTATGCCGCGCTCCAGCCTGTATTCCGCGCTCTGCGCATGCTCCCCTCACCGCGTTCTGCCGATGGCTGCGTCACCTTCGCCACAGCCTACAAACCCCAATAGCAGCGACAACAACCAGGAGTTGGCGGTTGATAAGCCGCCGCCAGGTCCGATGATCAGCGTGTGAAGCTCTTCTCTCGCGAACGAAAGCCCGCGGCAGCCCCGGAATTACCATCCTTCGGTGCCTGGACGCTGCGCCAGGTTGCCCGGGATGAATCGACCGCCGAGGTCGCGTTCAACCGCCTCGAGCAACTGCTCAGCAACACCGCCTCGCTCGTCTGCGGCGCCGTCCACGGTTCTCCCCGGTCATTTCGTGCGGCGGCGCACGGGCTCGCGACCCAGCGCGAGGCTGCCCTCGTCGCCCGGCGCACCGCCGATGGCTTCCGCGCATCGCTTGCCGACCGCGATCACGCGGTCCTCGCCTGGCCCTGGGATCACATCGCCACGCGTGTCGCCTGGCTTGGCACGCAGTCTGGCGAACTTGGCGAGGAGCACCTTGGCCGCCTGCTCGAGCAGATCACCGTCGCCTATACGCTGTTTCACGAGGAGCAGGTCCGCCGCGTGATCGGACTCTGGGGCGAGGTAGCGGCCGGTGTTACCCACGCTGCTGAATCGCCAAACCTCGAGGCGATGGGCCTCCAGGTGTACCTCGCCTTCGCCCGGGCCACCGCCGCCTGACGATTGACACCCCACGCACCCGCCGTTAGTCGCGCACGAACGTACCGGCGAAGTAGCGCGGATTGCGCACGAACCTTGCGAGATGCTGCAGGCCGTCGAGGCGCCCCGGCCACGGATCGCTCGCATCCCACGTAGCGTCGACCGTGTCCACTCGATCGCGCCTCAGCCAGCCGAGCCAGCGGCGGGCCTCGTGCGGGCCCATCCGGAACGTCGCCAGCCGCGTCGCAACCATCGTCTCGAGGGCGAACCGGTGCACCCAGCGCGAAGGCTGCCCGCTCCCATCTTCGAAGCGCCGTGACTGCGCGAGTTGTGCCTCCACCCCGGCGAAATCACCGATGGCGGCCAGGTACCAGGTGTACGGCAGGCGGAGCCCCCGCGCGATGGGAAGGCCGACCGACTGGAACACGCGCGGGTTGAAATCGATGAGGAGCCGCTCGCCGTTCACCTCAATGAACTCCGCCTCGAAGATCCCGTGGAAGCCGATGCCGCGCAGCATCTCCGCGACCCGTACGGCAAGCTCACGGTCGACGGGGACTGCCTCGAAACAGGCCCCCACCCCGAGGCGGCGGGGATATTGCAATACCTTCCGCGAAGCGGCGAAGCCGGTGAGGCTGCCCGTGTGGCCGATGAATCCCGAGAGGTTGTAGATCGCGCCCCTGGCCCCCGGGTAGTAGCGCTGCATGAACGGCAGGGCAAGGCCGGGGTCGCGGATGAGCATCATGTCCTCGTAGTGCAGCAGGCGGATCACTGCACGGAACCCTGCCTCAACCGATTCGGGTGAGCGCATGACGACACCCTTGGTCCAGTGTCGAAGGCCAATGTGTGTCTTCGGCTTCAGCACGAATCCGCCGCCTTCCCGCCTCGCCACACGTGCCGCCTCGGATGGTGAGACCGGGAACCACGAATCGGGCGCCCCGACCCCACACGCACGAGCGACGGCGAAGAGCCGCTCCTTGTTGAGTGCCTGGTAGATGGAATCGCCGGGCGGATAGTACAACCGGTAGTGGTCTCTCAGCCCCGCCTGGAACTCGGCCGCGAGCCAGGCGAGATCGTCCGGGCCGGGGATGAGCACCGTTTCGCCACCGGGTCCAGCCACCGTCTTCAGCCATTCAAGACGCGGCATCAACGCACCCGTTCGCGCCTCCGGCGCCCATGAGGCGGCGTTGCTCGCCCGCAGCGCCGAAAGCCGGCCGGGAGTCACACACGTCACATCGATCCCTGCCGCATGGAGGTCGCGGATCGCAGCCAGGGAGCCATACCCCGCGGCCGCCGGGAGAAATGCCGGAGGATAGGGAGACCCGTTCATTGCCGCTCCCGTCCCCGGCAGATCGTCTTCCCCGCGTGCTCGATAGCCCCGTTCCAGGCATGCACGGGCCACGGCGCGACGACATAGCTCCATTGTGAGCCACACCCTGGCGCCCATCGCCGCTTGTAGGGGAATGTCGTACCAAGGGATGCCATCGGAATGCCCTCCCGGCGTCCCCACACCAACGCCTCATAGAACAGGCGATGGCCAACACCAAACCAGTCGTACTCCGGGTCACGATAGATCGTCCCGAAAACTAGGCGCTCGCCCAGCACGAACCCTGTCAGGCCCCCAACCCAGCGGCTGCCATCGCGCAGATGCCACGACCGCATCTGCCAATCGTTCGCCAGCGACCAGCGCGCAACCACCGCGCGATCAGCCCATTTCGTCACGGTACCGCCGGGGTTCACCCTGGAGAAACGGTCGCGCCAGCGATTGATAGTCCACTCACACCCGTCGCCGTCGTTCGTCACGAGTTCGAGTCCGGCCCCGCGCCGCAGTGATTGCCTGATGGTTTTCCACAAATCGCGCGCACGCCAGTAGGGTTCAGGGTCATCGCGAAGGTCGAGCTCATAGCTCGTAAAGCGGCTCAGCCAGCGCCGGTTCTCCAGTCCAACGGGCGGCTCGAGATCCTGCCACACACCGATGTTCAGGCGGAGCGCCGCCAGTGCACCATCGCGGCGCCCGTTACATGGAAACGGTACGGTTTCCGGTATGACGCCAACGAAGAGCGGCTCCCAGTACCGGCCAGCACGACGGAGCGGAACGAAGGCCCATGGGGCCCCGCCCCGCCAGAGAAGCGCGATCGTCTTGCAGCCCTGGGAGCGGTTCTCGAACACCGCGCGGAACAGATCGTAGGGCAGCCACTCATCCCCTCCACAGTCGGTGTAGTGGCGGGATACGGGAGACGAGAGGTTGGTGTGCCAGGAAACGGTCACCCCTCGTGGCAGGGGTTGTACCTGCGATGCCCGTTCGAGCAAGCGAGTTACCATCGTGCGTACTTCGGGCATCGACGATCCCCCGGCTTCGAATGATGTGCGCCCGCGGAGGTTGTCACAAGCGTTCCGCCCGGTATCGTGCGAAGGGTGACGGCACCATCCCGCGACTGTTGCGGAGATGCTGAGCACCCGGGCGGCCCAGCCAGCCGGGTACTACTGGCTGCACCTTTCCCCAACTGGCAATGGGTCAGCATCAACCGTTACGCACGCAACCTCGAAGTGGCACTCGAAGCCGATGGCACGTACCGCCCATCGATGGCGTTCGTCCCCTGGTTCAATCCGCCTTCCGTCCTCTATGGGTTTCGCATCCGCTACCGGAAGCGCTCGCCCGCCCTCGCCGACCACCGGCGTCACCCGTTCCCGGTCGTTCACATCACCGACCACGCGCTCGGCCACCACGTGCGCCGCCTCGGCCGCCGCTCGGCCACAGTTGTCACCTGCCACGACCTGATGCCGTTTTCGATGCCCCGGTACTTCGAGCCGCCCCTCGGGCCACTCAAGAAGGGACTCCTCTCCCATTCGGTCCGCACCATGCTCCACGCGTCGCACCTCATCGCTGTGTCCGGGGCCACCCGCCAGCGGATGATCCACCACCTGGGGGCGGACCCGGACCGGATTTCCGTTGTTCCCAACATGCTTCGCCGGGGTCTTCGGCGCATCGAGGGCGCCCGCATGGCGCTTGCCACCACCGGAGTCCGCTTGCCGGAGGGGCCGCTCATCCTGAGCGTTGGCCATCTCGGCTACTACAAGCACTTCGACCTGCTCCTTCACGCCCTGGCCCGGCCCGAGCTTCGAGGGGCGACCCTCCTCCGCGTCGGTTCGCCCCTCGGGCGGCATGAACACGAACTCGCAAACCGCCTCGGCGTGGCAAAGCACATCGTCGAACTCGGCCGCGTACCGGCAGCGACCCTCCGCGCCGTTTACTCCGCCTCGTCGGTGCTTGCCATGCCGAGCCGTGACGAGGGTTTCGGCATACCCGTCATCGAGGCGATGGCCTGCGGCCTGCCCGTGGTCGCGAGCGATGGTGGCGCACTCCCTGAGGTTGCCGGCACAGCGGGGCTCGTGGTGCCCGTCTCGGCCGCCGAAAGTGACGACCCGGAAGCTGCCCGCATGCTCGCCGAAGCAATCGCCTCGGTGCTGGACTCGCCCGCGCGTTCGGCAGCGCTCAGGGAAGCCGGTTTCGCCCGCGCCGAATCCTTTCGCCCGGATCGCGTGCTGCCCGGCATCCTCGACGCATACCGCGCCGCTATCGAGGTGCACGCTGCCCGCTGACCTGGCGAGCGTTCGAGAGGGAGCGAATCCCGGTGCTCCGTCAGTTGTTGCCCGGCCCCGGCGGCGGCTCATCGAGCCCGGGGAAGCCAGGCCCTTCGCCCGTCTGGCGAAGCTGGTCGATCAGCCTCCTGGCCATCTCGTCCATTTGTTCGGGGGTGATGCCCATTTTCTCGAGCGTCGCGCGCATCAACCGCTGCACCTCTTCCATGTCCTCGCGAATGAGAGCGTCGGCCATTTCGAGCTGCGTTTCGATCGCATGAAAGCGCTCGCGCCGGAGCGTCTCGTTCTCAGTGGCGAGAATGGTCGACATCAGCCGCGTGAAAAGCTGCGTCGTCCGTGCAATGCGAATGCGGTCCTCGTGCTGCGGCGGGAATTCGCCAGTCACGGAAACTTCGAGCCCGGTGCGCTTGTCGGTGGCTGCGTACTGCTCTGGCATCAGCCTGAGGATAGCCGACGCACGCGAGAACCGCGAAACGTCCGGGAAAGGAACATCCGGCTCCCGAAGGATCCGTGGCATCGCCTGCATACCCCCGGCTAGACCAGGAGCGACCCGGCGAACGCCATGCCAATGACCGCGATCCCGAGCACCATCCATTGCCCGGGCGCGAACTTTCGCTGCTCGTCGTTCATCGCGAACGCCAACAGAAAGAACTGGAGCATCACGGTTACGAGGAGGACTCTCACAGGCAGGGCTCCGGCCAGCGGGCAGGTGGCCCGGGCATTTCCGTTTCCGCAGCGATCCCACGCTACCGCCCGGGCGAGCCGAACCCGGTTACAACCCCCGCGCGCGTGCTTGCAGCCCCATGCAGGCTCTCGAGGTGCCCAGCCCCGAATCGCGCGGGCGCAGAAACTTGCGATTCACCCCATCCCTTGCGGATTGCTGGCAGCGCGAGGTGGCCGGTCCGTCCCTGGGGCTCCCGGACAAAGATGCGAGGAAACCCCGAGTACTGCGATAGCCGAAGCATGCCGATAATGGCCCGAAGCCCCCTGGCCCCACGAGGAGTTCACGTGACCGACCGTTTTCGATTCGCGCTGCTGCCCGCCATGCTCATGCTGGTGCTCGGGCTCGGCCTCTTCGCTGCCGCCTGTAGCGGCGACGACGACAATTCCGGCGGCTCCGGCGACCGGGGCGATTCCCCGGCATCTACCACAGAGGCCGGGTCCACGGCGAAACCGGGCTCGACAACGAAAAGCGGGAAGACGGCCAGTCCGAAAAATGGCGGCGCAACTGGCAGCGACGAGGAGTTCGTGAGCGGCATGTGCAAGGCCGCCCAGACCTTCGTCACGAAGCTGATGGGCGACATGGACAAGGTGACGCCCTCGGCAACAGCCGAATCGCTCGATGACCTCGGCAAGTTCTTCGAGGCGTTTTTCGTCAACCTTGCGCCCGCCTTCGAACAGTTCGCCAGGGACTTCAAGAACCTCAAGCCCCCAAAGGACTTAAAGGAATGGCACGCGAACGCTGTCACCCAGATGGACGCCGCAGTCAAGGCCCTGAAGTCGGGGAAATTCGATGACCCGTCGATAGAGGGGCTCGGAGACAACATGTTCCCGGAGATGCCGAAGGCGATTAACGACCGCCTCGAGAAGATCGCGAAAAACAACCCCGATTGCAAGGAACTCGATGAGTTCTCAGACGACGGTAGCAGCATCTTCGGAAGCCTCGGGCCCGGCCTCGCCACAGCGACACCGTAGCGACCGCCGGCCGGCGGGCGTCGCCCATTCGCCCATTCGCCCCCTCGCCCTTTCGCCCTCTTGCCCATTCGCCCTTTCGCCCTCTCGCCCATTCGCCCTCTCGCCCTTTCGCCCTCTCGCCCATTCGCCCATTCGCCCATTCGCCCCCTCGCCCGGGTAAACTCCCACCAAACCACCGGGAGATCGCCATGAAAGTCGCCGTGGGCCTTGCGCCCGTCAACGAAGATTGGGCCGAAGCCGCCGCATTCATCCAGGAGGCCGAGCGCCTCGGCGCCGACAGCGCATGGTCAGCCGAGACGTGGGGGCACGATGCCGCCACCCCCATCAGCTACATGGCCGCAAAGACGAGCCGCATCAAGCTCGGCACGGGTATCATCCAGGCTGCCGCCCGCACCCCGGCCAATATCGCCATGATCTCCATGGCGCTCGCCTCCATGTCGAACGACCGCTTCATCCTCGGCCTCGGCGCGAGCGGCCCCCAGGTCGTCGAGGGGTGGCATGGGGTGCCATTCAAGGGCGCCGTCCAGCGTATCCGCGAAACGGTCGAGATCGTGCGCATGGCGACCCGTGGCGAACGCGTCGCCTACAACGGCAAGATCTTCACGCTCCCCCTCCCCGGCGGCGAAGGGAAGGCGCTCAAGACCTCCGCCCGCCCTCGCAACGTGCCCATCTACCTGGCCACGCTCAGCCCGAAGAGCCTGGAGATGACCGGCGAAATCGCCGATGGCTGGATCGGCACATCGTTCATCCCCGAACACGCCAGTGTCTTCTTCGAGCGGATCGCGAGCGGGGCAAAGCGCGCTGGCAAGCAGCTCACCGACATCGACCTCCAGGTCGCGGCGGGCGTTATCGCCTTTGGTGACGACCTCGAGCGCCTCATCGCCCCTCGCCGGCCAGGCCTTGCTTTCACCCTCGGGGCTATGGGCTCGCGCCAGCACAACTTCTACAACGACGCCTACAAGCGCGCCGGCTACACCGAGACTGCCCTCGAAGTGCAGCGCCTCTGGCTCGAAGGAAAGCGCGAAGAGGCCGCCGCCAACGTCCCCGACGAGATGGTCACCCTCACGAACCTCCTCGGCACGGATGAGATGGTGAAAGCACGCATCCGCGCCCATAAGGCCGCAGGTGTGAACACGATGCGCGTCCAGCCCGAGGGCAAGACGGCCGCCGAGCGTATCGAGACACTCGGCCGCTTCATGGAACTCGTGAAAGAGGTGGGGTAGCAGGGGCAGAGCGATCGGGATGACGTCCGGCCAATCGCACTCGCGAACCAACCTCCCTTCACGGCCTGGAATCAGCTGCCGCCGGGTGAGCGGCTTCGGCCTGCCGGCTCAATGACTTTTCGTCATCTATCTAATAGGATGGGCACGCGCTTCCGTTCACCGGCTACGCTGCCGGCATGGGAAGTGGAGCGCGTACCCCCGCCCCTGTACGTTGGAGCCCGCGCGAGCGCGATGTCCTTGATCTCGTTGCACGCGGGCTAACCAACGCCGAAATCGCAGCCGAACTCGGGATAACCTTCGCGACAGCAAAATGGCACGTTAGTGAACTCATCACCAAGCTTGGCGTCGAGTCCCGCGATGATGTCGCCATATACTGGTGCCGCGAGCGCAGCCCCCTTGGCCGCTCTCGTCGCTGGGTCCGTGGACTGCTCGGCCTTGGCGCGTTGAAGGTCGCGGGGGGAGTCACCGCCGCTGTGGGCATCACGGGAGGGGCGATCGCCGGGGCTGTCCTCTTCGGTGGCGCGGACGCGATTGACGATCCCCCGCCTCCGCCAACCCCGGCCCCAACCCTCGCGCCTGCCGCCCCCGGTATGATCGACACCTTTGCCCCGGAAGTCGGCCGACCAGCCCCCGATTTTGCCTTGCCCGACGTCCGCGACCCATCGGTTCTCCACCGGCTCTCCGACTACCGGGGAAGCGCCGTCGTCGTCGCCTTCGTCCGTGCAGGCGAATCCTGTTCCGCTTGCCCCGGCCAACTGGCCCTCCTCAGCCAGATGCTGGGAACCACGGATCAACCGGTGAAGGTACTGGCGATCACGCCCGAAAGTGAACGAACCGTCACCGTCGCGATGCTTGGAAACCAGGGGAGTACAGCCGTAGGCCTTTCCGACTGGCACGGGGGGGATGTCGAGCGCCATTACCAGCCGGCGGATATCCCTGGCTATGTCTTCATCGGTCCGGATGGTGTCCTCCAGGAACGCGTTGAGGGCGTGCACGTGGAGGAGGAGTTCCAGCGGCCGTTCTTCTATGCCGGCGTCCGTGTTCAGCCCATCAATCCGCCGCCCACGCCCGTTGGGGGCCTGAACCAGCGGCCCGAGGCTTGCCCGGCCACCGCAATTCGCGGGACCGACGGTCTCCTTTGCGGCTGGCAGAACTTCCCCAACCTGGTGGCGGGCGACAAAGGCAACTGCGACCTCAGCGGCGGTGCGTTCGGCGGCAACCTCTCGAATATCGATTTCCGTGGCTGCCGGCTGGATGGTGCTCAGTTCTCTGGCTCCGCACTCGCCGGCTCGAGGCTCGATGGTGTGTCGGCCGTCGCCGCGAGCTTCGCCGGGGCCCAGGTGGGTGATGTGCGGTTCATTGGCGCCAACCTCAGTAATGCCGGCTTCCATGGTGCATTCCTGGAAGGGGCCGATTTTACCGGGGCCAACCTTAGCGGCGCCGACCTCGGCATGGCCGCACTGTCCCGCGTTACCTGGCGCAACACCACGTGTCCCGATGGTTCGAACAGCGACAGCCACGGAAGCACCTGTCTTGGCACCCCTGGTGTGAGCGAGCGTCCCGATCCTCGCTGGGGGCCGCCCCGCTATTGATGAGTTCCGCGTGCCGAGCCTGGCACCCAACGATGAGGGGCCGCCCAGGTTGGGCGGCCCCTCATGCTGCTCACGATGCCGGTTGGGCAGTTAGCCCTGCTTCTTCGCCGCGTAGTGCTGCTCGCGCGATTCGCGGAACGACCACGGTGCGTAGGCGCCCGTCAGGTCCGTGATCGTGCCCCAGTTCTGCTCGAACCAGTCCGCATCCTTGTGGGTGTGCGGGTCGTAGTCCACACCGTTGTTGCGGACGATGGCGATGCGGCTGTAGTGGCCGCCGGAGGCGTTGATGCAGACACCGCTCTCCTGGCACTGCGGCGACGAAAGGTAGGTCACCGCCGGGGCAACGTGCTCCGGGCCCATCACGATCGCGCGCTCATCGGCATCCTGGCCCTGTGCGCCCATCAGGTTGTTGGTCATGCGCGTCGCGGCGCCGGGCGAGATGAGGTTGACGTTGATGTTGTACTTCTCACCCTCGAGCTTGAGGACGTTCATCAGGCCATACATGCCGGCTTTCGCCGCGCCATAGTTGCCCTGCCCGAAGTTGCCGATGAGGCCCGAGGTGGAGGTCGCCATCACGAGGCGGCCATAGGACTGCTGGCGGAAGACCGGCCACACATGATGGGCCAGGTTGTAGCACTGTTTCAGGTGCACACGGATGACCATGTCCCAGTCGTTCTCGGCCATGTTGTGGATGGCGAGGTCGCGGAGGATACCCGCGTTGGCCACGACGGCATCGAGCCGCCCCCAGGTGTCCATTGCCAGCTTGATCATGTTGTAGCAGTCTTCGTAGCTGCCAACGTCGCCACCATTGGCGATAGCGTCGCCGCCCATCGCCTTGATCTCGTTGACAACCTGCTGCGCGGGCGATTCGTCGGCACCTTCGCCCGAGACGCTCCCGCCGAAGTCATTGATGACGACCTTTGCGCCGTGCTTCGCGAGGTCGAGGGCGTAGGCCCGGCCGAGGCCGCGGCCCGCACCGGTTACGAGGGCAACCTGCCCATCAAGCCGAACTGCCATAGAAGATGCACTCCGATTCAGGATGATGGCCTGAATCCTACGCTATCGGCGGGTTTGGATCGCTACTTCGGTCCCCGGCCAGCAGTTCGTCCACGAGCCTGCGGAGCAGCACCAGTTGCTCGTCGTTCACATCGTAGAGATGCGCCCACGCACGGTGGTCGGTCTCATCCTTGATGCGGTCCCGCTCTGCCACCCGGTTCGAAGCGGTCAGCATCGTTGGCACGAAGAGCGATTGCATGATCCCGCCGAGGATGAAAAAGAGGAATGCATACGGGTACGGATCGAACCCGGTATCCCCGGCTATCCAGCTCTGCCACAACGCCCATCCGCCCATCACCAGGCAGAGGAAGTAGAAAAAGCCCATCGTCCCCGCGAGCCCCACGATGTGGTCGGCGAGCCAGCCGTTGAAGCGCTGGAACATCGGGCGCTCTGCACGAAGCCCATCGATGACGCGCTGCGGATGGACGAGTGGCCCGGCTGCCGGGCTCACCCGTTCGATGGCACGGCGGACCTCGTCGCGGCCCACGTAGGGATGGAGATGCGGACGCGTCATGGTGCAACCTCAGTTGAGTTGCTCGCGATCTTACTGTCCGCCACCTGCTTCGAAGAATATTCGTTACGTTGGTGAACCCTCGAAGTCGACCGCGATCACCGTCGCCAGGTCGTCTACCAGCTCGGGCGGCACCGTGATGGTGAGTTCGCCCCGAGGGTCGGGATTGATCGCCTGGTCGAGCAGGCTCGTCCGCTGCCCGTGAGCGAGTGCACTACCAGTCCCCAGGACGGTGACGCCCTTCACCCGCTTCACCGGCACGCCCCGGACCGTGATCGAATCGTAGGGGCGCATCAGCAGGTGCAGGTACACCCGTTCGCCACGCCGCGTCGATGGGCCGTAGAACTGCCACGGCTCCAGCCCCGGTTCGGTACCAACGATGCTCTCCCCGTTGCGCGCCATCCATTCCGCCACGGCATCGAGCCGGCTCGTGATCTCCCCGGGCAGGCGGCCATCGCCCATGGGGCTCACGTTGAGGAGCAGGTTCCCGCCTTTGCCCGCCACCTCGCAGAGCGTGTGCACGAGCTGCCGCGGGCTCTTCCATTTCGTGTCTTCCGGGTTCCAGCCCCAGCTCTCATTCATGGTGAGACAGGTTTCCCACCGATGCCCCGGCGGCTGCGCGGGTACGAACTGTTCCGGGGTCTCGAAGTCCGTCTCTCCCTGGATGCGGTCGTTGATCAGGATCGCGGGCTGCAGTTGCCGCGCCATCGCGATGAGTTCGCTCGCGCGCCACTCCTCGGCACTTCGCTCCCAGTGGCCATCGAACCAGAGCACATCGATCTGTCCATAATTCGTCAGCAGCTCACGCACCTGCTCGAACATGTCGCCGGTGAAGCGCGCCCACTCCTCGGGGCTCGAACGCCGCCAGCGCCCCCAGGCGTACGGCTTGTCGTCCTCGGTGAGCGCCGGGTAGTCGGGGTGATGCCAGTCGATGAGCGAGAAGTAGAGGCCGATGCGCAAACCCTCGGCCCGCATCGCATCCACGAAGCCGCGGACGATGTCGCGCCCATACGGTGCATGCATGACGCCAAAGTCCGAGGTCTTCGTGTCGAACATCGCGTAGCCATCGTGGTGCTTGCTCGTGAGCACCGCGTACTGCATCCCGAGCGCCTTCGCCCGCCTCGCCAGGGCTGCCGGGTCCCACGCCTGCGGATCGAACGTGCCTGCCGTCGACTGGTACTGCTCGATGCTCCGTGCATGACCGAATGGCAGCGAGAACACCCCGCCGGCCATGGGCCACGAAAGCTCAATGCCCTGCTGGCTGCTGTGCCCCCAGTGGACGAACATCCCGAACCGCGCCGTGTCGAACCAACTCATCCGCGAAGCATACGCCAGCGGTGCTGCTCCCTCCTCCCTCCCTTCCCTATACTTCGCCGGATGGACTTCCACCTCTCTGAAGAGCAACAACAGATCCGCAGCCAGGCCCGTGCCCTCGCACGCCGCTTCGACGATGCCTACTGGCGCGCATGTGACCACGACCACCGCTTTCCGTGGGAGTTCTACCAGGCGTTCGCCGAGGCGGGCTGGTTGGGTATCGCCATCCCCCAGGAGTACGGCGGTGCGGGCCTCGGCATCACCGAAGCCTCGATCCTCCTCGAGGAAGTCGCAGCGTCGGGTGCGGCGATGAACGGTGCAACGGCGCTCCACCTCACCATCTTCGGGCTCAATCCCGTCGTCCGGCACGGGAGCCAGGAGCTCAAGCAGCGCATCCTCCCCGAGGCGGCCGCCGGCCGGCTCCACGTCGCCTTCGGGGTCACCGAACCAACCGCCGGCTCCGACACGCCAAGCATCTCGACCTTCGCCCGGCGCGATGGGGACCGTTTCCTGGTCCGCGGTCAGAAAGTCTGGACCTCGAAGGCGAAGGAGTCGTCGAAGGTCCTCCTCCTCGCCCGGACGACCACCCTCGAGGATTCGAAGCGCCGGACCGACGGCATGACGCTCTTCCTCGCCAATCTCGACCCCCGGTACGTCACCATCCGCGAGATCGAGAAGCTCGGCCGCCACGCCGTCGACTCGAACGAGGTGTTCTACGATGACCTGCCCGTCGACCCGCGCGACGTCGTTGGCGAAGAGGGCCGCGGCTTCTACCACCTCCTCGATGGGCTCAATCCCGAGCGAATCCTTGTTGGATCCGAGGCACTCGGGGTCGGCCGTGCCGCCCTCGCCAAAGCCACCGCCTACGCGAAGGAGCGCGTTGTCTTCGGCCGCCCCATTGGCCAGAACCAGGGTATCCAGTTCCCGCTCGCCGACTCCTACGCGAAGCTCGCCGCAGCGGAGCTGATGATCCGCAAGGCATCCTGGCTCTACGATGCCGGCCAGCCGTGCGGGGCTGAAGCGAACATGGCCAAGTACCTCGCCTCGGAGTTCGGCTTCGAAGCCGCCGACCGCGCGCTCCAGACCCTCGGTGGCTTCGGCTATGCCCGCGAGTTCGATGTTGAACGTTACTGGCGCGAGGTGCGTGTCATGCGCATCGCCCCGGTTACCCAGGAGATGATCCTGAACTTCCTCGGCCAACACGAGCTCGGCCTGCCACGAAGCTACTGAGGCGCCGCGGTCGCGTCCCCTTGACTGTGCCCTCCTGGTCCCGGACCCGGGTGCGGTTGAAACGAGGAAGGGGCGCCGAGTGGCGCCCCTTTCGTTTCGTGGCCAGGGCCCCGAGTTACGCAAGCAGCTCGGCAGGCTGGAGATTGAACTCCTTCAGCATGTCGGCGGCGTACGTGATGCGGCCGGAAAGGGTCGATGGGTCGCCGTAGGAGAGCCGGAGACACGCTTCCGCCATGTGCTCCACGGGCGTCACATTGTCCTTGTTGCTCTCGTTGATCAGGTGGTGGTGCAGGACGCCCGGGGTGGCGACCAGCCCCGGGCTGATGACATTCACCGCGATCTTGTCCTCGTGCAGTTCGCTGGCGAGGCCCGTGGTGAAGCGTTCGAGGGCGGCCTTGCACATGCCATACACGGTCCCGCCACGGCCCGGTGAGTTCAACTGCGGATGCAGGGCAGCGTGCGACGAGATATTGAGGATCCAGCCGCCCCCGCGCTCGCGCATACCGGGGATGACCATCTGGGCGAGGTGGAACGGCGCATAGACCTGGACCTCGAACATGAGCTTCATCCGCTTCTCGGGGAACTGCTCGACGGGGATGAAGTAGGTGATTGCGGCGTTGTTGACGAGGATATCGACACCGCCATACGCCTCGTTCGCAGCCTTGATCAGGTTTTCACGATCTTCGAGGTGGGCGAGGTCGCAGCGGACCGCGGTCGCTTCCCCGCCGGCGTCGCGGATGCGCTTGACCACGCTGTTGATGCTGCCCTCGAGGATGTGGTCGCCCTCTTCGACGGTGCGGGCGGAAACGATGACCTTCGCGCCCTCCTGGGCGTAGCGGAGGGCGATGGCCTCACCGATGCCGCGCGAGGCCCCGGTGACGACGGCGACCTTGCCCGCGAGCACGCCATTCTTGTTGATCGATGCAGTCATTGCACGAACTCCCTTGCGTTGGATGTAAGCCGGGGGATCGTGCGCGGCAATGACGTGCGCGTCAACCTGCGCCGAGCCCGCGGGGAGCGTGTCTCCCCGCTCCAGACGGCCGCAGCCCGCCTCCAGGGGGACCGCCGGGGATGCCCGGACATGGCTGCCTAATCGCCGAAGATGTGGGCACACGGCGCCGCGCTCAGCACCCAGTAGGCCCGGGATGATTCGAGGGTGGTAAGCGACTGCGTTGCAGGTGGGCCGCCAGCAAGCCAGCTCAGCCACGCACCGTCGCGGTAGTCGTAGATCGCCGCGACGCAGGAAAGCCCCGTCACCGCCGCACTCGTCTGCATCGACGGCAACTGCACGAGGTTCCATCCCTGTTCGAGGATGACCGGGAACTCCGGCCGTGGCGGCTCGGGCGTACCCGTCACCGGCGGCGGGGGTGAAGCCGCGGGCGGGGTCGCCCCGGCCTTCGGGTAGAGCGCTGAAATCCCGGCGATGTCGTCCTCGCCCAGCTTCCGGTAAACACCCCGGTACTGGAAGTACATCACCGCCGCTCGTTCGGCATCGGTGCAGGGGCCAACGAGGGCGGGGCAACTGTGTTCGAGGCCAGCAACGTGCCCGCTTTCGTGGAGGATGACGCTGCGCGCATCACTGGTGCCATCCCGGCCATCAGCGATGGCGGCGCCCGGGTCGCTGTTGAGAACCATGTCGGCCTCGTGTGCCTCTTGCTTGCTCGTCACGGCGACGACACAACCGTTGCTGCAGTCGAGGCGCCGCCACGAGATGACGTTTTCGCCATCGGGGCCCGATTCGGCCAGGTTCGCTTCGCGGTCGGTGAAGCCTGCCCAGCGAAATGCGAAAAGCGATGTCGGAACGCTGCTCCAGCGGTCGAGGGCGAAGACGATAGCCGTGGGATTTACGATTGGCGGTGCGCCCGTGGGATTGTAGGAAATGGGAACGGGCAACTCGGCATCGTCCCAGAGCCAGCTCCAGCGCTGCCACTGTGCGGTGAAGCCGCCCGGCCGGGCGATGACGCCCCCCGGGACGAGTTCGTGCATGGCGCGTTGGGCGGCGTCGAGTGCCTGGGCGTCCGAATCTGCGCGGATTTCGAACGCAAGTTGAACCACGCTGCCGTCGGGCCGCTGAACCACCAGGGCGAGCGGGTGAAGCGCAGGACCGGGTGTCCCGGCGCCGGCGTGGCCAGGCCGGGGTGCGGCCGCCGACAGCACACTCCCCATCAGCAGCGCCGCCACCACCACGAGCAGGGCACGTGTCATCGAATCGAGTCTCCCCCGCTTCAACGATCGGCGCCATTGGGGGAAACCTGCAGAGGTGCGTCAGCTCGCGCGGGCGCGGAAATTGACGGCGAAGCGGTTCTGTTCGACCTGGATACCGGTGAAGCCCGCTCCCTCCAGGCGAGCAGCAAGCGTCTCCGGGGGGATAGGTGTGCAGATGTCGCCGATATGAGCCCGGCGAAACTCCGGGCTGTCGAGGGAATCGCTGCCGATGACGACCCCGCCCCTGCGGATGACCCGGTTGAGTTCCGCAAAGAGCCGGTCCTGGTCGCCTGGCGCCGGGAGGTGATGGAGCATCGTCAGGCAGATGGCGGCACTGAACGTCCCGTTTGCGAACGGTGTGGCGGTCGCGTCACCGTTCCAGACTGTGACGTTCGAACCGGCGAAACGCTTCTCGAGCGCCCTGGCGAGGCCAGGGTCGAGTTCGGCAGCGGTAAGGCGGGGGACCATGGTGGCGAGGACATCGGTGGTGAGACCGGGCCCCGGGCCGACTTCGAGGAGGTGGTCACCGAGGTCGAGGCCACTGGTGTTGTCAGGGATGATGTGCCTGCGCACGATGTCGGCCCACTCAGGGCTCGCGCAGTATTCGAGATGCGCCTTGTTCATCGCCGAGCAGGGTAGCAGGTACGGCTCCGGGCCTGCACGGCCAGCGGCCGCCACGCCTGCGGCCAATCGCAATCCCGGCAGGAGAGACTTGCCAGCCCGGGGGAAGTCGCGCAGAGTGCCGGCACGACATTGGAAGGGACGCAGCGATGGATGCAGCCGGGCAAATGCAGAAACGCCTGGAGGGGTTCTTTCCCTCGGTGCTGGGCGTGCGAATCACGAGCGTCACGAAGGAGTCGGTTCGGGCCGAGCTCGATGTGCGCCCGGAGCTGTGCACGGTGCCGGGCAGGCTCCACGGGGGCGCGATCATGGCGTTCGCCGATACGCTCGGCGCCATGGGGACGACGTTGCATCTCCCGGCCGGTGCGGGGACGACCACGATTGAATCGAAGACGAACTTCTTTGGCGCAGCGAAGGAGGGGACGACGATTACCGGCGAAAGCACGCCGCTCCATCTCGGCCGCCGCACGATGGTCTGGCAGACGAACATCCGCTCACCCGAAGGCAAGCTCCTCGCCCAGGTCACCCAGACCCAGTTCGTCCTCCTGCCCGAGTAAGCGAATCACCGGGGATTCGAGAGGGAGGCGGCGGCATGACGCCGCTGGAGTCCCCCTGGCGCGCGTGACAGCAACAGGCTCCCACCGGCCCGGCGGTTCTACACCGTGGCGAGAGCGACGACTTCGATGTCTCCCCAGGCAGCCGATTGGACGGCATCACAGGCATTGGCCTTGAGGAGTTCGAGGATGGCCATGAAGGTGACCACGATCTCGAGGCGGGTCTCGCAGCGGGCGATCGCCTTGCGGAACGAGAACTTGCCACGTGTGCGAAGGATCTCGCGCAGCTCACTCACGCGTTCGCTGAGGAGAACGGTGCGCTCGCGAACGATGACACCCTTCGGCTGCGGGGGCTCGCGGGTGAGCATCTCGGCCATGATCGCACAGAGCTTCTCGAGCGTAACCGCCTTCAGGCCGGTATCGGGCGGCGGCGCGGGTGGCGGCGCCATGCGCGTGTACGTGCGCAGGCCCTGCTGCTGGCGCGTCTCGAGGAGGTCGACGACCTCGGTGAAGCGCTTGTACTCGCGAAGCATGTCGACGAGCTCGCGGCCGACGTCGTCATCTGCGAGGAGGCTGGCCGGCTGCTCGGGGGCGCGCGGGAGGAGCGCCTTCGACTTCAGGTAGATGAGCTTCGCACCGATCGAGACGAACTCGGCGAGCGCGGCTGCTTCAACCCCTTCGCTGCCGCGGACCGCCTGGAGGTACTGGTCGGTGACAGAGACGAGCGAGACGGCCGTGATGTCGAGGTCGTCTCGCTCGATGAGGTGCAGGAGAAGATCGAGGGGACCCTCGAAGACCGGGAGCTGGATTCGGGGCATGTCTCCCGACAGGCTCACGCCTCCCCCTGGCGCGCCCGTCCTGGTCCTACGACCGTTACCGTTATCGTGCCGCTGCAGACGCTCCCACTCCTGGAACCGTCCTCTCGACCGCGGCTGCGACTCCGGCGACCGACCGCATCATCCCGGCGAACCGCTCGTATGTCAACGATTGCGCACCATCGCTGAGGGCACGTTCGGGGTTGTTGTGGACTTCGATCATGAGCCCGTCGGCGCCCGCGGCGATAGCGCCCATGGCGACGGGAATGACGAGCCCCTGCTTGCCCGTGCCGTGGCTCGGGTCGGCGATGACGGGAAGGTGGCTGAGCTCCTTGACGAGCGGGATGGCATTGATATCGAAGGTGTTGCGGTAGGCCGTCTCGAAGGTGCGAATGCCGCGTTCGCAGAGGATGACGTTGGGGTTGCCCTGGGCCATGATGTACTCGGCGGCGAGGAGCCACTCCTCGATCTGGCCCGAGAGCGCCCGCTTCACCATCACCGGTTTGCGCACCTTGCCAACTTCGTCGAGGAGCATGAAGTTCTGCATGTTGCGCGCGCCGATCTGGATGATGTCGGCGTAGCGGGCGACCTCGTCGATGTCGCGGACCGACATGAGCTCGGTGATGACCGGCATGCCCATGGCGCGTCCTGCATTCGCGAGGTACTCGAGCCCTTCGACACCGAGGCCACGGAAGGCGTAGGGCGAGGTCCGGGGCTTGTAGGCGCCACCACGAAGGATGTTGGCCCCGGCCGCCCTCACACCCCGGGCACTGTCCATCATGTGGTCTTCGTTTTCGATTGAGCAGGGGCCGGCCATGATCGCGAGTTCGGTACCGCCGATGGAAACGCCATAGCCCACGTCGATGACCGTCGGGGTGGCTCGGAACTCGCGCGAGACGAGCTTGTAGGGCTTGGTGACGCGGTGGACTGACTCGACATGCGGGAGCGACTCGAACATGTCCTGCAACTCGGGCATATCGGGGCCAATGACGCCGATGATCGAGCGCTCCGTGCCGACGGAGAGGTGGGCCTGGCGGCCGCTCTCCTCGACTTGCCTGACGATTATGTCCAGGTCTTCAGGAGTAGCGTTGGGCGAAACGACGATGATCACGGGGAACTCTCCGAAAGCGTTGGAGCTAGCGAGCGGGGCTCGATGCGCTCGCGCTGAGATCGGGGCGGAGGCGGACGGCCTCACGGAGATAGATATGGCGGATGTCATGCTGTCCTTTGTCCGTGTTCCAGTGGAGCAGGACGCGAATACACATGGGCAGCATTCCCGGCACCGACATCTCGTGGCTCTGCATGAGCGGGACTTGCGTCCAACCCATCAGCCGGGCGGCGACGGCCGGGAACTCGGCATACACGTCGGGCGTGGTGGTAAGCCAGGCAGAGGCGAGATCTTCGGTGTCGATCTCGTTGGCTTCGAGCATCTTCGAGAGCAACTCGCGGGTTGCTTCGAGGATCTCATCGCGGTTATTCCTGGACACGGTGGTTGCACCGCGGACACCACGAACCGGCATTCGCGCAGGTCCTCCTCAAGGGGTGAGCGGGTAGGGGAGCCGGCTAGCCTCTTCGGCGTGCGCCAAACAGCCCGGCCGGCGGACTCTCATATATATGGCCCGCGAGGGGCCAGCGCCACGCCCATCGGCGTTCGCTGCCACCCCGGAGGGCCGCATACACCTGTCCATTACCGGCCGGAGACATCCTCTATGTACTCCCTAACACGCTGCGCGGGGCTTTGGCCTGCCGCGGAGTCGATTGTCGCGATTATAGCAGAGCCAATCGCAGCCGCATCCGCCACTTTCCCAACCGCTTCCACGTGCTCGCGCTTCGTGATCCCGAAGCCCACGGTGAGGGGGATAGAGGTGCGCGCCCGGATCCGCCCGAGAAACTCGGGCAGGGCATCGACCGCGATGTTTCCCTTGCCCGTCGTCCCCGTGACGCTGACGCAGTAGATGAACGCATCGGCGACGGCCGCGATCTTGTCGATTCGCTCGTCGCTCGTTGTTGGCGCGATGAGCGGCACGAAGCTCATGTCGTTCGCGCGGCAGGCGGCGAGGAATGGGCCGGCCTCCTCGGGCGGGAGATCGACGACGATGAAACCGTCGGCGCCGGCAGCCCGCGCTTCCGCGGCGCAGCGTTCATCGCCGATGGCGAGAATGGGGTTGTAATACCCCATGAAGAGGACCGGCGCCACGAGCCCCCTGACCCGGGCTTCGCGGACGAATTCGAAGCACATGCGCAGGGTGACACCTTTTTCGACGGCGATATGGTTCGCGTGCTGGATGGTCGCGCCATCGGCCAGCGGGTCGGTGAACGGGACACCGATCTCGATGACGTCGGCACCCCCTGCCTCCATGGCAAGGAGCATTTCGACGCCATCGGACGGGTCGGGGTAGCCGCCCGTCACGTAGGCGACGAAGAGCGGGCATCCCTCATCCCTGGCATTGGCAAAGAGCGTGCGAAGCCGCTGCGACATGGTTCGTTACCTCCCGGCGTAGAGCAGCAGGATGCTGACAGAGTTGAACATGGCGTGGAAAGCGATGCTCTCCCAGAGAGAGCCGCGCGACCAGTAGAGATAGGCGAGTGCGATCCCGATACAGAAGAACGGGATGATGCTCCCCGGGTCCAGGTGGGCGAGCGTGAAGAGCCCGGCCGAGACCGCAGCCGCGGGCCAGAACCCCCAGCGGAGCAGTCCCGTGAAAACGAAGCCGCGAAAGAACGTCTCTTCACTGATCGGCGCCGCGATGGCGGCAACCACGGTGGCGATGGCCATCGCTCCTGCATCGCGTGTGACGGCATCGGGCACGGTGCTCTGGGGTACGAGGAAGTCGATGCCAATCGCCTGCATGGCGATGACATAGAGCCCCGTGAAGAGATAGGCGGCGACGACGAAGAGCGCCGGACGCCACAACCACATGACGTTATAACGGTGGAGCCCGAGCGCCTTCACCAGGCCGGTGAAGGTCTCCTTCGTTGCCCCGCCCGCGATGGCGATGAGAAGGGACTCGTAGACAAGCGTGGTCGCAAAGCCAAGCTTCACGGCGGTCATATCGGCCGTGATACGCGGCGGTGCGGGGAGTTCCTTGCCGGTTGCGGCGGCCTGGAGCCGCTCATCCGCGTACTTCGCCACAGCGTTCGCCTTGTCGAACCAGTCGCCAACGTCGCGAAGCTGGTAATCGGCGCCAACGGCCGCAACGAGAGCGACGAGGAGGCCGGCCGTAAAGACGAACGAGAGCCCGGCCAGGGCAAGCCCGATGACGACCTGCTTCGGCCCCCAGCCCTGCGGCGTCACGCGCGCTGGCTTGGCACCGGCGATCAGAGTGTGACTCCAAGGGCGGAAGCAACGGTGTGCATGTCCTTGTCGCCCCGGCCGCTGAGACCGACGAGCACATCCTCGCCCGGGCTCATCGTTCTCGCGACCTGGATGGCGTGGTAGATGGCATGCGATGGCTCGAGTGCAGGAATGATGCCCTCGGTGCGAGTCAGTGCCTGGAAGCCCTCGAGCGCCTGCCGGTCGTCGACAGCGACGTACTCGGCTCGCTCACTGGTCTTGAGCCAGGAGTGCTCGGGGCCGACGCCGGGGTAGTCGAGGCCGGCGCTGATGCTGTGCGTCTCGAGGATCTGGCCGTTGGGGTCCTGGAGGAGGTACGTCTTCGTGCCATGCAGGACCCCGGGGCGGCCCGCGACGAGTGTCGCCGAGTGCTTGCCGGAGCCAACACCGCTGCCACCAGCCTCGACACCGATGAGCCGCGTCGGGTCATCGACGAGCGGGTGGAAGAGGCCGATCGCGTTGCTGCCACCGCCAACGCAGGCGATGGCCACATCCGCGAGCTTGCCCGCCTGCTCCAGCATCTGCTGGCGAGCCTCCTTGCCGATGACGGACTGGAAGTCGCGAACCATTGTCGGGTAGGGGTGCGGGCCGATGGCCGAACCGATGATGTAGTGCGTCGTGCGGACGTTCGTGACCCAGTCGCGCATCGCCTCGTTGATCGCGTCCTTGAGGGTCTTCGAACCCGAATCGACCGAGACGACCTCGGCGCCGAGCATCTTCATGCGGAAGACGTTGAGCGACTGGCGCTGGATGTCCTCGCTGCCCATGTAGACGGCGCACTCGAAGCCGAGCATGGCACAAACGGTCGCCGTGGCAACGCCGTGCTGTCCGGCGCCCGTCTCGGCGATGATGCGAGGCTTCCCGAGCCGTTTCGCGAGGAGTGCCTGGCCAAGGGCGTTGTTGATCTTGTGGGCCCCGGTATGGGCGAGGTCTTCGCGCTTGAGCCAGATGCGTGCGCCGCCGCACTCCTTCGTCAGGTGCTCGGCGAAGTAGAGCGGCGTGGCGCGCCCCACGTAGTGCTTCAGCAGGTGGTCGAGTTCGGCCTGGAAGGCGGGATCGCGGCGCGCCTCGTCGTAGGCCGCTTCGAGCTCTTCGTGTGCGCCAACGAGGGTCTCGGGGACGTAGCGCCCGCCGAATTCGCCGAACCGGGGAGCCAGCGGCTCGAGCTGTGCATCTGTACTCAACGCGAGTTCCCTTTCGCCGCGCGGATGAAGGCGCGGATCTTCTCGATGTCTTTCTTGCCATCGGTCTCGACACCGCTCGAAACATCGACGGCCCAGGGGTTGGCGATACGGACGGCCCCGGCCACGTTCTCCGGCGTCAGCCCGCCGGCAACGAAACAGGGTGTGCGTTCGCCAACCTCGCCCGCAAGCTCCCAGTCGAACGATTCGCCGGTACCTCCGCGGGCGCCTGCGCTCGCGGTGTCGAGCATCAACGCCGCCGAATAGCCCGAAGGAGCTGCATCGTTGATGTCGAAAGCGGTCATCTGCGCGGCAACGTGGACGACGCGGATGACGGGGCGTTCGACCCGGCGGACGAACTCGTCGTCCTCTCCGCCGGAGAGCTGGACGAGGTCGAGGCCCGCCGCTTCGGCGATCTCGTTGACGTCACCCACCGGCTGGTCGGCGAAGACACCCACGATGAGCGGGCGCCAGCGGGCAACCGCCATCTCGATGGCATCGGCCCACGCCGGGTACCAGCTCGCCGCCGAGACTTCACCCCGCCGGGGGGCGTCCCACTGGACGTCGCGGCCCTGTGTTCGCTGCTCCTTGAGCGCCTCGACGATGTCGTAGCACTCCTGCGGGGT
Source organism: uncultured Anaerolineaceae bacterium (assembly GCA_964508715.1). GTDB lineage: Bacteria > Chloroflexota > Dehalococcoidia > Tepidiformales > Tepidiformaceae > JAKALX01. The sequence goes on along the minus strand of CAZDUX010000006.1, from coordinate 160,893 downwards.
CACCTTGCGCTTCGACTCCGCGAACATGAGGCCGACGAAATCGGCGCCAGCCCGGGCCGCTTCGAGAGCGGTCTCCGGGTCGCGCAGGCCGCAGATTTTCACGAGGGTCATCGCTGCGCCTCATTGCTAACGGCGCCGGCGAGCGGGCTCCCCTCCGACAGGGTGCGAAGGTAGATGACCGCGTCGATCGCAAGCTCACCGGCGGGTCGCGTGGAATCGAGAACGAGCCGTTCGCAGGACGGGCGGCAGGTCCCGGGGCGGGCGTAGAGGCTGGTCCGTGCGGCCGGCTGCGATTCGCGCCCCGAGCGGCTACCGAGACGCTCATCGATGACCGCGTCAGGGCAGGCGGTCTCGATCATGGCCCAGACAACGCCAAAGCGGGCAGCGAGGGCACGGCCGCGCTCTTCGATGATCGGCCACGCGCAGGCGCTATCGAAGATGACGTTGTGACCGGCCGCGAGAAGGTCGGCGCCAAGTTCGCGCATCGCCTCGTAGGCAGCGGGGCCGGCCAGCGACGGGTCCACACCGGCACGGATGTTGGCCGATGAGAGAGCGTCCTTGTCGAGAACAATCGCCGGGAGCAGGCGGCCGATGGCGCGTGCAAGGGTGCTCTTGCCACTCCCGGGGTCGCCATGCATCTGGACGAGGATGGCCATCAGGCGCCCGCCTTCCGTGCACCGGCACCCAGGAGTTCGCGCACCTTCGCCGCGGGATCTGCGGCCGCCATGAGAGACTCACCGACGAGGACCGCGCGGGTGCCAACTGCTTCGAAGCGCTCGACATCGGCACGGGTGCTGATACCGCTGAGGGCGGCAATGAGCACATCCCCGGGGATGATACCCGCGAGGCGATCGGTGGTGGAGAGATCGACGGTGAAGCTGCGGAGGTCACGATTATTGATGCCGATGAGCGTGGCCCCGGCAGCGACCGCACGCTCGGCCTCTTCCGCGTTGTTGACCTCGACGAGCGGTTCGAGCCCGAGACGACGGCACTCGCCGATGAGCCCCACGAGGGTGGCATCGTCGAGGCAGGCGACGATGAGAAGGGCGGCATCGGCGCCGTACACCGCGGCCTCGAGAAGCTGGTACGGGTCGACGATGAAGTCCTTGCGGAGGATGCCGGGACGGTCATCGCCCATGCCGTCGACCACCCCGCGAACGGCGAGCATGTCGTCGAGGGTGCCCTTGAACCAGGTGGGCTCGGTGAGAACGGAGATACCTGCCGCACCCGCCGCGGCGTAGACGCGGCCCTGGCTGGCAGCATCGATGCCAGGAGCGATATCGCCCTTGCTCGGCGAGGCGCGCTTGATCTCGGCGATGAGGGCGACCGGACCCGCGGCTCGCAGGCGTTCGGTGAAACCGATACGCGGGAGAGAACCCGTGAGCCGCGCCCTCAGTTCCGCCTCGGGCACGCGCGCTTTCGCCCCGGCGGTATCGAGGCGGCGCTGCGCAACGATGCGGTCGAGGATGGTCGGCTCACTCACCCGGCGCCAGCTCCCGGCTCATGGCCACATAGCGGTCGAAAACCTCGTGTGCGCGGCCACTGGCGATTGCCTCGCGCGCAAGCGCCACACCGGCCTCGAGGTCGTCGGTCTTTCCAGCGACGAAGAGGGCAGCCGACGCCGTCATGAGGACGAAATCCGTCACCGGCCCTTCGCGGCCATCGAGGACGGCGAGGAGTTCACCTGCGTTGTGATCGGGGTCGCCGCCGACAATCGAATCGAGCGGATGGCGGGGCAGGCCGAAGTCCTCCGGGCAAAGGTCACGCTGGACAACGCGGCCATCCGCCACATACCAGGCGTGCGTGACCCCGGCCGGGCTGATTTCATCGAGGCCGTCAGCCGAGTGGACGACGATGGTGCGTTTCATGCCGCGGAGGGCAAAGGTTTCTGCTACGAGTGGTGCGAGCGTTTTCGCACCAACACCGACGAGCATCTCGCGCGGGCGTGCGGGGTTCGCCAGCGGGCCGAGGATGTTGAAGATGGTCCGCACAGCCAACTCACGCCGGGGGCCGCCAACGTGGCGCATCGCCGGGTGGAACCGCTGGGCGAAGAGAAAGCAGAAACCGGCAGCATCGATGATCCGTGCGGCCTCGGCGCCTCCGATATCGGTCCTCGCACCGAGCGCTTCGAGGACGTCGGCCGCGCCGCACTTCGACGAGGCGGCACGGTTGCCGTGCTTGGCGACACGGACGCCCGCGGCGGCGACCACGATTGCCGCAGTCGTCGAGACGTTCACCGTGTCAGCACCATCGCCGCCGGTACCCACGATATCGATCACGTCGCCGGCCTCACAGGGCTCCGCGTGGCGGGTAAGGACACCGAGGGCAGCAGAGACGATCTCGGGGGTTTCACCACGCACTCGGAGCGTGGCGAGGAATGCCCCGATCTGGGCAGGTGTTGCCGCGCCGGTCATGATCTCTTCCATCGCGCCGGTGGCGAGCTCCGCGGTGAGGCCCGGGCCTTCCACCAGGGCACGGATCGCATCCTGCATTACCATCGCCCGCCCTCCATCTGCAGGAAGTTCCCGATCATGACCTTGCCGTGCTCGGTGCCGATCGACTCGGGGTGAAACTGGACACCTTCGACTATCAGCTCTCTATGCCGGACGCCCATGATGATGCCGGTCTCGCTGGTGGCCGTGACTTCCAGCGCTGGCGGCTGCGAACCGGGGGTGCCGGCGAGCGAATGGTAGCGGACAGCATGAAAATCCTGCGGAACGCCGGCGAACACGCCCTTGCCGTCGTGGTGAATGACCGACGCCTTGCCGTGCTTGATCTCACCCGCCCCCGTGACATCGCCTCCGTAGACGTCGTAAATGCACTGGTGGCCCAGGCAGACGCCAAGGACCGGGACTTTGCCCCCGAACTCGCGGATGACCTCCCGCGAGATACCGGCCTCCGTCGGGTCGCCGGGGCCGGGCGAGATGACGATGTGGTCGGGCGCCATTTCGCGAATCTCGTCGATGGTCAGCTGGTCATTGCGGCGGACGATGACCTCCGCGCCGAGTTCGGCGAAGTACTGGTAGAGGTTGTAGGTGAAGCTGTCGTAGTTATCGATGAGCAGCGTGGTCATCGGTCGAGTCCCTCCTCTGAACGCAGGTCTTCCGCGATATGCCGCAGGGTGGCGGCGAGTTCGTCGGGTGTGCAGCCGTAGCCTCGCCTGTCGAGCCTGAACTTCTTGCCGAGGTAATCGGGCTCGAACGAGGCGGGTGAGCGCAGATTGAGCGGGTAACAGGTGCCCGGTTCGCCGATGATGGCGACGAGGAAATAGCCATCGCCCGCAGAGCGCGTGAAGGCGGCCACCTCCGCGAGCAGGGGCACGAGCGTCAGCTCGACACCACCGAGGCGGTAGAAGCGGACACCGACGTGCGCAACCTGCTTGGAGAGCACGGGCTCACTCATGGGAGGAGCACCTCGCGCAGGACGTCGAGGATGCCCAGGGGGCGCTCGGCCCGGTAATCCGGGATCGCATCGAGGAGGAGCTCGGCGTCGAGGGTGCCCCAGAGCGCGGCAACCGACTTGATGCCGGCGTTGCGCGCTGCCCAGATGTCGGCCGGGCTGTCGCCGACAAAGAGCACGTCCTGCTCGGAGGCGAGGCAGAGGCGGTCGAGAGCTTCGAAGACGGGCTCCGGGTCGGGCTTGTGGAGCTCGGTGTCGTCATAGCCGACAACGACCTGGACGTGCTGGAGGATCCCGGCTTTGGCGAGCTCATCGGTGGCGCCCCACGCGATCTTCGAGGTGACGACAGCCATCGGAATGCGGGCCTCGCGAATCGTCTCGAGGACGAGGGCAATGCCCTCGAACGGGCGCGGTGCACGTTCGTGCGTGTAGTAATAGTCGCGGTAGGTGTCGGCGAAGAGCTGGAAACGGTCGCCCACCAGGCGGCGGCCAAGGTCCTCGAGCGTGCCGCCGCGGTGCGAGCGCCAGAGCGCCTCGGGGTCGGTCTTGCAGCCAAGGTTGACCTCGTACGCGTGGGCAAGGGCACGCATCCGCCCGGGCAGGGTGTCCAGGAGGGTATCGTCGAGGTCCCAGAGCATCGCCTTCATGCCAGGGACCCCCGGTTTGGCCGCGGGATGTTACGGCGCTTGAAGACCTCTTCCATCACGGCCCACGCTTCGAGAGCAGCCGGAAAGCCGGCATACACCGCGACCATGCGCAGGGTGTCGACGATCTGCTCCGGCGTTGCGCCATGGTTGAGCGCACCGTGAATGTGGGTGGCAAGCGTGGAATGGCGGCCCATCGCTGCGAGCATGGCGACCACCTGCAGGCTGCGTATACGGCGGTCGAGGGCGGGACCGGTCCATGCCTCACCCACGGATTCGATGACCGCTCCGGCGAGTTCCGGGTAGGCGCGCTCGAGGCGCTCCCGGATGCGTTCGGGGGCGACGGCATTGATGGTGCCAAGGAAATCGAGCCCGGCGTCGAAGCGGGAGCTGTGCGTTTCAGCGCCTTGCGGTGCGGGTTGGAGCGCTTCGGGCTGGAACGGCATCTCGCCGCCAAGTGCCGCGAGGATCTCGGCCGTGCGGTCGTTTGGCGCCGCGAGGCCAAAGGCCACGAGGATCGCCTCGCGGACGAGTGGTTCCATGGCGATCGCTTCCAGCTCTTCGGGAGCGAACCAGGCCGTGCTGATGCCCGGGCTCGCAATGGGTTCACCCGTCCAACCGGTCGGTGCGTAGATGTTGTAGACACGCCGCCCGTTCTCGGCGGGGAGGTGCACCGTCTCGATGAAATCCTCCTCGATGGCAGGGGCGTTTACACCGATACGCTGGAGGATCGCATCCATCTCGGCGTCGATGTCATCGTTCATCTCGGGGAGGATGCCGCCGGGGAGTTCCCACGGGGCAGCGGGGGCGGGGCGCATCAGCCAGAGGCGGCCCTCGCGGATGATCATGGCGGCGAGCTCGATTTGCTGGTTCATGTCGTCCTTAGCGCCACGGTTTCGAGCACCGAAAGGAGGAGCACGCGGAGCGATGCGGGCAGTTCGGGCGCAGCGGCCACGCCGTCCGGGTCGAGCCATTCCCCGAGCGCTGACGAGATCGTTCCGTCCCACTCCCAGACGCTGTAGAAGCCGGAGAATGCAGGTTCAGGCTCACCGGGGTGGCGGTAGTCGAACGCCCCCTGGGCCCAGACGGAGCGCGCTTCGATGCCGAGCTGGTCGAAGAGATGCGCCTTGAGTTCGACCTTGCGGTCCTCCGCGAGCGGGCGAAAGATGCCACCGGGCAATCCACGGCCACCAGGAGACGAACAGAGGAAGACCCGCCCCTCGCGGACGAGCATCCCGTACACCCGTTCTGGCCTTCGATCAGTCATCTGGTTGCCGATTCCCAATTCCCGATGTTCGATGCTGGTTAGCCGTAGCCAAGGCTGCCGATTTTCATCTCGGCGGCGTTGATCTCGGCCTGGTCGATCGCGCGCATGAGGGCGCGTGCCTTGTTGCCCGACTCCAGGTACTCCTCCTCGGGCGTGCTGTCGTACACAACCCCGCCCGCCGCCTGGATGTAGGCGACACCGTCGCGCATCCAGATGGTGCGAATGGAGAGGGCCGTATCGCAGTTGCCGAAGAGGTCGAAGTACCCGACGCAGCCGCCGTAGCCACCGCGTTGTTCGCCCTCGAGCTCGGCAATGATCTCCATCGTCCGGATCTTGGGGGCCCCGGTCACCGTCCCGTGGGGGAAGTAGGCGCGGAGTGCATCGTAGGCGGAGACACCGGGCCGGAGCTGACCCACCACGTGCGAGACGAGATGCATGACGTGGGAGTAACGCTCGACGGCCATGAGCGAGGTGACCTCGACACTGCCCGGCTGGCAGACACGGCCGAGGTCGTTGCGGGCGAGGTCGACGAGCATGATGTGCTCGGCCTGCTCCTTCTCGGAGTTCCGGAGCTCATCCTCCATGCGGATCTCATCGGCAGCGTCGCGGCCCCGGCGGCGGGTGCCCGCGATGGGATGCGTCTCGATGAGCCCGTCTTCAACGCGGATGAGCATCTCGGGCGAGGCGCCAACGATCTGCATGTCGTCGAGCTCGATGTAGTACATGTAGGGCGAGGGGTTGAGGGTGCGAAGCGCCCGGTAGATCTCGAAAGGGTGGACGTTGGTCCGGCGCGAAAAGCGCTGCGATACCTGGATCTGGTAGGTGTCGCCCCGCTCGATGTATTCCTTGGCGGCCATCACCTTCTGCATGAAATCCTCCTTCGTGGTGTTGGAGACGAAGGAGTGGTCGCCGTTACCCGGGAGCTTTACCTCGTACGGGAGACGGACGAGCGGTTCGCCCAGCTTCGAGACGAGCCGGTCTATCTTCCACGATGCCTGCTCGTAGGCGGAGTCGATGTCGCCGTCGAGCCGCACGTGGCTGACAACCTTGATGCAGTGCTGCACGTGGTCGAAGACGAGCAGGGTGTCGGTGAACATGAAAACCGACTCGGGGAAGCCCTGTGGGTCGGCCTCCGGGACCGGGAGCTTTTCGTAGTACCTGGCGACCTCGTAGGCGAGGTAGCCAACCGCACCGCCGCTGAAGCGCGGGAGCCCATCCACCTTGACCGGCCTGAAGCGGCGAAGCTCATCCTCGATGTGGATGAGCGGGTCCTCCGCGAGTTCCCCCGGGCCATCACCCGTGCGAAGCACGCGATACGGCCGGGCGCCGATGAAGGAGTAGCGGGCGAGACGCTCACCGCCTTCAACCGATTCGAGGAGGAACGAGTACGGCCCCTCGCGCACCTTGAGGAAGGCAGAAACCGGCGTCTCGAGGTCGGCTCTGACCTCGCGGTAGATGGGTACGATGTTGCCGGCGCCGCGCTTCGCGATCTCCCGGACTTCGTCGAGCGTCGGGCGCAACATGGCTAGTACTTCTCCAGGTAGTTGAGGTCGAGCGCGTCGTGCACCATATCCATGGTCTCGCGGGCGACAGCGCGGGCGCGCTTCGAACCGTGCTCCAGTGCCTCGCGGACGAACGGCATGTTCGCTTCGTACTTTGCGCGGCGCTCACGGATGGGTTCGAGAAACGCATTGAGGGCAGCCGCGAGTTTGCGCTTCACTTCGGCATCGCCGACCGCACCTTTCCGGTAGCGCTCCTTCAGCTCCTCCACTTCGGCGCGATCAGCGTTGAAGGCATCGTGGTACATGAACGCCGGGGTAACGTCGGGATCGCCGGGATCGGTGGGCCGCATGCGCGGCGTGAACATGCTCATCACCTTCTTCGTCACCGTCTCGGCGTCGTCCTTGAGGTAGATGGCGTTGTTCCGCGACTTGCTCATCTTGGCCTGGCCATCGACGCCTACGAGACGTGCAACCCGGCCGACGAGGCCCTCGGGCTCGGGGAAGACCTCCTTGAAGCGGCGATTGAAGCGCCTCGCCGTCTCGCGGGTGAGCTCGATGTGGGGGAGCTGGTCTTCGCCAACCGGCACGAGATGTGCGCGGGGCATCAGGATGTTCGCCACCTGCATTACCGGGTAGGTGTAGAAGGCAACAGGCACCGACTTCCGCTCCTGTGAGCCATCTTCCGGGTTCTCCATCGCCTCCATCTCGGCTTTGAGCGTCGGGTTGCGCTCGAGCATGGAGACGGGCAGGAACCAGCCCAGGAGGGTGGTGAGCTCGGCGTGCTCGGGGACGAGGCTTTCGATGACGTAGGAGCTCGTCTCGGGATTGAGGCCAACGGCGAGCCAGTCGAGCGCGACCTCCCAGACTGCATCGCGGACACGGGAGATGTCGTCGGCGTAGTCGGAGACCTGGTAGTCGGCGATGAGGAAGTGGCAATCGTAGTCGTGCTGGAGGCGCACCCAGTTTTCGAGCGCACCGGCGTAGTGCCCGAGATGCAGGGCGCCCGTGGGCCGAATGCCGGTGAGGATGCGCTTCCGTTCGGTCATCGAGGCCCCCCGGGGCGGGGCCCCTGGCCGCGCGGCCCCTGCGGCGGGCCGCCAGGACGCATGGGAGGACGCGGGCCACCCGGCGCTCCCTGGGGGCCACGGTCGAGCGACCGCAGCATTGCGTTGAGCTGCCGCGACGCCTGCTCGGCGAGATCCAGCTCGTTGCCGAAGACGCTGTCCTGCTCGTTGGTGACCGCGGCAAGGACGTGGAGCCAGCTCCGGCAGCGGGCGAGGGCGGCACGCGCATCACGATAGAGGGCAGCCTGGCCGGGACCGTCGCGCATCGCCCCATCGGCAATGAGGGCCGCGGCGACGCCGGCGGCTTCGAAGGCGTTCGCCTGGGCATCGGCGGAAGCCTTGAGGTTCGAGCCGATCTTGAGGCGGCCAACGCTCGCCGCGAGCCTGATGGCCGTGTTCCAGGCCTCGACGTTCTGATATTCGAATTCTGCCATCAACAGTAGTCCTGGGTGCTGAGTGCGGCGCACTGGGCGCCGAGTACTGCGGGATATGTCGTGAGGTGGGGTGCCGGGCCGGTGGAGGGACCCCGAACCCGGCACTCCGAACGCATCGCCCGGTACTCAGATAACGGGGAGTTCCTTCATCGCTTCGCGTACCTTTTCCACGGGGTAGGAATCATCGATGAGCTTGCCGGCGAGGTAGTCGTCGTAGGACGAGAGGTCGAGGAACCCATGGCCGCTGAGATTGAAGAGGATCGTCTTCGCGGTCCCTTCCTCCTTCGCCTGGAGCGCCTCGTCGATAGCCCCACGGATGGCGTGGGAGCTTTCGGGGGCGGCGATGATGCCCTCGGTGCGGGCAAAGAGCGTGGCCGCCTCGAAACAGGGGTTCTGAGGGTAGGATTTCGCTTCGATGTAGCCCTCGTTGTAGAGGTGGCAGAGCATCGGAGCCATGGCATGGTAGCGCAGGCCGCCGGCGTGGATGCCAGGCGGCATGAAGCTGTGGCCGAGGGTGTACATCTTCATCAGCGGAGTGAGGCCCGCAACGTCACCGAAGTCGTAGCGGTATTCTCCCTTGGTCAGGCTCGGGCAGCTCGACGGCTCGACGGCGAGGAAGCGGGTGTTCTTGCGTCCGTCGAGGCGCTCCTTGAGGAACGGGAAGATGAGGCCGGCAGCGTTCGAGCCACCACCGGCACAGCCGATGACGACGTCGGGATAGTCGCCGGCCATCTCCATCTGCTTGATCGCTTCCTGCCCGATGACCGTCTGGTGGAGGAGGACGTGATTGAGGACGGAGCCGAGGGAGTACTTCGTGTCTTCGCGCATCGCCGCATCTTCAACGGCCTCGCTGATGGCGATGCCGAGCGAACCGCGGCTCTCCGGGTCCTGCTCGAGGATGGCGCGCCCCGCGTTGGTCTCATCGCTCGGGCTCGCAACCACCGAGCCGCCCCAGACCTGCATCATCGAGCGCCGGTAAGGCTTCTGCTGGTACGAGACCTTGACCATGTAGACCTTGCACTCGATATCGAAGAGGGAACAGGCGAAGGCGAGAGAGGAGCCCCACTGGCCGGCGCCGGTTTCGGTGGCAATGCGCTTCACGCCTTCCTGCTTGTTGTAATACGCCTGGGCGACAGCGGTGTTGGGCTTGTGGGAGCCTGCCGGCGAGACGCCCTCGTACTTGTAGTAGATCTTCGCCGGGGTGCCGAGCGCCTTCTCCAGGAAGGTCGCACGGATGAGCGGCGATGGGCGCCAGATCTTGTAGATCTCGCGAACCTCATCAGGGATCTCGATATAGCGCTCCTGGCTCACTTCCTGCTTGATGAGCTCCATGGGAAAGAGCGGAGCGAGATCGGCCGGGCCCAGCGGCTGGTGGGTACCCGGGTGGAGCGGCGGCGCCGGCGGCGTCTTCAGGTCCGCGGCGATGTTGTACCAATGCGTCGGTATCTCGGATTCGTTGAGGAAGAACTTGCGTGTTGCCATGACCAACCACCAAAGGTGAAATTCCCGCGGCGAGCTCGTCCCTCGAAGAAACAGCAAACCCCTCGCCATCAAAGGACGAGGGGTACTCGCGGTGCCACCTTTGTTCCCCGGCGGTTGAGCCGGAGCACTCACTACGCGACGGCTCCATCCGGGGAGTGATCGCGCGGGCTCTGATAACGGTGCCCTTTCCGCCTGCAGCTACTTCCCCCCGGGGGTTCGCTGCAGGGGCTCCCGGGTCCATTCGCCGGACGCGCCGCCACCGGGCTCACACCTTCCCCGGCTCTCTGGAGGCTCGCCTGACCGGTTACTCTTCCCGATCGACGCCAACATCTATGCAGTTGTACCGGCCAAGGTAGGCCGGTAGCGATCACCGTGTCAAGCGCGGTGGCCTCTCCGGCCTTCGAGCGCATACCCGGCCCATACCTGGCAACGGGTTGCCGGCCGCCTATTCACCCACGAATTTCGGCTCCCGCTTTTCAACGAAGGCGGCGACCGCTTCACGGCTATCGCGGGCAAAGCCGCTGATGCGCATGTAGACCGCCTCCTGGTCGAGCACCTGCTGGAGCGTCCCGGTCTCGCCGAGGTTGAGGTTGAGCTTCATGCGGGCATAGGTGGCGGTGGGGCCCGCGGCAAGCTTCGCACAGAAAGCGAGCCCCTCCTGCATCAACTCCTCGTGCGGGACCACGCGGTTCACCATGCCGATCTCGGCGGCAGTCTTCGCATCGAGGATTTCAGCGGTGAAGTAGAGTTCGCGGGCCTTGCCGTTGCCGACGAGCCGCTGGAGGAAGTAGGAACCGCCGAAGTCGCCGCTCAGGCCGACGTTGCGGAAGGCGGTGCCGAAGCGGGCTTTGTCGGAGGCGATACGAAGGTCGCAGGCGAGCGCAAGGCTGAACCCTGCACCAACAGCCACGCCGTTGACGAGGGCGACGGTCGGCTTACCCATGGTGTGGAGCTTGAGCGAGGTGAGATTGTGCGAGGCCTTCAAGCCGTGGATGAGGCTCTCGAGGTCGGTAACGATGTTGCGTTCGCGTGGCTCCTGGCCGGGGCTCGCAGGGGCGCTGCTGTTGCGGGTCTGCATGTCCTTGACGTCGCCGCCGGCGCAGAAGCCGCGGCCCTGCCCGGTGAGGGCGACGCAGCGGACCTCGCGGTCGTTCTCGGCCTCACGCAGGAACTGGCCAAGCATGGGCACGAGCTGCCCGCCCATGGCGTTGAGCGAATCGGGCCGGTTGAGGGTGATGACGGCGACACCGTCGCTGCGCTTGTCGTAGAGGACATCGTCGGACATGAGGGCTCCCGAAAGTGGTGGTGGGGGCATTCTACGCGAGGAGGGCGGTGGGCGGCGGGCGCTGCGTTGCCCCCTCGCTCTCGTTCGGGTCTCGGCTTCGAGGTACCGGATCGGCAATCGGCAATCGTCAGAAGCTGAGGTAGTCGGCCGGGTTCACGGCGGCGCCGTTCTTGCGGATCTCGAAGTGGAGGTGCTCGCCGGTGGTGAAGCCGGTCAGGCCGGAGATGCCGAGCTGGGTGCCGGCACTCACACGCTGGCCCGGCGTCACGACGATGTTGTCCATGTGGGCGTAGAGCGTGCTCCAGCCGTCGCCGCAATCGACGATGACGTGGTAGCCGTAGCTGTAAGTCAGGTATTCGACCGTTGTGACCACACCGTCGCAGGCGGAGTAGATCGGCGAGTGGTGCAGGCCCCAGAGATCGAGGTCGATCCCGAAGTGGAAGCGGTTCATCTCGATGTCGACGCCAAACGGGTCGCTCACCCCGTGCCAGGTGGCGAGCGGATAATGGAAGCGTCCGCTGCCGCCAGGGGCGGGAGCACCACCACCCGACGAGCTGCCGCCGCCAGCGGGGGCCGCTGGTCGCGGTGCGGGTGGGGCGGGCGGCGGTGGTGGCGGTGGCTTCACAACCGCGCCGGGAAGAAGCAGGAAGTCCCCCTGCTTGAGCTGGTTCGCGTCCGTCACCGCGTTGGGCTTGTAGGCGAGAACGGTCTCGGCGGTGATGTTGTCGTACTGGGCGACGATCTTGTCGACCGTATCCCCCGCCCGGATCTTGTAAAGGATGCCGTCTTTGCGCGGGACGATGAGCTGCTGGCCGCGCTGGATGAGGTCGCGGTTGCTGACCTCCGGGTTGTTCATCAGGAGGGTCGACACCTTGATGCCGTACTTCCCGGCAACGGTGCTGACCGAGTCGCCTTCCTGCGTGTCGTAGAGGATGAACGGCTGGTGCGGGTCGACGATGTCGGCGAGAGGCTTGACGTTCGCACCGTCTTCGCCCGAGACGGCGGCTGCCGCTGTAACCCCGGCCGAGAACGAGGCCACGGGTGAGATGCCGCCGGCCGCGCGGATCGTCGTCACGTCCGTCTTCGCCACGAGCACGGCCACAGAATCCTGCGTCTGCGTGGTGGAAGGTGAGCGGAAGTAAGCGAGCTGATGGCCCTGCGTGCTGCCGGTGAGGCCGGAGAGCGTGAAGCTCGGCACGATGAGTGCTGAGGAGGCGGAGGAGGTGTTCGGGAAGCGAGCGGCGAAAGCAACAGCCGAGACGGCGCAGAGCGTTACGACGAGGTGGACGAGGAGCCGCCCGTGGCGTTTGCCATGAGCATGCGATCGAATGCGCGTTCCCTGCGTACCCATAATGCTGTGGTCAGGTCGCGAATGCGCACTGCTGCGCGTTCACGGGCTGAGCCCTGCCTAACCTTGCTCGCATCCTCCTTCGCAGCCTATCCCGGTACCACTCGAAAGCCGGGACGGGAGCCACCTAAGGACAAACCCCTAGAGGTCGGTCTTCAGGCTTGCCAGGAACTCCTCATTGGATCGGGTCCTCGCAATCCGCTCGAGCAGCCGTTCGGTCGCTTCGAGCTGGTTTGGCGAGTTCTGCGAAATCATAGCCGTCATGCGCCGCACGAGCCAGACGCCCTTCAGTGTTTTCTCATCGAGCAGCAATTCTTCGCGCCGCGTGCTGCTCCCCTGGACATCGATCGCGGGGTAGAAGCGGCGTTCGGCGAGCTTGCGATCGAGCCGGAGTTCGAGGTTGCCGGTACCTTTGAACTCCTCGAACACCACCTCGTCCATGCGGCTGCCGGTATCGACCAGGCAGGTCGCAAGCACGGTGAGCGAGCCGCCTTCCTCGCATTTACGGGCGGCGCCGAAGAGGCGCTTGGGCGGATAGAGGGCGACCGGGTCGACACCACCGGAGAGGGTTCGGCCGCTCGGCGGGAGGGCGAGGTTGTAGGCGCGGGTGAGGCGGGTGATCGAGTCCATCAGGATGACCACGTCCTTGCCGCCTTCAACCAGCCGCTTCGCCCGTTCGAGCGCCATCTCGGCGACCCTCGTGTGGTCTTCGACCGGCTCGTCGAAGGTGGAGCTCACGACCTCACCACGGACGCTGCGCTGCATGTCGGTCACTTCCTCGGGGCGTTCGCCGATGAGGAGGACGATGAGGTGCACGTCGGGGTAGTTCGTCGAGATACCGTTCGCGATGTTCTTCAGGAGCATCGTCTTACCAGCTTTTGGCGGCGAGACGATGAGACCGCGCTGGCCGCGCCCGATGGGGGCGATCAGGTCGATGACGCGGTGGGTGAGGTTATCGGGGGTCGTCTCGAGCTTGAGCTGCTGGTTGGGGAAGATGGCCGTCAGGTTTTCAAAGTACGGGCGGCGCTTCGCCGTCTCGGGGTCAATACCGTTGACAGCCTCGACCTTCAGGAGGCCCCAGTACTTCTCATTGTCCTTCGGGTGGCGGACCTGCCCGGTGACGTAGTCGCCGGGGCGAAGGGCGAAGCGGCGAAGCTGCGACTGCGAGACGTAGATGTCGTGGGGCCCGGGGAGCATCGATTCGCCGCGAAGGAAGCCGTAATTGCCATCGTCGGAGACCTCGAGGAAGCCACCGGAGAAGACATTGCCGCGCGCTTCGGCCTGCGCCTGGAGGAGACGGAAAATGAGGTCCGACTTGCGGAGCGTCCCCGCACCATCAACCCCCATCTGGGTCGCGATCTCTTCCAGTTGCTCGCGCGTGCTGGCATTGAGCTCGGCGATGTTGAGGGCGGCCATCTGCGGGCGATCGTGGCGGGGAGGGCGGTTTTCGAAGTCATCCCGGTCGCGGAAGTCGCGGCTCTCGTGCTGGTCGCGGGCGCCACGGTCGCGCTGTTCGAAGCGGCGTTCGCGGTGCTGCGGATGATCAGCCCGTTCGCGCTGCTCGGAGCGCTCACGTTGCACGGGGCGGGCCCGTTCGCGCTGATCGGCACGGGCCGGGCGTTCGCTGCGGGGTGCCCGCTGCCCGGCATCATCGCGTCCGTCATCGCCGGGTCGGTCCGCCTCGATGGGTGGCTCCGGAGCGGGCAGTTCCGCGACGGGCTCTGCTGCGGCCGCCGGTACCGGCGCCGGTGCGAGCTCGGCCAACGGCGCAGCCTCGGCAACGGGCAGGGGCTCAGCAGGAGCAGCGGCCTCGGCTGCCGGCGTCTCGCCTGCCGCCTGCTCGGGTGCAGGCGCCGCGGCGGCGGTGGTGCGACGGCGGCGTGTGGCCGGCTTGGGCTTCGGCTCGTCGGATTCAGGTTGAGGGGTAGCGTTGAGTTCTTCAGTTGTGGTCAAGTCGCATCACGATCGCGGGCCGGGGAATTGTGGCCGCATACAAAGAGGATGGAGGGGAGAAGAGGTGCGAGTCCGTCGGGCTCAGTCTGGGTGCTGGGCTCACCTGCAGCGGTGGCCTATTCGTCAGCAATCGCAGCATACGATCAATTCGCAGCAGATTGCAAATCATTGGTGACGCAGGGGTGTTGCGGGGATGCTAGAAGCGGAGGAGCCGCCCACAGCGGGTTGTGGCCGCCGAAACCTGCCAGGAGAACGAGGTCCGGCTCCAGGCGGCAAAGGTGCGGACTGGCGGCCTTCGCTCAATGGGTAGCGTTCGCCGCGTTACAATCGCGCCACTTCGAACAGCGGGTGATCAGGATGGCAGTCGTCGAGACGACGTATGGGAAGCTGCGGGGCGAACAGCGCGAGGCGCACCTTGCATTCCGGGGGATCCGGTATGCCGGCCCGGCCGGTGGCAGCCACCGCTTCCGCGCGCCAACTCCCCCGGAGCACTTCGAGGGCGTGCGCGACGCGACAGAGTGGGGGACCGCGGCGCGCCAGACATCGCACCCGATCCCCGGGTTCGCAGCCAGCGGTCCCCAGGACGAAGACTGCCTCTTCCTCAACGTCTTCACCCCGGCAGCGGATGACGGCCGGCGGCCGGTCCTCTTCTGGATCCATGGTGGCGGGTTCACCCACGGGACGGCCGCCGAGCCGCTCTACGATGGCGGCCCGCTCGCCGTGCTGGGCGACGTCGTGGTCGTAAGCATCAACTACCGGCTCGGTGCGTTCGGTTACCTCTACCTGGGCGAACATCTCCCCGGCGCCGGGCTTGCCGCGAACGCTGGCCAACTCGACCAGGTGGCCGCGCTCGAGTGGGTCCGCGATAACATCGCGGCCTTCGGGGGAGACGCGGCGAACGTGACGATCTTCGGCGAATCGGCGGGCGCGGCAGCCGTCGGAACGCTCCTCGCGATGCCCGCCGCCCGGGGGCTTTTCCACCGGGCGATCCTCCAGAGCGGAAGCGGGCGGGCTGCCTCGCCCGAAGAGGCGGCGCGCGTAACCTCGATGCTTCTCCAGGAGCTCGGACTCGAAAAATCGGATGCGGCCGAGCTCCTGGTGCTCCCCGCCGACGCACTCCTCGGCGCGCAAACGGCCGTCGTCGCCCGTGCCCGCGATTTTGGGCTTCCGCTTGGGCCCGTCCGCGACGCGGCCACGCTCCCGCGCTCACCGCTGGAAGCCATCGCTGCCGGCGAAGCGGCGAACATCCCGATGCTCATCGGCACAAACCGTGACGAGGTGAAGCTCTTCTCCGCCTCGATGCGCCGGGACCCGATGGATGACGCGACACTCGTAAGAGCCGTGACGGCGACGCTCCCCGGGGCGAATGGCGGCGATGTGCGGAAGGTCATCGATGCGTTCCGGGCTTCGCGTGAGGGCAGGGGCTTGCCCGACACGAACCTCGACATCCTCGACGCCATCGGCTCGGAGGTCCGCTTCCGGGCATCATCGATGCGAACAGCAGCAGCGCAGCACCGCCACCAGCCAAGCACCTATGCCTACCTCTTCACCTATGCCTCGCCAGCACGCCACGGCGCACTGGGGTCGTGCCATGCGCTCGAAATGCCGTTCGTGTTCGGCACCCTGGGCGCACCGACCCAGGATAAGTTCGCCGGCAGTGGGCCCGGCGTGGAAAAACTCTCGGCGAACATGATGGCCGCCTGGATCGCGTTCGCGAAGACGGGAAACCCATCGCACCCCGGCATCGGCGAGTGGCCTGCCTTCGATTCCGAAACGCGTGCGACGATGATCTTCGATCACCAGTGCGGCATCGAAAACGATCCCTTTGCCGAAGAGCGGTGTGCCGTCGAAGCGTTCCTGTAGCCGCCAATGCGGCCCCGCTGGCTTCGAGCCCCTGGTATCTTCGCCCTGCAATCCCTTTGCGTGTTCGGGGGCGCGGGCCTACCATTTGAGTTCACGCTCACTCGAATCCACATTCAGGAAACCCGAAACACATGGCTAACAACAAGTCCGCACTGAAGCGCTGGCGCCAGTCGCTCAAGCGCCGCGACCGGAACCGCTCGACCCGCAGCGCAATGCGCAGCGCCATCCGCTCCGTTCGCGAAGCAGCCGTCGCTGGCGATGAGGCGACGATGAAGGCCGCGCTCACCGAGGCGTTCTCGTCGGTCGACACCGCTGCCAAGAAGGGCGCCATCCACACCGGCAAAGCCGACCGCACGAAGAGCCGCCTCGCGCGCCTCGTCGCGAAGAGCGCCGCCGCTTCCTGATTCCGTCCACGGTTCGAGTTCGAGCAACAAGCGCCCGCCGTACGGTGGGCGCTTTCGTTTTTCATCTTGCCCGGCTCACCCGCACCGGCACAGGGGCGGGCCGATCGCCCTGCGGCCAGCCCTCTGCGCAATGCCCGGTGCTGCGTTACCCTCGGACGAAGCAACCATTCCGAGGGACACCATGGCCGTCATTTCCTATTTCCCGATCTCACTCCCGCCCGAGGCGCGCACCGGCTTCGAACAGAGCTGGAAGAGCCGCGTTGGTGCCGTCGACACCTTCCCCGGGTTCATCAGCACCGAGCTTCTCGCGCTGCCCGACCGGGGTGAGTACGTCGTCCTCACGCGGTTCGAGGACGAAAAGTCGTTCGAAGCCTGGATAACGAGCGACAATTTCACCCGCGGCCACCGGGGCGAAAGCGTCGCGAACTACAAGGACAACCCGGCACTCGCGAACCACCGGCTCTTCGAAGTCCTCAGCTAAAGAGGCCCCCCACCCGAGCGGGTTCGTCGCGGTCCAGGTACTCCGCGGGGTGCGCTACCCGCGGCCGCCAGCGCCGCCGCATCGCCCTTCCCGGGCCTCGGGCCGTACACTCTGGCTACCTGAGCCATTCCTGGCGCTAATCTACAGACGACGGAGTTCGGTATGTCCGGACATTCGAAATGGTCCACCATCAAACGACAGAAGGGTGTCGCCGACGCCAAGCGGGGTGCGGTTTTCACCAAGCTCTCGCGCGAGATCATCCTCGCCGCCAAGCAGGGTGGCGGCGACCCGAGCATGAACTTCAAGCTTCGCCTGGCCGTACAGCGCGCGAAGGCCGCCAACATGCCCAACGACAACATCGAACGCGCGATCGCGAAGGGCTCGGGTGGCGGGGCTGGCGATGAGCAGCTCGACGAGATCCAGTACGAGGGATATGGACCAGGCGGCACAGCGATCATCGTCTCGGTGCTAACCGATAACCGGAACCGCACCGTGGCGGAGGTCCGCCATCGCTTCTCGCGTGCAGGCGGCAACATGGCCGAGACTGGCGCGGTCGGCTGGCAATTCGAGGCCAGGGGCGTCATCACCATCCCGCTCGACGGCCACGATGCCGATGAGCTGGCGCTGCAGGTCATCGATGCCGGGGCCGACGACGTCGACGTCCAGGGTGATGTGCTGGAAGTGCAGACCCAGCCCGCGAACCTCGAGCCCGTGCGCAAGGCGCTCGAAGCCGCAGGCGTGGAGATCGAGAACGCAGACTTCGCGATGGTCCCGAAGACACTCATCGAGCTCGATGAAAAGACCGCGCACCAGGCGATGCGGCTCATCGAGTCGCTCGAAGACCTGGAAGATGTTCAGCGCGTCTACAGCAACGCCGATATCAGCGACGAGGCGGCCGCGAGCTACGAGGGGTAGCACGGTGCTGCCGTGACTTCCCCTGCTTTGCGGTGACCGCGCGCTGGGCTAGGGTGCGGGCATGCGAATTCTTGGGATCGACCCGGGCCTCAACGTCACAGGGTGGGGTGTCATCGATGTCGCGGGCGACCGCTGCGTCTACGTGCGCCACGGCGTTTTGCGCACGAAGCCGGCCGACGGCCGTGTGGCGCGGCTCGTGGCGATCCGCAACGGCGTGCGGGCCGTCGCGGCGGAATGGGCCGCCGAAGCGGGCGCCATCGAGTCGTCGTTCGTGGGCACGAATGCGAGGAGTGCGATGTCGCTGGGCGAAGCGCGGGCCGCGGCGATCCTCGGGCTTGCCGACGCGGCCCTGGAAGTCGCGGAGTTTGCACCGGCACTGGTGAAGCAAACGGTGGCCGGCTACGGCCGTGGTGAAAAGGCCCAGATCGGCGAGATGGTGCGTCTTCAACTCGGGCTCGCAACCGTCCCCGCCCCGGCCGACGCCGCGGACGCACTCGCGATCGCGATTACCTGCTGGGCACACGAGCGGCTCACCCGGATTACCGAATGACGGGTGGCGGGTCAAGCGACCAGCAACGGGGATGATCCCTCATCAGGCTCAGCCGGACTGCACCTGGTGCTGAGATCGGGATCGTAGATGTGGAGACCCGCGGCACGCATGTGGAGGATAGATGCGGTTATTACGGTGGCGGTAACTCCGGCTTGAGGCACGAGGCAAACCACCGCGCATCGAGTTCCACACGTTCGTCAGCCGTATTCCACAGCTCATTATGGGGCCGGTTCTTGCCGCCTCCGTGGGCGAGCTGTACGACCACGCCCTCATCGCGGGCAATGCGCACCGCCGGAAGGAAATCGCTATCCCCTGATACCAGGATGATCTCTGATACCTGCCGCTTTGCGCTCAACAAGACAATGTCGCTCGCCAGCAGTATGTCGACCTGCTTCTGTTCGAAGATCGGTGTGCCATCACTTCGCGTACCCCGGGATGCCAGACGGCCCTTCCGCACCATGTAACGAGGTATCCGGTCTACTGAATCGAGGAACTTCTGCATGTTGGCGAACCGCTCGGACTCCTGGGGTGTTGGATGCGGTGATTGCCAGGGCAGGCAATGGTAGTAGTAGGCCCGCAGAAGGTCGTCATGCCCCTTGAGCGCATCGGCAAACGCCCTGTAGTCGAGCTTCCCGAAGATGCCCAGGTCCTTCAGAACGTAGTCGAGGTACCCACCATCGATGAAAATCGCAATTCGCTCGGGCACGGACGGAGACTACCATTAAATAAGACCCGGCCTCGGGAGAGACTCCCAACGCCGGGGCGAATCCACAAAACCGGGCGGACACAAGGTCCGTCTCCAATAGTACCTCAACCGTGGATCACGGCAAGTGGCAGGGTTGCCACGTAAGCCGCTCCAGCTACCACTTCCCGTAGTCGGTGGTCCGCCAGCGCTCCGGCGTTATACGCACGAGGATCGAGGAACGGCTCATCTCTTCCTGGGTGCGGTTACCCACGTACGCCTTTCCGCCGCGCTCACCCAGGTAACGCTGGGCGATGGCGATCCCGTCGCGCTCCAGGTTGGGCTCTTCAATCCGCACCGGGCCGTCGGCAACGACATACTGGTAGGGCGCGGTCTCGGTCTGGACACAGAAGCTGGCGCGGCCCGCTGCACGCAGGAGGCGGGCCTTCAGGGAGTTCGCGCCCGTCGTGAAACAGATATCACCACCCGGTTCGTAGGCATACCAGACAGGAGCCTGGAGCGGCGCCTCGCCGGGAGCGCCGGCGACACTCAGGACGCCGATATGTACCCCCGCGAGGAACGCCTCGCGCTCGGATTTCGACATGGTGAACTGGGCCATCAGGTTACCTCGATTCAATAAGCAGTTGGGCGGCCGGGGTACTCACCCGAGACGCGGACCGAGCACCATCGTTCGGGCCCCTGCCTCGCGTGTCGCAATCCCCGGGCCGTCGTAGATCAGTAGCGGCCGCCGAGCTTGCCGTGGTCCCAGCTATAGATGTCCACCGGCGTCACGCGGACGACGACGCGCTTCGAGGCGACTGCAAGGGCGGCCTCGGGCGTATCGGTAGGCACGGGGATACCGTTGTACTTCTGGCCAACGAGGGCCATGACCTTTGCCGTGAAGTGCGGATCATCGACCAGCTCGGCATCGGCTTCGATGACGAGCCCCTTGAGTTCGTTGTAGGCCTTGCCCGACTCGAGCATGACCGTCATCTTCGGGTTGCGCTGGAGATTCAGGATCTTCTGGCTCTTGCGGAAGGTGGTGAAGTGGATGATGCCGTCGATCACGACGTACCACATGGCCACCATGTGGGGGTAGCCCCTGGGCCCGATCGAGGCGACCTGGAGCGTCCAGCTGTTGTTCAGGAACTCGTCCTGCTCTTCCTGGGTTAGTGCGATCTGGCCGCGGCGGCTCGGCATGGTGGCTTCTCCGGCTGTGTAAGATGTGCCGATAGCCAACCATACGCAGGGCAGCGACGCAAAGGGAGACCCAGATGCCAGACTCCGACACCCTATTTCACGACGGTGAATGCCAGCTCCAGGAGCGTTTCGATAGCACCCGGCTGGCAAAGAAGGTCGCCGATGTCACCATCCACAACGAAATCAGCGACCGGGACAGGGCGTTCATCGAAGCACGCGACATGTTCTTCCTCGCGACGAGCGACGGTGACGGCAACCTCGATTGCTCCTACAAGGGCGGCGACCCGGGATTCGTCCGCGTCATGAGCCCGCGCACCCTCGCCTTCCCGAGCTACGACGGGAACGGGATGTTCATGAGCGGGGGAAACATCCTCGCCCATCCGAAGGTGGGGATGCTCTTCATCGATTGGGAAAATGGCTGGCGGATGCGGATCAACGGTGTCGCTTCGGTGCAGTTCGAACACCCCCTCCTCGCCGAGCACCCGGAGGCGCAGTTCATCATCGAGGTCGTGCCCGACGCGATCTTCCTGAACTGCCCGCGTTATGTGCACCACATGCAAACTGCGGCCCGTTCGGAGTATGTGCCCCGGGCAGGCATCGAGACGCCCGACCACTGGTGGAAGGACGCCTTCGAAGATGCGCTCCCGCTGGCCCAGCAGCAGAAGCGCGCAGCAAGGCGGCAGGAGCAGGCATGAGCAACAACCACCAGCCGGTGATCCCGCCGCGCGACAAGAAGTTCCGCCTCTCTGATTACGACCCTGGCTACTCCGCCGACTTCGACCGCGCGCGTGCAGAGGCCGAGATCATCGCGCTTCGAACACGCCTCAACGACCTCCAGGATCTGCTCTACGCCGACCGCCGCTACGCCCTGCTCATTGTCCTCCAGGCAACTGACACGGGAGGCAAGGATGGGACGATCAAGAGCGTCTTCCAGGAGGTGGGGCCGATCGGCTGCAACGTGGTGAGCTTCGGCGTACCCACCGCCGAGGAAGCCTCGCACGACTACCTCTGGCGCTATCACAGGGTGGCCCCCGAGCGCGGGAAGGTGACGATCTTCAACCGCTCCTATTACGAATCGGTGCTCGTCGAGCGGGTGAAAGACCTCGTGCCAAAGGAGGTCTGGAAGCGCCGCTACGACGAGATCAATGCGTTCGAGGAGTACCTCGGGAACCAGGGTACGAAGGTCGCCAAGTTCTTCCTCCACATCTCGAAAGACGAGCAGCGAGAGCGCCTCCAGGAGCGCATCGACAACCCGAAGAAGCACTGGAAGTTCCGGAAAGCGGACCTCGAAGAGCGGCTCGCCTGGGACAAGTACCAGGTCGCCTACGAGGACATGGTGGACCGCTGCAACACCGGGGATGCGCCCTGGCACGTGGTGCCTTCGAACCGCAAATGGTATCGCGATATCGTCGTCGCGAAGGCCCTCATCGAGCTCCTGGAGGGCCTTGGCCTGCGCTACCCGGAGGCGGAGCCGGGGATCAACGGGCTGAAGGTGGAGTAACGCGCGCGCCCTGGCCGCCGCTATCCCTTCGCATAGAGGACCATCTGGGTGCAGCGGAAGAGGGCGATCACCTTGCCGTTCGATTCGTCCGTGACTTCTGCATCCCACATCTGCGTCGTGCGGCCGCCATGCACCAGGCGCGCAGTGCAGGCGATTGCTCCTTCACGCGTGGTGCCGAGGTGGTTGCTCTTCGTTTCGACGGTGGTGAAGCCCGTTGCGCCTTCGGGGAGCGTGACGACGCAGCCGAAACCGCAGAGCGTATCGGCGAGGCCGATCGCCGTCGCGGCGTGCATGTAACCATTCGGCGCGATGTGGTGCGGCTGGAGCGGAGCGATCCTGCCACGCATGAGCCCACGGGCGACCTCTGTCACTTCGACACCGATGTGGCCGGGCAAGCGGCCCCGGAGCCGTTCGTTCCAGAAAGCCGTGGTCATGCGGTCGTCGTTTGGCTCCGGCATCTCAGTTCATCCTCAGTTGCGTGGTGCAACTGAGTCTAGGGCATCGCTCGCCCACGAGCCAATGGGCCTCCACCGCAGCATGCCCCATACAGGCGTTTGCCAGTTGCTCTTCCGCATGGCGGGGCCCGCACGTATCCGGACCTCGCCGTCGGGTACCATCTGGGTGTGCTCGCCGATTTCCACACCCATGCCTTCGCACCGCAAACCGAACGCGAGCGGGACGAAATCAGTGAACGCGATGCCACGTTCGCGGAGATGTACGCCAACCCGGCAGCGAAGCTCGCTACCGGGCACGACCTGCTGCAAGCCCTGGATGCCGCCGGAATCGACCGGGCGGTGGTAGCAGGCTTTGCGTTCGCGCACGAGCGGGACCTTGCCGCACAGAACGAGCACCTCCTCGCGGTCTCGAGAGAATCGGGCCGCCTCTGGCCGCTGGCAACCGTGAACCCGGCACTCGGCGGCTGGCGGGCCGGTGCCGAAGCAGCGATGGCGGGCGGCGCCCGTGGGTTCGGCGAGCTCCGGCCCTGGAGCCAGGGGTGGGACCCGCTGGGGCACGAGGGCCGGGCACTCTGCGCCCTGGCGAACGAGACGGGAGGGGTCCTCCTCTGGCACGTTTCCGAGCTCGTGGGGCACCGTTATCCCGGCAAATCCGGCGGTATCCTGGCGCACGAACTGGCCCGACTCGCGGAGGCCTTTCCGGGCGTACGGATGATCGCCGCTCATCTCGGCGGTGGGCTGCCTTTCTTCATGCACATGGCAGAAGTAAGGGCTGCCATCAAAAACGTCTATTTCGATACTGCGGCGAGTACGTTGCTGTATGATGATGCAAGTGTGACGTACCTCGTCGCCCAAACGGGCCCGGGGCGCGTGCTCTTTGGTTCGGATTACCCACTGCTTTCGCCCCGGCGCCAGCTCCAACGCCTCCAGGCGCTCCTGCCCGGCGACGTCGCAAAAGCGGTGTGCGGCGGTAACGCCGCCAGCCTGTTCTCGGAACATTACGACGCATGACAGAAAGCCCCCAGGATCAAGTCAGGCTGTTTGTGGCCTGCGAAGTACCAGACGACGTGAAGCGCGCAATCAGCGAGGTCATCGAGTCGCTGCGCGGGCGGTCGAACAACGCGGTCCGGTGGATAAAGCCCGAAGGTGTCCACGTGACACTCAAGTTCCTCGGCGAAGTCCCGGTCAAAAAGCTCCCGGCTGTGAAGCTCGCGATCCAGGAAGCCGTGGTTGGGCACTCCCCCTTTGAACTCGAGTTCTCGAATATCGGGACGTTCGGCGGCAGAGAGGGACTGCGCCTCATGTGGGTCGGCGTGGCCGGCGACGTGCTGCGCCTCGAAGCCCTCGTCCGGGCGGTCAACGCCGCGCTCGCTGTCGTCGGGTTCGAACCGGAGCGCCGCCCCTTCCGCCCCCACCTGACCCTCGGGCGCGTGCGCGATGAAGTCCCCACGAGGCAACGCGCCGAGATCGAGGTCGAAGTCGGCAAAACCGACGTGCCGGCGACGAGCTGGCGGACGTCGCAGGTCTCGCTCATGCGGAGCAAGCTCACGCCACAGGGCGCAGCCTACGAAGTGCTGGCCACTTTCCCCCTCCGGGTGTTGCAGCAGGCGTAGCGCAGCCCCCGGCCCGGTCTCCCATCCGTTTCGCGCCCGTCACGTGGCTACTCCACTTCGGCGATGAGTTCGATCTCGACCGCGATTCCGCGCGGCAGCGACTGCATGCCGACCGCAGACCGCGCGTGCCGCCCCGCGTCGCCGAAGATCTCGACCAGCAGGTCGGAGCCACCGTTGATGACAGCCGGCGGGTCACCGAACTCCTCGGTGCAGTTCACCATTCCAAGCACTTTCACGAACCGTCGCACGCGGTTGAGCGATCCAAGCTCGGCATTCAGGGAACTCAGGCAGTTCAGCATCGTCAGCCGGGCCGCCTCGTACCCCTGCTCGATGCCCAGGTCTCTCCCCAGCTTCCCTGTGATGAAGGTCCCATCCGGCCGGTTCGGCCCGTGCCCCGAGACGAATACGAGATTGCCCGACCGCACCGCGGGGACGTAGTTCGCCATCGGCCGGGAGGGTGGCGGTAACACGATTCCGAGCTCTTTCAGCCGTGCATCGACATCCATCTCGATCCCCTCCAGGTCGCCAGTCCCCGGCAGCATAGCGCCCCGCGTGAGCCACCGCACATTGCGCGCTCACCCCTTGTGAGGCATCGCACAGATGCTCGTGCCACCACCCTGCGACAGTCGATCCCGGTGAACACAGGCCCCCGCGACCACCGCACGGGCCACGAGGAGAGAGGAAATGAAAATCCAGCTCATCACCCTGACCGGTTCGTCCATGGACCCCCGGCTGGCCGGGCGGATGCGGAGTGCTATCGAGCTTGCCGTGAGCGATACCCCGGGGATCGTCTCGACCACCTGGATCGTGACTGCACCCGGAGTCGTGACTGGCGTCTCTGCCTGGGAAAGCCAGCCGGCACTCGACGCCTTCCGCCACTCCGAGCTCTACGCCCGGCTGATGCTCTGTCCCCACCTCGACGACGCGCGCGACGATGAAATCGCCGCGGGCTGGCCTGCCCCGGCCAGCTATCAGCCCGATGCCGAAATCGACCTCGCGGAATGGATCCCCGAGGTGATCTATGCCGGGTGGAAGGCAGCGCGCCAGCGCGCTCACGCCGCCTGACGCGGTCGCGGGCTGGCCTGCCCCGGCCCGGCCCGCCCATCACATCAGGCTACGACTTCGATGCTGTCGAGGACGCTTGGCGCTGCCGCGATTGTCTTGTGCACGGGGCAGCGGCTGGCCACCCGCAGGAGGTCATCGCGCTGCTCATCGCTCAGCGGCCCACGCAGGACGATTCGCCGGTGGATGCGTTCGATCCGCTTGCGTGGGTCCGCGCAGTCGTTGCAGTCATCGGCGTACGTTCGCTCGTGCTCCACCTCGATGGCCACTTCCTGGAGCGGATAGTTCTTGCGCCGCGCATAGATCTGGAGCGTCATCGATGTGCACGCTCCGAGGGCCCAGAGGAGCAGCTGGTACGGGTTGGGGCCGATGTCATTGCCGCCGTCTTCCACGGGCTCATCGGCAACGAGCGAATGGCCCGCTGCCGTCAGCAACTGGGCATGAACGTAATCCGGCAGCGATTGGACGATGACTTTGGGCAACGGCACGAACCTCGGCTGTGATTCCCCGATCCTACGCCGCGTGCGGCCCCCACACCTATCCCGTGAACTGGCGCCGCACAACCCGGCGGCAATCGGGGCAGGCTGGCTCGAACGAAAGCGCTTTCGCCACCTGTACCGCGTGCGATTGCAGGTCCGTCCACTCCCCGCCAGGGCCCTCAATCCGATAGCACATCGGGCAGATTGCCCGTTCGAGGGCCGGCCGGTTCAACACGTCGGCCAGTGCCGCCTCCAGCTCCGCGATGCGCTGCTCACGGGCTTCATCTCGCTGCCGCCGCTCCGTGATGTCGCGAACGAACGTGCAGAGCCGGTAGGGCACGCCGTGCTCATCGAGCACGAACGACGTCTGCGATTCACCCCAGAAGGTGGTGCCATCCTTGCGCCGGAAGTGCTGTTCATAGAGCTCCTGCCGGCCCGAGCGCTGGTACGGCGTATCCGTTCCGCGGCTCTTGCTGCTGTAGGCAGTCACGAGTTGTATGACTCGTGGTATCTCGTCACCCGCGAACACCTGGGCCGCCGAGATCCCCGTGCGCAGGTCGTCCTCCGTGTACCCGAAAAGGATGAGTGCCATCCGGTTCATGGAGACCACCCGGAATGACTGCAGATCGCCCTCGATGAAGGCATCGGGAAGATTCCAGCGGAACGCCTCGAGTTCACTCCCGGCACGGCCTGGTACATCGCCCGCTTCGTTGTGACCGTCTTGTCGCACGGCAGCCCCCATACACCGGTTGTCGGCGCACTTTCAGTGAACCGGCGGCCCGCTTCGATGCCGCGGAAGTGATTGTTACCGTAACGCCACTGTTCGGCTACGAGCCCTCCGCCCGAAAGAGATGATGCTCGGCGATGTACGCTTCGACGGCCGCGGGCACGAGGTAGCGAATCGGCTTGCCCGCCGCCACGCGTTCGCGTATCTCCGTCGAAGAGATAGCCAGCCGCGGCATATCGATACGTTCCATGCCCCCGGCAGCCGGAATGTCCGCTTCATCGTCACCTGGCTTCACCGCGATGGCGATCCGTGCGAGCTCGCGGATGCGCTCTGGCGACTTCCAGTTCACCAGGTCTTTCAGTGCATCCGTGCCGATGACGAGCACGAGGTTGGCGTGGCCTTCACGGTGCAACTCCTCGAGCGTATCGGCAGTGTAGGTTGGCCCTGCCCGCCGAACCTCGCGGTCGTCGACCCGGAAGGCCAGGTTGTCGCGGGTGGCGAGTCTCGTCATCTCCAGGCGGTGCATCCCCGGCGTCACATCGTGCTCCGAAAGCCGTGGCGGCCCGGGTGCCGACCCCGTCTTTCGCCATGGGTCACCGGCGGGCAGGAAGATAGCGAAGCGCGCCCCAAGCTGCACGCGGGCGCACTCCGCGAGCACCAGGTGCCCGAGATGAGGCGGGTCGAAGGTTCCCCCAAGTAGCACCAGCGGCTCGGCCATTACCGCCATTGTCGGGGGCACACCCTGCCGTGGCCAGTTACGGGTCACACCGAAGCGGGCGGCGAGCCAGTCGGCCCTTCGCGGGCTGCCGGCCAGCAGTGCCGTGTCGCCGGCCCGGCGCTACTCCGCGAAGAACGTGGCCGTGATCTCGGCACTCAAGGGCATGTCCATCACCCGGGCCCGCTGAAGCTGCTCCCAGAAGTAGCGGTAGGTCGCGCGGTCGTGGAGGTTGCCTTCGTGCTGAATGGGGCCCCAGTCGGCCGCGTAGGCCTTGAGGAGAATGGCCTCTCCTTCCGCCACCTCGGGCATCGCCGGCGCCATCGCCCGCGTGATCGGCTCAATTTGGGCCGGGTAGATCGACCACTGCCGCAGGAACCCGAACTCCTCGCGTGCACGCCGCGCATCGTTATAGATGAAATCGGTGTCCTTGAGCTCGAGCGTCACGTTGTGCGCCGGCACCACGCCGCTTGCCAGCGCGGCCGCCACCGTCTCGGCTTTCGCCCGGTGGAGGAGCGCGTGTTCGAACTGCGCCGGCGATCGCATCGCGCTCGATGGGATAGCCCCGTGGTGGGCGCTCACGAAGTCCATGAGCCCGAAGTCGAGCACCTGGATGTTCGGCAGCGCCGCGATCTCCCAGACCTCGTGGAGCGCACCGTGGGTCTCGATGAGTGCGTGGATCGGGATCTCGCGCCGGATGCCCGCTTTCGCCGTCGCGTTACGAACGTAGTCGATCATCTCGGCCAGTTGAACAGCCTTCGTCGACTTTGGCACCGTGATGTAGGCGATCCGTTCACCCGCCTGCGGGACGATGATGTCGACGTCGTCCTTCCAGTGGTCGTGCGTGTAATCGTGGATGCGGACGCCCGCCTGGTTATAGAGGTTGAGCTCGGAGTTCGCCATGCGCGAGACCATCTCGGCGTGCGCCTTCTCGGCCCCCGTGGGCGCCCCATCCTCGCAGTCCATCGTGATATCGAAGATGCCGTGCATCTTCTCCTGCAGCTGGAACGCCTTGGAGATACGCTCCTCTGTGCCTGCGAAGTGCTCGCAGGTGGGGATGATCGGGAACGGCTTCTCGCCTTCGAAGAGGGCTTCGTTGGGATGGCGCGGCATGGTCGGGCTCCGTGGATGGGAATAGGTTTCGGGCGCCGCTTCGCTGATTCACACGAACGTGGGCACGCCGATGTGCACCCAAGTATGCGCCCGTACACGGTTTGGCGGTATCGAACCCCCCGGTCGCCGGGCGGCGAACACGCCGAACGTTCCAATCCGTCCCCGGTCAGGGCGCCAATCCTGGCCCCCGCGCCCACGACCCGGCATCGCGCTACGATCCCCTGCCAGAGGTGGGGGAAACATGACCGTGGAACAGCAACCAGGCGTACCCGCCGCGACGGCCGCTGAACCCGGCAGCCGTCCACCCCTGCGCGACCTTTTTCGCGAGTTCCTCCTCATCGGCTCCACCAGCTTTGGTGGCGGCCGCGCAGCCTATTTCCAGGACGCCCTGGTGAAGCGCCGCCGGTGGCTCAGCGACGATGAGTTCCTCGAAGCCGTCGCCGTCAGCCAGATCCTCCCGGGGCCGAATATCGGCAACCTCGCCGCCTACCTCGGGCAGCGGCTTCGCGGCGGACGTGGTGCGCTCATCGCTGCACTTTGCCTCACTGTTCCCGGCGCGATCGCCATCCTCGCCCTCTCCTGGCTCTACTTCAGCGGGATGCCCGCTTCGATCACCGAGCCCATCGGCAAGGGCGTGAGCGCCGCAAGCGCCGGGCTCGCCGCGGCAGCCGTGTGGCGCCTCCGTGGCGGCGCGGGGAGCATCGCCGGCTACGCGATCACCGCCCTCGCCTTCATCCTCTTCGGCCCGCTCGAGTGGTCGATCTTCCTCGTGCTCACCGTCTGCCTCCCACTCTCCTTCCTCGTTGCATGGTGGGAGCGGGAAAAGTGAGCGAACTCCTTCAGATCGTCCTCGTTTTCATCCGGGTCACGGTCGTCGCGTTTGGGGGCGGTATCGGCATCCTCCCGGAGATGGAGCGCCTGGTGGTTGGCGAACACCACTGGGTAACCCACCAGCAATTCGTCGACGCCTTCGCCCTCTCGCAGGTGACCCCCGGGCCGGGCATGCTCATGGTGGTCGCCATCGGCTACAAGGCAGCGGGCATCCCGGGCGCAGTCACGGCCGGGCTGGCGATGTTCCTGCCCACGAGCCTGCTCTCATGGTTCATCGCCGACCGCTGGTCGCGGCTCAACCACCACCCGATCATGCGGCTTCTCCGTTCGACCCTTGCACCGGTTGCCCTCGGCCTGCTGACGGCCGGCGCCTACACGCTCTTCCGCATCGGCGTCTCGGGGCCGCTCGCGAGCGTTGTCGGCATCGCCGCGTTCATCGCCGTCGCCACGTTCAACCGGGCGCCGTGGCAGGTAGTCGCCCTTGGCGCGGTGGCTGGTGCCGCCGTGCTGCGCTGAGCGGACCTCCTATTTCGAATCCTCGTTCCGGCGTTCCATCACCCGCATCGAAACATGCAACTTTTTACACAAGAAACGTTTATCTGATCTATCACCTGATCTAAACTGTCCCGACCACGTCAGCAAGCGGAGTATACGGATGAAAAATCGAAAGCTGCTGATCCTCGGGGCGGCTGTCCTCGCCAGCGTGGCCCTCGTCCCCATGGCGACTGCCCTCGGCAACGGCACCGACCCTCCTGCCCAGGCGGTCGAAGCACTCACCGCCCTCGGCAACGGGTTCAGCTACCAGGGCCGCCTCACCGATGGCGGCAACCCCGCCAACGGCAACTACGACCTCCGCTTCGTCCTCTACGATTCGGACGTGGGCGGCGCCCAGGTGGGGAACACCATCACACTCACCAACGTTCCCGTGGCGAACGGCCTCTTCACGGTGACCCTCGATTTCGGCAGCGTCGTCACGGCAACCGCAGCGGCTGCTCCAACCGGTTCGCCGAGCCCCACCGCCACGGCGGCCACGACGAACGTCTGGGACGGCAACAACCGCTGGATCGAGATCGCGGTGCGCACCGCCGGCGGCTCGAGCTTCACCGTCCTCAACCCGCGGCAGCCAGTGAGCCCGGCACCCTACGCCCTCTACGCAAAGGCTGCCGGCGGATTCGCCCTGCCATATACCGCAAGCGGGAGCACCGGTGCTACGGCGGGTGCCGTTGATATCACCCAGACCGGTGCGGGTATCGCCGTCGCCGGCCGCAATACCGGCTCAACCAACCCCGCCGTCTACGGCGTAAACGGTGGTACAGGAGCCGGCGTGCAGGGTGAGAACACCACCGCTGGCGGCATCGGCGTGGCGGGTTTCGGCACCGTTGCCGGGGCCACCGGCGGCAAGTTCGCCGGTACCACCGCGATTGAGCTCGATGGCGCCATCAAGGTCTCCGGGAGCACTCCTGCTGCCTTCGTCCAGACCGTCAACACCAGCACCGGCGCAGGGAACAACGTGTGCGGCACGAACTCGGTGACGATCATCGACAATCCGCTAACCAACGGGAACAGCTCGGCAGTCCTGCTTGTCACGCTCGTGAACACCAACACAACCGGGTTCGACACGCTCGATAGCGATGTTGGCGTCATCTACAGCCCCTTTGGCTGCTCCAACGGCGTCAACAAGTGGGCCATCTACACGACAAAATCCGGCAGCCCGCCCGTCCCCTTCGCCAACGGCATGAAGTTCAACGTCCTGGTGATCGACCAATGAACGCGCACCCGCCGCGCGGCAAGGCTCTCGCCGCCGGCATCGCCGGGGGGCTCGCCCTCCTCGCGGCCGGGGCCGCCATCGCCCAAACCTCCGGCGGGACGTTCGACCTCTCGTGGCACGCCCTGCGCGGCGGTGGCACGAGTTCACAATCGCCCTACGTACTCTCCGGTGTCGCCGGGCAGGCCGTCACCGGCCATTCCGCCAATGGCACCTTTGTCGTCGATTCCGGCTTCTTCGCTGGCGGTGGCAAGGAGACCTACAAGCGCAGCCTCCCGAACCTGGCGAAGGACGGCGTGAACTAACACCCTTCGCTTTCTTCTCGATTCAGCCCACCCCGCCATGCGGCCCGCCCTCTCGACAGGGGCGGGCCGCACCTTTCCTGGCTGAATCGCCGCCGGTGAGCCGCGAGGCCGCATCCCCGGCCCTCTCCATCGCCTCCCGGTACGAGCGGTGGCATCTCGCTCGCCTATCGGTAACGCTGGGAGACAACACCGGCACACTCCAGTGCGAACCACGGGTCCAGCCCCTATGAAGATCGTCTCCCTCGCCCAGGCCGCAGGCATGGTCCGCTCCAACGACCGTGTGTACGTCCACGGCGGCGCAGCCACGCCCCACACGCTCATCAACGCCCTCGTCGATAGCCGGCCCGACCTGCGGGATGTAGAGATCGTGCACCTCCACACGCATGGGCCGGCACGTTACACCGAACCGGGCATGGAGGGGCGTTTCCGTCACAACGCCCTCTTCATCGGTGCCAACACGCGCGAGGCGGTCTTCGAAGGCCGCGCCGATTACACGCCGGTGTTTCTCTCCGAGATCCCCTCGCTCTTTGCACCCGGCGGGCCGCTCCCACTGGATGTCGCCCTCATACACATCACGCCGCCCGATACCGAAGGCCGCTGTTCATTCGGTGTTTCGGTCGATGTCGCCCTCGCAGCCACGCGCAATGCGCGCCTCGTCATCGCCCAGGTCAACCCGCAGATGCCTCGAACGTTCGGTCACCGCCTCTCCGAGGCAGAGATCGATTTCGCCGTGATGATCAACGAACCACTCATCGAAAGCTCGATGCCGGGCGCCGGCCCCGAAGCGGACGCCATCGGCCGGAACGTAGCCGAACTCATCGACGATGGCGCGACCCTGCAGATGGGTATCGGCGGGGTGCCAGACGCGGTCCTTCGCGCCCTTGCCGGCCACAAGGACCTTGGTGTCCACACCGAGATGTTCACGGACGGCCTCATCCCCCTCATCGAATCCGGGGTGGTGAACGGCGCCTGCAAGAGCATCAACAGGGGCAAGGTCATCAGTGCCTTCACCATCGGCACTCGCGACCTCTACGACTTCATCGACGGGAATGAGGCGATCGAGCTCCACGCGGTGAGCTACACGAACAATGTCGATGTCATCGCCGCCAACGACAGGATGGTCGCGATCAACTCCGCCCTCAGTGTCGACCTCACGGGGCAGGTGGTGGCCGATTCGATCGGTGCGCGCTTCTACAGCGGCATCGGCGGGCAGGTCGATTTCATCCGGGGTGCGGCGCGCTCCCGGGGCGGCGTCCCGGTCATCGCCCTCCCCTCGACGGCGAAGGGTGGTGCCGTTTCGCGCATCACGGCCGAGCTGCCCGCCGGCTCGGGCGTGGTCACCACCCGTGGCGACGTTCACTGGATCGTGACCGAGTACGGCGCGCGTAACCTCCACGGCCGCACCATCCGCGAACGAGCCCGGATGCTCATCGAGATCGCCCACCCCGATTACCGCGCCGGGCTCGAGGAACAGGCAGGCAGGCTCGGCTACCTGGGCACGGCCTCCGGTCGTTAGCCGGCGACGGCGTTTCCGTTAGCCATCTACCGGCCACCCGAACCCGTGGGGCGGCACACAGGCGAGTTCCCGCGCCTCGCGCCTCGAGCATCAATCCACCGAGAAGCCACCCGACATATCCCCGGCGCCGCGCAGCGCGGCGATCAGGTCGGCGGCGTCCTGCGAGCTGATCTTGCCCTGTTCGAGCATCTGGAGGATGCGCAACTCCTCCGCCTCGCGGCGATTCGGCCCGGTGCCAGGCCGCTGAGGCTTCGGCGTCCCCTGGGGTGGCGGCGCCGCGGCCTCCGGCGAACGGGCTTTCACGTTCAGCTCGCCGATGCCCGTGCTTGCCTTGAGTTTCGTACCACACCCGTCGCCGGCGCTGGGGAAACTGATGTTCGTCTTACCGATGCCGCTCGACGTTTCGAGGTGGACAGCCGCACCCTGCGGCAGGCGAATCTCGATCCGCCCGATGCCGACATCGACCTTGTAGTCACCATCCGTAACCTGGGCGACATCGAGCTGGATATCGCCCGTGCCGGTGCTGGCGTTGGCCACCAACCCGTTATGCGCGGTCACGTTGAGCTTTCCGGCACCGACGTTCGCTTCGAGTGTCCCCGTGTTGGCAAATGCCGTCATCGTGCCGGCACCGATATCAACCTTGATCCGGTCGGCCGCAAGGTCGCGGACCTGCACGTCGCCATAGCCGACGTCTGCTCGCACCAGTTTCAGTCCTGGCTCCAGGCGAACGAGTGTCGTGGCACCGGTGCGGCGCCGCAAGATCCAGCCCTTGTTCATCGGGATGTTGACGTGGAGCGAGTCGCCGTTGCGGCGAACCTCAACCTTCGGCGGTGTCTTCGCCGCCGAAACGACCCCGGGGAGTTCCCCCTCCGCGCACGGCCGGATCGTGAGCTTTCCGGCGCCCTGGTCGATCTTGACCGTCCGGACGCCCACGAGGTCGAAGGTCTCTTCGGTGCGCTCATCCCCCGTGTCGCCGGGGGCACTTCGCCGATCGAAATCTGGTGGCCGCACGAATGGTGGCTGGCCTCGCCGCTCTGCTCGTTCGGCCTGGCGTGCGGTACGAGCCTCCTGGCGCAGGCGGTGCTCCATCTCCCGTGCCTCCCGCCGGAGCCGGTCGGCCTCTTCGCGCGCTCTGCGCGCCTCATCCTGGGCTTTTTGCAGGTCGTCGCGCCAGTTAGCCATCGCGGCCACCCAGGGTACGCAGCTGTTCGGCAGCCTCGGCGGCACTCAGGCGGCCAGCGGCGAGATCGTCGAGCACCCGCTGGCGGCGTTCAGCCTCTCGCGGGTCCTCGCCCGCCTCGAAGCCGAGAGTGACGAGCACATCGTTGAGCTTTGAGACGACCGTGGGGTATGAGATCCCCAGGTCGGTCTCAACATCCTTGATCTTGCCCCGGTTGCGAAGGAAGACCTCGACGAAGGTGAGCTGTTCGGGAGAAAGGCGCGCAAGCGGCCCCGCATCGAAGTGGCCCTCCACCACCACGCCACAGGCCGGGCATTCCAGCCTTCGCACTTCCATTGCCGTTTCACAACTGGGACACGAGCCGACCAGACGGGCCATCTGTGTTCTCTTCCTCGGTTAGCGAATAGAGAGCTGGCGCGAGCAGGCAGGATCGCTCGTGCCGGCGGCCCAGCCCTCGATGGCTGTGGAAGCGTGGCGGAATCCACGCGCCAGCCGCTCGATCATAACGACCACCAGTGATGGCGTTCCAACCCGCAGGGTTCCGGCTGAAGCCCGCCGCGACCGGACAAATTCGCTGCACATATCGGGCGTCGTGAGCGTTGTTGAGATCTCCAGGTAGTTCATTTCCCCGGCCTCCAGGTCTGTCTCTCCCGAGTATCGGACAGTGCTTACAGAAAATCAAGTGTCTTCTTGAAAATCTTCATGCTGTTCTTGATTCTCATATGGATCTTCCGAAAACTCCGATGGCAGAACCACCGCCCGGCCGAAAACCGCACCACCGGAGAACCGGAAACCCGCCGCTGTCTGCTACGATGCGCACGCCATCACGCTCAGGGGCGCGCTCGTGCATCGTGACGAGGCCTGGAAGATCCTGCTCGAGTACTCAACCGAGGAACGCACGCGCAAGCACGGCATCGCTGTCGAAGCGGCCATGCAGGCCTACGCGAAGCTTCTCCACGAGGATGTCGAAAAGTGGGGCATCACCGGCCTCCTTCACGACTTCGACTGGGAGATCCATCCCACCGAAGACCTCCACCCGAAGGAAGGTTCGAAGCTCCTCGCCGCGCGCGGTGTGCCCGAGGACATTCGCTACGCGATCCTCTGCCACGCACCCTTCCTCGGCATGGAGTACACCTCGAAAATGGACCGCGCCATCTACGCCTGCGATGAACTCTCCGGTTTCGTCATCGCCTGCACCCTGGTAAAGCCCGACAGGTCGCTCTCCGCCATCGAACCGGCCTCCGTCCGCAAGAAGATGAAGGACAAGGCGTTCGCCCGCACGGTCCGGCGCGAGGACCTCATCCAGGGTGCGAAAGACCTCGGCGTGGAGCTCGATGAGCACATCCGCTTCGTCGCCGAAGCGCTCAAACCCGTCGCCCACGAACTCGGCATCAACCCCTGAATATCACCGCCTGGAGCACAACATGAGAAACGAACAGGTCCCCGACCGCAACATCGCAATGGAACTCGTCCGTACCACCGAAGCGGCAGCCCTCGCCGCCGCACGATGGGTGGGCCGCGGCGACAAGAACGGCGCCGACCAGGCCGCCGTCAGCGCCATGCGATTGATGATGGACACCGTCGACATGGACGGCCTCATCGTTATCGGCGAGGGCGTGAAGGACGAAGCGCCGATGCTCTACAACGGCGAACGCGTGGGCGATGGCTTCGGGCCCCAGGTCGATGTCGCAGTCGACCCCCTCGAGGGCACACGCCTCACCGCCCAGGGCGGGCCCGGCGCTGTCAGCGTCATCGCCGCCGCACCCCGCGGCACCCTCTTCAACCCGCTCGACCTCTTCTATATGGAGAAGATCGCCGTTGGGCCCGCAGCCAAGGGGATGATTGATCTCTCGGCGCCCATCGCCTGGAACATCGAACAGGTGGCTCGCGCCAAGGAACTCGACGTCAGCGAAGTCACGGTCGTCATCCTCGACCGCGACCGCAACACCGAGATCGTCGACCAGGTCCGTGCCGCGGGCGCCCGCATCCGCTTCATCACCGACGGCGACCAGCCTGCCGCCGTCTCGGTCGGCCTCGCCGGCACAGGCGTCGACATGATGCTTGGCATCGGCGGCTCGACCGAGGGAGTCATCGCTGCCTGCGCCCTGAAGTGCCTCGAAGGCGACTTCCAGGGGCGCCTCTGGGCCCGCGATGACCAGCAGAAGCGGTACGCCGCCGAGCATGGCCTCAGCCTCGACAAGATCCTGACCATCGACGATCTCGTCCGCAGCGACAACGTCTTCTTCGCGGCCACCGGGGTCACCGGCGGCGCCCTCCTCCAGGGTGTCGAATACGTCGCCGGCGGGGCAACGAGCGAGTCCCTCGTCATGCGCTCACGCTCCGGCACGATTCGCCGCATCCAGACCGAGCATCACTGGCGAAAGCTCCAGCGCATCACTGGCGACCGCTATACCGACGCATAGTGCTCCTCCGCTCCGGGCAGTCCAACCGCGAAGGCCGGCCACCCACCGGCCTTCGCGCTGCGAGCGGATTTCAATTCCGTTGCAACTTCCAGCGAGCCCCCCGGCCGGGAATACCATGAAACCGGACACTCGATCGAGAAGGAGCCCAGGATGAGCACCACCACGAGCGACGGAGCAATCAACGCCGAGATCCCCGTACTCATCGCCGGTATCAACAGCGCCGACG
Source organism: uncultured Anaerolineaceae bacterium (assembly GCA_964508715.1). Taxonomy (GTDB): domain Bacteria; phylum Chloroflexota; class Dehalococcoidia; order Tepidiformales; family Tepidiformaceae; genus JAKALX01. The sequence continues at coordinate 124,509 of CAZDUX010000006.1, read as the reverse complement.
ACTCGGTTCGCGAGTACGCCCGCACGAAGCTCGTCGAATTTGGCACCGCAGCCATTCCCGCCCTGCTCGAGGCCCTGGGGAGCGGGTCCGATTTCCAGCGCTGGGAAGCCGCGAAGGCCCTCGGTACACTCGCCGACCCGGCTGCAGCGAGTGCCCTCGTCAAAGCCCTCGATGACGAGGACGGTGGTGTCCGCTGGCTCGCTGCCGAGGGGCTCATCGCCATCGGTGCTCCTTCTGCCGTGCCCGTCCTCGAGCGCCTCGTCAGCCATTCCGAGTCGGCCTGGCTGCGCGAAGGTGCGCATCACGTCCTTGGCTCCATCGGCTATGGCGGCCTCGGCGAGATCCTCACGCCGGTGCGCGAACGTCTCGAGGGTGTGAATCCTCGTATCGCCGTCATGCCGGCCGCCGCCGAAGCGTTGCGCCGCCTGCAGGAATAGGCCCCGGGCCCGTCTCATCAGCCGGCCGCGAACGCGGGAAAGGGACCAGCCCACCGGGTGAGTTGCAGGGCGCACGGTGCACCGTCACCGCAGACCATTCCCCTGCCGGGCCGCCGTCCAAATCCTGGTGCGATGACATCGATTCTGCCAAACGCGGCACGCACTACTTGGGGTACCCTACGCCCATGGACGAACGCATCTCCTGGTTTCCCATCGCCGAGCGAAGCAGCCTCGCGCCCGAAACGCAGGCACTCTTCAACCAGCTCGAGCAGAAGCTGGGCTTCGTGCCCAATGTCTTCCTCGCATTCGCCTGGCGCGAGCCACGGTTCACCAGGTGGCGCGAACATTTCGACGACCTCATGCAACCATCGCCCGGCCTCGGCAAGGCCGAACGGGAGATGATCTCCGTCGTCGTTTCCATGCAGAACCAGTGCCTCTACTGCCTCGCAGCACACGGTTTCGCTGTCCGCGCCCTCCTCAAGGACCCCGTAAAAGGCGACCGCATCACGCTCGATTACCGCCGCGCAGGGCTCAGCGAAAAGCAGATGGCGATGCTGGACTTTGCCGTGAAGCTGACACTCGACCCTGTAACCGTCACCGAGGAAGACATCGATGATCTCCGGGGACTCGGCTTCAGCGACGAAGATACCTGGGACATCATCGAAGTAACGGCGATGTTCAATTTCACCAACCGCCTGATGTCCGGCGCCGGCGTGATGCCAAACCGCGAATACCACGGCATGGCACGGGAGATCCGCCCACCGGCCGGCAGGTAGCGTGCGCTCGCAACCCCCGGCAAAGCCGTAGACTACGCGCGTGACTTCCGACACCCCTCTCCCCGCATTCGAACTCACCGGCCTCGGTGGCCAGCGTCACGCCTTCCCCACGGGGAGGACGGCACTCCTCTGCTTCGTGAAAGAGGACTGCCCAACGTGCGTCCTCTCCATGCCGCTCATCCAGGCCGCAGCCGCGACCTTCCACGATGCCATCGACGTCCTCGTCATCGGCCAGGAAGCGGCGGGCAATGCACGCCTCGCCGAACGGTTCGGGCTCACGGCGCCCATGCTCGACGATTCGGCCCTTCGCGTCTCGTTCTCCTACGACCTCGACACCGTCCCGACGGTCATCCTCGCCGGCCCCGAGGGGCTCGAACTGGAGCGGTTCGTTGGTTTCGCGAAGTCCGACTGGCAGGCGCTCTTCCACCGGCTCATCTCCGAGACACTTACACCGCCGCCCGTCGTCGACTGGGCCGTGTACCCGGAGATGCGGCCAGGGTGTGGCTCGAAATCGGTAGAACCCGGCATCGCCGAACGGCTCGCCGCCGAAGCCGCGGGAAGCCCTCTCCGTGCCCGCCGCATTGAAGTAGGCGAGACCGACGATATTTTCGAGTTCCTTTTCGACCAGGGGCTGACCGACGGCCTGCCCGTCATCCCGCCAACCCCCGAACGCGTCCTGCGGATGCTCGGGGGAACAACCCGCGACCCACAGGAAGTCCTGGGTATCGTCCCACCGAATCTCGCACCGGTAACGGTCGAAAAGGTGGCGATCAACGCCGTGATGGCCGGGTGCATGCCCGACTATCTGCCCGTCGTGCTGGCGGCGATCGAGGCGATCACCCGGGAACAGTTCAACATGCACGGCGTCCTCGCCACGACGCACTTCCCGACGCCCGTGATCATCGTGAACGGCCCGGTTCGCGACCGCATCGGTATGAACTACCGGATGAATGTCCTCGGCCAGGGCAACCGTGCGAACGCGACGATCGGCCGTGCCGTGCAACTCGTGGTGCGGAACGTGGGCGGCGGCCGCCCGGGCGAAGTCGACCGCGCGGCGCTCGGCCAGCCCGGCAAGTACACCTTCTGCTTCCCCGAGTTCGAAGAGCGCAGCAACTGGGAACCGTTCCACGTCGAACGCGGGTTCGAACGCGACGAGAGCGTGGTCACCGTTTACGCCGGGAACGGGCCAACCCCGATCATCGACCAGCTCGCGCGCGATGCGAAGTCGCTCGCTACGAGCTACGGGCTGGCGCTTGCAGCGATGGGGCACCCGAAGCAATACCGCACCGGCGAAACCGTGGTAATCGTGCCGCCCGAACACGTGGACACGTTCGCGAAAGACGGGTGGACCAAGGACCAGGTCCGCGCCGGGATCCAGGCCGCCACCCTCCGGCCCGTGCGCGAACTCATTCGCGATGAGACCTGCGCCGAGGGCATCCCACGCGAAATCGCCGAGCGGATCGGCCTCGACACACCCCTCGGCAAGTTCCGCGATCCGGCGGATATCAAGCTCATCGTCGCCGGCGGCGAAGCAGGCAAGTTCGGCGCCTACCTGGCCAACTGGGTAAGCGGCCCGATCGGCAGCACCATGATATCGGTCGCGATTCGGGCGTAGGCCCGGGCATCGAAGCCGCGAAGACGCATGGAGAAGTACATTGCGAGCCATGCCGGGATCGGCCCGACTGGCAAACCCCCTCAGTCCAGCAACGCCCCCAGCACCTGCTCGACAATCGCGTCGGCTTTGGCGCACATCTCGTCATCGGTGGCGTCCTGGATCGGATGGGGGACGAAGATGCGGCGCACATCGGGCAGGCCGAGCGACTTCGCCTGGACATCAGCAGCGTCACTGAACTCGCTCGATGCGATGAAGACGGAAGGGATGCCCTGGATTTCGAACCACGTCGTGTCGTGCACACTGCACGTCGTACAACTCCCTCAGTCAGCGAGCGCTTCGATGACGAAGTTACACTCCCGGGCAATGCGCTGCCGAAGGTCCTCGGGTGCGGGCTTGGTGAAGGTCGGCTTGGCGTAATGGCGAAGCTCCACGCCGGGGAGCCGATCCTTCAGGCGCATCTCGAGTTGGCGGATCAGCACATCGCCGCGTGGCTTCGTGATATCGAGCAGCGCGACCGTCCCCGAAATTGCCTCGGGACGCCTGGCCAGCTCGCGGCGGATGGGTACACGTTCATCGGTCGGGTCGAGGATCGTAGCCATGGCGGCATTGTGGGCGGTTCACAGCCGGTTGTCGACTGGCGGTTTTGGATGTGGAGGCTGCTCCTCAGAATGCGTTCCAGTATTCCCCCTATAGTCATTGCTAATACTTCTCTCATTGACACCAATGGGTTCTATTTCTACCATCCGGCCCACCGGGACTACCAACACCATGAGGGTGGAATTGAAGAGTTCGTACTGGGATAAATACGCCCATCGCGGCGCCACACGCCGGGCTTTCCTGCGGGGTAGCGGGCTCGCCGCGGCCGGCACGGCCGGGCTCGCACTCGTCGGCTGTGGCGGCGATGACAACGACGAGGAGTCGCTGAAGAGCCTCGCGACACCGACACCGAACGCCGCCGCGAGTCCAACCGCCACTGCTGTTGATCCCTTCGCAAACGCCAAACGCGGCGGCACTTACCACATGACCCAGGTTGGTGACGCGCCAACGATCGACCCCTACGGCAACTACAGCTACCTCGGGAAGATGCCGGCCACCTTCGTCTACAGCCGGCTCTTCATGTACAAGGCGGGGCCGGGTATTCAACCGGCCGAGGTGCGCCCGACAGGAGACCTCGCAGAATCTGCCGAGACGACCCCCGACGGGTTGAAATGGACCGTGAAGCTCCGCAAGGGCGTCAAGTTCCACGATATCGCACCGGTCAGCGGCCGGGAGCTCACCACGAAAGACGTGAAGTTTTCGTGGGGCCGGGCGACCGACACCAAGAACACCAACGCACCTCAGCTCACCGGCGTGGTCGATAAGGTCGAATATCCCGACGACTACACCATCATCTTTTCGCTGAAGGCGCCATCAGCCGTCTTCACCGACTTGCTGGCCGATGCGAGCCTCCTGCACGTCCAGCCGGTCGAGGCCGAATCCGGGTTCAACCCGGCCAAGACGATGATCGGCAGCGGGCCGTGGGTTCTCGACAACTACACCCCCACGGTCGGGTGGAAGTTCAAGAAGAACCCGAACTGGTGGATGAAGGGCTTCCCCCTCATGGACGGCGTGGAACTCGCTGTGGTCCCCACCTACGCGAACCGGATCGCCCAGTTCCTGGCAGGAAACACCGACGGCGAAGGGCCCACACCCGACGACCTCATCGAGATCAAGAAGAAGGTCAAGGATGTCGTCGTCACAGGTGCACTCACGACCACCCAGAGCTGGATCTATTTCGACCCCCAGCCGGGCTCACCATGGGCGAAAGACGATCGTGTACGGCAGGCCGTCTCAATGGCCCTCGACCGTAATGAGCTCACCGACCTCATCTACAGTGTGAAAAAGCTTCGCGCCGCCGGCCTCGATGTGCCGCTGCCGTGGAACAGTGTCATCCCCGCCGGGCACACACGCTTCTGGCTCGACCCCCAGGGCAAGGACCAGGGCGATTCGGCGAAGTTCTTCAAGTACGACCCCGCCGAGGCCAAGAAGCTCATGGCCGCCGCCGGGTTCGCCGATGGGTTCAGCACCACCTACCAGTACACCCACGCCTACGGTGCGAGCTACGACACCCTCGCCGAAGCAAATATCCAGTACCTGAATGCGATCGGCATCAAGACGACCACGGACATCCAGGACTACCCATCGAAGTACAGTACCCACACGTTTGCCGGCGACTTCACCGGCATCGCCTTCGGCCCGGAGTCGGCATTCCCCGAACCCGGTGGCATTCCAATCCGTCTCTTCACGGACAACGTCTACAACCACAGCCGGATCAAGGATGCCGATCTTGCCAGGCTCTCCATCGCCCAGGCGCAGGAACTCGACCCGGCGAAGCGAAAGGCGATCATGTGGGACATCCAGCGCATGAACGCTGCCCACATGTACTACGTGCCTCACCAGGGCGGTGCTGGCGTTGCCTGGGCCACCTACCAGCCGTACATGCGAAACGTTACCGAGTACCGCACCCTCGGCTACGGCTTTGGCGCTGAAACGATCCCGTTCTTCTGGAAGGACCAGTAGCCCCACCTCACGCCCGCATGCCATTCACGAACCCAAACGAAAAGGCCGGTGAGATCACCGGCCTTTTCATTTGCCTCGATGGAAGGGCTAATTTGCGGGCTTCGAGACCGTCCCGCCTGGACCTGTCTGGATGATGCCAACCTTCGCATCGCGGGCCATGTAGGCATGGACGAAGCCAGCGATGGAGAGGATGAACATGATACCTGCGAGGATGTAAAGGATGTCGGCCGCGAGCTGCGCCTTGTCGCCGAAGATGCTGAACCCGTAGCTGGTCAGCAGCAGGCCGCGGAGCGTTTCGCCAGTCTGCAGGGTGCCGCGCAGCGAGGTCGCGGAATCGAGCTTCTTCTGGGCAGCATCGGCAGCAGCGGTGTCGCCCTTGTCCTTGGCGGCCTTCACCTGGGCAGCGAGGTCGGTGCGGATACCACCGAGCGTGGCATAGGTCTCGCCATCGAAGCCAGCGGCCTTTGCCGACTCATGCATGTGCAGCGCGATGTAGAAGTTGGCGTAGCACTCGGCCATCTTGCCGGTCTCCATCTGCTTGCCGGCGTACTCGACCAGGCACTTTGAGCCAGGCTTCCAGTTCTTCTCTTCGTCGGTCAGCTTGTTGGCGTCGGTGAAGACGATCTTCTGTTCGCCCAGCTGCTCCTTCACGTAGTCCTTCGCGAACGCCTGCTGGTCGGCAAGGACGAGGCCGAGGACGACCATGACGGCCGCGAGGACGATGCCGCCACCTGCAAAGATGATATCGAGGGTCCGTCGTTTCACTGTGATCTCCCTTTTTCTTCCCGGGCCTCATGGGCCCCTCTAGTCCTGTTTTCGCTATCGCTGGCCGAATGGCCTGTCGGTGGTGTGTTCGGTGCTGATGTCCCCTCTCCCATCAATCTCGATACAAGAAACACTACGGCGCGACCCGGGGTGGTATAGCGGCCATTCGTCGAAGACTGGACGTACCGTTGGGCCCACATCTCTCACCAGCACGAGTTGCAAGTAATTCATGCTCCAAATAGCCACATAGAAGCGGCTCCACTGCCATCTCCACCAGGGCGGCAGACGCCTCATGGCTCGTCTTACGATACTTGTCCTTCGTACCTGTGGTGGATCGCTATCATGGAGGCAATCGGGTAGCTTATGACCCTCGAGATCGCCACCATAGGTCTACGCTAGTACCTGTTACTTCGTACTATGTAAGCACGATGGCGATGATGTTGACCGCACAACCAGCAGGTACACCGCCTGCCCACCTGCGGGAATAGCGCCGGTGCCGGATCCGCAGAGCCCTCCTGTCGATCCCGCAGCAACGGTAGCGGTAGGAGTAGTGTCATCGCCATCGCCCAATCACCTTCCCTCGCGTACGCTTCCATCCATGATCCAGGTGAAGTGGTTCCCAACGCTCGTCAAACGGACCAGGTCGAAGAAGGACCAGACCGAGGTAGCCTGGCACGCTGGCCTCACACCGCACGATGTCTTCCTCGCCGAAGGCTTCAGCGAGACCGATGCGGAGTTCGTGATGGCAGTGGTCAATGATGCCCAGGCAGGGATGGAGACACTGCTCAGCGAAAACGACCGGCTGGAGTTCCTCGTCAGCATCCAGGGCGGCGCAGTCACCGCTCCCGTCTCGCGGTAGCGCACACGCTCGCCGCGACCAAGGCTCCTATACGCGCACCGCGACGGCAGGAGCGGGGCCGCCAGCGTAGGTACGTGCCACAGCCACAAAATCACGGAATAGCGGATGCGGGCGGTTCGGGCGGCTGCGCAACTCGGGGTGGAACTGCGTGCCGAGCATGAACGGATGCGCGGCTATCTCGCTGATCTCCACCAGCGAGCCATCGGGCGAAGTCCCGCTCACGCGAAGCCCATGCGCCACGAGTTCATCCTTGAAAGCGTTGTTGAACTCCCAGCGATGCCGGTGCCGCTCGCTCACCAGCCCGTCGCCGTACGCCTTCGCTGCGAGTGACCCGGGGATGAGCTTGCAGGGATAGGCGCCCAGCCGCATGGTGCCACCCTTATTCACCACGCCAGTCTGCTCCTCGAGGAGCGAGATCACGGGATAGGGCGATTCGGGGTCGATCTCGGTCGTATTCGCGCCTTCCATGCCACAAACGTTCCGCGCGAACTCCGTCACCATTACCTGCATCCCCAGGCAGAGCCCCAGGTAGGGGACCTCGTGCGTGCGCGCGTATTCGGCCGCCCTGATCTTGCCTTCCCAGCCGCGTTCGCCGAAGCCCCCCGGGACGATGATCCCCTGGACGCCGGCCAGCACCTCGGCCGCCGCGCGCACCTCCAGGTCCTCGGCGTGCACCCAGCGAACGTCAACATCCACACCGTTCGCGATCCCCGCATGAGCGAGCGATTCCTTCACCGAAAGGTAGGCATCGTGGAGTTCGACATATTTGCCAACCACGGCGACTTCGATGGCGCCCGTTGGGTTCTTCAGGCGATGCACCATCTCCCGCCACTCGCTCAGGTCGCGCGCGCCCGCGAATCCAAAGCGCTCGATCACGAAATCGCCCAGGCCACGCTCTTCGAGGGTGATCGGCACTTCGTAGATGGTCTGGGCAGTCTCCATGGGAATGACGGCCCGGGGGTCGACGTCACAGAACAGGGCTGCCTTTTCGGTAATCTCGCGCGGTACCGGGTGATCGCTGCGAAGGATGATCACGTCGGGCTGGATGCCCTTCGAGCGCAGCGCCTGCACCGAGTGCTGGGTGGGCTTTGTCTTCAGCTCGCCCGTGGCGCCCACCCACGGGAGGAACGTGACGTGCACGCTCAGGCAATTGTCGCGCGGCTGCTCATGGCGGATCTGGCGAATCGCCTCGATGAACGTCTCCCCCTCGATGTCGCCAACCGTACCGCCGACTTCGCAGATGAGGACCTCGCACTGCGACTGCTCCGCCACGCCGTAGATGCGCGACTTGATCTCGTTCGTCAGGTGGGGAACCTGCTGGATGGTGCCGCCAAGGTAGTCGCCGCGCCGTTCACGCTCGAGCACCGAGCGGTAGATCTGGCCGCTTGTGACCGACGAAGCTGCCGTGAGGTCCTGGTCGATGAAGCGCTCATAGTGGCCGAGGTCGAGGTCCGTCTCGGCCCCGTCGCTGGTCACGAAAACCTCCCCATGCTGATAGGGAGACATCGTCCCCGGGTCGACGTTGAGGTACGGGTCGAGCTTCTGGATGGAGACGGAAACGCCGCGGGATTTGAGGATTCGGCCGAGGCTGGCGGTCGTGATGCCTTTGCCAACCGAGGAGACCACGCCACCAGTAACAAAGATGAACTTTGGCATGCTCCCCCGCGCGCACTGTGTTCTTCCGATGCTACGAGTCGCTTTCCGCCACTGTCAACGAACATTTGTACCGAACCGGCCACCCGGACACGGAGTTCACGGAAGGGCACTGAAACGCTGGCCCAACGATAGGCGCGATGGTGCGATCACCTCCCATCGGCGCCGCCCGCCACCACCGCGATCAGCCACACCACACCGCTGCAGCCCCTCCCGTGTCCCCCGTATCCCGGCCGTGCCTACCCTGCCAGGCCGGCGCGGATCTTCTCGATCGCGGTCATCGCGGCCGCTGGCGCGCGGTGCACGGCTCCGCCAGGGATAGCCGCCGCCTGTTCGAGCCTGACCGCTTCACGGATACGGCCGGCCATGGCTTTCGCAACGGCGAAGCTCGTCTCGATCGCTTCCACGCTCTCACCGGTCACCAGTTCGGGCGCAACCGCCAGGTCGCTGGCAAGGAGTGCCGCACGCAGCCGTTCGAGCGCGAGCCGGTGAGCGGTGGCGCGCAGCGCGAGCTCGGCTCGCAGCTCGGCCACCTCATCCCCGGCCTCGGGTTCTTGGGCCCCGGGCATGTCATCGCTGCCCGCCATCGGTTCGTCATCCAATTCCTCGCCTCCACGACAAGAAGATGGAGGTCACGCTGCCCCACTCGAGGCGTAAAGCGAAGGTTCGGGTGTCGCTGGTTCGCACAGGGGCCCGATGCTACCTTCGAACGAAGCCATGCGAACCCGTGCCCTCTTCGTAGCCGCCCTGCCCGTGCTGCTCGCCGCGCTTGCCTTCGTCGCCTGCAGCGACAAGTCGAGCACGGTGGCGAACGCCGGCAAGATCGCCTCGCAAACACCCTCGGCAGCCGCCTCGAACGAGACGCCCACACCCAGCCCGACTCCCGACCCGGATGCACTCGGCCCGGCTCCCGCGCTCGGCGGCAATATCACCGCTATCACCCCGGCACACGGAGCACAGGTGAAGCAGGCAAGCACCCGCTCGCCCGACCCCAATAATCCCCATGGCCTCTGCGTGACGGTCAACTTCGATGGCCTCCCCGAGAACTTCCAGTGGTTCCGCGTCGCCTACGACGCCGACGAGGTAACGCAGAAGCTCGTCCTCATCGCCACGACCACCGTGAACCCCAAGGATGGCCGGATCTGCTATGCCCCGGTCGAAGGCTTCACCCCCGGCGTCCACAGCGCGGCGGTGGTTGTCCAGGACCCGCGCAACCCGCAGGCATCAACCCGCCAGACCGTCGCCTGGAAGTTCACCGTCATCCCCTGATGGGGACTGCCACATGCAGCCCGGTCACCCGGGTACCGCGCGCCGAGCACAATCGACAATGGGCTGGCGGCAATCGACAATCCTCCCCTCATGAGGACCTGGTTCAGAGCTTCCCGCCCGTTCTCCTTCACGGCGTCTATCGTTCCGGTCGTCGTCGGCACGCTCCTCGCGGCCCCCGGCCACTTCTCGTGGTGGGTCGCGCTCCTCGCACTGATGGGTTCGGTGCTCATCCACGCCGGCACGAACCTCGTGAACGACTACTACGATCACGTGAAGGGTGCCGACGGGCCGGACTCGCTGGGTGTCGGCGGCGCCATCCAGCGCGGTGACCTTACCCCGCGACAGGTGCTCACAGGAGGGATTGTGGCGTTCGTGGCCGGGGCTGCGATCGGCCTCATCCTCTGCGCCACCACGAGCTGGGAACTCCTCTACCTTGGACTCGCCAGCGTCCTCGCCGGGTTTCTCTATACCGGCGCACCCGTTCACCTGGCCTACCTGGGGCTGGGCGAAGCGACCGTCTTCGTCTTCATGGGCCCGGTCATGGTCGTCGGGGCCTACTTCGTACAGACCGAGAGCTGGGATTGGGAGCCGCTCGTTGCCTCGCTGCCCATCGCCTTCCTCGTCACCGCCATCCTCCAGGCAAACAACCTGCGCGACATCGAGCACGACCGGCTTCACGCCAAGCACACCGTGGCAACGATGGTGGGCAAACGGTGGGCGCAGCGCGAGATGTACGCCCTCCTTGCACTCACCTATCTCAGCCTCGTCGCAGCGACCCTCGCTGGAGCTATCCCCTGGCCGGGTCTCATCGCCCTTGCCACCCTGCCGCTCATCCGCCCCATCGTGGATGTCGTCCGTACGAGCACGAACCCGCGCAAGCTGAACCTCGCCCTGCGCGACACGGCCCGGCTTCACATGCGCTTCGGCATGGTCCTCGCTCTCGGGCTCGCTATCAATTGGGCCTGGCTGACGCTTCGCTGAGCGGCCGGTTGCCGGTTCCGGCTGCGCCAGGGCGCCGCGCTAACCGCAGCCGGCAATCCGGGCCCTCAATGGCGTTCTGCCACGCCCCTGTTACCACCAACCATTCAGCCGCAACCCATTTCCCTGCTCCACGCGCGACGATCGGTGGCAGCACACCGACAGGAGGCTTCCGTGGAACGAACCGCGAGGGGTCTGGTCGAGGGCACGCCGGTCTTCACCTCCGATGGCAAGGAGGTCGGTCATGTCACGGAGATTGTGGGCGAAGCGTTCCGGGTTGGTGTCTCGTGGCACCCTGATTTCTGGCTCGCCATCGAATCCGTCGATGCCGCCAGCGCCGAACGCGCCGTCCTGCGCTTCGACCATGACCACCTGAAGGGCAGCCGTGTGGCGAATCCCCACTGGTTGAACACCGAGGGACTGAACGAGGCCACGACACTCATCGGAACGGAAGACGAACTCTCCCTCGCCGAACGCGAGGACCGGGGGTTGAGCCTCGAACGCCATCACATCAGGTAACCGGTACGCGGCCGCCGAAGCGGCGCTGCCGTGCCAACGGGATCATCGATAGCGACACGAGACCCTATGGAGGAGGACGCAGATGAGCACGATCAAAGAGCCTGCCGGTACGCCGGTGGAGGTCCTCACCCCGGCACGCGGCGCGGCCGTCGTCTCCTCCGATGGTGAGCAGTTCGCGCGCGTCAGGCAGGTTCGCGGCGGCTACTTCGAACTCGACATACCGCTGGCCCGCGATTTCTGGCTGAGCTGCGCACACATCGCATCGGCCGATGCCGGCCGGGTACTCCTCAACATCACGCGCGATGATGTCGATGAGCACCGCCTCACTGCTCCCGGGCTCGAGACCGCCAACGATCCCCACCGTGCCGATGCCTCTGACAGCCTCCTCTCCGATGAGGAAGAGCTCATCCAGCGCGAGCGGATGGAGCACGCTATCGCCGATCAGCATGCCCGCATGGAGAAGGAGCTCGCTGAGACCGAGGGCGTCATCGATGCCGGGTTCCACCCGTAGGACCGTGTGGGCCTGAGTGCGAGTGATGAGCGGGCTCAGCGCCGCCGGGCCACGTAACGCCCAAACCAGAGCGCAAGGCAGGCAGCGGCGCCACCGAGGAGGTAGCCTCCGAGCGTGTCACTCGGCCAATGGGCGCCAACGGATATCCGCGCCGGCCCAGCAAGGACGATGATCGCCAGGCAGATGACGCGTGCCGGGAGCACGAGCGGCCGAGGCAGCCACGCAGGGGCGATAGCGGCGATGACGCCGTAGAGCAGCGTATCGCTGTAGACATGCCCGCTCGGAAAGCCGTAGCCGTGAAAGACGCCATCGACCCGGACGCCGAGGCTCACGCTCGGGCGGGGCGACTCAACGATCGATTTCAGGAGCCCGTTACCCAGCCGCAGGACGATGGCGGCCGCGAGCACGGCGAGCGCCTCGCGCCGTGAGGGGGTGCTCGCCGTTCGCAAACCCAGGCGCTTCCCGAATGCCACGAGGATCACCACCGCGGGGACGATGACCCAGAGCGCGTCAGCAGCATGGTTGATGGCGTTCGCGTTTCGCTCGAGCCCACCCCAGCTTTGCACCTCTCGTGTCACGCTCAGGTCGCCCGGGAGCGGTGCGCCGCCATACCACTCCACGTACAGCACCAGTGCGAGACCCGCGAGGGCGAGCGCCGCCGCCGTGCGGATGAGGTCACGACGCCGGAGCGTGAGCCCGCTGCTCACTTCAGGGGCCGCCTCGCCCACTCCTCCCAGGTAGTCCAGGCCAGCTTGTTTGCGCCATCGCTCTTGCGCAGGCCGATATCCTTGAAGACCGAGGCCGCGCCAGTCTGGGCGAATGCCGGGTCGAGCGCCGCGAACCAGATGACCATGCTGAAATGGTTCTTCTCAGCCTCGTCGAGCAGCCGCACCAGGTAGGCCTGCTGATCCTCCTCGGTGCCCACGTTGACCTGGCCCTCCACCGGCGCCGACGCGTAGCCCGTCTCGGAGATGAAGATCTCGCCATCCCAGTGATCCTTGAACTGCGAGTAGTAGTCGGGGCGGATGTCAGCCGCGCTGCGCACCTGGGCAAGGAACGGGTAGGTGCTAATCGCGAGCGCGTCCATCTTCCCGCGGAACGGATCGAGTACCTCCCAGTGCGGCGGGTGGATGGTCCCGAAGGTGCCCTCGAGGTCCTCTATCTGGAACGTGGGGAAGATCTTCGTCTTCGGGCTCGCCGCCTTCGCTACATCGTAGGCCTCTTTGTAGAGGCTCACGAAGGCATCAAACTGCCTGGGCGCGCGCTCATAGAGCATATTGATCTCGACACCGAGCGCCAGGTAGTCCGGGTGGTAGTTCTTCGCCACGTACGTGGTGTAGGCGAGGAACGCCTCGCGAATTCCCGGGTCGGCAAACCCGGCCTGTGGATCGACACTCGGTGGCAGGTTGGCGATCCGGCTGCGCTGAACGACCCCGTCCGTCGGATCGATCGCGTAGTACCGCTTCAGGTTCGAGTACTGGTCGAGGAGCTGCGTCTCCACGCGCGTGTTATCAGCCGTCTGCTGCGAGACACTCCCATCCGGGAGGAACTCCTCCCACGGTGGCGCACGCTGGATGAGGATAACGTCGGCATACTGGGCGGCAGTCGCAAAAGCACCAATGTAGGCATCGCTCGTCTGCTGGGGAGGGAGAGTGCTGAAGCCGAGCCGCACGGTCCGCGGCTCACCCGTGGGCGACGGCCTGGTTATTGCAGGGCCAGGCCCCGAGGGCGCCTTTGTCGCTTCACCATTCGCCGCCTGTTTCTTCGAATCACCACCGCAGGCCGCCGCCAGGGAAAGGACGGCGAGCAGGATGGCAAGCGCTGTTACAATCCGGAGCGCGGGGCGTGGCCGGTTCGGGCCAGGAGAGGCGATGCGCGGCGTCTTTGTCGTTGCCGTGGTTGTTGGGCTCGTCGCCGGAGGGATTGTGGCGGGGGTACGCCTGCTCATGGGCGCCTCCGGTGCAGCATCGCCGGCCGCAACCGCAACCGCCCAGCCCGGTTCTGCCAGGGCCACTGCCGATGCGTTCGCCGCGGCCTGGTCATCGGGCGACACCAACGGCCTCTACCTGCTGCTCGATGCACCATCGCAACGGGCCACCCCTTATCAGGTCTTCGCCGCCGCCTACGACCGCTTCAGCACCGAGACAACGCAAACCGCGCTCTCCGCGAAAACAACCTCGGCAAAGGATGGCGCAGCAACCCTCTCCGTCCATCTCTCCACAGCCTATTTCGGCAACTTCGAATACTCCACTAACCTGGTGCTTACCCGCGGCCCCACCTCGTGGCTCGTCGCATGGGATCCGACCGCCATCCACCCCGACCTCGTCAACGGCCGGACCTTCAAGAGCACCATCCAGCGGCCCACACGAGGCATGATCCTCGACCGCCACGGCATCCAGCTTGCTGCTACGAAGGATGTCCGCATGCTCGGCCTCAACCGCAGCATCATCACCGACCGCCAGCTTGTGACGACACAGATCGTCGCTCTCGGTTTCACGAAGGACCAGGTCGACAAGGCGTTCTCGAGCGGCGCGGGCCAGTCACAGCGCGTCGCCGTTGGCCCCGTACCCGACGAGAAAAAGGAGCAGGCAGCCGCCCTCATCGGCGCCGTGCCGGGCATCATCCTTTACTTCGAATCGCAGCGCGTCCATCCGCTCGGGGCGGCCGCCGCACACGTCGTCGGCTACACGCGCGAACTCACAGCCGAGGAACTCGACAAGCTCGAGGGCACCGGTGCACGCATCGGCGATCGAACCGGCGCCATCGGCATCGAGAAGGCCGAGGATGCCATCCTCGCCGGAAAACCCGGCGGCGATCTCCGCCTCGTCGAAGCCGACGGCACGACCACCGTCAAGACCCTTATGACGCGCCAGTACGTTGCCGGGAAGGACGTGCAAACGACGCTCGACGCCGAGACACTGCGCGCCGCCCAGGGAAGGCTCGGCAGCCGCGCTGGTGCCGCCGTCGTCATCGACCCGCGTACCAACACCATCCTCGCCCTCAATAGCTCCCCCTCATTCGATCCCGACGCCTTCGAACGAAACGACGCGGCCGCACTCGATGCGATCACGAAGACACCCGGCGGGCCGCTCAACAACCGCGCGACGACTGGCCTCTATTCGGCCGGGTCCACGTTCAAGCTCATCACCGGGGCCGCTGGCATGGTCTACGGCGGCTACACACCTACCGACCGGATCGAGTGCTCGGCGATCTGGACGGGCCTCAACCCGCCGCGGCGCAACTGGGAAGGTGCCCAGGGCGAACTCACCATCTCCCAGGGGCTCATGCGCTCCTGCAACCCTGTCTTCTACGAAATCGGCCTCACGCTCTACAACAAGACCGACGGTGCGCTTTCGAAAATGGCCCGCCAGTTCGGCTTCGGCGCGCCAACCGGCATCGTTGGCATCGGCGAAGAAGACGGCCAGGTGCCCGACGCCGCCTGGAAGAAACTGCATTCGAAGGATCCCTGGTACCCCGGCGACGAGGTGAACCTCGCCATCGGCCAGGGCGACCTGCTCATCACCCCGCTCCAGCTGGCGAATGCCTACAGCGCCTTCATCAACAACGACCTGCGCGTGCCCGTGCTCCTCGCAGGCCAACCCGCGACAGACCGGGGCACACTGCCACTCACACCACCCCAGCACGATGCGCTCCTCCTCGGCCTCAAGCTCGTGACCAGTGCGACCGGCACCGCCTCGACGGCCTTCGCACTCGCCGGGTACACCGATTTCGCCGGGAAATCGGGCACGGCCGAAGACGCTGGAGCGCAATCGCACGTCCTGTTTGTTGCGATGTCACCGGCGAACGCTCCCCGTGCAATCACCGTCGTCGTCCTCGATGAGGGCCAGTCAGGTTCCGTCGAAGCAGGGCCGATAGCGCGCGACATCACCCTCGTCGCCATGAAGTGATACCCCATTGACGCCCATGTTACGCTTCCGCATGGCAGCTACCCGGAAATCCAATAGGAGGGAGTGTCGTGGGAGAAAAGGAAGGCGGACAGGCGGGAGAATCACAGGCTCGCGACGTCGCGACTGGCATCGCCACCGGGCGCGATGCCCCGGGTGCAAGCCCCCAACAAACCGTGGAGCCGCGCGAGACCCACTCCGGGCTGCCTACGGGCAGGGCACCGGCTGCCGGGCAGGTGAGCGAAAGCCCGATGCCATCGTACCGCGATCACGGCACCGGCCAGGCAACCGGTATCGCCATTGGCGACCCCGGGGTGAACAGCAACTTCACGGAACCCTCCAGCATCGCCGTCTCCGATGAAGGCACACCCGGCCAGAAGCCAGCAAAACCCAAGACCAGGTAGCGGGGCTCCCCGTGGCCGCGACGACGACAGCTACCAGCCCGGCTGGCGGTGGGCTTGCCGCAGCGCTCGGGTTCGGCGCACCCTCCGAGCTGCGCGCCGGTGCACTCGTTGGCGTCGAACACGAGTACGTCGTCCGCTCTGCCCGGGGTTCCCACACCGACTTTCGCGACCTCATCCACACCCTCCGGCTCGATGGGAAAAGGCTCGACCCCGGCGACCGCAACGCCTACCGCCTCCGCTCCGGCCTTGCCGTCACCTGCGACGAAGCTGAGGCCGAGATCGCCTCGCCGCCGATAACCGTCCGGCCCGGCTTCGCCGCCGAACTGGCAGCCTGGGCCGAAGATGGGCGCCGGACACTGGAACGCTCACTCGGCCGCCGCCATCACCTCGACGGCTACTCGACGCACATCAGCGCAGCCATGCCCGCAGCCCTCAACGACGAGGCCGCGTGGCTCTTCGCACACACCTTCGCACCGGCGTTCGCGCTCATCATCGAGCACCCCGTATCGCAGGGCGTGTACGTGCGGCCCCGGCCCGGCCGGCTGGAACTCTGTGGCGATTACGCCCGCGGCCAAAGGCTCATGGCGGCGGCGGCACTCGCGGCCGGGGGAGCGCGGGCCTGTGCCACGGCGCTCAGGGACGGCCCGTCTCGCCTGCCGCCCGAACTCGAGGTCACCCTCTTACCCGGAATCGAGCGCTATGGCCACCGCATCCGCCGCGAAGCCTACGGCGTCGATCTCTACTCGGGCGGCCGTAACGCTCTTCTCAGGTTGGCCGGTGGAGCGACGATTCGTGCCGGTGACCACTTCCAGGCTGCCGCGGCTGCCGCCATCCATGCCCTCGCACCGCTCACCGGCGAACGCGATCTCGCACCGCTCGCACGTGTCGCCCGCGGTCAGGATCCGCTGGGCATCGAAACCGATGGCAGTGACCCCACCGGCCCCGGGTGGCCTCCGCCGCGTTCGCCATTTGGCCAGGCGATCGCACCAAGGCGCCGCCGCCGTTACGCAACCACCACTGTCGCCGGGACCTGGGACGTGACCGTCTTCCGGATCGACTCGTCGCTCCGCACCGCATTCGCCGCCATCCCGCGCGACGCCCTGGCGGCATTCCTCGAGCGGCTCGACCAGGGACTGCTCGACGGCGCGATCGAGGCATTCCTCGAAAGCCCGCCCACCGGCCGTATCCTGTCGGCATACGCCCAGGTTTCCGAGCCGGGCTTCTACGACGGGCTCGGTGATCCGGCGGGCCTGGTCGCGCCCGAACGATTGCCGGTTGGGCTCACCCCGGCAGAGATGGCCGGGCCGGGAAGGCCAGGCAAAGGCCACAGCCAATCAACGCCCGCACGGGCTGCGAAAGGTCTGCTCCCTGCCAGCGGCATGGCCCGCGCCGCAAAGTCGCAAACCCGGCGATGGAAGGCACTCCCGCTCCCGTTCGCTGATCCGCCTGCGCGCCCCCTTCCTCCATCCGACCCGTCGGGCCCGACCGGCCGGCCGCCACTCGTCCGCTGGTTTGCAATCGGCGCCGGCGGGCTGGCGATGGCACTACTGGCAGTGGCCGCGTTCACGGTCGTACGCGGTGGAGCGAGCGGGCAAGGTCCGGCGCCGACCGCGTTCATCACGGGAGAGGCCGGTCACTCACCGGCCGCGACATCGCCTGCCGTGACGCCCACGCCTGTTCCTGCGGGTGCTGTTGCTCCATCCACGCCCTCACCCTCAGCGGCTCCCGCCTCGCCTGTTCCGGTAGAACCCCCCACTCCGGCACAACCCGTGGCCACCCCTGGGAGTGCGGGCGTTATCGAGCCCCCGGCGCCAACCCCACAACCGACAGAGACACCGCGACCGGCTCCGACGCCCACACCACGGCCAACCGAGACACCGCGACCAACGTCAACGCCCACCGCAACACCAACACCAACGCCAACGCAGGTCATCGTCTTTCCACCACCCGGCCCACCGGAGACGGTGGCCCCGCCAACGTCTCCTCCGGGCTGCATACCGAAGCCGGGCACTGTCTGTTAGTGCCCGGCCAGGGTAAGGGGGTCTGCCCGGATCCCGTGTACTAACCCGCTTCCCCGCCGAGTTCGCGATTGGTGTTTTCGTAGACGAGGCGGACGAGACGGTTGTGATGGCGGGCCAGTGCCATCTCGAGGAGGATGGCGCGCTCACCAAGGTCGATCATCCGCCAGATATCGACATCGCTCACGAGAGACGCCTCGGCAACCAGTTCATCGGCCTGGCGCGAAAGCGTGCCGTGCTCGGCCCGCTGCCGCTCGATCACCGGTTTCAGACGCGGCTCGTCGCGCTCGATCTCGCTCATCGGCGAATCGCCGCGCGCAGACCTGGAGATATGCCGGTGCAGGGCCTCGCGGGCAGCGCCCACGTGCTGCGCGAAGCTGGTGCGCCACTGGAGCGGGCGGGCCGCCGCGAACGGGACGCGAGCGGCGGCATGGAGGAGCTGGCGCGCCTCTGCTATCGGGTCCTGGGCGGCCTGGCGGCGGACACCGGCAAATGCGGCGCCCGAGGGCGAAAACGTCCCTGAAAACTGCATGTGCGGATTCCTCCCACGTTCGGCGGAGGCCAGCCGCTGCCAGCCGCCACCGGAAATCACCTGTTGACAAGGGAGGACAAGAACATATCCTCCCGAACGCCTGCGAGGTTAGCTGACGGGTTCGGCGTCGGAAGTCGCCTCTGCGCGAAATGCGCAATTCACCCCAACCGGGAACTGGTTCCCCCGCTCCCACCGGCTGGCGGCGGGATTCGGCACAGGCACAGTAGCACGCCGGGGATTGCAATTTCGCAAACCGCCGGTAAAAGACCCGCAGAATCTGTACCAGGGCCTAACCTGACACGTATCGGTAGTGAGCACGCTCCCTACGGGCCAACGACCTGGCTCAGCCTCGCCGGCTCGAGCCCCTTTGCCCGCAACGCACGAACGATCTGCGGGAGCGCCTCGAGCGTGTTGTAACCACCGAGGTGCATGAGGACGATCGACCCGCCCTGTGCCTTCGCAGCAACCTTTGCCACCATCTGGTCTGTCGTTGGGCCGCCATCGCTCTCTGGCATCCAGTCGATCGTGTCGACATCCCACATGATTGTCGCCGGGTAGCCGTTCGCCGCCACGCGCGCCACCACCGTCGCATTCTGCGCGCCGTAGGGGGGCCGGAAGAACGGGCGCGGACTGCGCGATGTCACCCGCGCGATGGCCGCCTCCGTGCGGGAGAGCTCATCCGCCACCTGGGCCGCCGTCAGGTCCCGGAAGTCGGGGTGGCTGTAGCTATGGTTGCCGAGGTCGAACAGCTCCGGGTGGCTGCCAACTACCTTCAATACCTCGCGCCCGGCATCGGTGTTCACGTTCTCGGCCATTGCGCCCGTCATAAAAATCGTGGCGGGAACGTGGTGTTCCACGAGCCACGCCATGATCTCGGGTGCCGGGTCGACCCGGCCACCCATGTCGAGCGTGAGCGCCACGAGGTTCGAACTCCGGTCACCGTGCTCGTAGAGGACGCCCCCGGCCGGGGCCACCGGCGAAGGCCTCGGCGTTGGACTCGGCGTCGGCGGCACGTTCGTAGGGGTCGCCGTTGGCACCGGCTTCGTGGGGGCCGGTGACGGCGTCAGCGTTGGCGTCGCCGTGGCGGTTGGCGTCGCACCCGCCGTCATGCTCGGAGCCGGCGTGACCGATGGACTGCTCCCGTCATTCGTACAGCTCGAAAAGAGCGCGGCGCTCACCGCGCACGCAGTAATGAAGCGGAGTAACCCCCTCATGCGGCGATCATCCCACGCGCGTCCCGCCGGGGAACGGGTCTATCGCAGCAACGGTGATGGCCCACGAGACCCCTGCTTGCCGTGTGCCAACCGGCTCAGGGCAATCGAGCCCTCCGGCCCTGCCCGCGGGGTCCCGCCACGCGCAGCATGGTGCGCGATGAGCCTACTGACGAAGCTGCTCGTCTATGCCGTGGCCGCACTCCTGGGCAGCCTGGGGTGACACGCCACCCGCGCCGTGACCGCGGCACACCCTCGAGCAGCGGCCATCCTTCCGCTACGGCCGCGGCCACGTGCGCCGATACCCGTTACAGGGAGCATAGTCCTTCAACCATCCGCGCGCGCATCGCCAGGCCGCCGTGGAGGGCACGGGCGGGGACAGTGACATGACGACGGACGCGACCTATCCGCCCCGCTTGAACGTGTTGCCCCGGGCAGGGGTCCTGCTCGCTGGCTCCGTGCCGCTCATCATCGCAGGCCTCTGGGCGGCCAGGCTCGCGGGGGCGCCAATCAGCGGCGGCGAACTCGTGATCATCGCCATCCGGCTCATCGTTCCGCTCCTCATCCTTCGTTACTGGCTCGCTGGAGGGATCATCGCGATGCTCCTCGATGCGGCCGATGTGATCCTCATCGAACTCGTGGGGCTCGGGGGCTTCGCCGGCCACTATGCCGAGACCGACAAGCTTCTCGACTCCTGGTACTACATCCTCGAGCTCGTCGTGGCATGGCGCTGGGCCAACCCCTGGATGCGCCTGACCGCGGCCGCGCTGTTCTGCTTCCGCCTCGCCGGCGCCCTCCTCTTCGAGGTCTGGGGCGCACACATCCTCCTCTTCATCTTCCCGAACCTTTTCGAGAACTGGTGGCTCTACTGCGTGGTGGTCATGAAGTGGTTCCCGGGCGCCGTCCCTGCTGGCTGGAGGAGTACCCTCATCCCGCTCGCCGCACTTCTCGTACCCAAGATGGGGCAGGAGTACCTGCTCCACTTCGCCGAAGCGCACCCCTGGGACTGGACGAAGGAGCACATCCTCTCGCCCATCGGGATCACGCTGTAGCCACTCGATCCCGGGAATAACGAGGGGGCCAGGCGTGCTGCGGATACGCCTGGCCCCAAACGCCAGCCACAAAGGACCGGCACACGATCAATACCAGTTCCCACCGCCCGATGTGATATCCCGGCCACGGAATTCACGGAACTTTACCGAAATCGTGCAAGAGCTCAGTCCGCGGCCACGGGCACTGCCGTTTCGAGCTGTCCGTCGAAGTGTGGACCGGACTGGCGAAGCAACGGCTGCCGGGCAATCACGAGGAGCGAAAGACCGAGCATCGCCCAGGCGAGCACCGGCAACACCTTCTCGAGACCGAGGAGCTGGCCCGCCCCGCTCACCGGTGCCGCATCGAGCATCGCCAGGCCCATCGCCAGCGGGAAGAGGCCGAGCACCCGGCCACGCATCTCGTCCGCCACCAGGTACTGCACGATCGTCGAGGCACTCACCATGGTACCCACGACCGCGAACCCGAGCGTGAAATTGACCGTCGCCGTGAGCGGCACGTTTCGGGAGTGGCCAAAGATGATCGCGCTGACAGCAAAGAGCAGGACCATCGCCGTGAGCGTGCGGCTCTTACGCGTCGCGTGGTGGTTACGGGCGAAATAGACAGAGGCGACAGCAGCACCCAGCCCCCACGTCATGGCGATGAGCCCGAACTGCGTCTTCGAGAGGCCAAGGACTTCCGTCATCCAGAGCGGGCCAAGCGTTGCCGGGCCGGGCATACCGACCACCTGGAGGATCAGGACGAGCAGGATGATGCCGAAAATCGCACGGTCGCGGCGCGTGTAAGCCAGCCCTTCACGGATATTCGCGACCATTCCCGCGCCACGGTTCGCCCCACCCATGCTGCGGAATCGCAGGGCGGCAATGAGCGGGAGAATGAGCACCCACGCGAGCAGCGAGAGCAGGTAGACCATCCCCGGGTCGAGCACCGCATTGAGCAGCCCCACCAGCGGCAGCGAGAGAGGCGTGGTGAGCTGGTTCGCCATCATCTGCAGCCCGATACCGTTCGAAAGGTCCTCCATGCCAACGATCGCGGGGGTGCTCGCGTTGCGCGTGGGCTGGTCAATCGCAAGGTTCCCCGCCGCGAAGAAGGTGAGTACGAGTAGCGGCGCGACGGTGAGCTCCCCGAGTGGCTCGGTCAGCATCAGCAGGGCGATGAGGGCGTTGATACA
Source organism: uncultured Anaerolineaceae bacterium (assembly GCA_964508715.1). GTDB lineage: Bacteria > Chloroflexota > Dehalococcoidia > Tepidiformales > Tepidiformaceae > JAKALX01. The sequence continues at coordinate 102,277 of CAZDUX010000006.1, read as the reverse complement.
GAGCGCCGCGGACTCGCAGAAGAGGAGCACCCGGCGGCGCTCGAAGCGGTCGGCAATCGCACCACCGATGAGGCTGAAGAGGAGCATGGCGAGCCCGCGCGAGGCGGCGATGAGGCCCACGTAGAGAACCGAACGCCCGGGATACTCCGCCTGCACCCAGAACACCTGGGTGAGGAACTGGATCGGCATCACGAAGCCCACCAGGGTGGTGCCGAACAGGAGAAGGCGGAAGTCGCGGTGAGCCAGCGCACGCAACGATTGGTGACGGGTGAACAACGATTGCTGGCTCATGCCGGGATTCTAGCGGCCCACGAAGCCGGAGTGTTGGAACCCATTCCGAATCCCGAAATCCGCACCACATGCTCCCGTTGGGCAGATGCCCCGCCGGCCGCTACCCGTCCCGGGCAATGCCCGGCGCTACAACCCGAAACCGCGGCGCCGGCGATCCGCCAGGGGCGCCCGTTGCGACTTCGATGGTGCAGGCGAGCTGCCGGCAGGCCTCGCGCAGGTCCGCGATGACGGTATTCGTGATGCGCACACCACTGTTCGGCTGGCCGGGCTGTTCCGAGGCCCACGTGTGGATACCAGCGACCTGTGCATACCCCGGGCTCGCCGCGTTCGACGACCAGACCGGCGCGCCGCTCTCGCCGGGCCCCGTGTCGATGGCGTACGCCAGGGTATCGGCCCCGATTGCCGCCCACCCCGCGGCCGAATCGCGCCACATCGTGCCGTCCCCGAGATCAGTCGGGTAACCGGCGATCTCCGGTGCGAAGCCGGGCGCCTCGAGCTGGTCATCGGTGAAGACGCGGAGCGCGAGCCAGTGTGCATCCCGCGCCAGGTGATCATCGGGCAGGCGGATGAGGCCCCAGTCCTGGTCCGAATCGCCATCTGCGTCGATAAACGCGTCGGGAACCCACCAGTCGGTGGCGAACTGCGACCCAAACGGCTCGATCGCACCGTCTTTCGCCGGTACCACCCGGACATGCATCGCCCAGGCCCTGGTGACCGGGCTCCAGAGGCAGTGGCCTGCTGTAAGCACCGCGTTGGGGCCGACGAACGCCCCGCTGCACGTCTCCACGAGCTGGCCATCATCGTCATACGCCTCGATGGCGGCTATGGCGCTATACGGGAAGAGCGTCGTGGCCGTCACGCGGGTGCGGTCATCGCCGCCAATGACGCTCGGCTCCATCGCCCCCTCCCCGGCGCGGCCGCTCATCGGCCCGGTGACACGGGACCGGTCCCGCTGCAGTTCAGGGAGGGGCCGCGCATCCGCATGGCCAGCCGCAATGGGGAGCGCCATGAGCACGGCGAGGAGCACGGCGGACGGGGTGACCAGCAGCAGTTCGCGTACAAGCCGGCAACGGAGAGCACGGCGAAAGACGTCCATGGCATGGGTATCGGATCAAGGGGCAGGGCCGATGAGGCTCAGGCCCAGGCTTCGAGCCGTGCCTCAAAGGCCGCGCGGATCGGTTCGAGCGCCGCCTCCGGGATGCACCCCGAGAGAAAGGTAATCCGTCCCTGCAGGTAATCCCGCGCCGACTCGATGCTCGTCACGTCGTCGCTATCAACGGCCTCGCCGAAGAGCGCGTTCGCAAGCGTCGCCGGGTCGGAGGCGATAGCAGCACCCGCGGCCCCGGCCGATTCGAACGACATCCCGTAGATCCTGCTCAACTGGGTAAGTGCGACGCTCACCGGCGCACGGTAGCAGGCGCACCCGGCGGCGGCCAGCGCGCGGCATCCCGCCCGGCGAGCGATTCGACGGCCCTCCCCGCCCGCCCAGATCAGCGCCGGGCCACTACTGGTGGCGGGTCGAGATGCCGCCGTCGACCGGGATGACCGCGCCCGTCAGGTAGCTGCCCGCCTTCGAGCTCAGGAAGATGGCGGTCCCGGCCATGTCCTCGGGCTCACCGATCCGCTTCAGCGGGCAGCCCGCGATGATCCCGGCTCCGAACTTCTCGAGCGTCTCGTGCATCATCTTGCTTTCGAACGGGCCCGGCGCGATGGCGTTCACGGTGATGTGCTTGGGCGCGAGCTGGTGCGCGAGGACACGCGTCATCTGGTGCACGGCTGCCTTGCTCGCCGAATAGGCGTAGGTTTCGAGCGTTGGCGCCTGGAGCCCGTCGATCGAGCCGATATTGATGACCCGCGCGGGGTCGGCGTGGCTGCCGGCCTTCTCGAGCGCAGGCACGAGGAATCGCGTGAGGTGGAACACACCCTTCACATTCGTATTCATCACCTTGTCGAAGGCCGCGTCGGGAAACTCGGCCATCGGCGCACCCCAGTTCGCCCCCGCGTTGTTCACGAGGATGTGGAGCCGGTCCTCGCGGGCGGTGATCGCATCGGCGAGAGCACGGGCGCCTGCCTCCGTCGAGATGTCGCCGGGGATGGAGATGCACGCACCGAGCTTCGAAAGTTCGGCCGCCGCGGCGTCGCAGGCATCGGCCTTGCGTGCCGAGATGTAGACCTTCGCCCCGGCTTCAACGAAACCCTGGGCAATCATGTAGCCGATACCGCGCGAACCGCCCGTGACGAGCGCAACCTTCCCCGAGATATCGAACAGGTTCTGCATCTGCTGCCTCCATCGCCGGTCGTCGCGCCGGTCCGCCTGCGATTGTCGGGTCCCGCGGAAGCAACGTCGAACCGCCCCCGGCGCTGTCACGGGCCAGCGAGTCGATTACACTGCCCGAACTCCTTCACGCCGGAGCACCTGAATGGACCCCGAGATCGCCGCCCTCCTGCCCATCCTCGAAGCCGATACGGCGAACACCCTGCCGATGCTGGAGAACGATCTCGAAGGGCTCCGGCGCGCGCGCTACGAACGATCGAAGCCGCTCATGGGCACCGGTCCCGCCATCCACCGGCAGGAAGACCGCACGATTCCCGGCCCGGGCGGCGCCATCCCCATTCGCATCTACATCCCCGAGCATCCGCGTGGCGCGTACCTCCACATCCACGGTGGTGGCTGGGTGCTCGGCTCGCACGAGTTCGGCGACCCGCAGCTTCGCCGCATCGCGAACGAGGCCGGCGTGGCCGTCGTGACCGTCGGCTACCGGCTGGCGCCCGAGCACCCGTACCCGGCGGGCCTCGAGGATTGCGTCGCCGCCGCCCGCTGGCTCGCGGAGAATACCGCCGGCCTGGGCGTCGAAGAGCCCCGCAACCTCGCCGCCGGGGGCGAATCGGCCGGCGCGAATCTCGCCGCGGCCATGCTCCTCTACCGCCGCGACCACATGGAGGAGCCGTTCCGGGCGGCCGTCCTCACCTACGGGGTCTTCTCGGCGATCTACGACCTGCCCTCCATGAGAGCGATGTACGACCGTCGGCTCGTCCTCAGCGGGCCAATCATGGAGTTCTTCAGCCGCGCCTACGCGCCAGGACGCGACCTTCGGCACCCGTACATCTCGCCGCTCTACGCCGACCTCAAGGGGATGCCCCCGGCACTCTTCAGCGTCGGGACACTCGACCACCTGTACTCGGATTCGCTGCTCATGGCCGAGGCCTGGAGCAAGGCGGGCAACGAATCCGCGCTCTGCGAATACCTCGACGGGCCGCACGGATTCACCAACATGCCGCTCGAGCTCGCCGAGGAGGCGAACCGCCGCATCATCGCCTTCCTCGCCGAGAAAGCTGGTAGCGGCTCAGCCACCGGCTGAGATTACGCCGCATCGCGTGAGACTCGCTCGGCCGCACGCTTCCCGCTCACCAGCCGCCGCCCCATCACCGACTGCAACCAGGCGATATCCGCCTGGAGGTGCGCCACGCGGCGTTCCCGTGCGATACGGTCCCACTCCTCCGCATCACGAGTGCGAAGGGTGCGCTCCTCGTTCGTGAGCGTTCGAGCAGCCGCCGCCATCCGCGGTTTGAGCACCTCGGGCAGCGCATCGGTGTCGGTGAGCCGTGCACACCCCACTGCGAGAGCGAAGATCGGCGACTCCAGCGGTGCGCTGGCCAGCACCTCGCGGATATCCGCCGCGACGATCGCCCCGGCCGCGCCCGTAAGGTGAAGCTCGCGCTGAACGTGGCCGCTCACCCCGCGGATCTCCTCGGCCCGAACGAGGCCGTCGCGAACCAGCGCATCGACCCGCCGGTAGAGCGTGCTGCGCGCAACCGGGACCCCGATCGCCTGCAGGTGCTCGAGGATCGAGAACGAATGCGCCGGGCTCGCGGCGATGGCAGCAAGGATCGGGAAATCGTCATGCATGGACACGACTATCCCCCGGATGACAGCGCGGGTGAGCACGGGAAACCCCGCATTGGGGTTGTCCGCACCCCCGCTTCCCACACCCGCTTCCCGGATGAGCAGCGCGCACCTCGCTCGCCATGTCCTCCCGGGAGAGAACACCTCTCCGCGTAATGTACGGTCGTGCGCCGCCGCCAGCCGTTACACTGGCCCCCGCATTCACTCTCGGGAGTTCGCGCCATGACTACCCAGGCCGCCGTCACCGACCGGTTTGTCACCCTCAACGGCCTTCGCTTCCACTACCGCGACTGGGGCGATCCCACCGCGCCGCCCCTCGTCCTCCTCCATGGAGTCACGGGGCACGCCCGCACCTGGGACACATTCGCCGCCGCCATGGCCAGCCGCTACCGCGTCCTCAGCCTCGACCAGCGGGGACACGGCGAATCAGATTGGGCCGATGACTACGCGCCCGAGCGCCGCGTGGAAGACCTCGCAGCATTCGCGAACGAACTGGGCCTCCACGAGTTCAGCCTCCTCGGGCTCTCGATGGGCGGGATCTGCGCCTATGGCTACGCGGCAAAATACCCGGAACGGCTCGGAAAGCTCGTCATCGTCGATATCGCGCCGGAGCTCGAAACCAGCGGAATGCGGCGCATCGGCGAAGGGTTCGCCCAGCGCAACGAGTTCGACGATCCCGAGGAGGCAGTTGCGCAATCGCGCGCGGCGAACCCGCTTGCACCTCTCGACGCGGTCCGCCACCGCGTACTCAACAACCTGAAACAACGCGACGACGGCAGGTGGACCTGGCGCCACGACCCGAACGTATCGGGCGTCGCCCGCGGCCCACGCCCCGACCCGGAGCCCGTCTGGGCCTCGTTGCGGGCGATTACCTGCCCCACGCTCCTCATTCGCGGCGCCGAAAGCGACCTCCTCGGCCGCGCCGCCGCCGAGCGGATGACGCGCGAAATCCCGAACTGCACGCTTGCCGAAGTTCCGGGCGCTGGCCACAGCGTGCCGCTCGACAACCCCGCGGGATTCCTCTCCGCCGCGGGCGCGTTCCTATAGCACCCGCTTCTCCGGAGATGACCCGGGCGCAGCGAAGGGGACCGTTTCCGGTCCCCTTCTTGCTGTCGCTGCAGTGTCGCGTCAGTGAACGGAAGCAGCGACGACACCATTGGGGATATCGAAGCCCAGGTTGGCGAACCGGAGAATGCTCGCACCGATGATCGCCTCGGCGCCGGCGGCATCAAGCATCGGCTCGAGCGCGCGCGGCAGTCTTCCTGCCTGGATCTCGAAATCCTTCCCATCGAGCTGGATCTGCACGGGATAGAGTTTCGTCGAGAACGACCCGAAGCCGGGGTAGAAGTCCCTGGCCGTGCCAACTGGCGTGAGGCCTTCCAGCAACCCGCGCCGCAGATACGACACCTTCGCCCCCGTATCGAGGAAAGCGCGGCGCTCCGCACCGTTCACGGCGATATCGATGAGCGGCACTCCACTCACGAACGATGCAGGGAAGTAGCTCCATCCAGGTCCCTCCGGGTAGCGGCCAACAGTCAACGCACCCGCACCCCCGCTAGTCATCTCGAGGACGAACGGAGCCGAGCCGAGAATGTCGGCCCCGAGCAGGGCCTGGACGGGAATCCTGGCCAGCTTCCGCAGCTCATCCATGTCGAAACCGTTGAATGACTGCATGAGCGGGAAGGTCCGCTGGCCAAATGTGATCGACCCGTCGCCAATACTCACAGGTGACCCGGTGTCGATGAGGCAGCGCTTCCCGTCAACGACCGCGACCGTATGCCCCTGGATGAGCCAGGCCATTGTACCGACCGCCCCCGGGTGTCGTTCGCCAACATAGCTGGCTTTCCCGGCAGAGCGGGCGTTCCGCCGCGATTCAGTCCGTCCGTACACCTGGTTCTGGCTCATCAGGTGGAGTTCCTTGCGGTTGCGCGATCCCCAGTCCTGGTCGGCGTTCGCATACATGAGCTCGAGTTCTTCGACGAGGACCGCAACACCCGGCAGTCCCTCACAGTAGGCGCAGAAAAAGGTCAGCTCCTGTTGGAGGTAGTGGCGAATCTCCGCCCCTGCCCCTGCCGCATTGAGCTGCACCACCTTGCGCGTCACGGTCGACTGCCACGTCCGGGCAACACCCTCCGAGATCGCGATGTCCCGTGGCTGAGCGCCGTTCTTCGGCTCCTCCGCAAACTCGATCACCGCACAGGCAGCACCCGTCTCGAGTTCAGTATCGCTTCCGGGCCGGCGCCATGTGGCCGGGCATCGGAAAACGAGATCTTCGCCAGCCACCCCTTTCGGCAGAAAGAGCCGGAAAAACGCGGTCCGCTTCCCTCCCGAGACCATCGCTCCGAGGTTCGCGGTAAGTGCCTGTGCCCGCTCCTCCACCGGGAAGCCGCTGATGCACTCGGCACGTACACCATCGGGGAGCTGCAGGTGGATGTGCACCAGTTCGGCCGAAGTCGCCTGCAACTCGCGAAGGTCCGCGACCACCACCTCGGCGATTTCGTGCGGGCGTTCGGCATCGTGCATCCGGCCGCCTCCCGCTTCGGCGATCACCGAGATCTGCGCCTCCGAATAGCCGTCGCCAACACCGACCGTGGAGGTCTGGAGCCCCCGCTGTGCGAGTTCACGTGCATGGGTTGCGAGGACATCCGGGTTGATGATGCCAGCATTGGCATGGCCATCGGAAAGGAGCACCACGCGGTTCGTCAGCCCCGGGTTCGTCTCCATTACGACTGCCGCACACTCCGCGCCCTTGAACCAGCCAGCGGAGAGGTTCGTCCTCCCGCGATCCGCGATCCGGGCGATGGCGTTCGCCGCCGCGCTCTTACCCGTAGCGGTGAGCCGCACACCATCGACGTGGAGGACGGTGTCGTCGGCGAACGACACCACCGAGAGGATGTCCTGGTCCCCAAGGCTGTTGGCGACGGTGGTCGCCGCCTGCCTGGCTGCCGCCAGGTTGGGGCCCGCCATCGAACCCGAGGCATCGATGACGAGCGCGACGTTGACCGGCCGGGGCGGCTCATCGTGCTCGACCGATGGCGCGGTGACCTCGACGGCGAGGTAGCGGACTGAGCCGCCCCCGCTCCAGGCATAGGCCCGGTCGAACGAGGCAGAAATCGTGAGACCATCAGGGTTTGTCATACGGTTACTCCGAAGCATGAGTCAGGAAGGGACAGGGGAAGCGCTGGCCGTGCTTCCCAGTAAAGAGCGTGGGTGCGTCAGAAGATGTCGGGACGGGATTTCGGTCTGCTAAGCCACTGCCTTACTGGTTGAGGCCACCGAGCAGGATCTCGCGGAGGTAATCCGCGACGCGCTCGAGGCGGGCGAGTTGGACCGGCCCCTCGATTCCGCGAACGTGCAGTTCGAAATCGGGTGTGACGGGGATGCGCGTCCAGTCCTGGCCCTTCGCCTGGCGGGCGACGAGCTGGTGCTGAAAGAGCCGGGCAAGTTCGATCGCGAGTTGATCGACGGGTGTCGGCGGCGCTGGTGGTGGGCTCGAGAGCAGGCTCGCCCGCCGGCCTCGCGTGGGCCCGGGAGGCGGTTCTGGCGTCTCGCTTGCACGCTGGCTTGCACCAGGCGCTGGCTGGACGCTACGAAGGTAGTCGAGTGCGGAACCCGTTGCCGGTGCACGCGGCTCGGCCCGCATGGTCGAGGCGAGGTGGCGGACGTCTTCGGCCGTCACATCGCGCAGCGCCGACCGGACATCCTCGAGGGAGAGACCCTGTTGTTCCTTCAGGGCCCGGATGGCCAGCAGCCGATCGGCGTGATACTGCGAATAGCGCGCATAGCGCCCCCGTGACTCCGGGCCGCGAATCAGTTTCTGCTCGATATAGCTGCGGATGACCCGGCGATCGAGCCCGGTTTCCCGCGAGAGCTCATCGAGGGAATAGCCGGTTTCTTCCGTCTTCGCCATGTTCTCCATTCTACGCAAATAATGCCCCATTGTCAACATGGCGCATTAGATACATTGAAGAAATTCCCCACTTTTTAGCCCCTCCTGGCGGCCTGCCAGTACTCGCCCGCGAGTCCAAAACAGCCACGATCTGGCCGGTTCGCAGGCAGATTGACAACCGGCCGGGGTACCCGGAGGATCGACGGCCACGGCGCGAAACCACCGGGCTGACCAGCCACCAGTGGGCGCCAGGCGTTGTACGAGGTGACCGCGATGGAGATGCAGGACGTGCTCGCACTTGGCGCCGAGCTCCGTAACTGGGGCCGCTGGGGCGCGGACGATCAGATCGGCACCCTCAACTTCATCACCCCCGCGAAGGTCATCGAAGCCGCTGGCCTCGTCCGCAGCGGGAAATCGTTCAGCCTCTGCATCCCGTTCGATGGAAAGGGCCCCCAGTCCGGGGGCGGCCGGTTCAATCCCCTCTACTTCACCAGGCTCGATGGCGGCGATGATGCGATCGGCGCCCAGGACATGATCCCCGGCGGAGCGCGCTTCCAGGACGACTTTGTCGTGATGCCCCTCCAGACAGCCACGCAGTGGGATTCCCTCTCGCACTGCTGGTACGACGGCCGCCTCTACAACGGCGTCCCGGCGGGTTCCGTCTCGAGCACCGGGGCGCGGCGAAACGGCATCGAGCACACCAAAGACCGCTTCATCACCCGCGGAGTCCTCCTCGATATCGCCCGGTCGAAGGGCAAGCCGTGGCTCGAGCCCGGCTACCCGATCACCGTCGCCGACCTCGAATCGTGTGCCGGACAGGAGGGCGTGAGCATCGGCCCGGGCGACGCGCTCCTCGTCCGCACGGGCCACCAGGCCCTCTGCCGCGACCGTGGCTCCTGGGGAACGTACGCCGGTGGCGACGCGCCGGGCATGGCGATAGAAACGGCCCGCTGGCTCCACAGCCACGAAGTCTGCGCAATCGCCACCGATACCTGGGGGATGGAAGTACGCCCCAACGAGCCGCCGAACGCCTTCCAGCCGCTCCACATGGTCCTCATCCGCGATATGGGGATGTCCGTCGGCGAGATCTTCTTCCTCGACCAGCTGGCAGAAGACTGCGCGAGCGACGGCGTGTGGGAGTTCATGTTCGTCGCCCCATCGCTCCCGTTCACCGGTGCAGCCGGGTCACCGGTCAACCCGGTGGCGATCAAATAGCTCTTTCGGCGCCCCGCGGTTGATCGCTGCCACCCCGGCCGCCCTGTGGGTAGAATCACCGGATGCCAGAGATTCCCGAACTCGAGGCGATCCGCTCCTTTTTCAATGAGCAGATCCGTGGCAAGAGTATCGGCGCGGCTGAAGCGCGCATCCCCGTCGTCTTTCGCACCGGGGCAGCCGCGATTCGCGAGACACTCCCCGGCGACACCTTCGCCGAGGTGGACCGCCACGGCAAGTTCCTCCTCTTCGGGCTGAAATCCGATCGCATCCTCGCCATCAACCCCATGCTCACCGGCCGCTTCCAGTACGTCGATGAGGCGAAGAAGCTCTACGCGAAGACGTGCCTGCGGCTCGAAGTCGTCGGCGGGCGCTCGTTCCGTTACTCCGACGAGCGCGTGATGGGGAAGATCTACCTGGTTGGCGCCGGCGAGCTTGCCCTCATCCCGAACTGGGCCACGAACGGGCCAGACCTGCTCGACCCCGAGCTCGACGAAGTCGCATGGCTCTCCCGGATGAAGAAGTACCGCGGGCAGATCAAATCCGTCCTCACCAACGCCGCGTTCGTCCAGGGCATCGGCAACGCCTACGCCGACGAGATCCTCTGGGAGGCACGAATCAACCCCTACACCCCCCGCACAAAGCTGAGCGAGGCCGAACAGGCGCGCCTCTTCCACGCTGCCCGGGCCGTAATGGCCTGGGCCACCCCGCTCGTTCGCGACAGCATGGTGAAGGGTGACACGCTCGACTACGAAGAACGGCGCGACTTCATGCACGTCCACCGGCGGGGCGGCCAGCCCTGCCCGCGCTGCGGTTCGTCAATCAGCGAGATCACCGCGAACCAGCGCATCACCAGCTTCTGCCGCACCTGCCAGCCGGGGGATCTCTGAGCGCCGGACACCGGGCTCTCAGTAACGAGTGCGCTCCTCGCAGCGCGGCCAGGGAGGTTGCCGGCACTCAAGATTCAGCGCCGGCAACCTCCGTAATGGCAGCGGCTACACCTCGATAGGCCAGCATCGGCCCGAACAACAACGTGCCCGCAGCAGCAAACTGGATGGCAACCGCGACAAAGAGCGTCTCGCGGTAGCCAAGCCGCTCACCGAGAACGCCGCCGAGTACCGTACCCGCCAACGATGCCCCGAACTCACCAAAGCGGATCGTTGCGTTCATCCGGCCGAGCAGGTGCATCGGTGTGATCGCCTGGCGAAGGCTCACCGTGTGCACCTCATAGAAGGTCCATGCCGGGTCCGTCACCAGCTGGTTCGCCACCAATAGCGCCACGCCAGCAACGGATACGCTTGCGGCAAGCGGCATGAAGAGGCTGCCCGCCGCCCGCAGAAAGGCGGAGACGACGATCGCCGGCCCGAGCGCACCGAAGACCCCCGGGCGGCCGGCGAGTGCCGCACCCGCAAGCGATGTGAGACCGCCCACGGCAAAGATCATCCCGAGCGTCCCCGCGTTGAACCCCACCTCCCGAACGAGGTAGAGCAGGTAGACAACGCTTAACATCCGGGCACTGCCCATGGTGAGCAGGTTCGCCAGGGCGATGCTCCGCAGCATCGGCGCCGAAGCGACAACACGCAGGCCGGCAATCGCCTCGCGCACCACGTGCTCGCGCTCATGCCCTGTCGCCGCATGGGGCTCCGGTGTCTGAATTCGCCAGAGCGAGACCGCGGAAACCAGGAACGATGCGGCGTCGATGAGGATCGCCCCCGGCCCCTTGAGCACCTGCACGAGCCAGCCCGCGACTCCGAAGCTGCCGAACTCGGCGACAGATGCACTCGCCGTGAGCTTGGCGTTGCCTTCGATAAGCTCGTCCCGGGTCACCAGCGTCGGCAGGTAGGCCTCATAAGCAACGTCGAAGAACACCGTCAGGGTGGCGGCAAGGAAGGCGGCGATACAGAGATGGGTGAGGGTGAGCACTCCGAATATCGCAGCAACGGGGATAGTAGCGAGTACCACCGCCCGGCCGATGTCGGCCGCGATCATGATCGGCCGCCGCCGCACGCGGTCGGCCCAGACGCCGGCGAAGAGGCCCACAGCGAAGCCGGGCGTCATCCCGGCCGCAGCCAGGACCGCCACGCCAAAGGCGCTTGCATCCAGCCAAAGCACCGCCGTGAACTGCATGGCGAGCATGCCGATGAGAGTTCCGAAGATGGAGACAGTCTCGCCAAACCAGAGCCGGCGAAAGTCGGCGTGGCGCCAGAGACCGGTGAAATATCGATGCACGAGGACTCCTCGGTGTGGTGGGCGGCAGGCGCCGCGGGAGGCCAGGCCAGGGGAGCGAGCGCAAGGAGCGGGAATACGAACGCCAAAACCATCCGCGCCAGCGGCACTGCCGTGGCTGGAGAGCGGAGGTTCAGCCGCAGTGCGGCCAGGGGGCGTAGCCCCGGTTACCCCCTACGCCCGGGGGGGCGTGATGCCGGTGACGAAGCACACCTTCATCGGCAAAGAATCCTCGCCAGTGAGCATAGCGAAATCGGATGGCAGCGGCTACACAACGAGCTCGCGAGTGAACCTGGCAACCCCGATGACCCGGCCGCCGACCTCTCGAATCGGCACGGCCAGGTCGTCATAGTAGCTGTCCCGGCGGGGCAGACCATAGCGGTTCTCGGGCAGGTCCCAGGCGATCCGAATCCGCGGATTGTGCACGATCGCGCCCTCGAAGGCTGGCCCGAGCGCGACACTCATGCCGTTCGCGCGCGGTAGCCGGTCAGTGAGCACATTGAACATACCAACACCGTGCTCACGCGAAGGGACACCGGCCATCTTCCGGTTCGCCTCATTCATCCCGAGGAGCGTTCCATCCGCCGCATAGATGACTATCGCTATTTCCGCATGCTCGAAGACACTGCTGGCGATCGTAGCCACCGTCGTAGGCGCACCACCCTGTTGCTGCTGCCGGTGCGCGTCCGCCTGGCCGCGAACCGCGAGCTCTTCGACCGCCTCGAAGCTATAGAAGACCGAACGCAGGATCTCATCCCAGGTCACGCCGCTGTGCAGTAGCTCGCCCGCTATCTCGCGGAGAGCGCGTTCGTGGCGGTCCCGGGCATCGAGCAGTGCCGCAAGGCTGGCGAGCTGTGCTGGACCGAGCGTGGGAAGGAGTTCATTGAGTGCAGCCTCGGCGAGCGACTCGGCGACGAGCGCCTCGATGGCAAGCTGGCGGAGATTGCGGAGTGGCATCGAAACGATAGGCGAGTCGGACACGGGCATTCACCATGGCACTGACGTGGCGCCAGTCTTGTAACAAAACTCGGTGCCCTGCTGCAATCCCTCTACCGTCATTGCCGGCAGAATAGTTCGTGTACACCTGTGTGCTGCTTCCCATCGCTCGGTAAATGACGGGTTTCGAATCACCGCGTGGCCAATCTGCTACCATGGATGCAGTCCCGCATGGTGCGGATAACAGGAGACCCTTTCCCTTGGCCTTTGCCGACAAGCAAATCGCATGCCGCGATTGTGGCACCCACTTCGTATTCACCGCCGGCGAGCAGGAGTTCTACGCGAACAAGGGGCTCATGAATGAGCCCACCCGCTGCCAGTCGTGCCGCTCGGCACGGCGCGCCAGCCAGAGCACCCTCGAACAGAACGACGGTTACGTGCGCTACGGCAACTTCGCCAGCTTCGGGGGCAAAACACCCCGCCAGATGCACCCCGCTTCCTGCGCCGAATGCGGCCAGATGACCGAGGTACCGTTCGTCCCGCGCGGCGAGCGCCCCGTCTACTGCAGCTCCTGCTACAGCAAGATCAAGCCCCCCCGCGAAGAGCCTGCCCGCCAGTAAGCGCAGCCGCCACGGGGTCCCGGTCCCCATCGGGACCGGCGAGGCCCTCTCGAACCCCTGTTTCGTGGTGCTCGTTCCCGGCCCCTCCCCGGCGCGGCTCGCTCATGGGCTCTCACTGAGCCTGCCCGCGGCGATACCGACGAAGACCCCCAGCACGGTCTCGATGATGTGCGTGAGCGTCTCGCGCACGCCGGCATCGCCATTGGTCAACCCCATCAGCACCAGGCCACCAAGCGACAGGACGAGCACCGCCGCGAGCACGCTCACCACGATGGAGACCAGCCGTCCAACCGGTACCTCGCTGCTCATCGCGCCACCACCCGGCCGGTTGCCCGCACGATAACTGCCGGCCGGAACGGGTGCAGCAGCCCGTGCCGCATCAGCCCGCCCGCCGCCCGCGCGATGATCACCGCTGCCCGCGGCCACCCGCTCAGTTCGAATCCTGCGGTCCGTTCGATCGTCGTCATTCCCCACCTCCGGCTCGTTTGCACCCCACTCTCGCGGGAAGAACGGCCTACCGTGGGCCCCCTGCTGACACCCGGCCGCCAGTTGTCGCGAACGAGCCATCACACCGCGGAGACTCGCCCCACCCATACCGGGGTCTCCGAACGCCCACCCCTTCGCGTGCGGGACTACCGCCGCCGCGCCACCTGGAAGATCGTCGTGTGCCGTACCCGCGCGAGCTCCTCGCCCCGTTGACCGAGCATCAGGCCATCGATCACCGCGTAATGGTCACCGTGGCGCTCGAGCGTGTCGTGGACCCGCCCGGCAAACGTCACGCGCTGGCCGGTGAACGCCGGGGCGAGGTGCTGCACCTGCGTCCGCGTGTGGATCGACGGCCCGTAATCGTATGAGTGATGAAAGAGCGGCGTGAGCTGCGTGACAATCCACGCGGGGTGAATGCGCCCGGGTTCGGCCTTCCAGCGCGGGTCTTCATCGCGGATCTTGTTCTCCACGTACTCGGCCATCAGCCCGGGGGTCACCTCGTGGAGCATCGGGCGAAGGTCCTGCCCGACCGGGATGTTCTCGGGGGAGAGGACGGGCAACACGGCGGGACGCGCTTCAGCCTCACGCCGCACCGGGGTATCGAGCTCGCCGAGCCACGGCGCGGCTCCATATCCGAGCGAACCCACGATGCACCGTTCGCCCGCCTCGTTTGCCAGCGAAAACGCATACTCGCCAGCAGCCGGCCGGGTCACGCGGATCGTGAGTTCATCACCGGGATACACGGGCCGCCGAAAGCGCACATCGGCCCAGCCCGCGTCGATCCAGCGCTCACCCATCGCCGCAGCGATCGGCGGAATGCACCACCCGTAGACTGTGACCCCGCCAACGAGCGCAGCCTTGAATCCGTATTCGGTGGCCACTTCGGTCGAATGGATCGGGTTCGGGATATCGGGCTCGTCCGGACCGTCGAGGTACGAGGTCATCCGGCGCTCCGCGATCGCCGGCAGCCAGCGCATCTGGATGTGCGTCTCGGTCTCACTCGTGGGTTCGAACCCCAGCCGGTCATAGAGCCGCCGCGCGCCGGGGTTGAGCTTGAGCACCTGCAAACGCACGGCGCGCCCCCGTCCCTGCAATCCCCGGATGAGGCCCGAACCGATCCCCTGGCGCCGGAACGCGGCGGCCACTTCGATGTTCTCGAGCTCTACCTCACCACCGTCGTCGCTCACGTCGATGAACCCCGCGAGCCGGCCGTCGCAGAGCACCGCCTGGCGCACGGCAGGGTCCCAGTGCTCGCGAAAGAACGGCTCCTGGACAGCGTCGTCCCACGACCCCCAGGTCGCTTCAACCGCATCGCGCAGCGCCTCGCGGTGGATGGCATACATCGGCGCGATGTCGTCACCGGTCACAGCTCGAAGTGAAATCTGCATGACGGGGAACTATACGAGAGAGCAGCCCGCTCCGGCATCAACCGGCAGCCGCGCCCCTTGTCACTTGTCACACAGCACGCCCCACTCGACGATGTGGCCGCACCGACCATCCATCGCCTGGAGAACCCATGGACTACCAGCAGATCGAGTACACCGTCGATGGCGACGGCATCGCCACCCTCACCCTCAACAGGCCCGAGCAACTCAACGCCTTCACCAACCAGATGAAGGAGGAGATGATCGACGCCTTCGACCGCAGCGACGCCGATGACACGGTGCGCGTGGTCATCGTCACCGGCAAAGGACGTGGCTTCTGCGCCGGCGCCGACCTCTCCGGCGGCGCCAACACGTTCGCATCCAGCGAGCGGGGCGGGCCCACCGATATCCGCCATTACCGCGATGGCGGCGGGCAGCTCACCCTCCGCATCTTCGAAAGCAAGAAGCCAGTTATCGCCGCCGTGAACGGCCCCGCCGTCGGTGTCGGCGCGACCATGCAGCTTGCGATGGATATCCGCCTCGCCTCGGAAACGGCACGCTTCGGCTTCGTCTTCACCCGCCGGGGCATCGTGATGGAGGCCTGCAGCTCCTGGTTCCTGCCACGCGTGGTGGGCATCCAGCAGGCCACGGAGTGGGTCTATAGCGGGCGCGTGTTCAACGCGCAGGAAGCACTCGACGGGCGGCTGGTCCGCAGCGTCCATGCCCCTGGTGAGCTGCTACCCGCCGCACACGCCATTGCCCTCGAAATCGCCCGGAACACCTCGGGCGTCTCGGTTGCCCTTTCCCGGCAGCTTCTCTGGCGCGGGCTCGTGGCCGCTCACCCGATGCACGCCCACATGGCCGATTCACGCGGCATCCTCTCCATGGGCGGCTCTCCGGACGCGAAAGAGGGGGTGGCCTCGTTCCTCGAAAAGCGCGCCCCGGTGTTCCCGATGAGCGTTTCCCGCGACCTGCCCGATCTCTTCCCCTTCTACCGGACACCGGAGTTCGAATGAGCAGCCACTGACGCACCGGGGGACGAGAGAACCACGAAGCCCTTCGAAAGAGACCCCCGCGTGACACCTCGTCCCCCGTGCCACCGCGGCTCCTCTTACTGGTAAATGACGACGTCCGGCTGCGGGATGAGGTCCGAGACGGTCCCCGGCGTCATGAGGTCGGCGTCCTGCGTATAGAAGAGCTTCATGCCGCCGTGTTCGGCGCCGTCATCCTGCACGAACGCCTGGTACTCGCTCTGCTTCGCAGCCGCGTACCCGAAACCGTCGATATCGATGACGAGATCGACCCCCGGCTCATCGGCGATTGCCGCCTTGTTCGTGATCATGTCGCGGGTGAACTGGTGGACGATGAGCAGCTTGTTCGGCAGCCCCTCGCGATCGATGAGGCCCTGCAGGAGCTCCTGTGCCCGGTTGATCATCGCAGCGTCGATGCTCCCGATGACCGTCCCGGGTGGCCCGGGAGTCACCCATTCAGGGTCGAGCGCGAGGTGGACGCGCGGGTTGCGAAGATACGGCTCGACCCGGGCGAACTCGGCATCGATCGTCGCATGTCCCATCTGGAGGTCGAGGATGACGAGCCAGTCGTGCTCGGCTGCGAGGGCGATATAGGCGTCGATCACCTCACCCGGCAGGTGGCCCAGGTAGGTGCCGTCCGGCCCGGGGCTCGCGAGGGCCAGTGCGGCGATGAGATGAACCGCCGGGATGACCGTCCGTGTGCCGTTGACCGCGTCGTATGCGGCGGCCTGGGATTCGAGCGCGTTCGCCAGTGCCGCCGAGCTGTCGAACTGCCCCAGGACGCCGAGTCCCGGGATCCCGGGGTACCCGTAGTAGGCGATGACCTGGCAGTTCTGGAGCACCGACTTCGGGGGCGCGGGCCGGAGCGTGAAACTATCGGCAACACGTGGTTGGTAGCACTTGCTCGCAACTGCAGGCGGCGGCGGAACGGGCGTCGGCGTGGGCACCAGGCCGTCGCGCGCCACCATCGGCGCCACCGCACGCCGGCGCGGCCCATCGGCCGAACTTCGCACGATACCGAAACCTGCCGCCGCCATCCCGATGATGAGCAGGACGCCCGCGAGTCCAGGCCACCACCACCTCAAACCCGATCTCTCACAGGCTCCCAGTCTACGGAGTGTGCCCGTGTGAGAGTACCTGGGCCGGCTTCGGGGGCAGTTCTATTACTCAGGCCACCCTGAGCGGCCGCTTGAAGAAGTACCGCTGCCAGGGAAGCTCCGGTGGGTCGATGACCGAGACGAGCTCCCAGCCGTCCTGGCCAAGGAGCCGCATGGCATCCCAAAACTCATCCGGCGAAAACAGCTTCCTCGTCTGCAGGTTCGGGTGACTGAACTCGAGCGTCCGGATCGTGAGGTCCGACGTATCACCCCAGAAGAAGCTCGCGTACTCCCACTGTTGCATCGTTCTCCTCCACCAACTCCGGCTGTTGTGAGGTTCGGTGCGCGGCCTGCCCCATTACATGCGGCGTCTCCCCGATCTGCAGGTGACCAGGCGGTGGACATGATCGTCATCAGATACATTTAGCGGTGCACGAAGTGCTATGCTCGAACGATGCCGGTGAAACCACCACAATCAGGCCAGGCGGGAAGCTGGCGCGATGGCCTGACGGCGATGCGCCACTGGCAGTTCCGCTGGATCTTCTACAGCAACCTTGCCTTCTTCTTCGCCATGAACGGCCAGTTCGTGGTCCGCTCCATCCTCGCCTACAAGCTCACCGACAGTGCGCTGGCACTCGGTTTCGTCAACCTCGCCGTCTCCATCCCCATGCTCATCATCTCGCCCTTCGGCGGAGTCATCGCCGATCGTGTCGAAAAGAAACGGCTGATGATGGGCTGCCAGCTCGTCCTCCTCGCCAACGAAGCCACCATCTTCCTGCTCCTGGTTTCGGGCCTGCTCGCCTTCTGGCACCTCCTCGTCGTCGCCGTCATCATGGGCTGCGTCTTCCCCTTCTCCATGCCGGCACGCCAGGCGGCCGTGGCCAACATCGTGGGCAAGAAGGACCTGGCAAACGCGATGGCACTCAACATGGGCGGCATGAACACTGCCCGCGTGGTCGGACCGGTAACCGCTGGCTTCGTCGTTGCCTTCGCCGGCATCGGCTGGATGTACGTCATCGCCGTCACCCTCTACCTCGCCGCGTTCCTCCTGATGGCGCGCATCGACCAGCAGCCGCCAGCACCGGTCGACGTCAAGAAGTCCGTCATCGGCGACCTCGTCGATGGGCTGCGTTACGTCCGCGACGACCCGCCGGTGCGCATCCTCCTGACACTCTCGTTGGTGCCAATCCTGCTGGCCATGCCGTTCCAGTCGCTCCTCGTCGTCTTCGCCGAAGACACGTGGCACGTCGGCGATTCAGGGCTCGGCATGCTCCAGGCCGCGGCCGGTCTCGGTGGCATCATGGGCTCCATGGTCATCGCCTGGAAGGGCAACACGAAGCGCAAGCTGCGCCTCATGATGTCGTCGCTCTTCGCCTTCTGCGGCACCCTCTTCCTCTTCGCGATGAGCCCCTGGTTCCTGCTCGCACTGCCGCTCGTCCTCGTGAGCGACATCTTCGCGAACATGTTCAACACCGTGAACAACACCACGATCCAGATGCTCATCCCCGATTCGGTGCGCGGGCGCGTCGCGAGCCTGATGATGATGACCTTCGGCCTCACACCACTTGGCACCATGCCCGTGAGTGCCTTCGCCGATGCCTTCGGCGCGCCAGCCGCCGTGGCCACCGCATCCGCCATCACGATCGCCGTCTCGATCCTCTTTTTCCTGCTCAGCCCTTCGCTTCGCCGCATCGACTCCATCGACCGGATGGACATCGATGTCGTCCTCCCCGCCCGCAAGCCAACCGCGGCCGAAGCAGCAGCAAGCGCCGCCGGATAGGGATCAGGCGTCTTCGCGCGGGAACGCCCAGGCCACCTCGATGGGCGACCCTTCGAGGGTAACCACCGCCGCACCACGGTCGTACTGTGGTTCACGCTTGCGCTTTGCAGCCCGGTCTTCCAGGTATGCCGAGAGCGCATCGGCCGCACCCGGTCCCGCAAAGTGCACCTTCCCGCAGCAGCAGTGCTCCATCCCCGGCGCGGCTGCCGCCGGGACCGCCGTGGGCGTGCAGTCACAGCCACAGACGTAGGTCACGCCGTTCCCTTTGTCGGTCGAAATCATTCGGAATGCAGGGGTTTCCATCAGGGTCTCCCGGGTCTCTTGGTACAACCAGTGTACTCCGCCCGAACGAACCTTACGCAGGCGCTGCCCGGTGGCCGCAGCACCCGGGCAGGCGCTCCATCCCATCAGCGCGCGATGGCGTCGACCTCCGCCATCTCCTCGGCACTGAGTTTCCACTCGCCCGCCTTCGCGTTGAGCTCCACCTGTTCGGGCCGCGTCGCACCCGCGATGACGCTCCCGACGTACGGCTTCGAGGCCAGCCAGCCGATGGCCAGATCGGTTAGCGAGTGGCCACGGCCCATGGCAAACGCATCGAGCTTCTCGAGCATCTCGTAGTTGCGATCGTTGAGGATGCGGTCCGCCATCGGCGCGGAGGCAGCACTCGAAAGGCGCGCACCCTCGGGCTTCGGCTGGTCCTTCCGGTACTTGCCGGTGAGGAACCCGCTGGCCAGGGGGAAGAACGGCAGGATGCCGAGCCCATACTTCTCACACGCCGGTACGAGCTCCCGCTCGATGCCACGGTTGAGCAGGCTGTACTCGTTCTGCGCGGAGATGAACGGCGATAGCCGGTCGCGCTCGGCGACGAAATGCGCCTCGGCGGTCTGCCATCCCGCGAAGTTCGAGGCGCCGATATAGCGCACCTTCCCCTGCCGCACCAGGTCATCGAGTGCCCGCAGCGTCTCCTCGATCGGCGTCCGCGGGTCCGGGACATGCATCTGGTAGAGGTCGATGTAGTCGGTGCGAAGGCGGCGAAGGCTGCCCTCGACGGCCTGGATGATGTACTTGCGTGAGCCACCCTGTTGCGGGATCGGGCCCTCGCCGAACTTGTTCCCGAACTTCGTCGCGACAACCACCTGGTGCCGGCGTCCTTCGAGGGCCATGCCCAGGTACTCCTCGCTCCGGCCATCGCCGCCATACACATCGGCCGTATCGAAGAGCGTGATGCCCAGGTCGATCGCGCTGTGCACAACGGCGGCCGATTGCTGGGGGTCGCAGCGGCGCCCAAAGTTGTTGCAGCCGACGCCGACGACAGATACCTGGAGGCCGGAGCGGCCCAGGTTGCGGTACTCCATGTTGAGCAGACTCCCGGGAAAATGAATGAGACGGAGTATACGGCGAGAGCGGGCTAACGACCGGGCCAGCACGAGAACGGCGAAGGATGCGCGAGGCGAGAGACCGTCAGCATCGAGCGCGGCTTTCAGCGACAGCCGAACGCGCTCGCCACGGGCACGATCTCAATCGGCGAAACGGACGACGGGGCTGGTCTTGCCCCAGAGCTCTTCGAGCCGGTAGAAGGCACGCTGTGCCGGCGAGAACACGTGCACGATGATGTCGCCGAAATCGAGCAGCACCCAGCCGCTATCGGGCGATCCTTCACGGTGGCGAAGGTCGTGACCCTCCGGCTTGAGCTCCTTTTCCAGGTAGTCGGCGAGCGCGTTAAACTGGAGTGGCGATTGCGCCGTGGCGATCACGAAATAGTCCGTGAAACTCGATACGCGTGAGACATCGACGAGCGCGATGTCGAGCGCTTTACGTTCAGCAAGGATGTCGACGGCCCGCTGGGCCAACGCTTCAGAATCCAGGGAATTGCGCTCCCCTCCACGAATCGCCCGCCATCCCAGGTTGCTCGGGCGCGAAAGGAATTCTACCACAACCATGGCCGCACCCCGTGTTGTCGTCGGTATGTCGGGCGGAGTCGACAGCTCCGTCGCCGCCGCCCTCCTCACCCGGCGGGGTTACGAAGTCATCGGCGTTACCATGCGCCTCTGGGCCGAAACCCGCCCCGAAGCATTCAGCGGACGCCAGCAGTGCTGCTCGGTCGAGGATATCGACGATGCCCGCCGCGTCGCCGGTCAGCTCGGCATCCGCCACTACGTCATGAACTTCGAGGACGAGTTCCGCGCAAAGGTGGTCGACAACTTCGTCGCCGAATACGCCGCCGGGCGCACGCCAAACCCCTGCGTCCGCTGCAACGAGCACATCAAGTACCGTGCCCTCATCGACCGCCTGCCCGCACTCGGCGCCGATTACATCGCCACCGGCCACTACGCGCGTGTCGTTCACAACGCACCGTCTTCAGAGCCCGGTGCACCGCCACGGCACCGCTTGCTGCGCGCGGCCGACGCTTCGAAAGACCAGTCGTACGTGCTCTACATGCTCCAGCAGGAGCAGCTCCGGCGCCTGCTCCTGCCTGTCGGTGAGTTCACCAAGGCCGAGGTGCGCGAGCACGCCCGCCAGCTCGGGCTCGATGTCGCGGCCAAACCCGATAGCGTCGAGATCTGCTTCGTACCGGGGAACGACTACCGCGCCTTTGTGGAGCAGCGTGTCGCGCTCCAACCCGGCGAGCTCCGCGATGCAGCCACCGGCGAAACGCTCGGCGAACACCGCGGTGTCGCGGCCTACACCCTCGGCCAGCGCAAGGGACTGGGCGTGGCCGTGGGCGAACCCCGCTTCGTGACCGACATCGACCCGGTGGCCAACGTTGTCACCATTGGCAGCAACGACGACCTCCTCCGCGACACCGTCATCGTCGCCGAAACGCGCTGGACCGCCGGCGAACCACCCCCGTCCGGCACGCACCTCCAGGCGAAGGCGCGCTACAAGGCCGAACCTGCCGCGGCATCGCTCATCGAGGCGTCGGGGGAGAGTGCAACCGTCCGTTTCGACCGGCGCCAGCGCGCACTCACCCCCGGCCAGGCGATCGCCTTCTACGACGGTGACGAGGTGCTGGGCGGCGGGACCATCGCATCCGTCCCGCGCACCGGCTCGTAGGAGAGCCCCTACCCCCAGGTAACGTCACCCGAGAGGCCGGCCGGGAGCGGTCGCGCGCGAAACGCAGCCGACTCGGCCTTGCTCGCGCCAATCGTCGTCCGGTCGCCATGCCCCGGGTAAACGTGCGTCTCATCCGGAAGCGCGTAGAGGTGCGTCTCGATCGACGCTATCTCCTGCCGCAGCGCCTCGTTCGAAGACGAGCGGCCGGGCCCGCCGGGAAAGAGCGTGTCGCCAACGAAGGCATGCTTCCCGCAAACGTACGTCGTGCTGCCCGGTGTGTGGCCGGGGACGCTGAGCGCCCGGAAGACGAGGTTCCCGATCTTGATCTCATCACCGTGGGCCACGGCCGCGTCGATCTGCCCCTCCTTCAGCCACGGCTCGCGCGCATCGGCGTGGAGGGTGCAGTTGAAGTGCCGGCGCAGGTGATCGAGCCCGGCCGTGTGGTCCATGTGCGAATGGGTAAGGAGGATGTGCGCTGGCCGTACGCCCGCCTCCCGGGCAAGTGCGATGCTCTTTTCCGGCTCGTCCGGGGCATCGATGAACGCGGCCTCGCCAGTCGCCCGGTCGATCACCAGGTAGAGGTTGTTGGCGTAGGCCCCGGCCGGCCCGGCCATGCGGATTTCGAGATCGCCATCGCGAACCGTTTCCATCGTTGCCCTCCCAGGGTTTGGGCATCAGCCTAACGAACCCTCGAAAGGCGTGCCACCGCCGGACCACGGCCGGATCGGTCGCTACAACTGCGACGTGCAGAATGCGCAGCGGCGCGCGTCGATCGGGATCTCACTCAGGCATTCGGGGCACTTCTTCGTCGTTGGGTCGGCTGGCGGCTCCTTCCGCGACCGTGCGATCAGGAAGTTCATGGGCTGGATGACGAGGAAGAAGATGACCGCCGCAACGATCACGAAGTAGATGATCGAATCGATCAGTCCGCCATAGAGGAAGTCCTGCCCGCGGATGGTGAAGACACGGTTCGCAAACTGGTTGCTCCCGCCAAAGAGGCCCAGCAGCGGCGTGATGAACCCCTTCGTGAACGCCTCGATGACCGTCGTGAACGCTGCACCGATGACAACGGCGACAGCCAGGTCGATGACATTGCCGCGCAGCAGGAACTTCTTGAACTCCTGGAGCATCGCAGAACTACTCCTCGTGGGTGGAATTGGCGGGATGCTACAGGGTTACGCCGAACATGGGAAAGGTCCTGGGCCCCGCGTGGAGCCGGACGTGTCACGCTCCCCCCGGCCCGGAGGCGCGGCCATTTCCGCTCACCGGAGCCCGCTACTCTCGCCCCCGGTTCCAGCGGAAGAAGAGCACGGCCATCGCCGCCGAGGCTGCCGTCCAGAGCACGAGCACGAGAAAGACACGCTCCAGGTGCCATTCGCCACCATAGTCATGCGCGCCAACCCACTTCGGCAGGAAGACGTAGCGAAACCCCTGCGCCATCCACTTCAACGGAAACATGCACGCCACCACCTGCAGCCAGCGCGGGATCTGCGCGTACTCGAAGTAGACCCCCGAGATGAACTGCAACATCAGTAGCGGCACCTGGATAATCGGCGCCGCCGAATTCGAATTCGGAATGAGCCGGGTGTAGGCGATGCCAAAGAGCGAGCACGAGGCCACACCGAGCACGAACACGGCCACGAACACCACCCAGCGCGACGGCTCCGCGGGCAGGCTCATCCCGAACAGGGCGACGCCGAGGACGAGGATGATGACCGCCTGCACCGCCGAGATGACCAGTGCAACACCGAGCTTTCCGATGAAGTACGACGACCGTGGCAGCGGCGTCCCGCTCAATCGCTTCAGGAGCCCGTCGTGCTGCTCGACGGCGATCGTCCCGGCAAGGTTCGCGAACGTCGTGCTCATCACACCCGAGGCGATCATCCCGGCAATGAAATACTGCGAAAATGCCACCTTTGCCCCGTTGGGCCCTTCGATATCCCCGCTGAAAACCGTCGAGAAGATGACCACGAACAGTACCGGCAGCAGGAACGTGAAGAACGCCAGTTCCGGTGTACGAAAGAACGTGCGAAGCTCGGCGATAGTCCGCAGATAGCCAAGACGAATAGTCCTCCCCGGGCCGCCGGGCGTACGCTTCGCCGCTGCCGCAGTGGTCACTCGGCATCCCTCCGCGCGCCCGCGGGCGTGTGCTCATCGATCATCCGCAGGTAGATCTCCTCGAGCGACGGCCGAACCACCTGGAGCCCCGGGATCTCGGCCAGCCCGTGGTCCCCGGCCCACCGCGCGAGGACGCCGACAGTGGCCGTCGGCCTGTCGGTCGCCACCACGTATGTCCCATTCTCGGCGCGGACCTCGCCAGGGAGTTTTGGGAGCGGCTTGCCCGCAAGCTCCGGCGTAATCTCGAGCCGCACCAGGGTCTGCCCGCGCGCGCGGCCGCCCACCTCGCGAGGGCTCCCAATCTCAACCATCCTCCCCGCGATAATCACCCCGACCCGGTTCGCGAGGTGCTCCGCCTCGTCGAGGTAGTGCGTCGTGAGCACCACGGTCCTCCCCAGGCTGGTCAGGCCACGAACAACGTCCCATGCCTGCCTCCGGGCGGCAGGGTCGAACCCCGCCGTTGGCTCATCGAGGAAGATGAGTTCGGGGTCGCCAACGAGCCCGAGGGCGAGGTCGACACGGCGCTTCTGCCCCCCGGAGAGGTTGCGGCAGCGCTCCTTTCGCTTCTCCTGCAGCCCCGCGAGACCAATGACCCGGTCCACGCTCATCGGTGCAGGATAGAACGCCGCAAAGTGGGCGATGACTTCCTCAACCGTCAGCGCATCGAAGAGATTGCTGCTCTGCAGGACGATCCCGAGGCGCGCCTTCCACGCGCTGCCCGCCGTTCGCGGGTCTTCGCCGAGGACACGTACATCCCCCGCCGTCCGGCTGCGAAACCCCTCCAGGATCTCGACCATCGTCGTCTTTCCGGCTCCGTTTGGCCCAAGGAGTCCAAATACCTCGCCGTGCTCGATCTCGAGGTCGATGCCACACAGCACCTCCAGCCGCCCATAGCTCTTCCGCAACCCGCGCACCTCGATTGCCGCACTCATGGAGAAAGAAGATATCGGATCCTGCCTCGAGCGGGCAGGCCATTTCCGCCCCGGCCCCGGGGGCCACAACCACGCTTCGTCATATATGTCCGTTGTGGCACACTCCCCCGGAGGGGAGTCCAATCATGACCAGTTCCTTGCACCCCATCGAGCTCCACTACACCGGCGACGGCTTCGCCGAGCGAATCCTCGCGGTGGCAAAGGAAGCGGGAATCGAACGCATCACTCCGGAAGTGCTCGGCCCGGCCGATGAGTTTCACACCGGCGGTCTCCCTGCCACCCGCGACCTCGCCCGCCTCGCGAGCTTCGAGCCCGGCTCCCGGCTGCTCGATATTGGCTGCGGCCTTGGCGGGCCCGCCCGCGTGCTCGCCCACGAGTTCGGCTGCGACGTTACCGGAGTCGACCTGACGGCCGAGTTCATCCGCTCGGCGAACATCCTGGCGGAAGCCTGCGGCCTCTCGGACCGCGCCCGTTTCGTTGTGGGGAATGCCCTCGCGCTCGACCTCCCCGACGCAAGCTTCGATGGCGCGTGGACACAGCACGCCGTTATGAACATCGAAGACCGGGCCACCTTCTACGCCGAGATCGCGCGGGTGCTCAGGCCAGGGGCGAGGTTTGCATTCTTCGATGTCTTGCGCGGTGCCAACCCCGAGCCGCTCGACTACCCGCTGCCATGGGCAGCCGAGCCTTCGATCAGCTTCCTTCACGACGTGGCCCGGACACGCGCACTCGTCGAGGGCGCCGGATTCGAACTCCTCGAATGGCGCGAACTCACGCAGCAGGCCCCCGTCCTCAACAGGCAGGCCGCGGCCCTCGCCACTCCCGGCCTCACCCTCCGGATCATCCTCGGCGAGAGCTTCGGCGACCGCATCCGGAACATCGCTGCCGCCACCGCCGACGGGCGCCTCACCCTCCTCCAGGCCGTCTGCCGGAAACGATGACGCGCCTGTCATAGCCCCGGGACCGTGACCGGCGGGAGGGACAGCCGCGCCCGCCCGGGCGGTTCAGGCACGGCTTGACACCCCGTCGCGCGATCCCAACAATGCGCGCCATCTCCCGAACGGCAGGGGACTCGAGGGACCCGGGCGAATGAGCGCTCTTTCCGACCGGCTTCGCGAACTTCGTCACTCCCGCCACCTCACCCAGGCCGAACTCGCTCGCCGCTCCGGCATCTCCGTCGACTCCATCGAGAGCTACGAAACGGCCCGCCGCCATCCGCCACGCGAAACCCTGATCGACCTCTGCGATGCCCTCCGCCTCGACCCGGGCGTGCGCAACGACCTCCTCACCATCGCGGGCCACGAACCCGAACTCGCTGGGCCCATCGTCCAGATCCGGCAGCGCCGCCTCGCCTGGGAGACCATCCAGCGCGAGGCCCAGGAGTACACCTGGCCCTGCCTCGCGATGACCGAACACTTCGAGATCATGGGCTGGAACAGCGCCGCCAACGACGTTGCAGAACTCGACCTTGGCCGCGACCTTGCAAAGCCCGGCGCACGCCAGCTCATGCGCATGGCAGCCAGCGACTGGTTCTACCCCAGGCTCTCCAACTGGGACACCGTCATCTCCGTGATGATCGGCATGTGGAAGTACCAGGCCTTCGACCTGAACGATCCCGCGAACGCCACCACCTACTTCAACAACCTCGTCCAGGACCTGGTGAACGACTCCCCGGCAGTCTTCCCCAGGTTCGTTGGGCTCTGGGCCACCGCTGAGCCAGCCGGCAATATCCGCCACAGCTTCCCCGTCGAATGGCGCCTCGGCGATGGGCGCATGCTCCGCTTCGACGCGACGATGGGGCCCTGGAGCCAGTTCGACTTTGTTGCCGCACTCGACTGGTTCCCGGCCGACGCCGCCACCTGGCGCTACCTCGATGAACGCCGGAAAGCCCGTGGCAACGCACCCGCCGAAGGCCAGCCCCAGGAACCCATGCTCGCCGGGATGAAGTGGAACGACCTCCTCCGCCTCGGCAGGGAACGGTTCGGCTTCACGCGCCGCGAGCTTGCCAGCCTCACCGGCATCTCCGATGACACCCTCTACAGCTACGAAAGCGGGCGCCGCCGCCCCTCCCGCGAGACCCTCGTCGCGCTCTTCAACACCATGCAGCTCGAGACACTCGCGGCAAACCAGATCCTCCACGAAAACGGCTACGACCTCGAACCGTCCGACTGGTCCCGGTTCCTCATCGGCGATACACCACGCGCGAACAAGCTCCACAACACGACGCGTGAACTCGTCGGCTGGGAGGGGATCCAGCGCTACATAGCCGCCCACCGCTGGCCCTGCTTCATCGTCGACGGCCGCTGCGAGGTGAAGTGCGCGAACGATCCCGCTATCCGTCTCACCGGTATCGATTTCGCGGCGATGGCCCCGGAAGCCCCCAATCGCAACCTCCTCCACCTCGTCACCGACCCGGCGTTCCGGCAGTATGTGCCCGGCTGGCGCGAGGTAGCGGCACACATCCTCCCCGGGTCGCTGGCCCCCTATGTCTCGGGCGATGCCCGGGATGCCGAGTCCTCCTACTTCCTCGATGTCGTCAACACCATCCGCCGCCGCGACCCGGACGTGATCCATGAGCTCATCAGCCTCTGGCAGGGTGCCGAACGCCCCGCCCTCCGTGCCCGTCACGTGTTCCCCCTCAGTTGGCGCATCAGCGACGGTACCCTCCTCGACTTCCACGTCATCATCTCCCAGTGGAACGACATCGACCCCGCCTGGGCCATGGACTGGCACCCCGCCAACGCCGAAACCTGGGAACGCATGAGCGTATTGACGAGTAACAGGTGGCAGGCGACAGGTGGCATGGCTTCGCCCTCGTCCAGCAGCACCGGCTAACCCGAAGCCGGTAGAATCGGACGGGCGGACACCCACCACCTGTCGCCTGCCACCTGTCACTACCCGGAGGACACATGCCACTTCGTATCGGTTTTGTCGGCGCCGGCGCCAACACGCGCGAACGCCACATTCCTGGTTTCGCGGCCATCGAGGGCGTCGAACTCGCAGGTGTCGCCAACCGCACGCGCGAAAGCAGCGAACGCGTCGCGAGCGAGTTCGGCATCGCCCGCGTCTTCGATTCGCCCGAAGCGCTCATCGCCGACCCGCAGATCGACGCCGTTTGCATCGGCACCTGGCCCTACATGCATCGCGAGTACACGATTCGCGCCCTCGAAGCAGGTAAGCACGTCCTCTGCGAAGCGCGCATGGCTGCCACCCTCGAAGAGGCCGAGGACATGCTTGCTGCCCACGAGCGCCACCCCGAGTTCGCGGCACAGCTCGTACCGGCGCCGTTCGACTTCCGCCTCGGGCCAACCATCACCCGCCTCATTCGTGAAGGAGCAATCGGCGAGATCCACGAGGTGAACATCGCCAGCCAGAACGGCAGTGCCCTGAACCCGCAGACCCCAATCCACTGGCGCCAGCAGATGCAGTACTCTGGCCGCAACATCAGCACCCTGGGAATCTGGAGCGAGGTGATCCTCCGCTGGATCGGCGACGCAAAGCGCCTCACCGCCAGCGGCAGGGTGTTCATTCGCGAACGCCCGGGCGGTGATGGTGGCACGGCCACGGTCGATATCCCCGACACCGTGACCGTCACAGGCGAGCTGGCGAACGGCGCGCACTTCACCTACCGCGTCAGCAGCGTCGCCGCAGGCGCCCCCGATAACGGCATCAATATCTTCGGCGCCACGGGCACGATTCGCTGGCAACCTGGCGATACAGCCACGATGGCCCGGAACGGCGAGCCGTTCACCCCGATCGACCCCGACCCCGGGACAGACCGCGGCTGGCGCGTCGAAGCCGACTTCGTCGATTCGGTGCGAAACGGCACACCTATCCGCCTTACCAGCTTCGAGGACGGCGTTCGTTACATGCGCTTCGTCGATGCCGCCTGGCGAAGCATCAACGAGGGGCGCACCGTCGAGATCAACCCCTGACAGCCAGCTACCGCGTAGCCAATCCGGCAGTCGCGAGCCCCGGCGCACACGCGCTATTCCGGTTCATGCCTGCTGCAGGAACTCCACCCAGTTCCCGTCCGGGTCTTCGACCATCGCAATCGAAACACCGGGGCGAATCTCCCGTGGCTTCACCACCACCCTGTAACCCGCTGCTTCGCAGTGGCCTGCCACTTCGGCGACGTCAGTCACGGAGAGGGTGAAGTATCGGATCCCCGTCGCACCCTGGATGCCGCCCGGAGGGGCCTTCGCCTCGGGCGTCTTATCGAGTGCGACCAGCTTCAGCAGCGTTGTCCCGCAGAGCACACGGTGCATCGTGCCGCCTCCGCCAGGCATCGGCGTGTCGGCGACATGCTCGAGCCCGAGCGTGTCGCGGTAGAACCTGAGCGCCGCCTGGCCATCGTTCACCACGATGCCCAGGTCGATTGAGTCTTTGGTTAGTTGCATCTCTCTCTCCAGCAATCGGCGATTGCCGATTCTCGGTTGCAGGCTCGCGAATGTCGACCGGGCCATGGCTGGGCTGCCACGCGGCTCTCCGAGGTGCAGGCTGCTCCGGACAACGCTGCAGGCTCGCCGGAGTTGCCGGCCAGGGGTTGCAGATGGCGGTTCCCATTACCCTCTCGCTCGCCAACCACCTTCACCTCCCGCAGCGGCGGCCAGCAATCTCGGCGGTCGTCACCTCCCGAAGAGGCGGCATGGATCTCCTCCGCTGGGAGCGCCTCTACACCGGCGCCGAGCCGGGCGAACCGCACACGGCAGCGCTCGCAACCGATGGCAGCCTCGTGCGTGCACGCAACCACGCGGGCCAGGTCCTCGTCTGCCGCACCCCCTCGCCCGGGCCGGGCGCCAACTTCTCCTCCTGGTCGAACCTCGGCGCCTGCGCGTCCGCGACGGGGGTCGCCCTCACCGCTCAGTCCGGCGAGCTGTTGCTCGCGAGCGTTGCGTCATCGGGGCTCGCAGTCGAGATCCGTGCATCGGCCGACAACGGCGTCTCCTGGACTGCTCCTACGACGGTCGTCAGCGAGGCATCGCCGATTTCGAGCGTGGCTCTTGCCTTCAACCCCGCCGGCGATGCCTGTCTCTTCTACCTGCTCGGCACCTCTGCCACCCTCAAGCGCCTGCGGCGCACGAGCGGCACATGGGCCGGCTCGGGGACGACCTGGACGCGCGGCGGGCTGGTCGCCAGCATCACCGGCGTTGCTGCCTGCCACGACAACCTCGATTTTGCGCTCTTTCTCACCGGCACCGAAGTGACAACCGCCAACCCTCGCTGCTGGGCCGTGACCATGGGCGATCTCGCCTTCCCCGCCAATAGCTGGACGGGGCTCTTCGTAGTGGCCGAGGCCGATGCAGCAAGTACGGTCACCTTCACGGCGCCTTCAATCGCGAACATCGCCGGTGACCTTCGTGGCGCATTCGTCCGGGCCGACGCCGGGCCTGTCGCCGCCAGCCAGGCGATAGAGACGCGGCCAATGGCGCTCGGAGGAACCGCCGGACCATGGTCGGAGCCGATCCCCCACGAAGCAGATGGTGCGGCGGGGCTGGCCTTGCTCTCCACACCCGGAACCACCGCATGGGCCGCCACCCCGTCGGGCATCTGGCGTTCCCCGCGCGGCGGTTCGCTCGATGTCTCCAGTGCCGTCACGAGATGCCGCTACCGCCTCGAACCGCAAGCGGCCCACTGCCAGGTCGAGCTCAGCGACCCGGCTGGCGATATTGCCGCCGACGCGCTGCTCTTCCCCGGCGCGGCACTCACGCTGACACCCGGGTACGCGTCCGGAGCGGGCGGGGCGGCCGAATCCGGCGTCATCGTCGAGTTCACCATCGACCGGATCTCCTCCCGCCGCAGCGCGGGCGGGCGAATGCTTACGATCGATGCAACGGGCCCCTGGGAACTCCTCCGCCGCTGGCATGCCCCGCAGTCCTGGCAATCGGCAGCGGGGGCGCTCACCAGGAGTGCCATCTTCAACCGTGTATGCGGCCGCGCGGGGCTTCTGTCTGCCGACGCGGCCCTGCCCCGCGATCCCGGCGGTGAGTGGATCAACGGCAGCCCTGCATTCGCGTTGCCCGCGGGCGAATCGGCGGCCAGCGCAGCCGCACGTCTCCTCGATGCCGTCGCGGCCGAGATTGTCCCGGGTGCGGGAGTAACCGTCCGCTCGGTCAGTGCAACCGATACGAGCGATGCTGGCTACGGCGGCCCGGGCGACGTGCCCGTTCTCGCACTCGAAACCGTTGGCCAGCCGTCCACTGCATGGGTTCGAATGCAGGGCAGCGGGCGGAGCGCCGAGGCGTTCGACCCCCGCCGCGTTGCCACCGGGGCGCCGGGTGTCGCGATACTCTCCGACCGCCAGCGCGCAACCAACCCGGCCGTGAGCGAAGGTGCCGCGGCGGCAATCCACCGCGCAGCGATGCTCTCGACCGCCGCCACTCTGCGCATCCCCTTCGACCCACGCCGTGAGCTCTGGGACGTGGTCGCAGTCACGAGCCCCGCGGACGGCCTCGCGGGAGCGATATTCCGCGTCATCGGGCTCAGCCTCGACTATCGGCGCGGACCCGCGGGATCGCGCTACGACGCAACCCTCACCCTTGGAGAACGCTGAATGGCCTACCGCGGCACCCTCGTTTCGTTCGACTCAGGCGCCTACCGGGCGACCGTACGCCCCGATGGCTCGGGAGCGCAGTCACTCGCGAACCTGCCAGTGAGCCGCGCAATTCCCGTCGCCGAGATGGTTGCCGGGCGCCGCGTCGTCCTGGACGCTGGCGCTGCCCTGGATCCGGATGAGCTGGTCGTCATCGCTGTCTGGTAGGCCACGGGCCCGGGGCCTCACCGCCTCCCGGGGATGGGCGGCCGCCACCTGTCCCAGGGACCATCCCCGTCCGATGGTAGAATCAGGTCATGGCCACCACACCAACCAGCAGCACGGGTTCTGGCGAACGCCGCTACCCCGAACTCCCGCCACGAAACTGGACCCCCGAACAGGCCGAGGCATGGCTGCAGCGTGTCCGCGAGCACCAGGATGCGATCATCGCACGCCGCGGCCGGGCGTTCAGCCGCGAGGAACTCGACGATCTCCTCGAAGCGGTAAGAGAGGGCCGCGATTAGTACCATCCTCGATTGTAGCTTCGTCGTCCACGCGCTCTTTCCGCGCCAGCAGACGCAAGCAGCGATGATGGAACTCGGGTCGCTGATCCATACCGGACAGCCACTGGCAGCGCCGGATTCTCTGTTTCTCGAGTACGAGTCGCTTCTTCGAAAAGCGGTCAACCGCCGCCAGATCACCGTCCGCGAGGCAGACAACGCCTTCGAGGATCTCCGCAGCCTCCAGGTCACGATTATCCCCCTCGACGAACCGCTCCTCGCCCGCGCCTACGAACTTGCCAAACTACTCGGACAGTCCGACGTGTTCGATGCCGCCGGTTACGCCACCGCCGAGGCCTATGGCGCTGAGTTCTGGACATCCGACCGGCGCTTCGCAAATGCTGCGAACACAGCGAACCTGGGCTCGGTTCGCTTCATCCCCTGAACACAGCAAGGTGCAGAATGGGCAGTCCTCCGCGGCAGCCCTACACCGCTTGGCCACGTCTCCCGGGAACAACCGCTAAATCACACCGCCGATCGTCTGGCCTTCTGGCAGGAGCCCCTGCCGCGCGACGTGGCGTGTCTCGCCAGTCAGGCTGTCGTTCGTGATCTGCTCGATGAGAACATCGATGACCTCGTTCGCTTCGATCAGGGGCATCGCCATGATCGCCGCCTCGACCTGCTCGCGCTCCGCCTCGCTACGGTTCCGTGCACGCACGCTCTTCCCTACCAGCGGCGTACGCACCACCCCGGGACAGACGGCGTTGATCCGGATCCCAAGCGGCTTCAATTGCTCTGCCATCGCCTGCGTGAAGAACACCACACCCGCCTTCGTCGCCGAGTAGACGGGGTCCGCTGTCCACGCACGCAGACCACTGGCCGAGGCCGTGTTGAGCACAACGCCCTTGCTGCGTGTCAGGGCGCTCAGCGCAGCCTGCGTACCGAGAATGGGCCCCAGGAGGTTGGTGCGGACCACCGCCTCCACGCGCACCACGCTCATGTCCTTGAAATCGCCCTCGCCCGCGGTGATACCCGCGTTGTTGTGGAGGATGTCGAGTCCCCCGTAGCGGCGCTCCGCCTCCGCCACCATCGCCGCAAGATCGCCAGGCGACGTGACATCGACATGAAAGAACGATGCGACCCCGGGCATCTCCCCGACCGAATCGGCGACCCGGCGCCCGCCAACATCATCGATGTCGGCAACGAGCACCTTGGCCCCGAGCGAGGCCAGCCGCGTCACCATCGCTTCGCCAATACCGGAGCCCCCACCCGTGACGATCGCAACCTTCCCGGTAATGTCCATGCCGAACCTCCCCTATCCCCCGATGGATAGCACGGTTCTACCGTCCCTGCCCGTGCCGGGCAAGCTCAGGAGGCAAGCGAACTGGGCGGTGTAGCCGCCTTGATCAGCCTGGCTATATCCTCCAGGCCGTACGGCTTGGCGATGAGGCGCAGCCCGTACCGTTCCGTGAGCTCCACAACCCCGGCATCAGTCGTCGCTCCCGTCGCGATTACGATGCGATCGAGCAACCCCGGAGCGTGCTCGGCGATGCGCGTGACGACCTCGTCCGCCGTTTCCGTGGCGAGCCGGTAATCACAGAGAATCAGGTCCGGCATATCGGCCGCTGCCCGCTCGAACGCCTCCATCGCGTTCTGAGCAACACTGCAATCGTGCCCCATGCTCGTCACGAGCCGCTGGCAAACCTTGCGCAGGCTCGGCTCATCATCGACAACGAGGACACGCACCCGGGTAGTGGCCGCTTCCGCCGCCTCGGCCAGAGGTTCGGGCGCGGCGGCCGGCGCTGCTGGAAGCACAACCCGGAACGTCGTGCCAGCGCCGGGAGCCGATTGCAGCTCAATCGACCCGTTGTGTGCCCGGACGATCGAGTAGCTCATGCTCAGGCCCAGGCCTGTGCCCTGCCCATGCTTCGTTGTGAAGAACGGTTCGAAGATGCGCGCCGCCGTCACATCGTCCATCCCCGCCCCGTTGTCAGACACCTCGATTACCACGCGGCCATCGAGTGTCTGCGCCCGGATGGCGATCGCCCGGCGCTCCTGGCCCAGGGTGGCATGCTCGGCATTGGTCACCAGGTTGAGCAGCACCTGCGTCAGCTGATTCTCGTTGCCCCATGCCTGGCAGCACGCTTCAGCGAACTCCATCGTCACGTCTATCCGCTCCTGCACCCAGCTGTTTCGTCGAAGCCGCTCGACGTGCGCGACCACTTCTCGAAGATCGACCAGTGACGGCTCGATCTTGCCCGGCCGGGCGATGAGGAGGAGGTCCCGCACGATGTTGCGAGCCCGCAGCGCCTCCTTCTCGATGATACCGACTTCCTCGGCGATGGCGTCGTTACCAGACGACTGGGCAAGCACCTGGGCAAACCCGAGGATCGCCGTGAGCGGGTTATTCAACTCGTGCGCAACGCCGCCGATGAGTTCACCCAGTGCCGCGAGCCGCGACGCCTGCTGCATCTGCGTGCGCTGCTCCTCCTCCTGCCGTTCGCGCCGGACATCCTCGGTCACCTCACTGGCAACGATGAGCATGCGATAGTTCGGGTCATCGAGCGGCAGCATCTCGAAGTCATACCAGGCGGGGCCATTCGGTCCGGCCAGCTCACCCCGTCCCCGTCCCGCTTCCCTCATCTCCGCGGCCCGGCGGTATGCCTCGCCAATCTCGCTCCCCATCCGCTCGACATGCTCGTCGACCGTACGAAGGCTCCGCCCGGGGTCGACGATCCGGACAACACGCTCCCCCGGTTCGTTGACGAAAACAGCCCGGAGTTCATGGTCCAGCAGGATAACTGCCTCGGAGAGCGACGCGAACATGAGCTGGTAGAGTGCTGCGAGCCGCGCCGATTCGGCTGCCCGGCGCGCGTTTTCCATCGCCGGGCCAACGATCTGGGCAATGAGACGGAAGAGCCGCTCCTCGCGCTCACCGAGCGGATGGTCCGGGTCCCGTGTGCCGATGTAGAGCAGTCCCGTCGGCTGCCCGGCGCTGTATGTGGCCGTGATGATCACCCGTCGAATGTCGGATCGCCCAGGGTGCCCTTCTGGAATCGGACCGTTCATCGTCTGGATAGTCGCCTGCCCGGTCTCCCGCGCCGCTCGTTCAGTTTTCTCGAGCGGGACCCGCCGCCCGCGAACAGGGGCTACGTGAACACCATCGTCACCATCGATGTAGGCAAATGCGATGGCCGGCTTCGGGATCACCCGCCGCAACGGGTCAATAATCCCGAGGATCAGCGCCTGGTCGTCCGATTCCCGGGCCGCGACCGCCGCGATCTCAGCCAGTAGCCGCTGCTCCCCGGCCTCCTGGAGCGCCCGCTCCGCCGCTCGCGCCGACTCCATGCCCGCGCCGATGATCTGCGCAACCAGCCGGAAGATGCGGAGTTCACGCTCGCCAAATACGTAGCCAGGCTTGCACGATCCGGTGACGAGGATGCCGACTGTCGAACCGCCAGCCCGCGCAGCCGTCCCGGCGACACTCTCGACCCCGAAGTCACGAAGCCGGGCCAGTTCCTCCGGGATATCCCGGAACACGTGCTGCCCTTCCACGTCGACCAGGCGGGCGAGCTCGCCTCGCGGGTAGCGTTCGAACCTGCCTCCGCGAATCGGGAAGACAAGTTCATCACCTTCGACACACCCGTAGGACAGGAACGGCTGCGGCACGAGCTCGAGCAACGGCCGGAGCGCCGCCGACCCAAGGGTACGCGGATTTGGCTCCCTCGCCGCAGCCGCGGCGACTGCCGCCACGATCCGCTGCTCGGCCGCCTCTGCCGCGCTCCGCTCTGCAGCAAGACCGTTCGCCATCGCCGGGCCCACGATGCTCGCGATCCGCTCGAGTAATGCACAGTCCCGGTCAGTGAACAGGTGGCCGGGATCACTCGTCCCGGCAACGAGCAGGCCGATCGTCACCCCTGCCGAACGTGCCGCCGTCAGCACATGATGCTGTGCACCCCCGGCAGCCAGCATCTTGCGCAAAGCCGGCGACGCATCATCCGGCACTCCCCCGATGGCAACTTGTCCTTTCTCGATAACTGCCTGCACGTACGGTCCGATTGGCACCTGCCAGGTCGGGCCGTCCGTTTCGCAGGTAAACGGCAGGCTCCCGTCGATGAATGCAAACTGGATCGACGATTCGGGTATGAAGTCCCCAAGGGCCGGGCGCAGGGCAGCCGCAAGTGCGCCGGGAGTCGATTCGCGCGCGGCGATCGAAGCGACGTCGGCAAGAATCCGCTGCTCACACGCTTCCTGGCGGGCGCGCTCATCGGCAATCGCCTTGGCAACTGCCGGCCCGATCGCCTGGGCCACCTCCCGCAACAGGCGGAGCTCGCGCTCGCCGAAGCGAAACCCGTCAACGCTCGAAAGGACGACCAGCAGGCCGGCGACCTGGCCGCCGACGAGCGCTGCTGTCGCCGACCATGCACCCGTTCTGGCCATCTCCATCGGGGCGCGAAAGGCTGGAGGAACACGTTCATCACTGGTACTGCCAGCCGATTGCCCCGCCCCCATCGCCCGCTCCACGAGTGCCGCAAACCCGGGACGGTGTTCGCGTTCGGAATCGCCGTGAGTGTAGTCGGTGAGCACCGGCAGGCCATCCTCGACCATCACGTAGCCTGCCCACGCACCGGGCACCATTGCCCCGAGCAGCTCCGTCAAACGGCGCGTAATCTCCCGGGGATTCGGTTCGCGCGCGGCAAGCGCGGCAGCCTCGGCCACAATCCGCTGGTCCTCCGCCTCCGCCATGCTCCGTGCCAGCCGCAGCTGGTGCGCAACGGCCTGCGCCAGCAACTGCCCAACGAGCGCCAGGAACTCCATCTCGTCGCGAGCGAACGGGCGGCTCGAAGCGCGCGCCACAGTCAACACTCCCACCGACTCCGATGAGTGCCTCAGGAGTGCAACGGCGAGGCGCCGCAACCCACCCGCAACGAACTCCCTCTCCAGCCCCGGCCCATCGGCACGCGGTTCAACCTGGAACGCCCGGTAGTGCACGCGCTCGATGGCGTCGAGGTTCGCGCCCGCCCGGTCGATCCAGCGGTCACCGGCCGACGCCCCGTGCCACCTGTCCCAGTTGAACATCTTGAAGCGTTCGGAGAGGTCCGCGCGCACGGCAAGGCCGACCTGGTCGAACTCGATCGCCTCCGCGAGAAGCGCCGGCATCCGCGAGAACATCCCACTGACCGGCTCACCATCGTTCAGGAGAATGGAAAGCTCGTTGAGCAGCCGGCGGCGCGCCGCTTCCGCCTCCGCACGGCCAAGGCGCCTGTTCTGTGCCAGCGACTGCGCGAACAGCGTGGTCAGCACCTCGAGGAACTTCGCCTCCTCCGCCGCAAACCCGGCGCGGTCGCGCCGGGCGAGCGCGAAGAACCCATGAAAGTCCGCACCATCATGAAGCAGGCAGAGCATCCCCGTGGTCAGCCCCTGCTCGATGGCATTTACCCGGAGCTTCTCAACCGCCTGCGGTGCGAAGCGGCGCACGATGCTCCGAATTGGGCGCGACGTGTCGAAGCCCAGGTCACCGGCCGTGAATGATGGCGCCGCCTGGGCCCCTGCTGGCGAAATACCGATCAGGTCGAACCGCTCCGGCTCGGTACCATCGGCCACGTACATCGCGGCATGGTCGAACGGGATCACCGGCCCCAGCACCTCGATCGCACGCCCAAACACCCGCGCGAACGGTTCGCCCCGGCTCAGGAGCAGCGCTATCTCATTGAGGAGCCCGGCCCGCGCCGCCTCGCGCTGCGTCCTCTCGAGACGCCGCTGGTTCGCGATCGCCTGCCCCAGCATCGCCGAGATAGTCTCCAGCAGTGCACAGTCGCTCGTATCGAACACCTCATTCTCGAAACGCCCGAGCGAAAACATGGCAACCGGCGCACGATCATCCTCGATGACGACAGACGCGACCCGGTCGAGCCCGCTCGCCGCGAGCATCCGCGCGCCGCTCGTCTCCAGCCGCGACGTCCGAAACTGCTGGACTGGCGGGTCCCCGGCCCGCCGCTCCACGATCCCGAGCTCAGAGAACGAGATGACCTCGCCGACCGGGCGGCCGAGGACGGGCTGCGCACCGACGACTTCCATCGTCTCTGCATCGCCCGGGCGTACCATCAGGTTCACGTAGTCGAAGCGGACCGCCTGCTCGAGCAGCGCGAGGATCTGATCGAAGAGACGCTCGACCCGTTCGCCCGCGTTGACGAGCAACGCGAGTGAGTTCAGCAGTGCGCCACGCGCAGCATCGCGGCGCGCCCACTCGAGCCGCCGTTCATTCGCAATCGCCTGGCCAAGCATCCCGCCAACCGTCTCGAGAAAGGCCGTGTCGGATGGTGTGAGCGCCCGGTTGTGACGCCGCCCAATCGTGAACATCCCGAGGATTTCGCCACTCGTCTCGATGAAGATTGTGGCCATCCGGATGATGCCTGCCGCGTGGAATTGCGTGGTATCACCACTCTTGAAACGGTCGGTACGGTACTCGAGCACCTTCTGCCAGCTCGACCGGTCCTGCGGGACATCCAGCTCCTCGAAACTGTAGGATTCTCCGGGCCGCCTCGAGAGCTCGGGTGCACACCCCACCATCACCATCCGCCTCGTGTCACCCACGCGCATGAGGAAGCTCACGTAGTCGAAATCAATGGCAGCTTCGAGGAGCGCGTGAACCCGCCCGAACACCCCGCCAATCGGCTCACCCTGGTTGAGCACGAGCGCAAGCTCGTTCAGGAGTGCAGCCCGCGCCGCTTCACGGCGGGTGTTCGCCAGTTCGATATCCTGTGCCAGCGCCGCGCCCAGCAACTGCCCCGCCTCGGCGAGGAATGCCACCACTCGAGGGTTGAACCGCCGCGGGTCCTGCCGCGCCACCGTGATGGCCCCGATCGTCCGTGATCCCGAGAGCAG
Organism: uncultured Anaerolineaceae bacterium; assembly: GCA_964508715.1. GTDB lineage: Bacteria > Chloroflexota > Dehalococcoidia > Tepidiformales > Tepidiformaceae > JAKALX01. The sequence continues at coordinate 63,420 of CAZDUX010000006.1, read as the reverse complement.
CCGTGCCGACCAGACGCGCTCGAACCCGCTCTGCGCGAGACGATCGCCCGACCGTTTCTCCACGTGCGCCGGCCGGTACTGCGTCCCCTCCGGGCCATCCGGCAGGGCCGAGATACCGAAGCTCCGCTCCGTGAACAGTGCACCCGGCACCGCCGGCGCGATTACAACCGGGTAGGTGCCAACGATCCGTGCGTATCGCGGATCGTCGTCGACGACGACGAGCGAGGCGTAATCGAACTCGGCCACCTGCAGGAGCTGGTGCGAGAACGCCGCAAACACTTCGCCCACGCTCCGCCGTTCGCTCATCAGGCGGGCAAGATCCAACAGAATGGCGCGCTGTTGTGCCGTCAGCTCGTCATCGGCGTTCGTCATTCATCGGTACCTTACCGAATCTTCGTCGTTGACCCTACAGTTCCGGTATCAGGGAACACCCTATCCGGGCCGCGACAAGCGGCAATTGGACATCGCAGGCAGTCCGCCGAGCCTTCAATGCGATGAACACCGTCCAGTTTGGTCCCACCCTCGTCACTGTCGCAGCCGTCACCGGCCTCCCCCTCTCGGGTCCCATCACCAGCCGTTTCGCCGAGCGGGATATCGCCGAGCACACCGGTGGCCACACCGGCGCCGATATCGGGGCCGCTATCGGCACACCCATCCTCGCTCCCGCGCCCGGACTCGTCGTCGAGGCCACCGCGAGCGATGGCGTCTTCGGCACCTATGTCACCCTCCGGCACGCCACCGGATTCGTCTCGCTCTACGCCCACCTCTCCCGGCTCGATGTCCGCACCGGCCAGCGTGTCCTCGCCGGCGACCTGCTCGGCCTCGTTGGAATGACCGGCCTGACGACCGGCCCGCACCTCCACTGGGGCCTTGCCGAGAACGGTTCCCCCCTGGTGGCCGGCCCACACCTGCGAGACCCCTTTGCATACTGCCACCCGGCCCCTCTGCGGATTGACCGCGACCGGTTGCTCCGCTCCGTTTCACTCGCACTACTCGGTGCGCTGCAATCAGCAGGGGCGCTCTTCGATAGCCATGAACCGGGCGACTTCGCCGGCTACCCGGCCGCTTCCCCCGAATCGCAAATCCTTGCCATCCAGCGCGCCGCCGACCCGTTCCTCGCCGAGTGGGCACCCCTCCCGGAATAACCTGCCGCGAGGCTCGAAGCACTCCCGTACACTGGCCGGGTGTCTGCCTTCCACGTCCGCGCCGCAACTCCCGATGATGCTGCCGCCGTCGCAGCCATCTATGCCCGCCAGGGGCACGAGCTCCCCGGCGCTCCTGCCACGCCCGGCGGCTTCGAACGCCTCATCCAGACCGGGCACGCCTTCCTCGTCGCCGAACGCACGGGCCACCCTTCCGGCGCCGTGCGCTGGTGGGACGATGACGGCATCGCCTGGCTCGACCTGCTCGTGGCCGCGAAACCCGGCGCTGGTCCCGCACTCATTCACGCGGTTGAGCGCCGGGCGCAGGATCGGGGGCTCCGGCTCGTTCGCATGCGCGTTCCCGAGACCGGCCGTATCTCCGGCTGCCTTGCCCGCTGGGGTTACCTCCCAATCTCGCGCGAACGCGGCGAATGGGCAGGCGCCCCTGAACCACTGCTGGTGCTCGAAAAGCGGCTCGCGCTCCTCACCGTCCGCGAGCAGCGCCGCTCCGACGCCCCTGCCATCGGCATGCTGACCGGCGAAGACCCCTGGACCTTCGAGCAGGGCGCCCGCCCGGGCTGGTTCGTTGCCGCCGACGGTGACCGCATCGTCGGCGTCATCTCTGTCCGCGACGCTGGCGCCGGGTTAGCCCATATCACCGAACCCGTCCTCCGCGACGGTTACGGCGGACGGAATCTCGACGCCTGGATGGTCGACCGCTGCGCCACCTACGCCGAAACGCACGGCTACCACACCGCCGAACTCCCCCTTGCCGAGACAACCCGCCACCTGCGGCGCGCGCTCGAAGATCGCTCCTGGGATGTCGATGGCGCCCGCTACATCCGCCGCTTCAGGAACCCCACGCCAGACGACGAGCACTGATGGCCGTGCTTACGGATACGGTATCTGAAGACGGTCACAGATTGCTCGCACCAGCTTGTTGCTGATTTCCTGGTGGCGCGGAATGCTGGTCGATTGTCGGATGGCAGGATTCCAATACAGCGTGTGGTTGCCGCCCTCGCGCACGAACTCACAGCCGTGCCGCTCGATATGGCGGATCACATCACCCCGCTTCACGCTGCGCCAATGCGAATAGGCTGCCGGACTGCAGTGCCATGTTCCTTCTCAGTAAGCTCCCTCTGGAAGCGCAGCACATCCTCCAACGCCCCCTCGAGGCTTACGCGAGCCTCTTCGAGCGTTCGTTCCTGTGCAAAAACCCCGCCAACTTCCTCGACCCAACCTATCCACCACTCCCCATCCTGCTCAAATACACCTGTAAATTCTCTCATCACGGAGCCTCCGACCCGGTCATTTCCCTGGGACCGTATCCAGGTATCCGGTGCCACGAACTTCCTCGTCCTCCCGCGAGTGGCCCAACGACGCAACCCGCGGCACTTGGCCTATCGCCCCGGCCAATCCGCCAATCGCCACCCTTGCGATTGGCTACCATGTCCTCGCGCATCGCCAACCCTCCGGCCCGAATCGTACCACGCGGAGCCGGGCCGCCTCAGCGAAAAAGGGGCTCGCACTTGCGAGCCCCTTTTCGATATTCGCCACACGAACGAACCTACTTCCGCTCCGCCTGCACCTGTACATTTGCGGGGAGACCGCTCTCCTTCGCCAGCGTTTCGGTGCTCCGCTGGAAGAGCGGCTGTGCCGCCTTGTCGGCCGCCTTGAAGAGCGGCTGCGGGTAACTCCCGATGAACACCACGCCCACCATGAGCGCCGCACCCAGGGTCCACAGCGCCGGGCTCACCCTCCAGCGCACCTGCCCCTCGTCCGGGCCAAAGAGGTACATCTGGCGGACGATCATCAGGTAGTAATAGAGGCTGATGAAGCTATTGAGCACTGCCAGCCCGATGAGCCACATCAGTTCGTCCATCGTCGATGCCTGGAACATGAACAGCTTCGTCGCGAACCCGGCGAAGAACGGCAGCCCCGCAAACGAAAAGAGCGAAACGGTGATGACCAGCGCCAGGAATGGCTGCGTCTCCGCCAGTCCCCGCAGTCCGCGAATGCTATCGTCGCCCGTCCGGTTGTAGTGGGCAGTGAGCGCAACGAAGAGCGCCAGCGTCGAGACCACATATCCCGTGATATGGAAGATGAGCCCGGCCGAAGCGTTCCTCCCCACCTCTGCGTCGCCATAGCCAATCGCTGCGATGACGACCAGCATGTAGCCCACCTGCCCGATTGAGCTGTACGCCACAAGTCGCTTCATGTTGGTCTGCTGGATGGCGATGAGGTTGCCGGCCGTCATCGTCGCCGCAGCAAGGACGGCAAACGCCCAGTTCCACTCCTTCGCGTCCACCGAGAAGGCCGCGCTGAACAGCCGCAGGATCAGGGCGAACCCGGCCACCTTCGAGGCAGTCGACAGGAACGCGGTGATCGGCATCGGTGCGCCTTCATACGCATCGGGCGCCCACATGTGGAACGGAGCGGCCGATACCTTGAAGCCTACCCCGGCGAGAATAAGCATGAAGCCGGCGATCACCGCCGGGTCGGAGTTGCTCGAACGCTCGGCGAGTGCCCGCGCAATCCCGTCGTAGGTCGTCGTCCCCGCAACGCCGTAAATCAGGCTCATGCCATACAGGAACATCGCGCTCGAGAACGCCCCGAGGAGGATGTACTTCAGGCTCGCCTCGCTCGCCAGCCGATCGCGCTTGAGGTAGCCGACAAGGATGTAGAGGCAAAAGCTCAGGAGCTCCAGCGAGATGTAGGCGGTGATGAGCTCCCGCGCCGCCGCCATGTAGACGAGCCCGCACGCCCCCACCAGCAGCAGCCCATAGTATTCGCCCGCCGCCCGCGTCCGGCTTCGGAGATACGTTGCCGACATGATCGCAATCGCGAAGACGATGCCCGCTGCGAGGACGCGCATGTACGTCGTGAAATTGTCGACCTGGATGAGACCCTGGAAGTTGTTCGGGTCCTTGTCCAGGTAGAACAGTGCCGAGACCCCCCAGGCGAGCGCCCCAAGAGCAGTCAGGTAGGCAAGAACGTCCTTGCGAATCCTCGGCGACCAGAGTTCGACGCCGATGACCAGGATCGCAAAGCCCGCCGCGATGTATTCGGGGATGAAAATGGTGTAGTCGCGCAACCTAGCTCACCCCCGGGAAGTTCAGGACCGTCGCACTGATCCGGTCCGTGAACGGCGCCCACCAGACACCCATGAAGAGCATCGCACCGAGGAGCAGCGAAGCCGCCGAGACTTCGAGCGGCGTCAGGTCCTTCAGGTTCGCCCAGCGTATGTTGAACGGCCCAAAGAACACCTGGCCCATCAGGCGGAGCATGTAGGCCGCCGCCAGCATCGCCGCGAAGATCGCCAGGCTCCCGAAGAGCGGGTAGGTCTCGAACGTCCCCACGAAGATATGGAACTCGGCCGTGAAGCCCGAGAAGCCGGGCAGGCCCACGTTTGCCAGCCCGGCAAGCACATAGGCGATTACCCAGAGCGGCATCACCGTGCCGATACCACCGTAATCCTTCAGGTCGCGCGTGTGTGCCTGGTCGTAAATAGCGCCGATGAGGAGGAAGACGAGAGCCGTCATCACCCCGTGGCTGAACATCTGGAGCACCGCTCCCGTCACACCGATCTGGCTCATCGTCGCAAGGCCCATGAGGACGTACCCCATGTGCGAGACCGAGCTGTAGCCCGAGATGAGCTTGAGGTCGCGCTGCGTCAGCGCTGCCGTCGCCCCATACACCGCGCCGATCACCCCGAGCACCATCAGGCCGGGCATCCAGAACGCGGCGCCTTCCGGCAGCATCTGGATACCGAGCCGGATGATCCCAAACGCCCCGAGCTTCATCAGCACGCCCGCGTGCACCATCGAGACCGCCGTCGGTGCCGACATGTGGCCGTCGGGCGACCATGTATGGAACGGCCAGAGCGCCGCCAGCACGCCACAACCCACCACGAGCAGCGGGAAGAATGTCTTCTGGAACGTTGGGCTCAGCGTCCCGTCACTCCCCGCCTTCCACAGCGTCTGCATGTCGAACGTCCGCATCCCCGCCTCGTGGAAGACGGCGAAGATACCGATCCAGATGAGCACCGACCCGCCCACGAGCATGAGCGTCAGCTTCATCGCACCGTACTCTTTGCGCGTCGAACCCCAGATGCCGATGAGCAGGTAGAGCGGCATGACCGCGAGCTCGTAGAAGAAGAAAAAGAAGAACAGGTCGAGCGAGAAGAACGTGCCGTAGACACCGCCCACGAGCACCCAGTAGAGAATGAAGAAGTCCTTGGTCCGGAAGTCGAGCTTCCACGAGATCAGCGCCCCCGCAAACGCGACCACGCCGGTGAGCAGCGCCATCGGCGCCGAGACGCCATCGACTCCGAGATAGAGCCGGATACCGTCCTTCCCAAGGAACGCCGTGTTCTCTACCCATGTCCACTTGAGCTGCATCTGGATGTCGCTCGCGTGGTTCGATTGGTAGGCCACGAAGATATACACGGAGATGCCCAGCACGATCGCCCCGCAAATCACGGAGACGTACCGCGCGGCCATCTTGTTGGTGCCGGGGACGAACAGGAGAATCAGCGCTGCCAGCAGCGGCGCCACCACACTGGCAAGGACAACGTAGCCCTGGCCCTCATCGAAGGTCATCTGGTTAAGCCCTCACCACCAGGCCGACGAACGCAAGCCCAACCACGCCAAGCGCAATCGCCATCGCGTAATTGGGCAGCTTGCCGGTCTGCAGATACTTCAACAGGTAGCCGCTGAAGCCCGTGAATTGGGCCGAACCATCAACTCCTGTGTCGTTCACCAGGTAGCGGTCGAACCACGCGACGATGTAGCTGAAGCCGAGGACCCCACGGTCGATCACCTTCTGGTACATCTCGTCGACATAGAACTTGTTCTTGATCAGCCCATAAAGCCCCGGGTTCCACTCCGCCAGCCTTGTCGATGTCTCCAGGCTGTTACCCCAGTACATCCACGCAGCCGACAGGATGCCGACGGCAGCGATAACAACCGATCCGCCCGCAACGCCCCAGTTGATGTGGTAGCGCTCCGGCTCATCGAGAAAGACGAACTCCGTGATACCGCCCGGGAAGCCGAGCGCGCTCCCCACGCCGTGGAAAACCACGAATCCCGAGATAACCGCCAGCGCCCCAAGAAACATCAGTGGGAACGTCATCACGAGCCCGGATTCGTGCGTGTGCTCGTACACATGCTTGTCCATCGGCTTGCCCATGAACGTGCGGATGAAAAGGCGCGTCGTGTAAAAGGCGGTCATCACTGCGGCAAAGCCAAGCAGGATCAGTGCCCAGCCACCGCTCCAGTGCTGGGTCGAATGCAGGATCTCGTCCTTCGACCAGAAGCCCGCGAACGGCACGACACCCGCCAAAGCCAGCGACCCCGCGAGGAACGTCGTGCCCGTGATCGGCATCTTCTTCCACAGACCGCCGAGCTTGTTCATCTCCTGGTTGTGGTGCGTCGCGTGGATGACCGAGCCCGAACCAAGGAAGAGGAGCGCCTTGAAGAACGCGTGCGTCATCAGGTGGAACATCGCCGCATCGGGGCGCCCCGATCCCAGCGCAACGAACATGAACCCCAGCTGGCCCACCGTCGAATACGCCAGCACCTTCTTGATGTCCGTCTGCGCCAGGGCGATGAAGCCCGTGAGCAGCGCCGTCACAAGCCCCACGATCGTGATGACCAGCATCGTCCCGTCTGCAACTTCGAAGACAGGCAGCATGCGTGCCGTCAGGTAGACCCCCGCAACGACCATCGTCGCCGCGTGGATGAGGGCCGAAACCGGCGTCGGGCCTTCCATCGCGTCCGGCAGCCACACGTGGAAAGGCACCTGCGCGCTCTTGCCCATACACCCGCTGAAGATGAAGAGCATCGAGATGAAGAGGTACCGCTGGCCGATATCGCCCTTCTCGGCCGCTTCGATGATCTCGTGGATGTTGAAAGTGCCCGTCGCCTTCCAGAGCAGGATGATGCCAATGAGCAGCCCAACGTCGCCAACACGCGTCGTGACGAACGCCTTCTTCGCTGCCTCCGTCGCCGAACGCTTCTCCCAGTAGAAGCCGATGAGCGCGAACGAGCAGACACCGACGAGTTCCCACGACATGTAGAGAAGGAGCAGGTTGTCGGCCATCACCAGCATCAGCATCGATGCCGCAAAAAGCTGGAGCACCGCGAAGAACCACCAGTACCGCGGCTCACCCTTCATGTAGCCGATGGAGAAGATGTTCACCATCAGCGCCACCGTCGTCACCACCCCGAACATCACGATCGTGATCGGGTCGACGTAGATCCCCATCCGCAGGTGGAAGTTGCCGATGTTCGACCAGTCGATGTCGGCGGTCATGGGCCAGTTCGACTGCCCGTTGTGCAAAAAGTCGTAGAGCACAAAGAAGAAAAGCACGAACGACGTGCCAATCGACAGCACGCCGAGGTAGTCGCCCTGCCGCGGCAACCAGCGCCCGAAGAAAGTCATCACGAGGAAGAAGCCCGCCGGGATGGCAGCGAGCAACCAGGCCTGTTCAGCTCCCATGCGTTATACGGCCCCTTCTACCACTTCATGATGGCCGCTTCGTCCACGTTGCTCGTGGCCCGGTCGCGGAACAGGCGGATGACGATAGCGAGCGCGAGGCCCACTTCAGCGGCGGCCACGGTGATGACAAACACCGCGAAGATGGCCCCCGTAATCTGATTCGGATCGAGGTAGGCGGCAAAGGCGATGAAGTTCAGGTTCACCGCGTTCAGCATCAACTCGATGCTCATGAGCACCAGCACCGCATTGCGCCGCGCCAGCACCCCGTACACACCGAGCGAAAACACGATGGCACTCAGGACGAGGTAGTTCTCGAGTGGGACCATGGCTACTCTCCCTCCTCCTGCCGCGCAAGGATGATGGCCCCGACCAGGGCTACCAGCAACAACGCCGAGGCGATCACGAACGGCGCACCGAACTCCACGAAGAGCTTCTCGCTGATCGTCCCGATCGGGATGTTCGCCGGGCTGTCCGGTATGGCGCTCGCCCAGCTCGTGTCGAGCACTGCACTCACGAGCAATGCGATGAGTGCCACACCCACCGCCAGGGCAAACGGCCGCTGGTCACTATCCACCGCTTCAGCCCGCCCGGTCGCGTCCATTCGCGTCAGCATCAATGCCAGGAGAATGAGGACCGTGACCGCGCCGCCATAGATGAGGAACTGGACGAGCGCAAGGAATTCCACCGTGAGAAACACGTACATCGCCCCGATCCCGGCGAGGCTCAGGATGAGGAAGATGGCACTATGGATGACCGAGCGTGAAAACACCACGCCCGCCGATACCCCCACGATTGCCACGGCGAAGAACCACCAAAGAACCTCAGTTGCCATTAGCCAGCATTCTCCGGGACGGTGCCGCCGAGTTCACGGATAGTAGCCGCAACGTCCTCCGGGATAGGTTCACCGTTTGCCAGGGCCTCACGCGCTTTGCGCTCAGCGCGCATGCGGCGCGCGCGAACCTTCTCATAGCTGTTCGGGTCACCCTTGGGGCCAATGCCGATGCCCGGCGGGAACACCATCTTCCCGTCTTCGGCAGCCGGAGCGGCAACTCCGCCCGCGGCGGGGGCAGCACCCGCTGCCGGGGCCATGCTTGCCCAGATCGATCCACCGGGAGCGAGGTCGCTCCCCAGGTCGTACAGCGTCTTCGCGATGTCTTCGGGGATCTCCTCCCCTGCCGCCTGGAGTTCCTTGAACTTCCGCTCCGCACGCATCCGGCGTGCACGCACCTTCTCGGCACTGTTCGCGTCGCCCTTCGGGCCATCGCCAACGCCCGGCGGGAAGCGCATCGAACCGTCAGGATTCGTCCCTGTGAGCGGCACGCCTGCGGCCGCGGCAGCACCGCCACCTGCGGCAGGTGCAAGCGTCGCCCAGATCGTGCCACCGGGCGCCAGGTCGCTCCCGAGATCGTAGAGCGTCTTCGCAATGTCTTCGGGGATCTCCTCCCCTGCCGCCTGGAGTTCCTTGAACTTCTTCTCCGCGCGCATCCGGCGGGCACGCACCTTCTCGGCGCTGTTCGGGTCGCCCTTGGGGCCATCACCAACGCCCGGCGGGAAGCGCATCGTCCCGTCAGGGTTCGTCCCCGTGAGCGCCACGCCGCCACCGGCTGCACCGGCAGCCGCGGCCGCGGGTGCAGCGGCCTCGCCCGGCTTCATGTTGCTGTAAAGGGCGATCCGGTCGAGCACTTCCTGTGGCACAGCCTCGCCCCGCGCCTCGTACTCCTTCTTCTCGCGCTCGGCACGCATCCGCTTCGCCCGGATTTTCGACTCGGAGAGGATCTCGACTTCGCCACCGGCCGCGGCCGCACCCGCAGCAGCGGCGGCGGGCGCCTTTACCTTCGGCTTCTCGGGCTCCCGCTCCTGGATGGCCGCGGGGCCGCCCTCGGCGATGCGCTGGAGCTGGATTTCGCGGTCCTTCGGGAACGACCCCTTGAAGCTCTCCTCGGGGAGCGTCTCGCCCTTCGCCCGCGCTTCATTCTCAGCGATGTTGTCCTGCGGGCGGAACGGTACCACGAGCCCTGCCCGTGAGTTGTGCAACAGGTCGTCGATGTCCATGTGCAGGTCGCGGCGGTCGTAGGCCGCGTGCTCGTGCCCGCTCCAGTTGTTGTCCATCACGATCGCTTCGAAGGGGCAGACCTCGACGCAGATGTTGCAGCGCATGCAACGCCCGTAGTCGATCCAGAACTTCTCAACGATCTTGCGCCGGTTGCTCGTACCCTCGGCGTACTTCGGGTTGTCGATCATTGTCGCCGTCATGCAATCGACCGGGCAGTTGCGGACACAGACGTTGCACCCCGTGCACGCCGGCTCATCGTGGTCGAAATCCCAGGTGAGCACGGGGAAGCTGCGCTCCCGGAGCGGCAAAACGTGCCGCTCGTCCGGGTACTCGATAGTCACTGGCTTGCGCAACGCCGCAGAAAGCGTGACGCCAAGGCCCTTCAGGATACCTTTCATACCGATGTCCCCTGCGCCTGGCGGTAGCTGCCGACCAGGCCCTTCGTCCGCCGCCGGGGTGCGCGGACCGTCCGCATGATGACGATCGCCACGAGCACTGCCGCACCGATACCGCTCGTCAGCGTCAGCAACTCCTGCGGCCAATCGTAGACAAGGATGAACCCGTTCATCAGCAACTGGAGCAGCGCCAGCGGCAACAGCACCTTCCAGCAGAACGCCATCAGCTGGTCGATCCGCAGGCGGGGCACCGTGGTACGCACCCAAATGATCGCCGTGATCCAGAGGAAGCTCTTGATCGCCGTCAGCGTGAGTTGCCAGCCCCAGCCCCAGTCGCTTCCCATCGGATACTCCCACCCACCGAGGAAGACGAGCGACCCGAACACACTCCAGGCACCCATCGACGCATACTCCGTGAGCTGGAACATCGACCACCGGATACCCGAGAACTCGACGAAGTAACCGCCCGAGATCTCCGATTCGGCCACCGGGATATCGAACGGCGCGCGGTGCAACTCACTCAGCATCGCCGTGAAGAAGATGAGGAAGGCGAGCGGCTGGAGGAGGATGTAGGGCCGGTCCTCCTGGAGCATCGCGATCGCATTGAGATCCAGCGTCCGCGCGATCATCGCCACCGCCAGCAGGCTCATCACCAGCGGGATCTCGTAGCTCACCATCTGCCCGGCCGCGCGCACACCACCGAGCAGCGCAAACTTATTCCCCGACCCGAGACCCGCCATCATGATCCCCACGATGTTCAGGCCCAGCACCGCGAACACGAAGAACATCCCGAGCGTCAGGTTCCGGACCCCCCAGTCACGTGCGAAGGGCAACACCGAGAGCACCATCAGCACCGGGATGAACGTCAGGTGCGGAGCAAACTCGAACACCCAGCGGTCCGCGTTCTTCGGCCTCAGGTCCTCTTTCGTCACGAGCTTGACAGCGTCCGCGAAGCCCTGGAGGAGGCCCCATTTGCCCGTCTTCATCGGCCCAAGCCGCATCTGCATCCGGGCAACGAGCTTCCGTTCCCCGTACGTCCAGTAGACGACGAAGAGCGTCATGATGAGGACGACGATCACCACACGGATGATCGCATCGATCCACGGGTAGCCGAAAAACGGTTCGCCGAAGCTCATTTGTCCACCTCACCCAGCACGATGTCGAGCGACCCAAGGATGATGATGGCATCAGCCACATAGGTGCCAACCACCATCTCGCGCAATGCCGAGAGCGTGCAGAAGGACGGGCTCCGCAGCTTCATCCGGTAGGGCCGGTTTCCACCCTTCGACATCACGTACACACCGTATTCGCCCTTCGTCCCCTCGTACCGGAAGTACGCTTCAGCATCCTCGATGCGAAGCGTCTTCGGCAGGTCGGGATTCAGCACCAATCCGCCAGGCATCTGGTCCAGGCACTGCTCGATAATCTTCATGCTCTGGTACATCTCGGCCAGGCGGACGAAGAAGCGGTCGAAGATGTCGCCCTGCTTGCCGACCGGGATGTCGAACTTCAGGCGGTCGTACACACCATAGGGCTCGGCCTTGCGGATATCCCACGGAATACCCGTCGCGCGCAGCACCGGCCCGGTAACACCGAGTGCGATCGCCCGCTCCGTCGTCAGCGGCGCGAGCCCCCGGCAGCGCTCCACGAAGATCTCGTTCCCCGTGAGCAGGCCATCGAGATCGTCGATGCCCTGCTGGATGCAGCCCAGCAGCCAGCGGATGCGGGCCTCGTAGTTCTCGGGCAGGTCCATCGAGACGCCGCCGACGCGCATATACGTCGGGAACATCCGGTCGCCCGCCACTTCCTCGAAGAAGTCGTAGATACGTTCCCGTTCGCGCCACGCGTACGTGAACGAGGTTCCGAACGAGCCAACATCCGCGCCGAACGCCCCGAGGAACATGAAGTGCGAGTTGATGCGCGAAAGCTCGGCCATGATCACCCGGATGTACTCCGCCCGCTCCGGGACGGTGACCCCCGAGATCTTCTCGATGGCGTAGCAGTAGGCGGCTTCGCAGGCCATGCCCGCCAGGTAGTCCGTCCGGTCCCAGTAGCCCATCGCCTGGCGGTAGTCATTGTTCTCGCTCAGCTTTTCGAGCCCGCGGTGCAGGTACCCGATATACGGTTCACAGTCGACCACCCGCTCCCCGTCGACCGTCAGGACCATCCGGAACACACCGTGCGTCGCCGGGTGTTGCGGCCCGATGTTCACGGTCATGTCGACCGTATTCATGTTCGTTTCATCGAGGAGGGCGGCTGTCGTGTCTTCGGGCCAGAAGTGCGCCATTAGAAGTTGAACCCCGCGCTGGTGTCTTCGATGCCCTGGAAGATCTCACCCTTCTGGAGCGGGTGCGCCTTGAGCAGCGGGTGAATGTGCAGGTCTTCCTCGAGGAGCAGGTTCCTCGGGTCCGGGTGGCCATCGAACACGAAACCGAACATCTCCGATGCCTCGCGCTCATGCCAGTTGGCCGCCGGCCAGAGATTCACCAGGCTCGGGACCACGGGGTGCCCGGCTTCCGTGGGCACCGTCACCTGGACCGCGTGGCCGTACTTGAACGAGTACAGGTTGTACTTGAGCGCCATCGTCTCCACGAGGTCGACCCCCGAGATGTTGCGCAGCAGGTCGAACTTCAGGTCCTTGTGATCGCGCAGCCCCTGCATCAGCGCCAGCAGCTGGTCAGGCGTCACCCGGATATCGACATCGGTCTTCGTCTCCCCGAGCTCCATGGTGACGTTCGAAAGCGCGCGCTGAATCGTCTTCGCAAGCTCAGGGCGCGGGACCTGCGTCCCAATCGGGTACGGCAATTTCTGCTCTTGCTGCGTCATCCGACCATCCGCTTGTCTTCCATGATCTTGCGCTGGAGCGCGAGAAGGCCATCGATAAGCGCCTCGGGGCGCGGCGGGCAACCCGGCACATAGATATCCACCGGGATGATCTTGTCGACACCCTGCAGCACGCGGTCGTACTCCGTGTAAGGGCCCCCATTCGTGGCACAGGCGCCCATGGAAACCACCCACTTCGGGTTCGGCATCTGCTCATAGAGCAGCTTGATCGCCGGAGCCATCTTCTTCGTGACGGTGCCCGAGATGATCATCACGTCGCTCTGGCGGGGGCTCGCCCACGGCACAATCCCGAAGCGGTCGAGGTCGTGATTGCTCATGAACGTGCCGATCATCTCAATCGCGCAGCAGGCCAGGCCAAACGTCATCGGCCAGAGCGACGACTTGCGGCTCATCGCAATCACGGTGTCAGCGCCAACCTGGGCCACGCCCGGGAGCACGATCTTATAGGCCGAGCGCGCCTGCGGGAGCTCAACAGGCTCGAGCCGCTGGGCTTCTGCGCCGTAGTCCGGCACATACGCCGGGACATTCGCATGGGCGGCTTGTTTCTGCGTCATTTCCACTCCAATACGCCACGGCGCCACGCGTAACCAAGGCCCAGCGCCAGCACACCGATGAAGACGAGCATCTCGTAGAACACAAACCTCGGGAAATCGAGGAAGGTGATCGCCCACGGAAAGATGAAGACCGTCTCCACATCGAATATCAGGAACAGGATGGCGATGAGGTAGTAGCGAACGTGGACCTGCGCCCAGTTCCGCCCAATCGGCAGCATGCCGCACTCATACGACACAGCCTTTGCACGTTCCCGCGCGAAGGGCGCCAGCAGGCGAGTGCCGATGAGCGCCGTGAAAACGAGGATGAACCCCGCGATCGACGCGATCATGATCGCGGACCACTGGTCGTAGAAGCTCATGAGCCGGCCCTTTCAGCGCTTTGGCGCAGGAAAAAGCGGAGCCCCGGTACGCTGGTGGGCGAAGCGGCTCCGCTGGTCATGAAAATCCGGACTCCCAGGCTCTCTAACCGGTAAACGCCCGGTCAGTTTGCTTGTGATTTGGCACACAAGAAGATACCGCCGGACGTTGGGGGCGGCAAGTTTCCGGCAAGACCCCCTCGCCCATTCGCCCACTCGCCCTTTCGCCCGCTCACCCATTCGCCCTTTCGCCCTTTCGCCCTTTCGCCAAACGCGCCCTCTCGCTTTACACCCGCTCCCGAAAAGCGTTGACTTTCGCCACCACCATTCGAGGAACCAACCATGGCTTACACCGACCTCACGCTCGACATCCAGGACCACGTCGCCACCGTCACCCTCAATCGCCCCGAAAAGCTCAACGCCCTCAGCCGCGGCCTCCAGAAAGACATCCTCGATGTCTGCCACGAACTCAAGCACGACGACGCGGTCCGCGCGATCGTCTTCACCGGTGCGGGCCGCGGCTTCTGCTCCGGCGCCGACCTCTCCGGCCCCCGGCCAGAGGGCCAGGAGCCAACCTGGCAGGAGATGATGGACGAGGATAGCTGGGTCGGCCGCCAGGCACGCGCTGTCTATTTGATTGACAAGCCCACCATCGCCGCCATCAACGGAGTCGCCGCAGGTGCAGGCATGTCCCTCGCCCTCGCCTGCGATATCCGCATTGGCAGCGAAAACGCCCGCTTCAAGACCGTCTTCATCGAACGCGCACTCGCGCCCGATGCCGGTATGACCTACTTCCTCCCCCGCATCGTCGGCACAGGCAACGCGCTCGATATGATCCTCACGAGCCGCAGCGTCCAGGCCGATGAAGCTCACCGCATGGGCCTCCTCCAGCGCCTCGTCGCCCACGACTCACTCGTCAGCGAAGCCCAGGCCATCGCCGCCCAGATCGCCGCCCACCCGCCAATCGCCGCCATGATGTCGAAGCGCTCCGTCCAGCACAGCCTCGACGCCGATTTCGATGACCAACTCCGCTACGAGATCCGCGCCATCGAAATCGGCCGCCGTGCCACCAACGACGCAAAGGAGTCCATCCAGTCGTTCCTCGAAAAGCGCAACCCCCGCTACACCGGCCATTCGGCCACCGGCAGCGAGAGGGCCAATGGCCGGGCCCATTCGCCCTCTCACCCTCTCACCCATTCGCCCATTCGCCCATTCGCCCATTCGCCCTCTCGCCCATTCGCCCTCTCGCCCATTCGCCCTCTCGCCCATTCGCCCTCTCGCCCTCTCGCCCCCTCCCTCCGTTAACTTTTTCAAGAGACCGGCGTTATCTCTAGTACACAGCCCGCAAGGCTGGCTATGCTCGAAAGGAGGACGGTCGGGGCTTAGGGAGAAGTCCAGAGGCACAGTCCAGGGGGCTTGATGAATAACCCGGTTGAAGAGCTGGCGTCCGGGTTCGATGAGCAGGCAGTCGTTCTCGCCGCTCAACGAGGCGATCAGGCAGCGCTCGGCGAGTTGTATGAAACATACTTTCCGCGCGTCTACCGCTACGTCGCCACTCGCCTCTCGAACACCGAAGACGCCGAAGATGTCACCGAGGAGATATTCCTCCGGATCATCGACAACCTCGGCAGCTTCGAGTTCCGCGGATTGCCTTTCGGCGCCTGGGTCTTTCGCATCGCACGCAACGAGGTCGTCTCCCACGTGCGCAGACAGAAGGTCCGCTCGGCCACTTCTCCCCTCGATGAGTTTATTCCCGATGCCAGCGCCGACCACGTGACCGAGGTCGAGACGGCACTCACCATCGCGGTCGTTCGCGAGGCAGCGGAAAAACTCCCCGAAGCCCAGCGCCAGGTTATCGCCCTTCGCTTCGGCGCCGGCCTCTCCGTCGCCGAAACCGCCCAGGCGCTCAAGAAGACCGAAAACAACGTGAAAGTCCTCCAGCACAAGGCGATCGCAAAACTCCAGCAGATGGTGAGGCGCGACTGATGCTTCGCCACCTCTTCGAACACAAGGCCAGCCAGCACGATACCGTCTTCGCCGAAGCCCAGGCCCTCATCGACGACGGCCTCGACCTCGATTTCGTCCTCGGCCTTTTCCCCGAAGATGCCGACTGGCTCCGCGATGAACTCGCCTTCACCGGCGAACTCACCGACGCCATCGCTTTCGCCCCTCCCAGCTACTACTTCGAAGGCACCCTCAAGAGCCGCTTCATCGCTGCGGGCAGAGCCGCCGCCCAACCGGTCGCCCCGGCCACCGTCTCGCCCCTGCGCACGGCCTTCGCCAGCCTCGGAGTACTGGCCGCCACGGGAATCGTTGGCGCCATCACCCTCGGCTTTGTCACCGCCGGCGAAGCCGTCCCCGGCGATTGGAACTACACCTTCAAGATCGCCAACGAACGCCTCCAGTACGCCCTCTCCAACGGCAACGAGCGCGTCGATATCCAGCTTCGCCAGGCCGAGGCACGCGTCTACGAAATCAAGACCCGCACCAGCCGCGGCGATGTCAGCGCCTCCGACCTCGCAAGCCTCCAGCGTGAAGCCCAGGCGATCGCCGACCTCGCTCGCCAGCAACCCCTCGATGACTTCCAACAGGCCCGCGTCAAGGCCATCGCCGATACCAGCAAGACCGTCTTTAGCGATGTGCGTGCCGTGAAGCCGGCCCTCGACCCATCGGTCAAGGCCGCCAGCGCCGCCGTCGACGACGCCGTCACCACCGCGCTCAGCCCAATCGCCACGCCAACCGCGACAGCCACAGCCTCACCGGCCGCAAGCCCAACCGCCAGTAGCACTGCGACGAAGACCGCTTCCCCTTCGCCCGATGCAAGCCCGGCAAAGAGCGCCACACCGCAACCCACCGCGACCGCCACTTCGACACCCGAGCCAACCGCAACCGCCTCGCCAAACCCCTCCGAAACCCCGGCCGCAACGCCAACGGCATCACCCGCCAGTTCGGCAACCCCATCCGCCACGAGCCATCCCTAAACCCGCGGTTTACGCCGCGGTTGCCCGCTCGCGGGGACCCGCCCTACCCTCGAAGCGCCCCCAACCCGGAGGATGAATGGCTCGCTTCCTGATGGCTGCCCTGGCAGCCGCTTTGCTCTCCGTCCCCCTGCTCTCCGCCGCCTGCGGTGGCAGCGATAACGACAAGAAACCGCCCGCTACCGGCGCCGCAACCAGCGCCGCGTCAGCCACACCCACCACCGAGCCCGGCAAGGAGGGCCTCGCCCAGCCAACCGTCGAGGACCGCGTGCTCCCCACCCCAACCCCCGTCCCCGCTGATGGCGTGGTCCTTACCATCGTCGCCGGGAAAACAACACTGACACCGACCCGCGCGGACCTCGAGAGCTACCCCACGACGAAGCTCACCGCCGGCGGCAAGGAGTACTCGGGTATCACCGTCCAGGCGCTCGGCGACAAGGCCTCAGCCTCGCCAGGGAGCATGGTCACCATCCAGGGCATCCGTGCCGATGGCAAACGCGCCGGCTTCATGCGCGGCCTCCTCAAGGACCTCGGAAATAACACACTCCTCGTGTCCGACGCCTCGGGCCACCTCAACGCCATCTCCAGCGAATCGGAGCCCGACCTCTGGCTCACCTCGGTCGTCTCCATCACCTTCCAGCAGTAGCGCCAGCCGCTCGTCCTCGGCCTCCCAGCGCCGAAACTCGTCGACCGCACCGGGCTCGAACGCCTGCATCACCCGCTCCCACTCGGCGGCCGATGCAGGCGGCAGCCCGTGCGCCAGCCGCCCCCGCAGCTCCACCTCGGCCAGTGCCTCCTCTTCAGCCAGCGGCGATGGCCCGAGCCCCGCGAGCACGCGCAGCACGGTTGCCACCACTGCCCCCTCTTTCGATTCGAACTCGACGGCCGTCGTAAGCCGCTCGATCACCCACCAGCCAGTCTCGCGCAGGTCGCGCGCCACAACGGCAGCCGGCAGATCGCCCGCACCGGCCGGCTGCTCCTGCCGACGGGGCTCTGCCTCGCGCATCCGCCTGTGCCACGGGTGCGGGCACCGTGCCGCCTCGAATGAGCACTTCCCGCCTGATTTCGTTGGCGCACCACACACCCCCGCCATCCCCCGAGTCTCCCGGCCAGGCTCGCGAAAGCCGAAGGGACACACTTCACCCGGTCAACAGATGACGGTTTCCAGGCGTGGCGAAGCCGCGAGCCTCGCAGCCCGCGGCTTCACCGTCCCCTCCCATGTCTCCGTCAGGCCACGAACGCTTCGGCCTGCTCCCCACGGCCTCCGGCATCTTCATCGACGACGAACGTGTAGCCAATCCCCATGTGCGTCTTGATAATCTCCGGCTGGCCCGGATTCCTTTCCAGCTTCGCCCGCAGCCGCGAAACCCAGACACGCAGGTACTGCGCGTCGTCACGATATTCCGGCCCCCAGACCTTCGCCAGGATGTCCTGGTAGAGCAGCACCTTGCCCGGATGCAACGCGAAATGGTGCATCAGCAACCACTCCGTGCGCGTCAGCGAAACCGGCGCACCGTTGCGATAGACAATCCGCTTCCCGAGGTCCACCGCCACCTCGCCTGCGCGCACCACGTGCGGCTCACTCGGCGCAGCATTAATTCGCCGCAAGACCGCCCGGATGCGCGCGCCCAGTTCCTCTGGCCCGAACGGCTTTACCACGTAATCGTCAGCGCCGAGTTCGAGCCCTCGAACCTTCTCCGCGTCGCGATCGCGCGCCGTCACGAAGATAACCGGGACGTTCCGTTCCTTCCGCAGCCGCTTCATCACCTCGACACCGTTCAGGTCCGGCATCATCAGGTCGACCAGCGCGATGTCCGGGCGCTCCTCCCGGGCGAAGGCAATCGCCTCCTCGCCCTTCGTGTGGGTGACCACCCGGAAACCCTGCTCCCCGAGTTCGAGCGAGATGACACGGAGGATTCCCGCATCGTCATCGACTGCCAGTACGAGCGGCTCTGTCGTGGTTGCTGTCATTTCTGTCCCCCGTAGCTCGTATCAATACCAGCAAATAGTGAGCCCGAACCCCCGTATTGGTGTTCCACGGTAGCGAGCAAACGCAACAAAACGGTTACAACATCCCTGGCGCCCACCCCGCACCGCTCACCGCGCCACCATGCGTACCTTCCCGGCGCCCACGGGACTCCTTCCCGGGACACCGGGAATTGTGCTGATGACACCCCATCGCCTGTCCGCGCAGAGTGTCCACGACGCACCGGCACCAGAGGGTTTGCAATGACATCGTCCGCCATCGCCGCCACCAAACCGGCCATCCACCGCCCCCCTCAGCTCACCTGGGCCGTCGCCATCCTCGTCATCACCAACATCGCCTTTATCTATCCGCGCCCGCGAGGCAGGCCTGTAGGCGGTTCCCCCCTCACTCGGCC
Source organism: uncultured Anaerolineaceae bacterium (assembly GCA_964508715.1). Taxonomy (GTDB): domain Bacteria; phylum Chloroflexota; class Dehalococcoidia; order Tepidiformales; family Tepidiformaceae; genus JAKALX01. The sequence goes on along the minus strand of CAZDUX010000006.1, from coordinate 44,216 downwards.
GGGAGCTTCGTGTCCTCCGTACGCCACAGGTACCAGCAGGCCACGGTTGCGAACGGCCGCCACGCAGCACCAATCGCCTGCACGTCGCCCGGGCCCGGTAGCGCTTCCAGCCCGTACTGGTTCTTGATCGCGCGGTTGATACCCACATCATTCACCGGCAGCACATCGGGCCGCCGCAGGTGGAACATCAGGAACATCTCCGCCGTCCACCGGCCAATACCCCGCACCCGCGTCAGGTGCGCCACGATCTCCTCGTCCTCCCAGTGATCGAACCGTTCGTTCCCCAGTTCGCCGCTCGCGAAGTGCTCCGCCAGCGACCGGAGCGACGCGATCTTCTGGCGCGAAAGACCCACCCCGCGTAACTCGTCATCCGTCCGGGCAAGGAGCGCCTCGGGCTTCGGAAACTCCCGCTCGAGCGGCACCCACGCGGGGTCGGTACGTGTTACCCCCGCATCGAACTCCTGGTCCGGCTCGAAGAGAGCGATGAACCGGCCAAAGATCGTCCCCGCAGCCTTCCCGCTCAGCTGCTGGTAAACGATCGACCGGGAGAGCGAGCGAAAGCTGTCGGCACTGTCCTCTCGCATCCCGAACGGCCCAATGGCCGCGATGATGCGGTCCATCACCGGGTCGTTTGCGCGGAGGTGAACGGTGGCCTCGTCGGCATTGAGGATACGGCTCATACATCGATCAGGGTAACCGTTCGCCGAGGCGGCAGGTATCGCCCCTGGGCATCTTCCCAGAGCCCACCCACGCTTCGTTCGAAAGCCGGCCAATCTCCACAGAGCACCGATCTCCTATAGCCCGGGTCTATGCCTCGTTCAACTCCTATCCGTAGCTCGGCTGGCTCACCGCGAGTACAATCGTCAAACCTGTGCCGCCGGGCGCTTCCACGTGAATCCCGGAACTCCACGCACCCAGGATCGTTGAATGGAAGACGTCGTCATCGTCAGCGGCTGCCGCACGGCCATTGGCCGGTTCCAGGGCTCGTTCTCCGATGTCCCCGCATCCGACCTCGCAGCCCATGTCATCCGCGAAGCCGTCAACCGCGCCGGTATCGAGCCCGGTACCGTTGAGCAGGTCGTCATGGGCATCGTCGGCCAGGTCGCCGAGGATGCTTACCTCTCGCGCCACGCCGCCGTCAAGGCCGGCCTCCCCATCGGCACGCCCGCCATGAACGTCAACCGTATCTGCGGCAGCGGCCTCGAGGCGATCAACACCGCTTCACGCCTCATCCAGAGCGGCGATGCCGAAGTCGTCGTGGCCGGCGGCGCCGAGAACATGACGCGCATGCCCTTCTACCTGCGCAAGGCCCGCTCCGGCTACCGCCTCGGACACGATAGCATCGAAGACGGCATCATTCACCTGCTCAGCGACCCCTTCAAGGGCTACCACATGGGCATCACCGCCGAGAACCTCGCCGAGCAGTTCGAAGTCACCCGCGCCGCCCAGGATGAGCTCTCCGCCGAATCGCAGCGCCGTGCCCTCAACGCCATCGAACAGGGCTACTTCAAAGACCAGATCACCCCGATGACCGTCAAGGTCGGCCGCGAAGAGAAAGTCGTCGACACCGACGAGCATCCCCGCGCCACCACGGCCGAGGCCCTCGGCAAGCTTCGTCCCGCCTTCAAGGAAGGCGGTGTCGTCACCGCCGGCAACGCCAGCGGCATCAACGACGGCGCCGCCGCCCTGGTCCTCATGTCGGCCTCGAAGGCGAATGAACTCGGCCTCAAGCCGAAGATGCGCATCGTCGCCCGCGCCGAAGCAGGCGTCGACCCCAGCATCATGGGCAGCGGCCCCATCCCGGCCATCCGCAAGGCCCTCGAGAAGTCGAAGCTCAGCCTCAGCCAGATCGATACGATCGAGCTCAACGAGGCGTTCGCCAGCGTCGCCTGCGCCTGCGCCAACGAGCTCTCACTCGACCCTGCGAAGACGAATCCGAACGGCGGCGCAATCGCCCTCGGCCATCCGATCGGCGCCACCGGCGCCATCCTCGCCATCAAGGCGATGTACGAGCTCGAGCGCACCAACGGCCAGTTTGGCATCGCCAGCCTCTGCATCGGCGGCGGCCAGGGCATCGCCACCGTCTTCGAGCGCCTCAGCTAAGGCAACCGCCCCCGGGCGGACACGCCATCCGGACCACTATCGAGAGGACCGCGAATAGCTCGCGGTCCTCTCTGGTTCTTCTCCGCATGGGCAGATGGGCCCCGGATCCGGGCCGTCGGGCCGATGTACCACGCCATCGCACACCCTACGGTGGATTCCACGCTTCACGCTCCCAAGGAGAACGGAATGTCGCGGATTGTTGTCCCGCTCGATCAATCGCCGCTCGCCGAGGAGGCGCTACCCTGGGCCGCGGCCATCGCCCGCGCCCGCGATAGCTCCATCCACCTCGTCACGGTCTATCGCTCCGACCCGCATTTCTGGGAGTTCGCAGACATCGAGCCCGCCGGTGCATCGCAGGCCGTCGAATCGCTCCCGGCCTATCTCGATGCACTCTCCCGCCACCCGGTGCTCTCCGGCATTCGAGTCACCACGGAAGTACGCAACGGCGACGTCCCCGGCGAGATTCGTGCCATCTGCGAGCGAGGAGCAACCAGCCTCGTCGTGATAACCACGCGCGGCAAGAGCGGCTTCGAAGGTACCGGCCGCGGCAGCGTCGCCGACAAGCTCGTCCGAACCCTGCCGGTCCCCGTCCTCGTGGTCCCGCCGGGCGCCGGCGAAGCCACGCTCAGCACGATGCTCGTCTCCCTCGATGGCTCGAAGGCTTCGGAGCAGGCGCTCGGCCTCGCGCGGGAACTCGCCGGAGCCAGCGCAGGCAACCTCCACATCCTTCGCATCATCGACCTCAGCGGCAGCTTCCGCGTCGTTGGGCAGGAAGAGCTCGAAGAACAGCTCTACCATCGCGCCATCCGCTACGTCCAGAAGATCGCGCATGAGGGCGAGGTCCCCGTCGTCCTCCACGGCCGCGCCGCACGGATCATCCGCGAGTATGCCCGCGGCAATCACTGCGACATCATCATCATGGCAACGCACGGTTGGAGCGGTGAAATCCGCCTCGAGCTCGGGAGCGTCGCCGACGAGGTTACACGCCTCAGCGACCGCCCCGTCCTCCTCGTGCGAGTGCCCGCCGAGTAGCACCATCACCGGGCGTGAGTCCCCGCCCCACGCCCGGGCCGATCGGCCCATTTGCAATGGGCCGATCGGCCGTCACCTCCGCGGCACCTGCCCCTTAGCGTCATGCAAAGCAGTTTCTGGACAGGGGAACCCGCACGCATGAAGTTCCACTGGTTCAATCTGATGCCCTACCCCTATCTCCCCGATGACTTCACGGAGAAGCACCGGAGCGTCTGGGTGGACGTCGATTCACGCCTCTACGACCCGGTCAAAGGCCACCAGATCTATAACGACTACCTCGATCTCCTCGAATTCGCCGCCGACCTCGGCTTCGATGGCATCGGCGTCAACGAACACCACCAGAACGCCTACGGGCTCATGCCCTCGCCATCACTCATGGCCGCCACCCTCGCACGCCGCACACGCGACGTCAGCATCATCCTCCTCGGCATGTCCATCGCCCTCTACAACCCGCCAACGCGCGTCGCCGAAGAGATGGCGATGCTCGACGTCATCTCCGGTGGCAGGCTCATTGCCGGCTTCCCCGTCGGCACCTCCATGGATACGAACTACGCCTTCGGCTCCAACCCCGCCACCCTCCGCGAGCGCTACGCCGAGAACCATGACCTCATCATCCGCGCCTGGACCGACCCCGACGTCTTCACCTGGAACGGCAAGTTCAACAAGCTCCGCTACGTGAACATCTGGCCGCGGCCCATCCAGAAAGTCCCGCCGATCTGGATCCCGGGCGGTGGCTCTGTCGAGACCTGGGACTTCTGCGCCGAAAAAGCCTACAACTACTCCTACCTCAGCTTCTCCGGCTTCAAGCGCGGCGCCCACCTTCTCCAGGGCTTCCACAATCGCGTCGCCGAACTCGGCCACGAGTTCAACCCCTACCAGTCGTCCTTCGCCCAGCAGATCGTCGTCGCCGAAACAGACTCCGAGGCCGAAGACCGCTACTACGAACACGTGAAGTACTTCTTCGAGCGCTGCCTCCACGTCTACCCCGGATTCGCCGACGCGCCCGGCTACCGCACCGAAGCCACCATCCGCGCGGGCCTCGCCGCCCAGGTCGCAGGCATCGCCTCGTCGAGCGCCGTGGGCAAGAGCTACAGGCAACTCGTCGACGAAGGCTACATCGTTGCCGGCAGCCCGAAATCCGTGACCGAGCAGATGGAGCACCTCGCCAGGGAGCTCAAGGTCGGCCACGTCTTCTGCCTCATGCACATCGGTGACATGCCGCGCGACAAGTGCGAGCAGAGCACCACCCTGTTTGCAAACCAGGTCATGCCGAACCTTCGGCAGATCTGGTCCGAGTACGAGGACCACTGGTCCCCGAAGCCGCTTGCGGCTACCCAGATGGCCAACCCACGCGCGATCCGCGAGCGCGTGATGGCATAAAGGCGCGAAGCGTGCCGCGCCTTCGGCTCGCCACGGAGGTTCGAAGAGTTGGAGCCCCTGTCCCTCGCTCCAACGGAAACGAACCTCCGTGGCAGCCACATCCCATTGCCTGACCTTCGAGCCCCAAGGAGTCCCATCTCATGGACCAGCTTGTCGCCCAGATCCGCCCCGGCAAGGCGCCCGTCCACTACTTCCGCGGTGGTTCCGGCGACCCGTTGCTCTACCTCCATCACCTCGCGGGCATGCAGGGCTGGGAACCCGCCCTCGCCGAACTCTCCACCCGCTTCGATGTCATCGCTCCCTACCATCCCGGCTGGGGGCCGTCGCAAGGCCTCGACCAGGTCGAGAACGGCCTCGATCTCGTCCTGCATTATGTCGATTTCCTCGACTACCTGGGAATCGAAAAGGCGAATGTCCTCGGCCACTCCGTTGGCGCATGGATCGCCGCCGAACTCGCTGCCATCCGCCCCGATCGCGTGAACCGGATCGTGCTCGCCAACCCCGTCGGCGTCTGGGACGAGGAGATCGGTGGCGAAGACCCCTTCGCCCAACACCCGATGATGGCAACCGCCGTCCTCCTCAGCGACCCCGCCTATCGTCAGAAGCTCATCCTTCGCGACGGCCAGGTCGACGCCATGGAGAACTACGTGCAGGAGATGAAGGACCTGAAGGCCGCGGCGAAGTTCCTCTGGCCGATTCCCGATACCGGCGTCGCCGCCCGCCTGCCCAGGATCAAGGCTCGCACGCTCATCGTCACCGGCGCCAAGGACCGCTTCATCCCCGCCGGGTACGGACCCGTCTGGCGCGCGGCCATCCCCCGCTCCGAAACGAAGACGATCCTCGATGCCGGCCACCTGTCGAACCTCGAACAACCAAGCCGCTTCGCCACCATCGCCGGGAGCTGGTTCATCCAGGTGTAGCGCTGCGTCGTGCACACGGGATCAACGCACGAAACGGGTCTCTACCCGTTTTCGATGGTGCCCAATTCCGCGGGGACTAGCCGCTCAGGGTACAATTGGCCCGTGGCACTACCAAGAGAACCTGATGTGGAACAGCCCGTAGAGACCGCGCCGTCCAGGATCCGGGTCCGCCGGACGTGGAACGAGATCATGGCCGACGTCGATCGCATTCACGCCCAGATCCTCGCTCGCACCCGGCATCTACTGGATATTGACGCCGATATCGCAGAACTCCGAGGTTCAAGGAACTGAGCCGCCGGGTCATTGACACTGCACTCCTGGCACATGCTTTCCTCCCGACGCAGTCAACCGCCGGCGCCCGCACCGCACTCAGTGCCGCGAACGAAGCCGGGGACACATTCGTACCGACAGCCGGGACCATGCTCGAAATCGCCTCCCTCATCAGGAAACAGATCAACCGGGGGAATATGACCGCGAACGAGGGTCGCGACCTGCTCGACGATATCATCGATGCTCTCGAGCCCGCCGCCTGGCTGCCCGAACTCCTCCTCCCCGCCTACGAACTCGCCTCCCGCCTCAACCAGTCCGACATCTTCGATGCCCTCGGTTACACCACCGCCGAGGCACTCGACGCCGAGTTCTGGACCTCCGACCGCCGCTTCGCCAACGCCGCCAGGCAGGCCGCCCTCGGCAACATCCGCTTCATCGGCTGAGCACGCCCCTTTGCCAGCACACTGGTACCCTCGCTCCATGACCCACCCCTGGCACGATATCCCCGTCGACCCCAGCACTGTCGATTCCAACCTCCCCGTCGTCATCGAAATCCCCGCCGGCAGCAAGAACAAGTACGAACTCGACAAGACCAGCGGCCTCCTCAAGCTCGACCGCGTCCTCTATAGCTCCGTCCACTACCCCGCAAACTACGGATTCATCCCCCGCTCCTACTGCGACGACGGCGACCCTCTCGATGTCCTCGTCCTCGGCCAGGAACCCGTCCACCCCATGACCATCGTCTACGTCCGCCCCATCGGCCTCATGCATATGCGTGACCAGGGAAAGGCCGACGACAAGATCCTCGCCGTCCACGCCAACGACCCCGCCGTCAACCACATCACCGAGCTCGAACACGCCCCTCCCCACGTCATGCTCGAGATCAACCGCTTCTTCCTCGACTACAAGGCACTCGAGGAAAAAGAAGTCGTCGTCGAACCCTTCGAGGGCCGCAGCAGGGCCCTCACCGTCATTCGCCAGGCCCTCGCCGACTACTGGACGATGCGCGCAAAGGAAGTCTGACCACCGCGGGCTACGTCTCGAATTCCGGCGGGCGCTTACCGACGAATGCGCGCACACCCTCGCGGTAGTCGGCCTCCGTTGTCATCCGGTTGAGCAGCGCCTCCGATTCGCGCACCGCTGACCCCACATCGCGGTGGAGGTCCGTGTATATCTGCCGCTTCGTCTCCCGCATCGATGCCGGCGAAACCTTCGTCGCCAGCTCCCGCGCATACGCATACGTGCGCGGCATCAACTCCCCGGGCGGAAGCACCTCGTTCACGAGCCCCATCTTCGCCGCCTCTTCCGCCAGCACGACGCGGCTCGAAAGCAGCATGTCGTTCGCGTACGAAAGCCCCACAATCCGCGGCAGCAACCAGGATAGCCCGTATTCCGCAGGGAGCCCGAGCTTCCCGTGGGCCGTCGTGAGCTTCGCTCCTTCGACCGCAAACCGCACATCGGCAAAGCACGCGATGACGAGCCCGACACCCGCCGCCGGCCCGTTGATCGCCGCGATGATCGGCTTCCCGATCCCGAACTGGTAGGCAAAGCTCTCATCAAACTCCGGGCGCACGCCGAAGCCTGGTTTCGCCAGCTCTTCACGCACCCCCGAGTCGTAACCACCCTTCTCGATGTGCCCTTCGAGCGCCCGCGCATCGGCCCCGGCGCAGAACGCCCGCCCTTCGCCAGTCACTACGATCACCCGCACGTCCCGGTCCGCCTCCGCCTCGGCCAGTGCCCAGCGATACTCCACGTGCATCCGCCCCGTCCACGTGTTCATGCGCTCCGGCCTGCTCAGGGTGACGGTCGCAACACGGTCGGCGGCTTCGTAACGGGTGACTTTCAGTTCCATCGGCCGATTAGACCACAACCGGCGCCCGAAGTGCGCAGGCACGGCGGCCACTCCCACTTCCGCCGAATTGACCCCGCGGCAGCGATCTTGACCCACAACACGCCCCGCTTGTCCTACACTTCGCGGCGATGTTCCCCGGGGTCATTCTCGCCACCTCCGGTTCCAGGTTCGATGGCTTTCATGGGCTCTCCTACCTGCTGCTCGTCGCCGGTTGTATCGCGCTCGTCCTCTGGCTTGTCGCCTTTGGCTACCGCTGGTTGCGAACACGACCCGACCTCCCCGGCGCCGGCCCCGAGATCAGCGAACTCCCCAACGATCCCGAGCCGCCCGCTGTCGTCAGCTTCCTCGTCAACAACTGGAGGGTAACGCCCGGCGCTGCCGCCGCTACCCTCATCGACCTCTCCGCCCGCCGCGTCCTGGGCCTCGACCTCGTCGGCCACGAGGACACCGTCGTCCGCCTCCGCGACGAACCGAAACGGGACGCCCTGGCCAGCTACGAGATGCAGGTCTACCGCCTCGTTGCATCCCGCGCGACAGGCGGCTCGGCCCCCATCGAAGCAATCAGCCTCGGCGAAGAGGGCGATGCTCAGCGCTGGCGCAAGCGGTTCGAAAAGAGCGTCATCGCCGAAGCGCGAGCAAGGGGCCTCGCCCGCAAGCGCTGGGAGATGATCGATTACATCATCATCGGCGTCGGGCTCGCATTCGTCTTCGGGTTCTTCGCCCTCGCCTTCGGTATCGCCCACTTCGGCGAAAACCCCGGCGAGAAGGGCAGCATGAGCCCCGGCGACTGGCTCGGTGCGGGTTTCGCCTCCTGGCTGGCCGCACTCGCCTTCGTCACCCGCTCGCAGGCCGTCACCGATACACCACTCGGCAAGCAAGTCTGCGCCCGCTGGCTCGGCATGCGCGACTACTTCCGCCACAGCCACGCCTTCGACAACCAGCCACCGGCTTCGGTAGCCATCTGGGACCGCCTCCTCGCCTACGGTGTCGCCACCGGGACTGCCCGCGACGCAACCCGCGGCCTCCCGCTCGTCGCCGAAGATCCCCACACCGCCTGGACACGCAGCACCGGCGCCTGGCGCGAAATCCACATCAGCTACCCCGAGCGTTTCAGCTGGGGCAAACGGCCGCTCTTCGTCTTCGCCGAGGGTCTCGGCCGCACCGTCTTCTGGGGCGGCATCGCCTACGTCATCCTGCCCGTCATCATCGTCATTGGCTGGAGTGCCGCCAGCGACGGCCTCGACCGCGCGGCCATCAACTCCAGCGAGATGACCGCCCTCATGGTCACTATCGCCACGATGATCGCCATCCTCGGCCTCTACCTCTCGGCCCGCACCTTTGGCGGCGTCGTCCGCCTCGCCCGTGGCGCACTCGACCTTGGCAAGACCCGCACCCTCGAGGGCGAAGTCGTCAAGGTCCACATGGGCCGCTTCGCTGTTGATGATGGCAACGCCATGAGTATCCCTGCCCTCTACCCGCTTCCGCTCGGCCCCGCCGTGAGCCGCGGCGACCGCGTCCGCGCGATCATCTCGCCCCACCTCCACCACCTCTCCCGGCTCGAAGTCCTCACCCGTGCAGCAGCGCCAGCCGCACTCGAAAAGCTCGGCCCCGACCCCGACGAACCCGTACCCACGACCGCGGGATCGGCGATCCCCAACCTCATCGCGCCCTCCCTCGCCATGCTCACACCGGCTGCCCTGCGCGACGCAACCGGCCTCGCGCTCGAACAGGGCCCGGACCCCATGGGCCACGAATCCGAAGCCGGCAAGCCCGGCGTCGTCACCGTCAGGCAGTTCATCGACTCCTCCGGCAACAAGCTCACCGTCATGCGAGCCGGCGCCCTCCCCATCGGCGGCGCCATGTTCTCCATTGCGACAAAAATGATGGCCCGCGGCGGCAACCCCGTCCCTGGCCTCGGCGACTCCGCTCACTGGGTCCGCGAACGCGCCCTCGTCGTCGAATCAAAAGGCCAACTGCTCTCCATCGACGCCGACTTCCCGCACGCCACCCCGGCCCAGCGCCTCGAAGCGGCCAGCAACGTCGCCAGCCTCATCCTTTCCAGCCCCGAGGGCTAACCGACCAGAACGCCCGCCCCTGCTACGCTGGCACCATGGGGGGCCCCGCACCAATGCCCACGCATCGCACAAGCTCGAGCCTCACCCGGTGACGCTCGCAGCAAAGGCACCCGCCTGGCGCGACCCGCTCCTTCCGGCCTACCTCGCCGTCGCCTCCACAGGCCTCTATCTCACCTCATTCGGCCCCTCGATCCCATTCGTCGCCCACGACCTCGCCATCTCCAAAGCGACCGCCGGGCTCCTCATCACCGCCCTTTTTCTCGGCTCCATCGCCGCCTCCGGCATCGTCACGTGGCGCTTCCATGGCGGCGACCAACGACGGCTCGCGGCTGCCGGCGTTCTCTGCCTTGCCATCGGCGGCGTACTCATGGGCGCGAGCCCCTGGTGGCCCCTCGCCCTCGCCAGCTGCGTCGTCCTTGGCGCCGGCGATGGGCTGCTCGTCACCGCCGCCCACATCCTCGTCGCTGACGAGAGCCCCGACATCCCCCGCGACATGAGCCGCCTCAACGTCTGCTTCGCCATGGGCGCAGTTGCCGGCCCACTCTGGACCGGGTTCGCCCTCGACATGTGGGATAGCCGGCTCATCGTCTACCTCGCGCTCGTCGCATTCTCGGCGCCGACTGCGTTGCTCCTCCTGCCCGGGCGAAGACGCCAGCACATCGAGTCGCCACGCGCCCAAACGGGCGCCGGTTTCGACCTTGCCGCGGTCCTCATCGGCGGCGCCATCCTTCTCTACGTTGGTGCGGAGGCTGGCCTCGGCGCATGGGTCGCCTCATATACCGAGGAAACGTTCGGCTCCGGGGTCATGGCCAGCGCCACCGTCACATCCGGCTACTGGGCGGCCCTCGGTATCGGCCGCCTCGCCTCGGCCTGGGCGCTCGACCGGGGGCTTGGCCCGTGGCGCCTCCTCATCGGCGCGATAACCCTCGCCGGGCTTAGCGCTATCGCCCTCGCCATCGCCAGCGGGAGCTTCACCGCCGGGGCCGCCGCCGCATTCGCAACCGGGCTGGGGCTGGGCCCCATCTGGCCATCCTGCTTCGGCATCGCCGCCGAGGGCCGCCAGCCACGCGTCGCAGCCATCCTCGTTACCCTCGGCTCGGTTGGTGGCATCGTCTTGCCCTACAGCCAGGGACTGCTCATCGATGCCAGCGGCCCCCGGACGGGCATCGCCATGACTGCCATCCTCTGCGCCGGCATGCTCGCCCTCACGCTCGCCGCGCGCGCCCAGGGCACGCCACGAGCCCGGGTCGAGCCCCGGATAGTCGCCATCGGAGACTGAGCCACCAGCCTGGATGGCCCCTACGAGAGCGCGAGCCCAACCGCAAGCAATAGCCCGAAGAGCAGGTCGAACTGCGCCGTCGCCTTGAGCGTCAGGTTCAACGCCCGCCCCTCGCGCCCGCCAAGCACATCGCGCACGAGCCTCGACGCCACCGGTGCACCCGCCAGCGTCACCAGCACCCACGCATTTGCGAACCCGAGCGGCCATGCCGCCACCGCCACCACGAACGGCGCCACGATAGTCACCGTGTACCACCAGCGCGTCCCACGGTCGCCCAGCAGCACACCAGAGGTGAACTTGCCCGTCGTGCGATCGGTCGCGATGTCGCGCAGATTGTTGACGACGAGGATCGCCGTGACCGTGAAGCCCATCGGCAGGCTCGCCCACCAGGCCGCGCCGCTCACCTCGCCCGCCTGCACGAAGTAGGTCCCCACCACGGCAATCACGCCGAAATAGACAAACGTCATGAGGTCGCCGAGCGCGTGATAACCTGCCGGCCAGGGACCGCCAGTGTAGATGAGCGCCCCGATGATGCTTGCCACCCCAACCACGACAATCGGCCAGCCCGCCGAGTAGACGAGGTAGAGCCCCGCCAGCATCGCGATTCCGAACACCACCAGCATCCCCTGGCGAAGCTGCCGCCGGTCCAGCAAGCCCATCTGCGCGGTCCGCGGCGGGCCCAGCCGCTCGTGCGTATCGGCCCCGCGCTGGTAGTCGAACAGGTCGTTCGCGAAGTTCGCCCCAACCTGCAGGCAGATGGCGCCAATGAGCGCGGCCAGCGCCGGACTCCAGGCAAACTTCCCCGCGCCAATCGCGGCACCCGTCCCCACGAGCACTGGCGCCACCGCGGCGGTCAGCGTCGGTGGCCGTGCCGCCAGCTTCCACGCCGCCATGCTCCCGGGCCGGACCGCCATCGCCGGGGCCGTCACCGCCGAACCGCGCGGATCGCCTGCGCCGCACCCATCCCGAGGCGCTGCTTCTGCACACGGTGAAACCCCGCATCGACGAGCATCCGCACCAGTTCGTCGCGCTCCGGCAGGTAGACCGCCGACTCCGGCAGGTACCGGTACGCCTGCCGGTCCGAGAGCAGTCCGCCAACGAACGGGACGACCCGGTTGAAGTAGAAGCCGTGCCCGGCACGAAGCAACGGGTTCGCCGGCCGGTCGACCTCGATGAGCGCGATCCGTCCGCCCGGCTTCACAACACGGCCAAGCTCCGATAACACCGCCGCGATGGACGTGAAGTTGCGCAACGCGAAACCGCAGACCACCGCCGAAACCGACGCATCTGCCAGCGGAAGGCGGTTGCCATCACCCTGCACGAACGGGAATCCCGGCCCCTGGCGCTGCCGCCCGGCCATCAGCATCCCCCGCGAGAAATCGAGCGCCACCACTCGCGCGCCGGTATCGAGCACGATCTCCGCGAGGTCACCGGTCCCCGTCGCCAGGTCGAGCACCACGTCCCCCGGCCCAATCCCCAGTTTGCGCACCTGTTTCCGCCGCCAGCGCTGGTCGAGGCGCCCCGTCATCAGCCGGTTCATGCGGTCGTACCCCGGCGCTATTCGGTCGAACATCTGTCGTACGGCACGAGCCTTGGCCTCGGGCGCAGGGAGAGCGGTCATGATTCCCCAGTCTGCCAAAGCGGCCCGTTAGGGAGGAGCAGGCGAGCTTGGCATCCACCCCGAAGGTGACACCCGCCTCTTCGAGCTCCAGCCTCCCCGCATCCAACCTCCGGTCATGACCACTCTCTCCGCCATCCGTGGCCTCGTCCGCCTCGACCTTCACGACACCGACACCTCGATCGAGCGCTGGACCGACGATCAGCTCGACCGCCACATTGCCCACGCTGTCGCCGAACTCAACCTCCTCGCACCACGCCAGCTTTCCAGCACCATGGCAACCACCCCCGGCAGCCGCGACCTCGACCTCTCGGCGCTCACCGGCATCATCGCCGTCGAACGGGTCGAATTCCCCGCCGGCTACTACCCACCCTGCATCGTTCGGTTCGAACGTTGGGGCGAAAACCTCACGTTGCTCGTCTCGCGCGAGCCCGAGGGCCAGGACGCCCGCGTCTTCTATACCGCCGCGCACACCCTCGACGGTTCGGGCAGCACCCTCCCACCCGAGCTCGAGACCCTCGTCGTGATGGGTGCCGCCGCGTTCGCCGTCAATGAACGCGCGCTCTTCTCGGCCGAGCAGCTCAACAATGCCGGCCCCGCCGTCCCCGAACAGCTCGCCGCGTGGGGACGCGCCCGCGAAACCGCCTTTCGCCAGCTCCTCCGCGAACACACCCGCCGCCGTCGCACCGGCAGCCGCCGCGCGGTCTTGCCGATCGCCTGAACACGCGACACAGGGGCCCATCCGGGCCCTCGTCACGGGACTAAACGTACATTGGCATACATCGCTCGCGAGCCAACGTAGATATCGAAAGGAGGTACGCCATGAGCGTGCTACAACCTGTCCACGGCATCGACCTCATCCGCGAGCAGATCGAGGCATTCAACCACGGCAACTGGGAAGGAGTGGCGCGTCTCTTCACGCCGAACGCCATCTACGAGGAGATGGCTCTCGGGCTCACCCTCCGCGGCCCTGACAACATCGTCACCGGCCTCGAGCTCTGGAGAAACACCTACCCCGACCTCGTGGGCACCATCACCCGTTACATCGGTGACGACCAGGCAATGGCCATCGAGCTCGTCTGGGAGGGCACCTTCACCAACGACCTGGTCACCCCAAAAGGCGTCATCAAGGCAACCGGGACCCACGACCGCGTCTTTGCTGCCCAGTTCTATACATTCGAAGAGGGCCGCATCTCTGCCCTCCACCACTACTTCGACCTGGCAACCGCCACGCGATAGAACATCCACACGCAGCTCCCGAACGAGGCTGCTCCCCGGGCGGCCCCGCTCGTCCCACCGTCCTTGCCACCCCCTCCCTTCCGGTGCACTCCCGGGGAGATGCCGCGTAGACTCACCTCATGGACGAACGACTCGAAGCCGCCCGTCAGGAGGCGCTCCGCCGTGGCGTCGGCCAGTACGAGCGCCACATCTTTATCTGCACCGGCCCCGATTGTTGCACCCCCGAAGAAGGCGCCCGAGCCTGGAGCCAGCTCAAGGCCGCCTGCACCAGGCTCAACGGCTCACCCGAGCGCGGCCGCATCTACCGCACGAAAGTCGGCTGCCTGCGCATCTGCCGCGATGGCCCAACCGCCGTCGTCTACCCCGAAGGCCGCTGGTACGCAGGCCTCGATCCCGCGAACCTCGACCGCGTCATCACCGAGGACCTTGGCAACGGCAACCCGGTCGCCGACCTGCTCATCGGCGAAAACCCGCTGAGCATCGGACCCGGCTGACCCAGACGCCGCGAGCCACGCGCATCACCGCCCGGCCGTGAATGCCGCTCCTCGGGAGAATCCCTAGGGAACCGTCCCTATTGGCGCACCTGATCGATCGCATCAGCATAACCACCGGGAGGATCCAGCATGCGAGTCATCTGCGCGTGGTGCGGAAAACGCCTGGGCGGCGCAGGCGCCGGGGTCTCCCACGGCATCTGCAGCCCCTGCTCACGCCGTTTCGAATCCCGGCTCCTCGATCGCTGGCCCGCACCACCGCCGAAGGCGAGCCGGTCACGGCGCCCCGCTCATGGGCCAACACTGCCGCTCCCCGGCTTCAACCCCTCACCCGAATGACCGCTTCTCTCGCTACATGTAGTGCGCGGCGCCCCCATCCACCATGATCTTCTGGCCCGTCACGTAGCCCGCCTTCTCCGAAACCAGGTAGAGCACCGCGTTCGCGATATCCTCCGGCTGGCAGACACGGCCGAACGGGGAACTCGCGTCGAGTTCGCGCATGTCGAGGTCCTTGCGCCCGCGCGTGGCCCGCGCCAGCCGCGTGCCCATGTCCGTTTCCACCAGCCCGGGGGCGACGACATTCACGTGGATGTTGTGGCGCCGCTCTTCCTTGTAGAGCGTCATCGCCAGCGCCTCCATCGCCGCCTTCCCCATGTTGTAGGGCGAACCATTCGCCGCCATCGCCACCGTCGCCACGCTCGAGATCATGATGATGTCGCCCCGGGGCTGTGCCCGCATCGATTCGAGCACAAGCTTTGACAGGTAGAACGGCCCGAACGAATGAATCCGCACCACCCGCTCCATCTCCGCCGGATCCGTGTCGAACACCGTCTGCCCGCGGCTCGCAATCCCCGCATTATTGACGAGGATGTCGATGTGACCGAAATCGTCGATGACCTGGCGCACCATGGCCGCGTCTTCGTCGAGGTTGTCGACCTGCGCGTAGTACGCCTTCGCCCGGCCACCGCCCGACTCGATCGCCTTCACGGTGTCGTGTGCAGCCTCTTCGTCACGCCGGTAATTTACCGCGACAGCAGCCCCCTCCCCGGCGAGTGCAAGCGAAATGGCACGGCCGATCCCCCGGCCACCCCCCGTCACGAGGGCGACGCGTCCTGCGAGCGACATGAATCAGTCTCCTGAGTGGTAGTGACCCGATTCTACGGGGAACCGGAACCACGGAGGAGCGGCGAGCGACGGGCCGGGCCGCGGGCAGCCCCTCCCTCCGCCGGTTCGGTGACTCGTGCCTTTCCCACCCTGCCCCGAAACACCCGCGAAATCATCCCGTCATTCGCTCGAAACAGGAGTGAAACTGGCCGGAAACCTCCCACCCGTATCGTCCTCGCATACGAAAACGGGCGCCGGTACAACGCGTGCCACCCAACTTCCTTCTCGTTTTCACACTCGAACGGGGGACATCGGCTTGGAGATTAACGCCGGCAACACCGCATGGATGCTCACCGCCTCGGCACTGGTCCTCTTCATGACACCCGGCCTCGGCTTCTTCTACGGCGGGCTCACCCGCAACAAGAACGTCCTCGCCACCATCATGCAGTCGCTCATCACCACCGGCGTCGTCGGTATCCTCTGGGTCACCATCGGCTACTCGCTCGCCTTCGGCCCCGACTGGCACGGCCTCATCGGTAACCTCGACTGGGTCGGCCTCAGGCATGTGGGCCAGGCCCCGGGCGGCCCCAACGGCGCCATCTACGGCATCGGCATCCCCCACCTCCTCTTCATGGCCTTCCAGATGATGTTCGCCATCATCACCCCGGCACTCATCACCGGCGCCTTCGCCGAACGCGCGAAGTTCGGCCCCTTCCTCATCTTCACGGCACTCTGGTCACTCCTCGTCTACGTCCCCGTGGCCCACTGGGTCTTCGCCTATGACGGCTGGCTCAGCGCCTTCTCCTCGAACCCCAACACGCCGGATATCGGTATCAACTCCCTCGATTTCGCCGGGGGCATGGCCATCCACGTCAACGCCGGCGTTGCCGCCCTCGCCGCCATCTTCGTCTTCGGCAAGCGCAAGGGTTACGGCACGATGCCGATGGAGCCGCACGACATCACCATGGTCGTGCTCGGCGCCGCAATCCTCTGGTTCGGCTGGTTCGGCTTCAATGCCGGGAGTGCCGGCGGAGCCACCGGCCAGGCCGTCTCCGCCTTCGTCAACACCAACGTCGCAGCGCTTACCGCCGGCCTCACCTGGACGCTCATCGCCTGGCGTCACAGCGGCAAACCGAGTGTCGTCGGCGCAGCTGCGGGCGCTGTCGCGGGCCTCGTCGCTATCACACCCGCCTCCGGCTACGTCCAACCCATGGAGAGCATCGCGATCGGCTTCGGCGCGGGCTTCCTTTGCTACTTCGCCGTCCAGCTCCGCGCACGCATCGGCCTCGACGATTCGCTCGATGTGGTTGGCGTCCATGGCGTCGGCGGCGTCTGGGGCGCCCTTGCCACCGGCCTCTTCGCCACAGCCGCCGTCAGTGGCCTGCCCTACGCCAACGGCCTCTTCCATGGCCACGCCGCGCAGATGTGGGACCAGTCCGTTGGCATCGTCGTCGTCGGCGCCTACTCCTTCATCCTCACCTTCATCATCCTCAAGGTCCTCGACCTCACCATCGGTATCCGCGTCAGCGAAGAGGAAGAAGAACTTGGCCTCGACGTCACCCAGCACGGCGAGCGCGCCTACACCTCTGACGAATCCGGTGTCCCCCTCATGCCCGGACCAGTACTCCCCGCACCCCCAATGACTTACGCAACGACCATCAAGCCAGCGCCACGCCAGGCCTGAATCCGCGAACCCCTCCGCGCCGCTACCGGCCACGACCCCGTAGCTCGCGCACGATCCACCACCGAAGGAGTACGCAGTGAAGAAAGTCGAGGCCATCATCCGCCCCGAAAAGCTCAACGATGTGAAGGAGGCGCTCGACGACCTCGGCTTTCACGGCATGAACTTCACCCAGGTCACCGGGCGCGGCGCCCAGCGCGGTATCGTCCACCAGGGCCGCGGCGGTGAGTCCGTCACCGTCGACCTCCTCCCCAAGGTCAGGCTCGAAGTCGTCGTCGCCGATATGGCCGTCGAACGCGTCATCGACGCCATCTGCCGCGCCGCCCGAACCGGCAACATCGGCGACGGCAAGATCTTCGTCACCAACGTCGAGGAAGCAGTCCGCGTCCGTACCGGCGAACGCGGCGAAGTCGCCGTCTGATGCCCGCGGTCACCCGCCGCCTGTTACTCGAATGGCGTCTCCCAGCGCCCCTTCCGCACGATCTCCCCGAGCGGCTTCCGCTTCTTCTTCCCTTTCCCCAGCTTCTTCACCGGGTACCCAAACGGCACGATCGCGACAATCTCGATGTCGGAGGGGATGCCCAGGAGCTCGTTGACCGCCTCGAGCCCTCCGAATCCAGCCCAGTTCGAGCCGACCCCCTCCTCCCACGCCGTGAGCACCATCGATTGCACCGCCCGGCTGCAGTCCGACATCCCAAAACGGCTCGGCTCATGGCCAACCACCACCGCGAACGCCGCACCAGCGATGTAGGGCCCTGTCCGTGCAGCCGCCCCAAGCTGCTCGAGCATCTCGCGCTCTTCGACGACGACAAACCGCCACGGCTGCGCATTCATCGAGCTCGCCGTCAGGTGCGCCGCCTCAACCACCTTCCGAATCACCTCCTGCGGCACCGCCCTGTCCTCGTACTCCCGCACAGCCAGCACCGTCCGCACAGCATCGAAAACGTTCATCGATCTCCTCCTCCTGTGCCCATGATCCTATCGCACACCACTCGCCCATTCGCCCTCTCGCCTACTCACCCATTCGCCCATTCGCCCTCTCGCCCATTCGCCCTCTCGCCCATTCGCCCTCTCGCCCTCTCGCCCATTCGCCCATTCGCCCATTCGCCCCGGGCGGCGCCGGCCGTAACACGAACTTCACACGCAGCGGGCCCCGCTGAGCGTGAAATCCATCACAATAACACCACCGCACGTCTGCGAGGAGAAACCGCGTGGTCCCACAAGATCGCAGCCCCGAGGGGCTCAAGAAGTTCTGCGCCGATAACAACATCCGGTTCGTGGATATCAAGTTCACCGACCTCTTCGGCCTCTGGCAGCACATCACCCGCCCCATCCACGAACTCAACGATTGGAGCGCCTACGAACGCTCCCCCTGGCGCGCAGGCTACGGCTTCGATGGCTCATCCATCCGCGGCTTCCAGAAAATCGAGGAGTCCGACATGCTCCTCGTCCCCGACCCCGATAGCGCCATCATCGACCCCGCCATCCAGACACCCACCCTCTCCGTCATCGCCGATGTCGAAGACCCCGTCACTCGCCTCCCTTACTCCCGCGATGCACGCTACGTGGCCCGCAAGGCCGAGCAGTACGTGAAGGACGCCGGTGTTGGCGACACGATCTACATCGGCCCCGAACTCGAATTCTTCATCTTCGACGACGTGCGTTTCCACTCCGACCAGCACTCCGCCTTCTACTCCGTCGATTCCAACGAAGGCATCTGGAACAGCGGCAAAGACCAGGGCGGCGCAAACCTCGGCTACCGCCCCCGCTACAAGGAAGGCTACTTCCCCGTCAGCCCGCACGACACCCAGACCGACCTTCGCAACGAAATGGTCGAGATCATGGAAGCCTGCGGCATCCAGATCGAACTCCACCACCACGAAGTGGCCACCGCCGGGCAGGGCGAAATCGACATGCGCTTCGACACCCTCCGCAAGATGGGCGACAAGTCGATGCTCTACAAGTACATCGTCAAGAACGTCGCCAAACGCCACGGCAAGGTCGCAACCTTCATGCCAAAACCCCTCTACGGCGACAACGGCTCCGGCATGCACACCCACCTCTCCATCTGGAAGGACGGCGCCAACCTCTTCGCCGGCGACGACTACGCCGGCATCAGCAAGATGTGCAAGGCCTACATCGCCGGCCTCGTCAAGCACGGCCGCGCCCTCATGGCCATCTGCGCTCCAACCACCAATAGCTATAAGCGGCTCGTCCCTGGCTACGAAGCCCCCGTCAACCTCGTCTACAGCGCGCGAAACCGCTCGGCCGCCTGCCGTATCCCTCTCGTCAGCCCCGACCCGCGCCAGAAGCGCGTCGAATTCCGTCCCCCGGATCCCGCGGCGAACCCCTACCTCGCCTTCGCCGCCATCTTCATGGCCGGCATGGATGGCATCCTCAACGAGTGGGATCCCGGCGCCCCCCTCGATAAGACCAACCTCTTCGAACTCAGCCCCGAAGAGCTCACCAATATCCCCACCGTCGCAACCTCCCTCGAAGGCTCCCTCCGGGCACTCGAAGAAGACCACGACTTCCTCCTCAAAGGTTGCGTCTTCACACCCGACCTCATCCAGACATGGCTCGAGTGGAAATACGAGAACGACGTCGACCCCATCCGTATGCGCCCCCACCCGTTCGAGTTCCACCAGTACTTCGACGCCTAACCTGCCGGGACCCAGGACAGGCCTCCGAAAGCGCCGGGGAACCCCCCCGGCGCTTTCCCATCTCCCCCTCTCGCCCTCTCGCCACACTCGCCCATTCGCCCATTCACCCCCTCGCCCTCTCGCCCATTCGCCCTCTCGCCCTCTCGCCGAAAGCGCCCTTTCGCCAAAGGCCCACCGAATTAGGCCCCACCGGCCCGCGATCCTCGCCCTCTAATGGCCCACGATCAGGATCCAACCTGCCGCCCGGTTCACCTGGACCGAGCGGATGGAGGAACGCGATGCGGGTTCATCATCACGCCCCGCGAGGCCTGTCACCCCGGCCCGAGGCGAGCGGGCAACCAGCACCGCCTGCCTGCGGCCACTGTATCAGCCACCACTGGCGGTCCCAGGCCGTCCCCGTCGCGCGATGAAGCCCTGGTCCCATTCCCGGGAGCGTTGAAAGGAGAGGAAGAAACCATGCTCGATCTGCAAGTCAAGGCGCACGATGTCGTCCTCACACCCGAGGTCGAAAAGTTCATCACCGAGCGCGCCGAACGCCTGGAGATGTTCTACAACCGTATCCACTCTGCCAAACTCGTTGTCGAAGGCTACACCAACCACCACCGCAAGGGTGGCCCCTTCGATGTCCGCATCGACCTTGCCGTCCCCGGGACCACCATCGCCGTTACCAGGCAGCGCGATGACGACCTCCGCGTCGCCCTTCGCAACGCCTTCGATGCGGCCGACCGCCAGCTTCGCGACTATGCCCGCAAGCAGGCCCCCGATGTGGCACCGCCAGCCGCTCCGCCACGTGCCCGCATCATCCGCCTCTTCCCCGACGATGGGTACGGATTCCTCCAGGCCGAAGACGGCCACGAAGTCTACTTCCACCAGAACAGCGTCCTTGCCGGTGCCTGGGACACCCTCGAAGTAGGCATGGAGGTGCGCTACGCCGAAGAACTCGGGGAAAAGGGTCCCCAGGCCAGCAGCGTCGCTCCATAGATCGAAGCGAGTTCTCCCGTTGATCCTTCGGCTACTCAAACAGAACCGAGAAGCCGCTGACGGCGAACGATCCCGGCCTGAGACTGCAGGAGCCGCCCGGGGACAGCACCTGGAGAGAACCCGCTATGCAGTGCCCTTCCTGTGGTTCGCCTGTCGTCCCCGAGAACGCCCGCTTCTGCCGGCGCTGCGGGGCAGCGATCCCACGCGCCACCACGTGCTCCATCTGCGGTGGGGAGATCGCAACCGGCAGCCGCTTCTGTCGCAATTGCGGTGCGGAAGTCGACCCGAACGCTCCCCCTCCCGCCATAGCGCCACACATGCAGCCGCGAGCCCGGAAGGCCGACAGGCGAAATGTCGCGGCGGCCCTTATCACCGCCGCTGCATTCCTCGTCGCCGAGGGGCTCGCCGCCGCAGCATTCTTCGTCCTGAGAGGGGATGACGAGCAAGGCGGCGAAACAACGCCGGCAGGTACGACGACCGGCCTCGTCGAGAGCGCGCTCGGCAGCGGAAGCGTGGAGGCGACCCCCGGCGAGGGCGGCACCCTCGACGCAGGCCTCGCCCGTGTCGAAATCCGCCCCCTGGCGCTCGCTGCAAATGCGACGGTCAGCGCGACGTTGAACGCCGACCGCTCCCTCGATATCACCATGGACCCACCCGGCCCCCTGCTCGTCCCCGCGCACGTGACGTTGCCGCTACCCGCCGGTGCCGAGGCGGGCGAAGATCCCTCGAAGTGGCCGGTTGTCCTGCTGGAGTCGCCCGGCCAGGACCCGCTGGTCCTCGAACCCGAGGCCGTAAGCGACAACACATTCGATGTCCTCCTCCCGCACTTCTCGAAAGCGACGCCCATGCTCCAGGGCGCGGCGAATGCCAGGGCCGGTGGCGCCGCGCCGGGAAACGGCACGTCCTACATGCCCGCCACCATCCGTGCCAGCGTGAGCCTTCCAGAAACCGGCGATCCCGAGGCGCAGGTCGGCCAGATGCTCGTGAACGTCGCCGCGGCCGCCCGGACGACCGTCCACGGCGGCGTCCCCGAGATGGAGGGCGGGCAACTCGCTCCCGGTTGGGAGCGCTTCAAGCGCCTCAAGGTGCGCATCTACGACACGAAGGAGAACCTTCGCATCGGCATGCTGCCCATCGGTGAAGGGGAGATCGTCAACGGTCAGCCGGTCACGGTTCCCCTGAGCGTCAACTGGGGACCAGAACAACTCCGTGCAGCCTTCATCCGCCTCGAAGACGAGGAAGGCCGCCTGCTCGTCGTCCGCTCCATCGCCCTGCCCAACGGAAAGTACTGGAAGACCCTTTCCTGCACCGAGACTGCAGACAACGGCGACTTCACCATCCACTACCTCTGGGACCCGAGAAGCATCGGCTACCCCGATACCGGTTACACCCCCGAGGCTGTCGCGAAGGACGGTGTCCCCGCCCGCGTGTTCGACGCCTGCAACGCCCTCACCTACGCCTACAACACGTATCAGAGCCCGCGCTGGTTCGGCTCGGCCAACGCACCGTCGCTCCCCATGGACGTCTGGCTGCAGCCGTGGCGCGAAAACGAATCGGGGAACGTCCGCAACTGGATCAGCCTCCGCACCTCCCCGGGCACCTTCGACGAGTTCAAACGCGATGCCGCCCTCGAGATGGCGCACCGCTTCCACCACCAGTACTCCATCGGCTACGGCGGCGCCTGGTTCCACGACGCCTCCGCCGAGTACCTCGCCAACCGCATCTACGACTCCGACGAGGCCGTTGCCCGGTTCATCGGCCTCTCGCCGGCCTGGATCTCCTCCGGGCTGATGGACGGCGGCGACATCGACGCCTATTCCGCGTCCTCATTCCTCGCCTACCTCTCGTCCGTCTACGACATCAACATCGCGAAGCTCTGGACCGAGGGCGCCAGCGGCTTCGCGCAGTTCCGATCGTGGCAGTCGTATCTCGACTCGCTCCTGCGGCCAAAGACCAGCAAGGTGGGGCTCTCCAAGGCCTGGGACGATTTCAGCAAGATCTACCTGGTCGATCACTCCCCCTGGGGCGATTGGAGCGGTGCCGCACTCGACTCGGTGTTCGTCGCACGGGGCAGCATCACCCTCGGCAGCGGGAAGGCGCTCTACGCCGTCAACAAGCGTCCCGTGCCCTACCTGAGCGGCGGTTCCGCCCTCGTGAAGTTCAGCGGCGCCCCCTCCGCTACCATCGTCTATCGCGTGACGCTCCAGGGTAGCCGCCGCTGGGCCCACTACTGGGTCAACCCGGGCGCCGAGATTGACGGACGGGCCCAGGAGATTCGCCTCGACGACTCCCGCCCGCCCCGGGCGTCCGGTTCGGTACGGGTTGGCGCGACAAGAGACTCGTTCGATGCAAAAGGTGTCCTGCGGCTCACCTACTCCATCGGAGACTACGAGGGCAGCACCCCGGTCACCGATGAGCTGCTGTTCGAGGCCTGGGCCCTCCCGGAGCCCACCGGCGTCGAGCAGTCCGATGTCGGCGGCATCCTGAAGTGGCCGGCAAGCCCCGCCGAGACGCTTTCCGACAACAACAAGCGCGATCTCTTCGATGGCTATGAGCTCGTCGCCCAGAAGGCTGACGGGAAGTGGGCCGTCCTCCAGCGCATCGCAGGCGGCAAGGACAGCTACGAATACTCCATCGATGCCGGCGCGCTCGCGAAGGCCGGTGCGACGCTCCCGGTCTGCGTGCGGGTCCGCGACATTCTCGGCAACAGCGGCACCGAGGGCTGTCCCGCGGCCGCCGCAAAGAGCTGGACGATCACCTCGGCCACGTTCGCTGAGGCGGGGGAGATCAAGGAGCCTTCTATGGTCAACCACGGCCTCGCCTACTGGCGAAAGGCCGAGGCCAACCCGACCGCCTGCCGCATCGACATCGAGGACTGGAAGGCGGGCACCGAAGTCGTCCTCAGCTGCGTCTTCGTCCCCGGCTGCGCGGCCGCTCTCGACTGCTTCACCTGGCCGCTCGCCACGAACCGCACCGACCTGCAGGGCACACTCTCGCTCACGCCCACTGCGATCAAAGGTGATCTCTGCAGCTCCCCCGCCGGTTCCACCTGCCTTCAGCAGACGCACATCAACGCAGCCATCTCGGGCAACCAGATGACAGGCGAGTTCGGCATCTACTCCAGCTACACCGGTACGAGCGGCACCATCACGTTCAACTTCACCGCGGTGCCGAAACGCTGAGCTTCGCCCCTTCGGCTTTCCGGACCGGGTTCGCGTAGAATCGCTGGCTGCACACCCACGAGGAGACCTGCCATGACCGATATCCGCGAACTCGCCGAAAAGATGTGGAACGGAGAGGTCTCCACCCACGACATCCACCCCGTGCACTGGGGCAACCGCGAGTCGCAGGAGATCGGCGACGGCATCCTCTACTACAAGGGCATCGCCTCGGCCAACACCATCGACACCGGCGACGGGCTCGTCATGCTCGATACCGGCGCCGTCAACGATACCAGCGCCCTCTTCGCCCAGGTACGCTCCTGGCGCCCCGAAACACCCCTCCGTGCCGCGGTCTTCAGCCACCACCACGTCGACCATATCTTCGGTGTCGGCCCCTTCGAACAGGAAGCCGCCGAAAAGCGCTGGGCGCGTCCAATCGTCTACGGCCACGAAGACCTCGGCTGGAACTTCGACCGCTACAAGCGCACCCGTGGCTGGAACCGCGCCATCAACCGCCGCCAGTTCGCGATCGACGTGCCCCAGTTCCAGTGGCCACCCGAATACCGCCACCCCGACGTCACCTACCGCGACCGCCTCACCTTCCGCCAGGGCAACCTCACCTTCGAACTCTTCCACGGCCGCGGCGAAACCGAAGACGCCACCTATACCTGGATCCCCGAACGCAGGCTCCTTGCACCGGGCGACCTCTTCATCTGGGCCGTGCCCAACGCGGGCAACCCCCAGAAAGTGCAGCGTTACGTCGGCGAATGGGCAGCGGCACTCCGCCACATGGCCGGCCTCGGCGCCGAAACCATGCTCAGCGGGCACGGCCTCCCCATCTTCGGCGCTGACCGCATCAAGGCCGCCCTCTCCGATACGGCCGAACTGCTCGAATCGCTCGAAGGCCAGGTCCTTGCCCTCATGAACACCGGCTGCCCCCTCGACACCATCCTCCACTCCGTCGAAGTCCCCGCACACCTCCGCGACAAGCCCTACCTGCGGCCCGTCTACGACCACCCGCAGTTCATCCTCCGCAACATCTGGCGGCTCTACGGCGGCTGGTACGACGGCGAACCCGACAATCTCCTCCCTGCACCCCGCAGAGAGCAGGCCGCCGAGTGGGTCGCCCTCGCCGGGGGCCTCGATCGCGTCCTCGAACGCGCAGCCACCCTCCAGGCCGAAGGCAACCTCCGCATGGCCAGCCACCTCGTCGAATACGCTGTCATCACCGAGCCCGGATCAGCCGCCGCCCACGAAGCGCGCGCCGCCATCTACGCCGCCCGCGCTGCCCTCGCCGAATCCTCCATGGAGCGCAACATCCTCAACCACGCTGCCCTCGCCAGTAAACAGGGCAAACGCGACCTCGCTGGCGAATACTGACCGCCAGCCGGCATCACTTCCCAAAGGCCCCCGAATGGGCGCCTTCTCCTGTCTCTCGCATGGAGGCCCGCCGGGCCCGGTTATCCCGTTCCTGGAGAGACCGTCCCCTGCCGGCCCTCGCCACCGACAGCCGGCACGGGCTGTGGCGCCTCACTCGTGCTCTGCGGTCCGGCCACCGGGTTCACCGGTAGCGGCGTCCCGCGGGTTGGCACCTGTGGAGCGGGTTCGAGCGTCGCCGGCTTCGGCAGGCCCTGGAGCGCAATAATGGCCGCCTGCAGCGCATCAGTGTCATAGGCAGGAACCGTCGGCGATGGCAACGGCTCCGTATTGGCCGAGGGGTCGGCAGCAGCCGAATACACCACCACCGGGAGCGGTGCCGGTGCAGGGGTCGCAGTAGCAGCCACGAAGGCCTGCAACGCCTGTACCGGTACGGGAGAGGCTGTCGCCGTAGCGGTCGCAGTCACCGGAATCTCGAGCGCCGGGATCACCTGCTCCGTAACCGGCTCATAGGCCTCGACCAGCTCGAGCGGCGTCGCCGGCTGTTCGAGCGGGACCACGAGATACGCTGGCTCGGCCCGCCCGAGCGTGTACATCCCCGTGACTCCCGTCGCCAACAACCCCACCGCCAGCACCAGGGGCAGGTACCGCATCATCCCCGTAACAGTCTCACGAACGTGCTGCCCGGTTACATCGGGGAGAACCCGAACCCGCCGCCGGGCGAGCCTGGCAGCCGTTGGAGGAGCGCTCCGCTCGCTCTTCGTCCGCCTGTTGCCGATGAACATCGGGGCAAGCCTACCACGAACCAGCGTTTGAAAGGCCAGTTCACCATCATCTCGAATCGCGTTCACCGCAGAGGGACAATCGACTACCCTTTCGCTATCCCAACACAGACAAGGAGGCCACCGTGCCTATCGATCCCGCCCAGGCAGTCGGCGCCGCAGTCCCCGGAGGCGAGTTCAGCTGGGACCGCGACCGAATCATCCTCTACCACCTCGGTGTCGGCGCCGGCGCCCCCCAGACCGACCCCAATGAGCTCACCTACACCTATGAGAAGAACCTCAAGGTTCTCCCGAGCTTCGGCGTCATCCCCGCCTTTGGCTCGCTCGGCGGTATGTCCCAGATCCCCGGCATGAGCTTCAACCCGGCCCTCCTCCTCCACGGCGAACAGGACCTCGAAATCCGCAAGCCAATCCCCACCAGCGGGAAGGTGAATTCGGCAGGTACCGTCGCCGGCGTCTACGACAAGGGCAAGGCCGCACTCGTCGTCATCGAGACCAATTCCACCCTCGAGGGCGAAAGCGAACCCCTCTTCGTGAACCGCTTCTCCCTCTTCATCCGCGGCGAAGGCGGCTTCGGCGGCGATGCCGGCCCCAAGCCCGGCAATGAAGCCCCCGGCCGCGCCCCCGATTTCACCGTCGAATCAAAAACCCTGCCCCAGCAGGCGCTCCTCTACCGCCTCTCAGGCGATAAGAACCCGCTCCACGCCGACCCCGACTTCGCGAAGATGGGCGGTTTCGATGTCCCCATCCTCCACGGCCTCTGCTCCTACGGCATCGTCTGCAAGGCAGTCGTCGATACGGCCCTCGGCGGCGACACCGCAAAAGTCGCCCGCTACCAGGCCCGCTTCGCCGGCGTCGTCTTCCCCGGCGAAACCATCGTCACCTCGATGTGGAAGGACGGAAACACCATCCTCATCGATGCGAAGACGAAAGAGCGCGGCACACCCGTCATCACCAACGCCGCAATCACCGTCCGCTAAACGCGAACCGCTACACCAGAACGGCCGGGGACTCCATGGAGTCCCCGGCCGTTCTCGTACTTGAACCCGTCGCCGTCCGCGGCTACTGCGCCGTAATCGTCCCGAACATCTGGTCCGGGTGGATATCGCAACGGAACTTGTAGGTCCCGGCCGCCGGCGGCGTGAACTCGAGCGTCCCCGTCTTCCCGGCGTTGATGATATCGCCCGTAATCGACGCCGGGTTGTCGTAATTCCCGTCAGCCAGCGCGACGTGCATGTTGTGCGGCACCTTGCCCGTGTTCACCAGCGTGAACTTTGTCTTCTCCCCCACCTTGATAGTCACCTTGTCCGGCGAGAAGAAGTTGTCTTCCATCAGGATGGAATTCGGAGGCAACGGCGTCGCATTTGCGGCGGGTGCCGTCGGCGTCTTCGGTGGCGTTGTGGCCGCCGCCGTTGGGCTGGCACTCATCTCGTGCGAACCCGCATCTGCGCCGGTCACTCCACTCAGCGACTTGAAGGTCGACGGATCCTCCGGCCCCGTGACCGTCAGCGTTCCGACAGCTCCCTTGCTGACGCGCTCGATGGCGTGATCCACAAGCTTGTAGTCACCCGGCACATCCGTCTTGAACTGGACCACCGTCGCCCCACCCGGGGGCACCAGCAGCGTCTGGACCCCGCGCAGCGGAGGCGAGCTGATTGCTCCGTAGTCCCACGCCTTGTCGAAGATCTCGCCGATGATGTGGAAGCTCGAGATGAGATTCGGGCCCCCGTCAGCGAAGTAGATGCGCACCGTCTCGCCCGTCTTCGCCGTCAGCGCCTTGTCCTTGTTCAGCGAGTTCACCGCACCGTTGAAGACAACGTACGGCGGGTTCTCATTCGAGACCTTGGTCATGTCGAGCGAGGCATCGCCCTTCTCATTCGTGTCGGTCGAGGTGTAGAACTCGCTCTGGCCCACGTAGTACTCGTGGTCCACTGGCTCCAGCCCGTTCGCCGGCTCGATCAGGATCCCGCCGTACATGCCGTTGGCAATGTGATCGGCAACGACACCCGCGGCGCAGTGGTACACATAGAACCCCTCGGTCTTCGCCTTGAAGGTGAACGCCTTCGTTTCACCGGGCGAGACATTCGTGACGCCGGCGCCGCCGCCCGGCCCGTTCACTGCATGAAGGTCGATATTGTGCGTGTTCTTCGAGCTCGACGGGTTGGTGAGCCGAACCTCGATCGTGTCCCCGACCCGGGCCCGCACCATCGGGCCGGGCACCGTGCTGTTGAACGTCCAGACCGTGTACTTCACGCCGGGAGCGATCTCGGTCTCTTTCTCCGTCGTGTCGAGGTTCACGATCACGTGAGCGCCCCCACGCGGACTCGCAGCAGGAACACCCGGCGGGGCCACGAGCTGTTGCGTGTACGCGACCTGGTCGTCGTTACAGGCCGTACCAAACAGGCCCAACGCCCCCAGGGCCAACAGCGGTAAGAACAGCCGTTTCCCCCATCGAACTCTTCTCATCAGTGCTCTCCTCCTTGAACTGGGTGAAACAAACGCAAACCGATCCGGTGATCACTTGCAACATTAGCCAGGCCTGAGGCCCATAGGATGGCCCGACTGGTTCTTATGGGACATTTACAGCCTTTTTTCACCAAAATGTTGCACAAGGTACATCCATAAATGCATTACCCGTCGTACCCCGATGTAACTTCCGTCACATCGAAACCGCCTATAGGAGCCGTCTATTCGGGGATAGAGAACGCACGGAAATACCCGGAGAAAGTCCGTAAAACCGAACAATCAGTCAGGCAGGGAGCACGGAACCCGGCTAACCCCCGGCGGCGCCTCTTACGGCCGCCCGGCGCGGTTCAAGCTCTCGAGCGCGGCCAGCGCCGGCTCGCGCTCCCGCGAAGCCTCCAGCCGGTCCATCTGCATCTGCACATTCAACGGATAGCGGCCCGTGAAGCAGGCGTTACAGAGATCTTCGGGACGCTGCCCCGTCGCCATGTTCAGCCCGTCCAGGCTCAGGTAGCCAAGCGAGTCCGCACCGATGTGCTCACGGATCTCTTCCACCGTCTGGTTCGCCGCTATCAACTCCGCCTTCGTCGCCATGTCCACACCCAGGAAGCAGGGCGAGACGATCGGCGGGGTTGTGATCCGCATATGCACTTCGCTCGCACCCGCCCGCCGGATGAGGCTGATCACGCGCGGCGTCGTCGTCCCTCGCACGATCGAATCATCGACGACCACCACCCGCTTCCCCCGGAGCACCTCGGCGAGCGCATTGAACTTCAGGCTCACACCCGCTTCCCGGATTCGCTGGTCCGGCTGGATGAATGTCCGCCCCACGTAGCGGTTCTTCATCAGCCCTTCCCGGTAGGGGATCCCCGCCTCGCGGGCATAGCCAATGGCCGCCGGAGTCGCCGAATCGGGCACACCGATGACGATGTCGGCATCGACCGCGTGTTCGCGGGCGAGCTGGGCGCCCATCTCCTCCCGCGTCCGGTACACGAGCTGCCCCCCAAGCACACTGTCGGGGCGCGCAAAGTAGGTGTATTCGAACGTGCAGATCGCGCGCTTCCGCGCCGGCGCCACCGGGAAGAAGCTCTGCGGACTCTCCGCACCGTTCTCGATGACGATGACCTCGCCCGGCTCGATCTCGCGGTCCATGTGCAGGCCAAGGTGCTCGAGCGCACACGATTCGCTCGCGACTGCCCAGCCGTGGTCACCGATCCTGCCGATGCAGAGCGGCCGCACCCCCATCGGGTCACGCACCGCCATGAGCTGGCTCCGCGTCATGATCACGAGGCTATAGGCCCCCTCGATCCGCCGCATCACGTAGTGGAAGCGCTCCTCCCACGTCGTACCCGGTGCCCGCACCAGCAGATGAGCGATGATCTCGCTGTCGGCACTCGTCTCGAACTCGACACCCTGCGCCTCGAGATCGGCGCGAATGATCTCGGCATTCGTGAGGTTCCCGTTGTGCGCAAGTGCCAGCGGATCGCCCGTCGCAGGATCGGCGACAACGATCGGCTGGGCGTTGCAGGCAAGCGAACCGCCAGACGTGCTGTAGCGCGTGTGACCGATGGCGATGTGCCCGCGCAGGTAGGCAAGGTCCTCTTCATCGAAGACCTGCGACACCAACCCCATGCCGGTGCGAAGGTTGAACTGAGAGCCATTGCTGGTTGCGATCCCGGCGCTTTCCTGGCCGCGATGCTGAAGGGCATAGAGCCCATAGAACGTGAGTCTTGCTACGTCATCACCGGGGCTGTAGACCCCGAAGACACCGCAGGCTTCCCGCGGATTGTCGTTTTCCGGTAGCACGAGGCGGGCTGCCCTCCACTGGCTCGGCGGCGTTAACGGCAGATTTCAGTATACGGGCCTCGCCTGAGCGCGGCAAAAACAGGCCATCCACGTCCGGTACACGGGTGCCGTCACCCGTTACTCGTCAGCGGTCACTCCTCACCGCCAGCCGCCCATCCCACCGCAGCCAGCCGATGCTCCCGTCCCCGTCTCGCACGAACTCGCAGCGCTCGCCCCGCCTCGGACCCTCGGCAATCACACAGCGATCACGTCCCGTGAGACGCACCGTCACCGGCTCGTTCGGGAGCGGCACGGGGCCGGGGCGTACCGCCTTCCCGGGGCGGCCTTCGGTTATCACCAGGCCCTCACCGGCCACCGCCACCTCGAGCTCGGCCAGCGTGGCACGATAGCGCCCGCCATAGGCCGCGAGTTCCTCACCGGCGATCTCCACGGGTGCCGGCACCTCGACCGCAAAACCGAGGAAGTGGCGCATCGCTGCCTCCGCCACGGCATCGCGAGGGCCCCGCCCGCTATCGGCATTCGTCAGCACCGTGCAGGCGAACCCGAGACCGGGCACCATTTCGAACGCCGAGAGCTGGCCGTTCGTCGCACCCCCGTGCTTCACCCGGAGGTGCCCCGCTGGCGTCGGGTCGAGCATCCACGCCACCCCGATCTCCTCGCACATACTGCCCGCCCCTGCCTGTGGCGCTTGCATCAGGCGCACTGTCTCGTTCGAAAGAACCCGGTGACCGGCGGGTGTCGTGCCATCACCACAATGGAACGCCGCATAGCGAAGCTGGTCGAGCACATCGGAAATGACACCCCCGCCGCCCGCAATGCTTCGTGCCACCGGCCATGGATGCGCCACCTTCGGGCCTTCCGCCGTGCGAATGTGGCCCGCCGCGAACCGAAACGTCATCGCATCCTCGGGGAAGTAGAACGAACGGTGCATCTCGAGGGGACCGAACACCCTGCGCCGCACCACCGCCTCGAACGGCTCACCCTCCAGCGTCTCGATGATGTGCGCCAGGACATAGAAACCCGCGTTGTTATACGAAAAGGCAAAACCCGCCGGCACGATCCGGTGGGAGTTCGCCATCTTTCGTACGATCTTCCCGATCGCGTCGTCGCCACGCCCCGTATCGCGAAAGTAGTCCCCCTGCCACCCACCGTGATGCGTCACGAGATGCCGCACCGTCAGCCGGTGCGCATCCTCCTCCGAGCGCAGCGCGAACCACGGCAGGTATTCGCGCACCCGCTGCTCGAGGTCCAACCGCCCCTCTTCGACGAGTTGCATCGCCACCGTGGCCGTCACCGTCTTCGACGTCGACCCGATCTGGAAGAGCGTCTCCGGCGTCACGGGCAGCGGATGGTCGATGCTCGTCACACCGAACCCTTCCGCGTAGAACCGGCCGCCATGCATCACCCCCACTGCAACACCCGGTACCTCGCAACGAGCCATCTCGGCCCTGGCAACACCGGCGATTTCGGGAGGAAGCGGTTCGTACTGCATCCGCTGATTGTAGCCGGGGGTTCAGCAGCTGCGTCACCAGGGCCCCGCGCCATGCTCCGAAGTCAGGCCCGCGACCGCAGCCAACACACCCCGGGTGCCGGCATCCTCCTCACCCACCATGAGCGAATAATCGAGTTCGCCACTCCACTTTCTTCACTACACTCCTCCACACCCGCCCGCCCGTGCGCTACGCTGGATGGGCTATCGGCACATCACACCTTCCGGGAGAACACAGATGACCACCACCGAGCCGAAGATCGCCGACCGCGGCTACGCAAACCCCGATGTCCTCGTCTCCACCGACTGGGTCGCCGAACACCGCAACGACCCCGGCATCCGCATCATCGAATCCAACGAAGACCAGCTCCTCTACCCTTCCGGCCATATCCCCGGCGCAGTCCAGGTCGACTGGGCAGCCGACCTCAACGACCAGCTCCGCCGCGACTACCTCGACCGTGCCGGCTTCGAAGCCCTCATGTCGCGCATCGGCGTCACCCCACAGACAACCGTCGTGTTCTATGGCGACAAGAGTAACTGGTGGGCAACCTATGCCTTCTGGGTCTTCCAGCTCTTCGGCCACACCAACGCAAAAGTAATGGACGGCGGCCGTCTCAAGTGGGAACAGGAAGGCCGCGAGATGACCCGCGAAGTCCCGCACTACCCTCCCACCAACTATCGCGCACCCGACCGCGATGACACGAAGATCCGCGCCTTCCGCGACCAGGTCCTCCAGCACCAGGCCGCCGGCCTGCCCCTTGTCGACGTACGCAGCACCCCCGAGTTCACCGGCGAGCGCACCCACATGCCCGAATACCCCCAGGAGGGCGTCCTCCGCGGCGGCCACATCCCCGGGGCCAAAAGCGTTCCGTGGGCTCGTGCCACCAATCCCGAAAACGGCACCTTCAAGACCGCCAGCGAACTCCGTGCCATCTACCAGCAGGAACAGGGCCTCCAACCCGCCGACGATGTCGTGACCTACTGCCGCATCGGCGAGCGTTCAAGCCACACCTGGTTTGCCCTCAAGTACCTCCTCGGCTTTGAGAACGTCCGCAACTACGACGGTAGCTGGACCGAGTGGGGCAACTCGGTCAACGTCCCCATCGAGCGCTAACCCCCGCCGCCCACCACCGCCGCGTGGATCTCCGCCGTTAGGCGCTCAACCCGCTCCGACAGCTCGGCTACCCGCCGGGTCAGCTCCGTGTTCTGCTGAAGGAGCGTGAGCGTCGTCTGTGCCAGATCCTCCCGGTGGTGGGCATCCGCGTCACTCCACGACTTGTCCCGTTCAGCCTGCCGCGTCTCGGCCAACAGGATCAGCGGCGCCGCATACGCCGCCTGCAGGCTGAACGCCAGGTTCAGCAGGATGAATGGGTAGATATCAAACCCCACCAGTCCCGCTGCGTTGATCAGGATCCAGGCAGCCACGACCGCCGTCTGGCCGATCAGGTACTGTGGCGTACCGAAGAGACGCGCCAGCTTCTCGGCGATTACCCCGAACCATCCCGGCCCAAATGGTGAACCGAGATGGCTCGTAGAAACGTGGAAGCGAAGGTGACCTTCGGCGCCCTGGCTCGTCATGCTGCTCACTCCTGGCCCATGGTTGCCCCGAAGCGTAGACGCTCTCCCCGCTGTGCTGCAGCCCCATCCACGGCCCGGCCCTGCACACCCGGCCCTCGCCACGCAGTCATGACCGTGCTCATTCGCCCGCACGGCGCCAACAGCCGACACTCCTCGAAACGCCCCGGGCGGGATGTTCCGCGCCGTGCGCGCAAGCACAGCCCGCCGGGAAACTGGACGGTCCCTGACATGGATGACTATGGGTACTCCGACGAAGAGCGGCTCATCTACCAGACCGTGCTCGACTTCGCCCGCGACAAAGTCTCCCCCGGCGCCGCCGAACGCGACGCCACCTCGCGGTTCGATACCGCCCTCTACCGCCAGCTCGGCGCCCTCGGCGTCCCCGGCATGCTCTACCCCGAAGATGTGGGCGGAACCAACGCCACCACCCTCGCCTTCTGCCTCGCCCTCGAAGCCCTCAGCCGCGTCGACATGTCGCTCGGCTGGGTGCTCTGGGTAGGCGGAGGGGGTGGCCGCACGCTCCTCCGCGGCAGCGATGAGCAGGTCGCCGCATGGAAGGAACAGCTCGTCCTCCCAATGGTCGCCGGCGAAACAGTCAGTGCCGGCGGCATCACCGAACCCGACGCCGGCTCCGATACCGCCGGGATCAAGACCCGTGCCTCCCGCGATGGCCAGGAGTGGGTCCTCAACGGCTCCAAGATCTTCATCAGCAACGCCGGCCTCGAGATCTGCTCCTTCGTGACCGTCCTCGCCCGCACCGACACCGGTTTCGGGCTCTTTGTGGTGCCTTCCGGCACACCCGGCTACACCATGGGCCCACCCCTCCGGAAGATGGGCCTCCATTCCGCCGACACGCGCGAACTCTTCTTCAACGACTGCCGCCTGCCCGGCTATAGCCTCCTCGGGAGCGGCAGCTCCGGGCGCCAGCAGGTCGTCGGCTCCGGTTTCGCCCTCACCCGCGTCTACCTCGCGACACAGGCACTCGGCCTCGCCACCGAATGCTTCGAACTTGCACTCGCCCACGCCCGTTCGCGCCAGGCATTCAAACGCACCATCGGCCAGTTCCAGCACGTCCAGGCGATGCTCGTCGATATGTACCTTGGCCTCGAAACCGGCCGCCCCCTGCGCGACCGTGCCGCCCGCAAGAGCGATGCCCATGCGCCCTACATCAAGGAAGCGGCGCTCGCCAAACTCCACTGCACCGAGATGGCAAAGCGCACAGCCGACGCCGCCGTCCAGCTCTTCGGCGGCCTCGGCTACATGGACGACACCCCCGTCTCGCGCTACTACCGCGATATCCGCGCCGCCACCATCGCCGAAGGCACCAGCGAGATCCAGAAGCACATCATCGCCCGCGAGATCGGGGCGTTCTCATAATCTGATCCCGCGAGGTCGCTCAATCCGCCGGGCTGTTCTCATCGCTCGGCGCCGGTGGTTCCCCCGGCAGAGAGGCGGAATGGCTTCGCTGCTTTGCCTTGGGCCGCCGCGGCCGCGTGGGCGAAGCCTTCCGCACCGGCCGAAAGCGCTGCTGCGCGCCCTGCTTCGACATCCCGTACAGCGCACCGATGCGTGACCACGAAAACCCCGCTTTCCGCGCCGCCTCCACCCACTCCCGCTCGAGTTCCTCGCTCCGCTCACGCACCTTCCGGGCAGCATCGAGCGAACCGAGCGCATCGGGCGCTGCTTCGAGCGCATTCAGCGCCTCTCTCAACTGCCGAAGTTGCCGGTTGGCCACCCCCAGAGAGTAGACCAGCGGCCCCAAACGTCAATGCGAGGTTGACAACCTCGTCAACATATGATTGACTGGCCAGACCGGGCGGTAAGGAGGTGATGATTTGGCGAAAGACAAGAAATCCAAGAAGAAGGACAAGAAGTCCAAGAAGAAGGGCAAGTAACAGCCCCCATCCCACCGTCACTCCACGATGAGGCCGGCCCGGATTTCTCCGGGCCGGCCTCGCTGTTGCCCCAATCCCTCTCCTCAGCGCCGCCCGCCACCCCCGAGCCCGCCCATCGGCACGAGCTTCGTCATGTCGATGTCGAGCAACACCGGGCCATCGTGCTCCACCGCCCGCCCGAACGCCTCGCGGAATTCCGCCGCCGAGCGCACCGTTTCACCATGCAGCCCCATCCCCTTCGCCACCATCGCGAAGTCGGGCGTGGCGAGTTCAACCCCGAACTGCCGCCCTTCGAACGTGTTCGCCTCGATCGTCCGAAGCACCCCGTACCCACGGTCATTGAAGAGGCAAACGATGACCGGGACATGGTGCTGCACCGCGGTCGCAAGCTCACCGATGTTGAGCATGAAGCCGCCATCACCCTGGATCAGCGCCGTCTTCTTACCGCTCCCAATCGCCGCACCAATGGCCAGCGGCAGGCCGGGCCCAATCGCCGCCGAGGTCGAATGGATCGACGTGCGCGGCTCGACAATCGGGATGAGACGGTTGCCCCAGAGGTACGCAGGCACCGTCGCATCACGCACGATCGGCCCGT
Source organism: uncultured Anaerolineaceae bacterium (assembly GCA_964508715.1). Classification (GTDB taxonomy): domain Bacteria; phylum Chloroflexota; class Dehalococcoidia; order Tepidiformales; family Tepidiformaceae; genus JAKALX01. Next base: position 8,382 of record CAZDUX010000006.1, on the reverse strand, counting down.
CCGCCGGCAGCAGATCCCGGATCGCATCCATGATCGCCGCGTAGTCCTGCCCGATCTGCTGGCGAATGCTCGATCGCACCCCATCGCGCACCGTCTGCGCGCTCGCCGTGAACTCTGGTTCCGCCCCCGGGTGCCCTGCCAGCGCCTGCACCAGGTACGAAAGCGCCAGCCCCGCATCGCCCACGACACCAACCGCCGCCGGGTAGTTCCGCCCCAGGACTGCCGGGTCAGCATCGATATGGACGATCTTCCCCGGGATGTTGACCGTCCAGTTGCGCGTTGCGCCCGCCTGGAACCGCGTACCCACCGCAAGCACCACATCGGCCGATTCGATGACCTCGGTGAATTGTGGCTGCTGCGGCAGCGGCCCCATCGCAAGGGGATGGTCCTCCGGGATGACCCCGCGACCGGTGATCGACGTGAACACCGGCGCATCCAGCATCTCCGCCAGCCGCGTGAGCGTCGCCGAGGCGTTCGCGGTGATGACGCCACCACCGGCCCAGACGATCGGCCGCTTCGCCTCGCGCAGCAGTGCCGCCGCCCGCTCGAGACCATCGTGTGGTGGCTTTCGCCGTGGAAAACCCTCGATCACCGGGATGTCGGTATCGGCCCGCGCATACTGGAAGTCGACCGGGATCTCGAGCGCCACCGGCTGCGGCCGCCCCATCTGTGCATCGCGTGCAAGCCGCACGAGTGTCTCCGGGATCTCCTCGACATGGCGAATACTCTCCGACCGCCGCGTCACCGTCCGCAACATCGGCAGCTGGCTCTCCGCCTCATGCAGGAATCCCTTCCCTTTCCCATAGAACGTCGAATCAATCTGCCCCGTCACCATCAGCACCGGGCTCGACGCGAACTGTGCCTCGAACAGCCCCGTCATCGCGTTCGTTACCCCCGGCCCGGTACTCGTGATCGCCACCCCGAGCTTCCCGCTCGCCCGCGCATAACCATCGGCCGCGTGGATGGCGCCCTGCTCGTGCCGCACGCTGATGGGCGTGATCCCGCCACCACGCAGTAGCGCGTCATAGATCGGGATATTGTGGACACTCACGATCCCGAAAACGTGCTCCACGCCAAGGGCTCGAAGGGTCTCGTAGACAGCGTCGCCGCCGGTCATCTCGCGCATCAGCTAACTCCAGAGAATAGCCTCTCAGTGCGCGAATCCTATCAGAGCCACCACACGCTCTGCCGCCGTGGGATACTCCCACCATGAGCGCCTTCGCCGGCCTCCGTATCATCGATTGCAGCACCGGCATCGCAGGGGCGATGGCCACGATGTTCCTCGCCGACTTCGGCGCCGAAGTCATCCGCATCGAACCACCTGGTGGCGGGCCCCTCGCGAAGCACCCCGGCGCACTCTGCTGGAACCGCAACAAGCTCCGACTCGGCGCCGATATCGAAACCGCTGCTGGCCAGGCGCGGGTCCACGAACTCCTCCCATCGGCCGATGCCATCGTTTTCGACCAACTCCCGGGCTTCCTCGAGCGTAGCGGCTTCGGCCACGAAGAGTTGCGCCGCGCCAACCCGTCGCTCGTCCGCCTCTGGATGCCCCCCTACGGCGCCAGCGAATCCTGGGCCGGCCTGCCCGCGAGCGACGCCCTCCTCTCCGCCCTCACCGGCATCAGTCACCTCCAGGCATCCGAACCCGGCCTGCCCGTCCGCCTCGTCACACCCCAGGCCACCTACGCCCACGGTATGCTCGGGGCGCTCACCCTCGCCGCGGCCCTTCTCGGCCGCGAACGCGACGGCTTCGCACGCTCATCCACGGTCACCGGCCTGCATGCTGTCAGCGCCATCGAAAGCGGCGGCCTCGTGAAATCCGCGGCCGTAACGCGCATGTTCGGTCGGGGTACGGCCGCGAACTACCGCCTCTACCCTTGCAGCGACGGTGAATGGCTCTTCTTCGGCGCCCTCACCCCTGCCTTCTTCCTGCGAGCCTTGCAGGTGATGGAGATCGAGGACCTCATCGTCGCCCCGGGCATCGATGGCGAGTTCACGAACATCCTCCAGCAACCCGGCTCGGCGACCGCCATCGAGTGGATCTCGCGCCGGATGCGCGAACGGACCGCCGCCGAGTGGGAACACCTGCTGCACGACGCCGGCATCCCCGTTGCCCGTGCCGGGTCGCGCGAGGAGTGGTTCCGCGGTGAGACCATCGCCGCCCACGGCATGCGCGTCACTCTCCCCCATCCCGGCCGTGGTGAGGTAGAACTCCCCGGCATCCCCATCTCGCTCAGCGGCACGCCCGGCAGCGTCCGCCACCTCATGCACGATGCCACCACCGTCAAACCTCTCGAGACGTCCTCACCTGCACCTCGCCCGGGCGCAGCTCCCCTCCCCCTTTCCGGCATCCGCGTGCTCGATCTCGGCGGGTTCGTCGCCGGGCCGTTCGGCCCCACCCTCCTTGCCTCGCTCGGTGCCGATGTCATCAAGGTCGAACCGCTCGATGGCGACCCGTTCCGCACCTACGGCCTCACCTTCGTCGCCCACAACCGCGGAAAGCGCAGCCTCGCGCTCGACCTCAAGCAACCGGCCGGGCTCGACGCCTTCCGCCGCCTCGCCGCCACAGCCGACGTTGTCGCCGGCAACTACCGCCCGGGCGTTCGCGAGCGCCTGGGCATCAGCCACGACGAACTCGCGCGACGCAACCCGCGCCTCATCTCCTGCTCCGTCACCGGCTACGGGGGCAAGGGCCCCTGCGCAAACGACCCCGGCTTCGACCCCCTGGTCCAGGCCCAGGGCGGGCTCATGGCCGCACAGGGTGGCGACGGACCGCCCGTCTTCCACCAGGTCGCCGTCAACGATACCTCGGCCGCGCTCACATCCATGTTCGGCGTGGTCGCCGCCCTTTTCGCCCGCGAACGAACCGGGCGCGGCCAGCAGGTGGAAACCAACCTCGCCGTCCAGGCCGTTATCTGCCAGTCAGGCGAACTCACCTCTTACCCCGGCTGTCCCGAACCACTGAACGGCGCACCCGGCTTCCTCGGACCCCGCGCACTCGACCGCCTCTACCGCTGCACCGATGGCTGGCTCGCCATCGCCTGCGAAACCGAAACCGAGGCGGCCGCCCTCGCCGAAGCGCTGCCGGGCGTCACCTGGCCCGAACCATCAACCCTCCTCGAGGCTTCTCCCGGCAGCGATATCGCCCGCGCCATCGAATCCACCATCGCCGGCATCCCGCGCGATCATCTCATCGCCCGCTTCAGAACGGCCGGTGTTCCCGCAGCCCCTGCACTCACCGTCGATGAAGTCGCCGCCGACACCGCGCTACGTGCGGAAGGATTCCTCGATGACTTCACGTACGCCGAAATCGGGCCGATGACCGGCGTCGCGGGATTCGCCAGCTGGCACGGCACACCCTCCCCGAAACGTGCCACGGCCCCCCGGCTCGGCGAGCATACGCGCGATGTACTGCGCCAGGCAGGCCTGGATGAACCGGCGATCGACCGGCTTCTCAGCATGGGAGTCATCCGTGAAGCAACCGCCCTGGACAATCGTCCGCCCGGATGATCCACGCATGAGCTACCGGTGAGTGGAATCCGCCACGCGCCAGAGCGCCTCGCCCATCACCTTCGCCTCGGAATCGCTCATGTACCGGCCAAAATGCTCGACGATACCGCGCATGTGCACCGGCGCCGCATCCTGCAGCCGCTCGTAACCCTCCGCCGTCAGCGTCACGAACGTCCCCCGGCGATCACCTGGATCCGGTTCGCGGACCACCAGCCCATGGCTACACATCTTGTCGACCAGCCGCGTGAGCCCGCTCTTCGAAAGGAGCACCGCCCCGGCGAGCTCTGTCATCCGCAGGCGGTGTCCCGGCCGCTCCTCGAGCTGCACCAGCACGTCGTACCAGCTCAGCGGCAGGTCCCGTTCATCCTCGAGTTCCTGCGAGAGGATGGTCGTGACCCGCGCGTGAGCTTCGAGGAACGCCCGCCACGCTCGCATGTGCACCGGATCGGGGCTGACGTTCATAGCGGACGATGATATCCGGTGCTGATTCGCGGGCAAGCGGCTCCTCAATCTGTCATGAGCATCGCCTGGCCAGAGACCGCTCCCCGGCCGTACGCGCATGGCGGCCGCTACCCACGGTCACCCTCCGCCGATGCGCTACCGGAACTGCGCCGTGGTCACGAAAGCCGGGTTCGCCACCGCCTGCCGGTAGGCATCGAGCGCCTTCTGCGACGAGTCAATCCGTAACGCCGACGTGCTTCCATCGTCGTTCTCGAACGTCTCGTTCCACCACGAGACCGCCTTGAGCCGCGGGTAGCGCCCCGATGTGATAGCCGCGAATGCATCCCGGATCCACGCCGCCTTGTCGCCGCCCTTGTACCCGTCGGTCACTCCGAATTCCAGCAGTGCAATCGGCTTCGAAGGTGCAACCTTCGCCAGCTCCGCGTAACCGTCGTCCATCACGTCGGCGAAGCTGTCCCAGTCATCGTCCGGAGTCTGCGCCCCATAGGCACTGATGCCCAGCCAGTCGACATAGTCGTCGCCCGGGTAGTAGTTGGCCATCGCGTTCCATCGCGCTTCCGGCGAACCACTCGCATCGACATGGAAGAACCAGGTGATGTTGGTTGCACCCTCGGCCCGGAAGAGGTCGGCGATGTGCCGGTACGCGTCACGAAAACGCTGTGGGCCTGTGTTTGCCCCACCGTTGTAGCGGCCGTTCCAGGGGAACCAGTCGCCGTTTACTTCCGTGCCGAACTCCAGGAGCAGCGGCCCTGCCGTCCTCGCTTCCCTTGCCCACTGGCGCAGCTCGGCATCGAACTGGCCATTCGCGATCCCCTGCATCGTGTAGACGGGGTCCGGCCCGCCTTCGTCGAATCTGCTCCGTGGCATCAGCCGAATGAACGGGACCGTCCCCGCGGCCCGGGCTGCCTGCACGGCACCCGCAGGAAACACGATGCCGTTGTCCCAGTTATCCGAGAAGTACGCCCACGCGATCCCCCTCCCGCTGAGCTGTTCGAACGTGGTGATCCGCTCCGCCGAGACCTCGTCCTCCTCACCCCCGAAGTCCGGATTCGCCGCCAGGTACATCCCGCTGGCGGGAGCTGCGAGCCGCCCTCCCATGGCAGCCGGGGTCGCCGTGGCGGACGGGGATGGCGCGCCCGCGACGGGTATGGGCGACGGTGGCGTGTCGCTCGCGAGCTCCGGGACGTACGCCTGTGGTGATACGCCGTTGGGTGGAACCCCGGCCGTCGGCGTGGCGCATGCCCCGAGCGCCAGGGCCAGCAGCGTCGCCAGCGTGAGCAGGCCCACCCTGCCCCGGTAGCCCGGCCTTCCCATCATGCGCTCCATTATGGCGACAGCTGCACCGGGCGGGTGCGCCCGGCTTCCCTCGTCCCGTTACTGGACGGTGATGTTGTTGAACTGGACGTATGCGTCTTCGCTGTAGAGGCCAAGCGCTCCGGCCGCATACGGTCGCTCCCAGTCGGTGAACGTCGCGACCTGCACCCCATCCACCCAGACCGTGAATGTGCTCCCTGCCTGCCGCATACGCACGGTGTACCAGTGACCGATCGGATACGGCGTGCTCATGGTAACCAGGAACCGCTGGTTCCCGGGGTAAGCCGGGTCCTCCTTCCCAATCTCGAGCCCGTTCGGCTTGAGCGCCAGGTAGTAGAAGTGGGTGTTGTCGGCGTAGTTCCAGAGCAGCCAGGCCGTCTCCCATGCGTTCGCGGCCGAACCCGTCCGAAGTTGCGATACCGTCTTCATCTGCACGCTGATGTCCGCATCCTGGAACGACTCATTCGAGACCACGAGCGTGGCATGTGTTTCACCCGCCGAGGTAGCAGCCTTCGGAGAAAGCCCGAGCACCTGGTCGCCAACCCCCTCAATTCCTGCCCATCCGTAGCCATTGAATACATCGGTCCATTGCCCATGTACCGCGCCATCGGTCCATGTGCGCCCGGAAGGCAGGCCCTCGAACGTCTCCACGAGCCGGTACTCCGTCTGTGGCTCGGCGGCGGCAGGTGCCGGGGTGGGAGCTGCCACCGGTGTCGCGACGACGGTCGCGGGTGGCTCCGTCACGATAACGGTCGGTGAGGGCGTCTGCGGCGGTACATAGCGAACGACTCCACCAGGGCGAGGGTTGCGGCGCGCTTCCGCCACCGCCGGGGCCGCTGCAAGCCCTGCGATAGCCACCAGCGCCGAAACCACCAGGGCGAGCTGGAAGCGGTTTGGACGTCTCATACCTCGAGAGACGGCCGCCCGGCGCCAGCATTCGATGGCCGGACACGTTGGCCCGTGGTGAACGTGTGGTAGCGCATGCGGTCGGTCGTGACAGACAGGGAACGGGACATGCCTGGCACCATGACCGCCCATCGCAAATCGCGATGGTAGTTCTTGCAAACTCCCCGTAATTCTTCCAGGCAACGAAGTCAGTCACTGATTCGCTTACAGCATGCACAACATCGATACACGTCGATAGAAACCACGCCTTCTACCCATAGGTGTTGACAGTACCTGACCGGTGCAGTTAATTGCCTGCATCGCGAAGGTGAGCATTGAGCTTACCTATCATCACTATCACTGGTATCACTAATTCAGGGGAGAACATGGCAAGCAGTTATTGGTCTCGCTACTGGGTCGTACGAAAGAGCCGCCGGCGCTTCCTCGGCGGTGCTGTCACCGCCGGCGCCGGGGTCGCCGGCCTCGCACTCGTCGGCTGTGGCGGCGACGATGACGACAAGAAGGGCGACAACGGCAACGTCTCCATCGCCACGCCGACACCCAACCCCTCAGCCGCGGCATCACCCACTGCAGCCGACCCCTTCGCCAACGCAAAGAGGGGCGGCACCTACAATCGCCTCCTCACCGGCGACCCGCCCACCATCGACCCCTACGGCAACCTGAGCTTCCTCACCAAGGGCGTCGCCGCATTCCCCTACAGCCGGCTCTTCCGCTACGGCACCGGCTTTGGCATCAAGGTCGCCGACCTCAAGCCCGTCCCCGACATCGCCCAGTCCGCCGAGCCCAGCCCCGATGGCCTCACCTGGACCGTCAAGATGCGCCCCGGCGTCAAGTTCCACAACGTCGCCCCTGTCAATGGCCGGGAAGTTGGAACCGACGACCTCAAGTACTCCTGGGGCCGCATGACGGCAAAGACCACCCAGAACGCCAGCCAGGTCTCGTTCGTCGACAAGGTCGAGTACCCCGACGCCTCGACCATGAAGTTCAGTCTCAAGGCACCCTACGCCGCCTTCCTCGATGTCCTCGCCGACGCCAACCTCCTCTGGATCATGCCCAAAGAGGCCGACGGTGGCTTCGACCCGGCGAAGACCATGATCGGCTCCGGCCCGTGGGTGTTCGATAGCTACGCTCCGAGTACCAGGATGGTGTTCAAGAAGAATCCTGAGTGGCACGTCAAGGGCTTCCCCCTCATGGACGCCTGCGACCTCGCCGTCATCCCCGAGTACCCCAACCGCCTCGCCCAGTTCATGGCCGGCAACCTCGACTACGTCGACTCCACAGCCGACGACCTCGAACACATCAAGAAGTCCATCCCCCAGGCCCAGATGCTTGGCGACATCAGCCAGCAGTTGAGCTTCATCGCCTTCGATAGCGACCCCAATTCCCCGTGGAACAAGGACCCCCGCGTCCGACAGGCCGTCTCCATGTCGCTCGACCGCGATGGCCTCACCGACCTCGCCTACAACATCAAGAAACTCCGCGCCCAGGGCATCGACGTGAAATCGCCCTGGAACAACCTCATCCCCGCCGGTATGGTCCGTCTCTGGCTCGACCCCCAGAGTAAGGAACAGGGCGACAGCGCGAAGTACTTCAAGTACGACGTCGCCGAGGCAAAGAAGCTCCTCGATGCCTCCGGCTTCAAGGACATCTCCGCCACCTATGCCTACGCCGCCAACCGCTACGGAGCCGCCTTCAATACCGTCGCCGAGGCCAATATCCAGTTCATCAACGCAATCGGCATCAAGACCGCGACCGACGTCCAGGACTACTCCTCGAAATACATCACCCAGACCTTCGCCGGTAACTTCAAGGGCATGTTCTTCGGTCTCGAAACCCCATTCCCCGAAGGTGGCTCGTACCCGATCCGCCTCTTCACCGACGACCCCCTCAATCACAGCAAGATCAACGACCCCGAGATGAAGGACCTTGCCCTCAAGCAGCAGGTCGAGGTCGACCCCGTCAAGCGCAGGGAGATCTTCTTCGAAATCCAGCGCAAGAACGCCGAGAAGATGTACTACATCCCGAACCAGTCTGGCGCTGGCACCACCTGGACCACCTACCAGCCCTGGATGCGCAACTCCCTCGACATCAGGACCGTCCCCGGCAGCTACGGTGGCGGCACCGAAACCGCACCCTTCCGCTGGAAGGACAAGTAGGAGGAATCACCCTGCCGGCGGGGGCATATGCCCC
>CAZDUX010000005.1:0-191689 GCA_964508715.1 uncultured Anaerolineaceae bacterium | reverse complement strand
CCGTGCTCAAAGTGCTCTCGCCACCGTCAAAGACTCTTCGGTGCCACTACACTAGGGAACTCCCGGGATTGATGGGTGAGCGGCTCGAAGACACAGGCGTTGACGCCTGGTACCTGGATAGTAAGGAACGGGGCGCCAGAGCGGTGAACTCGGTGACCCGGCCCATATCGTCGCGTAAAGTGACGACGATGAGACCGCGATGGCGCGGTTCCCGGCACCGGCAGGGCCCTCCGTAAGGGTGTAAGAAAGCCGGGAGGTGGTAGGGAAGTCCCGAATGCATGAACGCTGTAGGGTTGACGAGGTTAGGTGGTAGAGGGTGATACGGTGAACGACAGGAAGTCGAGGCCGGCACTGGTGCTGGGAGGCGGAGGGGCCTTCGGAAGCGTGCAGGCGGCGTACGTGAAAGCGGCGCACGAGATGGGCTTCCGTCCCCAGGTTGTTGTGGGAACGAGCGTGGGCTCGCTCAATGGGGCGTGGGTGGCGATGTACCCGGACGACCCCGGCGGGCTGCTGGATGTGTGGCGGGGGCTGCACAGGGTGCGGGTGCTGCATCCCAATCCGTTGCGCATGCTGGCGAGGGTCGTGCGGCGCGGCGGGGGGCTCTACTCGAACGAGATTGTCCCGAGGCTCATCGGTGATCACATCGGCGAGATGCGCTTCGACGACACAAGGCTTCCACTTTCGGTCATCGCGACAAACCTCTCGGAGGGCCGAAAGGCCGTGTTCAATGCCGGGCCACTGGCACCAGCAATCCTTGCGTCGACATCGATCCCCGGGATCTTCGACCCTGTGGAGATCGGTGGTCAGCTCTACGTAGATGGCTGTGTTACGGCATCCGTCGACCTGGTGACGGCGATGACGATGGGGGCAACGGAGATCCTTGCTATCGACCTCACACCGTCCACGCTCCAGGGTTCGTGCCGGCCGCGAACAGCACTCGGGGTGTTGCGACGGTCATTTGGGGTACTGTCGCATGCAACGACCGATGCAATGCAGGCTGTGGTAGAGCAGCACCTGCCGGTACAGGTCGTCAGGCCGAAGCTCGATGCACTTTCGCCGTGGCGGATCCATGTCGACGAGGCAGAACTCGAGCGGGCCCTCGCCGAGGCGCGGGAGACGCTCAGGTCCGTACTCGACACCGATGGCCGTGTCATTCGGCGGGAGCCAGCCACTGGAACGGTAATTCCAGCGAACCCGGCAACCGGGCGCTGGTTCGCCCCGGGACGCTGGAGGCACAGGTTGCACACGAGCGAGCAGCCGGCAGGTTAGCGCCCCATACCGGCTTCGCGGGCACGAATGATTGCCTCAGCACGATCGGCCACCTGCAGCTTGCTGAAGATGTTCGAGATGTGGTTGCGCACTGTCTTCGGGCTAAGCACGAGTTTGTTCGCTATGGTGGCGTTGTTATTCCCGGCGGCGATGAGGTTCAGAACCTCACGCTCTCGCTCTGTGAGTTCGGGGAACGTACGCTCGCGGAGGCGGGGGCGAGGTGTGCCAAGGTAGGTGAGGAGGCGCTCCGCGACACCAGGGCCGAAGAGGGCCTCGCCACTCGCGACCGCCTCGATGGCCCGGATGAGTTCCCCCTGGCTGGCTCCTTTGAGGACGTACCCACGTGCGCCGGCACGCATCGCAGAGAAGACGCTGTCGTCATCTTCAAACATCGTCAGCATGAGGACACCGATGTGGGGAGTGCTCTCGAGGATGCGGCGGGCGGCTTCGATACCGTTCACGCGGGGCATCTGGATATCCATCAGGATAACGTCGGGCTGAAGTTGAGCGGCGAATGCGATCGCCTCTTCGCCATCCGCAGCTTCACCAACGATCTCGACGTTGGGAAGGGACGCGAGAAGGGCCTTGAGTCCACCCCGAAAGAGGGTGTGGTCGTCAGCGATGAGGATGCGGATGTTGTCCACGGTCAGGGGCGTCCTTGTTGGAGGGGGAGGCGAACGGTGAGATGAACACCTCCCGATGGTTCGGGATCGATGGTGCAGGTACCGCCGAGTTCACCGGCACGCTCGCCAATGGATGCAAAGCCCACACCGGGGCGCCAGCCATCACGGAGGCCGTTCCCATCGTCGATGACCTCGATCGCGAAAGCGTCACCGATCGAGAGGCGAACGACACAATTCCGGGCATTGGCATGGCGGGCAGCGTTCGTGATGCCTTCCAGCGCGACGCGATAGGCCACGACCTCGAGCGCAGCGGGGAGAGGTGGCAGGTTCTCCGGGGCGTCGACCGTGACGACGATCGAACTCGAGCCGGCACTACCGGGGCCGCCATATTGGAGCGCGTACTGGCGAATCGCAGGGACGAGGCCGAGGTCATCGAGCGCAGGCGGACGAAGGCCGTAGACAAGGCGGCGAACATCAGAAACGGCATCCTGGGCCTCGTTACGGAGTTCGGCGATGAGGTGTGCGGCAGCAGCAGGGTCTCGTTCCAGGAGGTTGCCAGCAGCGTCGAGCTTGAGGGTGAGTGCAGCGAGGGCCGGGCCGATGCCGTCGTGGAGGTCGCGGCGGATGCGGCGGCGTTCCTCTTCCCGGGCATTGACGAGGCGCTCGCGGGAACGCTGGAGGTCGGCGGTGAGGCGGACGCCGTAGGCTGCAACGCCGGCCTGGCGGGCGAGGTCGCCGAGGATCTGACGGTCTTTCGGGTCGAAGTCCTCGCCAACGACACGGGGAGCGAGTGACATCTGGCCGATCACTTCACCCTGGTAGACGAGCGGGACGATGAGGTAGTGCTCGCCGGGTCCGGGGGTACCGGTGAGGCCGTACTCAGCTGCAATCTCGAACTCATCCCCATGCTTCAGGGCGATCCCAACATAGGGGAGGTTCATGGATTTCGAGACGGTTTCGACGATAGCAGGCAGGACTGCTTCGGGGGCAAGCGTAGCGCCAAGGCGCTGGCCAAGTTCGGAGACAACCGCATACGCGTCGCGCCCTTCGCCAAGAACGAGGCTGCGAACCCAATTCGGTGACCGCTTGCGGATGGTTCCCGCGACCAGGTGCTTCATCGTCGCCTGTAATGCCCGTGCTCCACGGAGCCAGCGGGTGGAGTGTAGGGAAGGACGGTGCGGATTTCCTCGGGCAAAAGGATGAGTATCACGGACCGATATCGCGACCTCGCCAATATCGGGGACCAGCCCGAAAGGAGACGGTAGCGAATAGAACTCGGTGACATGGGAGAATGGCCCGGACTGGGAAGGAGGATTTCGCTCACCTGCATATTGTATCGTGAGACGATAGACTGATAGTATATGACAGAAGAGGTCTCCCTGGACGACTACCGAGCTTTGCACGAATTCCGCTACGCGATCCGCCTGTTCCTCAGGTTTAGCGAGGATGCGGCACGGGCCGCAGGGGTGGAGCCACAGCAGCACCAGTTGATGCTGGCAATCAAGGGGATGCCAGAAGGGGAAACGCCCAACATGGCGGCACTCGCCGAGCGGCTGCAGTTGCGACACCACAGCGTGGTGGAGTTGGTGGACCGGCTTGCGGCTCATGGGTATGTGGAGCGAGCACGGGGCGAAGCTGACCGGCGGCAAGTGATTGTCCATCTCACGCCAGCAGGTGAGCGCGCACTCCATGACCTCTCCGTGAATCACCGTGCGCAATTGCGAAAGGCGGGGCCGGCACTCGTCCGAGTGCTGGAGGAGCTGACCCGTGGCGGTGAGAGTCTCGAGGCGGCGCAAGAGGCGCTGGCACACGAAACGAGGGTAGGAGCCTAGCCAGAATGGCGATTGAGGAAACAGCCGACGACCAGTTCTTTGCCGGGGTGGGGCACATCCCGGGAATGTTTCGCCGGCTGGCGGCAGGCATAGGGGCAAACGAGGCCGAGGGACGGCTGGGCGACTTCACGACAACGCCCCGCGTGATCACGATCTCGGCGTTGGCGATTGGGATCGGTGTCTTCAGTGCGTTTGTTGCGCTTGCACTGCTCCGGCTCATCGGGTTGTTCACGAACCTGTTCTTCTTCCATCGCATCAATACGACGGTGAGCCCGATCGCGAACAATGACATTGGGCCGTTCGTGCTCGTGGTACCCGTCATCGGCGGGATCGTCGTCGGATTCATGGCGCGCTACGGGTCGGACAAGATCAGGGGCCACGGGATTCCGGAGGCCATCGAAGCGATCCTCATGAACGGGAGCCGGGTGCAGCCGCGCGTGGCGTTCTGGAAGCCCCTCTCATCGGCGATCGCGATTGGGTCGGGTGGTCCATTCGGCGCGGAAGGCCCGATCATCATGACGGGCGGAGCGTTCGGGTCGATCTTCGCCCAGTTCCTGCACCTGACGAGTGCCGAACGCAAGACGCTGCTGGTTGCCGGCGCGGCCGCCGGCATGTCGGCGACATTCGCTGCACCCGTAGCCTCGGTGTTGCTCGCGGTAGAACTCCTTCTCTTCGAGTGGAAGCCCCGGAGCCTTATCCCGGTCGCCCTCGCGAGCGGTGTGGCCGCCCTCATCCGGCACGATCTGCTGGGTGCGGCGCCGATCTTTCCTGTCCCGGAACATGCAGCCTTCATCGGTGTCGTGGGCCTGCTCGGCTGCGTCGTCATCGGCCTCAGCGCGGGGGTCGCATCGCTGGCCATGACGGAGGCCGTCTATGCGATGGAGGACGCCTTCCACCGGCTACCAATTCACTGGATGTGGTGGCCGGCGATTGGTGGGCTGGCGGTTGGCATCGCCGGGTTGTTTTTCCCGGAGGCGCTGGGCGTCGGCTACAACAACATCGGCGACCTGCTGGGCGGCGACACATCGATGCGGCTCATCATTGGTGTGCTGCTGGTGAAGTCGGTCATCTGGGCAGTTGCCCTCGGATCGGGTACGTCGGGGGGCGTGCTGGCACCGCTCCTCATGGTGGGATGCGCCCTGGGCGGGCTCGAAGCGCACATCTTGCCGGCGGAGGGTGCGGGGTTCTGGTCACTGATCGCCATGGGGGCGATCCTCGGCGGGACGATGCGCGCGCCGTTGACGGGTGTCGTGTTCGCGCTGGAGTTGACGCACGATGTCAATGCGATGCTCCCGCTACTGGTGGCGGTGATGATCGCCCATGGGTTCACGGTGTTGACGCTCCAGCGGTCTATCCTGACGGAGAAGATCAGCCGCCGCGGGTATCACATCGGCAGCGAGTATGCGGTAGACCCGCTGGAGATCACGCTCGTCAAGGAAGTGATGCGCACGAACATCGCGGCGTTCCCCGCTACCACGACAATTGGTGAGTTAGGGCAATCACTACGGTCGGACCACCAGCGGACGGGCCAACGGCTCTATCCGGTCGTGGATAACGACGGCCGGCTCTGCGGAGTGATCTCGCGGACACACCTGCAACTCCTGGTCGACCAGTCGAAGAATGGCGACGCAGCGCGGCCCGTTGGTGGTGTGCTCGAAGGGCAGCCCATCGTGGCATTTCCCGATGAGCCACTGAGGACTGTGGTCTACCGGATGGCGGAGACGGGTATCACGCGGATGCCGGTCGTTTCGCGCCAGGATCATTGTGAGCTCCACGGGATGGTGGCACTCACCGACCTGCTCAAGGCTCGCGGGCGGACACTGAACGAAGAGCGACAGCGAGAGCGGGTGCTGCGGACACGAATGTTCCTTCCAGCGCGGCAAACGGTTCGGAGCTAGCGTCCCGGCCTCTATGTGTGGTGGCTGCGAGGTCTGCACCACCGTGGTCTGCGCATCGAGCCACGAGCCGCGGAGCGTGATCAGCGGGAGAGCTTGGCAATCGCGTCAACGATCGCCTGGGTACCGTCGCGGCCGCGGCCTTCAGCCTCGATGGCGGTGTAGAGCTGGCTAACGAGCGCGGTGCCGGGGAGAGGCGTGAGCGAGGCTGCGGCTGCTTCGAGAGCGAGGCGAAGGTCCTTCTGCATGAGCTCGACCATGAAGCCCGGCGCGAAATCACCGTTGAGTGCGCGCGGCCCAAGGTTCCGGAGCATCCACGAGCCAGCGGCGCCGGCACTCACGACCTCGAGCATCCTTCCGGGATCGACGCCAGCGCGCCGGGCAAGAGCGATGGCCTCGGCCATGGCGAGGAGATTGAGCCCGCCAGCGACCTGGTTGCAGAGCTTCACAACCTGGCCGGAGCCGGCCGGCCCGACGTGGACGATGGTCTTGCCCATGGCCTGGAGCACAGGGAGACAACGTTCAAAGGTAGCCGGATCGCCGCCGGCCATGATGGCGAGGGTACCAGCCCTGGCACCTACGTCACCCCCGCTAACCGGGGCATCGAGGAACTCCACCTGGCATTCAGCGAGCGCCCTGGCGATAGACCGAGTGACCTCGGGTGAGATCGTGGAGCAATCGATGTGGACGGCACCCGGTTTTGCCCCCTGGATGATACCGGCATCGCCCAGGACAACCTGCTCGACGTCAGTGGAGTTGGTGACGCACGAGATGGTGACTTCAGATGCGGCAGCAACGGCAGCCGGGTTCTCTGCCTGCCTGGCGCCCACAGTAACGAGGGGATCGCACTTCGCCGGGGTACGGTTCCAGACCGTGAGCTCGAAGCCAGCATCGAGGAGGTTCCGGGCCATGGGCGCACCCATAATGCCAAGGCCAACGAATCCGACGCGACGAATCGCCATGGTGTTACTCCTGGGCCGGGCTGGGGCAATCCTAGCCGAACTGGACGTCCCACGGGAGGGCAGACCGGCCGGGCAGGAGGAGTGGCTTCACGAGGCCGTCGGCGATGACAGTGATGAGGTGGTAGCCCGCATAGAGGCCAGGGTCCATACCCCGAAGGGCCCAGGAGAGCTTCTCTTCCGCGGCGTAGGTGCTGGCGCCGAGAACAACGAGTGCGCGGGCCGCGGGTTGGCCTTCGGTGAGACCCGGCGCTGCCTGCCGGAGGAGCTTGCGGAGGTTCCGGCGGAGTGAGGCACTCCAGTCATCATCTTCGGGTTTGGGAGTACCAAGGATGCACGAGCGGTTACCGGCGCCAAGTTCATTCGCGGTCCAGACGTCCGTGGCGGGGATCACCTGTGTCTCATCAGCTTCGGGCTGACCGGCCGCAAGGACGATGCGGTCGACGAGATCCTCACGCTCTTCTTCGCTAAAGGGGAGGCGGACGAGGTCACGCGCCTGGAGCTGGAAGCTCCCGGGTACGCGGTTGGTGAACTTGGCCCAGTGGGGTTGAAGACCACCGAGGATGGTGAGAACGCTTCCTTCGGTGCCCGTGCGCCGGAGGTACAGGGCAACGGGGCGGCGAACTTCAAGGCGGCCGTCCTCGAGGGTATTGGCGTGCTCAACGGCAGCCACGATCTGCGAGATGCCGGGTTCACCGGCGGGAAGCGATGCATCACGAGGGACCCAGAGTGCAACGGCACGGCCATCGAGGTCGAGCCGTTCCTCGATGGCGGCGCGGGTGGCTTCCCATTCAAAAGAGGTGTCGGTCGCGAGGGTGTCGAGCAGCGTGACCGAGAGGTCCCAGCGGCGGCCGACGGAGATCGATCCACGGAGGACGCCTTCGACGGACTCGAAGGAGGTGATGCTGGTAGCGCGAGCATAGTGTGCACCGAGCCAGCGCTGGAACAGGACGAATCCTGTCTCTGCTGGATCGGCGGGATAGGAGCGTTCAGCCACGAGGAAGCTCGCCTAGCCGCGCGCAGCCTTGACGCGAGGTGGCGCGACAGAGGCAACGACGAGCGAGGGGTCGGAGAGGATCTCGATCCCCGGGGGTGGGACAACCTGGCCGATCGTGAGAGTGGCGGTGAAGCTCTTGAGGGTGGACGCGTCGGCTTCGATAGCCTCGGGGATGGCCAGCGGCTTGCAGCGGATATTGATGACATCGACGAACTGCTGGAGCGTGCCCGCGAGGTCCTTCACGGCCGGGGCGTCACCGATAACCCGGAGCGGAACGTTGGCGGTAATCGGGCGTTCGGGATCGACCTGGAGGAAGTCGACGTGGATCGGGTCGCCGGTGCCGCCCTTACGGGAGAGACCCCGAATAATGACGTACCTTGGAGCAGCCTCGCCCGCAACCTTGAGTTCGTACATGTGGCGGAGACCGGCTGTCTTGATCGTGCGGGAGAAGGTCCGGGCATCGATCGAGACGGCAGTCGAGTCGACGCCACGGCCGAAGACGTTCGCGGGGAGGACGCCTTCACGGCGCAGGCGATTGACCTGCTTGCCAAGAACAGTGCGGGGTTCCGCTTCGATAATTGCGCGATCAGCCATGTTGGGATGAGTCCTTCCGCGTCACGCTCGATACGTGGCGCAACATTTCCATGGTACCGGCCGGGCGCACATGGTCAACGCGCGATCAGCTGGGTGGCCGGCACGAGAGTCACGGACAGACGAGGGGGCCGCCAGGTGATGGCGGCCCCCTTCGAACATTGGCGTTCGGGAACAGGAAGCCTAGGCGGGCTTGAGGGCGTTGACGCGGGCGCGTACGGTCGCCTTGTCGCTATACCAGAGGCCGTTGAGTTCCTTGTACTCGGCGAGATCGGCGGGGACATCGTCCTCGGCGAAGATGGCGGAAACGGGGCAAGCGGGCTCGCAGGCGCCGCAGTCGATGCACTCATCGGGATTGATAAAGAGCATCCGGTCGTCACCCTCGTCAAAGTGAATGCAGTCGACGGGGCACACTTCGACGCAGGCCTGATCCTGGACGTCGATGCAGTTGAAAGTGATGGTGTATGCCATGCTGCTCCTCTTCTTTACGGGGCCTTCAAGCACCCCGAGATGGCTAATCGATAGTACTACCGGAGCCTGAGTGTGTGAAGCGAAGCGCAATCACGAGGTGAACTCACGGTCGCGGGTGGCAATGGGCTGGCCGCTGCGGAGATCAACGGCATAGTGGCGGCCTGCCTTGAGTTCGGCGATGAGTTCACGCTCATCGTGGATCTCGCGTTCAAAGTAGGTGGCGGCCTTGCCGATATCGCTGATGGCATGGGAGTCGGTACCGCCGGTACCGGGGAGATCCATCATCTGGCAGAGTCGGCGAGAGAAGTCGTTCTCCTTGTCGCTGCCGCGGCCGTTTTGCTCTTCGAGGGCCTGGACGAACTGGTATGCGGGGTTACGGCTGGCCTTTTCGAGGGCCGCCCGGTACTCCTCGTCGTTCCGGCTGAACCAGGGCATCTGGCGACGGTAGGGGTGGGCGGCAACGAGGGCGCCATCGCACTTCTCGGTGTAACTGGCGAGCTCGCGGGAGCGGTGCATGCCGAAGACGTACTTGTCGATACCGAATGCCAGGATATGGCCATCGTCGGTACTGATCTCGACGCCCGCGAGTACGAGGAAGTTGTGCTTGGCACGAAGCTCTTCGATGGACTTGTAGTCCCAGACGGTGTCGTGCTCGGTGAAGACGATGGCGTCGAGACCGGCCGCCTTGGCGCGGACGATGAGGTCATCGGGATTAAGGACGCTGTCGTGCGAACGTGGCCAGGTGTGTGCGTGGAGGTCGATGAGCATGGTGGATGTACCACGGTACTATAGGCGGCGGTCTGGAGCGTGGGCAATCCGAAACGGGCGGGTACACCATATATGGCGGCGCCCGGAGCAGCGGCCCCTGCGCGGACTGCCCTGCAGGTACTGGAGATGGAGGACCAAGCACCACCCATCGTCCGGCGTGCGTTGCCTGTTGGAACGGATGACCGCGACGATAGCGGCATGGCATTCAAACGTCCATTTTCGGGCGGAGGACCGCGATTTGCGGCGGACTGGCTGATCGTGGGGCTCGGCAACCCGGGAAGCGAGTACGCGCGGACACGCCACAACGTCGGCTGGTGGGTGATCAACGAGCTTGCCAAGCGCGCAGGCACGCAGCCGAAAGTGGCGGGAAGCCTGATGGCTATCGGTGTCGGGCAGTTGTGCGGGCAGAAGGTCGCGCTCGTGAAACCGAAGACGTACATGAACCTGAGCGGGAAAGCTGTTGCCCAGGCCGGCCAGTGGACCGGTGCGGACACAAGCCACACGGTGGTGCTTTACGACGACCTGGACATGAGCGTGGGGGCGCTGCGCATCCGGCAAGGTGGCGGGCATGGCGGGCACAACGGACTCAAGAGCATCGGTGCGTCGGTGGGCCTGGAGTTCGTGCGCATCAAGGTGGGAATCGGACGGCCAACCGTCAATGGCGAACCGACATGGGACCCGGAGATCGTGGCCGAATACGTGCTTGGTGCACCGTGGGGCGAGGACAAGGCGAAGTTGGACGAGGCGGTGAAGCTGGCGGCGGATGCGGTGGAGGTGATCATCACCGACGGTGTGGACGTGGCGGCGAACCGCTTCAACCGGAAATAGCAGGGGGTTACGCGGGATTCAACGGCCCTTCCAGGCAGGATCGCGGTGTTCCAGGAAGGCGCGGACGCCCTCCTTGAAGTCTTCGCTGGCGAACATGCGGGTGATTGTTGCGGTGCTGTCGGCGAGGTGCTCGTACGGGTCGCGGGTGATGCTGCGATAGAGGAGGCGCTTGACCTCCCCGGTGGCGAGGGGCGAACCCTTCGAGACGCTCGCGGCGAGGGCGAGGGCCCGATCCATCAGTTCGCCGTCGGGAACAACGTCAAGGACGTAGCCGATCTCCTTCGCTCGGTGAGCGGAGATGATCTCACCGGAGTAGAGGAGGTAGGCGGCATTCTGGAGGCCGACGATGCGAGAGAGGAGCCAGGTGCCGGCGGCGGTATCGGGGACGAGGCCGCGATGGACGAAGACCCACCCGAACTTCGCGGACTCCGCAGCGATACGGAAGTCGCACTGGCTGGTGAACTCGACACCAACGCCGACAGCGGCTCCGTTGACGGCCGCGATCGTGGGCTTCGCGAGGGAGGCGAAGGTCCATGGAGCCGGTGCGTTCTCGTAGCGCGTGCCATAGGACTCGGCGCGGCCAGCAGACGGAGGCCGCGCGGACATCTGCTGGAGGTCTGTACCGGCGCTGAAGGCCCTTCCGGTGCCGGTGACGATGACGGCACGGACGGCGGGATCGGCGTTCGCCTTTCCCACTACCTCCTCAATCTCGGCGAGCATCTCATAGGTAACTGCATTGAGCTTCTCGGGGCGGTTGAAGCGCATGACAGCGGTTGCGCCCTCGAGGGAGTACTCGAAGTCGGACATGGCGATCTCCGATTGGGATGGGTGGCGCGCCTACTGGATCAGTACGGATTGTTGCGCTCGAAGATGGTGCGGGGGTTGAGGACAGTCATCTGGTGGATATCGGCATCGTTCACGCCGCGTGCGCGGAGCATGGGGATGATGTCGACGGGAATGTGGGTGAGATTCCACTGGGGGAGAACCTGTTCGACAGCGCCTGCGGGGATCATATCGATATGGCAGCTCGAGTCGTGCGAGAGGGTGATGCGGTTCGCGTAGCCGCGCTCGATGAGGGCCGTAACCATGTCGGCACGTTGCTCATCGGTTCGCGGTGCGGGAAGGCCGATGCGATCCATGCCACAGTAGCTGCCATTCTGGATGATCTGGTCGAGGTAATCGATATCGCTGGAGTCATCGGAGTGACCGATGACTGTGCGGGAGAGATCCACGCCTTCGTCCTTGAAGACGCGTTGCTGGTCGAGGCCTGTGCGGTTGGCAGGATAGGTGTGGGTGCAGATCGGGACACCGGTAGCACGATGGGCTTTCGCGGAGGCACGGAGAACGCGCTCGTTCATGGGGTGCATCTCGGGCTCGGTGGCGCACTTGATGACGTTTGCGCGCACACCGGTCTGGCCGATGCCCTGGGTGATATCGCGGACGAAGAGGTCGGTCATCTCCTGATCGGGGCGATGGTGGAAGTAGAAGGGGATCTGGTAGTAGAGCCCGGTGGCCACGATGATCTGCATCCCCGACTTCTGTGCGGCCTCGCGGATGAAGCCAGGATCCCGGCCAAGGTCGATGGGCGTAAGGTCGACCATGGTCCTGACACCGGCCTGCATGGCCGTCTTGAGCTTGGCGACTGCATCGGCCATCAGGCCTTCACGGTCGAAGAGTTCGGGGTATTGCTGGTACATCGGTGGCCAGAGGCAGAGGACGTGCTCATGCATGAGGGTGAAGCCCATTTCATCGGTATCGATGGGGCCGGCCGCAGACTGGATGATTGTCACGTCGCTACCTCTTCGTGGTGGGTATGGCGAGGGAGTGTACGGGATCGCCGAGGTGAGCGTCGCGGGTGGGAAAAGACGGGGTGGATGCCCGGAGTCGCCGCTGGCTCACGGCATGGATGTGGCCCACGGGATAGTCGCGGGCCAGCCAGGTTCAACTGCGGAATATGCGAACGCCCGGCGCTGGTAGCCGGGCGTTCGTGGTGGCGGGCTGAGAAGGCGGACCTTACCGGCCGCCGCCCACAGCGCCGATCGCCTCGGGGGCAGATTCGGTGGCGTGCACGGGGACGGGCTGGCGCTTGCTGCCTTTTTCGGCAACACGGTAGACGAGGCCCTTGCCGCTGGCGAGTTTCCACTGCGCGTGAAGGGCAGGCATCGAGGCGAAAAAGAAGGTGATGACCGCCATCAGCGGCCACATGAAGAACTGGCCGATGGCCGCGGCACGGGAAACATGGGCCGGGCGGGCGGGGCGGGTCTTCGCCTCGATGATGATCATGGCGATGAGCGGGAAGAGGCAGAAGTAGATCAGCGCGCCGGCGAGGTTCACGTTGATCATGCCGCCGACCGGGCTGGAGAAGTCGCCATGAGCGATCTCGCTGATGTGCCAGGTGGGACCAGGAAGGCTGTACTTGAAGCGGCCATACCACCAGTGCGGCATACTCGCCCCGAGGTAGGACGTGAACATGATCGGGACGATGTTCCCGAGCGTGATGAGGTACCACTGAGCCATCCACATGGCGTGGACTTTGGTGACAGCACCCGAGAGCAGGAAGCGGCGCTTGCGGCTGAGCGGTGAGTTACGGCTGAACGCCGCGCGGGCCGCATAGGGGATGTCGCTTGCGCCCCAGGCGTGCCGGACGCTCTGGGCATAGTGGGCCTTGAGCGTCTTGATGTAGCCATCGGTGAGGACACAGTCGTTGCCGAGCGGCAGGTAGAGGGCTTCAACGTGGACACGGTCACCGAGTGTGAAGCAGGACTTGAGGTAGACGTGCCAGTCCTCGGGAATAACCTCTTCGTCCCAGTAGTCGATTTCGTGGAGCATCTTCCAGCTCAGGGAGTAGCAGGACGTGGGGAACTTCACGCTGCCGGGCATGACGAGGTTGGAGAGGCGGTTGATGCCCGAGAGGCCATCGGGGATGCGCAGCGGGGCAGGGATATCCCAGATGTTGTTCGAATTGAAGATGGTTGGCTGCCAGAAGGTGCGGTAGCGATCGGCTCCGGTAAGAAAGAGGTAGTTGAGCGCCTCGAAGTGATTGGGATGGAAGACGGCATCGGCATCGCAACTCGTGATGGTGTAGCGGTCGATCTCTTCGCCGGCGTGCTCGATGAGGCGGATGTAGGCCTCACGCGCCGCCCAGGCTTCGTTGGAGCCTTTGCCGGGGGTTTCGTTCGGCAGGCCAAACGGGTGGTAGGTGGCGAACATATCGGCGAAACGGGTGCGATAGCGCATGACAAGGCGGGCGGCCTTGGCCCGGGCGCCGGGCTCGCGTGCCTCCATCGCCATGACGATGACGAGTTGGCCGGCATTCGCCTGGTTAGCCAGGGAGTCGAGGGAGCGGGAGAGGCTCTCTTCGCTCTCCTTGTAGTTCGGGATGATGACCATGTGGCGCGGCCACTCCCAGGCGGGAGCGTGCTCTCGGCCGGGGAGCCAGGCGCAATACTTCGCAACCCAGTTCGTGTGCTCCCACTTGCGGATTCGGCGGAGACCGATGAGGCAGGAGATCGCGACGGCATACGAGCGGATGAGCCAGTAGGCAAAGAAGGCAACGATGCCGATGCCGAGGGCGAGTGGGGCGAAGTAGGGCCCCCAGAAGATGGTGGAGACGATGCCCAGCGAGAGGGTGAGTGGTAGTGCGTTCCAGAGCCGCTCACGGAGGTGTGAGGAGGCGGCGAGGGATGGGATGGCAGCCGATTCGGGGATGGGACTGGCGGGGGAAAGCCGGCCGGCACGGATAGCCATAAAGAAGTCGCCTCTGAATTGCGAGGAACTTCCTACGCCGCCGAGGTTAGCTGTCGGGCTGCGACCGGAGATAGCCGCTCCGCCGTCATCCCGGCCCTAAGAGGGAAGGGACCCTTGCGGACTCGCCCCGAAAACTGGTTCCCCCGTTCCGCCGGAGCGGACTAGGCGTGCGGCAGGGCCGCCACGGGCATATTTCTCTCGAAGGAGCGTGGGTGTCAAGGCCGGGAGGCCACATCGTATTGCAGATCTATCTGAAAATGCCTCGAAAAACTTTCGTTCCAGCAATGGCGAGGAGAGGAGTGGGATGCACCAACCGCCGATTGTCTGCAACCGATCAGGGCGTATCGGGGGCTGCCCGGGCACGGGCAGGGCGTTGTGGCGAGGGGGCATCGGACTCGGGACGCCGTGAAACGACGAGATATCCGAGCGAAACGATGACGATGACGGCGGCTTCGGCGAGTGTCAGGCCGCCGACGATGAAGGTCGCTTCCTGCCAAAAGCCTTCGGGAAACATCTGGATAAGGTGGTCGGTCGCAGGATCGAGGCGCCAGAGGTCGTTGCTGAAGACGAGTTCATGGAAGCGGGTCCAGGCTGCATCGAAGCCCGTGAGGGCAAAGGCGCCAATAACCGCGACGACGGCAAGGCCGGTGCCCACACCCGCAAGGGAGAGTACCGCGAGGGCGCGGACCGAGCGCTCACGGGCCCAGAGGACGACGGCGGCGATGTAGGCGAGGACGACGACGAGGGAGATCTCGTTCGAGCGGTAGACTACCCGGATGAGGGACTTGACGTCCTTCATGTGCTCCGTCTCCCTGGTATTGAAGAGGGACGACTCCTGTCCATCGGCAGTGACGATGATGCGGAGCGTGGCGGAGTCGTCTTCGAAGTAGTCAACGATCTCACTGGCGGCGCGGTCGAGATCCGCCATGGGCACCCCCGTGGCGCGATCGGCGTGGTACTCGCGGAAGCCGTGGCGGTAAAAGGCGGTGTCACTCGCGAGAAAACGGACGTTTGAGGTGATGAGGAAGACGGGCAGGGCGAGGACGAAGCAAGCGGCGGCGAAGCGAGAAAGGATAACCATGCGCTGCTCCCGATGGGGATGGTGAAGCGGCGCGGTTTCAGGCGCAAATGCGGGGGCCGGCGACATGGAAGCCCGAAAGCCAGCTGCTCACACGCGGTAGCCACCATCGACGCTGATGACCTGCCCGGTGATGCCACGGGATTCGGGTGCGGCGAGGAGGGTGGCCATGGGGCCGAGTTCTTCGGGTTCGAGGATGCGGCCGACCAGGTTGTCGCGAGCGAGAAACGCCTTTGCACCCGCAACATCGGTGCCGAGGCGAGCGGCCATGAGTTCGATCTCAATGAGTTTCGTGTTCGTCCAGCCGGGGCAGAGGCAGTTGACCGTGATACCGAAGGGCGCGAGTTGCCCTGCGTGGGCACGTGTCATCCCAATGATGCCGTGCTTGGCGACGGTGTAGCTGAGCGGGCCGCCGCTGTGCTTGGCGTAGCCCGAGCCGATATTGATGATCCGTCCAAAGGCTCGATCGCGCATACCCGGGAGCGCGGCCTTCGTGGTCCAGTAGTGGGTGACAAGGTTGAGCGTCAGGTTGTCGACGAAAAGGTCGTCATCGTGGGTGAAGGGTGCCTGGTCCTCGGGACCGTTGCCGAAGAGGACGCCGCCAACGTTGTTGACGAGGATATCGAGACGGCCGAGTTCGCGCTGAACGGTCTCAACAGCGCCGTAACAATCATCCCGGCTCATGGCATCGGATGTGACGGCGAGTGCCGCCCGGCCGAGGGCAGCGATCTCCTGTGCGACCTGTTCGACCTCATTTGTTGAACGGGCGGAGATAGCAACCGAGGCGCCATCGCGGGCAAGGTCGAGCGCTATCGCCCGGCCAATGCCGCGCCCGCCACCAGTAACGAAGGCCACGAGGCCCTCCAGTCTGCCTGCCATGGGTCTGGACTCCTTCTCGGTTGGTATCGGGCGGGGATGCTAGCACTTCGGTACACGCGAGGTGGCATGACAGGGCACATAGTAGCGACGACGGGGTGCCATTCGAGCGTTGGGGCGTTGGGTTGTAGAGTGAAGGGTGGCGCGGCGCTGTAGGCAGCGACGACGGGACGGCGCGGCCAACCAATCTGTGAACTGATGCTGGAGTGTGCCTGTGACCGCGCCGAGTGTAACCGTGCCTGAGTTGGATTATGTCTTTCATCCCCGGTCAATCGCCATCGCCGGTGTTTCGGCGAAAGAGGGCCAGGGATTCGGGGGAGGCGGGTTCGTCTCGAGCCTCCAGGAGATCGGGTTTCGCGGGCCGATCTACCTCATCCACCCGACGGCAGCGGCAATTCGGGGGCTGAAATGCTACAAGAGCCTGCTCGACGTGCAGGACGATGTTGACTACGTGATCTCGTCAGTCAATGCGCGGAACGTGCCGGCGTTGCTCGAGGACTGCATCGCAAAAGGCGTGAAGGTTCTGCACCTGTTCACGGCGGGCTTCACGGAAACGGGCGACGTGGAGCGGGCGAAGATGGAGCAGGCGGTGGTCGCGCGTGCGCGGTCGGCCGGTATCCGCCTGATCGGTCCGAACTGCATGGGGCTGTATGTGCCGGAATCGCGGCTGGCGATGATGCCGGGGCAGATCCCGGAGAGCGGGCCGGTGGGCATGGTTTCACAGTCGGGGATGAACGCGGGCGAGTTCGTGCGCTACGCGATGCCGCGCGGGATCCGCTGCTCGAAGGTCATCAGCTTCGGAAACGGGGCAGACCTGAAGGCAGCGGACTTCTTCGATTACCTGACCGACGACCCGGCAACGGAGATCATCGTGGCATACCTGGAGGGCATCCAGGATGGCCCACGGCTCGCGCAGGCGATCCGGCGCGCGGGGCAGGCGAAACCGCTGGCAATCCTCAAGAGTGGCCGGACCGAGGCCGGGTCACGAGCAGCCAATTCGCACACGGCGTCACTTGCCGGCTCGTTGCAGGTGTTCGATGGGCTGGTGAAGCAGGCGGGTGGCGTTCGGGTCGAGAGCCTCGAGGAACTCGTGGACATGGCCGTGACGTTCCGCTTCGTAAAAAAGGTTGGTGGTCCGAACGTCGTGGTCGTTGGTGGCGGAGGCGGAGCGAGTGTGCTGGCGGCCGACGACCTGGATGCGGCCGGATTGAAGGTGCCGGCGCTGCTCCCCGAGACACAGGCCGAGCTCGCGAAGGTGACACACGAAGCAGGGACGAGCATTCGCAACCCGATCGATACGACGAGCCTGTGGGAAGAGAAGGGCTTCGATGCGACGCTCATGCCGTGTGCGACGGCACCCAACGTGGATCTGGTGCTCTACCACACGGGCTTCAGCGGGGGGCCGATGGCACGGATGGGCGGAATGGCCGGACGTCAACGGCTGCGCCACCAGGCAGAGAGCCTGGCCCGCGTGCAGGAACAGAGCGGGAAGCCCGTTGTCATCGCGATCCGCCCGTCGGTGGACGAGGAAGGGTTCGAGCACGGGAACGAGTTCCAGGACCTCTGCTGGCGGAACGGACTGGCTGTATACCCGAGCATCGCGCGGGCGGCGCATGCACTTGCGAAGCTGGTCCGATGGCAGGAGCTGCGGTAACCGCCACGAGGGCCGCTGATGCCTGATCCGTACGAGGTGCGGGCAGGCGAAGCGGGCTGTGCGGAGCGTGCGGCGGAGCTCCTTCGCGGCGACGGCTTCGCGGTGGTGCGCGACGCCCTGGACCGCGACCAGATTCGCGGATGGGCCGGTGAGGTTGAGCGTGCCTATGCGCACCTCGAATCGCTTGTCGCCGAGCACGGGATCTGGAGAGCGGGCGAGGAGTTGCCGGCAGGAACACGCTACCAGGCGAGTGTGGCGGCGCTCGGCGTCGACGCTGTGCCGGGGTGGGAGTCCGTGGCTGCCTCGCTCCACCCGGTAGTTTGGGACGCCGCCAGGGGAGTACTCGGGGGCGAGTTCGTGTTTGACCTGGACATCTGCTGGTTGCGGCGGCAGTACCCGCCATCGATGCGTGCACCGGGACACGGGCCTCACCAGTTCCACCAGGATGGGGCATACGGGCTGAACTTTCTCGATAGCGCGCAATCCCGGCGCCCATTGCTGCCGATCATCGTCGCGTGGATACCGTTCGTGGACGCGGGGCTCGATTCGCCGGGCCTCGAGTTCGTGACGGCTGGACCGCGGGACGTGCTCACGCTGGATGAGCTGCGAGGCGAGCGGATTGACACCGCCTGGCCAGAGGGCCACCGACTGCGACCCGTCGTGGCGTTCGGCGATGTGGTATTGCTCGCAGGGCAGGTGCTGCACCGCACGTGGGCGACGGATGAGATGACGGCGGTTCGGACCTGTGCCGAGCTGCGAATGGTACCGCCGGAAGTGGCAGACGGGCGGCTGGCCGGCCACCGGATGCTGGATTTCGGATTCTGGCGTTAGCGGCGGCCGAACTGGCGCTCGATGAGGTCGGTGCCGACGTGGATGAGTGTCGGGCGGCCATGGGGACAGGTCCGGGGGGAGGTTGTGACGGCCAGGTCTTCGATGAGCCGCCGCATCTCGTCCGTGGAGAGGGCCATCCCGGCGCGGACGCTCGAGTGACAGGCAACGGTGGCCGCGGCACGCTCGAACGGGTCGCTTACCCGGCGTTCACCGGCCAGTTGGTCGAGGAAGCCACGGATTGCAGCCACAACGTCACGGCCGGAGATCCCGGTGGGAACAGCACGGATGAGGTAGGACGTGCCGCCAAAGGGCTCGAGGTCGAGGCCGACTGTCTCGAGATTGGCGCGGTTCTCTTCGAGCGTGGCAGCCTGGAGGGGATCGAAATCGGCCAGTACGGGATCGAGGAGCGGTTGCGAGGGCCGGAGAGACGCATCGGCTCGGGCAGCAACAATGCGGTCGTAGACAACGCGCTCGTGGGCCGCGTGCTGGTCGATGAGATACATGCCGTCGGGGCCCTCACAAACGACGTAGGTCGAGCCCATCTGCCCGACGACACGGAGGAGAGGGAGGAGCTGACGCTGGGAAGGGGGAGCGAGGAGCGAGGAGGAAGGAGTCGCGGTACTGAACTCTAGCCGGGACTGGAGTGGCGCCGGCGGACGGAGAGCCTCGGGAGCGCCTGGCCCAACGGGGGGCATGAGTTCCGGAGGCGCGAAGGGTTCCGCTTCGGTCCCGGCCTCGGGCGGGCGGGCTATCGGCCAGGAGACGGGACGCGAGGAATCGAGTGCCGCGGAGATAGCGTGCCGGATAACGCGGCCGACGAGCCGCTCGTCGCGGAAGCGAACTTCGGCCTTCGCCGGGTGGACGTTGACGTCGACCTCATCGTCGCCAATGCGGACCGTAATCGCCGCGACCGGGTGGCGGCCGATCGGGAGCTGGGCCTGGTAGGCATCGACGATGGCGAAGACGAGTGGGCGGCTCTGGACCCAGCGGCCGTTCACGAATACAGAGATCGCCGAGCGGTTACCGCGGTGAAGCGCGGGTGGCCCGACAAGGCCGGTAATCCGAACACCGTTCTCCTCGTGGGCGACGTCGAGCATTGCCGCGCCCGCATCCGCCCCGTAGACAGCTGCGAAGGCGTGGCGCAGGTCGTCGTCGCCGGCGGTGGAGAGCACGCTCCGCCCGTTGGAGGCAAACGTGAACGCGATACCGGGGTAGGCAAGGGCATAGTGCGAGATGAGTACCGTGATCTGGCGGGCCTCGGCCTGGGGCGAACCGAGGAACTTGCGACGCGCGGGCAGACGCCCAAAGAGGTCGCGGACGGCGAACGTGGTACCGGTTGGCGAGGGCCGCGACGTCCGGCGGACGACACGGGCGTCAACGAGGACGGCCAGGACTCCAACGGGCTCGGAGGCAGAGCGGCTCAGGAGTTCGACATTGGCGGCAGCGGCGATGGAAGGGAGAGCCTCACCACGGAAGCCAAGTGTGTGGACGTGGGCAAGGTCGTCGAGGGCCTCGATCTTGCTCGTGGCGTGGCGTTCGAAGGCGAGTTCGATCTGCTCCGGCGGGATACCGCGGCCATCGTCGGTGATCCGGATGAGGGTGAGCCCGCCGTCCTCGATTTCGAGCGAGATGCGGCTGGCGCCGGCATCGATAGCGTTGTCGAGGAGTTCCCGGACAACGGAGACGGGGCGTTCGATGACCTCGCCAGCGGCGATCCGGGCTGCGACTTCGGGGGTCAGAACGTGGATCGAACGATTGCCGGTTCGGGGTGCCATTTCCCCGGTCGCGGAGCCTGGAGTAGTGAGGTAGGGGTCGTGGGCCATCACTGCTGCTTCGAGCGTGCCCGTGCACGGAGCTCGTAGAGCTTCTGGATGGCTTCGATGGGCGTGAGGCTGTCAACATCGAGGGCGGCAAGGGTTGCTTCCACCGGGGACGGACCACCGAAGAGGGGAGGCTGAATCGACTCCGGGACCGGTGCGCTGAATCGCGCGTTTGGCGATTCGAGTTCGCTGAGAAGGTGTTCGGCACGCGTAACGACCGCTCCCGGAAGTCCTGCCAGGCGAGCGACATGCACCCCGTACGAGCGGTCGCTGGGGCCGGGGACGATGCGATGCTCGAAGACGACCTCGGCGCCGTCTTCACGGACGGCAACATGCGCATTGCGGACACGAGGGAGGATTTCGGCAAGCTCGGTGAGTTCGTGGTAGTGGGTCGCGAAGAGGGTACGCGCTGCGACTTCGCGGCGGTTATGGAGGAATTCGACGACGGCGCGTGCAATCGCCATGCCGTCGAAGGTGCTCGTGCCGCGCCCCACCTCATCGAGGATGACGAGCGAATCGGGGGTTGCCTGGTGCAGGATCTGGGCGGTTTCGACCATTTCAACCATGAAAGTGGATTGCCCGGCGGCAAGATCGTCCTGGGCCCCGATGCGGGTGAAGATACGGTCGAAAAGCGGGAGCTCCGCCTCGGCGGCGGGGACGAATGAACCAGCCTGGGCCATGAGCGCGATGAGCGCCGCCTGGCGGAGGAATGTGGACTTGCCCGACATGTTCGGTCCGGTGAGGAGCATGACCTGGCAGTCCTCATCGAGGATGCAATCGTTCGGGACGAAAAGGCCGGGGCCGAGTGCTGCTTCGACGACCGGGTGGCGGCCGGCAATGATGCGAACGTGCGGGGCGCCGAGCGTGGGACGCGTGTAGCCACGCGCGCTCGCGGTCTCGCCGAGGGCAAGCGCGAGGTCGATGAATGCCGCGGCTTCGGCAACAGCCTGGAGCCCCGCAAGGTTGGCCGCGAGGGTTTCGACAAGCTGGCTGAAGGCCTGTTTCTCGAGATCGACGAGGCGGTCACGGGCACCGATGAGGCGGGACTCATGCTCCTTGAGCTCTTCGGTAACGTATCGCTCGGCGCCCACGAGGGTCTGGCGGCGCTGGTAGTGGCCGGGAACGGCGTTGCTGTTGGCAGCCGAGACTTCGATGTAGTAGCCGAAGACCTTGTTGTGGCCGACCTTGAGCGATTTGATTCCCGTGCGCTCTCGCTCGAGCCGTTCAAGGCCGAGGAGGAAACCACGGGCATCGCGTGTGAGGGCACGAAGGGAGTCGATCTCGGGGCTGAAGTCCGGGCGGATGACGCCGCCTTCATCGAACGAAGCAGGAGGGTCATCGTCGAGGGCGGCGTCGAGGGCAAGCAACGGCTCGGCGGTACTCGAGAGCGAGGCGGTGGCATTCGCAAGGAGGATGGGCGTTTCCGTTCGGCTGAGCCGGGCGCCGAGATCGAGGGTCGCGCGGAGGCCGGTTCGAAGGGCTGCCAGGTCGCGTGGCGAGGCAGAGCGTGCGCCAACCCGTCCGGCGAGACGGCCAATATCGGCGATACCACGGAGGATCGCCTGGCACTGCTCACGTTCGATGGGGTGCGCGATGGACCAGGCGATGGCGTCGTAGCGCGCCTCCAGTTCGGCACCGTCACGCAGGGGGTGTGTGAGCCAGTGACGGAGAAGGCGGGCACCCATGGAAGAACGGGCGTTATTCAAGACGTTGAAGAGCGACTGGCGGCCCGGCTCGTGCAGGACATCGAGGTTGCGGAGGGTGCGCTGATCGACGGTGAGGATGCCGGCGGCCGCCAGCGGGCGAACTCGTTGGAGCGCGCCCAGGGCAGCGGGATACGTCTCTCGCAGGTAGGCGAGGATATGGGCGAGAGCAGCGGCTTCGGAGGGCCCGTCGACAAGTGAGCCGATGGCATGGTCCCCAAAATGGCGGGCGAGCTCGGTCTCGACAGCGAACTCGGAGAGTGTCATGCGGAGGACGCGGCTGGCCGTGAGTGCTGGCGGGAGCAGGTCATCGGCGCCTTCGTGGAGGAGCTCCGCAGGGGCGCTGCGGAGCAGTTCGAGAATGGCCTCGGAGCCTTTGACGAGGCGGACTTCGCCCGTGGTGATGTCAGCAAGGGCGGCGGCGGGCTCGCTCTTTCGCACAACGAAGGCGGCAAGGTAGTTGGGGGCGGCAGGTTCGAGGGAGTTGTCGGCCGTGACGGTGCCAGCGGTAACGACCCGGACGACGTCGCGGGGGACGAGCCCCTTGACCTCGGCCGGATCGGCCATCTGCTCGCAGATAGCCACGCGGTATCCGCGACCTACCAGCTTCGCGACATGACCGTCGATAGCGTGGTAGGGGACACCAGCCAGCGGAACGCGGAGGTCCTTACCCATGGGTTTTGAAGTGAGGGTGATCTGGAGCTCGGAAGCGACGAGTTTGGCATCGTCGTCGAAGGTCTCGTAGAAGTCGCCAAGGCGGAAAAAAAGAATGGTGTCCGGATAGCGTTCCTTGAGTTCGAGGTACTGGAGGCGGATGGGGGTGGACACGGGGAGATTGTAGAGGGAGGGGAGAGGAGGGAGGAGGGAGAAGTGGATGATCTGGCGAATTGCGGGGTGCGGGCGGAACGACAGGCGTTTACCCTGACGTGAACGTTGATGGAGGGACTTGCGAAATGGAATACCGGCAACTCGGGCGCACCGGGGTCAAGGTGAGCAGCATCTGCCTGGGGTGCATGATGTTTGGCGGGAAGACGACCCCAGCGGACTCGGCGGACATCATCGACCGGGCGCTCGATGCGGGGATCAACTTCCTCGATACAGCGAATGTCTACAGTACCGGGAAGAGCGAAGAGGCTACGGGCGCGGCGCTGAAGCGGAACGGAAAGCGCGGAACCGTCGTCCTGGCGACCAAGGTGCACGGGAAGATGGGCGATGATGTCAACGCCATGGGGAACACGCGCCGGCACATCATTGAGCAGTGCGAGGCGAGCCTCAGACGGCTCCAGACGGATTACATCGACCTCTACCAGATCCATCGGCCGGACCCGAATATCCCGATCGATGAGACGCTGCGGGCGATGGATGACCTGGTGCGCAGCGGGAAGGTTCGGTACCTGGGAACGAGTACGTTTGCAGCGTGGCAGCTCATGGAGTCGTTATGGGTATCGAAGGAGCTGGGGCTCAACCGGTTCGTGTGCGAGCAGCCGCCGTATAACATCCTCGACCGGCGCGTCGAGCGGGAACTCATCCCGATGGCGCAGACGTACGGGTTTGGGGTCATCCCGTGGAGCCCGCTCGCCGGCGGGTTGCTGACTGGAAAGTACCATCGCGGTGAGCCACCTCCCGAGGACTCCCGCTTCGGGCAGATGGAGTCGAACCCGTTGCAGCGGCGGCGCTGGACGGAGGGTGTGTTCACCGCAATCGAGGAACTCACACCGATCGCTGAAGCAAAGGGAGTGTCGCTCTCGCAGCTGGCACTCGCGTGGTGCATGGGGCGGCCAGGTGTGACGAGCGCAATCATCGGGCCGCGCACAATGGAGCAACTCGAAGACAACCTGAAGGCGGCGGAGGTGACGTTGACGGATGAGGAAAACCGGGCAATCGACCACGTGGTTCGGCCCGGGCGGATGGTCTCACCGTTCTACGAAGCGGAGTTTGGGCCGCATCCTTACCGCGTGTTCTAGCGGCAAGGCCGGGAGATCGCAATGCCGGGCGAAGACGCGGGAATCAGCGTGATTCCCGCGTCTCCTCTGGGTCTAGATCCGGTAATCGGCGGGCGTATACGAGCAATCACCCTGGATTACACGCCATTTCACTGGCGTATGATGACGTGTGACAGAGGGTCGATCGGGGGAGTTTGTCCAGTCCGAACGGCCGTACTGTGGAGTGGGAGAAGGGCGTTAGAACTTCGGCGTGCAGCCCACGGCAGGTGGGCATACGAAGGAGGGTCCGATGACGTATGAGCTATTTTTCACTGCCCTCGGACTTGGAGTGCCCCTGGTCGCCTGGGTGATCGCCGAGGTCTTGATCCTCCGGCATCTGCATCCGTACGGGAAGGAGTAGGGACGGGGCACCACCGTACCCGCATTCACAGACTCTAGGCAGGACGTGCGCTATAACTGAGAGCACGGTGGGCAGTGCGCGTGGCGCAGGCTCACGAAAAATGTGTTCTTGGGGGACAGAATGACGGCCGAACTGCTGATTGTGAGCGTGTGCCTTGGTATCCCGGCAGCGCTTTGGTGCGCTGCAACATTCATGGTCACGCGAAAGCTGACGACCAAATAGGCCTGTTGAGCGACGGTTACCGGGCCGCGAAATCGATTCGCGGCCTTAATGTTGGTTGGGGGGCGGAACGCAGAGAGCGGGCCCCGCGTATAGTTGTCATCACTTCCATCCATGAGCAGATGTATGAAAGAGCCGATGACCTCGCCAATCCCCATGGGGCTACAACTGAGCCCCATCAATCCTGAATACCAGGGCGACCCCGTTCCACTACTCGATGCGGTCCGTGAGGCGGGGCGGATTCACTACGACGATTTCCTGAAGCGGTACCTCGTGTCGCGATTCGATGACGTCGAGGAGATCCTGCACGACCGTGACCTTTGGGTTGACCCACGAAAGGCAGCGCCGGGCACCTTCAACACCGTGTTCCGGCAGAATCGGGCCGGACGGGCCGAGCGTGAGCCGAGCATGTTGTTCCAGGATCCACCGGTGCACACGCGCCTGCGGTCGCTGGTTCAGAAGGCGTTCACGCCGCGGGCAGTGGAGCGCATGGCGCCGCGGATTGCCGCGATTGCCGACGAACTGCTGGACGAAGTGGCTGGCAAGGAACAGTGGGATCTCATGGCGGCCTTCGCGGCGCCGCTTCCAACGATCGTGATTGCCGAGATGCTGGGCGTGGATCCAAAGGATCGGGGCGACTTCAAACGCTGGTCGGACACCGGTGTCGCAGCAGGCTTCGACCCGTTCGCAGACGAGGAGACGAGGCGCCAGGCTGAGCTTTCGGGCCAGGAACTCGAGGCGTACCTGCGCGAGGCGATCGCGGTGCGCCGCGCAGATCCGCGTGATGACCTGATCACGGGGATGATCCAGGCGGAGGAGGCCGGGGATTTCCTCGATGACGACGAGATCTTATCGATGATTTCGCTGCTGCTGGCGGCGGGAAACGTCACGACAACGGACTTGATCGGGAACGGGGTGCTGCTTCTGCTCAGGCACCGCGACCAGTTTGAATTGCTGCAGCGGCAGCCAGAGCTGATGAAAAACGCGGTGGAAGAGATGCTCCGGTACGCGGGACCTGTCACATTCTCGGGCCGGATCACGAACGAGGACCGTGAGATCGCCGGGTGCCCGGTGGCACACGGGCAGTCGCTAACAGTATCGCTGATGGGCGCAGCCTACGACCCCCGGATGAACGATGATCCCCATCGCTTCGATGTGACCCGCGAGAATCCGAAGCACCTCGCCTTCGGGGGCGGACGGCGATATTGCCTGGGCGCGCCACTCGCGCGGCTCGAGGCGAATGTGGGGCTGGACCGGCTCATCCAGCGTTTCCCGCGTTTGCAGCTCGCAGAACAAGAGCTGAGCTATAAGCGCGTACCCGGATTCCGGGGCCTCGAGAGACTCATGGTGATGCCGTAGGCGCAAGCTGCTCTTGCCGGGCCGCCACACCATCAAGCTCAATCACCTGTGCCCGTGGCTCAGCGGAACGGAATATCTCGACGACCCACGGATGACAGGTGAACACGATAACCTGGTGGTTCTGCGCGACCCGTGCGAAACCGGCGGCGGCAGCGCGGGCACGGTCGGGATCGAAGTTGACGAGGATTTCGTCGACGACGATGGGAAGCGCGGTCGCCTGCCGGGCAAAGTGCTCAACAAGGCCGAAGCGCATCGAGAGATAGAGCTGTTCCTGGGTACCCTGGCTGAGCTGCTGGGGCAGGCGAGGCTCGCCCCCACCCGCAGGGAGTGCCTGGACAGAGCTCGAACCGATGGGAACGAAGATCCCCTCGTAGCGCCCCTGCGTCATGGTCGCAAAGTACTTCCCGGCCTCGCTGACCACCTCGGGCTGACGTTCCCGTTCGAAGCGGGAGCGTGCCCGGTTGAGGAGTGCAGAGGCGATGGTGAGGCGCGACCAGTTTTCGGCGTGGACGCGGAGCTGCTCGATGATGACGGCGCGTTGAGCCCGGAGGTCGCTCGAACGGCTGTCTACCGCAAGCTGCTTGAGGCGAAGGCGCACTTCGCCGAGTTCAGTACCGGCAGTGGTAGCGCGGTCGGTGAGTTCGGCCCGGCGAGAGGCGAGGGATTCACGCTGGAGTCGGGCCGCGGTGATATCGGACTCCGCAAGCCGCAGGAGAAGCCGATCGTAGGGCTCGCCGGGGCCAGCGAGCG
Organism: uncultured Anaerolineaceae bacterium; assembly: GCA_964508715.1. Classification (GTDB taxonomy): domain Bacteria; phylum Chloroflexota; class Dehalococcoidia; order Tepidiformales; family Tepidiformaceae; genus JAKALX01. Next base: position 165,076 of record CAZDUX010000005.1, on the reverse strand, counting down.
TCCGCAGAGCGAGTTCTCGTGACTCGAGGGCTGCGGCGAGGACTCCGCGTTCTTCGTGCAGCGCGGCACGTGCTCGAAGATCAGCCTCGCCGTTGACGCCACAGGATTCGAGAAGGAGAGCCAGCGCCTCCTCAGCCTTCTCACGCTTCTGTTCCGCATGCTCGAGGTCGGCCTGGCGGGCTTCGATCTGCTCATGGAGGCTGTCGCGGCGGTTCGCTGCCTCTTGTGCTGCGCGAAAGCGGCGGATGAGGTCATCGGCTGCATGCAGGACGGCCCGGTGGTTTTCAGGATCGACTGGAAGGCTGGCGGCGGCAGCGAGTTCGACCACGCGGACCGTTTCGCGGCGGATGTCGGCAGCGATCTTGGCGACGCGGTCGTCGCGGGTCTTGTCGCGGGCGCGTAATTCGCCCTGGAGGGCCTCAATGCGCCCGAGCAGATCGAGGGTCGAGGCTGGCGACAGCGTGGTAGCGAGGCCATGCGATTGCAGCCAGGCGGTCCAGCCTTCGTTAGCACGGGCCAGGTGTTCGCCAGCCTGCCCAAGGAGCTGTGCCGCCTGTTCGTGGCGGGCCGCGAGGCGTTCACTCTCAGCAGTCTCGGTCGCGAGGGCAGCGAGGGCGGCTTCCTGGCGGTCCAGGTTGTGCTGATGCTCATCGAGCGTACGTTCCGTACGGTCGAGCGCATCGGAGGACGGTGCACAGCCCAGGCGGGCGACGAGGGCAGCGAGTTCGGCACGGATAGCAGATTCGGCATGCACCGCTTCATCGAGGCCCGGAATTCGATGATTCCAGGCGTTGGCATCGAGGTGGCGGCGCGACAGCTGGAGGAGTGCACCGGCAACGATGCCGAGTACGACGGCGAGGAAAACAGCGAGCAGAAGGATGATACCGCCGGCAAGAAGGCCGAGGGAAAGGGCTCCGATTGCTGCCGCACCAACCACCCACGCAGCAAGGGTGGCGCGGGCCGGCGATGGGTGTTCCTGCTGGCGGGCATCGAGGATGGCCTGCTGCGCTTCCAGGAGCGCACGGTGGGTAGAAGCCGCAGCTGCATCACCCAGGCGGCTACGCGCAGAACGAACAAGATCGCGAGTAGCAGAGATCTCCGTAGTTGTCAGGGATGGTGGCGTTGTCGCGGCCAGGGTGTCGCGGGCAGCATCCTCGCGCTCGCGGGCGGCGGCCAGTGCTTCGGCCGCGAGGTCGGCGCGTGCGCGAGCATCTCGTTCAGTACTCGCCGCATCAGCGAGGCGCTGCCCGAAGGCGGTGATGGCATCGCGCACGGGGAGCGAGACGTCGAAGGCAGCGACCGATGCCTCGTCCCACCCGGGGCCAAGCTTCTGGATGCCCTCCCGAACACGTGCCTCGGCATCAGCGAGCTCCGCCTGGCGGGCCGGGAGGTCGACAATCGAATGCTCGAGGTTGCCGCGCTGGCGGCCAACTTCTTCCGCAAGGCCAGCGGCAGCGAGCAGCGGCTCATCGGGGATCGGCACTGCCGCTCGCTGGCGGAGCCTGCCGAGATCAGCGCCGAGCGACTGGCAATTGTCCGTTGCCTCGGCGAGATCCTGGCTGGCACGCTCGAATCGGCTGACTGCCTGGGCCGGAAAGCCCGGGAACTCCGGCAGTTGTTCAAGGCGGCGCGTGAGGTCGTCTCGCACGACCCAGTCATCCCATGCCCGGGCAAGGAGATCGAGCTCGGCAAGCTGGGTTGCGAGCTCGCGCGATTCGTCGCCGATAGCCGTGATTTCCACCTCGAGCGCCTGCTCCTCCGCGGATTTCGCCGCGTACTCGGCGCTTTCGCCACGCAGGCGGTCGAGTTCGCCATCGACCTGGGTGAGGGCACGGAAGAGCTTCGCCGCCTCCTGGGCCGAGCCTCCTTGTTTAAAAATGTTCCCGGCCTCACGGGTCAGGCTCTCCTGGACGGCGGGGAGGTTCGCGGCACCCATGCCGGCCGCATAGATCTGCTGGGCAAGTCCGCTGTTATCGAGCGCATCGAGCTTCTGGAGGTCGAGCAGGCCGAAAGCGAAGACAGACTCGAACAGGGGCCGTCCCGCGTTGCCGAGGAGGTTGCGTAGGACGCTCTCATCGTTGGATTGAGTGCCATCGGGCAGGGTAATGCGCAGGGTCTGGCTGCCCGGGGCCTCGAGACGTTCGATGACGTAGCGGCGGTTTTCGTCATCGAGGAGGGATATGCGGCCGCCGTGACGGCCACCCGCGAGCGGCGGGTAGTACTTCGCGCGGTTCTGGGGCGGGAAGCCAAAGAGGATCGTACGGATAAAGGCGAGGAGGGTGCTCTTGCCGGCCTCGTTGTGGCCATGGACGACGGTGAGCGGTGACTCCAAGGGGCCGATCTCCTGGCCCGAAAAGTGCCCGAAACCTTCAGGGTGGAGCGATTCGATCCTCACCGGCTCATCTCCTGGAGGCGGTCGACGCACTCAGCCTCGGCGTCTCCGAGAAGGCGGAGCATGGCGGCATCGTCGGGCACGAAGGGGCGAAGGGCACTGCCCGCTCGCGTGTAGAAGGGCTCCAGTATCGTTCGAAGCTCCGAAGGGCCGTGAGGGTCCTGCCGGAGCGTGTCAACAACGGCGAGGAGTTCGGCGAGGAAGTCGCCTGCTTCGAGGGCAGCCTCACGGTCGAACTCGGGACGCAGGCGATGGGTAATGCGTTCGCACCAGGCAAAGGGCTGCTGAGCCGCCCATTCGTTATTGATTTCAGCCTCCAGATCATCGAGGGCCGCACGATGAAGGAGGTCTTCGCGGACGGCACTGCGGCCAACCAGGTTGAGGCGAAGCACGAGCGAGCGTCCCGCGGCTCCTTCCAGGGCTGCGCCAACGCTGCGGTGGATGAGGCTCATTGCCGCCGAGACATCGGCGGCGGAATCGAGCGGAATATCGACCTGCTGCCAGCGGACGACATCGAGTGGGCGAAAACCGACGTTGCAGCGGCCCGCAGCATCAACGCTGACGAGAACGGCGCCGCGGGGGCCGGTCTCGTTTGGGTGCCGGCCCTGCAAGTTGCCGGGATAGACGACCGTGGGGTTCGAGACGTGAAGGATGGCGTGGGTGTGCACATGGCCGAGCGCCCAGTAGTCGATGCCCGAGCGTACGAGGTCATCAAGCGTGCAGGGAGCATACGGTTCATGCCCGGTGTTTGTGCCGGCGTTGGCATGGAGAAGCCCGATGGCGAAGCGGCTGGAGTCGCTTCGGGCGAAACGGGGGACCAGGTTGGCAAGGACTCTCCTGGTTGGATAGCTGACACCGTAGACCGTGGCACGGGCAGGGTCGGATGGGTCGAGTGGAATGCCCTCGACGTCTTTGCCGAAGCGGTGGGCAAGCGGTGGAAGCGGGAGGCGGGCATCCCAGCCATCGAGAGGGTCGTGATTTCCGTGACAGACAAAAGAACGGATGCCCGCTTCCGCGAGCCGTTCGAGGCCCCGGACGAAGGCGAGTTGGGCACGAAGGCTGCGGTCGGCGGAATCGTAGACGTCACCGGCGATGAGGACGGCATCGACGCGCTCTGCGAGGGCAAGGGCGATCAGCGCGTTGTAAGCGTCGAATGTCGCGGATATGAGCCGTTCGCGGATGGCCTCGGGGGCGGTGGCACGAAGCCCGGCGAAGGGGCTATCGAGGTGGAGGTCGGCTGCGTGCAGGAAGCGAAGGTGGTCCACGGCGGCTCCGGGCCTGGGACGGGCCCAGGAGGAAGGTAGTGCTCAAATGCATAGGCAGTCAATCGATTGAGCGGGAACGTTCACCTCCAGTAGAGCGTGCGGAGGCGACAACAGGTGTCGCCAGGAGCCAGGTGAACGGATGAGGTGCCTCGAGCCGGGGAGCTTTGAACGGGGCGCCATGAGCACGATGGCCGCCCAGGGAGCCGCGTGCCAGGGCCCCTGCCAGAAACGTCAAGATTCGGCAAGGGTGGCCGATGATTCGAGCATGGGTGACGCGTCAGAGTTCATTCGGTCGGTTGGGAACTTGCCGGCGATGCCGCAGGTGGCGATGCGCGTGCTGAACTTCGACGAGAATGATTCACGAAATGGTTCGGAGCTGGCACGAGTGGTTGGCGCGGACCCGGGGTTGAGCGCCCGGTTGATCAAGGTGAGTAACTCGGCGTACTACGGCTTTGCGCGGCGGCTGGGAACGGTGCGCGAGGCCGTGCTCGTTATCGGCTTTCGCCAGGTACGGCAGATCGTGCTCGGCGCCGCGTTGATGGACACGTGGAAACGGATCGTGCCCTGCGAGGGGTTCGACACCGACATCTTCTGGGAGCATTCGTTGCTGGTGGCGATGGCGGCAGAAACGGCAGCGAGGATGGCCGGGGAGGCGCGGCCCGAGGAGGCGTTCACCGCGGGCATCCTCCACGACATGGGCCTCCTGGCGATGCTCGTGGGTGACCGCAACCGAATGGTGATGGCGATTCGCGACGCCCGGGCCGGAACGCCCGTGATTGAGGCAGAACGAAAGGTATTCGGGTTCGGGCATGCGGAGGCCGGCGAGGCGCTCGCACGACACTGGAACTTCCCGGAGGGGCTTGCGATCGCTATCGGGCGGCACCATGACAGGGATATCGGACGTGACGATGGCCTCCCGGGAATGGTTGCGCTAGGAGTTCGGGCAGCAAATGCGAGCGGGCTCTTCGGCGGCTACCGCGATATACCGGCCGAGTTCGATGACGAAGAGATGGCCGAAGTGGTGGGAGCGTGTGGCGGGTTCGAGGGGCTGATAACCCGGGCGCGGGCGTTTGTAGAGAGCGTGAGTACATTGCCGCGCAGGGACCGAGCCGTGGCCTGATCAGGTGGCAGGCGATTGGCAACGGTTACAACGGCCGTAGAGTTCGAGGCTATGCCCATCGAGCTCGAACTGCGATTCACGGGCGTTCTCGAGGATGAGGGCATCGAGGCGGGCGTCGGCAAACTCCTGGACGGAGCCGCACTGGCTGCAAACGAGGTGGTGATGATGGCCGCCCGTCGAGAGTTGATAGCGGACACCGCCATCCTCGAGGACAACGCGGCAGAGGATGTCGTGTTCCTGGAGCAGCTTCACGGTGCGGAAGACGGTGGCGCGGCCCACGCCAGGGAGAGCAGTGCAGAGTTCTTCGATGGTGAATGGGGCCGGCGACAGTGCCATCGCATCGAGGACCGCCCTGCGGGTAGCGGTCATTCGGCGACCAAGGCCCGAGAGGCGGGATGTCGTATCAGCGTGGGTGGGCTCCGGGGAGCCGTGGTTCGCGGGAAGTGAGGCGGTCATCGCAGGCGCTCCCGGCTCAATGCTCGATATGGCCCGAGGCCTCCTCGGACAGGGCATGGAAGTGGTGAACGTGGTGACGGCCACGGCGTGCCTGGAGGCGCGTGCTCACAATCCCGTGATTCGGTGCGAAGACGAGGGCGAAAAGGAAGATAGCGGTGATGGTGAGGACAATGGTGCCGCCAGCCGCCGTGCTCGCGTGGTACGAGATATAGAGACCGAGCACGCCGGCGAGGATCGCGATAACGACGCTGATAACCATCATCCGGCCGAGCCTATCGGTCAGGAGCCGGGCCGTCGCGGCCGGTGTAACGATGAGGGCGAGGATGAGGATATTGCCGACGGTCTGAAGGCTCACGACGATCGTGGAGGCGACGAGGAGCAGAAGGATGAGGTCGAGGGCAAAAACCGGGTAGCCAAGCGAGCGTGCGAGCGTGGCATCGAAAGCGACGAGTGTGAACTCCTTGAGGAGGGCAAAGAGGACGACGAGGACGAAGAATGCAATAACGATCGAGAGGATGACGTCCTCACGAGAGACACCAAGAACAGAGCCGAAGAGGAGCGAACCGAGATCGCGTTTGAAGCCAGCCTGGCGGCTAATGATGACGATACCGAGCGCGAAGAATGCGGCGAAGAGCACGCCAATGGCGGTGTCCTCGCTGACACGGCGGCTGCGAGAGAGGACGCCAACACCAAGTGCGGTGAGCCCGCCAAAGATGAAGGCGCCAATCATGATGCTTTGGCCGGCGATGTAAGAGATGACCACCCCGGGGAAGACGGCATGAGCAAGCGCATCGCCGATGAAGGCGAGGCCGCGCAGGACAACGAAGCAGCCGACGAGGCCACAGAGGACTCCGACGATCGTGATCTCGATGAGAGCGCGCTGCATGAATGGGTAGGCGAGGGGTTCCGTAAACCAGGCCATCAGGAAAACACCGCAACACGGCCACCGAAGGTAGCCCGGAGGATCTCGGGGGTATAGGTGGTGGCGGTTGGGCCAAAGGCGACGAGCCGGTTGGCGATGCAGGCCACGCTCGTTGTGGTGCTCGCGACTTCGTCGAGGTCGTGGGTCGCCATGAGTACAACACAGCCGCGGCTGGCGAACTCACGGATGAGTTCATGGAAGATCTTGCGGTTGGCCTGGTCGATGCCGGTGAACGGTTCATCGAGAAGGACGACCAACGGGTCCTGTACAGCCGCGCGGGCAAGGAAGATGCGCTGTTGCTGGCCGCCCGAAAACTGGGAGATGTGACGGCCACCCATGCCACCGAGGCCGAGACGCTCCAGGGCGGCAGCGGCAAGCTGGCGGTCGGCGTGGCCGGGGCGGCGAAACCAGCCGGCAGCGCGGTAACGGCCCATGAGGACGACATCAAGCGCGGTGGCTGGGAACTCCCAGTTCACATCTTCGCGCTGGGGGACGAATGCAGTGCGGCCGGTGTATTCGCGAAGTGGCCGGCCGCCGAGTGCGACCGTACCGGCGCGCAGGGGGAGGACACCTGCAATCGCCTTGAGGAGGGTGCTCTTACCGCCACCGTTGGGGCCAATGAGGCCAACGACCTCACCAGCTTCCGCGCGGAAGCTGACATTCCGAAGCGTGAACGTGACGCCGTAGCCAGCCTCCACATTGTTGAGTTCGAGGGCAGCGGTGTTGGCCGCTGTTGAAGGGCTCACCGGAGGGCCTCCACGATCTTCGTGGCGTTGGCGATGAGCATGCCCTCGATAGTGTCGGCGCCGCTCCCGGGCTTGCCGAGGGAATCGCCATAGAGGTCGTCGACGACCTTGACGCCCGTGTCGGCGGCGACCTGGCGTGCAACCTTCGGATCGAGGGAGCTCTCGGCAAAGATCGCTTTCACATTCTCGCTGCGAATGGTGTCTTCGAGTGCAGCGATCTGCCGGGGGGACGCTTCCGCCTGGGTGGAGAGCGACGGGATGACTGCGCCCACGAAGGTGAGCCCGTAGTGCTGGATGAAATAACCGAAAGCATCGTGGTTGGTGACCATCTTGCGGGAATCAGGCGGAAGGGTATCGATGAGCGCACGGACCTGGCGGTCGGCGTCATCGAGGCGCTGTTTCTGGGCGGAGGCGTTCTTGCGATATACGTCTGCATTGGCGGGATCGGCTGCAGCCAGGGCGTTGGCGATGTTGTCCGCCATGATTTTCGCGTTGTCGGGGTCGTGCCAGACGTGGGGATCGTCTTCATCTTTGCCCGATTCGGTCTTGCCGCGGATGAGGGTCACACCCTCGGTGACCGTCACAACTCGCGATGCACCGCTGCCTTCAATCGCTTTGTCGAGGGGAGCATCGAGACCGAGCCCGTTCTTGAAGACGACGCTGGCGTTATGGAGACGCTTGATATCGCCGGGTGAGGCTTCGTAGTCGTGCGGATCGACGCCGGGACCGAGAAGAGTACTGAGGTTGATGTGGCTTCCACCGATGGCGCGTGCGAGGGCGCCGATCGGCTGGATTGTCGCGACGACGTTGGGTCGGCCAGAGGAGTCGGAAGTCGATGACCCACACGCCGCAGTCGTGAACGTCAGGCTCACGAGTATCGTGGCAACACCAGCGGGTGCAAGCAGCCATTTTGACAGTGCTGTCCAATTGAGACTATGTATCAACTCGAGCTAATGATACGTACTCTCAACAGTGGTGGCAAGCGGAGGGCTCTTCTCGGGCTTCGTATCCCGTGGCGGCCAATGCCGTACACTTCGCCGCCATGACCGAACGAGCCATGGATATCCCGGTTCCCGACCTGGTGGTTGAGGAGAGAGCGCGGACGCGCAATCCGTTTGCCTCGCCCGGGTACCGGTACTGGTGGCTGGCGTCGATCGTTGCCGGGACGGGTGTGGGTATTCAGACAGTGACGGTGCCGCTCTTCATTCGCGACCGCGTGGCCGACGACCACCGGGCGATTGCGATTGCCGCAGCGCTCATCTGCCAGACGCTGCCAGGCGCCATCCTGGCGCTCATTGGCGGGGTCGTGGCAGACCGAACCGAGCGGCGCCGGATACTGGTGCGGACATACTCGCTCGCGGCGGCGGTCTCGCTTGTCTACGTCGGGCTTTCAGGATTCGAAGCAGCGGTGGTGTGGCCGGTGTTCCTGCTCTCGGGGGTTGTTGGCGGAGCCGGTGCATTCACGAATCCCGCGCGGCAGAGCATGATGCCTCAAATCCTGGCCGCATCGCAGCTTCAAAACGGGGTAATCCTGGGGACGATGGCGTTCATGGCGACGCTCCAGTTCGGCGGGCCGACGATTGGGGGGTTGTTGGCGGATGGCCCGGGACTGACGGTGGCGTTCGCGATGGAGGTGGCGGCGTTGCTCGTTGCGGCCCTCATCTTTGGGCGGGTGGCAACGGATCTGCCCGCGCCAACCGGCCGTGGGATTGGCGGCGATCTCGCGGACGGGCTTCGTTACATCCGCCGATCCCCGGGTTTGCTGGGGGTGCTGTTGCTTGGCGCGGTGCCAGGGATGTTCCTGATGGGGCCGTTCTCGGTGACGATCGTGCTCGTCGTACAGGACGTCTTCCATGCGAGCGACAAGTTCGTGGGGATCCTCTGGGGATGCTTCGGGGGCGGGATCGTGCTCGGCTCGATGCTGCTCACCGTCGTTCGAACCCGGCGCCGTGGCTGGTTACTCTGCGTCTCGGTGCTCCTCGGGGGTGTGCTCGCAACGATCTACGGGGCCGGGAGTTCGCTACCGCTGGCGATGGTGACACTGGTGGTCTTCGGGATCACCGGTCCGGCGGTGTTCATCAACTTCGGTGTGGCGCTGCTCCAGGAGCACGTGAGCCGGGAGATGATGGGGCGAGTGATGAGCATGTGGGGGCTCGTGTTCAGCGCATCGACACCGGTGGGGTATCTCCAGGCCGGCCTGGTGGCGAACGCATTCGGCCCACAGGCGACGGTGGTCTCGAGCGGGATTATCGCGGCGGTGATCGGGCTGCTGGCCACACTCTTGCTGCGCCCGGTGCATCGGCTCGAGTAGCTGGGGCAGGCCGTCCGGAACTTCCGCGTCGCCCAGACGGTGGCGATTGTGCCCCGGACAGCCATGCCACGGATATCGCCAATTGACCCTCGTCTGGTGAGCCGTTCCCACCCAGTTATTGACATGCTCCTGTAATCGAAAGTGGTGCTGGATTCGCAATGCCCGGCGAGAGCGATTCGTAGGATGGGCACATGAAATGGGGAGTAGGCGAAACCATTCGACGGACGCGAGCGACGGGCCAGATCAGTGAGCGAAGGCGGCCATCCGCCACCCGCAAGCCTGCGGAGACGGGATGATTCACGGGTCAAGATCAGGCGTAGGGCTCTCCTGCTGACAGTAGCCGGGGCCGGCGACGAGAAGGAACGTCGCCGGCCTTCTGTTTTCGGGGCGGCCACGGCGGAGCCGGTGACAGTGGCCGTCCGATCCACCACGGCTGCCGCCGGGAGAAAGTGGCACCAGGCGCCGTGCCGAATTCACCGGATATTAGTCCTCGGTGAGACACAACAAGGTCCTATACTTCTCTTATCCGTTGAGGAATATGAGAGGGAAGAAGCCATGGGACGAGTGCACGTACTGGTAGGGACACGTAAGGGCGCATGGGTCTACAGGGCGGATGAAAAGCGTGAGCACTGGGAGGTCTCGGACCCGATGCTTGCCGGGTGCTCGGTCTACCAGATGGAGTTGGATAGCCGGGGGAGCGAACCACGGATCTTCGCTGCATCGAATCACTGGGCGTGGGGGCGATCGGTGGCCCGAAGCGATGATTGGGGAGAGACGTGGGAACAGCGCACTCCGGGCCTCTCGTTCGCGGAGCCCTCGGGGCTGTCGGTGGAGAATGTGTGGTCGCTCTGCCTGGGCCACGTGAGCGAGCCGGGTGTCGTGTATGCAGGGACGCAACCGGCCGGCCTGTTCAGGAGTGAAGATCGCGGTGAGACCTGGGCAGCTGTGGAGGCGTTCAACAATCATCCAGCGCGCTCCACGTGGAGCATGAGCGGCGGCGGCGACTCGGCGGTGCACACAGTGGAGGTCGACCCTCGCGATGCACGGCACATGTACGTGTCGATCAGCACGGGCGGTACATTCGAGACGCGCGATGGCGGCTCGAGCTGGGTGTCCTGTGCACACAATGCGGTGGCGACAACGCCCGCGGCGAAGGTGTTCCTTGCGTTCATCGCCGACAATTTCCCAATCCCGGAAGGGGTGGACCCGGCGGCTGGCGATGAGTTCCACAAGTTCCGGGTGGACCAGAAGAATCCTGCGAGATTATGGGGGCAGGCACACACGGGGGTGTTCCGCTCAGATGATGGCGGTGAGAGTTGGAAGGACATGACGGAGGGGCTCCCATCGTTCCATGGCTTCCCCATCGCGGTCACGCGGAGGGTGCCGGACCGCGTGTTCGTGGTGCCGCTGGAGTTCCAGCAGAACAACTTCCGGGTGTGTCCCGGGCAGTTCGCGGTATACCGGACCGAGGACGCCGGGAGTTCGTGGCAGCGGCTGACGAACGGCCTACCGGGTCCGAACGACTTCCAGAGCATCTACCGCGACGCGATGGATACGGACGGTATGGAGCAGGAAGGCGTGTACCTGGGGACGACAAACGGGCAGGTGTACTACGGACGCAACGGTGGCGAGGAGTTCATCCGGCTGCCTGGCACGCTGCCGCCAATTCTCTCCGTGCGGGCCATCGAAGTGGGCTAACGGGTCCGAGCTGCGGGAACATTCGGGCTGGGAACGGCGTCAAGATGGAGAGAGACTGGTCCCCTCCCGAGGTGTGAGCGATGGGTTTTCGAAGCAACGTCTTGATGGGAATGGTCGTATTCGCGGCGGCACTCTCGGTGATGGCGTGCGGCGACGACACGACCGCAACTGTGACGACGACGCCCGGCGCTACCGCGCCAGCAACCGCCCCGGCGACGGCGACTGTCACGACCCCGACGGCGGTCGCGAGCATGACGGTGGCGGCCCCCCGGCAGCTCGTACTCGACGGTACAGGCAAGCCGCAGCCACCGGAGATCACGAAGGTGTTGCCAGCCCCACCAGCTTCGTCATTCCCGTTGTGGGATGGAAAGTCGGTGGTCGTGTATGACACGCAGACGAAGAACGCGATCAACCTCGGGCCTGCCTCTCAACGCGCCTCGTTCAGCCCCGACGAAACGAAGGCGACGTGGGCAGCTGGGGCTGGCGGCGACTTCGCCAGCGGGACCGAGGTATTCGTGGCGGACCTGCCTTCGGGAGAGAAGCGATCGCTCGGGCCCGGACGGATGAGCTTGTTCGTTGATAACGCGCATGTCGTGGTGCTCGCCGTGGGTGGCAACGACCGGTTCCTCGTCGATGTGAGCACCGGGGCGCGCACGCCGTTCACCGGCGACTCGAACAAGCTGTTCGCATTGGTACCGCCGGTGCCGGTCGCACCTGCCGGTTACGTCGTCGAGCCCGCAGACTACGGCGGACCGATCACGCGTGCCTACACCGTGAAGGATGCGGGAGGGCGCATCCTGCTCACGTTCGACGCCGTGGCCGTTGCCGCAGCAGGACCGGGGCAGATTGCCGTAGCTGGACCGGCCGCTAACGGAGCGAGCGACATCTTTATCGTTGATCTCGCGAGTGCGCAGACGACGTTCGTCGCACATGCGCAGGTGGGCAAGGACAACTGGCCGTTCAGCGCCAGCGAACGGTACGTGCTCTGGACCGACAACTACTGCGGCAACGGGCCGGTGTCAGTGTTCGACCGGCTGAGCGGTCAGTTGATCCGGTGGGACCTATCCCAGGCGAAGAATCCGACAGCCGACCTGCGGTATGTGCGGCTGACGCCGGGCGGGCTGATCGCAGCGGGGTCATTCGGTGCGAAGTACCTCATCGACCCGGTAGCGCTGGAGTACCGGACGGTGCTGCCGGACCGGCCGGACGGGTACGGCGGCGATGTCTCATGGTCGCCGGCCTTCCGCTACGCCAGCCATGGGCCCGCCGGCGGCCACGGCGGGTTGTGCGGGCCTGGATGATCCTCGTCCGTCAGGCGCGATCCCAGCAGAGCTCCATCTGTGTTGGCCCTGCCGGGCCCTTACGAGCCGGTGGGCGAAGAACCAGCTGCTCACCACGGAACTCGTAGTCGCGGACCTGGTTGCCGCCAATCCAGTTCGGGTGCGCGCTTCCTTCAACATGTGTGGTCAGCACCCGTCTTTCGGAATCGACTTCGTACCGGCCGAAATAAGCAACGAAGCCACGGAAGGCATCCTGTGCTTCTTCGGGTGAAGGCGGGGCATCCGCGTCGGCGAAGTCTCGGCGGTCGGGACGCATGAGGTGAGCGGAGGCCCACCCATCGGCAGTGAAGACCGCAAGGCCGATGGGCCGTTCGCCGAACGGCCACGTTTGGCGGCCATCGGGGTGAGTGACTACGAACGAGGAGAGCTTCCAGGCGCCAACGAGCGGATCGGGATTCATCGGGAGATCTTAGCGCCTGGTGAGCGTGGCCGGGATACGCACACAGGGGCCTCGAACCCTGGAGGCATTGGCAACCGAAGCAACAGCAGCACGCTTAGACGACGACCTGTTCCTTGTATTCGCCAAAGACGCGGCGCCAGAGGTTGCAGACTTCGCCGACGGTGGCGCCGGCGTTCACGGCGGCGATGATGAACGGCATGGTGTTCGCCTTCGGCTCGCCCGACGCCGATTCGAGGGCCGACATCGCGGCCGACCAGGCGGTGGCATCGCGGTTGGCGCGGTGTGCTGCGAGGCGGGCAAGGTGGCGCTTCTCGCCCTCGGGGTCGAATTTCAGAATCGGGATATCGAGTGGCTCATCGACCAGGTATTCGTTGACGCCAACCATGATGCGGTCGCGGGTATCGACCTCACGCTGGAAGCGGGCCGAGGCGTCAGCGATCTCCTTCTGGAAGAAGCCCGTCTCGATCGCCGGGATGACGCCGCCAAGGGCCTCGATCTTCTCGAAATAGCCCAGGACCTCGGCCTCCATCTCGTTCGTCAACTTCTCGACGAACCACGACCCACCGAGGGGGTCGATGGTGTTCACGACGCCGCTCTCGTGGAGGATGACCTGCTGGGTGCGGACCGCGAGCCGCGCGGCCTTGTCGCTGGGGAGGGCGATCGCCTCGTCCATCGCATCGGTGTGGAGCGACTGGGTACCGCCCATGACGGCGGCGAGGGCCTGGATGGCGACGCGGACGAGGTTAACCTCGGGCTGCTGCTCGGTGAGGGAGACTCCGGCTGTCTGGGTGTGGAAGCGCATGAGCCAGGAGCGGGGGTTTTTCGCACCGAAACGTTCGCGCATCTGGCGCGACCAGATACGGCGAGCAGCGCGGAACTTGGCGACCTCTTCGAAGAAGTCGTTGTGGCTATTGAAGAAGAAGCTTATCCGGCCCGCGAAGTCGTCGATATCCATGCCACGCTCGAGGCCCCACTTCACGTATTCGATGCCGTCGGCGAGGGTGAAGGCGAGTTCCTGGGCGGCAGTGGCCCCGGCCTCACGGATGTGGTAGCCGCTGACGGAGACGGGGTTCCAGAGCGGCATCTCCTTCGCCGCGAACTCGATGGTGTCGGTCACCAGGCGCATCGATTCGGCGGGCGGGTAGAGGTACTCGTTCTGGGCGATGTACTCCTTGAGGATGTCGTTCTGCAGGGTACCGGCGAGTTTCGCCCGCGGGACACCGCGCCTTTCCGCAACGGCGATGAAGAGCGCCCAGACGACGGGTGCCGGGCTATTGATGGTCATCGAGGTGGTGATGCGGTCGAGCGGGAGGCCATCGAGGAGGATCTCCATGTCGGCGATGGAGTCGATGGCGACGCCACAGGAACCGAACTCGCCCTCGGCCCAGGGTTCATCGTGGTCGTAGCCCATGAGGGTGGGCATGTCGAAGGCGATGGAGAGGCCGTTGTTGCCCGTGGAGAGGAGGTCCTTATAGCGCTGGTTCGTCTCCTCGGCGGAGCCGAAGCCGGAGAACATGCGGATAGTCCAGGGCTTGCCACGATAACCGGTCCGATGGATACCACGGGTGAAGGGGTACTCACCGGGGAGGCTGATATCGCGCTCGTAGTCCGTGTCCGGGAGATCAGTGGGGTCGTAGAGGCGGGCAATCTGCTTGCCAGAGACAGTCATGAACGGGCCGGCGAGTTCCTTGCCCTCCTGGACAACAGCTTCGTCATAGGCGGCGCGAAGCTCTTCGGCGCGGGCGGGATCGATGTTCATGCGGCTGCCTCTCGGATCCGGGCGGATAGGTTCAGTGTAACGGAGGTGGGACTCGGAGGGGCGGTGGGGGAGGAGTCCGCAGGTTGCAGAATTCGGCGGGGGCAGGTTCCCCGGTTTCGCCATGACACTGATTGAAGCAGGTGCGCCCGCCAGCGTTGGGGCACACTGGCGGGCGCGAGATGATGCCTGTCGCAGCCACCCGGGGAAGCTACTTCACTTCGAATTCCATGTGCATGCCTTCGGTGTAGTGGTCTTTACTGGAACCCGCTTCGCCTGCGGCGATGAGGCAGGCAAGCTGGTACTTGCCGGGCGGGAGATCGAGGGTGATTTCACCGCCTTTGCCCGGGTCGATATCTTCGATTTCGCCCGTATTTTCGAAGCCACCGCTCTCGCCATACCTGAGGACGGCCAGTTCGTGGACATCGGTCTTGTTCTCATTGGTGGCGACGAACTTGATTGGCCCGGCAACGGCGGTGGGCTTGTCGGTCTTGATGGTGAAGCTATCGAGAGCGACCGTGACAGTGTCCTGAGCGGTCTTATCGGTCTTGCGGTTCTTCGCGCCGGAGTTGTTGTCGTCCTTGGCGGGGGTTGTGCCGCCATCCTGGACGGCTTTACCGGTCACATTGAGTTCGATAATGGTGGTGTTGCCAGCCGGGATGTAGCACTTGATTTTCGCGGTGCCGGCTTTCGATGGGGCATCGTAGTTGACCTTGCGGGTGCGGCCGGAGGGAACAAGGACCTCATCGAGCTTGGTGCCATCGATGCCTTCGACCTCGCGGTCCTTCTTACCGTCGTTACGGACTTCGAAGGTAACGGCTTCGCCGGTCTTGAGGTCGATGGCCGCCGGAGTACAGCCGTCGTCAGCCTGGATAATCTGGATGATGCGCCGTGAGCCGGACTCGCCGCCACAGGCGGAGAGCATGGGAACGAGCATGGCAATACTGAGGGCGAGCGGAAGGAGACGAGACATTCTGGAAACCTCGATAGACTCTGGTGGTTCGGTGGAAGCGGGGGTCAGATAGCCGGTGGTACTGCGGTATCGGCGAGCGGCTGAGCCGCCGGGCGCGGAGGTTTCGAAATGGGCATGAAAAGGAAGAGGCCCAGGGCGATGGCGAGGTATCCCCAATAGAGGACGATCTGGAGCATCGAGGGTGCCGAGTCGTAGCCAAGCAGGGTATTGAGGAACTTGCCCGTATTGGAGGTGATGGAGAGGAGGTGATCGGTGTCCCACGGCCGGTCGCCGAGGTTCGTAATGAGAGCCGCCTCGTAGAGCTTCACGACGGAGTTCGCGAGGAGTCCAGCGGCAATGACGATGATAGCAACGCCGGAGAACGTGAAGAACTGCTTGAGGGGAAGCCGCGAGCTGCCATGGTAGATCCCGACGCCGATGATGGCAGCAACCGAAAAGCCGAGAACACCGCCAAGAATAAAGGGAGCACCGGAGCTGTTGGTGGAGCCGGCGAAGAGGAAGAGCGTGGTCTCGAGCCCTTCACGGCCGATAGAGCTGGCAGCGAGGAGAACCATTGCGGTGACTGAGCCACGATTGAGGGCCTGGTCAACCTGGGCACGAAGCTCAGCCGAGACGCCAGCGGCCTGGCGGCGCATCCAGAGTGCCATGCCTGTGAGCACCACGACCGCGAAGATCATCGTGAAGCCCTCGAAGGCTTCGACCACTCGCTTATCGAGCTCGGTTGAAGCGAGTTGGAGGGCGGCGCCGATGGCGATGCAGACCACGGCGGCGAGGGCAACCCCGGCCCAGATTTCCTTGAAATGGCGGCGCTGGCCGATGTTGCGAAGGTATCCGAGGAGAATGGCGACGATGAGCGCCATTTCGACGCCTTCGCGGAGGGTAACAAGGAAGGAGAACGCCACGGATGGCCTCGCAGTCGGGATTGAAATTAGTCTCACCTAATGATTTGTTCAAGTCAAGACATATTTTGGTCATTCGGTGCGACGGCTTGGATTATAACGTGCTATCTATTTAGCCGCATGTGAAGGATCTCACGGGCAAGCGTAGCTGTGGCGGGGTGTTGAGCGTTGGGGCCATTCGGCCCATTGAAAATAGGCCGAATGGCCCCGACTTACAGGAGCAGGCCGGAGCGGCTGCCGGCAAGGGCCGGAAATTCGGGGTTGGTGATCGCCAGGAAGCGGAGCCCGTGCTTGTGCTTGCGATTCACACTTTGCGGGCCTTCGTCGTCGCGGGGTATTGGGGTCACTTGAGTCCTAACGAAGATTTCGTTAGGGTGGAGGACATGAATGGTGAGCCGCGAAACCCGGCTGAACGGATCATTGCGCGCTTCGGCGGGCAAAGCGCTCTCGCGCGCCTTCTCGGCCGGCGGCAGAGCACGATCCAGCACTGGGCGCGCACGGGGATCATCCCGGCGCAGTGGCATCGGGTGCTCATGACGCTCGCCAGGGAAAGAGGTGTGATCGTGGAAGCCAGGGATTTTGTTTCGGCAGGGCAGCGGCAAATCGAGCCAGCAAGCGGCAAGCTTGGAGTCCTCACAGTCGGCCTCGGCGCGGTAGCGACGACATTCATCGCCGGTGTGGAGAACGCCCGCCGTGGGCACGGGTTGCCGATTGGTTCGCTGACGCAGATGGGGACGATCCGCCTTGGCAAACGGACGGAGAAGCGCACCCCGCTGATCAAGGAGTTCGTGCCCCTGGCGGAACTCGATCAGCTCGTGTTTGGGGCGTGGGACCCCATAAAGGACAACGCCTACGAAGCGGCAAGGAAGGCCGGCGTGCTGGACCGGCATGAGCACCTCGACCCGATCAGGGACTTCCTGGAGACGATCGAGCCGATGCCGGCAGTGTTCGACCAGTACTACGTGAAGCGCCTGCAGGGTGACAACGTGAAGTCGGCACCGACGAAGCTGGAACTGGCGGAACTCATCCGGAAGGACATCCGCGAGTTCAAGGAAAAGAACGGCTGCGACCGGCTGGTGATCGTTTGGGCAGCATCGACGGAGATCTTCCTGCGCGAGGCAGCCTGCCATCAGAACCTCGAGGCGTTCGAGGCGGCGATGGAGACGAACGACGTAAACATCGCTCCCTCCATGCTCTATGCCTACGCGGCGCTCATGGAAGGAGTGCCTTTCGCGAACGGGGCGCCGAACCTGACCGTCGACACTCCTGCACTGCTGAAGCTGGCGATCGACCGCGGTGTGCCCATCGGCGGGAAGGATTTCAAGACGGGCCAGACGCTGATGAAGACGGTCATCAGCCCGATGCTGAAGGCGCGAATGCTCGGCGTGGCGGGCTGGTATTCGACGAATATCCTAGGGAACCGCGACGGCGAGGTGCTCGACGACCCGGAAAGCTTCAAGACGAAGGAAGAGTCGAAGCTTGGTGTGCTCGAGTATATCCTCCAGCCGGACGTGTACCCGGAACTCTATGGCGACATCTATCACAAGGTGCGGATCAACTACTACCCGCCGCGCGGCGACGCGAAGGAGGGGTGGGACAATATCGACATCTTCGGGTGGATGGGCTATCCGATGCAGATCAAGATCGACTTCCTCTGCCGGGATTCAATCCTGGCGGCGCCGCTGGTACTCGACCTGGCGTTGTTCTTCGATCTTGCGAAGCGGGCAGGGATGAAGGGGATCCAGGAGTGGCTCTCGTTCTACTTCAAGAGTCCGCAGCATGCGCCAGACCTCTATCCCGAGCACGACCTGTTCATCCAGCAGACGAAGCTGAAGAACACGCTGCGGTGGATGATGGGCGAGGAACAGATCACGCACCTCGGGATGGAGTACTACGCGGAGGAGTGACGTTTAGAGGAGCTTTTTGAACTGCTCCACGGAAAGGCCGGCATCGTGAACGATGCCGGCCATCGTATACGCATTCACCGGATCATGGCGGGGGATGGTGACGAATCGAAGTCCATCACTCATCACGATATGCTTTCCCTCACGGACAACTCGGAAACCAGCTTTCTCGAGCGCCCTGGCAGCGTGGCGGTAGCCAACACCAGGAATGGATGGCATCGCTACACAGCGACCTCTACCTCGGCTACCTGCCCTTCGGGTCGGGCTTCTGCCATTGCCAGCAGGTAGTCGCGGATTGCATCCGTTATGTTGGCGAGAGCCTCTTCACGTGTTGCACCCTGCGACCAGCAGCCAGGGAGGGCCGGGCAGGATACACTGAATCCCTCTTCGGATTCCGTCACGACGACTCGATAACGCAAAACCTGCATGCTCCGATGATACGCCAGCGCGCCACTGCCCCGTGAGCCGGCTTAACTATCT
The DNA here is from genome assembly GCA_964508715.1 of uncultured Anaerolineaceae bacterium. GTDB lineage: Bacteria > Chloroflexota > Dehalococcoidia > Tepidiformales > Tepidiformaceae > JAKALX01. The sequence goes on along the minus strand of CAZDUX010000005.1, from coordinate 146,414 downwards.
CGACGAGTCGCGCTTCTCGAGGTAGGCGGCCCAGAGGGTGTCGCGCTTGCGGGCGCCACGGCTGTAGCCGAACTGGCCCCCGAGGAAGGTGCCGAAGAACTGGGCAAGGACGTAGCCGCCGAGGAGCAGTACCGCAAAACCCGCGGCAGGGTGTCCGAGCGGGCCGGGACCCCAGACCTCCATGAGAACGAAGAGGACCGAAGCGACGATGAGACCGACGAAGCCAAGTCCGTAAACCCAGCGAGCCTCGGTATCGCGCCTTGCTTTGTACGCTCGCAGGACGTCCTGGGGGATTTCGCGGACCGTGGGCCTGTCACCGGTGGAGGTAGCACAGAACGGGCAGACGTCGTCGGTGTCGCGCAGGCGGGCGTAACAGAAGCCGCAGAAACGGCCGCCAACAGGGACGCGCTTCGCGAGCCGCTCCTCCATCTTCTCCTGGAGCCTGTCGAGGTAGGGGTAGGGGGAGGTATAGCCGGCGATGCCTTTGAGTTCGGGGCTTTCCGTGAGTGGCGTGTCGGGCATCGATCGTAGGGAAACACCGCGGGGTCCGGGGGGCAAGTGTGGGGGTTCTTAGATTATATTGAATTGTGTTGTGGAGCCCCGTAACTCAGCTATAGACAGGGCACTCCCCGAAGCCGAGGGTGGATACGAGGCGGAGCGTATTGCAGCGAGAATCAGCCACGCGGGTGAGAGTGCGTCTCTCGTCTATCGGCGGACGCCACCATGCACTTCCCCCCGGCTCCAGGACGTCCTGCTGCTCGAGACGATCGGGTTCGAGCCCGCTGACATAGCCAGCTTGTTAGGCACGAGCGAACACACGGTGCGGCACCAGGCATCGAAGGCACGCGCTGAAGTTGCCCCGGCGCATCTCCCGGCGACAAGAGCGAATGCGAGCGTGTGGGTTGCCCTTCACCAAGGGTGCTGTATGGCCAGTGCGATTGCCACGCTCAGGATTGCCGAAAGCTCGGACGGCTAGAAATCACGACCACTATGGATACTGGACCGAAGTCGCAGGGAGTGTTTACCCATACATTCCGAGCTGGAGCGGTTACGAAGGCCCCTACTACGGCACAACGTTCTACATTTGGGACAAGGCGTGTGCTTAGGATGAGGAGCAAGATGAACCACCGCAGAAGGAACCTCAGCCTGCCAGGGTTGTTCGCGATAGCCGCCGTTGGCCTCATAGCCATCGCCGGGTTGGGACGCGACTCTTCGAAAGCCGCCGGCGAGCCAGGAGTCCTCAAGACCATTCCCGATTCTGTCCTTGCCGGCGGAAGCCTTCACCTCTCGACGCCGAGCCAGGAACGGGCAGCCGCCGCGCGTATCGACAGAGCTACGGCCGAAGACGTCGCGCTCAAACACACGGCCGGAAAGCTGATAGAAACGGCCCTCGCCGAAGTAGACGATCAGCTTTCCGAGCCCAGTTTGAAATGTCTCTGCTGGGTCGTCGCATCGGATCCGCCCGGCGGCGTCTACATTCACCAACCGATTCCACGCGATGGCCAGCCCGTTGTTCAGTTCGTTCCGTCCCAAACGTACTACCTCGACTTCATCGATGCCGTGACGGGTCAGTGGTTGTACGCGGCCGAGGGCGCGCATGGAGCGGACCAGGTCGTGAAGTAGCAGGGCCACGAAGATGAATAGGAAGGCGAGGCACCCCGCTCATGCCTCACCGTTCTGCTATCGCCTCTACCGCCCCTGCCAGTTGGGGGCGCGCTTTTCGGCGAAGGCGCGGGGGCCTTCGATGGCGTCCTCGCTCTTGCGGCGGCGGGATTCCCACTCGTAGTCGGCGGCACCGGCCTGTTCGAGCGACATGCGCAGGCCGTCCATCGCCGCCTGCTTGGTGGCGCGGACCGAGAGCGGGGCACAGCGGAGGATATCGTTCACCATGGAGTCGACGGCGGCGTCGAGTTCGGCGAAGGGAACGACTTCGCTGACGAGACCGAGTTCGTAGGCGCGCTTCGCGGGGATGTGGCGGCCCGTAAGCATGTAGCCCATCGCTGCCTTGAGCGGGGCCTGGCGGGGGAGACGGTGAACGCCCATGGCGCCGGCGATGAGGCCGCGGCGCGGCTCGGGGAGGCCGATCTCGGCGTGGTCGGCCGCGACGATGATGTCACACGCGAGAGCCATCTCGAGGCCGCCGCCGAGAGCGAAGCCGTTCACGCGGGCGATGATCGGCTTGTAGAGGTCGAAGCGGGAGGTGAGGCCGCCGAAGCCACCCGTGGGCCAGGACTGGTCGCCGCGCTGTTCGCGGGGGAGACGGGACTGTTCGGCGGTGTACTTCAGGTCGTTGCCGGCGCTGAACGCTTTTTCGCCTTCACCAGTGAGGACGCCAACCCAGAGGTCATCGTCAGCGGCGAAGTCATCCCAGACCTTTGAGAGCTCACGGCTCGCCGGCGCGTGGAGGGCGTTCATGACCTCGGGGCGGGTGATGGTGACGTAGGCGACGTGGCCCTTCTTCTCGACGCGACAAAACTCCACGGTGCTGCTCCTTGGCCGGGTATGCATGGGGATTCTACGCGATAGGTCGAGGGTGGCGAGGGCGTGGTGCGAGTGGGCACCGGGTCTTCCCACACCGGCACCGGCCCCCCGGGCCCCGCCACCGCACGCTCCCTCGAATTCGGTATCGATGAGCTGCGAGGTCTGTAGGAACGGGGGATCGGGTCGAACTTCCCTGTATGAGGCGCCTGCGACAGGCGCCATGGTCACTCTGTTCTCGAGTACACGTGGGAGGCAAGAACGATGGGAGTGAATCGGCCGGGCCTGGGGTTCATGGGGAACACGGGGATCCGAACGAAGCTCTGGGGTGTGGTGCTGGTGCTGAGCATCCCGCTGGCTGCGCTCAGTGTGATGCAGTACCAGCGCCAGAATAGCGAGATCTCGCGGGCGAACAGCGAGTCGGATGGTTTTGCATATATCGCAGCGACGATGCCGTTCTTGCGAGAGGTGCAGCAACACCGGTCGCTGGCCGAACGGTATCTTTCGGGGCAGTCATCAGCGGAGGCGGCACTGAAGCTTTCGGGCGAGGCAGGCGACGCCGCACTTTCGAAGCTGGAAGCGGCGGAAAAGAGCTACGGCGGTGACCTGGGGACGAAGCAGTACATCGACAACATCCGTAGCCAGTGGCCGCGCCTTCGGGACATAGCCGCCGGGCAATCGGCGAGTGATGTGGCCAGCGCGCATACGCAGCTCATCAATGAGTCGATCTTCCCGTTGCTCGACCGGGTGACGATAGCCTCGAAGTTGCAGGTAGACCCGTCGGTTGATACGCGCAGCGCCATCGTGGCACTCACGGACGTTCTTCCGAAGATGACGGAGTCGCTCTCGCTGGCACGGAGCTATGGGGCGACATTGCTCGCAGGCCATGCGGGACAAGAGCCCACCATCGCTCAACGGCAGTACCTGGCAAGCCAGGTGGTGGCATCGGGCATCTATGCCGACACCATGGTTCGTAATCTCCAGGCTTCGATGGTCGGGAACAAGGACTTCGAGGCGGCTCTGAAGCCGCTCCTCGACCGTAGCCAGGTGAATCGGACAAGCTTCATGACCGCGTCGTCGGTCGATGTACTGAATGCCTCAACGCTCCTGAATTCGGCAGCAGAAAGCTATTTCCTGCTCGGGGGGAGCGCCATCGACTCGTCGAACCAGCTCATTGCAGCCGCCCAGGGTGTGCTCGACAAGGAGTTCCAGGCGCGGCGCGATTCGGCAACCTCGGGGCTGTATATCACGAGCGCCGCAACGCTGGGCGGAATCGCGGTTGCCGTTGCATTTGCACTCCTGATCGCGTTCAGCATCACGCGGCCGATACGGCGGCTGGCGGAGGTCGCGGACCGGATGAGCCTCGGAGAACTCGACATCGAGATCGGAGTCGAGGGTAAGAACGAAGTTGGGCAGCTCGCAGAGTCGCTACGACGGATGCAGGCGAGCCTGCGCTCGGCAATAGAGCGGCTGCGGGCGCGGCGGGCCGCCTAGCCAGGAGGGTGTGAGGTGCGGTGATGACGCAAGCACAGACGCTGGCGACAGACGGAGTGCCCGGCCGCCGGCTGGCAGCCGCCATCGCGGCAGTCGCCAGCGTCGAGCGCACACTGGTGGCGACGTTGGAAGGCGAACTGGTCGCCTGCGAGCCCGCCACCCCGGGATCGGAGGCGGGCCGCGAGGTGGCACTGACAACGTTTGTTGCCAAGCGTGCCGAGGCGCTCGCGACCGATGGTGACCTTCGAGGGATGGGTCGAGTGCTCGCGTCCTCGCGCCTGGAGCGCGTGGTCATCAGTACCAACGCGGGCGACACGCTGCTCTACGCACCGGGGAGTTGCTACGTGCTGATCGCGCTTCGCCGCGGAAGCCCCGTGACAGTGGCAGCCCCGGCAATCGAGCAGGTGTTGCGGAGGTACGTCTGATGGAGGCGTACGAGCCGGGGAGACCGAGGAGGATACAACGGATGATGTTGCCGAAAGAGAATCCGGTATATACGAACCTGAACACGACATTCACGGGGTTCGATGGGCTGATCGAGGACCTGCGCGCGCGGGCGCTGAACGGCTACATACTGGTTTCGTTCAAGGGTTACGACGGGGTCCTGTTCGTTCAAAACGGTGACGTGATCATGGGCGTCGAACAGGAAGGCAGCGGCCGCCGGACAGGGCCCGATGCAGTGAGCGGCGTGAGGGCACGGGTTGCCGAAAAGAACGGTTGGATCAATGTCTACGGGCTAACGCCGGAGATGGTCCGGCTAGTCGCGGGCTGTGTCGACGCCGAGGTGGTCTATCGCGACCTGACCGCGGCGTTCACGAGTTTTGAGCGGCTCGTGGAGAAGCTTGCGGATGATGGCCACACCGGCTACGCCGAGGTACTCGCACCGGGACAATCGGGCGCGATCCTGTTCTTCGACGCAGGCAAGGTGACCGAGACCGTAATGGCCGGTGAGGGAGAACAGTGTGGCGGGCTTGAGGCCGTGTTCCGGCTGGCGGCAAACCCGGAGGCGGTATTCAACGTCTACCGGATACGGGCAGCCGAGGCGGTGGCCGGCACTGGCGCGAAGCCATGCGTCGCGCCGCCGCTGAAAGCCCTGGACTCGGGGCCCGTGCTCGCATTCTGGAGCGATGTGATCGGGTCGGTGGAGGCGGTGGTCGATGGTCTCTCGAAGCCGGGGCGGTTCCTGCTCTCATTCAAAGAAACCCTTGTGAACCGGGCGGTCACCTATCCGTACCTCGATCCGTTTGCAGCGGAGTTCGATTACCGAGATGGGAAGGTGCAATTCGAGGGTGCGGTGCCAGAGGACTTCAGCAAGGGCCTCAGCGACTGCCTCTCGGATACCATTGCCCGCCTTGCGTTTCAGTTGAAGCGCGCGGACCTTGAATCGCGAATCCGTGAAGCGCTGCGGGACTTTTCGGAGAAGCATGCGGAGGTGATCGCGCGGTTTGGGCTGGAGCCAGACATCGAGGAGTTCGTGGCCTGATAGCCAGCGGATGGTGTTCGGATGGAGAACGGCTTGCAGCAGATCGCGGAGTTGCCACGGGTAGGCGGGGCATTCGTCTGCGATAACCGGGGAGACGTGATCGCCAGTTCGAGCCCGGCCGTGCTGGCGACCGTGACGATGAACACCATCGGGCGCGAAGTGGGGCACGCGCTCGGGGCGCTCGAGACGGCGAAGGTCGCCACGAACCGGATTGAGTTCGAATTCGATACGTGGCGCCTCCTGGCAGTCGACATGGGCGAGGCTGCGCTCTTCGTGGTGATGGAACCGGGCGCTGATCTGCCCGTGGTCCGAATGACGACCGAGGTGGTGCTCGCGGGCTGGAAGAGAGACTCACGGGCGCAAAAGCAGATTGCGCGGCATCGGGCCGCACGGAACGAGGCGCTCGCACGCGCCACCTTCGACGACGTATCGCTCCGTTCGTTGCGGGTTATCCAATCTCACGGGTGAGCGAAGGGAGGGCAGCGCCATGTCCGAGGGTCTGAACGGGAATCTTGCACAGCTACCGCTTCGCGACATCCTGACGATGCTTTCAGCGGGGGCGCAGACGGGACGGCTCGAGCTCGCGAGCACAAGCGAACGGGGCGACATCTACCTTCGCCGCGGGGCGCCTGTCCATGCCGTTGCGGGCCCGCATGAGGGTGCGCAGGCGATGGTTGAACTTCTTGCATGGCCGGGAGGTGCGTTTCGCTTCCAACCGCAAGTGCTCTCGCCTGAGACAACGATCGACCAGTCGCTCGAGCAATTGCTGGCAGATTGCGCCCACGAGGCATCCCAACGCGAGGCGGTGCTTCGGGTGGTGCCGAGTGCCGAGGCGGTTGCGACATTCAACCAGGAACGGCCGGCGCAGGCGGTGACATTGCAGCCCGAGGAGTGGCAGATCATCGCGAGGATTGACGGCGGCACATCGATCGCCAGCCTGGCACACACGCTGCACGTGGGCGAGTTCGAACTCATGGCGGCATTCGTCCCACTGGTAGAGGCGGGACTGGTGAAGCTGGACGTACCGGTGAGAGCCGCCCCGGTCCGGCAATACGCGGGCCCGTCGTTCTTCGTCGCCCTTACCTCGGCGGTAGCGGCGGCGATGGGGCCCCTGGCGGAGATCATCATCGACGATGCCGTGGAAGAGCTGGGTGGAACACGTGAAACGTTCCCGCGCGAACTGGTCTCGGCCCTGGCCGAGCGGATCGGCGGTGAGATCCGGGATCCGGAGAAGCGGCTGCGATTCCAGCAAACGATGCTGGCATCGCTCCGGGCGGCGTAGCTGGTACAAGGACGGAAGACCGTCGCGGGGTTTGAAACGCGCGGCGATGTGCGATGTGGGATGCTGGCCGGGACATCGATCGAGAGGGCTGATGCATGGCAACGATCCCCGACTCGCACAAAGATCTCCTGCTGGGCAAGAACTTCGCGCAAATCGCCACACTCATGCCGGATGGGTCGCCACAGGTGACACCGGTGTGGGTGGACTACGACGGGAAGTACGTGGTCATCAACACGGCTGATGGCCGTCAGAAGGCTCGCAACCTGGACCGGGACGGGCGGGTGGCCCTTGCAGTGTTCGACCACTCGAACCCTTATCGTTATGTCCAGGTGCGGGGAAAGGTCGCGCTGAAAACGCACGATGGGGCCGACGAGCACATCGACCGGATGGCGCAGAAGTACCTGGGCCAGGATCGCTACCCGTTTCGTGGCGAGGGTGAGACGAGGGTGATCTACAAGATCGAGCCTGGCCACGTCCAGGTGAACGGGTAATCCGGGTTCGTTCGTGGCTCCCGGCGCCGGGCGCGAATATCCGGTAAACGAGGGACCAATCTGGTACCTGATACATTGCCGGGCCGGTTCTATGATCGCGAGAGAACCCACAGGCGGCGTGCGAGAAGTGGAGTATTGAGATGTTCGAGACGATTGGCGCCCCCGAGTTGCTCATCATTGGGCTGGTCGTGATCCTCCTGTTTGGCGTTGGGAAGATCGGGACCGTAGGCAGGGAGTTGGGGACGAGCGTCAAGGAGTTCCGGCGGGCGATGCGCGAGGACGAACAGCCAGCCCCGGCGCAACAGGCGGCCGTGACAATCATAGAGGCACCAGCCCAGATCATGGCTCCACAGCCAGCCACGACAATGGTAAGTACGCCCGAACCGAACCGGGGGCCGCAGATCTTCTGATCTGTAGCCCCCACTTACGATGGCGCAGGCATGGCGGCAGCCCGAGATCAGGCGGGCGACTCGACCTTGCGTTTGCCGTAGTACGGCAGTTCGACCTCGTTGGTAGCGCGCTCTTCCTCTTCGATCTGCTTCGCCGTCTTCGTTCGCATACCCGGCAGGCGGTAGGGTTGCGTCGGATCGGTCATGACGTTGAGGAGTGCGGGCCGGCCGGACTCGAAGGCACGGCGAAGGGCCGGGGCGATGTCGTTCGGGGCGGTAACGAGCTCGGAGTATGCGCCAAAGCCTGCAGCCACCTGGTCATAGCGAACGGGGCCAAGCTCGGCACCGACCGTATGATCCCAGCGCATGAGCTGCCCGTGGCGGATCATCCCCCATCCTTCATCGTTGTTGACGACGCCAACGAGGGGGATGTTGTGGCGGACAGCGGTGTCGAATTCGGCGATGTTGAAGCCGGTGGAACCGTCACCGATGACGGTGAGAACCTTGCGGTCGGGATGGGCGATCTTGGCGGCCAGGCCGAAGGGGAAGCCGACCCCGATACAGCCAAGGTAGCCATGGCTGAGAAAGCGTCCGGCACTCTCGACTATCGCCTGGTCGGCCATCCACTGCGAGGTTTCGCCGCCATCGGCGACGATGATGGCCTCGCCCCCGCAAACGTCGGCGATTTCGCGCGCCAGGCGTGCCTGGTGAATGGGCGCCTCAGAGCGCGAAGCAGGTTCATCGAACATCGTGCGGTGAGCGGCCTTGACTGCTGCGAGGGCGGAGATCCAGCGCTCGTGGTCGCGGAACTGCCTGCCCCGGGCGCGTTCGATCAGGATGCGCAGGGACTCTCGGATATCGCCGACGAGGCCGATCTGGACGTCACGAATACGGCCGATCTCCTCAGGTTCGATGTCGAGCTGGATGAGGGTGGCGTTCGGCGGAATGACAGAGGGCTGTCCCACGCCACCGGAGGAGCCGGTAAACATGCCCACGCGTGCACCAAGCATGAGAATGACGTCGGGCGGGCCACCGGCCTGGGCATGGAGCAGCGGATGGGCAATGAACCCGAACGATCCGTAGCCGAGGTCGGTACGCTCGGAGACGGCGCCGCGAGCCTTGGAATTGGCAAGAACGGGGATGCGAGCCATCGCGGCGAACTCGCGAAGCTCATCCTGGGCGCCCGAGAACATGACACCGCCACCGGCGAGAATGCAGGGCCGTTCCGCCGCACAGAGTGCATCGAGGGCACGCTCGATGGACGCTACGCTGGCTGCGGGGCGTCCTTCCGGGGCGAAGTGCTCGTAGGCGGGCAGGTTCGACTCCTCGGCGGGGGTATAGAGGATATCGACCGGGATATCGAGGAACACCGGCCCCGGGCGGCCGGAGACGGCATGCCGCCAGGCCATCGCGATGTACTCCGGGATGCGCTCAGGGTGGAAGACCGTCCGCGCCCACTTGGTAATGGGCGACATGAGGCCGACCTGGTCGAGGTTCTGGAGCGAGAGACGATCCTCGTCGCGCAGGGGGCTCCGGCCACCGATGCAAATCATCGGGATCGCATCCATCCATGCGTTGGCCACGCCGGTGACTGCATTGGCCACACCCGGGCCAGCAGTCACGATGGCGACACCGGGACGGCCCGTTGTGCGGGCGAATCCATCGGCCATGTGGGCAGCGGCAGCCTCATGGCGTGTATCGACAAGGCGAAAGCCGTGCTGATCACAGGCCTGGAAGATGGGGTCGAGGTGGCCGCCCGAGAGTGCGAAGACTTCACGGACGCCCTGTTGTTCGAGTGCGCGGACGAGCATCTCGCCGCCGCCGATGAGCGCCATATCAGATCCCTTTCCGGGTACGGAATGCTACCCGGGTCTCGTGTCCCCGGCCCCGGCTGCTCGAGCCGACGATACCCCTGGTGCCACCATCTCGAAGGTCCGAATGGGCCCGCCTGAAGGGGCCGTTCGGCCGTCCTGCCGTTTGGACGAGAGGAGGTGAGCATGGCTCAAAGGCCGCTACCGGTTAGCGAGCGAATATGGAACGATGCCGCCCATGCGTGTGCTCGTGCTTGGTGCAAATGGACAACTCGGATCGGACCTCGTGCGGCTGGCGCCAGCTGCAGCCGAGGTGATCGCAGCGAAGCGCTCCGATGCGGATGTGACAGATGGCGCAGCGGTCGCGGCCATGGTCGAACAGGCGCAGGCCACGGTTGTTGTCAATACGACGGCATTTCATAACCTTCCCCAGGCCGAAGCCGACCCGGAAACATGCTTCCGGGTGAACGTGCTGGGCGGCTGGAATGTTGCGAAAGCGGCGCGGGCGTGCGGCGCCAGGATGGTACAGATCAGCACCGATTACGTGTTTGAGGGAAGGAAGCGCACACCATACCTGGAAGATGATGCGCGGCAATCGGTGAACGTGTACGGGGCGGCGAAGATAGCGACCGAAGACGTGGTGCGCCAGGTGAATCCCGAGACGCTCATCGTGCGGGTATCGGGTCTCTATGGCCTCGCGGGGTCGGCGGGTAAGGGCGGGAACTTCGTCCAGACGATGCTCCGGCTGGCGAACGAGGGAAATCCGATCCGGGTAGTGTCGGACCAGGTGACGGCGCCAACCAATACGGCGGAGATTGCCGAAGCACTCTGGCCACTAATCTGTGATGGGACCGGGGGCGTCGTCCACCTGGCGGCCGGCGAAGGGTGTTCGTGGTACGCATTTGCGAAGGCGATCTTCGAGATGGCGGGGCTTTCGCCGGACCTGCAGCCCGTGACGACGGCGGAGTTCGGGGCGCCACTCGAACGGCCGATGTACAGCGTGCTGGGGACCACGCGAGCGCCCGCGCTCCCCCACTGGCGCGACGGGCTCGAGCGGTATCTGCGGGAGAAGCACGTCATCAGCTGACCCTGGACCGGGCGGATCCGGATTCGACAGGGGACCTCCCGCAATTGTCGCGATAGCGAACGGGCCGCTACGATGCGCCCCAACGCCCACGCTAGGGCCGGAGCGAGCGCATGCGCATCCTTGTAACCGGCGGCGCCGGCTACATTGGCCACGTACTGGTCCCCAGGCTGTTGGCCCGCGGGCATGAGGTCCGGGTGCTGGACCGCATGTTCTGGGGGCTGCCATCGTACGCGAACGAACCCGGCGTGGAACTGGTGAACGCCGACGTCCGGCGGATGCCCGAGGGTGTACTCGATGGCATCGACGCAGTCGACCACCTCTCGGGCTTTTCGAACGATCCCACAGCGGAGTACAGCCCGGACGCCAACTGGCAGATGAATGCGGTAGCGACCGAGACGATCGCCAGCCTCTGCAGGGTGGCTGGCGTGCGGCGGCTGGTCTTCGGCAGTTCATGTTCGCTCTATGACGGCATCGACCGGGGTGAGGAGTTGCTCGACGAGGAGGCAGAACTCCATCCGCGCGGTGCATATGCGACCTCGAAGCGGTACTCGGAAGAGGCGTTGATGTCGCTCGCGGGTGGCGGGTTCGAGCCCGTGGTACTGCGGCAGGCGACAGTCTTCGGGGCGAGCCCGCGGATGCGGTTCGACCTGGTGGTGAATGCCTTCGTGAAGGACGCTCTTGTGCGGCAGCGGCTCATCCTCCACGGCGGGGGCAGGATGTGGCGGCCATTGGTGAACGTGGACGACCTGGCCGAGGCACATGTTGCCTGCCTGGAGGCGCCGGCCGAGATGGTGGCGGGCCAGACATTCAACGTCGTTGGCGAGAACTACCAGGTGCGCGAGTTGGCGGAGGTGGTGGCAGCGGCACTCGTGAAGCTGGGAAAGCCAGTGGCCCTCGAAGATGGCCCGCTACCAAATATCGTCCGGAACTACCGGTGCACGGGTGCGAAGCTGCGTGAGCGGCTCGGCGTCACGTGTCCGACGACACCGGCACAGGCGGTGGAGAAACTGGTCGGGATATATGGGAAGACGCCGATTGAGCAGCTTGGGCATCCGCGGTTCTACAACATCGCGTGGATGGAGTTGCTGGAGACCGTACGGCCCGCATACCAGGCGATGCCAAACATCTTCGAGCCGGTGGACGAGGAGTAGGTGGCGGTGGATATCCGAGTGACGAAGACGAAGCTCGAGGGCGTGGTGGTCATCGATACGGACTTCTTTCGCGACGAGCGGGGGATGTTCATGGAGGTGTATCACCGGGAGCGTTATACCGAACACGGGATCCCGGACGAGATGGTCCAGGACAACCATTCGCGGTCGGAGAAAAAGGTACTGCGAGGCTTCCATTACCAGGATATGACTGCGCCGATGGGGAAGCTGGTGCGCTGCACGGCAGGCGCGATTCTCGACGTAGCGGTCGATCTCCGGGTGAACTCGCCGACGTTCGGGCAGTGGGTGGCGGTGGAGTTGACGGCCGAGAATATGCGCCAGATCTGGGTCCCGGCGGGGTTCGGGCATGCATTCGCGACACTGAGCGATTCGGCGGACGTGCAGTACAAATGCTCCGGCTACTACACACCCGCCTCGGAGGGGACCGTGGCATGGGACGACCCCGAGATCGGGGTTGAGTGGCCATTCTCCGATCCGATCCTTTCGGCACGGGACAAGGCGGGGATGAGCCTCAACACATACCGGGAGCGGCCGGCATTTCGCTAACCCTGGATTTGGGATTTGAATCTGGGAGCGGTAGGATCCGGGGATGGCGAAGGACGAATCATTCGATGTGACGACGGGGGCCGACCTGCAGGAGGTCGACAACGCCCTGAACCAGGCGCGCAAGGAGATCTCGACACGGTTCGACTTCAAGAACGTGCTCGCTGAGATCGAGTACGACCGCCCGAATGCGAAGATCACGATTCACACGGCCGACGAGTACAAGCTCGAGGCTATCTGGCAGGTGCTGAACCAGCGGTTCATCGCGCGGAACGTGCCGATAAAGAACCTCGCCAGGGGCGAACCCGAGAAGGCGTCAGGCGGGACTATCCGGCAGGTGACGACGCTCAAGCAGGGTATCGAGAGCGAGGTGGCGAAGAAGATCGTGAAGGAGATCAAAGATCAGAAGTTCAAGAAGGCACAGGCGCAGGTGCAGGGCGACGCGGTACGGGTCTCGGCGCCGAGCCGGGACGAGTTGCAGCAGGTTATCCAGTTCCTGAAAGGGCAGGACTACGGTATCGAGCTGAAGTTCGGGAACTACCGGTAGGGCCTACGGGGCAGCCGGCTGAGGTTCGAGTTCGAGCATCCACGCGTCTTGCATGATGGACGCGTCAGCACACGCGGGGCCGTGGTGCCGGACTTGAACTTCGGGGTGCCGATGGTCGCCGATAACCAGGCTCTATGATCGCTTCCCCAACGCGCGAACATGATCGGTATCAGCGGACAGTGCCAGTGCGGCACGATACACTCGGAGCGATACCGAATGCAGGTGAGTTGTCATGGAGTTCAAGTTCACCCAGGAACACGATGAGCTTCGCGCGGAGGTGCGCGCGTTTCTGAAAGGCGCGATCGCCGCAGGGCCCGGACCTGCACGCCCGACGAGCCAGGAGAACTGGGACGAGCAGATGGACTTCATCCAGAAGCTGGCCGCAAAGGGCTGGATTGCACCGGCATGGCCGAAGGAGTACGGCGGTCTCGCATGGTCGCACATCAAGCAGATGATCTTCAGCGAGGAGCTCTCGTACGCTGGCGCACCGGACGGCGGCCGGGTATTCAACGTAGGGATGATCGGGCCGACGCTCATCGTGCACGGGAGCGATGCACAGAAGAAGGAGCACCTCCCCAGGATCACGAGCGGCGAGGTGATCTGGTGCCAGGGATACAGCGAGCCTGGTGCTGGATCGGACCTGGCGAGCCTGCAAACCCGCGCCGTGCGTGACGGCGACGACTATGTGGTCAACGGTCAGAAGATCTGGACGACCGGTGCACACCACGCCGACTGGTGCTTCCTGCTCGTGCGAACGGACCCGAACGCACCGAAACACAAAGGGATCTCGTTCCTGCTCGTAGACATGAAGACGCCGGGGATCACGGTACGTCCCCTCGTGAATATGGCCGGCTACCACGAGTTCAACGAGGTGTTCTTCGAGGACGTGCGAGTGCCCGTGGCGAACCGGGTGGGCGAGGAAAATAGCGGCTGGTACGTGGCGATGACGCTGCTCGACTTCGAGCGCTCGAACGTTGCCTCGATCGCTGCGAACCAGCGGACGCTGGAGCACCTGGCAGACGCGTTGCGGGCGATGCCGGGTGTCGTCTACCGCGACGTCTTGCGGCACCACCTGGCTGACCTCTGGATCACCAATGAGACCGGCCGCTTGCTGAGCTACCGGACAGCGTGGATGCAGGAATCGGGGAAGATCGCGAACTACGAAGCATCGGTCATCAAGATCCTGGCGACGGAGCTGGGGCAGAAGATCGAGAACTTCGGGGTGAACCTGCTCGGGTTGAGCGGGCAGCTCGAACCGGGATCGAAGTACGTGCCGCTCGACGGGATCATCGAGAAGGGGCACCTCTCAGCGGTTTCGCCGACGATCTACTCGGGCTCCAGCGAGATCCAGCGGAACATCATCGCGACTCGTGGGTTGGGGCTGCCGCGCGACTGAGATCGCGAGTGCGGGAGCCTGGTGTGCCATAGTACCTCCAGCGGGAGGGACAGTGACGACCGAGCTATTCCGGGAGCAGTCCGAACTGGTGCTCGACGATGTGAGCCGGAAGTACGGGTTTGGCCGGGCAGACCTTCTACGCGAGGAACTGGTTGTTGCTGCAATGCGGGAAGGGACGAAGGAGCGGATCGTCGCACTCTTCCTGACTGCCGGGCTGGGGACCGTCGCCTCAGTCGAAGCGGGCCTGGTGCAATGGGTGAGAGAGCATGCACCAAAGGACAGGCACTTCCGAGCGATGCAGCCGTTTTTCCTGGCCGAGATGGCCGCGGAGGCACGACGGCAGGGATTCGAGGGCGCACGAGCGTATGGCAACTCGCTGGGTTTCGCGCTGGCAAAGTACATCTCCCCACCCGAGCTGCCCGATCGGCTGCGCTTGATCGTGGTCGATGTTGCCTGGATGGCCGGCTATCGCAATCCCGGCGTGTTCGATAACGCGCTGGGCGAAGCGGCCGAACCGAGCAGAATCGAGCGGACGAAACGTGGCTTCGCGGTCGTGGACGATACGAACGAGCCATTGGCTGTCGCGGGGATATGGAACGAGGGTGAGCGGCGGGACGAGATCGGTGTCGACGTGCGCCGTGATGCACGCGGGCTCGGGCTGGCGAAGGTGCTGACGATCGCGGCGACGAACGACATCCTGCAGCGAGGACGCGTGCCGTTCTACTGATGCGGTGCGACCAATATCCGATCGCACCGCAACGCACTGGCCTGTGGATTCGAGCCACTATTCCTGATGGCGATGGTCTCGACGACGTGAACTCCGGGGTTACACGCGTTCGAGGATGACGACGGGGATGTCGCGCGTCGTCTTCGCCTGGTAGTCGTTGTAGCTGGGGAAGATCTTCGCCATTTTCTCCCAGAGGGCGGGCTTCTCGTCAGCGGAGGCAGTGCGGGCCCGGGCCGTGAAACGGTCTGCTTTCACCTGGAGCTGAACGTCGGGGTTGGCGACGAGGTTCTTATACCAGGAAGGTGCGTCCGGGGCGCCACCCTTGGAGGCGACGATGAGGTAACGGCCGTTGTCCTCACCATAGATGAGCGGGAGTTGGAGCGGCTGGCCGGACTTTCGGCCGATGGTGGTGAGGAGGAGCGTGGGAACACCGTTCCAGATGTGGCCATCCTCGCCATTGCTCTCGAGGTAGGCCTTCATGTGGGCGGCGATCCAGCCGGGGAGTTCGCGATTTGGTGCTGTTTCTGCCATTGAGCAAGGATAGCGGTTATCGCGATAGGAGTGGCTCTCCGTTGCAACTGAACGAGTGGAGGGTCTCGTCGACGCGGGCAAGGACGGGCGCGGGAAGCGGAGCGTAGAGGAGGGATCGCGCCTCTTCGATGGCCAGCGGGTCGTGGTAGGCCCACCAGAGCATGCGCAGGAGGACAGTGGTGAGTTCGCAGTTCTTCGGGCTCTTTCGGAGGAGGAGAAAGGTGAAGCTGGAGATGGGATAGGCGCCGGTCCCGGGCGGGTTGGTGATTGAGATGCGGTAGTCGGCAGGGAGATCGAGGTCAGTGGCAGCGGCTGAAATCGAATCGAGCGAGGGCGTAACCCAGTTGCCGGAGCTGTTCTTGATGTCGGCCACGGGAAGCTTCAGGGCGGCAGCGTAGCTGAAGTCGGCGTAGCCGATGGCAAACGGGGTTTGCCTGACGACCTGGGCGAGGCCATCATTTCCGCGGCCGCCAACACCCACGGGCCAGTTGGGGCTCTTCGAGGCGCCAACACGGTGCTCCCAGTCGGGGCTGACCTTCGAGAGCCACTCCGTGAAAACGAAGCTGGTGCCAGAACCGTCGGAGCGCTGGACGACACGGATGGTCTCGGCAGGGAGGTGGAGGCCCGGATTCAGTTTGGCGATTACCGGGTCGTCCCAGGTTTTCACCTTGCCGAGGTAGATGGCAGCAACCGTTGGCCCATCGAGGCGCACCGTGCCACTGGTGTTGGGGAGGTTGTACGTAAGGACAACGGCGCCAAGGACGGTAGGAAGATGCTGTGCATCGGGCGCCCTGTGGAGATCGGAGTCGGACATGGGCGCATCGGTGGCGCCGAAATCGATATCGCCTTCGATGAACTGCTGGATGCCGCCACCCGACCCGATGGCCTGGTAGTTGATCTGAACACCCGGCGCAACCTTGTGGTTGTAATCGTAGAACCAGGCCTGGTAGACGATGGCCGGGAAGGTGGCGCCAGCGCCATCGATCGATGCCCTGTCGTGCTTGCCGGAAGTGGTGGTGAGGGGCCCCTGGAGAGGTGGGGCTGAGACAGTTGGTGTACAGGCAGCACATCCAAGACCGAAGAGGATAGCCAGGACGAAGGCCGGCAACCGGGGCCGATGACGCATGGATCCGAGGGTACGGCACGTGCCAGTGCCAACAAAGCGCGCGATCAAGCTATCCCGCGTACTCCCAGCCTAACTCGCGTTCGATGAGCATCTCGCCCGAGCGAAGGATGGCGGCATCGGTCACTTCACCGACAACGATGGTGTGGTCGCCGGTCGTGACGAACTGCATCGCGTCACAGGTGAACCAGCCAAGCGCGTCAGCGAGGATGGGGCAGCCATTTTCGTGGATGCTGTAATCGAGGGCTGCGAGCTTATCGACCGTCTTCGTGGCGTCGCCCGTGCGACCCCTGATCTTCGAGCCCTCTGAAGGCATGACGACCTGGCGGGCGATGATGTTGCCGTCCTTCTGGTGGAGGAGGTTGACGCTGAAGACATTGGTCTCGCGGATGAACCGCAGGGTGCGGGCATCATTCTCAATAGCGACGGCTACGAGCCGGGGTTTGAAGGAAACCTGCATGACCCAGTCGGCGAGCATGGCGTTGAGGGTATCGTCGGCGGCGCGCGAACCGATCACGTGGACGCCATAGGAGAGAGCGAGCATGGCCCGCTCTTTGGGATCCAGTTCTTTCGGTTTGCCGGGGAGGTCGGGAAGATTGGGATGGGTCATGTTGAGTCCCTGGGTGCTGAAGGCTGAATGCTATGGGACACGACGAACCGCAACGAGCGCAAGGGCATTGGCACGTGAACGCGCTAATTTGGCATTGTGGCCTGGGCCGGAGCCTGCAGGGGCGGCCTCGAGCTTGGGGGACGGCCGGCGATGCTGAAGCGGTAGCCGGCATAGATGAGGACGATACCCGCGAACTCGGTGACATAGAGGACCTCGGTGTAACCGAAGACGGTGAAGCTGCCGCCGATACCGGGGAGAAGAGCTCCGACAGCGATGAAGATATTCGCCATCATGCGGCGGTTCTCGCGGTCTTCGTGGTACTTGTACGCGGAGTAGACTGCACCACCGACAAGGAAGACAAACGCATACAGGTTGAGGAATGGGGCGAAGGCACGAACCCATGTCCATTCCAGAACGTCACCGGTGAGCTTCTTATCGTGAGCGAGGGAGGCGTCGACGGGTGAGACGAGCACGAATACGGAGCAGATGGCAGCGGCGATGACGAAGCCGATGGCGAGGTGCGTGGCAGTCTTCTTTGGCAAGAGGAGGTAGGCTGTCCCCTGGGCGAGGGGGGCTCCGCCAAGGAGCGCACCAACGATGTACCAGAGCCTGAAGATGGGCTCGTGCCAGCCGAAGAGGGCGGTGAACGCCTCGGCAAACGTACCCAGGCCATAAACGAAGATACCGATGGCCCACCAGAGAAGGTGGGTGGAAGCGGGTTTGGCCCGCCACCGCCGGAAGACGATGGAAGCGAAGGCCGCGGAAATGATGGTCGTCAGAACAGGGATGTCATAGATAGCGTCTTGCACCGGGTGCGGCTCTCTTCGATACATCAGAATTTGCCGCTGCGGAGAGCTTCCGTGTAGCGGTATGATCCTCGATATACTACTGTAAATCTCGCATTGCTCACGTAGCTCCGAGAACTCCTGACAGGATTGAGAGTTTCATGCGTATACGACGGATTCCCGTCCTCCTGATGCTTGGCGCGGCGGCGCTGAGCATCGCCACCGCCGCCTGCGGCGACGACGATTCAACTTCGACCACTACGGCAACGGCAACCACGGTCGTGCCGGCTGCGACGACCACCGGTTCGCCGGCCAGTACCACGACACAGGCAGCGACGTCGTACCCGTTGAAGGTGAAGGACCTGCTCGGCCGGGAAGTCGAGATCAAGGCGAAGCCAAAGACGATCGTGGCGATGAGTCCGACGGCAACCGAACTTGTGTACGCGGCCGGGGGCAGTGTCGTCGGGCGAACCGAAACAGCGACCTATCCGGAGGCGGCAAAGAGTGCGAAGAGCATCGGTAACGCCTACCAACCAAGCATGGAGACCGTGCTTTCGCTGAAACCGGACCTGATCGTTGCGGACTCGGTGTTCGATGCCCAGCCGCAGTTGAAGTCGGCGATCGAGGCGCTCGGCGTGCCGACCATCTTCGCGGGGGCGGACAGCTATCAGCAGGTCATCGACGGGTTGAACCTGATAGGCAAGGTGTTGGACTCGAAAGCGGCGACGGATAAGGTCATCGCGGACGTGACGAAGGCGCGCGACGAGGCGAAGGCCGCAATCGCGAGCAAGAAGGTCTCGGCGGTCGCGCTCATCGCCGACCAGAACCAGGTGCTGTATGCGGCCAAGGAAAAGAGCTACGCCGGCGACATCATGAAGCAGGTCGGGATCACCAACCCTGCGGCAAACGAGCCGGACAGCGGGCCGTTCCCGGGATATACGACGCTTGCGCCCGAGAAGTTGGTGCAGTTCAACCCCGATTACATCTTCACCATCACGCCAGCACCGCAGCCTGTGCCTCGCCTGAGCACACTCATCCCGCAGATTCCGCCGTTCAAGGGGCTCAAGGCCGTGACGACGCCGGGCCACGTGGTTGAGGCGCCGGTAGAGATCCTGCAGGCACCGGGGCCACGGATTATTGAAGCGTTCCAGGCATTGCAGAAAGCAGTAGCGGGACGATAACGCCGGGAGCATAACCGGGGAAGGTCTACGATGGCTGGGATGGCGGCCCCGAGAACAGCAGACGAACGCGCGATGCCGCGGCCGGTCACGCTGCTCTCGGGGCCGCGGCCGTTCGTGGTCATCGGGCTGGCGATCGCGGCATTGCTCGTGCTGGGAATGGCAAGCCTGATGTATGGAGCGATCCAGTTGACGCCCGGCGAGGCGTGGAGCGGACTGACCTCGGATTCGAACGCCTTCGCACGGAACGTGGTATGGCAGATTCGCTACCCGCGCGTGCTCGATGGGCTGCTCGTGGGTGCGTGCCTGGCGGTTGCCGGGAACCTGTTACAGGGGGTGACCCGGAACCCCCTCGCGGATCCGACGATCCTGGGAGTAACGGCTGCAAGCGGGCTGGCGGCCTCAACGATCATGGTCGTAGACGCGGAAGCACCGCAATGGGCTGTCGCTGCGGTCGCCGTGGGCGGGGCGCTCGTTGGCGCAGGGCTGCTCTTCATCATCTCCTGGCGGGGAGCGATTTCGCCTGTTCGGTTAGCGCTCGCGGGCGTGGCGATGTCGGCGTTTTTCGGGGCGATCATCGTGGGGCTGCTTTCGAGTTCGCGCGCGTTCCTGCAGTCGAGCCTTGGTTTCCTGGCAGGCGGGCTCTATGGGTCGGCCTGGGCCGACTGGCATGCGATGCTCCCATACGCGATCGCCGGGCTCCTCGTGGCGATGCTGCTGGCAGGCCGCCTGAACGTGCTTGCACTTGGCGACGATGTGGCGGCGGGGCTTGGCCTCCTCACCGACCGGACCCGGCTGCTCATCCTCGCAGTCAGCGCTGTGCTCACGGCAGCTGCGGTGAGCACAGCGGGCATGGTGAGCTTCGTGGGGCTGGTCTGTCCGCACCTCGCGAAGTTCACCGTGGGGGGAGATAACCGGCTCACCATCCCTGTATCGGCGCTCTACGGCGCCATCCTGGTGGTGGGGGCCGACCTCTTTGCACGGCTCATCATCAGTCCATCAGAAATCCCGATGGGGATCGTCACGGCGGCCGTGGGGGCGCCTTTCTTGCTCTACCTCGTGAAGTTCAAGGGATGAAACTGACAATTCGCGACCTGACGCTGGGCTATGGGGGCCGGACAGTCGTCGAAGGGGTATCACTGGAGATCGACTCCGGGGAGATGGTGGCAATTGTCGGACCGAACGGCAGTGGCAAGAGCACCCTTCTCCGGGGGATGTCACGGCTGCAGCGGCCGGAGCGTGGACAGGTGCTGCTCGGCGAAACCGACATCCGATCGATGGGTGCGCGCGACGTGGCACGGATCCTCGCTATCTTGCCGCAGAACCCGGAGGGCGGGTTGGACCTGACCGTCCGCGAACTGGCCTGGCGGGGCCGCTATCCGCACCAGGGGCTGCTTCAACGAGCAACGCGCGCCGATGCCGAAGCGGTCGAGTGGGCGATAGAGTCTGCAGATGTGTCGGCCTTCAGTGAGCGACCCCTTGGGAGCCTTTCGGGCGGAGAACGTCAGCGGGCATGGATTGCACTCGCCCTGGCCCAGCAGCCGCGAGTGCTGCTCCTCGACGAGCCGACGAGCTTCCTCGATATCGCTCACCAGGTGGAGGTCATGCACCTCTTGCGGCGGCTGAATCACGAGGGAATGACCGTGGTGACGGTGCTCCACGACCTGCCGCTCGCCGGACGATTCGCCGACCGGGTGATCGCGGTATGCGATGGGAAGGTTGCCTTCGACGGTGCGCCGAAAGAGGTCCTCGAACCAGAGGCACTCGAGCGCGTGTTCTCCGTCCCGATGATGGTACTGACAGACCCCGAGACGGGGCTTCCGATCCCACTGCCGCGCCCGGACCCAAGGTACTGTCCGGTAGCAAGCGACAGGTGACGGTGACAGGCAATCGTGCCGTCTCACCGCGAAGGCCCGGAGCCGTGGAGTGTCCGTCGGGCGTGATCGACCGAGGGACACTCCATCAGCGGCCAGTGAGGGCGCGGAGGCGGATGGCGAGGGTGCGGTAGTCTTCGAGGTCGGCTCGGGTGAAGCGGAAGAACGCGGTGGGCGCCTGCCGCGTCTGCCAGGCGAAGACAGCCAGGGCGCCGATGATAGCCGTGGTATAGGCAACCGAACTTGCCAGGGCAGCACCATTGATGCCCATCGCAGGAACGAGGATGAGGTCCAGCCCGATGTCAATGATGAGACCTATGCCAGCGATCAGGGCTGCAACCCACGGCGCCCCGCGCTGGTACGTGTAGTAGCCAGAAAGCGCTGCGCCGAGCCCGTAGAGGAGCGTCCCCGGCAGAAGGAGCCGTAAGGCGGTGGAAGCACCCGCGAAGGACGAAGGGAGCACTGCGACGAGGGCCGGGGCGACGATGAAGAGACCACCGCAGACGATTGCCAGGATAAGGATGGTGTGGCGCATGACGCGGCTGGTGAGCTGGGCAGCCGCGCGGTGCTCGAGGCTACCCATCCGTGCGTAGGCGGCAAGTGCGAGCGACCCGCTAAACTGCCAGACTGCCTCGGTCATGAGGACGGCGGAAGAATAAACGCCGACACCGGCCTTACCTTCAAAATACTCGACAACGAAGGTATCGGCGCGGTAGTTGAGGTAGGAGATAACACTCGCGAACCCGGCGATGACAGCGAACCGGAGGAGGTGGCGGATGAGATAGCTCTCGGGATGAACGCCTCGGAGCAGTTCCATGGCACTCGAGCCGAGGAGCAGCGGGATCGCCGACCACTGGCCGATGGCGAACGCCGCAAGAGCCGCCGCGGGGCTCTTGTTACCGATGACGAAGAGAGTGACGAGCACGGCGAGAAAGGCGAGAAACGGCGGCAAGACGAGGGCCACGTTGTAGCGCACCAGCCGCTCCTGCCCAAGTGCAACACCAGCAACGACTGAGATGACGATGACGGCAGCCGAGGCAAACCCGGCAGCCGGGGCAATGTGAGCCCAATCACCGGGTGCGAGGCGCCAGCCGGCAACCCCGGCGGCAATTGAGACGAGGGCGAGACCCGCCGCGAGCACTGAACCGTTGAAGAGGACGACACCCGGGTCCCTGCGCTGATTCGCCACCTGGAACGCGGAGGCGGCGGTGAGCCCACCCGTGAATGCGGCGACGATCCCAACAATCGTCGTGCCCAGCACGAACGTGCCGCGGCCCACGTCGCCGAGTTCATATGCGGTGACGATCACGGTGGCCATGGCGACGACGAGGTTCAGTCCACGGAAGAAGAGAGCGACGATACCGCCGTAGGCGATGGACATCGAAGGCATGGTACCCGAGCCACGGCGTACGGTCGGTGTGGGCTATCATCGGGTCGTACGAGCCTGGAAACGGAGAACGACCGCATGCCGATTTCAGAGACCCGCGACCGTCTTCGTCCGCTGTTACTACCAGTGAAGCATTCGACACACTGGCTGGCACGGTGGCGGCGTAAGGTGCGCTACGTCCGTGACGGGATCGAAGGGATCGCGATGGAGTTGCGCAGCACCATCGATTGCGCCCCGGTTCTGCGCGAATACGGTGCCACCGTGGGTAAGGACGCGACCATCATGGGGCCGCTCCATGTGATGAACGCGGATGGTGACTTCTCGAAGCTGACCATCGGCGAGCGGGTCTACATCGGGACGAACGTTCTCATCGACCTGGCGGAGGCAGTGGCCATCGGTGACGACGTATCGATAGGGATGGGGTCCCATCTCATCACGAGCTTCGATGTTGGTCCGGGACCACTCAAGGAGAAACGGCCACGCAAATCGGGCCCGGTAGCCATCGAACCGGGAGCCTACCTTGGGACGGGAGTAACGATTCTGCACGGGGTGACGGTGGGGCGCGAGGCGACGGTTGGAGCGCATTGCCTGATTCGGAAGGATGTTGCGCCGGGGGTTACCTACGTGGCCCAGGACGCGCAGCTCCTCGAGCGCTGACCGCGGGGCGCCCTCCGCCACGCTATGGTCGGGGCCACCACTTGGACAATCGCAGAAACACAGAGAGGGTGCCCGGCCGGGCACCCTCTCTGTTTGGAACTGACAGGGGCAGCTAGTTGCCGAAGGCGTTGTAAAGGCCGTCGTTGTCGCCCTGGCTGAGGTCGTTAGTGGCGTTGGCGACAACGATGATCGGCTTGTCGCTGGTGATCGTCATGCCCCCCCAGAAGCAGGACGGGTTCTGGCCAAAGCCGTTGTCCGAGTCTGCATTCTGGTAGAAGAGGAACGAGCCCGCGACAGCCTTGGTCGTGGTGTACGTCGCGGCGGCGTTGCAGCCAGGAGCGGCGTTCGAGGTGTCGTTGATGGACGTCAGGGTAACGTTCGCAGTGCTGCCATCGGCCGTGGCGACGCTCACCCAGGTGTTGTAGCCGGAGAACCCGGACGAGGCGTAGGCGCGACGGAAGATGAGTGGAAGCTTTGCGCTCGTGGTGGCACGGCTTGCAGGGATGCCGTTGGCGGCAGTGTAGAGGTCCTCATCGACGTAGCTGCCCGGGCTCGTCATCTTCGCGCGGAAGACGACTGCCGCGATGGGCTGGTCGGAGGTGATCTTGGCGGAACCGACGAAGCCCTCGGGCACACCGCCCGTTGCCTCGTAGACGCTATGGCTTGCGGTGCCATTTGCGGCGATATTCAAGGGAACCGTGTAGGTGCCGGTGTTGCCACTGTAGGTGATGGTGGCATTGGCGGCGGTGCCGTTCGGGTTCGAGATGAGGATCTGGGTATAGAAGCCCGAGATCTTGGCGGCGAGCGGAACGATGACGTTCGTGCTCACGTCACTCTTGCCGGGGTCCGAATCGACGACGAAGCCGTCGTACGAAGCAAGCTTGCGAAGGCCGCCGGTGAGGTAGGCGTCGACACCGACAGTGACGGGCGAGCCAGTAGCGTTGACCGTGGCAGCCATGATCGCGCCGGCAGTCTGCGAAGGCATCGGGATGGCACCGTCGACATTCGTCGGGGCGAAGCTGATCTGGCCGTTCACTGGGACGGCATAGCCGGTGGTGCATCCGCCGCCACCGGGGCCGTTATCAGTGAACGGTGCCTTGGTCCCGCCGGGGAATGAATAGGTGATGGTCACGCAGGCAACGTTGGCGCCAGTGTTGGCGATGGCATAGCGGGTGTTATAGGTGCCTGCAAGGGCGTTCGCCACATACGGGAGGGTGACGGTGTTGCCGCCATTCGCATAGGCGTTGTGGACCGAGTAGGACTTCTTGAAGGTGGCCTTGTCCTCGATGTCGCGCACGAGGAGGGCGTTGATCGGCTGGTCGCTGGAAAGCACGCCGACGCCGCGGAAGCCCTGGACGAGGCCAGTGTTCACAGCCTGGGCGAAGACGCGGGTGCCTCCCGGCGGGACGTTGGTGAACGGCACGCTGGCGCTCGGGATGAGCACACCGGCGGGGGTATAGACGTCCATCACAATGGTGGCGTTGGCCGTACCGTTATTCTGCGCGATGACGCTCGTGTTCTCGTTGCTGTTGGGGAGCAGCGCGGGGAACACCTGCTGGTAGGCCAGGGCGCCATGGGAGGCGAAAGCTGGTGCGGCGGGTGCCGCGTTGAGCGCACTGGCGCTCAGGGGCACCAACGAAACTACGCCGAGCGCAGCCGCCAGTACCAGGGGACGAATGCGAATTCGCTCCATGAATACTCTCCTCATCGGAAGGCAGTGTAGGAACCGCGCGGAAGTAGGGTCAACGAACATCTGCGCCGTTCCTTGGAAGGCCACGTAAACGGTGTGTAACTTTTGCCTGCGGGTATTCGATGGCGCGCGCTCCTCACGTGAACTGGTTCAGGCGCTGGAAAACGAACGCCGGGAGGATCTCTCCAACGATCATCACCAGAGCCAACTTCGCCCCATCCACCGGGCCGTATTGTGGCACAGTCCGATGGATGGCGTAACTGGCATTGCACCGGTGGATGGGTGGAGGGGCCGGTCACGCTCCACGAGGACTACTGGGCCGCCGGCGACATGTCACGCATGGCCTGAAGGATCAGGGCACGCCGTTTCTCGCGGTCGGGCTCGAAGCTGAAGAGTGAGCAGAAAACCGTATCGACACCGGCGTCCATGTAGCGGCGGACGTGGGCGTTTCGTTCCTCGGCGGTGCCGGAGACGATGAGGTCACTAATGACCTGGGGCGGGATGAGTGCGGTGGCTCCCTTCCGGTCGCCCGCCTCCCATGCCTCCCACATCGGGGTAAGTGCTTCCGTCCGGCCCAGCCACTGGTGGAAGGCCTTGTAGACAGGTACATGGAGATAGGAGTTGATGAAACGCCGTCTCATGAGGTCAGCCTCGGGGCCGTCGGCATCGATGTTGACCATGAGGCGCGCCGTGATCTCGATGGAGTCTGGGTCGCGGCCGGCCTTCGTTGCGGCGTCGCGGACGACAGCAACGGACTTGCGGACGTCTTCGGCAGAAAGCCAGTTGATGATGGCACCATCACCGACTTCGCCCGCGACGCGGAGCATGCCCCCGCGCAGGGCTGCGATATGGATCGGGATGGGTTGCTCGGGTGGGCGGCTGAGGCGGAAGCCATCGACCTGGAATGTTGTACCGTCGAAGGCCACGCGTTCGCCAGCGAGTGCGCTGCGGAGGAACAGCGCCATCTCTCGGACACGGGTGGCGGGCCTGTCGAATGTGCCGTCGTTCCATTGTTCGACGATGGGTTGAGAGCCCGAACCGATGCCAAGCTCAAAGCGGCCGGGGGCGAGTTCGGCAATGGAGGCCGCCGATTGGGCAAGGGTGGCAGGCCCGCGAGTGTAGACGTTGGCGATGGCGGTGCCCACACGCATCTGCGTGGCCTGGGCGACGACCGCGAGCGGTGTGAAGCAGTCTGTGCCATCGATTTCGAACGACCAGGAGTCGGTATACCCGAGACGCTCGGCCTCACGTGCGATCTCCGGGTGTTCGGCGAGTGATAAGCCCTCGAAAGGAACCGAGAGGGCCCAGCGCTTCTGCTTAGGCACGGGCCACCTCGGAAAGCACAGGGCTATGGTGCATGCTCATGTCGTCCCTCCGGAGCGTGAGTGTACTGGTGGTCCCATGAGGTGGCGAGGGCGTGAAAGGCCGGTCGGCCGTAGACTACCACTTACATTTCGTGGCTGGAGTACCAGCCGTTTCCGGGGGAAGGTAGCGACACATGGCTATTGAACTCACGCAGGAGATGCGCGAGCGGATGGACAACGCCCTTGCGGAGGGCAATCCGATGCTGGTAGCAACGGCTTCCGCTGCAGGGATACCAGATCTCGTTTACAAGGGAAGCCTGATGGTGTTCGACAACGAGCACCTGGCATGGTGGGAGCGGGCGCTCGGGACGACGCTCCGCAACCTGCGGGAAAACCCGCAGGTGTGCGTGCTGTACCGCAACCCCGCATCGCGCATGGCATGGAAGATCTTCGGCGTGGCCGAGTTGCATGAGAACGGCACAACCCGCGATGAGGTGATGAACAGGACGATTCAGCTCGAACTGGACAAGGACCCGGAACGCAAGGGCGTTGGTGTGGTCATCCGGGTTGACCGGGTGCTGGAGCTTGGCAAGGAGATCATGCGGCGAGAGTAGCCCGGCATTGTGCCAGCGGTCCGGCTGTCAGCGCCTGCGGGTAGGCGTTTCGGGCTGAGCCATCGCCGCTATGGCGGCGAGCAGGACGACCCCGAGGAAGATGGAGCCCGCGCCGGTGAGGAGGATGATCTCGCGGGCCGACGGATTGGCGGGTTCAGTGCCAGAGCCGGTATCGGGTGGTAGGGGCGCTGCAGACTCGAGCAAGCCGTCGGCGGGACTACCGCCGAGCATCCGTGAGAGGGCTTCACCGGGCACTGACCGGGGAGACTCATCGGAGAACCATGTGACCATGCGATTCGTGCTCCACGACCCATCGGCGCCGCGATAGATGACAAAAACCCCCGAACGGGCGATGAGATTCGCGCGGTCGAATTGTGGGCACATCGTGGGGGCGTTGGGGAGCGGGACGTCGGCATGCACTTCGATGAATTCAGGAAGCTGGTCACCCTGGAGGACCTTGCCGATGGCGATCGTGAGGATACTCGGGTCGTAAGGAGCCGCGGCACGCTCCCAGTCGTGGGCGATTCGGTCAACGTGGCCGTAGATGACGGCATCAGCGCCGCGAAGCGGGTCATACGTGG
This sequence comes from uncultured Anaerolineaceae bacterium, assembly GCA_964508715.1. Lineage (GTDB taxonomy): Bacteria > Chloroflexota > Dehalococcoidia > Tepidiformales > Tepidiformaceae > JAKALX01. The sequence continues at coordinate 119,183 of CAZDUX010000005.1, read as the reverse complement.
GGTCGATGGTGCAGGCAAAGGCACGGTGCGGTTCGAGCAGAACCGGGCCTGCAGCCACCGATGCGAGGAGTGGAATGAGGACGACAAGAAAACGTCGCATGGTGCGCTCCCGATGGATCCTGCTGTACCAGACGCCAGCGAGGGCCGAGAAGTTCCCGGATCGGATCAGGCGAGACTGTCGAGGAGCCGCTGGACACGAAGGTCAGCGCATCCGGCAGCATCGCCATACCACTCGAAATCGAGGAGAGACGCGACGATTCCGTGCGGGAAGATGGCGTCCGGGTCACCACCCGGGAGTTGCGTCCTGTGGGCAGCGATAGCGCGCAATTTTGTGTCAGCAACATCAGTTATGTTGATTTTATAATGTGCGTCCGGAGCCCCGATCTCGTCGCTGGCGGGCGATGGCGGATTCCCCATCATGCCAATGCATCTGACCCATTGGGGGATGAAGAGACCACGCGGAAAGGCCGCAAAAAGGAGCGGCGGCCTCTCACCCTCCAGTGAATGCCATGCTGTCGTAACCCACCTGTGGAGCGTGACGTGGTCGGGGTGCCCGTAGACGCCATCGGCGCCAAGGGTGAGGACGAGATCGGCGTTGCAGGCCCCAATGGCACGGACAATGCGGGCGGTCTCGGGCTCGCGGCTCCGAAGTCCCCCGTCGGGGAGGCGCCAGAAGACAGGCGGGTCGGCACCAAGAATGCGGCACGACTCGGCGAGTTCACCTTCGCGGGCGCTGGCGAGCGCATCCTTACCCGAGCGGCCAGCATCGTAGCGGGTGCCACCTTCGCCACTCGTGGCGCAGTGCACAAAGCAGGCCCAGCCGGCACGTGCGGCGAGCGCGATCAGGCCGCCGAAAGTGTAGGACTCGTCGTCCGGATGAGGAATAAAGGCAAGGAGCGTCGCGATTTCTTGGTGTCCGTCGTTCGATTGATATTCATCTTGGAGCGGATGACCGGTGGGAGTCGACCAGCACCGGGTTCATGATCTGCGTGTGTAGTCTGCCTGATGGGATTATTGGGGCGTAGCGAAGAACTCCGCGCCGATGCTAGAGTTCGTTCGCTCATTGGCCCGTATCACAGCGGATTCGGGGCAGAAATACCCAGCAGACAAGGAGAAGGACATGGCCGGACGGCTCGAAGGCAAGGTGGCAATTGTCACGGGTGCGGGGCGTGGTATTGGCCGCGGGGAGGCGCTGCTGCTCGCACAGGAAGGTGTTCGCGTCATCGTGAACGACTTCGGTGGGACGCCGGGCGGTGAGGGCGGCGACCAGTCGCCCGCGGACCAGGTGGTCAGCGAAATCAAGGCGATGGGCGGGGATGCTGCGTCGAACTACGGAAACGTCGCCTCGATGGCCGACGGCGAAGCGGTGGTGAAGCAGGCGCTCGACACCTGGGGGCGGCTGGACATCCTGATCAACAATGCGGGCATCCTGCGCGACAAGATGATCTTCAACATGACCGAGGAAGAGTGGGACGCGGTCATCGCGGTTCACCTCAAGGGCCACTTCACGATCACAAAACACGCGGCGATGCTGTTCCGGCAGCAGCGAAGCGGGCGGATCGTGAACACGTCGTCCGAGTCGGGCCTGGGGAACATGGGCCAGGGCAACTACTCGGCAGCGAAGGAGGGGATCGTCGGCCTGACGCGAACACTCGCACTCGATCTCGGGCGCTACGGGGTGACAGCAAACGCGATCCGGCCACGGGCGGCGACTCGCCTGACGCTGAGCCCGGAGATGGAGGCTGCGCGTGCACGGCGGCAGGCTGCGGCGGCAGCAGGACAGCCCGTGGAGGAAAACCCGGCCACCGGCGACGCGATCTCACGCATTTCATCGATGGCTCCAGAACTCATCGCGCCACTGGTGGTCTACCTCTGCACGGACGCTGCGGCAGATGTGAACGGCCGCGACTTCCTGGTGGGAGGCAATGAGATCAGCCTGATGACTATCCCCCAGCGCGAACGCACCATCTATCGGGAGGGTGGCTGGACGCTGGAGTCGTTGGAGCAGGTGTTCCCGGGGACACTCGGAGCAGGGCTGGTGAATCCACAGCCTCCACAGGCGCCCAAGCAGAGCTAACGCACAGAATCCAGGTGACAGGGACGGGAGGCAGTTGCCTCCCGTCTTTCATTTGGCAGCGACAAAGGCAGAAGGGTTACTCGCGGGTACGGTGCTCGGGCGCGGCGTAGACGCGGGAAAGGGAGGGCGCGTGGTCGCCAAGAGGACGTGCAACGGCGCCGGGCCTGAGTTCCCAGAGGCCGCAGGTAGTCTCGTGGTCATCGAGGAAGGGGCCGATGCAGGGCATACCATCGCGGATGATGTGCGTGCAGAGGTTGACGACCCCGCCGGGCTGGCGGGAATCGAGGGTCATGCGGAGGAAGGCACAGACGGAGGCGTAGCGGAGTTCGGTCATGTGGTATTCGGTCATGGCTCTGGTTCTGGAAACGGTAACGGATTGAGCCCTTCCAAGCGCTGGAGTTGCTTGTCGAAGGTGTAGATTCCACCATCAGCGCGGGCCAGGGCGTAGGCGGCCAGGAGAGCATCATCCCACTCGGGGTGCCGATTCCGAAAGATACCGACCGCGTGTGCAACGATGTCGGCGTCCATGACCTCGATTGGGAGCGAAAGGAGACCCTCAACCGCGTCGGCTACCTCGCTCCGCGAGTATCGATAGACGGACTTGGACAGGACGAAGACGATCTCGGATAGCGTGGCGATAGTTAGGACGAGTCGCGGGCGTCGAGACCGGGGCAGGTTGAGCAGTGCCTCCGCGGCACCCCACTGAGCCGCATTATCTCGAACGAGAAACCGAATAAGAACATTGGTATCGAGGTACGCCACCGAAGGGGTCATGAGCGTGCGTGCTTCTCAGCCGCTGCCTGCGCCGTAGCCTCGCGTATCGCCTCACGCAATTCCTCGTCACTCAGGTGGGGCCCTTCCGCACGGTACAGCATCCCGGATACTCGCTTCACCGGGTTTTCGGCTCGCTCAATGACCAGGCGGTCATCCTCAACGGCTACACCAACGCACTCGCCAGACTCGAGGCCCAGTTTGCGGAGCATCGCCGCCGGGATCGTCACCTGGTTGCGCTTGCCGATGCGCGTGATGTGGATAGCAGCGCGGGGAGTCATATGAGCATGATACGCACGGGGAGCAAGGTTTTCAATGAGCCAGTATTTTCCAGTGAACCCGACAACTCCACTGTGCAGGCATGAGTCCAGGTCTATGTTGAGCGGGGGAATTAAATCCCCACGCGATGGCGGTGCAAACGCAACGAGGGCCGGCGGCGCCGGCCCTCGTGCAGTGCTTCCCAACGTTGGAATTAGCTGAGGCGCTCGACAACCGTGGCGGTGCCGATACCTCCCCCAACGCACATGGTGATGAGGCCGTAGCGGCCGCCTGTGCGCTCGAGTTCGTTGATGATGGTGGCGAAGAGGCGGGCGCCCGTGCAGCCGGTGGGGTGGCCGAGAGCGATGGCGCCGCCGTTCACATTCACCTTGCTCATATCGGGGTTGAGTTCCTTCTCCCAGGCGAGGACGACGCTGGCGAACGCTTCGTTGATCTCGAAGAGGTCGATGTCGCGCATGGTCAGGCCGGCACGCTTGAGGGCGATCGGGGTGGCACTGATGGGGCCGGTGAGCATGAGTTCGGGGTCCGTGCCGACGACGGCCTGGGAGACGATGCGGGCACGCGGCTTCCAGCCCATCTCCTTCGCCTTGTCAGGGTGGGTGAGGAGGACCGCCGACGAGCCGTCGGTAATCTGGCTGGAGTTGCCGGCATGGTGGACGCCGTTCTCGCGGAAGCTGGGCTTGAGGGCGGCGAGGGTCTCCGGCGTGGTCTCGGGGCGGATGCCTTCGTCGGAATCGAGAATGGCGTCTTCCCAGTTCTCGGTGCCATCGGGGTTCTTGCTCTTTTTCTTGCCGGGAACGGGGATGATCTCGTTCTTGAAACGGCCTTCAGCGCGGGCGCGGGCGGCTCGCTGCTGGCTTTCGGCGCCGAACTCATCGGCGTCTTCGCGGGTGATGCCCCACTTGTCGGCGATGCGCTCGGCGGAGAGGCCCTGCGAAGTGAGGTCGTACTGGTCGCGCATGGCCTGGGTGAATGGGAAGCCGAGATCCTTGGCGACATTGGCACCAAGCGGGATCTGCGACATGAACTCGGTTCCGCCCGCGACGACGATCTCGTGTGCCCCCGAGCCGATCTGGTTTGCGGCAAAGTGGACCGCCTGCTGGCTGGAGGAGCACTGGCGATCGAGGGTGACGCCGGGAATGGTGTAAGGCCAGCCAGCGGTAAGGACGATGTTCCGGGCAAGGTTGGTGGACTGTGCGCCGACTTCGCTCACGCAGCCGTAGATGACGTCATCGACGACCTCAGGATCGAAATTGTTCCGCTTTACGAGTTCCTTGAGGAGGAGGGAAGAGGTGTCGATCGGGTGCTCCTTGCTGAGACCGCCCCCGCGGCGGCCCAGGGGCGTCCGAATGGCATCGACAATGACGACTTCGCGCATGGAGAAGGGTTCCTTTTAGCTCGTTTGGTGCGAAACGAGTGTAGCAGGTCTGGCACGGTGGTTCCGTGCCAGACCTGCGATGGGTAACAGCTCGCTGGAGTCAGGGAAGGGAGTGAACTGACCAGCGAGCGCGCTACCGGGCCTCGGCGGTCGAAGGGAGAGGACGAGCGCGCGAGGGGGCTGGAGCGGGGGCGATGACGCCACCGATGCGGTAGGTGAGGAGACCGGTGACAGCGGCCGCGGAAACGACGTACATCCAGAAGACGGGAGTGAGCTGGCTATCGGTGCCGGCCGTGAAGCCATGAACGAGGCTCAACAGCCAGGCTGCGAACGAGAGGTAGTGGAGACGTCGCCAGGTCTTCTGTCCAAGCCGCTTTCGTGCCCAGAAGCTGCCGGTAACGATGGCCGTCGACCACGCGGCGATGATACCCAGGCCGGTCCAGAACGGGCGGTAGGGCGAAGTGAGCGGCACGAGGATGTCGCCCGGAGTGAACCTGAGAAAGCCATCGAAGAGGAGGGAGCCCGCGTGGAGGCCGAGCATAGAGAGGGTAAGCACACTGGTGAACTGGTGGACCTCGAGCACAAGCAGACGGGAGAACAAGCCATCGGCGGCCTTCGTGCTGATGAGGAGGCCAAAGAGCACCGAGCCGGTAAGCAGCACGAAGGAGACAAGCCCGGAGGCGCGGCTGACGTACCAGGGACCCTTCCCCATGTCGATGCCGCTCATGCCCACTGCCAGGAGAAACGATGCACCGAAGAACAGGAGTGCAAGCCGGGTGGTACTACTCATCAGGAGCCTCGGGATTTCTTGGCCTTGGGTGCCTTGGCGACGCTTGGGCGGACGGTAGGGTCCGGGGATGCAGCGCTGTTGGAGGTCACCGGGGGCGCGGCTACAGAGTTCTGGAGGGGCGTGGAGCCAGTGGTGGCCACAGACGCGGAGGCAGAGGGAGCGCTATACGCCGAGGCGCCTGTCGGCCGGGTGCTGTTGTTGGCAGCAAAGTAGCCGGCCCCGACGACGACTGCCCCGGCGGCAACACCGGCGATAGCAGCCTTGACCCCGTTGTATTTCGATTTCGCCGCCATTTTAGTCATCGTCCTCTTCATCGTGGTCGTCGTGCTTGTCTTTCTTGTCGTGCTTGTCTTTCTTGTCGTGCTTCTCTTTCTTGTCGTGCTTGTCTTCCTTGTCATGTTTGTCGTCGTCGTCATCGTCGTATGCAGAACCGTCGCTATACGCTGTGCTGCCGCTCTCAATGAGGAAGGCGTTGTTCGCGGCATCGATTGAGCCTGCGGTGTCGCCGCCCTGGTTCGCGACCGTGGTGTCTGTGGCCGAAACGAAGGCACGATTGCCCGCTTCGAAGTCGTCGTCGTCGGTGGCGAGACCGGGGACACCGCCTATCAAGAGTGCGGCGGCAACGACGCCGGAGAAGGCTGCTCCGGAGATGATTCCAAGTCGTCCGTTCATCAGATACCTCCACCCAACTGGCTGATTTCGAAGGTCGAGTCTGGAGACAGCACCTAAGGTGGGGATTGGGAGAGGATTGGAAAGCTCTCATGTTCGAGTGGGGTGAATGTGCCCAGAATGTGTGCATGCACCTGTTACTGGTCGAAGACGAAGCGCGGCTGGCACACGCTGTCCGGCGCGTGCTCGAGGAAGAGGGGCACGTGGTGGACTGGGTGGACGACGGCGCAGACGCGTTCGCCCAGGCGCAGACGGAGGAGTACGACCTCATCCTGCTCGACGTGATGCTGCCCACGATGAATGGTTTCGAGGTGGCAAAGCGGCTGCGGGCGAAGGGGAACCAGTCACCAATCCTGATGCTGACCGCAAAGGATGCGGTAACCGACCGCGTGCAGGGTCTCGATTCAGGTGCAGACGACTACCTCGTGAAGCCCTTCGCGCTGGCCGAGTTGCTGGCCCGCGTTCGAGCGCTCACGCGGCGGGCGAAGATGGCGACAGGCCTGGATTCGGTGCTAACGGTTGCCGACCTGGAACTGGACCTCAAGACGCGAGAGGCCATTCGTGGCGGGAAGCGGATTGAGCTCACCGCGAAGGAGTTTGCGCTGCTCGAGGTGATGATGCGCCACCCGGGGCAGGTGATGACGCGCTCGCAACTCCTCGACCGGATCTGGAGTTATGACGTCCTGACGGAATCGAACATCGTGGACATCTATATCCATTACCTGCGTAACAAGATCGACCGGGACTTCGATGAGAAATTGATCCGGACCGTGCGTGGTGTTGGCTACGCACTGCGTGCGAACTGAGGTGTTCACACGCGCGAGGCTCAAGCTCGCACTCTGGTTTGCCGGGGCGATGGCAGTCACGGTCATCAGCATTGGCGTGGCGGCATACATCCTCATCGGCCACTCGCTGAACCGGGAGATCACGTCATCAATCGAAGCGACGCAGCAGGCGATTACGGGCGACCCGGGGAGGCTGTCATCGCTCCTCGTGCAGGGTGAGGATGATTTCGATGACCATCACGATAATGGCAGGAAGGCGCCGATTTCGACCGATGTCTTCTTCGTCTCAACGAACACCAAGGGAGATGTCATCTCGAATCCTCGCCAGGTCGATCTCGATGGCATCAAGTTCGACCACCTGATCAAGGATGCGAGGAAGGGCGATGAGTGGCAGGACATCAGTGCTGAGCACAGCCGCTACCGGGTCCTGACCTCTCGCCTCGATAACCGGGACGGAAAGACCTTCTACCTGTTCGTCGCGCGGTCGCTCGACCCACGGGATTCGCAGTTACGGAGGCTGGCGCTGGTCTTCGGGTTCGGCGGGCTGGCTGCGGTTGTGGTTTCCGGGGCCGGGGGTCTCTGGCTCGCCGGACGGGCACTGGTCCCAATCAAGCAGGCGCTCGAGACACAGCGGCGATTCGTCTCGGACGCCTCGCATGAGCTGCGGACACCGATCGCCGTCGTCCAGGCGAACAACGAACTCGTGTTGCGGCACCCCGACTCCACGGTGGAGGCGAACCTCGACCAGCTCGAGGCCATCGCCGGCGAGACGGAGCACATGACACGGCTGGTGGAGGACCTGTTGACGCTGGCACGGGCGGACGAGGGGCGCATCACCATCGCGAAGATGAAGCTGGATTTCGCGGAGGTGGTGGAGGAGGTAACCCGCGATATGGGGGCGCTGGCGGAGATGCGCGGCGTTGAGCTCGCGGCGAAGTGTGAACGTTCAGAGATTCATGGCGATGTACAGCGGTTGCGACAGCTGGTAGTGATCCTGGCGGACAATGCACTGAAGTACACCCCCGCCGGTGGCAGCGTGGACGTGAGCTGCAAACGCTCGGGCCGCAAGGTCGAGCTTCGGGTGACAGATACCGGCCCCGGGATCGCGCCGGAACACCAGAAGCGGATCTTCGACCGGTTCTACCGGGTAGATGAGGCACGAAAGCGGGCCGCCGGAGGCTCCGGGCTCGGTTTGGCAATTGCGAAATGGATCGTAGAGGCTCACCACGGGCGGATCTCGGTGGAATCTACTGCGGGCAAAGGGGCGGCCTTCGTCGTCCGGCTGCCTTCGGCGGATTAACTGATGGCCGAACACTGGGATAGCTTCCGCGCGATGAATACGGAGATCGACGTCAGCGTGGTGAGCGAGACGGCGCCCTCAGACGCATTCTTGAATGTCCGGCTACTGTTCGAGCGACAGGAGGAACGGTTCTCACGCTTTCGGGAGTCGAGCCTGCTTTCGCAGCTCAACCGCGGGGCGGAAGTAGAAGATGCGACGTTCGCCCGCTGCTGCCGGATGGCAATCGAGGCGTCGGAACTGACTGCCGGGCTCTTCAACCCGATGGTGTTACCGGCGTTGCGGGCAGCCGGATATGACCGGACCTTCGAGCAGGTGAGCGGCGGACAGCCGGTGGCCCAGGACGTGCCCGATCTCCGCCACGCGCTCGCGCTCGATGGGGACCGGGTGCGCCTGCGCGCCGGGCAGATGGATCTCGGCGGAATCGTGAAGGGCTGGACGGTTGACCTCGCCATAGAGGCACTAAGCAGCCGCTACCCGGACCTGTTCCTCAACGCCGGGGGCGACCTGCGCTGTGAGGGAAGCGACGAGAATCAGCCGGACGGTTGGCTCGTCGCAGTCGAAGGGTTGCCGGGAGAAGGTGATGCGTGGCAGGGGGTGATGACGGGATCGCTTGCGACATCAACCTCGTTGAAGCGGCGGTGGCGCACGGAGGGTGGTGGCGAAGCGCATCACCTCGTCGATCCGCGAACCGGGTTGCCGGGCGATTCACCATTCGTACAGGTTTCCGCGTGGGAAGATGAGACCTGGCGCGCGGAAGTGTGGGCGAAGGCGATCCTCATCGGCGGGGTGGAGACGGCAGAGCGTGCCGCCTCGTTCGGCGTGGAGGTCCTCGCCATCGGGCGTGACGGTATCACCTTTGAGCGGTGACCTTGCCAAATGCACAACGTCAGCGCTACGGGCCAAAGGCAAGTCCCTGCGCTCTCAGGACCACGTGGAGAGGATCGCCGGGTCCGGCTTCGTATTTGGGGCACAAAAAGAGGGTCTCAGTGCCGGGGCCGGCGACTGGCTGGCGAACTGCCGGACGAGCCTTTACACAGCAATTTCCCAGCGAGCACTCGGTTTACGACGTATTCCCGGGATATGCGTGACACTGCAAAGGAAATCTCTCTTCGGAGTTGCACCCATGGCCAGCTTCATGCGTCCTGCCGCGGTCTCTCTCGCCGCGTTGGCCCTGGTATTCGGCGCCGCGTGCTCATCGAATACGGCGAGCGGCGGTAGCACTACCACAAACACAACCGGATCGAGCGCAACCACTGCTTCCGCGCAGCCGCCGGCTGCAGCGACCGTACGGGCCCAGACAGGCACGGAGATGACGACGGCCCAGCTCGTGAAGTACGCGGAAGCATCGGTCGTGCGCGTTGAGACAACGCTGGTGAACGGTACCGGCGTCGGCACAGGCTTCATTGCCGACAGTGATGGGAACATCGTGACGAATCAGCACGTCATCGATGGTGCGCGGGCGCGCGGCAATTCATCGACAGGTATCACCGTCACGACGAGCGACGGTGCAACCTATCCGGCCAAGGTGGTAGGAAGCGACACGAAGAGCGACCTGGCGGTCATCAAGATCGATGCGAAGAACCTGAAACCGCTGCCCATCGGGCAACTCGAGAACGTCACGGTCGGCCAGGATGTGGTGGCGATTGGCTTCGCGCTCGACCTGCAGGGGGGCGAGGGTCCATCGTTCAGCGTGACCAAGGGCATCGTGAGCGCGAAGAACCGTGCGATCTCGGAGTCGTCAGCAGTGCTCGGAGCCATCCAGACCGATGCAGCGATCAACCATGGCAACAGTGGCGGGCCATTGCTCGACATGTACGGAAACGTGATTGGGGTGAATACCGCGATCGCCCCGGACAATACGACAGGCGGAATCGCACCGGGAATCGGATTCGCCGTGGGCGCCGATACGGTGAAAGCGGTCTACGAGTCAATTAAGACCGACGGCAAGGTGAATCGCGGATTCCTGGGGATCGGGAACTTCGAGGCACTCCGGCCGGCCAAGGCCAGGGAGCTGGGAATCCCGGATGGGACCGCGGGGGTCTACCTCCCGACCACGACCCAGACGGTCCGAACGGTAAACGGCATCGAGACGCAGACGTCGGTTGTGGGTGGCGGGCCGGCCGAAAGGGGCGGTATGAAGCCTGGTGATGTCATCACGAAGATCGGCGACACGGCAATCGCGGATGAATCGGAGCTTGCCGTAGCGCTGATCAAGCACCACCCTGGCGAGAAGGTATCGGTCGAGATCTATCGCGGCGGGAAGAAGATGAACCTCGATATCACGCTGGGGACGAACACGAACCAGTAGTACGCATTCGCTCGCTCCCTAAGACAGCCCCGCGGAAGAGGTTCCCGGGGCTGTTTCGCGTTCACCGTCAGAGGCAGTAGGCTCGGACGATGGCGTCAAAACGGATTGTATCGCTCGTACCAAGCCTGACGGAGCTCATGTGGTGGCTGGGAAGGGGCGACTGGCTGGCAGGAAGAACACGCTTCTGCACGGAACCGGCCGGCGCCGTCGAACGGGTGGAGATCGTCGGGGGGACCAAGAACCCGAAGGTGCGGCGAATTATCGAACTGCGGCCGGAGGTCGTTATCGCGAACCGGGAAGAGAACCGAAAGGAGGATATCGAGGAGCTGGAGGCGGCGGGCCTCAATGTCCTGCTGACGGACCCGAACTCCGTGCCCGAGGCAGTGGCGATGGTGCGCGAAATCGGAAGGTTGCTTGAAGCGGAAGAGAAGGCCGGGGAACTGGCCCTCGCGACCGAGACGGCCCTCGCAGAGGTGGCCACCCATGGCACAGCCAGGCCGGTCTTCGTGGCGATCTGGAAGGAGCCACTGATGGGGCTCGGGAGTGCGACCTATGGAAACGACCTGCTGGAACGCTGCGGTGGCGTGAACGTCCTTGCCGGCCACGTTCGTTACCCCGAGGTGTCAATCGATGCCATCGAGGGGCTGCGGCCTGAACTCGTGCTCCTGCCGGACGAGCCCTATCCGTTCGAGGCTTCCGACGCGGCGATGTTCAAGAGCGTCGCGCCAGCGCGGGTGGTCGATGGGAAACTACTCTGGTGGTATGGACCACGGATGCCCGCGGCTATCCGCCAACTGGGGGCGATCTTGCGGAAGTGATCGTCAGGCGATGGATTCAAGGTGGCGCTTGAGCGCTGCAAGGAATCCGCCAGCCTCGAGGCCATCCAGCGCGCGGTGGTCGAAGCTCAGGCAGACGTTCATGATCCAGCGGATGGCAACGGCATCGTTTTCGAGAACGACCAGGCGCTTGACCGCACGCTCCATGGTGACGATACCGACCTGCGGGTAGTTCACGATCGGTTTCGACGTAATCGACCCGAATGCGCCGGTATTGTCGACGGTGAACGTCCCGCCTTCGATGTCCTCAATTCGAAGCTTGCGAGCGCGAGCACGGCCGGCGAGGTCGGCAATATGCTTCGCAAGGCCGACGACGCTCAGGTCGCCCGCTCCATGGATGACGGGGACAACGAGACCAGCCTCGCTGGCAATGGCGATCCCGATGTCGAGAGCGCGATAGTGCCGAAGTTCGTCACCCTCCCACCGGGCATTCAGCGCGGGGTACTCGCGGAGGGCATCGCAAACGGCCCGGGTAAAATAGGGAAGGAGGGTGAGCTCGACCCCCTCCTCGGCGAGGACACGCTCTTTCTCGCGATTGCGGAGGGCGAGGAGACCGGTGACGTCCGCCTCGACCATCGTCCATGCCTGGGGAGCTTCAAGGTTCGAGCGCTCGAGATTCTCGGCGATGGTTCGGCGGGTGGCCGAGAACTCGACGACCTCGTAACGGCCGTCAGGCGGTGTGCGGCCAGGAGCCCCGGATGACTGCATGACCCCGGGAGCAGGTGCAGGTGGAGCAGTGATCGTAACGGCCGGCAGCGGCGGGGCAGAGACAGAAGCGGCGATCGCCTTCTCGACGTCTTTGCGGGTGACGCGGCCTCCGATACCGCTCCCGGCGAGACCGGTGAGGTCGATGCCGTGCTCGGAAGCGAGACGAAGGACAGCCGGGGAGTAGAACCGCTCACGCGAGTCAGGCCCGTAGCGTGCGCCGCTACTTACGATCGCAGCGGCTGCCGGCGGTGGAGCGGGCGATTTGAAGCCCTTGGCGATGCCAACAATTCCAGACGTGACCGACTCGGCGTCGCCCGGTGGAATAGCCATGGGGCCACCAGACCAACCACCCGGTTTGGCACCTGCCTGGCTGGCTGCAGCGTGCCCGTCGGCCGATACGGCTGAAGCAGCTCCTTCGATGACATCGCAGAGTGCAACACCAACCTGGACGGTCTCACCCTGGGGGACGAGGATCTCACCCATCGTGCCTTCGTACGGCGAGGGGAGTTCAGCGGTGACCTTTTCGGTTTCGATCTCGCAGAGGGACTCATCGAGGGCGACGGAGTCACCGGGCTGCTTGAGCCACTTGAGGATGGTGCCCTCGGTAACACTCTCACCGAGCTGGGGCATGGTGACGATGGTCATCGCCGTGTCCTCCCTAGTAGGCGGCGAGATCGCGAGCCGCGGCGGCGATCTTCTCGCGGTCGGGCATGAAGAAGCTCTCCATGGCGTGGTGATAGGGCATGGCCGGGACATCGGGGCCGCAGAGGCGGCGGATCGGAGCGTCCAGGTATTCGAAGGCGTGTTCGGCGATAAGGGCTGAGATCTCACCACCAAAGCCACCGGTCAGCGTGTCCTCGTGGACGACGAGGATCTTGCCGGTCGCCTTCGCCGACTCGAGGACGGTCTCGACATCGAGCGGGAGGAGGGTGAGGAGATCGACAACCATGGCATCGATACCCTCGTTGGCCAGCATCTCGGCAGCAGCGAGAGACTCGTGGAGCATGAGCCCGTAGGCAAAAATGGTGAGGTCCTTCCCCGGCCGGGTGACGCGGGCCTTACCGATCTGCGTCTCGGCGGGAGCGCCATCCATCTCCTGCTTGAAAAGGCGATAGGTTCGCTTGTGTTCGAGGAAGATGACGGGGTTCGGGTCGGCGATGGCGGCCTTGAGCAGCGACCGGAAGTCGGCAGGGAAAGCGGGTGCAATGACCTTGAGGCCGGGCATGTGGGTGTAGTAGGCCTCGATGCTCTGGGAATGGTGCTGGCCGCCGTGGACACCACCACCCCAGGGGGTTCGGACAACCATGGGCAGGTAGGCATCGCCGTTGGTGCGATAACACCAGCGCGACGCTTCGGAGCAGAGATGGTCGAACCCGCTGTGGATGAAGTCGGCAAACTGGATCTCGGCGATGGGCCGCAGGCCACAGTGGGCCGCGCCGATGGTGATACCAATGATGCCCGATTCCGCGAGCGGGGAATCGAGGAGCCGGCCGGGATATTTCTCCCGGAGGCCCTCCGTGGCGCGAAAGACGCCGCCCGTTTCAACGTCCTCGCCCATAATGAAGATACGGTCGTCGTTCGCCATTGCTTCATCGAGCGCGGAGCGGATCGCCTCGATGACGGTCATGGTGGCCATCGCTAGGACTCCTTGTAGACGTGGGCGAGGGTATCTTCAGGCAGCGGATCGGGCTGCATCATTGCCCACTGGGTGGCGTCGCGAACCTCCTCTTCCACACGCTGCTCGATCTCATCGAGGTCCTCGCGGGGGAAGATTCCATCGTTTACGACACGCGTGCGGAAGGTGGTAATGGGGTCCTTGCGTGTCCACTCCTCGAGCTCGGTCTTGGTGCGGTACCGGGAGTCATCGTCGTCGCTGGAGTGGGCCCAGAGCCGGTAGCACTTGGCCTCGATGAGGTACGGGCCGCTCCCACGGCGTGCCTGGTCGACGGCGGGACGCACATTCTGGTAGACGGCGATGCAGTCCATGCCATCGACAACGGCCGACTGGATCCCGTAGCCGCGGGCGCGGTCAGCAACGTGGGGGATAGCCATCTCCTTCTCGTTCGACTCCGAGATCGCGTAGCCGTTGTTCTCGACGTAGAAGATGACGGGGAGCTTGTGAATCGAGGCGAAGTTGAGCGCTTCGTGGAAATCACCCTTTGAGGTAGAGCCTTCGCCACAGGAAGTAAGGACGACGATCGGGTCGTTGCGCATCCTGGCAGCGAGGGCGATACCGGTCGCGTGGAGGAACTGGGTGGTGACCACGCTGGACTGGGTGACGATACGGCGTTCGCTGTTGCCCCAGTGCGAGGGCATCTGCTTTCCATGGGAGTTCGGGTCATCGCGCTTGGCGAAAAGGTTGAGCATAGCCTCGCGGGCGGTCATCCCGAGTACGAGGTTGACACCGAGATCGCGGTAGTAGGGCGCGACAAAGTCGGTGCCGCGCTGGATCGCCATAGCGGCGCCTACCTGTGCGGCTTCCTGCCCGGCGCCAGCGATGACGAAGGCAGCACGACCCTGGCGGTTGAGGGCGAGCATCCGTTCGTTGAGACGCCGGGAAAGGAGCATGAAGTAGTACATCTCCTCGAGCTGGTGCTCGGAGAGGAGGTACTCCTCGATGGGTTCACGGGAGCGGGTGCGCCGAGTGCGAGTGGAAGGCATGGACAGCCTCGCGGGGCCAGGGCGAGGCGGGCGGAGGGCGAGAGGACAGGAGGAGCGCGGTCCCGTCCCATCGGCGCCCACCGGCAGCGCCGCATCCGGGCGCGGTGGTTGATGAGGGAATGCTAGCACGGAGAGATATCGGTCCTATAGGTAGAGGGGCCGATATGGTGTCGAATTCATCCGAGGCCGTTGCGAATGGGCCAAGCGGCGAACGGGCGACGGAGCCAATGGCCAGACCGGTGTCGCGTTGGACGCGGGAGGGTCATTGGGCGCCATTTGCTGTTGGAGCAGGTGGGATGCATTTCCGGCTCGTACTCATAGCGCGTATCGATGGCACCGGACAGTTTTGTGAATAGGATTGTGCTTAGCTAGCTCCCCCACCCCCAACCTCCCGGGTGAAGCCTGCGTCTCCATCGCCCGGCAATACTCCAGGGTGGCCGGGGCCGCCTGGGCGATGTTCACCATCGGGTAGCTCATCGTTGCTCCTGTCGATGCGTGGTATGAGGTCGTGGAGGCCGTTCGCCGTCCGCTCGGCTGGATAGGATGCCGCGACACGCCCCCGGCAGAGCGGACGGTGCAGACGGACGCGCCCTGAGCCCGGCGACATCTCGTGGGATGGAGCGCACAACAAGGACGGGGCATGACGATCAGCAGCCTCGCTGTCTGTTAGGGTGACAGGTATGCAGAGGCGCAGCGATGGCCGGTGAGCCGAGCCGCACGGTGGCAGTCGTCGACATGGGCTCGAACTCGGTGCGCTTGCTGGTCTGCCGGCGCCTCACGGACTCGGCGTTTGAAGTGGTCGATGAGGAGCGTTTCGACGCGCGCATTGGCGAGGGGCAGGCCGGCGGCGACCTCACACCAGAAGGGATGGAGCGCGGCATTGCTGCGCTGCGGGTGATGGCCGGGCTGGCACACTCGTACCGGCCCGAGCGGTTCGTGGTTGCCGGGACCGAGGCGCTACGCCGGGCGCCGAACGCAGGCGTGTTTCTCGAGCGGGCACGAGCGGAGTTTGGGGTCGAGATACGGGTGCTTTCGGGAGAGGAGGAGGCACGGGCATCGTTCCTGGGCGTAGCGAACAGTACGCCGCTGCGAAGCGGGTACCTGCTGGATATTGGCGGGGGTTCGCTCGAAGTGATGCGGGTGGATGACCGGTCGCTTACGAAAGCGCAGTCGGCACCACTGGGCGCGATCTACGCGCGTGAGCGGTATTTCAGCTCGGACCCACCGGCGCCCCGCGAAGTGCGCTCATTGCGGAAGTCAGTACGCTCCACCATTGATATCCCGCTGGGAGCGGGCGACCTGTTCGGCGCCGGGGGAGCGGTGCGAAACCTGGGCAGGATCGTCCGGCTACGCCGGCGGTACCCGCTGCGGCGGCTGCACGGGCTGGTGATCACACGCAAAGAAGTCCACCGAATCGCGCAGGAGCTGGTACGACTGCCGGCGGACGGGCGGCGAAAAATGGCGGGTGTGGGCGCGAACCGGGTCGATACGTTGCCGGCAGCGGCGGTGGTGGTCGATGAAGTGATGGACCTCCTGGGCGCGCCGACGCTCACGGTGGCTGGCCAGGGGCTTCGCGAGGGGCTCGCATGGGACGAACTGCGGCCGGGCTCGCCGCTCGTCGATGATGTTCGAACGGCATCGATCGAAGGGGTCGCGCGGTCGAACGGGGTTCGGGAGGACGTATCGTTTCAAACGAGGGAAGCGGCCGGCATCCTTTTCGAGGCAATTGCACCGCGCGAGGGGCTGACGGGGTGGGACCGCGAGCTACTGTGCGCGGCAGCAAGCCTGACCGGGATCGGGATGCACATCGACTTCTACAACCGGGACCGGCACGGGGAGTACCTCATCCACAGTGCTGACCTGCACGGATTCAACCATCGCGAGGCGGTGCTACTCGGGGCCCTGGTGCGCTGGGCCGACGAAGGTGCGCCGGATCTTTCGCCATATCGGGCGATTGTGGCGCCGGACGATGGGCGGCGGGTGACGGTGCTGGCGACGATTCTCGGGCTCGCGCGGGCAATCAATCGGCGACGGCCATCGCCGCTTCACGGGGTACGGGCGAAGGTGAAGGGCGATGAACTCGTGATCCGGCTTGATGCCGCGGAGGACCTGGCGCCGGAGACCCACGATCTCCAGCGGCAGAGCCGGCGGGTTGAGCTGAACCTGAAGCTACAGCTGGCAGTACGGCCGGAGGTCACGCGTCGCGCACCGAGTGGTACGGGCAGCCACGTTCTGGGATAGTGCGGGAAAGTTGGAACCTGGAGCAGTGAATAGATGACGCAGGGAACGCCCCGCCCACCGATGGTCTTCGACCGGGCATTTCTTACGGGTGTCGAAGGGGTGACGGAGGTCATCTTCGTTCGCCACGGGGAACAGGAGGTGGCCGACTGGGGAGGCGCAGTCGGTGAGACGGTAGACCCGCCGCTGAGTGAACGGGGGAGGCAGCAGGCGAAGCTCGTCGGGGCGCGGCTCTCGGCAGACCGGATGGATGTGATCTACGCCAGTCCGTTGAAGCGTGCCTACGAGACGGCGAAAGAGATCGCCCGGCACCACCGGCTGGAGCCCCAGGTTATCCACGACCTGCGCGAAGTCGAGGTTTTTCGCGATATCCCCGGCGACAAGACAGCCGTGGAGTTCCTCGGCCAGGGGCTCTTGCTGGGGATTCGCGAGCGGATGCTTCGCGAGAAGAAGTGGGATGTCTACCCGTACTCGGAATCGAGCTTTGAGTTCAGGCGGCGGACAGTCAATGCGATCGAGGGGATCATCGCGGAGAACGAGGGGAGGCGAGTGGTGATCGCGTGCCATGGCGGGGTGATCAACGCCTACATCGGGCACATCATCGGCTCACCGTACGACATGTTTTTCCGGCCCGCGCACACGTCGGTGAACGTGGTGTTCAGTGGCCAGGGTGTACGTGCGCTGCAGAAACTCAACGATGTGACGCACCTGACGACGCCCGAGGCGAGTTGGATCTCGCATTAGGGATTGCCGGGTCGGCCGCTGTCCACAGTCACAAGACGGGGATCGAAAAAGGCGGCCCGGCAATCGAGCCGCCTTTTCAGATGTGCCGAAGACCTGGCCCTCAGGCGCGGGAGCCGGTGAAGGGGCCGCTGCCGAAAGCGCCGAAAGCAACGGTGCCGGACATGTTGTCGCCATCGACGGTGCCGCTGAACTTGAGTTCGAGCTGGCCCATTGGGCCGGGCACGGTGGCGGCGAAGTTGACGTTGCTGCCATCGATCGTGCCAGCGATAGGAGCAGAGCCCTGGTCGCCGGTGAAGCTGCCTTCAAGCGCGCCGCCGTTTGCCTTGAGATCGGCAGCGACGGTGCGGGCGCCCATCGGGGACTGCATCGTCAGGTTCCATTTGCCATCAATTGCCAAAGAGAGGTTCCTCCAAAGTTTTGGACGCCCAGTGTTGCATACTCGAACACGATTCGGAAGTGGTTTCTGAATGAAAAGGAAAGAGAAGGTAGAATCCGTGCACTTCCTGGCCGCGCCGAGTACGCGGACATCGCTCTGGGGTGTGGGTTCATGACTGTTGCCGACTTTTCGTTGAATGGCAAGGTAGCCATTGTCACTGGTGGAAGCCGGGGCATTGGGCGTTCAATCGCGGTGGCACTCGCCGAGGCAGGCGCCGATGTATGCGTTGCCGCGCGCAAACCCGAGGCACTCGAGGAGACGCTCGCGGCCATCAAGCCAACAGGCCGGAAAGCCATTGCCGTACCGACAAACGTGCGCGATGTCGCCGCACTCCAGCACCTGGTCGACGAGACGAAGGCGCAACTCGGACGTATCGACATCCTGGTGAACAACGCGGCGACGAATCCCGTATTCGGGCCCGTAGCCAACCTCGACGAGCGGGCATGGGACGCCATCATGAACACCAACGTGAAGTCGGCGTTCTTCCTTTCGAAGATGGTTCGTGAGGCGATCCGTGAGCATGGGCAGGGTGGATCGATCATCAATGTGAGCTCAACGGGCGGGCTCCGAGCATCGACGGGGCTGGGCGGGTATTCGGTCTCGAAGGCGGCACTCATCATGCTCACGCAGGTGTGCGCGAAGGAGTGGGGACCCGATGGGATCCGGGTGAACGCGATCGCGCCGGGGCTGATCAAGACGGAGTTCTCGCGGGCACTGTGGGAGAACGAGGCGATCCTGAAGAACTCGCTCACCCAAAGCCCGCTGCGGCGGATTGGCGACCCCGATGAGATGGCGGGCGCCGTAGTGTACTTCGCGTCCGCAGCATCATCATTCACCACCGGTCAGACGCTGGTGCTCGACGGTGGCGGGCTGGCGTAGAGACGGTGCCCGATATGCTCGTGCGGTTGTACGACCTGCCGCCCGCCGAACCGCTCGTGGCGGAGTTACGGGCAGTGGGAGTCGTGTGCCGCCGGGCGGAGAGCTACGAGCGGAGTGCCGTGCTGACGTTCGTGCGCGAGCGGTGGCCCCACTGGATGGACGAAACAGAAGCAGCGTTCGGCCGTATGCCGGCAACCTGTTACGTGGCGATTGCCGAGGGGAAGCTGGCAGGGTTCGCCTGCTACAACGTCACCCGCCCAAATTTCTTCGGGCCGACGGGCGTCTCGCGTGCTCACCGCAAGATGGGATTCGGGAAGGCGCTGCTGGTGCAGTGCCTCGAGGCGTTGCGGGCCGAGGGGTACGCCTATGCGATCATCGGTGGGGTGGGCCCGGCCGAGTTCTATGAGAAAACCGTGGGTGCGACGCTCATTGAAGGAAACTCGCCGGGGATCTACGAGGGAATGCTGAGATGAAGCTGCTAACACTCCCGTTCCGGCTGACCGGGAAGCTACTCACGAAGCTCGGCCAGTTGCTTGGGCGCCTTGGCCTGCGCGCGCTGAAGATCGCGGCGCTCAGTCTCGTCGCAGGTGTAGCACTCTTCATTCTCGACTGGGTACTGGTGAAAGACACGGGCCATCCCGGGGAACCTGGGAATAACGACGCCTGAGCGTCTCACGGCGGGGCCAGGCGAACACCACCGTGAGACCTGCAACTATTGCATGTCGAAGTAGAGGTCGTTCTTCAGGAAGGGATTCGGGTCGGCGCGCAGCCATTTGGGTGTAGCGTCCGCGTCGATCTCGAAGTAGATCCAGCCCTGCTTCTTGCCACCGGGTGTGAGTGTATAGAGCACGTCGAGACGGTCACCGGCGGTAACGACGAGAGCCTGATCGTGCTCGGCATCCTTGCTATCGCGGAACTTCCATTCGAGCGAGGAGACCTCGGCCGTACCGACGTTCTCGACCTCCACCCTGACGCCCCACCATTTCTTCCCGGCAGGCGGCTGCACGAACTCGTTTGTGGAATTCACGGCGTCTTCACTCTGCAGGATGGTGACCTTGGAGCGCTTGTTTCCGTTGCCCTCCGGGGCGATGACACCGCTGGCGTTGGTAGCGAAGACGACATGCACGTCGCCTTTGTTGGTGCCGGCCTGGCCGGGGGAAGCACCCTTCGAGTCATCGTCGCTACCAGTACCAATAGCAACGATGATCATGAGGACGACCACGACGGCAACAATCGCGGCGATGACGCCAAGGCAACCAAAGAAGCCACCTTTGAAAACGCCGCGGCCGCCGGATTTCACGCTCACGGCGGGGTTGTCGGCGGCAATGATTGCAGCGCGGCGGGTCGCATACTCTTCATCGCTGATGACGCCGCGTGCATGGAGATTCGAGGCTTCTTCGAGCCTGCGTTCGGTATCGGACTTCTTTGCAAATGCTTTCTCCGTGCAGATGTTGGGAGGGGTTACCAGAAGTGCACGGAAAGTGAAGCCCGGGGTTTCGCCATGTGTTGACGCGGCGAATGGCGGGCGATTGAGGCGACAGTCGTTGTCGTCCGCTCAGTCGCTTTCGTGGCGGCGCCGCGCGGCCTCGGTTGCGAGACGCGCGTGGCTGCCCGGAACCCCTCGTAGTCCCCGCTCGCGCAAGGCATGGACGATCTCGTCGAAGTGGGCATGGCCATTGACTTCGAGGAGGAGTTCGAGGACGGCAACACCGATGGGCATACCGGGTGCCTCGCGGTTATGGTCGACCTCGAGGACATTGCCTCCTGCATCAGCGATCGCCTGGGAGACGAGGGCGAGTTCACCAGGGGTGTCGGAGACCTCGATCGCGAGCGTTCGGTAACGGCCTGCGTCGACGAGGCCACGGCGGACGATGGAGCCGAGGAGATTGATGTCGATGTTACCGCCCGAGATGACCGCGACGGTCGTTCCCTTCGGGCGGTATGCGCCAGACTGGATGGCAGCAACCGCGAGCGCGCCAGCTCCCTCGGCAATCAGCTTGGATCGCTCGATCAGGTTGACGATGGCGTGGGCAATCGCTTCGTCGCCCACATGAACCATCGCATCGACGTACTCCTCGATAATGGCGAAGGTGCGCTCCGACGGGCCGGCGACAGCGACACCATCGGCAATAGTGCGGGCAGCGGGTGTGGTCTCGATGCGGTGCGACTCGAACGACCGGCAGATGCCGTCCATGGCCGATGACTGGACGCCAATGATGCGGACATCGGGGCGGGCCGATTTAATGGCGACGGCGATCCCGGCAATCAGGCCCCCGCCACCGGCAGGCACGACCACCTCCTCAACGCCGGGGCACTGTTCGAGGATTTCGAGGCCGATGGTTCCCTGGCCGGCAATCACGCGGTCGTCGTCGAAGGGAGGAATGTAGAGGCGGCCCCGGGTACGGGCGATTTCGAGTGCCCTCGAACGCGCATCTTCAAGCGCTGTGCCATGCAGAACGACCTCGGCGCCGAATTCCCGGCACGCGTTGACCTTGGCAAGAGGAGCGGTGACAGGCATGACAACGGTGGCGGAAATGGAGCGCGTGCGAGCAGCATAGGCGACGCCCTGGGCATGATTTCCAGCGCTGGCTGCGACGAGTCCCTGGTGTGCCTGCTCATCCGTCAACTGGCGGACGACATTGAGTGCACCGCGAATCTTGAACGAACCGGTCAACTGCAGTGACTCGCACTTGAGGAGCACGGGTACGCCGACCACCGCCTCGAGCGGGGCCGATGGCCAAACCGGCGTAAGGCGGATATGAGGGGTGATGGCCTCGCGGGCAGCAGCAATTACTTCACGATTCACAGCTCACCTGGCACGGCGTCGACACATGGACAGGCCGCATTGTGAGTTGTGTGTCTCGGATTGTGAATCACCGCGGACGCCAGATCTTCCGGCGGTCCCAGCAGTGCTGGCAGATGGAAACCGGGCGGTCGATGTAGACCCGGCCTTCCTGGAATGGGTAGAGACGGTCATGGAGGTGGGGTCCGCAGAAATAGCCACGGCAGAGTGAACACTGGAAGCCGGGGTGGGGCCCGCACTCCTCGACACCGCAGAGGCCAACGTGATTGCGCTGGCTGACGCGGTCGACATAGATGAGGTGGTTGGCGAGGTCGTCGCGCTTGGCACGGCATTGCTTGCGCGAGCACACGGCCTCGTGACCTTCAAGAAAGTGGGTATGCTCGGGGCAGAAGGATCGTCCACAGTACTGGCAGATGTGGCTTGCATGGTTCTGGCAGCGGCTCAGGAAACTGCCGACCTGGCAGACGGCTATTTCACCATTCACGGTTCACGATGTCCGATTCGCATTCTCGGAGGCGCCAGCATGGTATCTCGGCACCATGCTGGTCCCGGGGCACGACCCGAGTGTTTCATCCGCCGCGAACTTCATGAATTGATCGTGGCAAGCTGAGAATCCGCGGTCAACGGGTGGGGTGGCTGAAGCTGGGACGCGCGTGGGAGCTCACGGAAGCCAGAGGCAGGAGCCGGGGCCGTCGGCAGTCTGCAGGGTGACAGCCAGGGCCCAATCAGAACGCCGATAGACCTGAACGGCGTCGGATTCGTTCGAAACAACGGCCACGTAATCACGGGAAGGGCTGAGGCAGATGCCATCGGGATGGCCGAGCGTCTCGATCCGCCTGTCCACTTTGCCGGTCGAAACGTCAACGAGAACGAGGCGGGCCGCACCATTGAGCGTGGCGAGGGCGTGCGTCTCGTCGAGTATGACGAGGCGGACGGGGTGGCCGCCGACTGCGATAGAGCGAATTCGGGAGAGCGAGGCGCGATCGAGCACGGAGAGCGTGCCGGCATCAGCATCAGCGGTGACGATGAATTGGCCGGTCACGGCGACGGACTCGGGCATGGCGCCGGTCGCGGTTTGTGCCGGGCCGGGAAACGCCTGGAGCAGGCCGTCCCGGGAAGCGGTGACGTAGGCGACTCCGTCGGCGAAGGCGACGGTATGCGGGGTCTCCCCGGTGGTTTGGCGCGAAGTCTCGGTGAGCGCGGCACGGTCGATCACGAGAAGGGCATCACCCTTGTCGAGGGTGACCAGGAGGTTGCCCGAGCCATCGAGTGCAAGTCCATGTGGTTCGCCGTCGAGGCGAAGGGTGCGAAGGATGCCCGGCGCTCGTGGTTCGATCTCCAGCAGGGCCCCCGCACGGCCGAGCGTGGCGTAGAGGCGGGATCCAGCGGAGACGAGTTCGTGCGGCGGGCCCGGCACGGCAAGGTCACGACGGCCACCATGTTCGATGTCGAAGAACGTGAGTGACTCAGCACGGAGGTTGGCGACGACGAGGGTTCCGTGGCGCGGTGGATCGACCCTGGCGGCAGACGAGGCGAACCGTGAACCAACCACAATCGCCAGGGCCATCAGTGGGATGATGGCGAGACTGGCGAGGCGGTTGAGCTGCCGGGTGCTCAGTCGAAGCAAGCCACGATCCCCATTCTCAGGCTCCCCGCGTGCCCTCTATGGAAGGACACGCGGGGGCGAGTAGCACTTAGCGGATGATGTTGACGAGGTCCTGGAGGAGCTGGTCGGAGGCGGTGATGACACGGGATGAGGCCTGGAAGCCGCGCTGGGCGACGATGACGTTGGTGAACTGCTGGGCGAGGTCGACGTTGGAGGTTTCCAGGGTGCCGGTGCTCACGCTGCCGCGGCCGCCATCATTGGGGGTGCCGATGATCGCGTCGCCGCTGGCACCGCTGGTGCTCCAGAGGTTCTGGCCCGAGCGTTGGAGCCCACCCGGGTTGGCAAAGCTGGCGAGGGCGAGTTGCCCGATGCGCTGGGTTGAGCCGTTGGAGTAAATCCCGCTGACTTCGCCGGAAGCGCCAACTGAGAAGCTGACGAGCGCCCCGGCCGGCGAACCGGTATTGGTGCGCATGGCGACTGCGCTGCTTCCCGCGAACTGGGTGAAGGAGCGCATATCGATCTTGAACGCGAGCGGTGTCGTGGAACCGTTGGAGGTAGCGAGACTCACGTCGACGAGGCCGTTGGTTGCACTGCTCGTGTCGATGAGTCCGTTGGCAGTGAAGTTGATGTTCTGCGCGCTTATTGCAGGGATCGGAGAGCCCGGGTTCGCCGGGTCCGGCTCAGATCCGGTAACGCTCCAGGCGTTGGGCCCCGTCTTGGTGAAGGTGAGCTGGATGGTGTGCGAATTGCCGAGGGAGTCGTAGGCCGTCACCGTGCTCTCGATGGTGTTGTTCGGCCCGACCGCAGGGGTACCTGAATCAAGATTGCCGGCCATGACCATGCCAAAGATGGGTGGCGTGGCGGTGGCATTGTCAGCGGTGGGCTTGGCACTCACCTGCGTACCGAACGGGATCTTGATAGCGACCGGATCGGACTTGGTGTCGACGTTGCCGGTCTGGTCGGCAAGCCAGCCCATGACTTTCATTCCGTTGGAGGGGTTGACGAGGTCACCGGCGACGTCGATATCGAATGCGCCGTCGCGGGTGAAGTACTTGCGCTGGCCGTCGCTGACAACGAAGAAGCCGTCGCCCTGGACTGCGAAGTCGGTGAGCTTGCCGGTCGATTGGAGTGAGCCCTGGGTCATGATGTTGTCGATGGCGCCAAGGTTCATGCCGAGGCCGATCTGGGCGGGGTTCATACCGCCGCGGCCGTTCTGGGGTGAGCTCGCACCGCGGATCGTCTGGCCAAGGATGTCCTGGAAGGTGACACGGGAGGACTTGAAGGCGGTCGTGTTGACGTTGGCGATGTTGTTGCCCACGACGTCCATGTAGGACATGTGGTTGCGCATGCCGGAGATAGCGGAGAAGAGTGCACGCATCATGGCGGGTACGATCCTTTCGTTCGTGGGCGGACTGAGCCCTGTGAGCGGTGTGGACCGGGCTTCCGACAGGCGGACCAGCCCAGATCAATTTCCGATTGACGATTGCCGATTGCCGATTGGGTTCAGGCGATCACCACCGAATCGATGTTGGTGAAGACACGCTCCTTTCCCTGCGTGGCATTCATGGCGGTGACGACGGTGCGCTGGTTGATGTCGACGACGACGGCGAGGTCGTCGAGCATCACGACAGAGTTCCTCGCACCTTTCTGAGCGGCTCTGTCGATGGCGGTGTTCAGCCGGTCGAGGCGTGATGGGTCGAGGTTGAGATCGCGGTTGTCGACGCGCTTCTGGGCGTGCCGGCTGAACTGGATACCGTGGCTCGCCTGTTGGAGCGCCTCCTGGAAAGCAGCACCGGCACTGGAGCCCGGGCGGTTGGCTGGTTGAGCGGCGGGCCGGAGGGAGGCAGGCCCGGGCCCGATGCTGATGCCACGATCGATCGCCATCGTCAGACGACTCCCGAGACGGTGAACATGTCGACGACCTTGCCGTTGATCCAGAGCGAAGGGATGCCATCGGCACCGACAACAACCTTGTCGACCTTACCCGTGACTTCCTTACCGGCGTTGTCGAGCGCGTCGGCGATGGCGGACTTGACACGGGGATCGTTGCCGACTTCGACGCGTTGCCGGCTATCAAGCTTCTCGTAGGGGGCCGAAAACTTCTCGCGGGCGACCATGTCGCGAACGGCGGGGGTGGCATCGACCTGTTTGCCGGTGACAGTGCGGCCGATCATGGCGGTAGCGCTGGAGAGCTCAGTCACGCCCTGGAGCACTTTCATTCCCTCGGCGACAGCCTTCATCTGGTTGAGGGCTTCGAACTGGGCCATCTGGGCCATGAAGTCCGTGTCCTTCTGAGGCTCGAGGGGGTTCTGGTTCTTCATCTGGGCGATGATGAGCTTCATGAAATCGACCTGCCCAAGCTCATTGCCGGGGGTCTTCGGCCTTGCATCGATGCTGGCGTTTTGGAGGCCGGTGACGGGATCGATATTCAAGCCTGCCATGTGCGGTTCCTCCTCTAGATGCGGTAGTCGAACGCGCCGTTGGGGTTGTAGGCGGCGCGGACGCGGTTGAAGCGGTCGGTGGCGGTGGTATCGCCGATGCCCATGAGGGCGGCGAAGTCGCTCTCGCCAGGGCGGTTGGATGTTGGCCCTTGCTCACGCGCGCCAGCATCGCCCGACCCTGGATGGCCGAGGCTAACGTTGACATCGGCGAGGTTGAGACCCTGCTGGCCGAGCATGCTGGAGAGGTCGACCGTGTGCTCACGGATGAGTTGGGCGGCTTCCGGGCGCTCGGCGTGCACGCGGACCTGAACACTGTCACCGTCGGCGTGGACATGGATGATGATCTCGCCGAGTTCGGCGGGGTGGAGGTGGAGCTTCGCTTCGCCGCCGCCTGCCCCGGCCTTTTCGATAACGGTGCGAACGACCTGCTCGACAGCAGGCGGCATCTCGGGTCGAACCGGCGGCCGTGGTGCGTCGGTGGCAGGTACGCCCGGGTCGTCCGTCCGGTGGAGGACTGAGTGCTCGCCGCTATGGGCCACGCCATCGACAGAAGCCTTTGGCCGGGGCTTCTGTTCCTGGTGGCCGGGCGCATCGCCGTTGCTCTCTGCACTGTTCTCATTTGCGTTCCCGACGGAGCGGACCACGCTGGAGGCAGGCTGGGTACCGGTTGGTGGCGGGTCACCGGGCGGGGCCACCGCCTCGCCCGCGGAGTTCTTTGCGCGTTTTTCGTGTTCGCCGAGCTGCTGGGTGCGCGTCTCGAGGACAGCCGTGAAACCAGCGGATGTCGTGACGGCCGAACCGGACGCACCAGACGACTGGTTCCCTGCCGGAGCCACTGCGGACGGTGGCGCCGTGGGCGATTCACCAGCGGGAGAAGGGCCCGAAGCAGCGATGGCTGGGTCATTCGAAGGTTCGACTGGCTCATCAGGAGCCGCGGACAGGGCCTGGTCATCGATGGCGGCCATCGTCGATGAAGGAGCGCCACCAGACTCGGCCCCGGCCAACGCGATGTCGGGTACCTGAACGGGTGCCCCGATGTCCGTGGTCTGCGGCCGAGGGAGCAAGGCGGCCGGGCCCACCAGGGCCTGGAGCATGGCCATCGCTTCAAGGACGGCGGCGCTGGTTGCCGGGTCGTCTTCGGCGGATGACTTCGAGGGCAACAGCGGATTAGCTCCGCTATTGACGGGCACGGCACTGTCGGATGCCGTCTGGCCAAGGAGTGTGCTGAGCAGCGACCCGAAGGCGTCGGGTGGTGCTGTATCGCTGGCACCGGGGCTAACGGGAGCGATCTGCACGTCGGGAGAAGCCAGGACCATGAGACCCATTACATCTGCATCCTGAAAACTTCCTGGTAGGCTTCGATGCCTTTGTTTCGAACCTGCGTGGCAAGGCTCATCGCGAGGCTCTCGGTTTCGAGCGACAGCATCACGTCGTGGAGGTCGACGTCCTGGCCGGTAGCAAGGGCGTTGACCTTGGCGTTCGCGTTGTCGCTGACGGCCTGGAGCTGGTTGATGGCCTGGCCAAGCATGTCGGCGAATCCCGCGGCTGGCTTTGGGGCAGCCGCAGCACCAGTCTGCGTGAGTGCAGTGACGCCCTGAATCGGCACGATCGCCATGTGCGTTGCCTCCTTTCCCGTAGTTGTGTGGGCGCTGATTACCGAGAACCGATATCCAAAGCCCTTAGAGCCATCTGCTTGATGGCGTTGAGGACGGTGGCGTTCGCCTGGTAGGACCGATTGGCGGTCGTGAGGTCGGTCATCTCGGTGACCATGTCGACGTTGGGGTACTCGACGTAGCCATCGGCGCTGGCGTCGGGATGGCTGGGGTCGTACTCCATGCGGGTGGGCGTGGTGTCATCAATGCCCACCTGCGTGAGTACCACGCCGTCGGAGGCGCCTGCGGTGAAGCGCTGGACCACCTGGGCGAAGGGCACCGAGCGGCTCGCAGCGGCGAAGCGCACCACATGGCGCTTGTAGGGGCCGGCGCCGTCAGGCGTGCTGGTGGTGCTCATGTTGGCGACGTTGCCGCTGACGACATCCATCCGGACACGCTGGGCGGTGAGCCCCGATGCGGTAGCACCCATTGCAGAGATGAGTCCCATTACGACTCCTCCTACCCGCCGATGGCGGTACGCAGAATCCCGATCTTCCGGGTGAGAGCGGTGGATGCAGCCTGGTAGCGCATCTGGGTGTCGGAGAGGGAAATCATCTCCTGGTCGATGTCGACGTTGTTGCCATCGAGGCGGCTGGAAGTGAGAAGTTGGTCGGGGTCGATACCGAGGGCGCCACGAAGGCGGGAACCGGCGGTGATATGGCGTGGATCGGTCGTGGCGCGCTGGCTGCCCGTCGTGCCTATCTCGCGCTGGAGCTGCGTTTCGAAAGGCACTTCCTGGCGCTGGTAGCCGGGTGTATCGATATTCGCGATGTTGTTGCTGATGGCATCCTGGCGGCGGGAGATCCCGGTAAGCCACTGGGAGAGGATGCCGATTTCGCGGTCGCCGATGGGATTCATTCAAGCGCTCCTTTCGCCAGGGGCGCCGGGGCGCTTCCAGCGGGTGATTGCGAGTTCGTCGATGCGGCGGGTTTCGGCGCGAAGCTCGCCGATACGGTCCTCTTCGAGGCGGCGGTCGAGCAGCGTTTCCATGGCCTTGCGGTCGCGGCGGCGGCCGAGCAGCACTTCACGCTCCTCGGCGACGTCGTTTTCTGAGTGTGCGAGGGCGGCCCGCTTCGCGGCGATCTCGCGGTCAGCACGTTGGAGGTAGTCGATGCCAGAGAGGAAGTCGGCGACGAACACCGGCCCGGCAGGGGGATTCCCCGAATCCAGGGCACGATCGCGATCGCCCGTCGCTGCCTCGAGTGCGCTGGCACGGACGTTGTAGAGGCGCATGGCCCGGGCGAGTTCGAGTTCCTGGAGGCGTTCGAGGCGCTCACGGTAGCGAACCAGCCGTTTCAAACGCTGCGGTGTCAGGCTCATCAATCAGCTCTCCCTCATCGAATTGGGCAGGGGCGTCAGTCTCACTCGCAGCCGGATTTGGGTCGAGGGCGACAAGCAGTGCCTCGGTCTCATCGAAGCTGGTGACTTCCTGCGGGGCCTGGCGAAGGAACGCGTTGAGGCGCGGCATGAGGTCGATAGCGAGGTCGACGATCGGATCGGCGCCGCGCGCATAGGCGCCGATGGAGATGAGGTCACGGGCATCGGCATGAGCCGCCATCACCTCGCGCAGGCGCTGAGCGGCCCCGCCATGGCCAGGAGCGGCGACGCGCGACATGAGGCGGGAAACGCTGCCGAGGACGTCGATCGGCGGGTAGTGCCCGGCGCTCGCGAGGGAGCGCTTGAGGACGATGTGACCGTCGAGAGTGGCACGGGAGATGTCGGCGATAGGCTCGTCCATGTCTTCACCGTCGACGAGGACGGTGTAGATCGCGGTGATGGAGCCGTTCTGGGACGGCCCAGCACGCTCCATGAGGTGTGGCAGCAGGCTGAAGACCGAGGGCGGGTAGCCTTTGGTGGTCGGTGGTTCGCCAGCGGCAAGGCCCACTTCGCGCTGGGCCATGGCGACCCGGGTAAGGCTATCGAAGAGGAGGAGGACGTCATTGCCCTCGTCGCGGAACGCCTCTGCAATGGCAGTGGCAGTGCGTGCGGCCGAGAGGCGCATGGCCGCCGGGTTGTCGCCCGTGGAAGCGACGACGACGCAGTTGCCCAGGGCGTCGAGGCCGAGGTCGTGTTCGATGAAGTCGCGAACCTCGCGGCCACGTTCGCCAATCAACGCGATGACCGTGATATCGGCGGCGGTTCCGCGCGCGAGCATCCCGAGGAGGGTGGACTTGCCGACACCGGAACCAGCGAAGATGCCAACGCGCTGGCCGCGGCCGAGGGTGAGAAAGCCGTCGATGGCACGAACCCCGGAAGGCATCGCCTGCATGATCGGCTCGCGGTTGAGCGGGTGCGGTGGTTCGGCGAAGACAGGGACAGAGCGGACACCTGTGAGTTCGGGCCCGCCATCCATGGGACGGCCAAGGCCGTCGAGGATACGCCCGAGGAGGTTGCGGCCGACGGGCGCCTGGGCCAACCGGCCCGAACCAACGACACGCGCCCCGGGGGCCACTGATCCGCGATCGAGAAGCGCCAGTGTCGCGTGGCCGTTGGTCGAGCCAGCGGCCTCCGCCGCCAGCATGCGCCCGGCAGGATCCTCGACGAAGGCAAGTTCGTTGGGCCGAAGGTTGATCCCGTGAGCGGTTGCGATCTCGCCGGAAGCACGCACGACGGTGCCCGTACGGCGGAGGACCTCGGCGGTAGCCGCAGCTTCGAGGACGGCGGCGAGCGCTTCACCGCTCATCGTGAGGCCTCCCCGCCGGCCTCGCGGAGGGCGAGGTCCATGAGGCTAAGCCGCGCATCGAGGGTGGCATCGATGGTGCCGTTCCGAAGGTCGATGATGCAGCCTCCGATTTCGACAGCATCGTCGGGACGGATGTAGGTTGTGACGTCCGCGAGCGAGGCGGAGATAGCATCGACGAGCCCGGAATGGACACGGATGGCGAGGATCTCCTGGCCGGCCGCAGCACGAAGGGTCTCGGCGACAAGGCTGCCAGTGCGCTCAGGATCCGACTCATAGTATTCAGAGACGATGCGGCGAACGGCCAGCGTGACCGCCCGGGCAACGACGGCGGCAGCCTGTCCCGCGATGTCATCACGAAGCTGTTTCCCTTCATTCGCAGCGCGGCGCGCGATCTCGACGAACCCGTTGATCTCAGAGGCTGCTTGCTGAAGGCCGGCCTGGTATCCGTCGCTATAGGCGGCTTCCCGGACTTCGGCGGCCATGGCCTGCGCCTCCGCAACGACACGAGCTGCTTCGTCGTGCGCGGCGGCGATGACCGCTTCACCCTCACGCTGGCCCGCTTCGATGACGGCAGTCGCGGTCGCGAGGACGCTATCGGCGGGGACGTACGGAGTGCTCTGTCCGAAGACAAAGACGTCCTCGGCTTCGTGACGGGCGGACCGGATTACACGGCCGGGTTTAGCCGACGAGCTCATCGTCGCCTCCCCGGGCAATCACGATCTCCTCGGCCTCATCGAGGCGCCGGATGACTTCGACGACGCGGGCCTGGGCTTCCTCGACCTGGCGCAGGCGGACCGGGCCACTCGCCTCCATGTCCTCTTTCATCATGGCGGCCGCGCGCTGGGACATGTTGCGGAGGATGCACTCCTTGACGCTCTCGGGGGTGGCCTTCAGGGCAAGGGAGAGGTCACGAACCTCGACCTCACGGAGGATGCGCTGGATGGAGCGGTCGTCGAGAGTGGAGATGTTCTCAAAGACGAACATGCGCTTCTTGACCTGGTCGGCGAGCTCGGGCTCGTTGTCTTCGAGCGCTTCGAGGATCGTCTTCTCCGTCATGCGGCTGGATTGCTTGAGGAGGCTGACGAGGACTTCGAGACCGCCAACCGACTGGGTCTGGCGGGTGGGCTGGAGGACGGCGCTGAGCTTGCGGCGAAGCACGGCCTCGACTTCGTTGACGATCTCGGGATTCGCACGGTCCATCAGCGCGATGCGCTGTGCGACGTCGGCGGCGAGTTCGGGTTCGAGGCCGGCGAGGACCTGGGCCGCCTTGTCGCTCTGGAGAAAGGAACAGAGGAGGGCGATGGTCTGGGGATGTTCGTTGGAGAGGAAGTTGACGAGTTGCTGGACGTTGAGGTGCCGAAGGAACCCGAAAGGCACCGTCGGCGATGTTGCTGAAAGGCGGTCGATGAGCTCGGTGGCCTTGTCCTCGCCGAGGGCAAGACGAAGGAGGTCTTCGGCGTATTCCAGGCCGCCAAGGGAGATAACGTTACGGGCGACGGCCGATTGCTGGAAGTCGTCGATTACTTCCTTTCGCTGATCGGACTTGAGCTCACCCATAGCGGAGATCTCCCAGGTGAGCCGCTCGATATCGTCATCGCTCAGGTGGCGAAGGACCTCGGCCGAGCGCTCCTTGCCCAGGGTGATGAGCAGAGCTGCAGCCTTCTTGCGGCCCTTCAGCCGGTCATCCTGTGACGCGGAGGCCATCGATTACTGTTCCTCCTCGCGCATCCAGGTCTGGACGACGTCGGCAACGGCACGAGGGTTGACCTCGGCAAGCTTCAGCACGCGCTCTTCCTGCGGGTCGCTGCCGGGTTCGAGGGCGGTGAGTGTCGAATGAGCCGCACCTATCGCAGCGGGCGCCATCGCGGCGGGCAGCGCGTGCAGAGGTGCGGGAGCGGGAAGTGCAAGCTGGCGCTTGCCGAGCGAGCGAAGCAGGAGCATGACGAGGACAAAGCCAAGGATGACTGCGAGGAGCGGAAGAAGAAGCTTGAGGTACTGGAGGTACTGGCCGAGGCCGCTATCCGCCGCCGCGACGAGGTCGTTCTTCACGCTGGCATCGAAGGGGAGGCGGGTAACCGAAAGGGTGTCCCCGCGCGTCTGGTCGAGACCGGCAGCAGCGGCGACAGCACTCGTAAGGCTCGCTTCCTGGGCGGCAGTGACGGAGTCATCGAGGACGACCGAGACACTGAGCTTCTGAAGGGAACCGGGCGCCCGGACGGTCGTGGTGGTGGTCTTATTGATCTCGTTATTGGTGGTGGTTTCGGTGCGGTTGTAGGAGCTGTTGCCGCTGCCGGTGGCGCCGCCCGCGTTGCTGCCGCCGTTCGTACCGGTACCGGGGATATTACCGACGTTGACGCCGTTACCCGAGTAGGTCTCGGTGGTGGTGGTGCTGCTCCGGACCTGGGGCTGGGTGCCGAACTCCTGCTTGTCGGTCTGGACCTTGTCGAAGTTGAGGCTGGCGCGAACAGTCACGGCGCTGCGGCCAGCGCCAACAACCCGCGCGAGGGTATTTTCGATATCGCGGGAGAGGGCCGTCTCGTACTGGCGCTGCAGTTCGAGCTGTGTCGAACTTGCGGTACCGGAGAAGGGGTTATCGGCGGTGGCGCCATCGAAGAGGACGTGCCCGGCATCATCGATGATGGTGACGCCCCCCTGCTTGAGGCCTTCGACGGAATTGGTGACGAGATTGGTGATACCGCGAACCTGGTCGGCCGCGAGGCTCGCACCCGGCTTCATGGAGACGAGGACACTGGCAGTCGTCGCCGCCTGGTCCTGCTTGAAGATGGATTCCTGGGGAAGAACGATGTGGACACGGCTGGCTTTGACACCCGCGAGCGTGTTGATGGAACGTGAGAGTTCTCCCTCGAGGCCACGCATGAAGTTGACCTTCTGGACGAAGTCGGTGGCACCGAAGTTCTGCTTGTCGAAGATCTCGAGCCCAACGGAGCCACCCTTGGGAAGGCCAGCCTGGGCGAGCCTGATACGTGTCTCCGCGACCTTGTTGGCCGGAACCGAGACGGTCGAGCCGCCGCCACCAATCTCGTAGGCGATACCGTCCTTGGAGAGCTGGTCGACGATTGAGGCGGAGTCCTCGGGTGCGAGCCCGGAGTAGGCAACGACGAGGTTCGGCTGGGAGGAGGCCATGAAGACGAAATAGGCGACGACGAGGGCGCCAGCGAGGATACCGGCGAGAGCGATCTGACGGGCGCGGGGCAACTGGTTCCAGCGTTCCATGACCTGGGAGAACGGTGAGCCCTGACCCATTCGAGCGACCCCCTGCGAAGAGCAGATACGAGAACTTGCCTGACTGTAGCGAGCGGGTCACATGGGGGCGCATTGGGGAGACCCCGATTCGTGCGGGAGGGGGCCGGGATACGCGGGGGAGAAACCCTGATCTTTCCGTGCGGAAGGCTGGGTGCCGTGGCGCTCCTGGGCGAGTGGGTTCGGGGCCTTTCGCTCGCACCATGGCCCGCCGGTATCGAAGGGGCCGGGGCGGGCCGTCGATTGCTGACGCCGGGGATGACCGGCCGGCGGTCCGCGTGCTGGCAGGTGTGCGGCTGGCGAAAGCGGTCACACGCGACTAACCCGGGGCTCCCTCCAGGCGGGCCTTCTATCGCGGAGGCTGCTTCGCCGGGCCGGCCGGCACGACACCAATCCTGGCTTCTCCATCCTCGCTCCTCCCTCCTGCGCGGTTTACGGGGGAGGGGGTTTGGCGTAGTGTTCGAACGCACTACGAACCTGGAGGAAAAGGTGACGCAGGAAGCGACCCAATCGCTCATTACAGACGAGATGCGGGCCACGATCGGTGTCGAGTCCGAACCGTGGACGCTCGAAGTCGACAAGACGGCGGTGCGCATGTTCGCCCGGTCGGTGGGCCACACGGACCCGGTGTACTACGACGAAGCGGCCGCAAAGGCAGCCGGCTATCGCAGCCTTCCCTGCCCTCCCGGCTACCTGGGGACGCCGATCTTCAACCCGGCCACCAGCGATGCCACGTTTGGTGGGCGGCGTGGGGCAGGCCCGGGACCGCAGCCGAGCCGGCCGCTCAAGCGAATCCTCAATGGCGGCACGGATATCGAGCACTTCGAGGACATCTGTGCCGGCGACACGCTGACAGCGACGACCCACACGGCGAGCTTCGAGGAGCGCACCGGATCGATTGGCGAGATGCTGATCACAACTTCGAAGACGGTCTACAAGAACCAGGACGGCAAGGTCGTTGCGATCACGACCGGCACCGGCATCCGCTACTAGGAGGACGACGATGGCGACGACATGGGCTGATGTGAAGGAGGGGATGGAGATCCCTTCGCTGAAGAAAAACCCGACGAGTCAGCAACTCGTGCAATGGGCAGCCGGTTCCGGCGACTTCTACCAGATTCACTATGATGATGGTTTCGCGAAGAGCACCGGCCTCAAGGGGATCATCGTTCACGGTGCGCTGAAGCACGCCTTCCTCGGGCAGCTCGTGCACGACTGGATCGGCAACACGGGCCGCATCAAGCGGTTCGGCTGCAGCTACCGCGGGATGGACTACCCGAACGAGGAGATGGTCTGCAAGGGTGTGGTGACCCGGAAGTACGAAGAGAACGGCGAAAAGCTCGTCGACCTCGAGATCTGGACGGAGAACCCGCAAGGCCAGAAGACGACGCCGGGCACGGCAACCGTCCGCCTTCCATAGGCGGGGAGAAGGCGATAAATGGCAAATCTTCTTGATGGAAAGGTCGTCGCCCTGACGGGTGCCGGCCGTGGTATCGGGCGCGAATGCGCGTTGCTCGCGGCGAGCGAAGGCGCCCGGATCATTGTGAACGACCCGGGCGTGAATCCCGATGGCGGCGGGCACGACGAGGGCCCGGCGGCACAGGTCGTTGCTGAAATCAAGGCCGCTGGCGGCGAAGCGGTGGCGAACTTCGCCGACGTCTCGACCATGGACGGCGGTGAGAGCGTCATCCGGACGGCACTGGATACTTACGGCAAGCTCGATGGGCTGATCAACCTCGCCGCCATCTTGCGCGACCGGATGGTGTTCAACCTGACGGAGCAGGAATGGGACGACGTCATCCGCGTCGACCTGAAGGGCCACTTCACGACAATCAAGCCGGCGTCGGTGCTCATGCGACAGCAGCGCTACGGCCGCATCGTGAACTATTCGTCGGTCTCGGGCCTGCAGGGCAACTCGGGGCAGGCAAACTACGGTGCCGCGAAAGCAGGGGTTGCAGGGCTCACTCGTGTGGCCGCGCGCGACCTCGGCCGGTATGGCGTGACAGTTAACTGCATCGCTCCGGGTGCGGCGACACGCCTGACGGCAACGGTTCCGCAGTCCGCCCGCGAACTCCGGGCGAGCCGCGGCATCGCGGGCGCGGGCGGGCCAGCTCCGGCTGCCAACGAAAACCGCGCCGCCGAGGAAGCTGCTGCCATGCGCGGGCCAGAGATGGTCGCGCCGATGACGGTCTACCTGCTCCTGGACGAGGCATGGAACATCAACGGGCGCATCTTCCAGGTTGCGGGCGGACACATCGGCCTGCTCCAGGACATGTACCCGCCGTTCAAGAACATCTATAAGCACGGCAAGTGGACACTCGATGAGCTCCGCATGCTCGTGCCCGCACAATTGATGGCGGGGGTAGTCAATCCTGCTCCCCCGGCCGCGGACCTCGAGGTCCCGGGGCGGAGCTAATCACTCCGGGCTCAATCCATCACGAAGGAGGGGAGGCCAATTGGCCTCCCCTCCTTGTCTTGGTGTCAGCCGCGATTGGACCTACCGGAGGAGACCGGCGTCGCTGAGGGCCTGTTTCATGGTGCTGCCGATTTCGGCTGGCGAATCACTCACGCGGGCGCCAGCAGCACGGAGCGCGGCCTTCTTGTTTTCTGCCTTGCCGTCTTCGCCGCTGATGATTGCACCAGCATGCCCCATCCGGCGGCCGGGAGGTGCAGTGGCCCCGGCGATGAAGGCGACGACAGGCTTCCTGACGTGTGCCTTGATGTACTCCGCAGCTTCCTGTTCGGCACTCCCGCCGATCTCGCCGACCATGACGATGGCATCGGTATCGGGGTCTTCGTTGAGCATCCGAACGGCTTCGACCTGGCGCGTGCCGATGATGGGGTCGCCGCCGACGCCGATGCACGTGCTCTGCCCGATACCGAGCTCGGTGAGCTGGGCAACGACTTCGTAGACGAGCGTGCCGGAGCGGCTCACGACGCCGACACGGCCGGGCAGGAAGACATCGCCGGGCATGATGCCGACGCGGGTCTTCGTACCGGGGGTGATGACGCCGGGGCAGTTAGGGCCGATGAGGATGGAGCCGCTCCCCTGGAGAGCCTTCTTCACCATCACCATGTCCATGACGGGGATCCCTTCGGTGATGCAGACGATGAGCGGCACCTTCGCAGCAGCAGCTTCGAGGATGGCATCGGCGGCGAAGGGAGCGGGGACGAAGATAATCGAGACGTTCGCGCCCCTCTGCTTCACCGCCTCCTGGACGGTGGAGAAGATCGGAACGCCGTCCTGCTGTTCGCCGCCACGCTTCGGGTGGATGGCGGCGACCACATTCGTGCCGTAGGCGATGGAGCGGCGCATGTGGTTGGCGCCTTCAGTGCCAATACCCTGGACCATGAGGCGCGTGTTTGCATCAAGCAGGACGCTCAAGTTCGTACCCTGGGAAGCGATTTCCGAATTGCCGATTCCCGGGCACGACTGCCGGCCGGCGGGGGCGGATTCCCCAACGCGAGAGAATACACCGCCGGGCGGTTAGTGTCCGTGGCGGGCGCGATTGCAGTTCGAAAAGAGCGGACGCCTACGCCCGCCCGTCCATCAGGCGGCGAAGCCGCCGCCACTCGGCACCGGCTATGGGGCGATAGACGCGCGGGAACTGTCTGCGCAGGTCTTCGGCCTGGATACGGTAGCGTTCGGCGATTGCACCCATGACGAGGAGGGCGGCCGGGCCGAGGCGGCGTGCGGAGGCGTGCGCCATGTCCTCGAGCTGGTCCATGGCCACATAGGCGTCCTGGTGGAGCCCGAGAACATCCTGCATAGCCGTGACACGCGCGCTGAAATCGGTGGCAGGCTTTCCATAGATGGGACCGACGAACTCAATGGCATAGCGGAGTTTCTTCGCATCGATGCGAAGAGCGTGGTAGTGCTCGGGTGGCGAACCGGGGTTGATGGCATCACCGAGCTTCCGGACGCGGTGATAACGCTTCTCGACGAGGCCAGGTGCGACCCCAAGAATCGGGAGCGAGCCGGGTGCGAAGGTGCGGGGGATGCCGCGGCCAAGGAAGGCCGCGAAGCGTTCGACGAAGTGGTCGTAATGACGTGAGTTGAGCGCGGTGAGCATCCTGGCACGGGCCCGGTTACGGCGCAGGTGAAGGAGGGCCTCGACGGAATCGAGGACGGTGGCCTGGGATTCGCTAAAGCCCGAGCGCCATTCGTCCATGCGTTCGAGCTGGACATCGAGGTCGCGTACTTCGCCCAGGGCGGCGGCGAGCCAGCCGAGCTCCTGGCGGTAGAACGCCATACGCGGGGGCAGGTAGGGAGCGAAAGCCGACATGGCGGCACGCATACGGCGAGTCGCGACGCGCATGTCGTGGAGGGCCTCGATGTCCTCGCCGAGGCGCGTGCCTGGCTCATTCGCGAGGAACGTCGCGAACTGCTTGCGGAGGATGGCGTAGCCGACCTGGCCGGCGGTCATCTCGGCGGAAATCGTAGAGGGGCCAAGGCCGTGGGCGATGTGGGAGATGGACTGGCCCGTCGCGTTCAGAGCTGCCTCGAACTTGGAGGTTGTCGCCGGGACGAGATGAGCAGTGGCGACCAGGACGTTGACGAAGCGGCGGGCACGCTCGACAGCCGCGGAGCCGACCTCTACCTCGATGCGCCTCAGGCGGGCGGGTGGCTGTTCGCCGACCGGAATGATGGTGTCATCGACGGCGATCTCGCCCAGCGGGCCCAGCTCGTCGGCGAGATTGAAGAGGCGGCGATCGGTACGTACGGTAAAGATCGGGGAGATGGGACGCTTGCCACAGATGAGGCGGAGCAGTTGACCACACTGCCCGGGGGCGGCGGCGGGCTCGATCGGTTCAACGGGCTCGAGGGGTTCATTGAGTTCAACCCGGCTGCGCAAGGCCGCAACGGCATCAGCCATCGATTTCAGGGTGAGTTCCGGGCCGCTCGCCTTGCGGCGAACACGGCAGGTGTACCCGGCGCGATGGATACGCCAGTCATCCGTATCGAAATAGGTGTCGTCGAGTTGTTTCGAGCCGGCGGAAGCGAGGAGATAACCGGGGACACGGGCGGATTCGAGCCACGAGGTGACAGCTGCGAGATCGGGCGCGTCGAATTGCCACTCGACTTCGAGGTTATCGGTGCCGGCCATGGTGGAAGGATAGCGGACTTTCCCGGTTTCCGACGGCACGAGGGATGAAGAGACCAGCAGACGACAAGGTGAGTGGTCGATTCGCCGGGGTATCGTCGCGACCTTAGAATCGGCGCTACCGGTCCTTTCGCGGATGAGATCCGCGGCATTTTAGTGGAGGTTCTCCCACATGGTCATGGCCCTTGATGGTGTCAAAGTCCTCGATCTGTCCCGGCTGGCGCCGGGTCCGCATTGTTCGATGCTGTTGGCCGACTTCGGCGCCGACGTGACGCTCGTTGAGGCAGTGCCGGGCTCATCGGCGAAACTCGGCGGTTCCCGCGAGGTGAGCGCCGGTGCGCAGCGGGCAGCGGCCTACAACGCGCTCGGCCGCGGGAAGAAGTCGATCGCGCTGAACCTCAAGGAAGAGGCTGCGCGAGAGATCTTCTACGAGATGGTGAAATCGGCTGACGTGGTGATTGAAGGGTTCCGGCCGGGCGTCGTGAAGCGGCTCGGTGTGGACTACGAGACGCTGGCCAGGATCAACCCGCGGATCATCTGCTGCTCCGTCTCGGGCTTCGGGCAAACGGGCCCATACAGCAACCTCGTGGGCCACGACATCAACTACATCGCGGTGGGTGGCGCACTGGGCGTAACGGGGCGGCCCGGGCAGGCGCCGGCAATCCCCATCAATATCATCGCGGACTTCGCGGGAGGCGGGCTCACAGCGGCGTTTGCGATCTGCGTGGCACTGCTCGCTCGCGAAAAGACGGGCCGCGGGCAGAACGTGGATGTGGGCATGAGCGATGGTGTGATGTCGCTCATGACGATGGCGTTCGCAACGTACTTCTCGGCCGGGTTGGCGATCCGTCCGGGCGAGTTCCTCCTCAACGGCTCCGTTCCCTGGTACAACACCTACAAGACCAAGGACGGGCGCTGGTTCTCGATCGGGAGCATCGAGCCGCACTTCTACGAAGCACTCGTGAAGGTGATGGGGCTCGATGAGTACCTTGGGCGGCAGCACGATGCATCGGCCTACCCGGAGATGTTCGAGAAGTACGCGGCCGTGTTCGCAACGAAGACCGCGGACGAGTGGATGGAACTGATGTCGCAATATGACATCTGCGCGGCGCCGGTCCTCGAGATGGAGAACGTGGTGACGAACCCGCACAACCTGGCACGGAATATGGTGATCGAGGTCGATTCACCGGTGGGCAAGGTGAAGCAGGTGGGCATCGCGCCGAAGCTCAGCGACACACCCGGCCAGGTGCGAGCGACGGCACCGGTCATCGGGCAGCACACCGACGAGGTCCTGGCAGGTCTCGGGTATGACGCGGCGAAGATCGCAGCGCTGCGAGAACAGGGCGTAGTCGGCTAAGGCCGACGGAGCGAAATCATCGAGGGGCCTCGCCCATTTCGGCGGGGCCTTTCTCTTTCCCGGCCAGGGCCTCGCCGATGCGGATGATGCCCTCGGTGTTCACCTGCGCCAGGAGTTCGAGCGCGGTGCGCCCGATGACCGGAAGCGGATCGCTAACGACCTCTGCGAGTGGTACGAGGACGAATCCACGTTCGGCGATGCGTGGGTGCGGGATCGTGAGGCGTTCGCTCTCATAGGCGGAGTCGCCATAGAAAAGAATATCGAGGTCGATCGGTCGAGGACCCCAGCGCCGCGAAGGGCGGCGGCCAAGTTCCCATTCGATGTGCTTGAGGAGATCGAGCAGGGGCTCAGGATCCAGGGCGGTTTCGCCCGCGATTACCGCATTGAGGAACGCCGGCTGATCGGCGGGGACTGGTGGCGTCTCCCATACCGAGGACCAGGTGTCGACGGCTACTCCGCTCACCTGGAGTACGTGGACGGCCGCGCGAAGGTTCGCGAGGCGATCCCCCAGGTTGGCGCCCAGGGCAATCACGACGCGCGTCACGAGTGGCCGGGGCGCCAGTTGTCGCGGGCAACGGCATCGGCGACCTTCGCGAGGCGGACGGCCTGGCGAACGTCATGGACACGGATGATATCGACACCGGCGGCAATTCCCATGGCCGCGGTTGCGAGGGAACCCTCGAGCCGATCGCTGACGGGGGTGCCAAGAATGGCGCCAAGGGTCGACTTGCGGGACGTGCCGAGGAGGATCGGGAGGTCGTAGCTCCAGAGCTCGGGGAGGCGGCGGACCATTTCGACATTGTGGTCTTCCCGCCAACCAAACCCGAAACCGGGGTCAATGATGATCCGCTCACGGGGGATGCCGGCTTCGTCAGCGAGGCAGAGCGAGTGGTCGAAACCGGCACGGATATCGCTGATGACATCATGGAAGGCGCGCCCGCGCTGGTTGTGCATTGCGATGAGCGGCACCCGCGCCTGTGCGACGGTGGCTGCCATGCGAGGGTCGAAGCGGAGCCCGGAGATATCGTTGACCATCGCCGCGCCAGCATCGATCCCGGCCTCGGCAACGCTGGCATGGTAGGTGTCGATAGAGATGGGGAGGCCGGAAACCGAGGCGATCGCGCGAACAGCGGGGATTACGCGAGCAGCTTCCTCTTCCGGGGTGACCGGGTTGGCGTCGGGGCGGGAGGACTCGCCGCCGATGTCGAGGATGTCGGCACCGGCAGCCTCGAAGGCGCGAGCATGTTCGACCGCGAGGCCAATATCACCCGCTACCCCGTCGCCGCTGAACGAATCGGGGGTGATGTTGATGATGGCCATGGTGTACGTGCGCTCACCCCACACGAAGCAACGGCCCGCGACTTCGAGAGCCCGGGCAGCGTAGGAGCGGCGAATGGGCCAGCGGATGGCAGCGTTCAGTCGATAACCTCAAATTCCTGCTCGGTACGTGTTCCGTTTTCGATGTACCAGCAGCGGGTAACAGGATTCTCGCGGTCGGCGACGCCGATAACGAAGTGGACAAAGGGGGGGCCGAAGAAGGTACCCATCATGCGGATATCGGTGGGGCTGGGGATGGGATCGCTGCCCGTGTGGGAGTGGTAGAAGCCGAAGAGCTGACCACCCTCCTCTTCAATACGCTCCTCGATGCGGCGAGTCTCGAGGGGGTCAATGCTGAAGCGGTAGGGGCTGGCCTCGCGGTTCTTTGCGCGGTGAACGGCGACAGCAGTCCCGTCTTTGGCGCCGATGAGCCCACAGCACTCGATGGGTGCATCTTCGAGGGCGTGGGCAATCATTGCCTCGAGGTGGGCGCGCCGAATCCGGATAGCGAGGGCCATGCAATGCTCCGCAGGGGATGGTCGGTCCATTGTGCCGTGTGGGGGGCTGGAAACGAAAACCCCCCGCGGCCAGGCGAGGGGTCTCAGAGAGGCAGGGCAGAAGCGTTATGTCAGGGGGTACAGGCCTGGCTTGGCGAATCGGGGAACTTCGCCTGGGACACAGCGGTCTGCATGATGATGGCGACTCCGGCGAAGCGCGGGATATTGCTGATGCCGCCAAGCGACTGGTCGTTCACATAGTTGGGAACGTTGTTGACCTTGGTGTTGAAGTAATGGAGCCACTTCTGGTTCGGGGCATCCCAGATATAGATAGACGCCCATGAGGTGGAGGGGAGACAGCTCACCCAGTCCTTTGCCTGGACATCAGCGTTGACGGGGCCACCAACGAGCTGAAAACCCGTACCAAGGTCCGTGTTTCTGGCAAAGGCGACACCCAGGGTTCCCCCGAGGATGGCGGCACAGGCGAGGGTTGCCGCAACCATTCCGAACGATTTTCGTTTCATCCAGCTCATTTGTTTCTTGTCCTCCCGCGCGCTGTGCAGCGCCGCGCTAGATGGCTACCGTAGCAATCGGCCCGAATACGTGCACCAGATCAAACGTCCGGGGCGGGCCGGATGTTGCCATGGGGCCGTAAAACGTCTGTAAAAACCCCTACGGGGTGGCGTCACGGACCTGATTCTGACATGTCACGAGAACGTTACCAAGATGTGGCGGCGGGCGTCACCTTACGTGGTACTGGCGCCATACGTAGAGTGAATACGCGGTGCGCGAACCAGGGGTGGCCAGAAATGCCTCAGCCGCAGGTGGCACGGAGGGCGGCGAAGAGTCGCTTGCACGGCGTGCGGCTGCCCGCGATCCGGCGGCATGGAGCACGCTGTTCGAGTTGCACTGGCGGTCGGTCTATGGGTTCGTGCGATACCGGCTTCGTGGAGCTGACGAATCGGAGGACCTCGCTTCGCAGGTCTTTGAGGTGGCGTACAGCCGGGCGGATCGGTTCGACTACCGCGGAGTGCCAATCAACGCGTGGCTTATCGGGATCGCACGGAATGTCTGCCGCGACCACATCAAGAAGCTGGGCCGGCGGGGTATCAACGAAGAACTCGACGACAATAGCGGGCCGGTGGAGGGCGATACGGCAGAGGCTGCCGACCTTCGGCAGGACCTTGCGGTGGCGATGCGTTCGCTCACTGAAGACCAGCAGGAGGTACTATCGCTCCGCTTCCTGCTCGACCGGTCGGTGGAAGAGACGGCGCGCATCATGAACCGGTCGGAAGATGCCGTGAAGACCCTGCAACGGCGCGCCCTGGCTGCGATGCACCGCGCCCTCGCGGAAGCGGACTACCCGGGAGTGACGAAGCAGTGAGCCGGATCGACGATCTCCTGCAGCAGGCGGTTGTAACGGGCGTCATCCCAGCGGAGGCGACCGAGCCCGAGCGTGCGGAGCTCGAGCGGTTGCTCTCAGCAGCGCGTGCAACCATGGAGCTCCGGTCGCAGGTGGAGGCGGAGGCAATGGCCTCACTCCCGGTGGCTCAGGCGCGCTTCGAGCGATTCGTAGCGGGACAACAGCCACATGCGGTGGCGATCCCGCGGCCTGCCAGCTCGAGGCCGAAGGTGGCGTTCCCCGGGCGGCTGTTCACAAGGCAGCGTGGGCTGCTGCTATCCGGAGCGGCCGTCGCAATCGGGCTCCTCGCCGTGATCGCTGTAGCTGGATCGCAGGTGCTGCTTTCCGACACCGAGACGGCATCGGCACTGGTTCTAAGCCCGGACGACTACGTACAGGTGCAGGGAGTAGTTCGGAAAATCTCGGGAAGCGGCGAGAACCGGGCTATCGTCCTGGATTCGGCGGTCGACTCGGTGCGGGTGGTACTCAACTCGGAGACGAGTGTAGTCGACGAGGCCACCACCATTGATGCATCCGTCATCAAGGCAGGCGACCAGTTACTCGTCGGCGGGGTGGTGGGAGCCAACCGCGAGGTAACTGCGAACACGGTAGCGGTCTCGAATGCCCGGGGTGTAACGCCGAAAGTGATCAAGTTGAAAAACGTGCGCGAGCTCCCACCGAACCTCGAGGGGCAGGTGGCACTGCTCGCGGTCGCAAAGGACGGCCAGCATGCGAACGTACTGGTCGACGCAGCAGACGGGCACCGGTACCTGGTAAAAGTGAACGCGAGGACGGCGGAGGCCCTGGTGCGGCTGCGATCGGCACTCGGGGCACGGGTACGGGTGACGTCCGGTGACAATCCGAAGGGCGACGTGTTTGCACTGGTGCTGACCGAGCACCGGGGTGAATCACCGGCGCCCGGGCGGACGAGCACGCCGGGTCCGTCACCTTCAACAACCCCGGGTGCCGGGGGTGTAGCCCGGCCGGATGCTGGAGACTCGGCTGGAACGCCAGCATTCGTGACGGTGCGCGGGATAGTCGTAGCTCGTGACCTGAATGTGTTGCAGGTGCTGACGCTGAGCGGGAGGGTGCCAGTGGCGATCCGGCCAGCAACGTTGCGGCTCTGGAGCGAGAGTGGCGTACCAGCGAGCGAGACCGCGAATCCGGACGTGGTAATCGGCCACATCGTCGCGGTGACGGGGGGTATCGATGCCAGGACGGGCAGGGTGGTTGCCGACACGATTGTGGTGGGACCGAAACGGCCATAACGCTGAAGCGGCTGTTGAGGCTGTTCACCCACGCGGAGGGGCAATCCTCCACCATGCCGGGGGCGAGTGGGCGAGGCGAGTGGAGTGTGGATAGACTGGATCCGTGACCGATCTCATGGAGAAGCGCGAGAGGCTGCTCGAAACACTACGCTCGTATGGACGAGTGGTCGTCGCATTCAGCGGCGGGGTGGACTCGACATTCCTGGCGGCGATAGCCCAGGAGGCACTGGGAGAGCATGCGATGGCGATCACCGGGGTTTCGCCATCCGTAGCGGCTTCTGAGCGCGAGGAAGCGGCAGCACTCGTGGAGCGCATCGGCATTCGGCACGAGTGGGTCGACACGCACGAGATGGATAACCCTGACTATGTCGCAAACAGCGACATGCGGTGCTACCACTGCAAGAATGAGCTC
Organism: uncultured Anaerolineaceae bacterium; assembly: GCA_964508715.1. Taxonomy (GTDB): domain Bacteria; phylum Chloroflexota; class Dehalococcoidia; order Tepidiformales; family Tepidiformaceae; genus JAKALX01. Next base: position 74,520 of record CAZDUX010000005.1, on the reverse strand, counting down.
TTCGGGATCCTGGGGGCGATTGCCGCGCGTGCGGACGACGCGGTGGTGGTGGACGGAACAAACTTCGATGACACAGGGGATTTCCGCCCGGGAAGACGGGCCGCAGCCGAGCACGGGGTACGGAGCCCGCTCCTGGACCTGGAGTTCTCAAAAGACGACATCCGACAGCTTTCCCACGAGATGGGGCTACCAACCTGGGACAAGCCGGCGATGGCGTGCCTCGCGAGCCGGATCCCGCACGGAACACCCGTGACATTAGAGGCGCTCGACCAGATCGGTGCAGCCGAGGTGGTGTTACGCTCGCTCGGAATGCGGCAGGTGCGTGTGCGTCACCATGGCGATGTCGCACGGATCGAAACAGACCGGGCGGGCATGGAGATCGCGTTCGCGGTCGAGAACCGGGGAAAGATCGTGTCGCGGCTGCAAAACCTGGGATTCAAGCACGTTGCACTCGATCTAGCCGGGTACCGGGCGCCGAACCTCCGTCCGCCAGCGCCGAAGTAGCGGGCGCCACACCCTGCGGCGTACGCTCAGTCGTCCGCGATGGAGGCTGCGTCGAGCGCTCTGAGGATCTGGGCGCCAATCTCGGGAGCAGGATCCATGCCGAGTGTCATGATGGCGATGCCTGAAACGGCGCTGCTCTCGCGTAGCCGGGCTGCGATTTCGGCGAAGGCCTGCCATGCGCACTCCTCGGTTTCGAGGCGGGAGAGGAATGACCCTGGAAGGCGAATGTGGAGACGGTCCTGGATGCGAAGTGCTTCGTCCGGGGAAACGAGCGGCATGATCATGGGGATGATCTTCGTATCCGGGGCACGATCGAGGATTGCCTCGGCGGCAGGGGTGAATGCGTCTGCGTCGAAGACAGGCTGGGTCTGCACGTAGGCCGCACCAGCCCGGAGTTTGCCGAGCAGGTTGCGCAGGGCAGCATCCTGGTCGGGTGCGTACTGGTTGAAGGTTGCTCCAACGAGGGCACCGGGAAGGCTCGTGAGGGTGAGCGCCACGACCTCCCTGAGGGCCGGCGTGTCGGGTGAGTCGGGGCCGGGGTGGTCACCGCGGATGCAAAGAACCTGGCGGAGACCGGCGGCCGAGGCACGAGCGATGTCGGCACGAAGGGTATCGCGGGTGTTGCCACGGGTAACCAGGTGCCAGGCAGGTTCGATGCCGGCTTCGCGGAGGGTGCAGGACGCCTCGAGTGAACTCTGGCGGTCGGGACGTTGAATGACGTTGATGGCATGCGCGCGCGGGCCAAGGAGCCGCGCGCGGCGCAGGAGAACCGCGGGGAGCGGCTTCTGCGGCGGTGTGATCTCCAGGGCAACGGCGAAGCGGCCTGCCGCGAGGCGTTCGGCGAACGTCATCAGATCAGCGTGGCGGGTTGTTGACGAAGGATCCAGAGATCGGCGGCCCGGCCCGGACCTCAGGAGGCGGACCAGGCAGCCTCGGCCTCATCGTATCCAGAGATAAACGGGGTGGCGGAAAGGCCGTGGATACGCCTGCTTGCGATGGTCTCCTGAAGGCGGGCGCCAAGCCATACCGGCCCCGGTGCGGCGAGGAGATCGCGCTGGATCTCCTTGACGAGAGCGGTGCGGGCGGCCGTGTCGTAGATCCCCCGCTGCCTGTCCAGCTTCACGTCGAGGTCCTTGTTCGCGTACTTGCCGTAGTTCGCGGAGCCGGCACTATGTTCGTAGACGTAGATCTGGGCATCGGGATAGATGCCGGAGAGGAAGTTCATGGTAGCGAGGGTGAAATCGCCCTTGCGGACACGATCGGTGAGGACGTTGATGTCATCGCCCTGGGGCAGCGGTTTGAGCCTGAAGCCAATGGACGATAGCTGCCCGGCGAGTTCGTTGGTCACGAGATCAAGCCTGTTGGCCGTCGTGGTGAGAATGGTCTCTTCGAGGCCATCGGGCAGGCCAGCGGCAGAGAGAAGCCTCTTCGCTTCGGTGAGTTCGGCGTCACGGTCGCCGAAGCCGGGCTGGCCGGCGAGTTCTCCGTCCGTAAGAGCCCATGCCCTGGCTGCGGGAGAGACGGGGCCGGAAACAACACCCGCGCTTTCGAAAACGGCGGCATACAGGGCGCGCCGGTCGACCGCCCGCTGGAGCGCCAGGCGCAGGCGCTGGTCTTTCCAGCGAGGATTTGCGCAGTTGATGAGGAGACATTCGCGGGCTGGCTGAGGAACCTCGAGAACCTGGAAATCATCGCGGGCCCGAAAGACGCGTGCGAGAACGGCAGGCAGATCGGCGATATCGGCCTGGCCGTTGAGGAGAGCATTCGCTTTCGCGTTCTCATCGGTCACGGCGAGGAGTTCCAGACCATCGAGCCATGCCGTGTTCGGGCGCCAGGGACCATCGCTGCGGCGGGCGAGGGTTACCTTGCGGCCGGCTTCGTAGGCGGTCAGCGCATAGGCGCCCGTCCCGAAGATATCGGTAGTCGCCTTGATCGCGTCGTCGCCCCGTGCAGCGATCTCCCTGGGAAGGATGAGGTCATACTGGTCGGCCATGATTGCGAGGATGTCGGCCTGGGGTGACTTGAGCTTGAACTGGATGGTCTGTGCATCGACCGCGGTGATCTTCTCGATATTGGTGTAGTTGCCGGCGCGCGGAGACCTGGCACCGAGGGCTTTGATGCGCTCGAAGGTGGCCCTGATGTCATCGGAATCGACGGGGCGGCCGTTTGCCGGCTCCCTGGGCTGCCACTTGGCGGCAGGATTGAGCTTCACGGTGAGGAGAGTGCCATCCGAAGGGATCTCGGGCATGGTGAGGGCCAGGTCGGGTTCGACGTGGAAGGGGTCATGCGGGCTGAAACGGTAGAGGAAGCTGGCAACCCATTGCCAGACGAGGATTTCGGACGCATTGCGCGTCTTGTGAGGGTCCGGGAGCGGGCCAAAGGACGGTGCCATTCGTCGAAGGATGCCGCCCTGCCTGGGCCCGGTTGGAACAGTTGCCTTCGGGGATGGAGCCGGCGTCACGGCCGGCGCTTTCGAGCCACCGCCGCAACCGGAAGCAACGAGCGCCGCAGCGCCGGTGAGTGCCGACGAAGAGGCCAGAAACCGGCGGCGAGACAACTTCACCGGAGGTCGCCTGGGAAGCACATTGCGAATCTTTGAGGCGGCGTGCGAACGGGTCAATCGGGGCACAGTCAGTGGCTATTGACGCTTTCGCCAAGGACATGGGCACGGCCTTCGGCGACCACGTAGAGCGAGCCGGTAATGCAAATGATGTCGTCGTCGTTGGCATGGGAAAGCGCGGTCTCGATACCGTCGGCGACCGACTCCTCGGCGACTGCAGCCGGGCCGAGGAAACCGATCTGCTGGATCATCTCGTAGGGGTCCATGGCGCGCGGGTTGGAGAACCGGCAACAGACGATGAGTTCGCAGAGACGGGCAAGCTTGAAGCCCATGCCACGAACGTCCTTATCGCGGGTGACACCGATGACGAGGAAAAGGCGCTTCCAATCGAAGTATTCGCGGAGGGCCTGCGCCAGCGCTTCAGCACTCTCGGGGTTGTGCGCGCCATCAGCAACGATCAGCGGTTTCTGGCCCATGACCTCGAGGCGGCCGGGCAGGCGCGTGTGGGCGATTCCGTCGACGATCGCCTGGTCGGAGATATCGTGGCCGCGGGCGCGCAGCGCATCGGCGACAGCGACGGCGGTGGCCGCATTGTCGAGTTGGTGACGGCCGAGCATCGGCGAGCGCATCTGGCGGTTTCCGCCTGGACCCTGGAGGATAAACGACTGGCCGAAGGGGAACTTCTCGCGGGGCCGCGTCGTATAGGACGCAGCGACATCGACGAAGGTGGCTCCGACCTCTTCACAGCGCGCACGGACGATGCCCGCAACAGCCGGGTCGTGCTGTGGTGCGAGAACGCAGGCGGCACCAGCCTTGATGATGCCGGACTTGTCGCGGGCGATGGCTTCGGTGGTGTCGCCGAGGATGGCGGTGTGCTCGAGGGAGATGGGTGTTATCACGCAGATGTCGGGCGCGTCGAAGACGTTGGTGGCGTCATACGTTCCGCCGAGGCCCACCTCGACGACCTGCCATTCGATATGGGGGGCCTGGGCCCGGGTAAGCCAGAAGAAGAGGGCAGTGAGGACACCGAAGGTGCTGACGTTACCGTGAACGGATTCACGCTCAGCCTCAACGGCAGCGTGGATTGCAGTAATGCCAGCGGCGAATTCGTCCGGAGAGACGGCATCTCCGTCAATTGCGATGCGTTCAGTGAAGTCGTGGAGGTGGGGGCTTGTGAAGAGGGATGTCCGGTTGCCGGCCCGGCTGAGGATGCCGGCGATCATCGCCGAGGTGCTGCCTTTCCCCTTGGAGCCGGTGACATGAACGGTGTGGCGGCCAAGGTGCGGGTCATTGAGGCGCGCAAGGAGGGAACGAACGGAGGCGAGATTCATGGTGGGGCTGGCAGAAGCCTGGAAGCCGCGCTCCATATCGGTGAGGGACATGAGGTAATCGATCGCCTCGGCGTAATCCATGGGAGCCATTGTACGGGCGATTGCCAGTTTTCGATTCCCCGAAATCCGATCGGCAGATAGGCCTGGAGGAGACCGCGAGCGCTCGATGCAGGGTTGCGGCGGAGAAATCCTCGCGATGGGATGCGAGCCGTGACTCCAGTCACAGCATGACGGCGAAAAGGAGGCAGAATTTCGGTATGGCAACTGTGACGATTGACAATCGGGGATTACAGCCACCCGAGCCGATGGTGCGGATCCTTTCGGGGCTGGATGGATTGACCGACGGGGACGAACTGGTGGCACTGATGGATCGGGAGCCGATCATGCTCTACCCGCAGCTCGAGCGGCGCGGGTGGACCTGGGATTTCGAGACAAACGGCGACGATGGGTATCGCCTGAGCATCCGGCGAGCGACGGGATGAGTGCGGTTCGGCCTGCTCCGGCGGAGAGCCCTCCCCTGGGGGTGATCGCGCCGTTCTTCCTTGCGGCGCCGCTCGGACTGGTCGCAGCAGGGCTCTTGCTCGCGACATCGAAGCACATCGCTTTCGTGGGTATCAACGTCCCGCAGACGGTGGCAATCACGCATGCCCTGGTCATTGGCTGGGTAACGACAACCATCATGGGCGCGGTTTATCAGCTCGGTCCGGCCGTTCTTGGGGGAAAGCTGTGGTCGGTGAAGCTGGCACGGGTGCAGTTTGCGGTGCACGTGCTGGCAGTCGTGGTCTTCGTCGCGTCCCTGAAAGACTGGCATGTCAGGTGGATTGGGCTGGGTGGGTCGTTGTTGGTGCTGTCATTTGTCCTCTTCGTGCTCAATGCAGCGGTCGCAGTGAAGCGGGCGAAGGGCTGGAGCCTGCCCCGCCTCTACCTGGCGGTATCACTCACCTTCGTTGTGGCGGCATTTACGCTCGGTGTGACATACGCGGGGACCCTGGAGCACCTATGGTTTCCAATTACGCTGGGGCGGCTTTCAGCGCATGCGCACCTCGGTTTACTGGGCTGGATCGGGCTGACGGTGATGGGCGTTTCGTACCAGCTCGTGCCGATGTTCGCGGTGGTCCAGAAGGCACAACCGAAACTCGGACGGATCGCGCTGGTCATCACGAGCGTCACGCTCATCGCCTTTGCATGGCTGGTTGCGATCGACGCAGGGCGCAATGTGCGGGTGGTGCTCGCCGCAGGGATGGCGATCGGGCCGGCATTGTGGGCTATCGACCAGGTGCGGCTCATGGACGCACGCGGCAAGCGGAAGCTGGACGTGCAGGGACGTGCTACGTACCTCTCGGTCGGTTTCCTCGCACTCACGATTGTGCTGGGGCTATTCGCGGCGTGGGGCACACCGTTCACGAGCGACGATGAGCCCGCGCGATGGCTGCTGGCATACGCAGCGGCGGGCATCTGCGGGTGGGCGGGGACGACGCTGATCGGTAACAGCTACAAGGTGTTGCCGTTCCTCATCTGGTATCACCGGTACCTTCCACGGGTGGGCACCGGGCCCGTACCGGTGACAGGCGATATCTACGACGAACGGACGGCGAACGCGGTGCTCCTGGCCCATGGGGCCACGACGCTCGTCCTCGTGGCGGCGGCGCTGAGCGGAACGCTGGATCTCTTACGAACCGGTGGCGTGCTGCTGGCGCTCGTGGGCGTTGCACACGTGTTCACAATGAGTCTGATGTTCCTGCCGAAGACGGCGGGACGGGCGATGCCGGGAGCGGCATCGCGGGAGGTTTCGCTATGACCGAGGTGAAGACAGCTGATGTAGCACAGGCGCTACGCCAGGTGTTCGACCCCGAACTGGGGATCGACATCATCTCGCTGGGGCTGGTGTACGACATTCACCCGGAAGAACGGGACGGCACCGAGGAGATCCAGGTCGCGGTGACCACGACACAAAAATCGTGCCCCATGGGCCCGGCGATCTTCGATATGGCGGAGACGGTGCTACAACACAAGTACCCGGACGCGAGCGTGGTTGTGAATGCGGTGTTCGAGCCGCCATGGAACGTGGGGATGCTGACCGCCGAGGCACGCCGTTGGCTGGGGCTCGACCGCGACTAGCATCAAGGCGCTGGGGCGAACGCGCGATGAAGGCCGGGCCCCGGGCTCGGCGTAGCCTGAGGCATTACAGGAACGGATTGGGGCCCGCGGTCATACCAAACGTCTCCGCAACCGGGCCCCGAAGGAGCTTGCCCTCATAGGTGCTCAGGGCCTGGGCGAGCGATGAATCCGCACGCATGGCCGCCACGGACCCCAGGTTGGCGAGAGCCTCGACGTAGGGGAGCGTGGCGTTCGTGAGTGCACTCGTGCTGGTGTAGGGAACCGCGCCTGGCATGTTGCTCACACAGTAGTGGATCACCCCTTCTTCGAGGTACGTGGGGTTGGAGTGAGTGGTGGCGCGGCTGGTCTCGGCGGCGCCTCCCTGGTCGATTGAGACATCAACGAGTACTGCCCCCGGGCCCATTGAGCGGACCATCTCCCGGCTGAGTACCCTCGGCGCGGCAGCACCGGGAACGAGGACACTGAGGATAACCAGGTCGGCACCGGCCACTTCTTCGGCGATGGCCTGCGGGTTGGAGACGCGTGTGGCGATTCGGCCACCGAAGTGCTCCTGGAGATAGCTCAGGCGGGGAAGGTCATTGGACATGACCACGATGCGTGCATCGAGCCCCATCAGGGCACGCGCCGCGGCAGTGCCAACCATACCCGAGCCGATGAGGACACACTTGCCAGGCGGGACACCCGGAACACCTCCGAGCAGCTTGCCGCGGCCCGGCCCGGGATGCCTCAGGAGTTGTGCGCCGACCTCGGCGGCCATGCGGCCCGCGACCTGGGACATGGGAGCGAGGAGCGGGAGCGAGCCATCGGGACGGCGGACAAGCTCATAGGCAAGAGAGGTGCAGCCGGACTCCATGAGCCGGTCGGTGAGTTGCCGGTCAGCGGCGAGGTGGAGGTACGTGAAGAGCGTGGTTTCGCGGCGCAGGCTGGCGAATTCAGAAGGTACCGGTTCCTTCACTTTCACCATGAGGTCGCACTTTGCCCAGACGTCACTGGCCGAGGGGACGATAGTCGCACCCGAGGCAGCGTATTCGGTGTCGGGGTGTCCTGAACCGCCACCAGCTCCTGATTCGATGAGCACTTCATGTCCGTCGACGCGCAGGGCGTGGACCCCCTCGGGGGTTAGGCCGACGCGGGATTCACCATCCTTGAGTTCACGGACCGTACCAACTCGCATCTTCCAAACCTCCAGGTGAGGGACATGGTAGCCCGTTCACCGATATTCCACCGCTCGGTAGGGAAACCGTTCCCAAGCCGCCTGTGCGACCCAAAAGAGCGACTGCCGATGTTCCAGACAGCATCACAGAAGGGCCCGTGGTTGGACCGGAGGGAGGCTCCGGAAGACCAGGGCCAGGGAGGTTGTGGTGGTGGTCACATCGGTTTCTCCGCAGCATTCACGGAGGCGGCCCTTTCTCATAACGGTAGCCGCGCTGGCGCTCATGGTCTGGGGCGCGGCGGCATTCCTCTTCGCGAGTTCCGCCTCGCCAGCAAACGCGGCCGGGAGTGCGCCATCCGCTCGCGACCATGACGTGTACCTCGCGGTGCCCGGCGCCGATGGGCAGTGGTCGTATGTGCGGATCGATATGTTCGTCTACGACGATGGCCGGGGGATCTCACAGGCGGAGCTCGATGGCTACGCGGCGGAGATGGCGAGCCGGTTTCCCGGTGCGGTACAGCTCAGCCAGGGTGCATTCAGCGCCGCGTACGTGACGAGCGGCTTCAAGTGGGCAAGCGGGCAGGCAACGTGGGCCTACAACGGCGCCGGTGCACCCGCTGGTGTTGCCGGCACTGCTCTGATGGCGATCCAGGCGAGTGCCAACGCGTGGGGCCAGACGGGGGCATCGTTCAAGTTCATGGGTGGTGGCACGAGCGCAGCAAGCCCGGGCGCCTGCAGTGGCGGCGGTACCGACGGTCAGAATGTCGTTGGATGGGCCCCGCAGGGCGCGGGCAGCGTGCTGGCTGTCACCTGTTCCTGGTTCGGGGGTTCGGCTGGCGGCGGATTTTCCGCTGCGGCAGAGTTCGATATGGCGATTGACCCGAAGTGGTCGTGGTCAACCGGTTCACCCATCAATATCGACCTGCAGAGCGTGGTGACCCACGAATTCGGGCATGCGCTGGGCCTGAACCATTCGGGCGATTCGAGTGCGGTGATGTATTTCAGCTACCCCGCGGGAACCAATAAGCGGATGCTGACCGGTGACGATATCGCCGGGGAGCAGGCCATCTACCCGGCGGCCGGAGGCGGTTCGACGCCAACGAACACGCCGACACCAACCCGGACACCAACACAGGCTCCGACGAACACGCCGACACCGACGCGAACGCCGAGCCAGGTGCCGACGCAGTCGCCGACGAGCCAGCCGACATCGGTTCCGCCATCGGTTCCGACATCGGGCCCAACGACGCCGCCGACGTTGCCGCCTACTCAAACGCCGACCCAGCCACCGACATCTATTCCGACGAGCACTCCCACAGCTGTCCCAACACAGGGGGGTGGCGGTGCGACCTCGACACCAACGCAGGCGCCAACAAATACACCGACACAGGCTCCGACATCGGCGCCGACGGTATCTGCCACGGCAACCAGGACACCGCCCGCACCTTCGCTGCCAATAGCACCAGGCTCGAACCTGCTGTCATGGCCCGGGCAGGCGCTTCCGCCCGCGGTAGCACTGGCAGGGCAGGGTGCGAACATCAGGATGGTGTACTACTGGGACCCGGCAACCGGCACATGGCAGCGATTTGGCCCCAGCCTGCCCTCATTCCTCAACAACCTGCCACTCATGCGGCCAGGCTCGGCCTACTGGTTCATCGCAACGGGTTCGAGCAAGCTGACCTTCGAGCCGTAGGGCGGGAAGAACAGGCAACAGGAGAAAGGGATGCCCGGCCGGGCATCCCTTTCTTGATCGGTCGAATAGCGGGTCGAGGCGGGGCTGCCGTTTAGAACGCCGCCAGGCGGACCGGGCGGGATGGGCAGAAGCGTACGTGGCGGGCAGTCAGCGCGCCCCGAACGCCTCGAAGGTGAGGATCGTAAACGTCTCCCGGATGTGGGGGATGGAGTGGATATCACGTTCGATCATTCGCCCGAGGCCATCGATATCGTCGACGTAGAGCTTGACGAGGAGGTCGTATTGGCCGGTGATGCTAAACGCTTCGGAGAAGGATTCGATATCGGCTATCCGGTTGGCCACTTCGGTTCCGTGGCCGGGATCGGTCTTAACCATGACGAAGACGGCGCGCATGCTCAGCAGTGTACGGCAGCTGCAGCGGCAGCACGAGAAAAAGAGGGCGGCCCTCAGGAGGGCCGCCGCGCTACAATCGCAGGCATGCAGTACGTACGACAGGCTGGCAGCGACCCGTCGTTTCTGCTCAAGGCGCTGAGCGAGGCTTCGGGCGAGCTCTCACGGTCATTTCGGGGATTTCGCCGGCGCGAACTGCTGGCACAGGCTCCACCGCCGGACGATGGCTGGACGCTGCTCGCGATCCCCTACCACCTGCGGGAGACAGAGTACGGTCTGCTGAGGCAGTACCAGGCGATCACACGGCGGCGGGAGCCGGAAATCCCGAACGTCGATCTCGATGATATCCCGCTCGAGGAGGACTACCGGGACGAGGAGATCGAGGAGCTGCTCGAGGAGTTCCGGGAGCTTCGCCATCGGAGCTCGTACCTCCTCTGGGACCTCTTGCCCTCGGAGTGGGAACGGGGAGGGCTGCACCCGTACCGTGGACGGTTGACCCTGCTGGAGATCGCGCGCGAGGCGTATCAGCATGACCTGGAGCACCTTTGGCAGGTGAAGCGGATACTCGAGGCGCTCACGAGTCCACGACGTTGATGCCTCGCTTCCGTGCCGTGGCACCCTCGCCGTGGCAACTCGTGGCCGACCCGGACACCCCCTACCGCCTTTGGCTGGCAACCGACCGCGAAGCGTTGCAGGTCGCCACGAACAGCCTTGGGATGGGGATCGACGTACGCGGGGAGGTAACAAGGGTCAGCGCAAGCCGGCGCGAGCTTGCCCGGCTCGCCCAAGCACTGGCGGAGCGAGGTTCGGGGTTGGCCAGGGACCTCGAGCGATACCTGTCGCCCGTCACCACCTGGCGGCTTCGCAGCCGGGTACTGCCCCTGGATCGCGGGTGGATCGTGGGGATTCTGAATCTCACAGAGGATTCGTTTTCGGGTGACGGCGTAGGGTGCAGCGTCGACGCTGCACTCCGGCGTGCAGAAGAGTTGCGAATGGCCGGCGCCGACATCATCGACGTGGGGGCGGAGACGGCACGCGCAGACCGGCCCGCACTGGACCCCGAACAGGAAGCCGCGATCGTCGGGCCGGTGGTGGCCGCGCTCACTCGCGAAGGGCATTGTGTTTCCAGCGACACGTACAAGCCGGTGGTGGCTCACGCTGCGCTGGAATCGGGCGCGGAGATTGTGAACGACATCAGCGGATTGACAATGGGAACCGGAGCGGCGACGGAGGCAGCACGAGCAGGCGCCGGTTACGTCTTGAACTACAGCTACAGCGTGCCGAAGCGACGGCCGGAGACGCCGCCGGTGTACGAGGATGTGATGACCGAGTTGGTGGCGTGGATGGAGGAGCGGGTCAGTGAGTTGCGGGCGGCCGGGCTCGGTGACGAGCAGATCGCCATCGACCCGGGGATCGCATTCGGGAAGAGCCATGACGAGGACATCCAGGTGATTCGGCGGCTGGGGGAGCTACGGTCCGCAGGTTTACCGGTGATGCTGGCCCATTCGCGGAAGAACTTCATCGGGAGTATCACCGGGCGGCCACCGGGCGAACGGGATCTCGAGACACACGTAGTTTCCGCGTTCGCCTATGAGCAGGGCGTCCGAATCTTCCGCGTGCACGATGTTGAAGGGACGCGGCGAGCACTGGGGATTGCAGAGGTATTCGCAAGCCGGGGGCCGGGGGCATTCGCACCCGGCGGCGGAAGCTGGCCGTGGCGGGCCGGGGCAGAGACAGCTCACATGACCCAGGGCGCCGCCGACAAGCCAGCACCCCGGGGCCAGCGCTGGTAGCAGCTCATGATGAGCGGCGTTCGAGGGACGCGGCGATTCGTTCGAGCCCTTCCTGGAGGAGGGGGCGAGGGCATCCGAAGTTGAGACGGACGAACCCCGCACCGGAATCGCCGAAGCTCGCACCGTCGTTGAGGGCGACCTTCGCCTCCTCGCGGAAAAACACGGCCGGGTCTTCCAGTCCGAGTTCGCGGCAATCAAGCCATGCAAGGTAAGTGGCCTCGGATGGGGTGAGGCGCACGCCCGGGAGCCGCTCCTCGACGAAGGCAGCGAGGTAGGCACGATTGCCCTCGAGATAAGGGATTAGCTCATCGAGCCACGGGTCAGCGTCGCGGTAGGCCGTGAGCATGGCGGTGTAGCCGAGGATGTTGATGGCCTTCACGAGGTCGCCCCGGGCCGTTTCGAAGCGTTCACGGAGTTCGGGGTTGGGGATGATGCCGATAGCAGCCTTGAGCCCGGGGAGGTTGAAGGTCTTGCTTGGCGCCATGAGGGTGATGGTTGAAGCCGCGATCTCGGGGCCGAGCGAGGCGATCGGGATGTGCTGGTGGCCGCGGAAGACGAGGTCGCAGTGGATTTCGTCGGAGATGATCGGGATGTTGCGTTCGAGGCAGCCGTGAGCCATGCGTTCGAGTTCGGAGCGGGTGAAGACGCGGCCCGTGGGGTTGTGGGGGTTACAGAGGATGAACGCACGCGGATTCATTTCGAGCGCAGTCTCCCAGGACTCCCAGTCGATCTCGAAGTGACCGGATTCGTCCTGGCGAAGAGCGGCCTCCGCGCGGAGCATGTCGTAACGCTCGGGTGCATGGAGGATGGGCCCATAGGTGGGCGTGTGCATAAGGATACGGTCGCCACTCGCCGCCGCGAGCCTGATGCCCAGGCTGAAGCCGGGGATGACACCCGGGAGCGTGACGATGGAGTCTTCCTCAACCGTCCAGTTGTAGCGGCGCTGGATGCGCCGGGCGACGACGCTGTTGAACTCGGGCTGGACCTGGCCGTAGCCAAAGAAACCGTGGTCAACGCGGCGGCGGAGGGCATCGATGATGACCTCCGGAGAGCGAAAGTCCATGTCGGCGACCCACATCGGGAGGACATCGGGCTCGTAGGTGTGCCACTTACCGCTCTCAGAGTCGCTGCGGTCATAGACATGGTCGAAATCAGTATTCATTGATGCGGATCCTGGGTGCGATTAAGGATATGCAGGGTATTCGCGAGGCAGGCCTCTGCCTCGGAAACGGTTCTTGTGATGACCTCGGCGGCAGGAAGGAGTTCGTGAATGATGCCGCTCGCTTCGCCAGCCCAATTGAGCTGGCGGCCGGGAGTCGTGCCGTACGAGGCGATCCAGCGAAGGGGGTCATCGAACCTGGCAACTTCGGCTTCGAGTTCGGCTTCGCGCCCTTCCCATTCGGCGGTGAACTCGTTGCGAATGACGCGGCCCGCCACATCGTTCGGCCAGCGGCCGCCACGAGCGACATCCATCAGGGGGTCGTAGAGGGTGTCGGAGCCATCGGAGTCGATGATCGCCTGCTTATGTTCGGTGGCCGCGGCAAACTCATGCGTGGCTTTGAATCGAGTGCCCATGACGACCCCGGAGGCCCCCATCGCGAGGGCAGCGGCAAGGCCGCGGCCGTTTGCGACACCACCGGCGACGAGGACCGGGGTGTCCCCCGCGAGGTCGAGAAGCTGAGCAGCGAAGCTAAGGGTGCCACGGCGCCCGGTGTGACCGCCGGCCTCGGTCCCCTGGACGATAATGGCATCTGCGCCGTTGGCGAGTGAGCGACGGGCGGTTTCGAGGTCCTGCACCTGGACGATGACGGTCATCCCGGCGCCTTTGAAGCGGATAAGCGAGGGGATAGGGTCACCGAACGAGATGGTGACGCTCGCCGGGCGTGCACGGAAGGCAACATCGAGGTTCTCCTGCCAGTGCGGCGCCCAGGGGAAGGTCATGAGGTTGAGGGAAAACGGCCGGCTCGTGAGCCTGGCAAGGCTGGTGATGTTGGCCTCGAACACTTCGGGAGTGACACCGCTACCGGGGAGGGTTCCGAGTGCACCTGCTTCCGACACGATGGCAGCAAACTCCGGGCTCACGCCGCGCATGCCAGCCTGGATGATGGGGTGGCGGATGCGGAATCGGTCGGTAAACGGCGTGGAAAGCACCATTATGGACGGTCGGCGGCGGCAGTGCTGGCTTCGAGCAGTCGCGCGACATCCTCGAGGTGACGTTCGGCACCGGCGACGGTGCGCCGGATAATCTCGGCAGCGGGAAGGATGTCGTCGATGAGACCTGAGGACTCACCAGCCCAGTTGACTTCGGTATCGGGGCTCTTCGCGAGTTGCTGGGCGAAGGCGAACATCGGCTGGCTGGCGACGACCTCGCGCAGCTCCTCGTCACGGCCAAGCCATTCCCTGGTGAACTTGCTTTCGAGGGTTCGGCCAAGGATTGGCGAGGGCCATGAGAGGCCGTAGGCAATATCGTTGATGCCATCCTGGACGGTGTTCGAGCCATCGGAGCGGACGATCCCGGCCTTCTGGGTTTCGCTGCCGGCAAATTCTTCGGACGCCTTGAAGCGGGTGCCCATGACGACACCGGCCGCCCCCATGGCAAGGGCGGCGGCGAGGCCACGGCCGTTCGCAACACCGCCAGCGATGACGACAGGAAGGTCACCGGCGAGTTCGAGCACCTGGGCGGCGAAGTTGAGAGTACCCCGGCGCCCGCTGTGGCCACCCGCTTCACTGCCCTGGACGATAAGCACATCGGGCGCAGCGGCGATAGCGGCTTTCGCGCCCTCGAGGGTTTGAACCTGGACAATCGCCTTGAGGCCGGCAGCCCGGCACCGCTCGAGGGCTTCGAGGGGCGTCCCGAAGGAGAGGGTGACGATCGGAACCTGCTCCTCGAGAACGACATCGAGAAGCTGGGGGGCGAACGGCGCCCAATCGAAGGTGACGATATTGGCGGAGAACGGGCGTTGGGTGAGTGCTGCGGTCTTGCGGATAGCCGCCCGCACCATCTCGGGCGGCATGCCAATGGTACCGATGGTACCGAGCCCACCCGCATTGGAGACAGCTGCGGCCAGTTCTGGACCGGCTTCGGACCCCATACCGGCCTGGATGATCGGGTGGTCGATGCCGAGTCGGCGGGTGAGGTCAGTGACCAGCATGGTGGTGCTCCCAGCAAGAGTCGTGTTCCCTGCATCATACGAGTGCAGAGGGCGCGGCGTGAGATGCAATTGGCGAGTAGGCTTACGCGAGACAGGCAGGGGGTGATGGCATGTCGCTGCGCGGGAAGGCGGCGATTGTCGGGATTGGCGAGTTCAAACCGACACGCTACACGGAAGGGGCAACGACGCTCGGAATGCTCGCGGAAGTGGCCCGGCTGGCCGTGGAAGACGCGGGCATGGAGTTCGCAGAGGTTGATGGTCTGTTGACGGAGGCGTTCGCCGAAGCACCGTTCATGGCGCCCTCGACCGTGGTGGAGTACCTGGGACTGAAGGTGCGCTACGCGGATATCGTCGACCTCGGTGGCGCGACGGGCGCGGGGATGGTCTGGCGGGCAGCGGCGGCAATTGCCGCAGGCATGTGCGAAACCGTGGTGTGTGTGACGGCATCTCGCCGGGAACAGCGGAGCGTCAACCGCCCAAAGCGGTCGGCAAGCTCGGGCTTCGCGGGGCGGTTACAGGACCGGACGCCATACTCGGAGTTCGAAGTCCCGTTCGGGGCGATTGGGGCGAACTACGGGTACGCACTCATCGCTCAGCGATATATGCACGAATACGGGGTGACGCCGGAGCAGCTCGCGAAGATAGCGGTGGCGCAGCGCTATAACGCATGTCACAACCCGCAGGCGATGTTTTTCGGGCAGCCGATTACCGTGGACGACGTGCTGAGTTCGCCGATGATCGTGGACCCGCTGCGGATGCTGGAGATTGTGATGCCGTGCGCGGGTGCAGCAGCAGTCGTGGTGACATCGGCGAAGCGGGCAAAGAAAGTGAATCATGCGCCGGCCTACATCCTCGGTGCGGGGGAGTTCGCGACCCACCGGAGCATCACCTATGCACCCGGCCTGACGACCAGCGCGGTGAAACCGGCGGCAGATGCGGCGTTTCGAATGGCCGGTGTGCGGAGGAAAGACATCGACCTGGCGAGCATCTACGACTGCTACACGATCACCGTGCTGGTGTCGCTGGAAGACGCTGGGTTCGCGAAGAAGGGCCAGGGCGGGAAGTTCGTCGACGAGCACAACCTCCAGTTCGATGGGGACTTCCCATTGAATCCTCACGGCGGCCAGCTCTCATTCGGGCAGGCCGGGGCTGCCGGCGGGATGTCGCACGTGACAGAGGCAGCACGACAGTTGATGCGGAGGGCACAGGGGCGGCAGGTGAAGAGGGCGGAGATCGCGTTCGTGAACGGGAACGGCGGGATCATGAGCGAGCAGGCGTCGCTCATCCTCGGGAGGGACAGGTGATGACCGAGCAGCAGGCGGCGCAGGCATACTCGAAGCCGTTACCAGAGCCGACGAAGTTTTCCCAACCCTTCTGGGACGGCGCGAAGGAGCACCGGCTGTTATTGCAGCGATCGAAGCGGACCGGGAAGTACATCTACTACCCGCGGGCGGTTTCGCCATACGGGCCGGGCGATGAACTCGAGTGGGTCGAGGCTTCGGGGCGGGGGACGGTGTACTCATTCACGATCGCACGGCGGCCCACCGGACCGCAGTGGGCGGAGGAGGGGCCTTACGTGATCGCCATCGTCGAGCTGGAAGAGGGGCCGCGACTGACAGCGAACATCCTGGGGTGTGCACCGGAGCAGGTAGCGATCGGGATGGCGGTGATGGCCTCGTTCGAGGACGTGACAGAGGACGTGACCCTCGTGCAGTTCAGGCCGGCCTGAGCCGGTCGGCCGCACGTTTCGGACAAACAGGCCGGCATACCGGCCTGTCACCGGATCTCCCCTCTCAAGTTCGCAAGAGGAGCGGACGATATTCAAGGCAGTACACAGGACAGGGTGGCAGCCCATGGCGTGGACATTCCTCATCGTCGACGGCAAGGAATCGGAGTCAGCGCGGACGGCGCAGCAACTGAAGGCTATCCAGCCAGCGGCCGAGGTCCTTATCGCGAGTTCCGGTGACACGGCACTGGCGCTTCTCGAAGAGCGGCGGCTGATCCCGTCGTTGATGTTCGTGGACTTCGCGTTGGCGGATATGAACGGCTTCGAGTTCCTTGGGAAGGTTCGCCAGCGGCGATGGCTGGAACGCGCTGCGGTGGCGATGCTGAGCGAGCCGGTTGCCGACAAGTTCATCGTGAATTCGTACCGGCTGGGGGCGTGCGCATTCATTCAGAAGCCAGCGCGCACCCATGAACTGCGGGAGACAGTGCACGATTTTGCCCTGCCAGCCCGGCAGATGACGGTGGCGACCGTGGTCCAGGGTTCAGGCGGGAGCCCGAGCGCCCGCGTCGCGTAGTGGCCCGCTACGAGAAAATCGAACGCAGGGCTTCCTGGATCTCGACGGCGCGAAGGACATTCTCTTCCGGCGAAGGCTGGGCAAGAACAAGGTTGACGTGGCGGGCGCCGGCTTCCACGTAGGGCGCGATGAATTCGGCCACCTCGGCCGCTGTCCCCGAGGGTGTGTAGCGCTCAAACCGGTCGAAGGGCACGCGGTACATCGCTTCCATCGAGCCGGCTACGAGCGCTCGGGCCTCTTCGCGCGAATCGGCAACGGCTGTCCAGAACTGCATACCGAGCTCGATATCAGCCGGTGAGCGGCCCGCCTCGAGGGCTGCCTGGCTGATGGTTTCCCTGACCTGGCCAAAGCGTTCGAGAGATTGCCAGATACCGGTGTACCCGTCCCCGTACCGGGCCGCACGCACGAGGGCTGCGTCGCTACGGCCGCCAACCATGATCGGGACCGGCCGGAACGGCTTCGGGTAGATCGTGACATCGTCGAGCTGGAAGTGGCGGCCACGGAAGGTGACGTGGTCTTCGTTCCAGAGACGGCGAAGGACCTGGAGCGCTTCGTTGGCGCGTGCGCCGCGTGTTCGAGGGTCGACGCCACAACTCGTGTACTCGTGGGGGTCTTCGCCACCGATGCCAACGCCAAAGACGAAGCGGCCCAGGGAGAGCTGATCGAGCTGTGCCACCTGGAGCGCGACGGGAACCGGGTGGCGGAGCGGCAGGAGATAGACGGCAGTGCGGAGCTGGATCCGCTCGGTGACGGCCGCGATGGCAGTGAGGGTCGTCAGGCCGTCGTTTCCAAAGCCATAGAAGGTGACGTGGTCGCCGGCCATGATGCCATCGAGGCCGGCAGATTCCGCGAGACGCGCGGCTTCGAGCACCATCTCCCCGGTGACACCGACACGGATATCCCAGGAACGGAGCATGCAGGAGACGAGCGGTGCGGCAGTCACAGGGGGATTGTGGGCCGCGGGCGATCAACGTGTCGAGTTAGCGGCTGGCGCCAAGTGCACGGAGTGCCGAGGGAGGGATGAACCATTCGAGCCAGCAGTTGCCGGGCTCAACTTCGCCACTGCAGCTGATAAGGGCAGCAGCACCCTTCTTGTAGTCCACCGACATCGAGGACGAGCCGCCGGTGAGGAGGAGGGCCAGGGTTGCCGAGATGTACGGTTCGTGCCCTACGAGCAGGACGGATTCGGCATCGAGGTCGCCAAGCTCATGAAGGAGCGCGCGGTCATCACCGTTGGCAAGGGATTCGGTCTCTTTCGGGGGTGCGAGCCTGTAGGCAGCGGCGACGATCTCGGCGGTCTGGCGGGCACGAAGGAGCGGACTCGTGAGGATGAGCTGGGGCGTGAAGAGGGTGGCAAGGCCGCGGGCCGCATCGCGCATGCGATCGCGGCCCCTGGGCGTGAGGGGCCGAAGGGCGTCTGCCTCGTAGCCCGGGGTGCCGCGTTCGACCGCGATCGCGTGGCGTACGAGGCAGATCTGCATGGCTTCAGAAGGTTGTCCCGGGTGCCGGGTCAGCGGAGAGGAGATCTACCTTCGCGATCTTCCACTGGCCCATCACCTGCTTCCAGGTGGCACCGAGAGTGGCCGTGCCAGCGCTCGAGCGGAACGTGACATGAAAGAGCTGCCCGCCGTCGGGCGTTCCACCCATCTCCTCGAGTTCATAGCCTTCGATGTTGGGCATCTGAGCGGGCGAGAGGCCACCGGCCTGGGAGCCGAGGGCCATCATCTGGGCCAGTGCCTCGGGCGTGATGTCGGCCATGACCTGGGAGAGATTGCCGGTCATGACGGCCTGCGCGTTGCGTTCGGCGGCCTCGCGGGCACTGCTTGCTTCGGCCATGTGGCTAGCGCTCGGCGAGATCGTCGATCTGCCACTTGCCGCCGTTATCGACCCACTTGCTCCAGACCTTGCGGCGCTTGTCACCGTCGATATAGGTGATCTCGGCTTCGTTTTCGCCTGTGGCGTTGACTTCGAAGGTTTTCGCGGTAATGGGATTGGCGGCGAGGCCCATCACCTTGGACATCGCATTGGGGGTGAAATCGCCCATGAGGCCGGCCATGTTGCCGGCAACAACATCGGAAGCGTGGCGATCCTGGGTTTCGCGGAGGGTTGCCATGGATGTTCCTTTCGAGACGGCAGATGCCGAGCCGAAAGCATAGAGGGGGCGCGGTAAAGGGGGCAATCAGGCGGTGTTTGGAACATCAAATGAAACGCAGTCGAGAGGAGCTTATGATGGCAGCACCCACGGCAGCGGGGTGACCCGGGCGTTCAGCGAATTCACAGGCCGGGGTGCAGATGGCCGGCGAGGCAGCAGAGCACAGCTCGAGCCCGGCGATGGATGGCCACGGGCGAGGCCCCGGGAGGATGCTACCGGTGGCCATTGTGGCCGGCGTAGCACTCGTGGTTGCGATGCTGTTCATCGGGTTCAATGTGGCAACCGTTCCCCGGATCAACCCAGACCCGACGATCGGCGGAGACGCGAGCCAGTACATCGCGATGACGCACGGAGATCTCGAATCGGTGCCATCGCCGTTTCGATTTCGGGTGCTCGTGCCGTTCCTCGCCTCCCTCATGCCGTTTTCGGCGGGTCACGCACTGATGGCAATCACGTACCTATCGCTCTGCACGCTGTTCGTTACATTGGCGATGCTCACTTACGAGCTCACACACGACCTGGCCGCCTCGCTGGCATCGGTGCTAATCGTCATTTCGTCGCGCTGGCTGCTCTACAACTTCCAGAATCCGTACCTGACTGACTCCTTCACGCTGGCCGCGATCGCTATCGCGCTGGGCGCGTTATTACTGCGCTGGCGAATGGTGTTCCTGACGGTCGTGGTGCTGGGGACGCTGGCAAGAGAGACAGCGCTGCCATTCTCGTTCGCATGGGAAGTAACAGGGCAGAAGCGAATGACGGCAGCAGTCGTAGCAGTGGCATTGATTGCCTGGGCCGTTCCACGGATGGTGGTCGACGCCGACGTCCCGGTGTGGGAGTTCTTATGGGTGGCGGTCCGGCGTTACGGGGCAGTGGCGAACCCGGCGGACTTCGTGCAGCAGGCGGTTTTCGCCTGGGGGTACCTGGCTGCATTTGCGGCCCTGGGATTCGTGCTGCTCCCGGGAACTGAACGGCCGGCGTTGTTGGCAGCGTTTGCGGTGCTACTCCTGACGGCCGTCGCGTCCTCGCTCGTGGCAGTCGATTTCGGGCGCATGTTCGAGGTGCTGGCACCCGTCTTCGCGCTTGCGATTGGACGTGCCCTCCAGGAGTTGCGCCGGGTATCAACGGCCGGGAATTTCGTCGTGGCAGTGGTGACGGTGCTGGCAATCGTGCAGTGCCTGACGTTCGTGCCGAACACGTTGTTGCCCGGGCAGCCGCCGCGCGAGTTTCGATGGGGGTTGGAGGGAGCCGGGCTAACGCTGGTGGTGATGACGTGGCACGGTGTTCGTACACGGAGGTCCCAGCCATGGTCTCCGGGGCCAATAGCACCCGTTGATTGAGGCAGGACTCAATCAACCCGGCAGGAACGTCCGGCGCGGTCCGCGCGTAGTGGTCGCACGGCGCCCGCTCAGACCGCGTTTCGAAGATCCCGTAACCTTCGCAGTGCATGGAGGATTTCCACCTGCTTCAACAGATCGCCGTTGCCCTCGGGATCGGGCTTGGCGGCGGGCTGGCTGCCCGTGCCCTGGGGTTGGCACCGGTTGTGGGCTACCTCGTGGCAGGGATGGTGATTGGCCCACTGACGCCCGGATATACGGGCGATATCGCGACACTCCGGCAGCTCGCGGACCTCGGGATCATCTTCTTGATGTTCGGTGTCGGGCTCCACTTCGATATTGCGGACCTTCTCGCAGTCAAGCGGGTCGCAATACCGGGGGCGCTGGCCCAGATGGTACTGGTGACCCTGGTGATGCTCGGGTTGGGCCTCGCATTCGACATGGACTGGCGCCAGGGGCTGGTGTTGGGCCTTGCGCTGGCCATCTCGAGCACCGTGATTGCAGTTCGCGAACTGGAAGAGCGGGGAATGATGTCGTCGGTCCAGGGCCGCGTGGTTATCGGCTGGCTGGTGGTGCAGGACCTGGCGACGGTGTTGTTCCTCGGCATGCTGCCCGCGCTCGCATCGGGCGGGCTCGGCGATTTCGCGCGCGATGCAGGGACGGATCTCGGGAAGGCCACACTGTTTCTCGGGGTCATGCTCTTTGCGGGGGCACGCATTCTGCCAAGGATCCTGACGCAGATCGCGCGGCTGGGGTCGCGGGAACTGTTCATCCTGTCGGTGGTGGCAGCGGCGCTGGGTGCGGCGGCCGGAGCGGCGTGGCTCGGGCTATCAGTCGCACTTGGGGCGTTTGTCGGCGGGGTTGTGGTGAGCGAACGAGAGACGAGCCACCAGGCGGCGGCAGACGTGGTGCCGCTACGGGAAGCGTTCGCGGTCCTGTTTTTCGTCTCGGTAGGGATGCTGCTCGATCCGGAGGTCCTAATCGACAAGTGGTGGTTGGTGGCTCTCACGATCGTGGTGGTGATCGTTGTGAAGGGTATCGGGTCGGTGCTGATCGTGGCGGCGTTTCCCTATCCGGTACGGACAGCGTTCGTGGCCGGTGCGGCTATCGCCCAGATCGGTGAGTTCTCGTTCATCATTGCGCAACAGGGCCTCGACCTTGGGATTCTGAGCAAGGGCTCGTACAACGCTGTGCTCGCAGCGTCGGTCATCTCGATTACGCTCAATCCGGCGGTATTTGCCGGCGTCCCCATGGCTGAACGAGCGCTGCGGCTCACGGGGCCGCTCTGGCGCTGGGCGGCACGCCAGGGAGAGGTACCGGAGTCGGAGATGCCAGCGAGCGGGCATGTGGTGATTGCGGGCTACGGGCGCGTGGGCGAACTCACCGGGCACGCACTGTTACAGCTGGGGGTTCCGATCGCGATCATCGACTCACGCCTCGAACACGTGACGCGGCTGGTGGCCGCAGGGCTACCGGCGATATGGGGCGATGCGGCTACGCGAGATGTCCTGCACATGGCAGGCGTGGAGGGCGCGCGGCTGGTGGCGATCTGCGTACCAGATGAAAGCACATGCCTGCTGACGCTGGCGAACACCCGGGCGCTCGCTCCGGACGTACCAATCCTCGTCCGGGCGCGCAATGCGCGGGAGGTGGGGGAGATAATCGCGCTGGGGGCGAACGAGGTCATCGTGCCGGAGTACGAGGGCGGCTTGCAGATCATGCGCGAGGTACTGATGACGCTGGGGTACGGTACCGAGGACGTATTGCAGTTTTCAAATGCGGTGCGCGACATCCACTACGGGCTTTCGTAGGCTGGGCGAGAAAGCAAACGCCCCACGAACGTTCGTGGGGCGCCTGTCGTGTTGTGCTCGGGCCGCCGAGGGTCCCCGGGGGATCCCGCAGCGGCCCGAGCACAACGGCCCGGGCCGCTCTTGGGGGGAGCCTCGATCAGAGTGACGGGTCGGCCGGCCGTCCCTGGTAGGTGGGATCGGACGGGTCGATCCAGGTGTTGACGATGAGGTGGGCAGTCGAGAACGGGGCCGCCTCAGCCGGGTGGAGGTAGTTCCAGTAGAGTGTGTCGACGATCTGGACGTGGGAGTACGGGATACCGGCGCCGTAGGCCTTGATGAGCAGGCGCTCAACATCCTTCGTCATGGTCTTGCGGCTGTCGAGCTTGAGCTCGACCGCGAGCTTCCCAAGGATGTCGTCGAGGCCCGGCACGGCTACCTTGTACTGGGCGTTGAGCGGAGACGTGCTCGTGAAGTTGCCGACGAGGAAGCTGGTCGGCTCCGGGTCGGTGAGCTCCGTGATCCAGCCGTACCAGATGTTGTTGTTCCCATTCCCGTACTTCTGCTGCACGATCTTCGAGGTGATCGTCGAGTAGGGCTCGACCTTGGCCTTGAACTGGTTGGTGCCAAGGTTGGTGTTGAGCATCGCGGTGAGGATCGACGATGCCTGGTAGACGCCTTCGAAGAGGTCCGCGACATCGAGGGTGATATCCCCGAGTGCGGGGCCGCCACCGGCCGCCCACATCTGCTTCGCCTCGGCAACCTCCTTGGCGCGGTCCTCCAGGAAGCCCGGGTAGGTGATGAGTTCCTTCTCCTCGATCCGGAATGCAGACTGCGTTGGCGGGATGCTCCCGGAGATGGCCCCGCGCCCGCCGTGGAACTGCTGGATGAGCTGGCGGCGGTCGTAGGCACGGTAAATGGCGCCAATGAGGTTCGGGTTGTTCCATGGCGCCGCGCCACCGTAGTAGGTGCCGGCAATCGGGTTCGCCGAGAACGACGGCGTATCGACGATCTTGCCGTTGAGGCGGCTCTTCAGGTCGTTGAGCTGGGGTATGGTCGACGGCGCGAAGGCATCGACCTGCTTCTGCTCGAAGGCGGCCTGGAGGGCGGCGTTATCGGTGAAGAGCGGGACCTCCTGGCGACCGTTGAGGAAGGTCTTCCCGTAGAACTTGTCGTACTTCTTGAAGGTGAGGTGCCCATCCGGGTTGAACTGCGTGAGCACGTACGGCCCGGTGCCGATGATCTGGTCGGCATTGAACTGGGAGTACTGCTTCTCGAACTGCTTGACCGCCTCAGGCGCCTGGATCACTTCGTAGGACTGCGCGAGCAGGTTGAGGAACAGCGGCGCAGGCTTGTTGAACTTGATCGTCAGGGTGCTGGCATCGGTCGCCGTCACCGTGTCGACGATCTGGTAGTCGGGCTTGCGATAGAAGTTCGGGTCGTCAGTGCCATCCTGGAGCTTGCCGGCCTTGTTCCGCTCGATGTGGAACTTCATGTCCTCGACGGTCGTCTGGCGGCCGTTGACCGGTGGCTTGTTCTGCCAGAAGTTATTCGGCCGGAGCTTGAGAATGAGGGTCTGGGGATCGGGCTGTTGCCAGCTCTCGGCGAATGCACCGCCGAGCTTCCCGTCTTTGAAGCTATCCCACTGGATGATGCGCTGGCCGGTCAGGCCGATGATCGTCGCGAACGGCGTAAAGCGGCTGCGGCTCGCATCGAACGTGTCGTAGGTGGCGTTCGAAGAACTAACGCGGAGGACGCCGCCAGCCTTACCCTGGGCTGCCTGCGTCGCACTGGCGCTGGCAGCAGCGGTACTGCTGGCGGTAGGTGAGGCGCCGCTGGTCGCGGCCTTCGTGGGCGTCTTGCTGGTGCTGTCGTCATCGCCACAGCCGACGAGCCCGAGGCTCGCCGCGCCAACGCCGGCAACGGCTGCTCCGCCAACAAAGCGGCGGCGGCTGATGCGGCTCCCCTGGGCGCGCCTCAGCCAGTAGTTATCTTCACTTGCCATTGAGTTCACTCCCCCCTGTTCGGGCCACGGGATGGAATCCCCGGTTGGACGCGGAAGTATAGGAGACATTCCTGCACTGTCAATAGTCAACATTGATGCGGTAAATGTAATTACTCATCGAGATAGTTTCGCTTTCGAGTGCTATTCGGTTTCGTATCTCGAGCAGGGATCTCGCACTGCTATTCGAGCAACGTGGGGTGTGCCGGCACCGCACCGGGTGGATCCCGCGCGAAACATCGGGGCATGCCGGATTCATTCTCTCGACATCGGAAGGGACTATTCTGGAAGGATGCGGACCGGGGCAGCCCTCACGATCGGGCGGGCGTCGGGCTTGCGACGGGGATGGAGACAACAATGACCAAGTACGTGTACCGGTTTAGAGATGGCGACGCCTCGATGCGTGACCTCCTGGGAGGCAAAGGGGCGGGTCTCGCCGAGATGACGCGCGCAGGTGCACCGGTGCCGCCAGGGTTCACGATTACGACGGAGGCGTGCAACCACTACTCGGCAACAGGCGATTTTCCGGCGGGGATGTGGGAGGAGGTGGTATCGGCGCTCGCGGACGTTGAGCGGGCGGCGGGCAAGCGATTCGGCAACCCCGAAAATCCATTGCTGGTTTCGGTGCGTTCGGGGGCGAAGTTCTCGATGCCGGGAATGATGGACACGGTGCTCAACCTGGGGTTGAACGCAGCGACGAAACAGGGGCTCGCGGCCGCATCGGGTGATGCGCGGTTCGCGGCCGACGCCTATCGCCGCTTTGTGCAGTTGTTCGGGAAAATCGTGCTCGGTGTCGATGGCGGCAGGTTTGAGGACGCGTTGAGCGTCGCGAAGGGGCCAGTCCGGCAGGATACGGACCTGAGCGCGGACGAACTCCGGCAGGTAACCGAGGAGTTCAAGGCGATCATCCAGGCTGACGCCGGGGTGGAGTTCCCGGACGAACCACTCGAACAGTTGCGGGCGGCTATCGCGGCCGTTTTTCGCTCGTGGAACGGGCGGCGAGCAGTTGACTACCGGCGGCTGAACAAGATCCCGGATAGCCTGGGGACGGCCGTGAACGTGCAGACCATGGTCTTCGGGAACCTCGGGAACTCGAGCGCAACGGGAGTGGCGTTCAGCCGTAACCCATCGACCGGTGACCCCGCGTTGTACGGCGAATACCTGGTGAACGCCCAGGGCGAGGACGTTGTCGCGGGAATACGGACACCACGGCCCATCACGGAGATGGAACGGGAGATGCCGGAGGTGTACGAGCAGTTCGCCCGGATCGCGCGCCAACTGGAAGAGCACTACCGCGACGTGCAGGACATGGAGTTCACAGTCGAGCGGGGACGGCTCTACATGTTGCAGACACGGACCGGGAAACGAACAGGAGCGGCGGCCGTGAAGATCGCCGTGGACATGGCGAATGAGGGGTTGATCGATCGGAGGACAGCAATCCAGCGGGTGGAGCCAGCGGTGCTCGACCAACTGCTGCATCCAACGCTCGAGCCAAAGGCGAGGGAGAACGCGCGGAAGCTGACGCGTGGCCTGCCAGCATCGCCGGGGGCGGCTACCGGCCGGGTTGTCTTCGACCCCGACCTTGCGGAGGAGCGGGCAAAGGCAGGCGAGGCAGTCATCCTGGTGCGGACCGAGACCGCGCCCGAGGACTTCCACGGGATGGTGGCGGCGCAGGCTGTCCTGACAGCTCGCGGAGGAATGACATCGCATGCCGCCGTTGTGGCACGAGGGATGGGGAAACCGTGCGTCGCAGGCGCTTCTGAACTGATCGTGAACTACGAGAGGCGGTTCGCGGACGCCAGCGGGACGCATATCCGGGAGGGAGACCCGATCACCCTTGATGGGAGTACGGGCGAGGTGTTCCTGGGGGTCATCGAGACCCGTGAGCCCGAGTTGAGTGAGGACTTCCGGACGCTGATGTCGTGGACGGACCAGGTCCGGCAGATGGAGGTCCGCGCGAACGCCGACACCCCGAAGGATGCGCGAATAGCGCGCAGCTTCGGCGCGCAGGGTATCGGGCTCTGCCGGACAGAGCACATGTTCTTCGAGGGAACGCGAATCGACGCGGTTCGGGAGATGATCCTTGCGGAGAGCACCGAGGAGCGACGGCGAGCACTGGCAACGATCGAGCCGTACCAGAAGGACGACTTCGTTCGGATCTTCAAGGAGATGGACGGGCTGCCGGTGACAATCAGGACGCTGGACCCACCTCTGCACGAGTTCCTGCCACACGATGGTGAAGAGATGCGTGCCCTCGCGGAGAAGGCCGGGATGAGCTACGAGCAGGTGTCGGCACGAGTGGCGGGGCTGCGAGAGACGAATCCGATGCTCGGGTTCCGGGGATGCCGGCTGGGGATCGTCTACCCCGAGATCACGGAGATGCAGGCGCGGGCGATCTTCACCGCGGCAAAGGAGTGTGCAGCGACGGGGGTCGACGTCCGGCCGGAGATCATGATCCCGCTCGTAGGAACGCCGGAGGAGTTGCGGCGCCAGGCAGAGGTGGTGCGCGAACAGGCGAGGCATTGCGGCTGGGACCGCTACCTCATCGGGACGATGATCGAGCTTCCACGGGCAGCCCTCGTCGCGGACAAGATCGCGGAGTATGCGGATTTCTTCTCGTTCGGAACCAATGACCTCACGCAGACAACGATGGGAATCAGCAGGGATGATAGCGGGCACTTCGTCCCGGCCTACATCGAAAGCCGGCTTTACGAGGATGATCCGTTCCAGGTGCTCGACCAGGAGGGCGTGGGGCAACTCGTGCGGATGGGCGTGGAGCGCGGCCGGAAGACGAAACCGGATCTGAAGACAGGCATCTGCGGAGAACATGGCGGCGACCCCTCGTCGGTGCTGTTCTTCGCTGCCGCCGGGCTGAATTATGTGTCGTGCAGCCCGTATCGTGTGCCGATCGCACGGTTGGCGGCGGCCCACGCGGCCCTGGGAGATGCAAGCCGCGATAAGTGACACGGACTCGGCAGCATGGGTGCCGGGCATTGGTGACGGCGAATCATCGTTGCGGCCGATGCTGGCGGCATGAGGACGACGAAGTCAGTTCCCCGGCGTTTCTCACCAGCGAGTCGCCCGGCGCGGGAGCGCTCTTCGCAATGCCGTGAAATTCTCTACCGGGCCGCAACCATTTGCCCCCTGTGTCAGCAACCGGAAGCGGACGGACGATTGCAGGCATGGATGAGGTGCAGGGAGAGAATCCCGAGACAATTCGGACGTTGTTCCTGGAGGTCGCGGAGCTGCTCGAGGCGATCGTCATCGCGCTCCAGACAGACCGGCCACCTACCGAGAACGAGTTCGTGGTGCGCGAGGCCGTACGGCGAGTCGTCCGGCTTCGGGAGCACCTGAGCGGACTCGAAGATTGATAGCGGAGCGCCCCACCGCTACCCGGCGGCCATGACGAGTTCGCGGGCCGCCTGGCGATTCACATCGCTGCTACCCCCGAGCATGGCGGCAAGTTCCTCGATCCGGTCCTCGCCAATGACTTCGCAAACCTCCGACCAGGTGCGCGTGCCATCGGTCTGCTTGCTAACGACGAAGTGCTGACCGCCGAACGCAGCCACCTGGGGCAGGTGGGTGATACAGAGGACCTGGTGCCGTTCGGCCAGGCGGCGGAGGGCGCGGCCGATGAGCCCGCCGGCACGTCCACCGACACCCTCGTCGGCTTCATCGAGAACGACGAGGCGGCGATCGGCATTGGCGCCGAGGACGGTGGTAAGGGCAAGGAGGAAGCGCGACGTTTCACCGCCACTGGCCACTGCAGCCAGCGGCCGGGGGCTCTCACCCGGGTTGAACGACGCGAGGAACTCGATACGGTCGACGCCCGATTCGGTGAAAGCGCAGGGCCGGACCTCGGCATCTTCGGCGATTAGGCGCTCGGTTATGACGACTTCATACTCCGGCAGGGCAACTGCCGGACCATCGGCTGCATCATCACAGGCGAATCCAACAGAAAGCGACGCGCCGTCCATTCCCAGGTCGCGGAGCTGGGCCGCGATGGCGTGCACGAGATCACCAGAGGCGGCGCGGCGAGCACGGGAGAGTTCCGTGGCGCGAACAGAAAGCAGCGCGAGAAGCTCCTGTTCACGAACGAGGAGTTCCTCGAGCGAGGCGCCCGCGCCGGTCAGTTCCGCAAGACGGCGGGCTGATTCAGCACCGTAGGCGATCACCTCGTCGACACCATCACCGTACTTTCGGCAGAGGCGGGCGATGAGATCGAGGCGTTCCTGGACGCCGGCAAGGCGTTCGGGATCCTCCTCGAGGCCATCGCGATAGCGCCGGAGAGCGCGAGTGAGGTCGGTGGACGCAGCCTCGAGGGTGGCCGCCAGGTCGTCGAGTTCGGTGGCGGTGGGATCGCGGGCGGTCACTTCACCAATCGCCCGGACGATCTCGCCCAGGGGCGCCGATTCGAGGGCCTCGAGCGCGGCTGCCGCTGACTCGAGGAGACGCGCAGGGTTCGCGAGGCGAGCCAGTTCGTCGTGGAGGAGGCGATCCTCGCCGGGGGAGAGGGCCGCGCTCGCGATCTCATCGGTCTCGAACTGGAGTTGTCCAATGAGGCGTTCACGTTCGCGCGTGTCGGTGGCGAGGAGATGAACCTGGCGGCGGACCTCGCGCAGGTCGCGGACAATGGCGGTGACCATCTCTCGTTTCGAGCCCAGGCCAGCGAACGCGTCGAGGACGCCGAGTTGGACCGATGGACGAAGGATACCGAGTTGCTCGGACTGGCCGTGAATGTCGACGACGCGAGCACCAAGATCGCGGAGGTCCTCGAGGGTCGCAGGTTCACCATCGATTCGCGCCTGGCTCCTGCCCGAGAGGGCAACCGAGCGTTCAACGGTAAGAAGGCGATCGGGCAGGGAGAGCCGTGCTTCGACGACAGCACGCTCGGCCCCCGTGGCGATGACCTCGCGCCCGCGGCGGCCACCAAAAAGGAAGACGAGCGCATCGACAACCAGGGATTTCCCGGCGCCGGTCTCACCCGTGAAGATATTCAGGCCAGGCCCGGGTTCGAGGACGACGGAACGGGCGACAGCGAAGTTCGTAAGAGCTATCCGCTCAAGCACGCTTGTTCATTGGGCTGGAGAACTGGAACTCCAGCTTCTCGGCAAGGTCGGAATAGAACGAGGCCGGCTCCCGGAAGCGCACGAAGCGGGTGATGTACTGGCTGACGTGGATCGTGACGGCGACACCGCTGTTGACAGGAACATCGTCCTGGCCATCGACGGAGATGATGGCACCTGCATCGGAGGTGACCTTCATTTCGACCACTGATTCGGGCTGGAGAACGAGCGAGCGGCCGAGTGCGAGGTGGGCTGCGACCGGTGTAAGGACGAGATGGTGCTCGGTGGGGGCAAGAATCGGGCCGCCGGCACTGAGGGAGTAGCCAGTAGAGCCTGTCGGCGTGCAGACGATAATCCCATCGCAGCGATACAGGGCGAGATGAGCCCGATCAATGCGGACGTCGACATAGATGGGCCGGCCCGGTGCGCGGCGGCTAATGACGATGTCGTTGAGGCCATGGAACTCCACCGGGGCGGTACCGTCGCCGTCCGCAACGATGGCTCGAACCATGAGGCGGTCCTCGAGGCGCCAATCCTGCGCAAGGATGCGCTCCACGTGATTGAAGCAATCACGCGGGCTCATATCGGTGAGGAAGCCAAGGCGGCCCATGTTGACGCCAAGGATGGGCGTGGCATGCGGGATGGTGAGCCGGGCCGCACGGAGGACCGTGCCATCACCACCGATGCAGACGACGAGATCGGCGCGTCCAAGGTTGTCGTGGTCGATCTCAGACCAGGCGTCAGCGACGACCGTGTGGACATTGTTGCGCTCGAACTCACGGCCGAGCTGGTTGGCAAAGACGGCCGCGCCTTCGCTCGAGGGGTGATGGAAGATGACTGCGCTCGTCAGCACGCGGCGCCTCCGAGGCGAAGGTGGATGAGGTATTCGAGGTTGCCGTCACCGCCTTTGATGGGCGACTCGATGACACCAGCAACGGTCCAGCCGGATTCTTGCGCCCAGGCGACGAACTCGTCGCGGACTCGCTGATGGACAGAGGTGTCCTTGATGACGCCGCCACGGGGGATGTCGGCCGGGCCAGCTTCGAATTGAGGCTTGAGCAACACGACGCCAATCGTACGCGCCGCGGCGCGCGCCTGCACCGAGGGAAGCACCTTGCGCAGCGAAATAAAGGAGAGGTCGGCGACGAAGAGGTCGAAAGGCGGGAGTTCGGGAAGGTCGCGGGCGTTGGTGCCTTCGAGGAGGGTGACACGAGGGTCGTCCCGGAGCTTCTGATGGAGCTGGGCGCGGCCGACATCGATGGCAAGGACGGAGCGTGCACCGTGTTGCAGGAGGCAGTCGGTAAAACCGCCGGTCGAGGCGCCAAGGTCGATGCAGTCGAGGCCAGAGGGGTCGATGGTGAAGGCCTCGAGGGCCGCTTCGAGTTTGCGGCCACCGCGGCTCACGTAGCGTTCCGGTGCGATGAGTTCGAGCGGCGCCTGCGAATCGAGGAGCTGAGCGGGCTTGATCAGGGTGAGCGTTCCGGAGCGAACCTGCCCGGCCATGATGAGGCGGCGTGCCTGTTCGCGTGTTTCGGCGAGGCCGCGTTCAAGCAGGAGGACGTCAGCACGCAGCCGCATCGGGGGATTGTCGATTGCCGCTCCCCGATTGTCGATCGGCTGAGATTTGTACTGGCGGTTTCTCAAGGACGCTCGCGAGATTGTTCGCGGTTCAACTCCTCCATGCCACGGCGCTCCTGTAGGCTATCGGCCATGGAAGCTACAGAACGGGTACGGGCAGCCCTGGAGGAGCTGGGGTTGTCCGCGGATTTGAAGACCTTTGACGAGAGCACTCGCACGGCACAGGATGCCGCAAACGCAGTGGGGTGCGAACTCGGGCAGATTGTGAAGACGCTCTATTTTTCAGCGGAGGGCCGGCCAACGCTCGTGCTCGTGGCCGGTGACCGCCAGGCCGACACGGCAAAGGTGGCGGAGATCCTTGGAATCGGGCGGAAGAAGCTCAAGATGGGTGCACCCGAGGAGGTGTTGGCGCACACCGGGTATCCGGTTGGCGGTGTTTCGCCCGTCGGGACAACGCACCCGTGCGACGTGATCGTTGACGATTCGTTGCAGCGATTCCGCACGATCTGGGCTGCGGCGGGGAACGGGAATACGGTGTTTTCAGCAGATGCGGAGCGGCTGGTGGAGGCTGTAAACGGCCAGTGGGCGAATATCACGCGGGAGCCAGTGTGAGCGCAGAGACGGCCACGCTGGTTGCGAGCCGGCCCGTTCTTCCGCCATTGCTCTCGGCCATGCGGCCGTACCAGTGGCCGAAGAACGGGATCGTCTTCGCGGCGCTCGTTTTTTCAGCGGGAGACGCGTGGACACCCGGTGACCCGGATACGTGGTGGCCGTTGTTATGGCGAACCGTGGCACTGTTCGCACTCTGGTGCATGGTGGCCAGCGCGATCTACCTCCTGAATGACATCCAGGACCGCGAGCTCGACCGTGTGCACCCACGAAAGCGGTATCGGGCGATAGCACGCGGTGCCGTTTCGGTGCGGACGGCGGCCATCGCGGCGGTGGTATTGACCTGCGTGGCGTTGCCACTGGCGTTCGTGCTCGAGCGCGGAGCGGGTGGGGTACTTGCGGGCTACACCGTGATGATGCTGGCGTACTCGGCCGGGCTCAAACGCGTACCAATTCTCGACGTACTCATCCTCTGCGGGGGAGTCGTCGCACGGGCTGTGGGTGGCGCTTTCACCATCGATGTATCGATTAGCCCGTGGCTCTATGTGTGCTCGAGCTTCGCGGCGTTCTTCTTCGCCAGTTCGAAGCGGTGGGCAGAGTACAGGCAGCTCGGCTCAGATGCTGCCCAGCACCGGCCGGCACTCGCCCAGTATGGCGGCGAGATCCTGGGGCAGTTGCTCACCATCAGTGCCGCGACGGCACTCTTGAGCTACGCGCTCTACACCATTGAGTCGGAGCATGTTCCCCACAACGGGGCGATGGCGCTGACGTTGCCATGGGTGGCGTTCGCGCTCTTCCGGTACCTGCTGTTGCTCGATGGGCCCCGGCGGGGCGATGCGCCGGACCGGATCCTGTTCACCGACCCGCAAATCCTGGTAGCGGTGGGCGGGTTCGTATGCACGGCAGTTGGTGTGTTGCTGGCAAACAGCTAATCGGGGTGACCCCGGCCGGGGGCTCAGCGGGTTTCAGTTGCCAGTTGCCCGAGGACGAGAGCATCGGTGGGAAAGGCAAGTGGCGGCGGGTCCAAAGGGTCGAACCAGCCAATTTCGGTGAATTCGCCGTCGGTTGGGTGAGGAGTACCAGCCGAACGGCCTTCGAACCAGATACCAACGGTGTGCTGCCGCGGGTTGTGGAAGTTTGAGTGGACAGCGATGATGCCGCCAATTTCAACTTCGAGCCCGGTCTCTTCGGCCATTTCGCGGCGGGCTGCGGCGCGGACATCTTCGTCCCACTCGACGTAGCCGCAGGGGATGCACCAGTACCCGGCGTAGTCACCGTTCGCGCGGCGGCCCATGAGCACTCGGCCCGACTCGTCACGGAGGACGACGGCGACCCCAACTGCGGGGTTTCGATAGCGGACGTAGCCGCAGGCGGGGCACTTGGGCGGGCGCTCGCCGCCGCGGTAGTCAAAGAAGAGGGCGCCGCCACAATCGGGGCAGAACTGGCCCGGGGGACGCCTGGTCGCGCGCTCCTTCCAGCTCCCGCCGGGGGTAGTCATGGCTGCGGGAGCTTCCCGTCCGCGCGGAGGTTGCAGAGGGCGACGAGGTCGGCGGCGACCTTTTCGAGGGCGGCCTTCACGTTAGCATTGGCGGGCTCTTCGCCAGGGCCCCAGTGCTCGGAGGCGCGAGAGATGACGACATCCGGGAGAGCCGCAACACCGCCGATGTGACGCATGACGCGCGTAACGTCGGTGACTGCGGGCTCGGCATCGCCGCCGGCAATCCCGATAACGGCAAATGGTTTGCCACCAGCGTGGGGGAGATCGATGAAATCGAGCGCGTTCTTGAGGCCGCCGGGCATTGCCCCGTGATAACTCGGGACGGTGAATATGAAAGCGTCGGCAGCATCACAGGCAGCACGGAAGGTGGCGACGGTCGGCGGGTACTGATCATCGGGGCGGCCATCAAGAATCGGGAGAGAACCGATCTCGAATGTCTCACAGTGGGCGCCTTCAGCCTCGAGCGTATTGAAGATGTAGCGGAGTGCACGGCCAGCCGAGCTCCCGGGACGAATGCTGCCGTTGATGCCGAGAATTCGGACGGGCACAGGCGGTAGCCTACGCCGGCGCCGAGTCTCGAAACAGCGGGGCTGGTATCGTGTCGCGGCGATGAGTGGACGGGTCGCGGTTGTTGGCAGCCTGATGATGGACCTCGTGGTGCGAGCGCCACGGCTGCCGCTGGCCGGGGAATCACTCATCGGCCGCAGCTTCGCGACGTTCGTTGGCGGCAAGGGCGGGAACCAGGCGATCGCCGCGGCACGGGCGGGTGCGAGCGAAGTCCACATGATCGGGCGGGTGGGTGCGGACCCGTTTGGCGAGGAGATCGTCCGGACGCTCGAGCACGACCGCGTCAACTGCCGGTTCGTGAGCCTGGATGCCGGGGCAGGGACCGGCGTAGCAGTACCGATCGTGTTCGACGATGGAACTAACAGCATCATCGCCGTCCCGCAGGCGAACCTCCGGATGAGCCCGGTGGAGATCATGGCCGCACAGGCGGTGCTGACATCGGTCGATGTGTTGCTCGCGCAATTCGAGATAAACATGGAAGCGATCGAGGTGGCGATGCAGCTCGCAAGGGAGGCAGGGGTTCGCGTCATCCTCAACCCGGCGCCGATCGCACCACATCGGGCCGATGTCTTCCGCCGGGCGCATGTGGTAGTCGCGAACGAGGTGGAAGCGGCAGCACTCGCACCCGAGTGCGGCGGGGACCACGCGGCCGAGGCCCTGGCTTTACTGGCAAAAGGCCCAGCCGTGGCAATCGTAACCCTCGGCACCGAGGGGGCGATCGTGGCAACGCAGGAGGAGCGCCTGTTCATCCCGGCATTTGATGTGGAGGCGCTCGACAGTGTGGGAGCCGGAGATGCATTCTGCGGGGCCCTGGCGGTTGGTCTTTGCGAACGGATGGAACTCACCGAGGCAGTGCGGTTCGCGAGTGCCGCCGGGGCGTTAGCGGTGACGAAGGCTGGAGCGGCTGCATCGTTACCCGTGCGAGGGGCGATCGATGAGTTGTGCGGCCGCGGCCCAGGATGAGAGCGGGGCAGGGGATTTCGCGGAACCTTTCCGGAGGAACGAACGTCAGGGTTGATGATGGATGTTGGCCGCTCAATACTGAGGTGCGCCCCGGAAGATGCCTTTGACGGATCAACAGCGGTTCTGTCCACTTTGCAACCGCGCCTTCGTGGAAGGCGAAGCCGTCCTTCGCTGCGAAGGCTGCGGGGTGATGCACCACCCCGGTTGCTGGGTCACGAACAGCGGATGCGCGACGAAGTCGACCCACCGCTCCGTACCGATCGCCCAGGCATTCACCGTCACCCGGCACATGGGCGACCCGGCGCCACACCCGGGCGAGGGAACACGCGTCGCGCCGATTGCGACGAACGAAGCGGCAGCACCCCGTCCGGTGGTACGGCCGCAGATGGCGCAGGCCCCGGCTCCGGTCATCGACGAGCCAGTGATCGGGGAAGGGACGCCCCGGCCGCCAGCAGCAGAGCCGGTCATCGGGGGCGCCCCGGCGGAGTGGCCCGTGATCGGTGCGAACCCGGTGCCACCGCAGGCACGCCGGGAGCGCGAGCCGGTGGTGGTGCGCCCGCCCTCCCCACCACGGCGGTACGTGCCTCCAGAGGGCGAGCATCAACCGAAGCCGATGCCGAAAGTCTACGGGCGGCCCAGCATCCTGGCGTTCTGGTACATCCCGGTTGCGGTAGCACTCGCTGTGGTTGTCGCGCTCGGGGTGATCTGGACGTCGGACCGATTATTCGGTGGCGACGACGCGGCGGCGCCGGCGGCGACTCCCACTCCCGAAGCGACACCAACCGCGACCGTCACGGCTCAACCGTCGGCGACGGCAAGCATGACGGCGGTGCCAGCGTCACCTTCGCCGGCACGAGGGTCAGGGACATCAACGAAGTTCAATCCAAAGGACGTTGCCGTGGTGACAGGCGCGGGCGACTGCCTGAACGTGCGGACCAGTGCAGGCACGAACAACCCCGCAATCGTGTGCCTGAAAGACGGGGAGGAAGTGACAGTGGTTGGCGGGCCAGAAGGTGCGAACGGCCTGCAGTGGTGGAACGTGAGCACGAAGCTGGGTGAGGGATGGGCGGCAGAAGACTACCTGGTGAAAAAATAGCGGCAGGAGCCGCTCTCCTCGCCGGTCTCGCCGTCCTTGCAGCGGCGTGCGGGTCGAGTGCGGGCGGAACGGGGACAACCGCGGCGACGGCAAGCTCCAATATCGAGACTGCGGATGTTTCTCCGGTAGCAACCCCCACACCAGACGTGCTCGCGAGTGGACCGGAGGACTGGCAGGCAGCGCAGTCGGGGCTCGAGAGTGAACTGCGGGCATCAGGCGAGGCGTGCCCGGAACGGCTGCGGACACTCTGGAAGGTTCGGTGTGCAACCGGCGACCTCGACGGAGACGGGACTGCCGACAACGCATACCTCGTACCGTTCAAGGGTGGTGGTGCTTCGAGCTACCCGGCGGCCGTATTCGTGATGCGCTCGAATCCAAGGGCGGCACTCGAGCGGCTGCGGTTCGAAGGAGACGCTGACGCTTCGCGGATGGGGCAGGAGTTCTTCACGGTGGCGAACCGTACGGGCGACTCGAAGCGCATGGAGCTCTCGATCTTGAGTGCAAGCTGCGGAGCGACGAGTTGTTCGTACCAGGTGCACATCGAGATGTGGGATGGCACTGCGTGGCGAGACATCGGCCCGGAGGACTCGGTGACGAACCTCGACCGGGTGGGGTTCTCGGCGGATGCAAAGGAACCCGAGTTGGTCACTCACGGCGGGTTGGTGAACTCGCCGGGCGCGGGGCCGACACGGGCAAGCACGGTGACCTATGCGTTCAACGGGCACCGGTTCAGCCGCAAGAGCGTGCAGGCAGACCCGCCGGTGTACCTGTACCACGCGATCCGAGATGCGGACGCGCAATTCAATGCAGGGGACTTCACGGGGGCGATTGCCGCGTACAAATCAGCCCTGGCGGACCCGAAGCTGAGGGACTGGCAGAAGGAAACCAGGAACATCGATGGGCGAGCGGGACTCGAGAGCTATGCGCTGTTCCGGATCGCGGTGGCAACCGCGGCAAGCGGCGCCGACGCGACCGCCGCCATCGACGCGACGATCCTCGATGCGAAGGATGCGCTCTTCCGGTTCGCAGCGGAGCGCTTCCGGAATGGGCTGCTGGACCGCGGGACGGTGACGGCCGGGTGTGCGGCGGCGACGGCCTACCTTTCGATAACGAATGCATCGGCTGATAACCCGGCGCACCTGCGAGAGGTATTCGACTACGGGTACGCCAACCTGCCGGCAATACAGCCGAAAGACGTCTGCCCGCTCTAGCGCCGGCGGCCAGTCAGGCCGGACGCAGGGATTCAGGCAGCGGGGCGCTTCCGTTCGAAGGCGGCTACCTGGGCACGGAGACGCTGGATCCGACGGAGCCGGTAGCCGGAGATGACAGGGCCGACATCATCGAGAAAGACCGGGCCGTCACAGCGCATGCACCGCACAGCGGCTGCCGGATCATCTGGAGTAGCACGAGGGGTGCCCGGCGTGAAGCCGTTCTCGATGATCGGGGCGCCGCCCGGGCCAACCCATTTTCCACTGATGTACCCGCAGTGCAGGCACTTCACATCGCCGGTCACGAGCATCGTTCCGCCTCCGGGCTGGAGTGAGTCAAGTATCGGCGCGGTTTGTCCGGCCGGTTCATCGGGGGGAACCCTGAAGACGCGATTGGCGGGACCCGCGTTCCAGGGGCTATGGGGCCCTCCATCGCCGGGGGCCTGGTTGACTGTTCCGGTCTGTTGATAGCTGTAATCGATGATGGTATTAGGAGTTTGATGATATTAGGTAGCCCTAATGATCGAGATAATCCTATGCGGCACACTTGTGACAGATAGATCAATCGGGCAATGCCTGAGGAGGGGAATCCAGATGGTCCATGCGAAGCTTCGCTCCGCACTGCTGCTCGCGCCGGCGGTCTTGATGCTGGCGGGAGTCGCCAGTGCCTGCGGCGGCGACGACAACACGAGCAAGCCGGCGACGACGGTAACGGCAAGCGCGCCGGCTGCGAACGGCACTGCCGCGAACGGTACGACCGCGGCTGAGATCGACCAGGACAACCTCGCGTTCAAGCCGTCGAAGGTGACAGTGAAGGTTGGCGACAAGATCCTGGTGAAGAACAGCGAATCGGCGCTGCATACGTTCGACGTGGACGGGAAGAACCTCTCCGGGAACATGAAGAAGGGCGACACGTTCATCTGGACAGCAACGAAGGCGGGTGAGTTCAAGGTGACATGCGACTATCACCCGCAGATGAACGCGACGATCACAGTCCAGTAGGCTGCCCCGGGTAGCCCGAGGATCAAGGAGGCCCGCGCCGTGCGGGCCTTTTCTTGATCAATGCCGGCGGAGTATCGGGCATGCCACGGATTCCAGCTCGGCCCGTGTCCCGAGCACGAGGTGCCCGGGACGCGGACGGTGGGGCCTGGAGCAGAACGAAGCCGCGTTCGTTCCTGCTGAGGGATGATGCGAATGGCGGAGTTCGCTGCTATAAGGGGCTGATGAATGAACGAGATCCGGAGATCGCGCGGCGCTACGGGCAGGTGATGGTACTCGCGGCCGCTGCCGGTGCCGCCGTGTACCTGCTGGCATTGGCACGGCGAAGTTACTGGGCCGCCGCATTGCCAGCGGCCATGGTCACGATTGGCGGATTGGGAGCGGTCGGCGTGTTGGGGCGGCTGCTGGCAACAACGCCCGATGAACCACCTTCACCAGGGGTGTAGCGGCGCTCAGGGTTTCTTGATCTCCAGGGTATCGGTGAGGCGCAGGAGCACGTCGATTCCACCGGGAGCGGCCGACGGGTCGAGCCGAAGGAGCCGGAGGTTGCCAAAAAGCTGGGTGAGCTTGGCCGCAGTGTACGGACGGTCGGTGACCTGGTAGATGCCGGGCTCACCTTCGTACGGGGTCTTGATGACCTGGATCCATGCTTCCGGGACACCGTAGTCGATGAGGTGTCGACGGGCCTGCCGGGCACTCGCTTCGGCGCCGGGCGGGTACTGGATGCCGATGTGGGGTTGCTCGTCGCGCAGCCTGGGGTCAGCCATGAAGCGGTCGAGGATGTCGTATTCCTGGTCCTTGTTGCCAAGAAGGATGAGTTCACCGTCTTCGGCGACACCGGAGTAGGTGGCGGAGCCGAGAGAGAAGGTCTCGATATTGTCGAGGTTGAGGCCGCGGGCAAGGAGCGCAAGGCCCGGGATCAGCCCGGTATCGATATCGGTCTTGATGGCGGCATGGTAGGAATCCCAGAGTTCGGGGAGGCGGGCGATGAGGCCAAGGCTAACGGTCTTGTTGATGGCGGCCTTGATGACGAGTTGCTGGCGTTCGATTCGCTTGAGGTCGCCGTCGACGCGGACGCGCGAGTACCCGAGGGCCTGCTTGCCATCCATGTGCTGAACGCCCTTTTTGACGGTTTGGTTCGGGAAGACCTCGAGGACGTCGGTGCCGTAGTCGGAGATATCGACAGGGACGTCGACATCGATGCCACCAAGAGCATCGATGAGCTGGACAAAGCCGCCCCATTCGATGACGACGTAGTGGTCGATGCGGACATTGAAGTCGTGTTGGACGGCCGCGACGGCCGCAGCGGGTCCGCCGCCGGGGTACTTGTAGAAGACACCGTAGGAATAGGCGGCGTTGACCTTGGCCTTGGCCCAATCACCGGGGACGTTGCCGTAGGGCACATCGACCCAGAGGTCACGAGGGATGGCAAGCATCTGGACACGGCCGGCTGTCTTGTCGATGGAGGCGACGAACATGGTGTCGCTGCGCGAGGGCTGGTCCTCGCGATCTTCGGGCCGCTTATCGAGGCCCAGGACGAGGATGTTCATGCGCGAGGCAGGCGTCCAGGGTGTATCAGCGGCAGAGGAGACACCCGGCAGGGAGACGTTGACGCCAATATTCGTGCCAGGAACAACGACGGGGACCACGGGCACGCGAACCTCGTTGCCGGGCAGGATATAGCCGTCGACACGGGTATAGGTGAACAGGGAGAGATAGACGGCGATGGCCGCGCTGCCAATAATGGCCGCCGCAAGGCCGGTCCGCCGGTTGAAGCGAAGCCGAGCCACGAAACCCCCAGGGAGAACCTCGGGCAACGGTAGGATTGGGCAGCGGCAGGCGTCAAGGAAGGGGTAAAGGGTGGGGATTCGCCGGCTACTGGTTCGCGGGGGCGTGATTGCACGGCCAGGCGGTGGCGAACGCATGGACGTGTTGTGCGAGGGCGGGCGAATTGTCGCGGTCGCACCAGACATCGATGCCGGGGATGCCGAAGTGATCGAAGCAGCGGGGATGACGGTCGGACCAGGATTCATCGACATTCACGTCCACGGTGGGGGCGGGCATTCATTCTTCGGGAGCAGCCCGGACGCGGTACGAGCGTATGCACGGTGGGCCCCGCGCAATGGCGTCACGTCGTTCCTGGTGAGTACGGTCGGGCGTGACGATACGGAGACGGAGGCGATCCTCAAAGGGCTGGCGCCGGCGATCGGGGCCGGCCAGGGTGCGGAAGCACTCGGGTTCCACCTCGAGGGGCCGTTTATCAGCCCGCAGCGCAAGGGGGCGTTCCCTTCAGGGTATCTGCGCGAGCCTGTTGTGGAGGAGTTCGCGCGCTACCAGGCGGCCGCCGAAGGTCGAATCCGGCAGGTGACGCTCGCTCCGGAGCGGGAGGGAGCGCTGGAGATGATTCATGCGATCGAGGCGAGCGGGGCCGTGGCCGCACTGGGGCATACAGACGGGACGTTCGATGACGTTCGAGGCGGATTCGAGGCAGGCGCCCGGCATGTGACACACCTGTTCAACGCCATGCGGCCCTTGCATCAGCGTGAGGGTGGGCCAATTGCCGCGGCACTGCTCGAAGGCAGGGCCACGTGCGAGTTGATCAGCGATGGCACACATGTGGCTCCGGAGGTGCTGCGGCTCGCATATTCAGCGCTGGGACCGGAGCGCATGGTGGTCGTGACAGACAACCTGCAGATCGCCGGGACCAATGTTGGGACCGGAGCATTCGGAGGACGCCCGGTCTCCGTCGAGGGGAACGCAGCGGTACGAGCGGATGGGACCATCGTTGGGAGCGTGGCGACCATGGACGAACACTTCCGGAACGTGGTTGCTTACCTGGGTGTTGACGTGGGGACCGCATTCCGCCTGTGTGCGGCAAATCCAGCGGGCGTTGCAGGAGCCGCCAGCAGGAAAGGGTCGATCGTGCCCGGGATGGAGGCGGACCTCGTCGTACTCGACGGCGAGTTGCGGGTAATGGCGACGGTCTGCCGCGGCGAGGTGGCATACAGGCGTGAGGGGGCCAACGCCCCCGGCGGTGCAGTGCGGTGATTCAGCCTCGTGGTGGCAGGGCTTCGAGGGCGCGGCTGATCACGAGGCGCTGAATCTGGTTGGTGCCTTCGAAGATCTGGAAGATCTTGGCATCACGCACCCATTTCTCGACCGGGTGTTCGCGCATGTAGCCCTGGCCACCGAGGACCTGGACAGCATCGACGGTGACTTTCATGGCCATGTCACTGGCGAAGCACTTGGCCATCGAGCCTTCGGCCTGCAGGTACGGGGTGTTGGCGCCGGCCATCCAGGCAGCACGCCAGACCATGAGGCGGGCGGAATCAACGGCCATCGCCATATCCGCGAGCATGAAACCGACGCCCTGGTTCTTGATGATGGACTTGCCAAACTGGACGCGGCCCTTCGCATAATCGAGCGCATATTCGTACGCAGCACGGCCAATGCCGAGCGCGTAGGCGCCAACGACTGGCCGGGTACGTTCGAGGGTCATGAGTGCTCCAAGTGCGCCGGGACCACCGCTTCCGCCAGGCCTGGAGGCGGCGCCGAGCTTATACTCGGCGGGGATACGGCATTCGTTGAGAACGACATTGGCAGTGTGACTGGCGCGGATGCCCATCTTCTTCCAGGTGGTGCCTTCCTCGAGGCCAGGGGTGCCCCGTGGAACGATGTAGGCTCCGAGGCCGGCCCAACCCTTGGAGCGGTCCTCGGTCGCGAAGACGACATGGACATCGGCGATATTGCCGTTGGTGATGAACTGCTTTTCGCCGTTGAGGATGTATTCGTCGCCATCGCGCGTTGCGGTCGTCTGGATATTGGCAACGTCAGAGCCGGCATCGGGTTCGGTAAGGCACATGGCGCCGAGATGCACTTCGTTCGCGTCGGAAGCGATGGCAGCGAGCCACTGTTCCCGCTGTTCCGGGGAGCCCGTGGCGCTGATGGCGGCAGCGGCGAGGCCAGAGGAGTTGATGGCGAGCGCGATACCAGCACACCCCCACGAGAGTTCCTCAGCGAGGATGCTCGGGATGAGGGAGGAGCCGCCGCTGTCAAGAAGAGAGCCTTCACGTGAGATGCCGAAACCGATGGCAGCCGCCTTCTTGATGAGGTCGTAGGGCACTTCCTCATGCTCGTCGTAGTAGGCGGCAACAGGGCGGATCTCTTTCTTTGCGAAGTCATGAGCGACCTGCTGGACCATGCGCTCTTCGTCGTTCAGTTCGAACGAAACCATCGGGGGACGCTCCTCGGGCAGTGGCCCGCATTACCGCATGGTAGGCAGGCGCCGAATGGGTGGCAAAGGCAATGGGCCTCGCTATCGGAGGCCAGGCGGACGTTCGAACGGCAGCCACCCGTGAAGCAGCGGAACCGCATCTCTGCCCGGAGTTCCCACGGTCCCTGGTGCGCAACGCTGACACCGGCCAGCGACTGCTTCCAGTCGATGCCTCGGGAGGGTGTCGCTACGCGGCGCATGGACTCCGTGCAAGGGATGCACCCGCGGCCAGCCCGGAGTCTCCTTCTCTTCAAGGATTTCATTATGTTATTGCCAGGGGGAGTTTCACCCCACCTCCATCGCCAGGCCTGGCCTGCGACTGGTGCGAACGCACTCAGGGGAGACAGGGATGAGGTCTATGGAGCACGATGGGGCACCGCATCCACGAGATTGCGGGTAGGCGCCAGGAGAGCATCACGGGCGCCTCATGGCGTCTCGGCTGCAACCTCGCCTGGACCGAGTACTCCGGCCACTGAAGATCCAGCAGCGGGAGCCAACGAGCCCGTTGCGCCGCTCGACATGGAGGTCCGCCAACGTGGGTGGTATATGACGCCGTGGCTTTGAAAGGCACACAATGAATACGACTCGCGTCTTCCCTGCATCTCAATTCCTGATGGCAGACTAGATCGAAGCGAAGTGGTGGGGCAGGCTTATGCAACGAACGTGGGCAGCGGCCGGGTGGCGGTAGCCATCTCGCAGCATAACATTATCGTATTGACTCACGTGCGGGATCTTCACAGAAGATCGGCGCGAATGCTGTGGACAGGCCCGGAAGGCCGCGCCTATTATGGCCCGGCTCCGGGAGTGCAGAACTGTTGTTACGTCGAGGTAGGCAATCAATGGACGATTCAGTCGCCCAATTCTTGAATTTCCTCGCAGTGGAGAAGAACGCATCCAATAACACGATAGCGGCCTACCGAAATGATCTCGCCCAGTTTCAACAATTCGTGTCTGGCAAAGGGATTACGAATTGGACAGTGATTCGCGGCGATAGCGTTGTCGAATACGTTGAGGCATTGCGGGGAAAGCAATACAAAGATGCAACGGTAGCCCGGAAGGTGGCCGCCGTGAAGTCGTTCTTTGGCTTTCTGACAGCCGAGGGACAGGTTGATGGCGACCCCACCGAGCAATTGAAGTCTCCACAGGTTGGCAAGTCGCTGCCGCGCGCGCTGACCGTGCGCGAGGTTGACGAGTTGCTGGAGCAGCCGGCGCGGCGAAACACACCGGAAGCACGGCGCGACAAGGCGATGTTGGAGCTGCTGTATGCGACTGGGCTGCGAGTCACGGAGTTGGTCTCGCTCGACCTGGGTGACATTGCGCTCGAGAGCGACCCGGTGACGGTTCGGTGCATGGGGAAGGGAGAGCGCGAGCGAGTATTGCCGCTGCACCATCGGCCGGTTGAGGAGTTACGGCAGTATATCTTTCATGTTCGGCCGCGGTTGGTGCGGAACCGGCGGGAGACGGCCCTGTTTGTGAACCGGCGGGGTGAGCGGCTCACGAGGCAGGGGTTCTGGCTCATCCTGAAGAACTATGCCAAGGATGCGCACCTGGACAAGGCGATTACACCGCACACGCTGCGCCACACCTACGCGACACACATGCTCTCGGGTGGGATGTCGCTGCGGCACGTGCAGGACGCCCTGGGCCACGCCAGCATCTCGACGACCCAGATCTACACGCACCTGACGGACGACCAGAAGCGCAAGGAGTACGACAAGGCACATCCGCGGGCGTAATTGGGAGTTGCGAGTTGCGCAAGGGGTGCTCCGGCACCCCTTCTTTTTTGGTCGCGGCCATGACGAGTCTCGCTCGTTTCGTCCAGGCGAGCGGTTGGGCGGAGCAATCCCGTAGACTCGGATGGTGCGTGTGCCTCGGGAACTACTGGATGCGTTGACGGCCGAGCAGCCGGCCGAAGCGCTGCGGGCGATGGATGAGACAGGGGTACTCACGGAGTTCCTGCCGGAGCTCGAGGCAGGGCGGGGGTTCGTGCAGCCGGAGTTGCACTACTACGACGTGCTCAATCACAACCTGGCCGCGGTTGCAGCGGTGGATACAGCCCTCGAGCCGGGCCACGCCAATGATGAACTTCGCGAGGCGATGGGATGGGTGGACCTGGACGCTTCCCTCACCATGGAGATCGATGGGATCCCGCTCGCGGCGCTCGTGCGGCTCGGCACTCTCCTGCACGACGTGGCGAAGCCTGAAACGG
Organism: uncultured Anaerolineaceae bacterium; assembly: GCA_964508715.1. GTDB lineage: Bacteria > Chloroflexota > Dehalococcoidia > Tepidiformales > Tepidiformaceae > JAKALX01. The sequence goes on along the minus strand of CAZDUX010000005.1, from coordinate 30,185 downwards.
CAACACTCGCGGACGGGCGGCTACGGTTTCCGCGGCATGGCCCGCGCGGGGCGGAGATGATGATGGAGCGGTTGCCGGCCCTGGGTTTCGAGGAGGACGCGACGAGATTTGTCGCAAAGCTCATCCGGTATCATCTTCGGCCGGCGGAGCTCATCAAGTCATGGCCGGTAACCGACCGCGCAGTGCGGAAATTCGTGCACGATGTTGAGGGGCATGTCCTGCCGCTCTTGCTGGTCAACCTCGGAGATGGCTGGGCGACGCAGGGGCCACGGTATACACGCGAGCACTACCGCCGGCACCTCACGTTCGTGAACTACGTGCTGGCACGAAGCTGGGCGGTTTTCGAGGCCGAGGAGGAGGAAAGGCGGCCACTGGTAACAGGCGATGACCTCATCGCGGAGCTTGACGTGGAAAGTGGACGATTGCTAGGTGCTGTCCTAACATCGGTTCGCCACGCCCAACAAGAAGGGGCCATCTCAAACCGAGATGCGGCGATCGCCCTGGCACGCAACGTCCTGGCGACCCTGAGGGCAGAACAGAGCTGAACCCCGCCAGGCGAGCAGGAGTTTCCCCTATGGCTGTCATGTGGAGTGTCATCTTCTACACCGTCCTCGCGGTGGCGGCGTTCTATTTCATCCTGCTTCAACCGGTTCTGAAGAATCAGAAGCAGCAGCGGAAGGCGGTCCAATCGCTCCAGATCGGCGATGAAGTGGTGACGACGGGCGGCATCATCGCCGAGGTGATAGATGTGGTGACCCCTCCGGATGGGCCGACGGAGATCATTCTCCAGATTGCGCCGGGTGTCCGGATCCGGGCCGTGACGGATGCTATCCAGAAGCGGCTGACCACGCTCGAGCCGGCCGCGGCAAGTAACAACACAAGCGAATCGAACCCCACCGAGGTTTCCCACACTCGTGCGTAGTACATCCAACGTCCTCTCGTTCATCGGCGTGCTGGTGCTCAGTGCGTTCGCCATCATCGTGGTCTGGCCGCAGGCGCCCGGGGAGTACCTGCCCGGGGGTTTCTGGCCAAAGGGCCGCGGCTTCACGCTCTTTGGAGCGGACCGTGATCACATGCGCCTTGGGCTCGACCTGAGTGGCGGGACGAGGGTGGTGTTCCAGGCGGATCCACCGCCGAACTACACGGGGGACCTCAAGGAGGCGCTCAACGGGGCCAAGCGGGTGATTGAGAACCGCGTGAACGGCCTTGGCGTGAGTGAGGCGGAGATCGCGACGGCGAGCGGAAACCGGCTCGTCGTTGCGCTTCCTGGCGTGAGCGAGGAGGAGGCACGGACCCAGATCGGCAAAACGGCCGAACTGAAGTTCAAGGTTTATGACGACCAGGGGAACCTGGTTGATGCCACGGGCGTTGTGAAGAACGACAAGGGCGAACTGGAAACGATCGCGATGACGGGCCGCTACCTGAAGAACAATACGCGGCCAGTGACCGTTGGGGCGCAGTACCAGGTGGCGTTCGAGACAACAGGCATCGGGTCGGAGCTGATGAAGCAGATCACGACGAAGGCGCTCCAGTACCCTTCAGGTGACCAGCGGAACCTGCTCCTGGTGTACCTGGACGATCAGCTCATCTCGGCGCCGGGGGTGAACGGGGTTATTTCGGACCAGGGCGTTATCACCGGACAGAGTTCCTTCACAGAGGCAAAGAAGTTCTCGAATCTGTTGAATAGCGGCGCGCTGCCGGTGCCGCTCACCCCGATCCAGATCAGCGAGGTGAGCGCCACACTCGGGCAGGATTCGGTGGTCGAGTCGGTACATGCAGGCGAAGTTGGCCTGCTTGCCGTCATGTTGTTCATGATCCTCTACTACCGGCTGCCGGGAGTGCTGGCATCGGCGGCGCTGGTGGTTTACACGGCGCTGACGTTGATGGTGTTCAAGCTCTGGCCGGTGACACTGACACTCTCGGGTATTGCGGCGTTCGTGCTGTCGATCGGCATCGCCGTGGATGCGAACATCCTCATCTTCGAGCGCATGAAAGAAGAATTGAGACGCGGTCGAACACTCCACGCCGCGATCGATATTGGGTTCCGGCGGGCATGGCCATCGATCCGCGACTCCAATGTGTCGACACTCATCACCTGCCTGATCCTCTACTGGTTCGGTAACCAGTTCGGGCAGACCGTTGTGAAAGGCTTCGCGCTGACGCTGGCGATTGGTGTCGGTGTGTCGATGTTCTCGGCCATCACCGTCACGCGAACGTTCCTGCACATGGTGCAGGGGACGCGCGTGGCAAGGATCCACTGGCTGTTCAACGCCGAAGAACAGAAAGCGAAGCCCCGCCGCGGGGCGGCCGCGCTCGAGACGCAGGGGGAATAGGGATGCTGGACTTCGCGGGCAAGCGCTGGTGGTACATGGGCTTCTCGCTCATCTTCGTCGTGATCGCGGCAGTCGCGCTGGCGATTCCGCCGCGGCTCAAGGCAGGGATCGAGTTCACGGCCGGGTCATCGTTCACGGAGCAGTTCGAGAACCCCGTTTCGCAGGGTGACTTGCGGAGCTTCATGAAATCGCTGGGGTACGAAGAAGTACGCATCCAGGGCGCCGGTACGAACACGTACCTCATCCGCACGCGCGAGCTCGAGGGTGCACCAACTACCGATGCGACCGGGCCCAGCGAGCCGGGTGAACTAGAGAATATCGAGTCGGCCCTGGCGGAGAAGTTCGGCCCGCGGACACGGACGGACTACTCGACGGTGTCGAGCACGGTTTCGAGCGAGATTGCGCGAAACGCGACGATTGCCGTCGCCGCAGCATCACTGGCTATTGTGCTCTATCTCTGGTTCGCGTTCCGGCAGATGCCAAAGCCATACCGATATGGAACGTGCGCGGTCATCGCCCTGATGCACGACGCCTTCGTCATCCTCGGGCTCTTTTCGATTCTCGGGAAGTTATTCGACACAGAGGTGGATACGGCGTTCGTGACCGCCATCCTGACGGTTATCGGCTTCTCGGTACATGACACGATCGTGGTGTTCGACCGGATCCGGGAGACGGTAACCCATGACCCATTCATCCCGTTCGAAGAGGCGGTGAACGCCAGCCTGACAGAGACACTGGCCAGGTCTATCAACACGTCGTTTGTGGTGGTACTGACGGTGCTGGCGATGCTTCTCATCGGCGGTGTGACGATCCGGAACTTCCTGCTCGTCCTGCTGGTGGGCGTCGTCTCGGGGACGTACTCGAGCATCGGCATCGCAGCACAGCTCCTGGTGGCATGGGAGAACAACGACATCGGGCGGTTCTTCCGGAAGATCACCGGGCGGCCTGCGCAGCGGGAGGCCGAAGCAACGATCTAATCCCAGCCGGCACCGGCGACACAGCGAAAGCGCCGAACTCCCAGGAGTTCGGCGCTTTCTCGTGATTTCCGGAGCCTAGCCCTGGGTTTCGAAGGCGCGGCGGCGCCACTTCTCTTTCTGATCGTGGCGAACTGTCTCATCGCTCGCGCGGTAACGAGAGAGGAACTCGGCGGCAAAGTCGGAAAAGCGGCCTGCCTGGATGGCTGCGTGCATGCGTTCGGTGAGGCGGACGAGGTAGCGGATATTGTGGATGCTCGCCAGGCGATAGCCGAGGAGTTCGTCGTTACGGAAGAGGTGGTGAAGGTAAGCCATCGAGAAGCGGCGGCAGGTCTCGCAGTCACAGTCCGGGTCGATAGGGTTGGGGTCCTCGCGAAAACGGGCGTTGCGGATGGTGGCGCGGCCATCGTCCGTGAAGAGCGAGCCGTTACGGCCGAGGCGGGTGGGAAGAACGCAATCGAACATATCGACGCCACGGGCGACGCCGTTGACGAGGTCTTCGGGGCTACCGACTCCCATGAGGTAGCGTGGCCGCCCGACCGGGAGTTCGGCAGTAACGAGCGGGGTCATCGCCCACATCTCCTCTTTCGATTCGCCGACAGAGAGCCCCCCAATGCTGTAGCCGGGGGCATCGAGGGCGGCAAGTTCGCGGGCATGCCACTGGCGAAGGCCAGGATGGATACCTCCCTGGACGATGGCGAAGGTCGTGAGCTCACCGGCCGCCTCGCGGGAGCGCTCATACCAGCGGATGGTACGTTCGGCGGCCTGCCGGGCGGGTTCGAGCGGGGCATCGCCCGGGAGGACGTGGTCGAGGGGCATGGCAATATCCACGCCGAGCGCCCGCTGCACGGCCATGGCGAGCTCCGGGGTGTAGGTGTGTTCGGAGCCATCGATGTGGGAGCGAAAGCGGACGCCGTGGTCATCGACCCGGCCAAGGCGGGCCAGCGAAAAGACCTGGAATCCGCCGCTATCGGAGAGAATCGGGCCGTGCCAGTCCATGAAGCGGTGGACCCCGCCGAGGCGCTCGATGAGCTGATGGCCGGGGCGAAGGTAGAGGTGATAGGCGTTGACGAGGAGGATGTGCGCACCGGTCGCAGCCACTTCCTCCGGCAACATCGATTTGACGGTGGCGAGGGTACCGACGGGCATGAAGGCAGGGGTACGGATCTCGCCCCGGGCGGTGGTGATCACACCGGTGCGAGCGGCCGTAGGCGCCAGGTCAGATGACGTGAGCTGGAATGAGAACATCAGGCGACGACGGCCTCGATGGCGCGGCGGACAATCTCGTGGGGCACGCCACGGCGAACGACCGCGTGGCCGATGCCCTCGAGCAGGACCCAGCTCAATTCACCGTGCCGGACTTTCTTGTCGGAGAGCGTGGCATCGAGGACGGCATCGGCTGACAGTCCGGCGGCAGACTCCGGGAGGCCAGCGGCCCGGATGAGGTTCTGCTGGCGGCGGAAGTCGTCGGTGGAGAGGATGCCGAGCTCCTGGGCGATCAGCCCCGCCGCACGCATACCGACGGCGACCGCCTCGCCGTGGAGGATGGCGCTGAACCCACTCACGACCTCGATCGCGTGGCCTATCGTATGGCCGTAGTTGAGGAGGGTGCGCCGGCCAGCCTCGCGCTCGTCCTCGGAGACGATGGCAGCCTTTATCGCGGCACTCCAGCCAATGAGGCGAGCCGAGCGCATCGCATCCGGTTCGCCAGCGACGGCTTCGAGCTCGCGGCAGAGCGCCTCATCGAGGATGAACCCATGCTTGATGACCTCGGCCCAACCGTTACGCAGGTGGCGCGCGGGGAGTGTCTTGAGGAGTTGGGGATCGATGACGACGGCTCGAGGCTGGGCAAATGCGCCGATCAGGTTCTTCCCGCGCGCATGGTCAACACCGGTCTTGCCGCCGATCGAGGCGTCAACCATCGCGAGGAGTGAGGTCGGGACGTGGATGAAGTCGATTCCGCGGAGGATGGTGGCAGCAGCGAAACCCGCAAGGTCGGTGACGACACCACCACCAACAGCCACGAGGAAATCGGAGCGTTCGACACGCTCTTCGAGGAGCCAGTCATAGACGGAGGCGACCGTATCGAGGGTTTTGTGCTCCTCGCCGGCAGGAATGGCAAACGTCCGAACACGATAATCGGCGGATTCGAGTGAGATACGTGCGGAGTTCGTGAAGACCGGTCCGACACTGGTATCGGAGACGATGAAAGCGCGGCCAGCCAGCCCGGCATCACGGCAGATCATCCCGAGGAGCGGGAGTGCACCGTCCTGGACGATGACCGGATAGGAGGTCATCGGCGTCCGGACCGTCGCAGCGATTTCAATGCGCGGGACATCGAGAGCAGGTTGCACTTCGGGCTGGATGAAGTGCTCGGCGGCCTGTTGGGGATGATTGCGCCACTCGACCCAGAGCTGTTCGATCTCGGCGGCGGCCTGTTCGGGCGAGAGGTAGTCCACATCGATGGAAGCACTGGCGCGCTGGTAGTACTCGGTGCGGGCGGCGAGCATTGCGGCGAGTTTGCCAACCGGGTCGCCTTCGAGGAGGGGGCGGTTTTCGGTTTCCGGGTTCTCTGCGAGGCGTCTGGCCGCGCCTTCTGGAGAGATAACGAGCCAGACGACGAAGCCGGAACTCATGGCCCGGCGGCTGGTTTCATTCGTGGGAGCACCACCACCGGTGGAGACAACAATCGGCTCGCGGGTGCCAAGGTCTTCCAGGGCTTCAGCCTCACGCTCACGGAACCGGGCTTCACCTTCGTCACGGAAGAGTTCGGGGATTGGCCGGCCGGCACGACGCTCGACTTCGGCGTCGCTATCGGCGAACTCCCAGTGGAGGCGTTCGGCAAGGAGGCGCCCGACAGTTGACTTGCCGGAGCCGGAGAGGCCAATGAGGAAGATGCGCCGCGGAGTCACGTTGGTGTCGCCTTCCTACTCGCGGCGAGCGCGCGGGGGCATCATTTCGGCCATGTAGTGCTCGTAGTTGGAGCGCGTCTCGGCAAGGGAATCGCCGCCAAATTTCTCGAGCCAGGCGTCGGCAAGGACGGTGGCAACCATGGCCTCGGCGACAACGCCCGCGGCCGGGACGACACAGACGTCGCTGCGCTCGTAATGCGCCAACACCTCCTCGCCCGTTTCGAGGTCGACAGAGGGGAGGGGATGGGCGAGGGTGGGAATCGGCTTGACAGCGGCACGGACGATGATCTCCTCACCAGTGCTCATGCCGCCCTCGATGCCACCATGGTTGTTGGTGGCATGCCGCCACGGGAGGCCACGCCATTGCCCCACGGGGAGGATGACATCGTGTACCTGGGAGCCGCGGAGATGGGCGCCTTCGAAGCCCGCGCCGAAGCCGACCGCCTTGAATGCGTTGATGCTGCAGATGGCCTGGGCAATGCGGCCGTCGAGCTTCCGGTCCCAGTGAACGTGGCTGCCGAGGCCAAGAGGGATACCGGCTACACGGACTTCGACTTCGCCGCCAACAGTGTCGCCTTGGGGCTTTGCCGCGTTGATGGCTTTGACCATGCGCTCTGCGGCGGCCGGGTCGGCGCACCGGACCGGGCTTTCCTCGACGGCCTCCCAGTCAACCTGTGCGGGAACATCAGCATAGACATCAGCGATCGAAAGGGTGTGGCTGTAGAAAGCGACACCAAACTCGGCGAGGAAGCGGCGGGCGACGGCGCCCACGGCAACACGGGCGGCCGTTTCGCGGGCACTGGCGCGTTCGAGGACGTTCCGGACATCGTCGAAGTCGTACTTGATGGCACCGGGAAGGTCGGCGTGGCCGGGACGGAGGCGGGTGACCCGTTCGATTTCGGTTTCGACGGGCTCGATAGCCATCTTCTCAGTCCAGTTCACCCAATCACGGTTCTGGATCCAGAGGGCGACCGGGGAGCCGAGGGTGAGACCGTGGCGGACGCCAGCAGTGATCTCGGCGTGGTCTTTTTCGATTTTCATGCGGCCGCCGCGGCCGTAGCCGCCCTGGCGCCGGGCGAGGTGAGGCGCGATGTCCGCCTCAGAGAGAGGCACTCCAGAGGGAAGGCCCTCGATGACCATGGTGAGGCCTTTGCCGTGGCTTTCGCCAGCAGTGAGCCAGCGGAACTGACCCATCAGTGCCCCTCCTGTTCAGCGGCAAACTCCGCGGCGGCCTGCTCGGTTGGTTTTGGCGGCGTCCCTTCGATTGGGGGCAGGGTGATAGCAACGGGCTGGCCGGAAGCGCTGCGCTCGAAGATTGTTTCGAAACGCCCGAGGATCTCAGCGGGGGTGAGCGCTTCCCACGTCAGCTCGTCGGCAACGTGGCGGTCGGCGGTCGTCGTCAGGATCGGTTGTTGCACGGGTGCGCCATCGGAAGAAGTGAAGGTGGAGTAGACATCGACACGGACGTGTCCGAGGCGAAGGTTGGGAACATCGTACATGATCATGTCGGTGAGCTTTGCGGCAGCGGCAACCGCGGAGTCCAGCGCGGTGGCAACCTGGACGCGCTGCCCGCCTTCGCTGCGGAACTCGGGGTCCGCAGAGGTAGAGAGCGTCGCGGAGTCCTGGGCAACTGCGATGAGCTGCGCGCCCTGGATGGCGGACCAGAGGGAGGCACCCGTGCCCTTCGGTGGGCGTGCGCGCCGCCAGCTTGCAAGTGCCTCTTCGATGAGGGCGCCGACAATGTCGATATCGCCGGATTCGACACGGCGGCGCCATGCACGATGCTGGAACATCTCGGCCGAGACTGCCCAGCCGACAAAGACGAAAAGCGCGAGTGTGAGGATGGAGCCGACGACGATCATGTGCGTGCTGAGTGCCGGGTGCGAAGTGCCGGTGTCATTGCCGGCCTCCGGCCTGTCTTCGATGGAGTTCGCTGCGGGCGGCTTCGAACATGATTTCTATCGGCGCGCGGGCGCCTGTCCAGAGTTCGAAGGCAAGGGCGCCCTGGTAGATGAGCATTGGGAGACCGCCCAGGGTCCTGAGACCGTACCGTTCAGCCTCGATGAGGAACGGGGTGCGCTCGGGAACGTACACGATGTCGACGGCGAGCGTGGCAGGGCGCGCACCTTCAAAGTCGCAGGGAGATGCGGCCTCGGCGCCGCCACCATGCATGCCCACGGAGGTACAGTTCACGATGCAATCGTACCCCCGTACGTCGAGTGAGGGGACCGCGGCGGCGTGAGCTCCTGCCGCGCTAACGGCCTCGGCGAGACGGGCCGCGCGCTCGGGGCTGCGGTTCCAGATATCGATGCGGGCCGCCCTGGCCTCCGCAAGGGCGAAGGCGATGCCCCGGGCAGCTCCACCGGCGCCAATGAGGAGGAATGCGCGCCCGGATGGTTCGAAGCTGGCTTCTGTGCGCAGAGCCGCAACGAAGCCCCCACCATCGGTATTGAAACCGAAGAGGCGGCCCGAGCGGTTGACGATGGTGTTGACGGCACCGACGCGAGCGCTCTGGTCGCCGAGTTCATCGAGAAGCGGAATGACAGCTTCCTTGTGGGGGATAGTGACGTTCGCCCCGAGATAGCCCGGGGCGCGGAGGCTGACGAGCCGGCCCGCGAGCGCGTCAGGTGGAGTGTCCCAGTACTCGTAGGCAACATCGAGGCCAGAGGCGCGAAAGGCCGCTCCCTGGAAGACAGGCGAAAGGGAATGCGCGACAGGGTGGCCGATGATACCCGCCAGGCGCGTCATGGTGCGCCGTACTGCCGGATGTTCTGCTGGTGCTGCTCGAAGGTTTCGGCGAAGACATGGGAGCCATCGTTCTTCTTCGAGTCGGCGACGAAGTAGTAGTACCTGGTGGTGGCCGGGTTGGCGACTGCCTCGAGCGAGGCAAGGCCGGGGTTGGTGATGGGCCCCGGCGGGAGGCCGGGAAGGAGGCGCGTGTTGTAGGGCGAGTTGATCGCCAGGTCGTCGATGGTGAGTTCCTTCTTCCAGTAGCCGAACTTCGCGACATTCTCGGGCTTCAGGGCGACGGCAAATTGAACCGTCGGGTCGGCCCCGAGCAGGTCGTTGTTTGCGAGGCGGTTGTAGAAGACGCTCGCGATGATCGGCCGCTCCTCTGCGAGGACAGCTTCGCGCTCGACGATGGAGGCGAGGGTAACCGCCTGGAGGACGGAGAGGCCATGCGCCTTTGCGGCGGCTCGAAGCTCGGGTGTGAAGCGCTTGACGAAGGTCCTGAGCATCAGGTCGATGAGCTGCCCGGGAGTGGAGCCGGCGGGCAGGATATAGGTATCCGGGAAGAGAAAGCCCTGCAGCCGATAGCCGGGATTTGCACCCTCGGCGGGGGCATCGGCGGCAATTTCGGCGGGTGGGACCGCGGCCTCGAGCGCGTCGAGGAACTGCTGCTGGCTCCCGAACCCGGCCTTCTCGGCGAGGACGGCCATCTCCTCGACGCGAATCCCTTCGGGGAAGGTGACCTTGAGAACGGGGACCGATTCCTTGACGGTGAGCTGATTGACGACACTGGCGGCGGAGGAGTCCTTCTGGAGGGTGTAGTCGCCGGCGCTGAGCTTGTCCTGGACGCCCATGAGGCTGACGAGGAGCTCGAACTGGCGGCCGGACCGGATGATGCCGAGTTTCTCGAGGTCGGAGCCGACTTCGGCGGCCGAGCGCCCCTTCGGCAACGAATAGCTCACCTCGGGGCCGGGAGTGCCCGCACCATGGGGGGCGATGATATCGCCACCCAGGACATCGCCGGGGGTCCGGGCAATGCCATAGGCGGCACCAAGGACGACCGCGATGACGATAGCTGCAGCAGCGATCCCGAGCTTCGAGATGATCATCCGGAGTGCACCCCACGACGGCGGCTATCGAGAACGGCCTGGAGGACCAGGCTGGCGGCGGCAGAATCGAGTTCACCCGATCGGCGCCGGGGGCCCTTGAGCTGACGCTCAGCCTCGACAGAGCTCAGGCGCTCATCCCACTCGGTGACGGGGACATCGAGGTGCTCGCGGAGGCGGTTGGCGAAGGCGTGCGCGGTCGCGGTCTGGGCGGATTCGAGGCCAGACATCGAGAGCGGGAGGCCGACAACGACCTCGGCGGCCTGCTCGTCTGCAACGAGGCGGGCGATTACCTCGACCACATTCACACGCGCAGTGACGAGGATGGCGGGCCGCGGATGGGCATAGAGCCCGAGTTCGTCGCTCACGGCCACACCAATACGCCGCTCGCCAGGGTCAAGGGCGAGGAGCCGGCGATGTTGCTGAACTGGCCGGGGTGGCGGTGGCGGCATTCTTCGGCGTGCCCTTGCTGGCATTCGCGTCCTCGGCGGACCGGCTACGGAGTTCTACGCTCACTCGGAAGCCGAAGCGCGGGAGCCACGGCATCCAGCCGGGCGAGACGCTGACGTCCGCATCCTGAATACCATACCTCTCGGCGAGGGTCGATCTTGCGGAATCCTCGCTCTTACCAAGAACGCTGTCGCGAAGGTCATCGCGGGTGACATTCCGGGCGAATTCACCCTGGAGGACGAGCTCGGTCTTGATGGTGCCGGTTGTCGTATCAACCTGGCGAGCGCCCGTTTCAACGGCACTCACGGTGCCGGGTACGAATTCGCCGATACCCTGATCGACACGAAGGACTCTCCGGGCAAGCTCATCGAGGGTGCCTTCGAGAACCGCGAGGGCCTTGACGGTGACATCGACATCGAGGAGCAGGAGGTCGGCCGGGCTGCCGGCGGGTGTAAGCGGATCCGCGAATTCGATGCTGGTCTCGGCGGTGCGGAGGAAGACAGCATCGTGGGGGCGGGCGGTAAGGAGGGTGCGCTTGACGGAGTCGGAGCTCTGAAGGCCCTGGGCGAGCTGCTTGATGTCGAGGATATCCTGGGCGTCCACGGCGGGCCGGTCTTCGTTGGCACCCCCGCTGGCAGGTTCGGGATTCGTGAGCTCGAGGACGCGGAGTGTCTCATCGAGCCAGCCAGTGACGGTGTTGGCGGCGACGTTGCCCTTCACGCCCATATCCTGCGCCGTGGCCGACTGGGTGACGGTCTTCCCTGCGGGGACGACCGTGTCACGATCGAGCAGGAAGGGGATGAACGCCGGCCCGGCGAGGAGGACAGCACCTTCCTTGAGATTTATGTCCCTGGTGGTGGGATTCGTGATCGCAACGCCCACTTTGGCCGGCTGAGTGCCAACGGAGACGGCACCGGTGGTCCTGATGGCGAGGGTTACGCGTTCCTTCGACGTAACGTTGCGGGCGGGAACCACGAGGTTGTCGAGATCGATATCGTTCTTTTCGGCACTCGCGGTGATGGTGACCGTCTTCGAGAGCGTCTCGGTGGGTGGGTAGGCGACAACCGTAGCTGACGGCGCCATGGTGACGGTGAGGATAACGAAGATGAGGGCGATAGCGAGGATGACAGCAGCCTGGATGTAGCGGCCAACACGGGGCGTGGCGAAGCTGCGACCAGCGATACGGATAACGCGGCGGCCGCCAGAGTCCCAGCGGACATGCTCGGGCCGCCGAGCCACGGGGATCCCCGCCTGGCGGGCACGGCCAGCGAGGGCGACGTTGGGTGTAGCGATGGCGATGACCTTGCCGCTCTCTTCCACGTGCCGCTGGAGGCGGCGAATACCGAGCTCGGTGGCGAGCTGCCGGTTGCCTTCGGGGGCATGAATAACGACGGCGAACGTGGGGGCTGTATCAACCCGGCCACAAACACCGGCGATGTCCTCTCGACGGTCGATGAGGATGACGCTGGCGAGGCTGGAGGTATCGTCGTCGCGTTGGTCCACGTGGCCGTTGCCGTTCGTCGTGATATGTGGCGGCGGGCTGGTCACCTCTTCACGCCATCCGGGCGATGTGTGAAGGGGGTGCTATCCGGCGTTGAGGGCCGCCAGCGCAAGCTTACGCGCTTCGGCGAGGGCTTCGTCGAGTTTCGAGGCGTCTTTGGCACCCGCCTGGGCCATGTCGGGGCGGCCACCACCTCCGCCACCCGCGATTCTCGCGACATCGCGGATGAGGTTTCCGGCGTGAACGCCGCGAGCAATGAGGTCGGGAGTGGCGGCGATGATGAAGGCCGGGCGGCCGTCGATGTTCGCGGCAAGGATGACGAGGGCAGAGCCGAGCGCCTGGCGGACACGGTCGGCGATCTCCTTGAGGGCATCGTTGGAGCCAGCATCGACCCGGGCGATGACGAGGTTGCTGTCGGCAACGTGCAGGGCACCATCGACGAGACCATCGGAGAGGGCAGCTCCCTGGACGCGCTGAAGCTGTTCGTTCTGTTTGCGGAGGCGGTCGAGTTCCGCCTGGAGCGCATCAAGACGGTCCTCGATTTCGGCGGGGGCGGTATTGAGACGGTCGGCGATGCGGACGATACGTTCTTGCTGCTCGAGGAGGTGGGCTTCTGCGGCACGGCCGGTGAGGGCTTCAATGCGGCGCGTTCCCGCGGCCACTGCCGACTCGCGAAGGATGTGGACGAAGCCGATCTCGCCGGTGTGGTGGACGTGGGTCCCGCCACAGAGTTCGGCACTGAAGAGCTCGTGGTTGTCGCGGATTTCGACGACCCGAACCTCAGCGCCGTACTTGTCACCGAAGAAAGCGAGGGCACCACCTTCGACGGCCTGGCGGTAGCCGGTGGTCCTCCAGTGAACCTCGAGGTCGTGGCGGATCTTCTCGTTGGCGAGTTGCTGGACTTCGACCAGGGCAGGCCGTGGTGTCTGCTCGAGGTGGGTGAAATCGAAGCGGAGGCGTTCGGGCGTAACGAGCGAGCCCTGCTGCCGCACATGGGTGCCGAGGATGGTGCGGAGGGCTGCATGAAGGATGTGGGTCCCGGTATGGTTCCTGGCCGCTCCTGAGCGCCAGGCGAGATCGACGCTGGCCTGAACCCATTCGATCGCACGAATTGCACCCTCCACAACCCGGCCGCGATGGACAATGGCGCCACCGCTTGCCTGGGTGTCTTCGACAAGAAAGACGCCGGAAGGGGTGCGGATGTTCCCCCGGTCGCCCATCTGGCCGCCACCTTCGGGGTAGAAGGGCGTCGTCGAGAGGATGACCTCGCACTCCTGTCCTTCGCTGGCAGTCTGCCGAAGCTGCCCGCCGGCGAGGATGGCAACGATGTGAGCATCGGCCTCGGTGTGCGTATAGCCGACAAACGCGGAGTGCTCCTCGCCCAGGGCCTGGATGACGGGCGAAGCTTCGCCTTTCAGGAACTTGCCCTGCTCCCGGGCGCGGGCACGCTGGGCTTCCATCGCGGCCTCGAAACCGGCGTCGTCAACGGTGAAGCCGGCCGCCTCGGCGATTTCGCGGGTAAGTTCGCGGGGCAAGCCAAAGGTGTCGTAGAGGAGGAACGCCTCGTCGCCGGGGAGGATGGAGGAACCAGCCTCGCGCAGGCGGTCGAGGAGTGCTTCGAGCCGGGAGGAGCCGGCGGTGAGCGTACGGGTGAAACGCTCCTCCTCGGCAGCCAGGGCGCGTCTTATGAACGCCCGGTTCTCCTCGAGATGCGGATAGCCCACCCTGAGCTTGTCGATGGCAGCGGCGGCAAGGTGGGCGGTGAATGGCTCTGTCACCCCCTCGCGGCGGGCGAGGTAGATAGCGCGCCGAAGAACGCGGCGAAGGACGTAGCCCCGGCCCTCGTTGCTGGGGACGACACCGTCGCCGACAAGGAGGGTGGCGGCGCGGCAGTGTTCGGACATGGCACGGATGACATATTGCTGCTGCGGCGAGGCGGTATCGTACGCAACGCCCATCGCGGCAGCTGCCGCTTCGAGGATCGGAAGGAAGATATCGGTCTCGAAGACGGAGCGAACGCCCTGGAGGACGCACGCGACGCGTTCGAGGCCGCTGCCCGTATCGATGTTCTGGGCGGGCAGGTTCTCGCGGTGGCCATCGGGGTGCTGATAGAGCTGCATGAAGACGAGGTTCCAGATCTCGAGGAAGCGCTCGTCATCGTAGCCGACACCCTTGACAGGCTTGCCGGAGGCGTCTGTTTGGAGCTGGGCGTCTTCGATGCCACGCTCGGGGTAGAAGTCGTAGTAGATCTCGCTGTCGGGCCCACAGGGGCCGCTGGCGCCGGGTGTGCCGTTGGGGAAGCTGAACCAGTAGTTCAGGTCCTCACCGCGCCGGTGGATCTGGTCGTGGGGCATGCCGGCTTCGCGCCAGAAGCCGTAGGAATCATCATCGTCGAGGTAGATGGTGGCGTGGAGGCGATCGGGCGGAATCTGGTAGACCTCGGTGAGAAGCTCCCAGGCGAAGCGGATGGCATCGCGCTTGAAATAGTCGCCGAAACTGAAGTTGCCAAGCATCTCGAAGCAGGTGCAGTGGCTGAGGTCGCCAACCTCTTCGATATCGGTGGTACGGAAGCAGCGCTGGACCGTGGTCGCACGGGGGCCGGGAGTTGGTTGTTCGCCCATGAAGATGGGTTTGAATTGCTGCATACCGGCGCTCGTGAAGAGCGATGTAGGGTCGCCAATGGGCACGAGAGGCCACGGCGGGAGCTGCACATGGCCACGTTCCTGGAAGAAGGTGAGGAAGGCGGCACGGATTTCATCGGAGGTTCGGGGGGGAGTTGACATCGCTGGTGGAGACGATGCTACGAACGTGCAGGGAGGAGTGTCCATTCGGGCATGCCTTGACAGGCATTTTTCAGTCTCCCTAGCATGAGGGTGGACGCCCCGAGGGCGTCCCTTATGCGTACTGACCGCGAACCTTCCAGACGTGACGACGGGCAACGACGCCACGCAGCAATGCGATGGCGGGCCGCGTGCGGGGTGATCGCATGAGCGGGCTTGGTGTGGTGGTGCTCGCTGCGGGGCAGGGTACGCGGATGCGCTCGAATCTGCCGAAGGTCCTCCACCGGGTGTGCGGGAAGCCGATGGCCCGGTACGTCATCGCGGCAGCACGGGGACTGGATCCGGAGCGGATCGTCGTGGTCGTTGGGCATCGTGGCGAACTCGTGCGGGAAGCACTCGCGGGCGAAGGCGTGATTTTCGTCGAGCAGGCAGAACTCCTGGGGACAGCCGACGCCGTGCGCCGTTGTGAAAGCGCGCTCGCAGGGTGCTCACGGGTGCTGGTGCTCAACGGAGACGAGCCGCTTGTGACCAGTGCGACGCTGCGGCGGCTTGCCGAGGCCAGCCGGGATGCGGTGATGGGGTTCGTGACGCAGGTGATCCCGGAAGGCGGCGCCCTGGGCCGGGTGGTGCGCGACCCGGATGGTGCAGTGACCGCAATCGTGCAGGCGGCCGACTACGAGGGCCCCGCTGGCGAGGCGGAGATCAACTGGGGTGAATATCTCTTCGATGCCGAATGGCTCTGGGACGCGTTACCGCGAGTGCCGCTGAGCGCGAAGGGGGAGTACTACCTGACGAAACTCGCCGACTTCGCCTACGAGCAGGGGAAGCCAGCAGCGACAGTCGCCGCTGACCCGGCAGAGGCGCTTGGTGTCGACGACCGGGTGAAGCTGGCCTACGCGGAGGGTGTGATGCGGCAGCGAATCCTGCAACAACACATGCTGGCGGGGGTGACCATCATCGACCCGGCCACGACGTACATCGATGCCGATGTGGTGCTCGAGCAGGATTGCACGATCCAGCCGAATTGCTACCTGTACGGCCGGACGCGCGTGGAGGAGAACAGCGAAATCGGCCCGGGGACGACGCTGCGGAACAGCCTGGTTGGCCGGGATTCACGGGTGGAATCATCGGTTGTCGAGGACTCGCGGATTGGGGAGCGTACGAGCGTGGGACCGTTCTCGCATATCCGCGGCGGCGCGGACGTCGGCGACGAGTGCGAAATTCACAACTACGCGGAGATCAAGAACTCGCGGTTGGGGCGGAATGTGAAGATGCATCACTTCAGCTACCTGGGCGATGCCGATGTGGGCGAGAACACGAACATCGGCGCGGGAACCATCACCTGCAATTACGACGGGGTACAGAAGAACCGGACAACGATCGGCCGGGACGTGTTCGTCGGGAGCGACTCGATGCTCATCGCACCAGTCACCCTTGGCGACGGGGCGATGACGGCCGCAGGCTCAGTGGTGACGAAGGATGTGCCACCTGGCGGGCGCGTGGCGGGGGTACCGGCAAAGCCGTTGCCACCCAAACGCAGGGACGAGGCATAGGCGATGGACGCAAGCCACTGGCTGGCCATAGCGGGCATCATCGCCGGGGCGCTTTCGCTGGCAGCGAGCGCCGCGACGGAGACTGCACTGGAGCGGGCCAGCGATGTGCGAATTCGGGCGCTTGCGACGCGCGGCGATGTCCGGGCGAGGATGATCGCGGGGAATGTCGGACAGCCACGGCACTTCCTGGGGCCGCTGACGACGGCACGAATTGCGTCGGAAACGATCGTCATCGGGCTATTCGGATACCTGGGGGCCCTCGACTACTCGCCGTTCCCGGGCGTGTTCGGATTCGCGCTCGTTGGCGGGTTCGTGGCGTCGCTCGTGGAGATGACCGTGGGACTGATAGTGGCCCGCCGGCCGGAATACGCGGCGCTCCAGCTCGCACGGGTTGCGCGAACAGTCGGGCTAATCTTCACCGTGCCGGCGTTCCTGCTTGGGCTGCCATCGCGCATGCTGGCACGTTCGCTGCGCCCGCTGACGCGCGACATCGACACGGACATCCTCTCACTCGTGGAACACGAAGAGGCGACCGGCGGGGTGGAGGAACAGGAGCAGCGGATGATCCGCGGGATTATCGGGCTTGATGACCAGACAGCCCGCGAGATCATGGTGCCGCGGATCGATATCGCCGCCGTCGACATCGAAGGGACGATGGCGGATGTTGCCGCAATCGTGAACGAGCGGGGATACAGCCGGGTTCCGATCTATCGCGAGACCATCGACGACATCGTGGGGATCGTGTACGCGAAGGATGTATTGCGGGCGATAACGAGTGGTGGAAGGGAGCGGCGGCTCCAGGACCTCTCACGTGAGCCATTCTTCATTCCGGAGTCGAAGAAGCTGGACGAGTTGCTAACCGAGATGCAGGCGATGCGGATGCACCTGGCGATCGTGGTCGACGAGTATGGCGGAACGGCCGGACTGGTGACGATCGAAGACCTGCTGGAGGAGATCGTCGGGGAGATCGAGGACGAATACGACGTCGCCAAGCCGTCGATGGAGGTGATCTCGGAGGATGAGGTGGTGCTCGATGCCGGGATGCCGACCGATGTGCTAAACGACCTGTTCAACTACGAGGTGGACTCGGATGATTTCGACACCGTCGGCGGGTTCTTGATCCATCAGCTTGGGCGGCTGCCTTCGGTGGGCGATGAAGTTCGCGTGGATGGGCTCGCGATCCGCGTATTGAGCATGTCGGGGCGGAGGGTTCGGCGCCTGCGGATCATGCGGCAGCGGCAGGAAGAGCCAGAGGGCGCAACGGTGCATTAGGAGTGGTGAAGCCGCGGCGGCAGTTGTAGAGTGCACGCGTTATGGGCGATAGGGCGGACCTTCCGTACTGGCTGACGCTGCGCCGCGCAGGGCTGGGAACGACGAACTTCGCGCTCCTCTTGCGGCACTTCCCGTCAATGGAGGAGGCGTGGCGGGCACCGGCCACCGAACTGGCGAGATCGGGGATCGATGGGCAATACGTGCGTGCGATCGAGGCAGGCCGGGTGAAATTCGATCCGGATGAGGAGTTCGCACTACTCGAACATGAGGGTGCACGTGCGCTCACCTGGCTGAGTGACGGGTACCCGGAGGTCCTGCGGGAGATCACACAGAGCCCGCCGGTGATCTTCGTACGGGGCACGCTTGGGCCACAGTTCGAGCAGGCGGTGGCAGTGGTGGGTACCCGGCATATAACGCCCTACGGGCGGCAGGCGTGTGAGCATTTTTGCGAGGCGCTGGCGGATGCCGGGGTGGCTATCATCAGCGGGCTCGCGCGCGGGGTCGACGCAATCGCTCACCGCGTCGCCGTCGAACACGGGGCGCCAACAGTGGCGGTAGTCGCGGGCGGGATAGACAAGATCTACCCGCGCGAGAACGCTGGATTGGCGGAACGGATCGCGGCACACGGGTGCATCGTGAGCGAGTACCCGGTGGGGATCCCGGCGCGACGGGATTATTTTCCGCGCCGCAACCGAATCCTGGCGGGACTGGCAAAGGCGACGCTCGTGGTGGAGGCCGGAGAAGGGAGCGGAGCGTTGCACACGGCGAACTGGGCATTCGAGCAGCAGCGTGATGTGTTCGCAATCCCGGGGAGCGTGTTTTCGCGCCAGAGCTGGGGGACGAACCAGTTGATTCGTGAGCACACGGCGAAGCTGGTTGCAACGCCAAACCAGTTGCTCGAGGAGTTGAACCTGGTGAGCGTTGGAGCGCAGCCACAGCTCATGCAGGCAGCCGCACCGGTCGTTTCCGAGGGGGCTACGGCACTGGAGGCGAGCGCTGAGGAGGAGCCCTTGCTCCGGCTGCTCGGTGAAGCTCCGGTGCATATCGACGAGCTGGCACGTGCGAGCGGGTTGCCCATCGCCGAGGTGAGCAGCACGCTACAGATCATGGAACTCACCGGTGCGGTGCGCCAGCACGGGCCGATGATGTATTCGCGGGCATAGCGGCATTTCGCGTGTGCGCGGGCCGCTCGATGAGCGGCGCCCACTAGACAGATTCGGCTTCGCCTTTCTACTTTGAAAGCAGACTGGGCAGATAAGGGCCTGCCGGGGCCTTGAATTGACCGGCAAGGGTACTGACATTGGCGACAACATCAACGAGCAAGACGTCGAGACGAGCGGGGAGTGCGGCCGCCCCGGGCAAGGAATCGGCGACGCACCGCCAGGGGGAACGGCGGCCAGCGGCTGCGCCACCTTCAGGTGGGAACCATGGGAAGCGGGGCCGGAAGCTGGTCATCGTGGAATCGCCGGCCAAGGCACGAACCGTGGGCAACATCCTCGGCGACGAGTACCAGGTCATTGCCTCGGTGGGGCACGTCCGGGATCTGCCGAACTACGGCTACGGCGTGGAGGATTTCGAGAGCTTCAAACCGAAATACGTGGTGGTGAAGGACAAGCGCCGCGGGGTGGACAAGAGCGACGTCATCAAGGACATCGCCGCCGCCGCGAAAAACGCCGAGCGGGTGTTTCTGAGTACCGACCCGGACCGCGAGGGGGAGGCGATCGCCTGGCATATCCGCGAGGCGGCGGGGATTCCCGAAGAGAAGACGACGCGAGTGGTATTCCACGAGATCACCAAACCTGCGATTGAACGTGCCTTCGAAGAGGCGACGGCGCCGGGAGATACGCTGTCCGAGTCTCGAAAGGCGCCGGGCCGGCTGGACATGGACCTGGTAGACGCACAGCAGGCGCGGCGTGTGCTGGATCGGCTAATTGGTTTCCCCCTGACCTGGTTCGTCCAGAACAAGGTCAGCCGTGGCGCAAGCGCGGGACGGGTGCAGAGCGTGGCCCTGGGGCTCATCGTGAAGCGGGAGCGTGAGATCCAGAACTTCGTGCCGGTGGAGTACTGGAGCATTCACGCCCTGCTGGCGAAGCAGGGACGGGAGTTCGAAGCCGATCTCGTCCGGCTGCCATCGGGTGCCAGGGGGTCGCTGAAGCCACCATTCCGGCAGCACGGGCCAGCGATCCCGAATGAGGCGCGGGCGAACGAGACCCTGTCGGCACTTCGCCGGTCAGAGTTCTCGGTAACGAGCGTGAAGAAAGAACGAAAAGCACGTGCGGCGGCCCCGCCATTCACGACGAGCACATTCCAGCAGGCCGCGGTGAACCGGCTCGGAATGAGTGCCTCACGGGCGATGGGCATCGCCCAGGAGCTGTACGAAGGCATCCAGGGAGTCGGGCTCATCACCTACATGCGAACGGACTCGCTGAATATCTCGGGTGAAGCACAGAGTGAGGCGCGGCGCTGGATTGGCCAGGCGTACGGGAACGACTACGTACCGGAGAAGCCGAAGGTATACGCAACCCGCACGAAGGGAGCCCAGGAGGCCCACGAAGCGATTCGTCCGACGAGTGCGGCGCGGACACCTGATAGCCTCAGGCGGCTGCTGAGCACCGACCAGATGCGGGTGTACAGCCTCATCTGGCAGCGATTCATGGCCAGCCAGATGGCGGACGCACGATACGACACGGTAACCGTGGAGATCGATGCGAAGGAAGGTGCGGTCACCCATGGCGAGTTCCGGGCAAACGCACGTCACCTGGTGTTCGATGGCCACCTGAAGGTCTATGGCATCAACGCGGACGACCGCAGCGCGGACGATGAGGACGACAGCGAGGCCTCGTTGCCGGAACTCAGCGAGCGCGACGTGCTCGAACGGCGGAAGGTTGATGGGCGGCGGCACGCGACGGAGCCGCCCCCCCGTTACACCGAGGCTTCGCTCGTAAAGGCGCTGGAGGAAGACGGCATCGGGCGGCCCAGCACCTATGCGACGATCGTGCAGACGGTCCTGAAGCGCGATTACGTCGCGAAGCAAGGGCGGCAGCTCGTTCCGCAAGAGCTCGGATTCCTGGTGCACGACATGCTCGACAAGCACATGCACGCGTACGTCGACGTGCCCTTCACCGGGAAGATGGAGGAAGAACTCGACGAGGTAGCCGATGGCGAACGGCGCTACTCGGACGTACTGCGCGAGTTCTGGCCGAAGTTCAACGAACAGCTGGAGGCAGCGAAAGGGAGCGCGGAAAAACAGGATATCCCGACGGACATCGAGTGCACGGTGTGCCACCAGGCGAACATGGTGATCAAGTGGGGCCGGAACGGGAAGTTCTTTGCCTGCCCGCGATACCCGGAGTGTACGAACTCGCTGCCGATGGGAGCCGATGGGAAGCCGGTATTCGTGGAGCCTCCAAAGGAGACAGAGTACCGCTGCCCGAAAGATGGCGGGGCACTCGTGCTCAAGCACGGTCCGTATGGCGACTACGTGGACTGCGTGAACCGCGAGAAGAAGACGTGCGACTTTCGGTCGGGTGTGCCGGTGGGCGTCGCCTGCCCGGAGGAGCCCGAGACAGGCCAGCTCGTGGAGAAGACGACCCGCCGTGGGACGTTCTACGGGTGCTGGAACTACCCGAATTGCAGCTACACGACGAATTCCCTGGAACCGGGGAAGATGAGCCCGGCGCGCGACCCGGCGGAGCGGGCGAAGGCAAACGCAAAGCTCCTGGAGCGGAGTGCCCGCGGGAAGGCCGCCTTCGCAAAGCGCCAGGAGAACGCACGGGCGAAGCGGGCGAGCTAATTCATATCTCGTGGCCGGCTCCAGGCCTGCGAAACCGCCAGCTCTTTGGGAAGGCATACGGCTCGTTCACGCGTCGTCCACGCAGCTGTCACCCGGGGCCACGGGATTTTGCAGGGGGTTTACGCAGGCCGCGAACGCCTTTGACAGGCGACGATTACGGTAGTTGTGGAAGGAGTTGAGAGTGCTGCAGACGTTCACCCCCGCAACCACCGCTCACCGGTTCACGCCGGCGGAGCGCACCGCTGCAGCGTTTTCGGCTCGCGTGGGGGTGGGCGGCGCAGGCGCCGTTCATCCCTTCATCCCGCGGCCTGGCACCGTTCTGGCGCCGCATCGCCCATGGGCCATCCTGGCCCGCCACGCTTACTAGCGAACGAGTCCTACCTCTCCAGTCCTCGGAAACGGAAAGCCCGCTCTGGCCAGCGGGCTTTTCCACGTCCTCAGCGATTCTCAATCGTGGAGGCGGTGGTACTTATTGGGCAGGAGCGAGGCGAGCGGGACGCGTTCGAGGCCGGCGGGATCGAGGATGATGACCTCGGCAGCGGGAGCGTAATCGAGGATGAGCTCGCGGCACATACCGCATGGCGAAACGACGTCACCATTTCGATTAACGGCAACCACGGTTTCGACGGCCGTATCGCCCGCGATTGCGGCATTGCCGAGGGCGATAGCTTCGGCACAGACGGCGATACGACCGACGGTCGCTTCGAGGTGGACACCGGGGAAAACCGCCCCCGACCGCGTGCGGATAGCGGCGAAGACGTGGTGGGCACCCTGACGAAAGCGGTTTTTCGCGAGTTCGCGGGTGAACTCGAGCAGTTGCTCGTCGGCAGGTTCCAGGGTCACAGGCCGGCAGGCTCGCCTGGTGCGAGGTCGTCGCCGTCGAAGTGGAACCAGCGGCCGCCGAGGTTATCCACGCGCCTCGCAGCAAGGCCAAGATGCACCTCGATGGCGTGGATGACACCACCGTGGGTGACAACGGGCATCGCACCGCCATCCGGGACGCATTCGCGCGGTGCGAGAAGAAGGCGGCGCATGGTCAGGCCGTAACCGGGACTCCGAGCCGGGCAGTCGGGAGCGCGGCACCGGTGAACAGGTTAACTACCGCCCCTCCCTGGAAGAGGCTCGAGATGTAGACGTGCCCTTCCGGAACACGGTCGGTTACCGTAGCTGGCGCACGCAGGGTGACACCGTTGTTGCCCATGACCTCCACGTCGTCGCCAGTGACGATGTTGAGGCGCTGAGCATCCTGCTCGCTGACCTGGATGCGGTCGTAGTAGCGATGGAGCTTGTCGGCCTCGGGATGGCGAAGCTCGGCTGCGTCGAGGGCAGTGTAGAGGTCGCGGCTGGTGATCACGCGAACACCATCGGCAGCTGCCAGCGGCTGTACGGGAATCCTGGCGCCCTTGTTGCTCGGTGCAACCTGCAAGCGGATGCCATCACCAACGAGTAGATCCCAGGCGGGCGCATAGGCGGGATTGGCCCGTGCGATCTCACCGAGAGCGGCGTTCTCAGTGGCCGGCAGCTCGGCACCAAGGGCGGAGCCGAGGGCATGGAGGGCGGTGTACATTTTCACGCCATCGCCCTCGGGGAGGACCGACGCGGTGAGCTTCTGAACGCGGAAGTCCCCTTGCGTAAACGTGCCATCGGAAGCGTACGCGCGTGCAGCCGCAACAACGACGTTCGCACGCACAGCAGTCTCGTGGAGGACATCATCGAGCACGACGACCGTCTCGATACTCGCGAGGGCGTTGGCCGCGCCGGGAAGGCGAACGGTGGGGTCGTCGCGGACGACGAGGAGGCCGCTGAGCCCATCGAGGGGGCTGGCCGTGCCGGTGGCGCCGATACCGAGGTCGAGGAGACCGTGGATGTTGACCTCGGGCGGGAGCACCACGAGATTGTTCGATGCATCTGCGCCAAAGAGGGCGACGGCGAGGTTCGCGGCGCCACCCGCCATGGCTCCGGCCATTGCCGGGCTGACCGGGTTCGGGGCGCAAATCACGAGCATGTCTTCGCGGGCGGCGTGCTCGAGGAGCCCGGCGGCACTCGCGATATCGTCCGTTGCAGGCTGGGCGCCGGCGAGGGCGTCAGCGAGCTGCGAGGCAGTAGCGCCTTCATTGCCCCCATCGGGACGAAGCCAGAGGGCAGCGAACTCGACGAGTTCGCTACGAAGTGCGCCAATAACGACAAGCCGGGCGCCATCGCGGATGACGGCATCCTTGATGCGGACGCTGGCGACGTTATGGCTCTCCTCGAGGTCATCGTGGATGAGGACGATCGTCTTCGACTTCGCGATGCGAGTCATATCGGTGGCCATGCGCCAGGTGCCGAGGCGCGCCTCGAGGGCTTCCTTCGAGGCGCGAACCACCGGCCCGAGGGGGGTATCGATGGCGCCGTTCAGGGCCCGGGCGATCTGCTGCGCTGCGAACGCTTCTTCGTTCGTCGCGTTCCCACCAACGAGGACACCGATCTTGCCCCTGGCGGCGGCCGCTTTGAGCGCGCTGGCGGCATGAGAGATGGCATCTTCGAGCGATGCAGGGGCCTGGATGGCTCCGCGGCGAATGAGATGCTTGCCGAGACGTTCACGGGGCTTCAGCGAATCGTAGTGGTAGCGGCCGCGGACGCAGATCTGGTCGCCGGAAACGGGGTTCCCCTGGCCGGGCCGGACAATAACGCCGCGCCCATCCACGGAGCCGAGGCGGATGCTGCAGCCGATAGCACAGGAGTCGCAGGTGGTGGAGGTCCAGGTCTCGGGCTTGGCAACCCACTTGTTGGGGTGCTCCATGAGGGTCGCGGTGGGGCACACATCGATGCAGGCACCACAGAAGTCGCAGTTCGATTCGTGGACGGCGCCACCGGCCCCGAAGGAGATGACGGAGTCCCAGCCCTTGCCGGCGAGGGTGATGGCGCCGGTATGGCGCTTCTCGTCGCAGGCGCGCACACAGCGGGTGCAGAGGATGCACATCTGGGGGTCGAACTCGAGAAACGGGTTGGCGCGGTCAGCAGGCGGGTGCGGAACCTGGTACCAGGAGCGTTCTTCGCCGACCCACGGTTCGTAGCCGGACATGCCGACCATCTCGCAGGTGGCCTGGAGTTCGCAGCGATAATTCTTCGAGCAGGTGAGGCAGCGATGGGTGACGACATCGTCACGAAGGCATACGTCGCCGGGGTGGCAGTGCTCACGGCGGTGGCAGCTGAGGCACCGGTCGGAGTGGTTCGCATTGATGAGTGAGACGATGGACTTGCGCGCCTCGAGCACCTCATCGGTGTCGGTGCGGACAACCATGTTCTCCTGCACAACGGAGGTGCAGGAGAGCTGGAGGCCGGGAGGACCCTCGATA
The DNA here is from genome assembly GCA_964508715.1 of uncultured Anaerolineaceae bacterium. GTDB lineage: Bacteria > Chloroflexota > Dehalococcoidia > Tepidiformales > Tepidiformaceae > JAKALX01. The sequence goes on along the minus strand of CAZDUX010000005.1, from coordinate 5,443 downwards.
TCGACGAGACAGGTGCGGCAGCCGGCGTACGGTTTCAGCCCATCGATGTAACAGAGGCTGGGGACGTAGAAGCCATTATTCTTGAGGACTTCAACGAGGGGTGCGCCGGCAGGCGCGTCGATAACCTTGCCGTCAACCGTGAGAGAAACCATGCGTTCTGCCTACAGCCGATGGAAGTCGGCGTCGGGAGACGGCGCCTTCATCCCGTTCGGATACGTATTTTCGTGAGTTGCGAGGAAGCCCTGGGCGATGCGGGTGAGGGCATGCTTATCGCGGTACATCTCGTCGAAACGATAGACCGCGTCGTCCATCGGGCCACCGGGTTGGATTGCCTCGTAGGGGCAAGCTTCGGTGCAAAGGCCGCAGTACATGCAGATGCGGAAGTCGATCTCGTAGCGGTCGACGTTGCGGCGGCCTTCGGCGTCCTGGCTGGTGGCCACGAGGATGCAGCCGTCGGGGCAGGCCTGAGCACAGGTGCTGCATCCGGTACAGCGCTCTTCGAACCAGAGAAGGTTGGTGCGAGCGTAGACGGGAATGGGGCGGACTTCTTCCGGGTATTGAACCGTGGCGGGCGGGCGGAACATGCTCCGCAACGTGAGGCCCATACCCTTTGCGATGCCCGAACCGTAGGCCATGCCATCCCCCCGCGCGTGGCGCCGTTGGAGGCCCTCGCCCACGCCCTAGGAGTCTAGCAAAGGGGGATTGTGACTACAAACACAAGGGCCCGGGCAGATGGGTGGGTGCGGGATTACATACTGCGAAGGAGGCGGATACGCTCGTCGATATCGGGGTGGGTATCGAAGAGATTATTGAGGAAGCTCGCGTGTTCCTTGAGGGGATTGGCAATGTAGAGCGACGCGGTGGCCTTGTTGGCGGCTTCCAGTGGCTCGGTGTCATCGCGGATCTTTTCCAGGGCGCGGGCGAGCGCCTCGGGGTTTCGGCAGAGGAGAGCGCCTGAGGCATCAGCAAGGAACTCGCGGCGGCGGCTGATTGCGAACTGGAGGGCGGTCGCCGCGATGGGTGCAAGGATGGCAAAGAGGATGCCGAGCGCGAGCGCGATGAGCTGGAGCTGTCCACCCCCGTCCCTGTCGTTGCGGCTGCGCCTGTTTCCAGCACCGAAGAAGGTGGCGCGAAGGAAGATATCGGCGAGAAGCGCAACGACGCCAAGGAGAACCGTGGCGACGGTCATGGTGCGGATGTCGTAATTCCCGATATGAGAAAGCTCGTGGGCGATGACACCTTCGAGTTCGATCGGTTCCAGCTTGTCGAGAAGTCCGCGTGTGACAACAACGTGGGAATGACTGGGATCGGGGCCCGTGGCGAAGGCGTTTGGCGCGGAATCCTCGAGTACCCACGTGCGCGGCATGGGGAGGCCGGCGCCGATACAGAGGTTCTCGAGACGGCGGACGAACTCCCACTCCTCTTCCTTGGTGACTTCATGGGCTCCCGAGATGGAGAGGACGATGGAGGTCGAGGCGTAGTAGCTGAAGAGGGCGTAGATGATGAGGACGATGCCGGCGACGCCGATGAATCCGATGGGGAGGCGGAAGGCGACGCTCGCGAGAGCCACGAGCGCCGTGATAATGGCGACAAAGCCGAGCATCATGAAAACGGTAGCCCGCTTATTGGCGCCGATGCGGTCGTAGACGAGGATCGGCTTACGATTCACGGCGCTCACCGATTGCCGATTGACGATTGCTGATTGACGATTTGCCGGAACCACTCAAGCGAAGACTCAGCGTCTTCTTTGAGGCGACGATCATCGAGAGGATCTCCCCGGCTTCGTGGCTCAGTCCGACAACTGCATCCCGGGGAACAAGTCCAGTCTCGTCGAGAAGCTCGAACCAGTAGAGGCATTCGTCGGCTTCCTCCTCGACGATACAAAGCTTTGAGTACATCTCCTGCGGCGACCGAGCCCGGCACGCAGCCCGGTAATTCGCGCCGACTGATGTCGCGGAGCGGAGCAATTGGCGGCCAATGACATCGCCGCTACGAGACCGGGGGAGCCTTTCGGTAATGCCAATTACACCAACAGCAAATGCTCTTGTCCGTCGTTTGAACTCAACCTGATCCACACCTGCTCCAGTTCAATCGGCAATCGCCAATTGACAATCGGCAATCCAAGCTAGTTGAAGTTGACTTTGACGTCCTCGCGAGCGGCTTCTTCGGCCTCGTAGAATTCGGAGGCCTGGAATCCGAACATGCCGGCAATGAGCACGTTGGGGAAGACCTGGATGCGCTGGTTGTAGCTGCTGACGTTGGTGTTATAGAACTGGCGGGAATAGGCGATCTTGTCCTCGGTGTCGGTGAGCTCGCGCTGGAGTTCGAGGAAGTTCTGGTTCGCCTTGAGTTCGGGATAGGCTTCGGCGACCGCAAAGAGGCGGCCGAGGGCCTGGGTCAGGACGTTATCGGCTTGAGCGGCGGCAGCGGGCCCCTGTGCGGCCATGAGGCCCGCACGAGCGGCAGCAACGTTCTCGAAGACTTCCTTCTCGTGTGCCGCGTAGCCCTTCACGGTCTCGACGAGGTTGGGGATGAGGCTCGAGCGCCGCTTGAGCTGGACATCGATACCCGACCAGGCTTCCTTCACGCGGATGCGGGCGCGGACAAGGCCGTTATACGTGGACCAGAGGAAGAGGACGATGATGAGGACAACGACGGCGATGACGATTACAGCGATCAGGCCAGCACCCATGCGTGCATACTCCGACTCGAAATCGCGGCAATCCTAGCACACGGGCGGGTTACGCCTCGTCAGGGATTACTCGAATACGTGCGAACCGCCACAGCCCCGGCCGCTGGAGGTAAAGGCCGGGCAAGGCCCCGGCGGCCGGACATAGGTCGCCATCGCCCATCCTGCCGGGGCCGGGCAGTACCTACGAGAGAATGCCCTCGGCCAGGAGATCGGCGATCTCATCCATCGAGAGACCGAGAATGCGTTCGCAGACATCCATGGTGTGCTCGCCGAGGAGGGGAGCTGGCGACCGGTGGTGGCCGGGGGTCTTGCTCAAGCGCATGGGGAAGCCGTCGTAGGCGGCCCGGCCGGTCTCGGGATGGTCGAGATAGACGTAGTACTCCCGGGCCTTCATGTGCGGGTCGCGGTCGAGCATGTCCTGGGCGTTCTGGACGACGCCAGCAGGGACGTGGGCAGCCTGGAGGGTCTCCATCACCTCTTCGGCGCGCCGGCCGGTTGTCCAGCCCGAGATGAGCTCATCGAGAGCGGCTTCGTTTGCCTTCCGCGCTGCGGCCGTTGCAAAGCGGGGGTCGCTGGCTGCCTCGGGATGGCCAAGGGCCTGGCAGGCGTTCTGCCAGTCGGCATCATCGTGACAGGCGATGGCGACCCAGCGGTCGGGTGAGTTGACGGACTCCGGGTCGTCGGCGCAGCGATAGACATCGTGCGGTGCGTAGACAGGGTGCTTGTTGCCGGTGCGGGTTTCGCCTTCGCCGTTCGCAAGGTAGCTGGCGACGGCGGTACCGAGGCAGTTGACGACAGATTCGAGCTGGGGGAGTTCGACACACTGGCCTTTCCCGGTCCGCTCGCGGTAGCGGAGTGCGGAGAGCACAGCCGTAATCGTATGGCCGGGATTGATAACGTAGTCGGGATAGTTCGTGCCCACGCCAAACGGGGGCCGGCTCGGGTAACCCGACATATAGCTGATGCCGGTGACGGGGGTGAGGACGGCGCCGAAACCAAGGAAATCGCGATGGGGCCCGGCCATGCCCTGCATCGGTGCGTAGGCTGCGATGATCCGCGGATTGATGGCGGCGAGTTCCGGGTAGGTCAGGTGCCACTTGTCGATGACACGCGGGGTGAAGTTGGTGATGAAAACGTCGGACCTGGCGATGATCTGATGAGCGAGTTCCTGACCCTTGGCGGTGTTGACGTTCAGGGTCATGGAGAGCTTGCCCGCGTTGTAGTTGTTGAAGTAACCGGAGACGTTGTAGCCGGTCTTGAAGGTGCCGTCTTCGTTCATTGCGAACGGATGGACGACGCGGAGGGAGTCGATGTGCGTTTCGGACTCGATCCGGATGACCTCGGCACCGTAGGAGGCGAGGGTCTGAGCGGCGATGGGGCCAGCGCCGAACCAGGAGAAGTCGGCGACGCGGATACCGTCGAGGGGGAGCTTTGTCATGTCGTTCTCCTACGCTGTGAGCGCGCCGAGGATGGCATCGGTATGTTCGCCGAGGCGCGGCGGGCGGCCGATCTGCACTGGCGTCTCCGAGAGGCGATAGGGAGCGCCGGGGAATTCGAGGGTCACACCGAGATCGGGGAAATCGAGCTTCTGGAACCAGTCGCGGGCGCGGAGCTGGGTGTTTTCGGCAAGCGTCTTCGGGGTGGAGACGATGCCGATCAGGAGGCGGCGGCGCTGGCCCTCTTCGTAGGCTTCCACAGAGCTCAACGTCGCGAAGAAGGCCTTGACGAGATCGTTCATGTGGGCCATGGCAGCCACGACGTTACCGACCTGCGCGGCCTGGCCGGGATCGCTCATGACGCGGGTGATGTAGGACATGTTGAGTTCGCTGGCGATTGACCGGTACGGTTCGTCATCCATGTCGCCGGCCATGCCACGATCACGCATCCAGTCGACAAGTGCCGGGAATTCTTCACCGGCGGGAGCCAGGACGAACGAGAGGATGTGGCCGTCCGTCGTCTCGTAGACCCCGGTGGCAGGAAGAGCGATGGGAATCATGCCGCGCTCGCCGGTCCGGGTGCGGTTCCTCTTCTGGAGGTCCCAGGTCTGCATTGCGGTTTCCTGGGAGATGGAGAGCGCTTCCTGGGCGGAAACGTCGACGTACTGGCCTTCGCCGGTCTGGCTGGCGCTGAGGAGGGCGAGGAGGGTTCCCTGCGCGGCCTCGATACTGGCCGAGGCGTTGGCCTGGTTGCCGTAGATCTGGAAGGGCGGATCGGTGGGCTCACCGGCGAGGGTCATGATCGCGCCCATCGCCTGGCCAACGATATCGTCGTAGGCGTAGCCGGAGTGGGGGCCGGTCTGGCCGAAGCCAGTGACAGACGTGTACACCAGTGAAGGCTTTTCGGTGCTGAGCTGGCTGTAACCAAGGCCGCGAGCAGCCATCCAGCCCACCGGGTTGTCCTCGATGACGGCGTCAGCGCTGAGGATGAGGCGCTTCGCCCGGGCCTGGCCTTCGGGGGTGTCGAGATCGAGAACGACGGACTTCTTCGAGGTGTTGAGCACCCAGAAGGCGATGCTGGTATCGGGTGTTTCTTTGCCGTGGTAATGAGGCGGAAGGTGGCGAAGGCGGCCGCCACCGGGCGGTTCGACCTTGATCACCTCGGCGCCGAGGTCGGCGAGGAGACGGCCGGCGTAGGGGCCGATTTCATCGGTAAACTCAATGACACGGAGACCCTCGAGGGCACGGTCTGTCATGGGTTAGGGATTCGCTGATCATTGGCGTTCATAGACGCCCAGGACGGCAGAGACGGGGC